>NZ_JBLXCL010000001.1:0-1887135 GCF_048264985.1 Pelagibacterium sp.
TGAAAGACCCGCTTTGCAAGGTCCACGCCAACAATGCTAACTTCATTCATGGATGCTCTCTCCTTCAAGTGACGTTGCAAACATCACTTTGGCACATTGCGATGCCGTCGGGAGGGGGCATCCACTCCATCACTTCTCAACGGCAATCAACAGTCGTCGAGTCAGATTGCTCGTCAAAGCCCGCCGATTTCGATGCAACAGCGTGCTGTGCGGACAGAAGATATTTGCCGAGCGGCTGGAGAATGGCGTGCTTGCGCCCTGGGCGCGCAGGACAAAGCGTCTCAACCTCCTCGTCCATCATCTGGGCTTGGCGCTCGGTGGGCGTCCGGCCTCGCGTTTTGCCGATCAGCTCATGGTGCCTGTCAGTAAGGACACCTTGATCCGCACCGTCCGGCGCTATGGCACGGCAGTGCCGGTGCCTCCTCGCGTCATCGGTATCGACGACTGAGCGCCCGGCGCTGGGCCTTGCTGTATCGCACCAGGACACGACCGATTTCGGCGTTGATGGGGCCGCCGTCCTCCTGGAGCGAAGACATGCCGCGCTTGAATTGGTTCATCATCTTTCTCCCTTGCGAAGCCTGCCGCAAATCCGGTGCCAGAGAACGATATACTCGGCCGAGCCCGGACCGTAGCGTTCGACCTCGATGATGCACCTTGCCCTGAGCGGTCGCCGTGATGATCGCCTGGCGCGATGTGATCTGCCCGCCCCACATCCAGCGGGTGCGCTTGGCAAGCTCCTCCCGGGCATCACGCACCGCAGGGTTGTCGGCCATGATGCGTCGCGGGGGTGCGGAGCTGATCACCGTGAAATGCGACGCCTTGTGCACCCTGAGATGGCGCAGCCACGCCTGAGCCGTCGTCAGGTCGAAAATGGAGGGACGGGAAAGAAGGACGAACAGGTCCGTGGCACGCACGAGGCCGGGCCAGCCTTCCCCCGGCTGCTGCGGGTGATCGATCAGAACGAGGTCGTATCCTTCCGCCTGGGCGGTCCTGCAGGCCCTCTCCGCATCATTGTAGCCACAGGCCCGCACCGTGATATTGGCATCCTCGCCCCAGATCCGCGACCAGCCACTCACCGAGCGCTGCCGGTCGAGATCGAGTACCAGAACGGCAAGCCCCATATGTGCGGCGATGACCACGAACTGCACGGTGGCGGTACTCTTGCCGGCGCCACCCTTCCCGACGCAACAGATCACCTTGGCACTCTCGAACGGCCAGCGCTGCCTGAGCAGAGCGCGCAGCCCCGCAGCGATCTGGAAGCGATCAGCACCAGGCTCGACCGCACCCTCGGCGCCAAGCAGGGCGCGGGCGGCGTCGGCGGCAGCCGGAGTCGACACTGTACGGCGTTCCAGAGAGGACGGAGGAGGCGCCAATCGCCCCGGCAGGTTGAAACTCAGCTTCATCGGCGGATCCCGAGCCTGTTGATCTGACACAGGCTAGCGGACACGCCGGCAAAGCAAAAATCTATTTTTGTAGAATAAATCAGCGGGTTGGCACCGGTCCGATTGGCCGGAGCAATGAGCCGCAAGGGGCAAGCGACGTCAGCCAGCTTGCTAGCAAGCCAGCTTTGTGCCTTGCCGCACTTTTCCGCTGAACCGATCACCACCCCGTCTGGGTTCGGATCGCTGACGCTATCGCCGGAAGAACGAGCATCCGAAGCGCGGCCGATACAAGCCGGACCGTTACCGGGCGTTAAGCATGAGGCCAGCGCTCGCTTGCTTCATCCTCGTATTAGCATGGTATGGTATGGTACGGTTCTAAACCAAACCTGATGAGAAAGATCGATGACCGCTGAAATCGCCACACTCGAAAAAGTCCAAGCTGCTGTCGAGCAGCTTCATCGCGACGGCAAGAAAGCCACGGCCAACACGGTGATCGC
Organism: Pelagibacterium sp.; assembly: GCF_048264985.1. Classification (GTDB taxonomy): domain Bacteria; phylum Pseudomonadota; class Alphaproteobacteria; order Rhizobiales; family Devosiaceae; genus Pelagibacterium. Next base: position 1,880 of record NZ_JBLXCL010000001.1, read on the forward strand.
CGTCATCGGTGGAGGATCTAAGCCCACCGTTCTCAAGCATCTGCGCGCCTTGCGCGAGGCGCCGAAGCCATCTGCGGACCAATTACCCTCCGCCGTTCTCGATCTGGCCAGGCCGGTGATCGGCCAGATTTACGACCAGGGCATCAAGGCCGAGGAGTTGCGGCATCGCGATCAGACCGAGCGCTATCATCGCCTGCTCGGCGATCTCGAGGCGCAGGTGGAGGAACTGACGGAAACGGTGCAGGCTCAGGAGGCGCGGCTTGCCGAGGTGACGGCAAACCTTGACGAGGCCCGGTCGGCTCTCGGTGACGCCACCCGCACCATGGCCGAGCAGAAAAAGGAAATCGACCGCCTGCAGGCCGCGCTCGCCAGCCAGAACGTCCAGGCCGTCGATCATCTTGCCGGATTGCTGCAGGGCGTTGAAGAAAAGGTCGCCACCATCGCTGGCAAGCTCGACAAGGCGGCCAGCAGGACGTCACGGCGGGCTCAGGGCAGCGCCGGCAAAAAGGAATAGCTGCCGTTCCGCAGCCGACTCAATTCCAGTCGCGTATGACTACGAAGTCTGCGTGGGGCCGTGGCCGTTGGTGCCGGCGTCGGGGATCTTCGTCGATGCGAGCGAGGCCCCCAGTCGCGACGATCTCCTGGGCGAGCCCAAGAACGACATCGAACTCAACCAGTTCCGCAAGGTGATGAACATGGTCATCGGGAAGTGGAAGATCGACATCATCTGGGTGCTGCTGGCCGGTCCCTTGCGCTTCGGCCAGTTGCGCCGGAGGCCTCCCGGCGTCACCCAGCATATGCTGACCGCCCAGTTGCGGGCGCTGGAAGCTGACCGTCTGGTTACCCGCACCGCCTATGCGGAGACCCCGCCGCGCGTCGAATATGCGCTGACCGAGAACGCCTACGCCCTCAAGCCCATCTTCCTCGATCTGTTGAAATGGTCCCGAGAGGTGCACAAGAAAGCACCGTTGTAACCGGGCTGCCGCCTGCTGCCTGCGCGCGAGCCCGGTGCGCAGGACACGTTGCCAGTCGTGAGGCGGGCGGAGCCTCACCCCCTCTTTCGTCGATCAGAATTCGCATTCAGTCCGACTATGCGGCGTTCGCAGACCGCCGGAAACAGCAGCTGCGCAGGGTCCTGGGGCTCTAGCAGGCAGCGAAGCTCTCCCTGATCTGCTCACGAGTCCATCCGTTGCCTATCAGCACTGACAGCAAAAGCCGGGCCTTGGGCGCGCGCAGATGCCCCGAGGGAATCAACCCCGCAGCGATCAGGCTGATCTCGGATCCGGGAAAGCCGTAGGTCGAGGTAAAGACCGGACCGGCCGCCACCCGCGTCGTGAGGATGACGGGCATGCGCTCCGCAAGGCTGGAAAGGGGTGAAAGGACGTCCGCCGGGACATGCCCGGCTCCTATGGCTTCGAGCACCAGACCACGATAGCCGGCACTCTCGACGTGTCCGAACGCACGGCCGTCGTCCCCCAATCCGACCTTGACCATGGCCACCGGCGCGAAGGCCGGAAGGAGCGGTGCAAGGACGGGTTTGCGGACCGGCATGGTCGAGATCACGGCCTCGTTTTCGGCAACGAGGCCGAGCGGACCTGAACCGGGAGAGGTAAAGGCGGAGGGAAGCGCGGTGTGCATCTTCTCGACGCGGCGGGCGCTGTGGATCTCGTCGTTGAGAACGACGAGCACGCCCAAGCCCCTTGCGGCCGGTGCCGAGGCCGTGCGGATGGCGGCTACGAGATTGGCCGGCCCGTCGGCCCCGGGCGCATCGGCGCCGCGCATGGCCCCGGTGACGACAACCGCGGGTCCGTCTACGAGCTCGATTCCGTTCTCGCCCCGGACCTGCTCAGTGGATGGGGCAAGGATGTCCCGTAAATCGAGAACGATTGATACGCTCTCGGAATCTGACCTCCTAAGCGATTCCTCCGTCGTCCTCGCCTGGCGCAGTCGACGCCCTCGTGGTTTCCTCCAGCCAATCCCCGGCCAGGGCGACAGCAAACCGATCGCGGTCATGGGCACAAGCCTCGATCTCCTGGCGGAGAGATTCGGGATTGACTGAAGCGCCACGCGAGAGCAGCGCAAGCGTGGCGTCGGTCACAAGGCGGCAAGCGCGGGATCGGGTCTGCGCGGAGCTTTGCCGCGCCTGTCGTTCTAGCTCGTGTTGTCGGGCTGCCAGCTGTTCTCGCTGAGTGCGAATGGCCCGCAGGGCACGGAGGTTTGCGAGGAGTTCGTTCATTGCAGAACCTCCCCGCCACCAGCATGCGCATGCCTTGCGCCATCGTCTGGCGGCACCGGGTAGAGATCGTAGAATCGCGGATGCGGCCGGAACGGCCGTGACAAAGGCGTGCCAGGGACCGTCATTGCCTCAAGATCCTGTTCGAGGACGTGGCGCCGCCACAGATCGTCTTCCTGACCCAGGGCCCTGTCGACCATGTCGAGGATGATTCCGACAGAAAGATCGTTCGGCTCCGCGGTGTAGCTGACGAGTGCCGCCACCAAGCGTTCCAGGCCCCGATTGCCCCAGGCTGCGACTTTTGCCAGCATCTCCCCACGGCTTTCCGGATCCGCGGCCCGAATCGTCTGCACGACCTCCCGGGCGGCGCGGAGCACGTTCCCCTTGCCCATGAGCTCGATCCGGGACCGCTTGCGGGCCATTCCGGAGACACTTGGTAACAGCGGCGCAGGCTCGGGAGGAACCGGAATTGGCATTCCATCAGAATCGGTCAAGCTGAGATCGCGCCAGCCCCTGCGGCGGGCCAGGACATGCACGGCCCGGGCAGGGTCGGCTTGCAGCCTCCCCTCGATCAGGATCTGGTCTCCGGCATCGATCAGCACCGTCCCATCGACGACAAACGCCACGCCGACGCCTTCAACCGCCACGCGTTCGTCGACGGCGATGCCGGCGCTCATAAAGGCGGTCATCGCCACTTCCACGAGGAGCGGTTTCGCACCTTGTCCCTCTGCCTGCCATGACGTCAGAACGGACATATCCTCGAACTGGGCATCGATTTCCGCCTGCAGATCGCCTGCCTGCCGTTCCAACGCTTCAATTTCGACCATCACCTGTTCGTGCTCACGGCGCAGGGCACGCTGGCGCTCACGCTGCGCCAACATGATTTCAGCACCCGGTGCGGCGCGATCCCGCACGGTCCGCCTTGGCAGCCGGTCCTCCGGCGGCAGGGCATCCTCGCGCGCGGCATTGGACGCTGGATCGAAGCGCACTTCGATGCCGCAATCCTCGGCAATGGCACTGAACAGATCCGCCACCCGGTGCCGGACGTCAGTGCGGAACCAGCTATCCAGGGCGCGCCACTTCTTCTTGGCGAAACCGAGGCTCGACAGCGTGCGCGTCGAGATCAGCCCGTGGATGTGATCGTTGGCCAGCCCGTCTTCGGCAGGCGAGGTTTCCCAATCGACCTGAACGGCAAGTCCCATTTCGACGAAGCCGCGATAGATAACTTGGACGAACCCCTCGATCCGATCCGTGGGCAGTTCGCGCGGCCAGGAGATATCGAAGAACCGGCCTTCCCTGGCGTCCTTCCTCTTCTCGATGTCTCCGGCGGCTTCCCAGACAACCTCCCGCATCCAGATAGACGGATCTACGCCTTCGGGAAGCATCAACCAGTGCTGGACATGACTTACCCGGCAGCCGTTCCGGTGCTTGTCTTCCGGAATGCCCTCATGGCACTCGATCCCCATCTGGTAGGTGGACCGCCCGATCGCGCTCCAGCCATCGCGGCGCGAAACGCCCCCGAAACTCACACCCGGCAATCCAACCGTTCCCATCGCTACCCTCGCAACGTGTTAGTGAATGAACACATTGCGCAAGCGTGCTGCAGACCCTGGAAAGTATCCAGATCACGAACGCGTGATCGACGTGGGGATGGATTTGCGGTGACCACACCTTCGTGGACGAAAACTAAAATGCGAGCAATTGCCGACGGCAGACATTAACCGCCGATTCAGCATCCGCTCGACAGCGCGAGGAGATCTGATAGGGAGCATGATGCCGGTTCCAGCCAGAGCCGGTCGAGATTGGTTGGCGCCCGCATTCAGGCGGACGCCACGGGAGTTGGAGCTCCCGCAGCATCCTGACCATTCCTCGCTACCTGCTGTAACAGGAGTTCAAAATGGCTAGGTATCTTCTGGACGTGCGCCTGCGCGCCGTCAATCCCGTCTATTCTCCCCTCCCCCACGGCTTTCTCTCGCGCTTGCGCATCATCGTGCGCGTCGCGATGCTGAAACCGTCGGTATAGGGGGACGATCATGAAATTGTTGGCCATCATCGTGGACGCCTCGGGCGCGCTCCACATCGAAGCCACGCGTGCCCCCGACCTGCGGCGGCGGGAGATTTCCGCCCAGACGGGAAGCGCCGACCTCGTCTTTGCCGCTGTCCCACCGCTGGGACAGTCGGCCGAACAACTGGTCGTGGAGTTCGACGCCGTGATCGGAGCACAGTGGCCGGTCGATGCCGACGCCGTTCGCCGTATTGCGGTATGGCATGTGCATCTCAGGCCCAGACTGCAGCGCGTGACCCGCAAAGTCCGCAGGCGCCTGCTCCGGAAGCTTCGGCTTCAGCGGGCGGCTCCAATTCTGGACCCGGCGCATTGATGAGTTGGATCAACCGATTCGCGCGCAATGAAGCACCGATCGCACCACTCATGGCTCAACCGGTCGTGGAGGCGTGGGCCGTGCCCCACGGATTCCCGGAGGGGATCGCAGCTGAAGGCAAGTTTTTGATTTCTTCTACAAAATTACGTTTGCCTTCGAAAAGAATCCATCTGACCCTTGTTGCGTGGCTGGCAAAAGATGGCGACCTCCTCCTCGTTTGTCAGCCACCCGCGAGGGTAGGTGAGGAAAATTTCCCACGCCGGTCGGCGGCCATCCCTCTGCGCGTAGGCCGTCGGCTGGCGTGGGACATCATGGTTGCGCATGGCGTCGAAACGACACGGTCCGTCGGCGCCACGCGCAGCTCGCGCATCAAAGCCGGCACATGACAAACGCACGGTAGCCGGTGCACAAACTGAAGCGATCGTCTCTTCCCAGAAGCCGGAAAGAGACCTTCGATATGACGATCGCCCGGGACCGGTCACGGCGCGGGAGATCGATCTCTACCTCGCCTGGGCGGGCGACCTGCTTGCCTAGGCGAGGCTCTTTGGACCCTCTGGGGAGCGATAGAGACAATGGAAAATGCAAGTACCGGTCCGAGCGTCCTTCGCGCGGTCGGCTATGCCCGGGTGAGCACCCGGCGGCAGGCCGACCACGAAGTTTCACTCGATGAGCAGCAGCAAAAGATCGCTGCCTACTGCACACTCAAGGATGCCAGTATCATCGAGCAGTTCGTCGAACGAGGGCTCACTGGCCGAACCGATAAGCGTCCCGAGTTCCAGCGCCTCATCAGCTATGTCTGCGATCCGGCCAACGCCGTCGATCTGGTGGTGGTTTATTCCTTCTCGCGTTTCTTCCGGAACGCTTCGCAGTATCTTCACTACAAGGACATGCTCAAGGCAGCGGACGTTCGACTGGTTTCGGCGACCCAGGATATTCCCGAGGGTCCCAATGGCGAGTTGATGGAGACCATTCTCGCCGCCTTCGACGGCCATCAGAGCGAAGTGAACGCCATGCAGGTGCGCGACGTGATGATGGCCAATGCCGAGAACGGGTTCTGGAACGGGTCGAAACCACCCTTTGGATATCGCACCCGTGTCGCCCAAGTCCTCAACCGCAAGGAAAAGAAGGTTCTCGAGATCGACCCCGGCGAGGCCGAGATCGTGCGCAAGGTCTATCGCCTCTGCCTCGGTAACGAACCGGGACTGCCACCGCTCGGCATGAAGGCCATCGCCAAGCATCTGAACGAAGCCGGAATCAGGCGCCGCGGCAAGCCGTTCTACACCAGCGCTGTCGCCGAAATCCTCACCAGCGAAACCTATACCGGCACCGCCTATTACAACCGCATCGACAGCCGCACCCGGAAAATCCGCCCCCGCGCGGAATGGATCCCCGTCAGCGTGCCGGCCATCATCGATCAGGAAACCTTCGATGCCGTCCAACGAATCCTGCAGGCCCGGCGCCCCGACAAGACCGCGCCCCGCGTGGTCAACGGACCGACCCTGCTCACCGGTATCGCAGAATGCGGCAATTGCGGCCGCGGCATGATGTTGCGGACTGGCAAGAGTGGGCAATACCGCTATTTGACCTGCGCCAAGAGCGCACTCGAGGGCACCGGATGTGGCCAGAGCATCCGCATGGACGACATCGACGAACGCGTGCTCGGTGCCGTGGAGGAAAAGGTCTTCTCGCCCGACCGGACCATGGAAATACTGAAGGGCATGATCGACCGCTCGGTGGACGGCCGTAAGCAGACCAGCATGGAGATCGAGCGCCTTCGGCAGGTCATCAAGGACGCCAAAGCCCGGATCAAACGCCTTTACGATGCCATCGAGGCGGGTATTGCCGACCTTGGTGACGATGAGTTCCGGCAGCGCATCCAGACGGCTAAGCTCGAAGCGAGCGAGGCCGAAACCCGCATCAAAATGCTGACCGAGCGTGCCACTCTTTCTGATACCGATATCGGTCCGGACCAGATCCGACGCTTCACGAGTGGAATCCGCGAACGCCTACGTGACGCCGATCCCGCCTTCCGCCGGACGTGGCTGCATCTGTTCGTGGACAAGGTGATCGTCAAACCCGACAGCATCGTCATTCGCGGCCCCAAGGAGCCGATCATGGCCATTGCGAAGTCTGGAAGCGCCCCAGGCAATCAGGTGCCCAGCTTTGCACGGGAATGGCGCACCCGACACGATTCGAACGTGTGACCTCTGCCTTCGGAGGGCAAATTGCTATCCGATGCAACGGCTGACGCTCGATAAACATAATAGTAAGAATAACAGGAATATCAACGGTTTATTCGCTATGCCCAGCCAGCTTGCGGATTTGGGTTAACCACTTTATACATACTCTCATCGCTAGCTATGTGGGACGTTGTGTGGGACAGCTTGAAAAATCCGAGATAGACACCCCTTCGAAGCGCGCTCGCCTGGAGCCGCGCAAGAACCCGTATTGGGTTGGTGTAAGCGGGGGCCGCGGTGGCGTGTCTCTTGGCTACCGCAAGCCCGCGCGAGCGCACGGCAGTTGGGTGGCCAAGGTTGTGCTGGAAGGCAACCGCGTCGAGGAACGTCTGGGCGCTGCCGATGATGACGGCGCACCTCATGGCGCGCTGACCTATCGCAAGGCGGTGGCGGCGTCGCTTGAATGGGGCCACCAGCAGCACGCAGCTATCGAAGGCCGGGAAGCATCGGCGCCGCGAACCGGCCCGACCGTCACCACGGCCGTCAATGAATACGTCAAGGAACGGTTGGCGCGATCGAAGCGTGACGGCACGATCTCCCAGGGGCGGCTAGAGAACTATGTTTTGAGCGACGAGGCTTTCGCCAAGACCCCACTTTCCAAGTTGCGCGCCGCCACCATCCAGCAATGGCGCGAACGGCTCACTGCCGAGCCCTCGCCTGATGACGACCGGAAGCGCCTGGCGGCCTCATCGGTCAATCGTTTGCTGAACGATCTACGGGCCGCGCTCAATGCCAGCGCCGAGAAACATCGGCGGCAACTGCCCGCTGCCCTTCCCGCCGAAATCAAGGTTGGGACGAGGTCAACGCGCGTTGCGACCGAAGCCCGCAAGCAGTTGCTGAGCGATGAGCAGATCAAGGCGGTCATCGATGCCGCCTTCGCGGTTGACGCCGATGGTGACTTCGGGCGGTTGACGTTGCTCGCTGCCAGTACCGGCGCGCGCTATTCCCAGCTGACGCGCATTCGCGTCGGCGGGCTCCAGATCCAGAACAAGCGCATAATGGTGCCAGGTGCCAGTAAGGGCCGGTCTGCCACTGCCCGCCCGCCCGTTGCGGTGCCGCTGTCCGATGCGGTGATCGAAAGGCTGTTACCAGCAGCGGAAGGCCGCGCAGCCGACGAGCCCCTTCTGATGAGGTGGGCGTATCGTAATATTGGGCCTTTCAAGTGGGAAAAGGATGTTCGGCGCCCTTGGGGGCCGGCGTATGAGATCGAAAAGCCTTGGGCCGCGACCGTCGAGCTCGCCGAAGTGCCGACCGATACGATCATGTACGCCCTGCGGCATACGTCGATCGTGCGCGGGCTCAAGGTGGGTTTGCCGATCCGTCTCGTCGCCAGCTTGCACGATACGTCTTCGGAGATGATCGAGAAACACTATTCGGCGTTCATCGTAGACATGACGGAAGACCTCGCGCGCCGTGCGGCGCTGACATTTTGAAAGACCCGGCCATGAGAAAGCCAATACGCCGAAAGAAGATTTCACCCGCAGGTAAAATTTACGGGCGTCCTGTAGGTGGCGAAAAAGGTGACGTCCAGTTAGCCATGGAAGACGGCATTGGGCCTATGCCCAAAGTTGCCGAACGAAAAACCCGGCCTTCGCGAGAAAAGCGCGACCACATCATGTTCGCCATCAAAGGCGAGGTATTCAAAGCGCGCGCCACTGGCAGTCTGTCGGACAAGGCAGATCAGTGGCTTGAGGAACAATTCCCCAAGTCTGTCCACGGCAACGGGAAGTTTCACACTGCGGAAAACAAAGATCTGGTGATCCGGTGGCTCCGAGAAACGGCTCGATCGCCGGTCCCTACAGCAGACTATTTGCGCAGCCGCAGCATACGCTCGGGGCAGAAAAAATCGAAGAAATAAGGACGGTCGAGACTTTCCGACGTTTCCCCATCTAGATCAGTGACTTAGATCTTGCCGGGCTATTTTAGTGATCTTCGCGAAGTTATGACTATCATCGGTAACCCTCGGATTCAGTTTAACCGGAGGTTACCAAATGTCTGATCCAATCATTGATGAAAACTGGCGCGCTCGCCCCCTTCTCCCGATCAAGATGGCGGCCAATATCGCCGGCGTTTCCCCTGCAAGCCTTTACCGCGCACAGACCGACGGCTCGATAGAGTTCAAGCGTCTCGCTGGTCGCACGCTTGTAACGACCCAGAGCCTTGTAGCGATGATCGACGGCGCCGAGCCCTGGACGCCCTCGGATCGTGGCGCACATGGTCGTGCCGCTCGAACCGAACGCGCCCGCGCGGCCTGGGCGGAGTAAGCGCGATGCCAAAATGCGTGATGGCCTACCCGCCGAAAAATACGACCCTCGAAAAAGTGGTCGCAGAGATCCGACGTCAAAACCCGCTGATAGAAGGCGATTGGCGTGGGCCGCATGGTGACGCTGCCGCCCGTGTTCGCCTGGAAAGGGAGCCCCGTCTCTGGCTGTTGCCGCACGAGTTTGTGCGTGACGCTATTGTGCTCCGGACTATTGAACTCCGCGACGGCGAAGCCATAGCGAAGGCGATCGCTACCTATGCGCCTCGGCTGCTCAATGAACACGCCGCGTTCTTGCAGGACGTTCACCGGCGCTACGCCACTGGCGCAGCCCGTCGCGCGCCGGAGCAAAATTCCGAAAGCATTTCCACCTTTGTCACACTGGCGACAATCTCGAAACTCCGTCGGCTAATGCCGGACGCACGGGACAACGCAATTTTCGAGGCGGCGGCGAAGGATCTGGGCATCAATCGCGGCGTCGTCCGTCGCGTGGCCCTCCGAATTGATCTCGAGGTTAAGAGCCTTTCGCCAGAAGACCGTGCTGTCTTCGATGAGACGGTACGCGCCGCCGAGGAAATGATCGCCGAAATGCAGAACGCGCCGAAGTCTAGTGTTCGATAGGGCGCCACAAGTGCCCGTCGCAACGAACACAACTCGATGCGATGCTTGCCGGAACCCCACAGGAGAGCTGAAATGAAGCCTGCACAAGTGCCTGCCGTTTCCCGCTACATCACACTTTCCGAGGCCGCCGAACTGGCTGACCGCTCGTATTCATGGGCGCGAGACCGGGCGGTAATCGGGACATTTGAAGTCAAACGACTGCCCAGCGGCCGCATCCTCGTGGCGCTGGATACTGTGATCACCGAGCTGCGCAACCTGCGCCCCAAACAGGGCTCGCATCTGCGCCTAGTCGTCGACAACACGAAATAGAAAAGCCGGCGCCCACTGGCATGGGCAACCGGCCTGAAAGGTATTCTTGATGATGGCTGAACCTATCACAGACGCCGAAAAATCACAACGCCAAGCCGATATCCTGCCGTTCGCGACAGTCAGCTTTACGCGCGTCGAAAGCGAAAACCGCCTGACCAAATCCATACGGTTGGAAGGCAGCAAGATCGTCAAATCAGGCGATATCAAGCTGACGAAGGGGCGAGCCTATCGGCACAAGTTCACCGGCGCGCCAGCCGACATCCTGCAAAGTCTGGCGGGCGTGTTGCAGAAGCTTGGGCCAAACGAAGCGATCATTACCGCACCGCCGTTGGGCAATGAGGCCGAATATCAGATCGTGACGAAAGAGCGCGCCAGTACCATACCGGGCGCCATTGCGCGGACACGGACATATTTCGCGCCGGTAGCCGGAACGGCTTTGTTCGGCATGGATTTCGACACCGCCGAGTTTCCACCGGACCTGTTGGCGAAGATTGGCGCCGCAGGGAAGATATCCAGTGTGTTGGCTGAAGTTTATCCGCCTCTCGCGAACGCTGCTATGCTGTTGCGGCCTTCGGCGTCGTGCGGTGTTCGGCAGCTCGGCCAAAAAGCCCCCGAACCTTCGGGCCAGCATCGCTATTACGTCGTCAACGAAGGGGAGGCGATAGAGAGCTTCACCGAAACGCTGAACAAGCGTTTGATGCTCGCCGGTTATTTGTGGGGGAAGATCACCGCAACTGGCGCTGTCCTGCCACGCTCGCTATTCGACATTGAAGCGTCCAAAGACCCGACACGGCTTTTCTATGAGGCCGACGCAGTATTGGGCGATGGGCTCGAATATGCGCCTGGCGCGCGCGACCCTCGTGTGACCAGGGGCGGGCTGCTAGACATCACCAGCATTGAGCCTCTGACGGAGGAAGAGCAGGCACGGCTCGACGCTGCGATTGAAGAACTAAAGAAGCGACTTGAGCCGGAGGCCGCCCCGATCAGGGCCGCATACAAAGAGCAGCGTGCAAAGGCCCTTATCGCAAGAGGCACCAATCCCGATATAGCTCGCCGCTTGGTCGAACATGCTCTTGAGCGCTACGAACTCAGCGGCGACGAGATAATTCACACGGATCAGCAAGGCGCTGTTTCGGTGCGCGACATACTTGCCGACCGTGAAGCGTTTCACAAGAAGACATGTGCCGACCCAAACGAGCCGGAGTACAACGGCGGACAAAACGTCGGCGTGATTTACACCGACAGCACCCCGGTGCGCATTTTCAGCCACGCGCACGGCGGCATAAATTACACGTTGCACCCCGCCATCGAAGATATTCTCGACGTCATTGAAGACGACCAGGTTGCCGACCAGACCGGTGACACGAGCACGGGGGTTTTTAGCGGTTTGGGGGAGGGTGAAGGCGTATTTGAGGATAAACCGGCTACCACATCGGCGGTTGCTGCGCTTGGTTTGCACAATGCGCAAAAGCCGATCGCCCCGCAATCACTGCCCGTTAGAAAGTGGATTGTGGAACCGCGCTTCGCGCCCAATACAGTGACGCTCGGCGTTGGAGCGCCAGGCGTCAGCAAGTCGACACTGGCCCTACGGGATGGTCTCGCCATTGCGGCCAACCGCCCTGATTTGCTGCACGGGCTCGACGCCAATGGAAATCCCATCGGCCCCGACCGGCTTCACGTCTCTGGTCCGGTCATCATTTACGACGCCGAAGATCCTTTGTCGGAGATGCAGCGGCGCCTTGCCGCGATGAAACGGTTCTACGGCCTCAACGATGGCGATCTGAAACATCAGCTTATTCTGTGGTCCGGCGTTGATCGTCCACTGACCTTGGCCCACCGTGACGACGCCAAGGGCTTTCTGAAACGGTTTGCCGGCGACGCAAAATCAGCCGGCGCCGATCATCTGGAGCAGGTGATAAGGGAAACGGGCGCCGTGTTGGTCTGGCTGGTCCCTCTTATCGATCTGGCAAGCGGTGGCGCCGAGAATGATACCGATCGCCAGAAGGAGCTTGTCGGCATCATACGGCGCGTCGCTGAGACATGCGGCGTTTCCATTGGCGTTGCGCATCATACGCCCAAGGCAGCGAGTGACGCGCCCGGCGATATGAATTCGGCCCGCGGCGCGGGCTCGGCGGTCGGCGTGGCGCGCGGTATGTTTACGCTAGTGAACGTGACGGGCGAACGCTCGGACGAAAAGTCCTGGGGTGTCTCAAGGGAGGATGATCTCTTCCGTCTCGACTACGCCAAGGTCCAATACGGCAAACTGCCGAAAGAGCCGGTTATCATACGGCGCATGAGCAAGCCTGTGGGCAACGGCAGCGGCATGGCGCCAACTGAGGCGGCTGCATTGTTCGGCGAAAGTCCGCGCGAACGACTGGAAGCTATGGGAGATTTTGCGCCCGTGCTTACCGTCGTCAGCGCGAAGGATCTGGCCGCCATCAACAAAACCAGAAACCGCGACGATGAAAAAGCGCAGAGAATTGCCGTAATCATCGACGCGCTGATGGGCGATCGGGACGAGATGAAGGTGAGCGACCTTGTGTCTCCGGCCGCCGTGAAGCTGCAAGAAGACGGCATCTGCAACACGAAACACCGCCCGACCATCACCGGGGAAATCAGGGTGGCGCTGTTCGGTAAAGGCGTGAGGCTCGAGCGCGACGGACAGACTGTCCATCTGCATGTCGAGCAGAAGGGCCGGGGTCCAACGTCCCCTCTATGGGTTGTGCGGACGACAAAGCAGGACGGGGCCGCCGATGAAGCTTAATTCACTCCCCGTTCGCCGCACTGTGCAGAGGCCCACGAGAAGGCGGGAAACAACTTGTCGTTTCTTATCGGCAGCTTATCGCCGACAAGCAAAAAATATAACAAAAACAATGGGTTACTGTCAAAATTGCCGCAACTTGTCGCTTGTCGCCGCCATGACAAGCGACAAGCGCGAATTTTCCGTAGCAAAATCAATGACTTGCAACTTGTCGGACTTGTCGCCCTGTAAGGGGGCACCGCCACCGACAAGCGACGCCCTTCCAACCCAAAGTGACGGGCGCTACGCGCCCCGATCACAACGGAGGTCTTTCCTCAGCTTCAAAGTCCTTGAGGGAAACGGAATGAACCAAGCTATACGCGCCGACAGGTCCAGGGAGGAAACGGACATATTGTCGGGTAGCGCGGTTTGCAGCTTCTGGCCGGCGACACGGCTCGCGCGGTCATACCCCATAAGGGCTATTCTAAAAGGGGGGTCAGGAGATGCCTAAATCGAGAGATAAGTCGATCAGGCGCGTGTTGAACGGGCGACGGGCGATCCATCTTTGGAATACGCAGATGCGCCACAGTGCTCCGCTATGCGGTGCCACGCGCCGTTATGATGGCAAACCTTGCACGCAAGTCGCGATGAAGAACGGCCGTTGCTACTACCATGGAGGGGCAACTCCGACAGGTGACGACTGGCACAAGCGCCAATGGCCGAACGGTACGGCAAAAGACGCCATTCACCGGATGAACCAGAAATTAGTTAAGATCGAGAAAGCGCGACGAGAGCGGGCTCTGCGCGTCAAAGCCATGACCACCCAACAGCGTGCCAGGCACGACAAGTGGCACAAGGAACACCCGTCTGGATCGGCCAAGAAGAGGCGGGCGGATCGCTCACAGCGCGAGCGTGACTTAGAGGCGCGCAAGTTGCTCGCCAAAGCCGATCAAAGACCCCGGCAAATCTCATCCGAAGAACAACGCATCGCCGACAAGATTGCCGAACTCGAACGCCGAAAGCTCGAGATTGAGCGCGGCACCATCTCTGATTGAAAAGAAACGTTATGACGGACAAATCTATCGCCCAAGTCGAAGCCGAGCTGCTCGAGCGCGTGCGCACCGAGGGTGTGCTTGTGGCTTATGAAACCTGCCTTGCCATTTGCCGAGATCAGACCGCCCCCGCGAATGCGAAGGCAGCAGCCTCGGGCTGGATCTTCCGGGTCGGTGGCTATCTCAGCAAGGAAAGCACCACGAGCCGTTCCAAAGAGCCGCACGAAATGTCACCGGACGAAATGGCCCAGGAAATAGAGCGACTGGACGCCCGCGCCCGCCAGCTAGGGACGGCGAACGATCCTTTCAGCTGACCACATTTGCCGGGGCGGAGCGCTCCACTACCCGAGCTTTCAAACGTGAAAGTGTGGAGCGTGAGCATCCAGTAGCCGCGACGATGGAGTTCCAACTGTCGCCGCGCTCCAACATTCTCACGATCTGCGCGTTGCGCTCGGCATTCTCCGGCCGGCCCTGGTACTTATTCTTCGCTTTGGCCGCGGCAATGCCTTGTTCCTGCCGCCGGCGCCGGTCCTCGTAGTCTTTACGAGCGATAGCGGCGAGCATGTCCAGCATCATGCCGTTCATGGCCTCCGTCATTCGGAACGTGAAATCATCGCTTGGCTGGAGCAGCACGTGGGACGTCTGAATGTCTAGCGCCACAACCTTCACCTCGCGGTTCATGATTTCACGCTTTAGAGCTTCCCAATCGTCTTTGTTGAGGCGGCTTAGCCGATCGACCTGTTCGACCAACAAAATGTCACCTGGTTGGCAATCGGCCAGCAGGCGAAATAACTCAGGGCGCTTGAGCTTCGCGCCACTCTCGTTCTCGATGTAGGTGGCAGCGATCCGTAGCCCTCGCTCTTTCGCGAAGTTTTCGAGTTGGCTTCGGGCACGAGTGGCGTCTTGGTCTTTGGTTGACGCTCGGAGATAGGCGCGGACAAACATTTCAACACCATAAGTTCGCTTTGGATGGTTCGATATTGATCAGTTCGTTTTGGGTTGTCTAGATATAATAATCGAACCAAATATGAGTGGTTCGCCTGAAGCACACCCTTTTCGAACCTGATGCGATCGTTAGTGCCAAGCGGTTCGTCTGGTGATAACTCGAGCCGTCGGGAAGGTATGCGAGGAAAAGAATGCGCGTCTATCAGTTGGACCCTAAGACCGGAGCAAAGCGATATGCGGTTCAGGAGAACGGCCATTACGTTCTCGGGGATTATAAGAAGTTTGGAAGACGACAGCACACCACAGCAAATCGCATCATGGTTCGAACCGAGCAAGAGATGATCGATTTGATATTGAGGGGGCACTATGTCCGTGTTGAGCACGACGTGCGGCCCAGCCTGGTCCGCAAGAACCTCTACATCGACGGCAAGCAGGTGACCTGATCGATCGCGCGGCATCTGTTGACCTCGCACGAAAAAGCCCGGCGCGGTGGCCGGGCTCTTCGGGCTAGTCTGGTGGTTAGCGAGGCGCGAAGGGCACAACGTTGGTGCCATAGCTCACCGCCAGTTGCGCAGCTTCTAGCCAATCGCCATGAACGGGCTCCAGGTCATCGCAAAGCTGTTCAGTGTCATGCTTGGCCTTTTCCGCCAGCGCAACCGCGCGTTCCGTACCGGCTACGCGTTTCAGTTCACCAATGAGCGTCTCAAGAGACAGGGCGATATGGTGGGCGCGGTCATCAAATTCATTTGCCAAAGGGTTCGTCATCGGGTGGTCCTTTCTCGGGGTTGTTGGGCAATTCTGGGCAGACGGCAGCGTGTCTGTCGAGGATTAAATTGGCCTACATGTGCACTTTGTTTCGCAGCAAAAACAATGGTTTATCGGCGTGTCGGACGGTGGCCCTTGCATTGTTGGCCCCTGTCCGCACTGTCGTTCAGCATTGCCGACAAGCGCGACAAATTTGGCGCTCGCGGCGGTGCATCATAGCACTGCCGAAACTTCAGCACCCACCCGGTGGCGTCCGACCCCCGGACCACCCCTCCGGCCCGGTCCAAACGATCGCGCTGAAACGACAACCGACCGCGATACCAATTTGCGTCGCGCCCGAACTTTTGACGTCCTGTCTTTGTTCGTTTGGCCGCAACAGCTTGCGCTTTCAACGAACACGATAGCCCCCCATCATCGCAGCATCCGAAGTCAACGAATGCAGTGAGCATGGGTGAAGAAAAGTCGATTTTTGATGGTCTAGCCGAGTTCGAAGGCGAGCCGCCCGCTCCGCCTGCGCCCGATTACGAAGATGACCATGAGTTCTGGGTCAAGACGATCGGCGACTGGCTGTGGCATGTGGCCGAGGGCGAGCACCGAGCTTATCACCTGTCCCATGTTCTTTTCACCACGGCGCGGCGGGCAGCAGCCGCAGGCAAGTCCACGCGCTATCAGCTACTCACATCTTCCCAGCGCGGCGAATTGACCCTGAAAGTCAGCCTGGCGCATCGCGCCAACCCCAGCATGTTCTGGGAAGACAACGCCACGACACGTGAACTCACTCGCCAAGGCTTCCGGGCTCTCCAAAAGCTCGTCGATCTTTGGACCGAAAGCGAATTTGATCGCTGGGCATATTCTCGCGGGGAAATGGCAGATTTCTTCGCGTTCGCCCGCATCTTCCGAAACCTGATGCACAACATCAGCTTGGCGGAAGACATGGAGGCGCGTTCCAAAAAGCGGACAGCCGAAGACGTTGCCAAGATCCGGTGCATGGTTTTGGGAGCGGTGGAATGACCGGCGGCCCCACCATCGAACAGCGGGAGCAGACGGCGCGAGATTTTATCCATCGCGCCCTGGGCCTCATCACGCGCCCGAAGTCCTCAAAGGGTCCCGTTCTTGTCGACGTGGCAAACGCCCTCGAAGAACTTTGCCGCGCGGCAATCACCTACCCCGACCTTCCCACCTTGGGGATGGATGTCTCGCGGGCCCTCTTCGATTTGGCGCCGGTCTTGGTCGAGGCGGCGTCGGGCGAGATAACGATTGAGGAAATCTATTTTGCTCTCGGCAATGCCGCTGGATTGTTGACCGTCGGGCCGGACGGCTGGGAACGCGATCGATTGGGTTACGCATCGATCCTCGCCGCCAAGCTCAAAATCACCTTCCATGAAATGTTGTTGCGTGAGCGCGGATACCCGCTGGCCCGCGGCGTCCAGATCAAGCGGCTGATGGATACGCCGCGCCTTCCAACCGATCCCGTCCACTAGAAAGGGCAGCCCCATGGCCGTCGTGAACAACCCAGCCTTGGCCCAAGCCGCGCAGAACCTGGCTGAAATTTTTCGTCCGCCTTCAGGTGCTGAATTGGCCGGATATGCCAATGCGAAGGCGACGGGCCAGCAGTCCGAACGGCTTGCGCAGCTCTTTGCTGATCCCAACCTTCCCGAGTGGGACAAGCGGGCAATCGCCGCCGGGCTCTACAACCCGACCCAGAGCTTTTACGCCCAGGACCAGAACAACAGCACGGCGATGCGAGGCCAGGATATCGGCTACCGCTCGAATATCGACGTCGCCAACATCAATAACGCTGGCGCGCTTGATCGCCAGAACGCCGCGCCCATTCTCGTCAATGAGAACCAGACAGCTTTTCTGCCTGGCCAGACCCAGGGCGCGACTGGCTTGCCGCAGATCATGACGGGCAACATAAACCTTGCACCGGGCGAAGTCACACACACGGCAGGCGGTGGCCTTCTCGCCGGACCGGCCAAACCGTTGACCGAAAGCGAACGGGACGCCGCCCACATCGAAGAAATGCGAGGCGCGGGCCTATTCACAGACGAGATGTTTCTCGACACCATCATGGGCGAGCGCACGCCCGTGGAGGCGCTTGGGCCGGACGGACAGCCAATATTCATGACGCCGGGCGCCGCAACCCGGACGGGGGCCACACCAGCGCCTTCCGGCAGTGGCAGCAGCGCCGCCGAAGCCCAGATCGGCCGCCTGTCGCAGCAGTTCATCGATACCGGCCTTACAGCCGATCCCAGCGAAGCGCGAAACCTCGCAATCGGCATCGTCGATAACCGCTATACGGTCAGCCGCCACCCGGTCACGGGCGATGCGCTTGTTCTGGACGTGGCAACAGGCGAGCCGGTTTCCCGCGCCGGTGGCACGACGACGCCAGCAGGCGGTGGCACCTTTGACGGGGCTTTCAACGCGGTGGGTGACGCAACCGATCCGACGCTAGACGCGATCATGCGCGACGAAGAAAACAGCGAAAGCCCCTTCGGCACTCGTTTCTCTAATTCGCCGGAAGCCTTTGGTGTCGGCGGTGCCCTTACCGGCGGCATCAATACCGTTTTCGATGCTGTGGGCGCCGGTGCGCCATATCCCGAGGTCCAGCAGACGCAATCGGACTTCGATGTGCTCCGGGAAACGCTGCTCAATGACATCGCTTCAGCATATCCCCGCCAACCGCCGTCGTGGCTCTTGCAGAATATCCAGGCGCTTACGCCGCGCGCGGGGAATGTTTTTGAGGGTGCAGGCACGGCACAGTCAAAGCTCACCGCCTTGGGCCGGTCCCTCACCGATGAGTTGAGCACCGCCGAGGAAACCTTGCGCGGCGAATTGAGCCCAACCAATCGGCAGGAAACCGAAACCCGCGTGATCGGCCTTCGGGCAGCGATCGGCCGCGTTACCGACGCCCTGCAATCCTTCGACGGCGGTGGCCAAACACCGACCCCGCCGTCTGCGCCTACGCCGCCCGAAGCGCCACAGCCCGGCGCGGTGGAAAATGGCTATCGGTTCAACGGCGGCGATCCCGCCGATCCATCCAATTGGGAGCGTGTCGAATAATGGCTGGACCTTGGGAACGCTATCAGCAGAACGGGGCGCCTTCGGGCACCCCGCAAATTACCGTCACATACGCCGATCCGCCCGAAGTGCAGAATGATCAGCCGGCAGGGCCGTGGCAGCGTTATGCGCAGCCCCAGCAAGCGCCGGCGGTGGCAGATCAGCGGCCCCATGGTGCCGCGTTTCTCAACCAAGGCATCGCTCAAGGGCTCGGGCTCCCCGTCGACATGGTGAGCGGCGCGATCAATGCCGGTGTATCTGGCGTGAACGCCCTTACCGGCTGGGAAGTCCCGACGATCGACGAGCCGTTTGGCGGATCGGCCAGCATCAATCGCGGCCTCAACGCAATTCCCGGTGTTTCCGCAGCCCCGCCCGATACACCGCCCGAAAATCTGATCGAGCACATCTTTGCCGGCGCCGGTGGCGCAGCGGGCGCGATCGGCCCCGTTGGTGCAGCCGGTCGGCTTATGCAGTCCACGGCCTCGCCTATGGCGCGGGCGGTGGGTAGCACGCTGACACAGCCGTTCACCCAAGCGCCTGTGCGCGGCTTCGCTTCTGAAATTGCAGCCGGCGCAGGGGCGGGGGCGGGCATGGACATTGCCGATCAGCTTGCACCCGATAACCCCGTAGCCTCGACACTTGGCGCCCTATTTGGTGGTGTCGCCGGCGGGGCGGGACCATATCTCGCGTGGGAAGGCGTCAAACGCACGCCCGTAGTCGGCGGGTCTATTGCCGCGGGCACGCGTTTGGTAGCAGGCGAAATCGCACCATTTACCCAGACTGGTGCCATGGAACGCGCCCGCCGCCGTATGGCCGGGCTGGTCGAAGATCCAGACGCTGCAATCGACGGGCTGAACACGCCCACCATCGGCGGGCTTTCGCCAGCCGTCTCGACAGGTGATCGGCGCTTGATGGCGCTCGAGCAGACCGTGCGCGACACGGACCCCACCATTGACGCGATCATGCGCGACCAGCAGATGGGCAGCGGGCAAGTCCTCCGCGAAGAACTGACCGCATCCGCCCAAGGCGTTCCGACGGTCGCGGCGCGGGATTACATGGAAAACGCCGTCCAGCAGAGTGTCGACGGCCTTGGCCAGACGCTGGACCAGACATTCGGACGCCCCCTTGGCGTCAGCAACGTCTCGACCGCACTTCGCACCGGAAGCCAACCAGCGCGCAGCACCGCCTATGACGCCGCCTACGAAACGCCGATCGACTACGCCAGCGAGGCAGGCCAGACGCTCGAAAGCCTGATCGGGCGTGTCGAACGCGCGGCACCCGGCACGATCGCTATGGCCAACCGGCTCATGGCGGGCGAAGGCGTCCAGTCTCAGCAGATCATGGCCGATGTCGCGCCCGATGGCAGCGTGACCTTTACCCGGATGCCCGACACCCGGCAGATCGATTACATCACGCGAGCGCTCAACCATATGGCCGAAAGCGGCGACGGACGCGGGGCGATGGGCGGCACGACCGACATAGGCCGCGTCATGGGCAATCTGGCCCGTGATATTCGCGGCGCGCTCGGAGAGACCAATCCACAATATGCCCAGGCGGTGGCCACGGCCGCCACGCCAATCGGGCAGCGCAACGCCCTTCTATTTGGTCAAGACCTTCTCAAGCCCGGCACCGCGCGTGACGTCGCCGCAGAACGGATTGCCGACATGTCCGAGCCAGAACTGGCCTTTGTGCGCCAGGGTGTGCGGTCGCAGATCGAAGAAACCTTGTCGAACGTCAGGGCCGCGATGACGAACCCCGATGTGGGCATTCGCGAAGCACAGCAGGCACTCGTTCAGCTTTCGAGCCGGGCGGTGCGCGACAAGATCGGAATGATCCTGCCCGAAGATGCCGCCGAAGCGTTTTTCCAGCGGATCGACGAAACGTCCGCTATGCTCAATTCGCGGCAGTCGGCGCCACTCAGGTTTTCCAATGCAAGGCCAAATGAGGAAATTCGCTCGATCATCAACGGGCCGAACCCGCAACAGGCGACGGCGCAGCTTGTCGCGCAAGCGGCCAATGACCCGACTGGCCAGGCTCTTTACGGTCTTAAAGGTGCTTTCGTTGATGAGCTGATGACGCGCTCGCGCACCAACGCTTTCGGAGACGATGGCGCGCCTCTTCTGTCGGGCCGTGCCATGCAAAACGCCCTAACCGATAACCGCGTGCTGGCGGTGGCCAACAATCTGCTTTCGATGGAAGAGCGGTCGCGGTTCTCGGCCATCGCCGACGAACTTGCCCGGCTCGAGACCATGCAGGGACAGTTGCCCAGCGTTGGCGGCGTCATGGAAGGCGAGCCCAACTCCGTTGTCAGCATGTTGGTTAGAACGCTTGCGGCTCGCATGGGCGCACAGGCGGGGCGCGGCACAAGCGGCGCATCGCTGCTTACGGCGAACTTTGCCTCGCAACGTGCGCGCCGCCTCTTGGAAGCTTTGACGTCTGACCGGGCAGAAGGATTGATCCGGCAAGCGGTGGCCGGTGACCGCGAACTGTTCGAATTGCTGCTCACACCCGCAAACCGGATCACGCCACAGCAAGAAGGCAAACTGGTCCAGGTTCTCTCCCGCACTGCAACGGGCACGACTGGCGGGGCGGTGGCGACCACTGACGAGCCAGAGCCAAGCTTGGAAGATACGATTATGGAAGGCGCTATGTGATGGTTGGCCGGGTTCGGTGCGGCAAACGTTCGTTTAAGTCCGTCACACCAGCGCTAACCTATCAACAACTTTTTGCTTAACTATACCGCAACCGTTGCCGATCGAATGATTGAGATGACATTCTCAGGGCTAGACGCCGCCTGAAGATTTTCTTCTAGCAGCCGTTGAAGCTCTTTCCGCCGCTTAGATTTCTTTTTATCCAACTGACTAGCGTTTACGGCCGTCGGTGTCGTGGAGGTAATATCAGCGTGGTGTAACTTTTCGCCGTCGAAAGTGTCGTATACACAATACCATCGTTCATCTTCGATCAGCCTCCGGACCTCCGCAGCTTGCATTATAGAAACTCCGACGAGCTCATAAGGACCGTCTTCAGCTCCAAGCAACTGATCGATTGTTGCTCTAATCTCGCTATCGGAAGCGTCTTCTCTGACCATACTCAACCCGCTGCTGAAAATGGCTCTAATTCGTGCGCTCACCAGCTCACCTGATGTTTGATCATATCCGTTTGGTGAGGTGATAATACGAGCAATGTACTCACTGTCGCCCACACGCTCATAGCCGTCGCCGCGCAATGAGGCGCTTTCACAACCGCAATTTGGACTGAACGTATCCAGGTCGGCAGCTTTCGTCCTAGGAGGGCTACCGGTCCAAATATCTACGCAACCACAACCCAAGCTGTCACCGCCGCATCACGGCAATTGCTTCTCTCAGTTCGGTCGGCAAACTTTTGGCGGTGAACCCCAGACGATAGCCTTCAAGCAACTCGTCCCCACGTTCAAATTCGAAATTAAGTTCATTTGGGCTAACGATCGCAATCTCGCCGCTCCAAGAGCTGTCTCGAAGGTTGAATAGAGGGACCCCATCAGAGCCAAGGTTCACGGCGAGGCGCAAACGGCTATTCTGCAATAACGCAAATGCGTCGATAGCACTATTCAGAACTTCCGTGGTGGGTGCCAGGCCATTTTCGCCATCCCAGCCATTTCGACGAGTTTTAAAGGACCTCAGCCGATGAAGTCCCTTATCCGCATCAGAATCTGTGATGAAAAACTCGCGCTGCTTAGTTCCAAACGACGAGATTATTCGATAGCTCTTTTGCCTCGCATCGCGGTGAATGATCAACTTTTTCTGGCGAGCACGAAGACGATCGATACCGTCGCTCGCAAGCGATACAACATCATCCAATGCGAGAAATTGATGAAATGATTGATCGACGCCGACGCTCAATTCCCGCGCGGTGCTATCATAAATGTTTCCATCAAAGTTCATTATCGCGCTCATGGTCACCCGTTCAGTGCAATCGTTGCCGCAGCATCTTCAGTGAGAATGTCGGCGAGCTTGTTTTTCAAGTGGACATGAAGCTCATCGAAGCGTTGTTCGAAAAACTCATTTCCCAAATCGTCGAGCGGTAGTGAATCATGCCCTTGCTGATTGAACAAGTCACTCATGCTTGTTCTAAAGCGCATCAGCCGCGTTTGCTTCCCATCTCGCCTTCGGGTCGCTTGCGCAGCTTCAATATCGACATTAACCAGACGTTTTGTAAGAGTGTCTGGCTGATCGAAGTACCCAATGTGGCTATGCCACGAGTCGCGGGGCTTATACGCAGCTGGCGCAACGTACTCGCTATCCTTACGCAGCACTTCGCTACAGTCGGCGTCTTCCACCAGCGCCTCGAAAATATCCACGTATTCCAAATCGACGGAAAGAAGAGGAACCACTGAGATATACGTAGATGCGGTAGCGTACAAAACGTCTTGAAGTTTTTCGCGCAGAGCGTTCCAGCGCGTGTACCGCCATTCCTCGAAGTTTACGTCTTCCCGCGTGATCACCAACTTGTCGGAGAAAAAATTGGGGGTTTCCAACCGAAGAAACTCGTAACCTACGGTCTGTTGCTGACTCGCCGAAGGGCCGTTCGGAGACAAGCCAATAGATACATCTTCGACGGTCTGAGCTGCATTCAAACCATAGCTATCGGCAACGCCCCTGGCCTGTTTTTGAATGCGCTGCCACGGTATGTCCGTAACCTGCTGCCCAAAGCGTATACGAGCAGTTACCTGCTGGATAGAATGGGCTGAGTTGGCTGGTTTCCAAGACTTCAACAAGCCTAATAACTCCCCGTTTCGGAGTTGATTAGCTTCACTACGCCGGGCACGTCAAGCGCCATGAGATCTCCAGTGGCAATATGGCCAAGTTAATAATCGACAACTCTGCCTTCCAAACCATTAATATTGCAGGAGAGTTCCGTGCGCTTTCCCTAACCAGTACTTGGCGATGTTCAATTCCCTCTAATTCTAACGGGCCGTCGGCACGTCATCCCAAACCGTGGTGTATGGAGGCGTCCGCATATCGAACGTGGCCGCCCAGGGCTTCCGGATACCGGCTGACGCAATCCCCAGTGAGCCGCGACCCCAACGGGAGTTGATGCTGTCCATCGCTGCCATCGCCTTTCCTCCACGCTCCGGGTCCAGATCGGCGAACAGCACACGTTGAGCCTGTTCGGGCCGCACCAACTCGTCGGTCATGAGCCCGGCCTTTGAATAGCGAAATCCTGGCTTCCATATCCGCTCTGCTGCCCGGATGGACGCCGCGACAAGTTTTCGGGTGTCGTTGGTCGCCTCTGCCAAGCGGACCGCCAGCGATACGCTCCGGTGCGGGCCGTTATCGAATGGGCTCGTGTGCATAAAGACCGTGACCCGGTCTGTCGCCAGACCCCATTTTCGCAACTTCTCACCCAACCGCGTGGCGTATGAGGCGACAGCTTGTCTCATATTCTCGAGATCGGTCACGCGCTGGCCGAAACTTCGCGTCACTGCGCAGCCCTTCCTCAACGGCTGAACGTCCTCGAATGCAATGCAGGGGCGGCCGTTCAGCTCATGCACCATCCGTTCGCCCACAACCGTCAGCAACTGGCGGGCGCGCTTGGGGTCCATCGCAGCGAATTGCCCGGCGGTCTCGATGCCGAGCGCGGCAAGTTTCTTGGCCGTCTGGCGGCCCACTCCCCAAACGTCGCCAATAGGAAACCGGGCCATGACGTCGCGCCGGAACTCGTCATCTATGAGATCGCAAACGCCTGCCGGGTCCGATTTCGCCCAACGGTTGGCCAGCTTCGCCAATGTTTTGGTCGGCCCGATCCCTACACAGGTCGGGATGCCCGTCCATTGCAACGCGGTGGCCCGCAGGTCGCACGCCCATTCACGCCGATCGGGCAACGCGAGCGGGGCCATGTCGATAAAGCTCTCGTCGATCGAGTAGATTTCAATATCGGGCGAAAAGCGCTCATAGACCAGGTTAAGCCGCCGGCTCATGTCGCCATAGAGCGTATAATTGGAGCTGAACACCGCGACGTTCTCCCGGCGGCACAGGTCTTTGATCTGGAAATACGGGTGGCCCATCTTGATACCGAGGGCTTTCGCTTCGGGCGTCCGGGCAACTGCGCAGCCGTCATTGTTCGACAGGACGATTACCGGCCGATAATTCAGCCGCGGATCAAATACCCGTTCGCATGAGCAATAGAAGCTGTTGCCGTCGATCAGCGCGAACATCGAGGTCATGGCGCAAGATCCCTCAGCGCCCAGGTCACAACGCCCCAGATCGTGATATCGGCGCTCTCTCCCGGTTCAAACGGCGGGAGGCGGTGGTTTTCGTTTATGAGCCGGATAACGCCATGCCGCTTTATCAGCCGCTTCACGGCGGGTTCGCCATCGATCACCGCGAGCACGATCGAGCGATGCTTGGGCGTCAACGAGCGGTCGACGATGATTCGGTCGGAATGGAAAATGCGAGCGTCGATCATGCAGTCACCCGCGACTTTCCAGATGAATGTGGCGACGGAATTGCGGATAAGAATGTCGTTGAGATCGATTGTGTCTTCGACGTAATCGTCGGCCGGGCTTGGAAAACCGGCGTGGGCTGTGCGACCCATCACTGGCACAAGCACGATGCTTGTTCGCTCGACTTTCCAAATTTTGGCCGCGCCCATCTCGTTCTCCGCACCTATGATCCGGCACAGGTAGCAATAAGAACAAAAAAAGAACAAGCTGGAAAGCGATCACGTTTTGCGTTTTGATGTGGAACGAGGGAGTATGACCAATGTGCAATCTTTACAGCCATACATCGAACCGTCAGGCGATTATCGACCTGACGCGCGCCATGACCGTTTCCGACAACGTGGGCAATCTCGAACCCATGCCGGGCATTTTCCCAGACTACCCGGCGCCGATCGTGCGCAACCTGGATGGTGAACGCGAATTGGTAATGGCGCGGTGGGGAATGCCGAGCCCGCAATTTGCCTTGAAGGGAAAGAAGACGGACCCCGGCGTGACCAACATTCGAAACACCAAAAGCCCGCACTGGAGGCGGTGGCTGGGCGTCGAGAACCGATGCGTTGTGCCATTCACATCGTTCAGCGAGTTCGACCACACCCCAGGCCCGGGCGGAAAGAAAAACGGCGACACATGGTTCGCTTTGGAGGAAACCCGCCCCTTGGCGTTCTTCGCTGGCATTTACGTCCCCGATTGGACCTCAACGCGGAAGATGAAAGAGGGCGAAGTGACAACCGACCTCTATGGCTTTCTCACCTGCGAACCCAATGCCGAAGTCGGTGCAATCCATCCCAAGGCCATGCCGGTGATCCTGACGACAACCGAAGAGATAGAGACCTGGCTGGCGGCGCCTTGGGAAGAGGCAGCATCGTTGCAGCGTCCTTTACCTGATGGGGCGCTTGAGATAGTGGCGGTGGGGCAGAAGAGGGACGAGGCAGCATGAGTTTATCGAAAGCGCCCAAATGGACTGTCGCGCTACTGACTTGCCTGTTCTTCTGTACTCCGGCCCTTGGTCAGAGCAGCTTGGTTATCATGAATGGCAACGAGCTGCACAGCGAGTGTCAGCGCCGCTCCCCCATATGCGTTGGCTACGTCACTGGCGTAGCAGACGCCTTAGAGGCGGTAACGGGATCGGTTCCCCACACATGTCGGCCAGAACAGGTTGAATTAGAGCAAATACTCGATCTGGCGGCGCAAGCCCTACAGGACAAGCCAGAAAGTCGGCATCGTCCTGCGTTCAATTTTCTGGTCGACGTCTTTGTTGGGGCGTGGCCTTGTTGAAGAGCCACGTCGCAATCTGTCGTCTTGCTCGAAACGCCCTGCTAGCTTCCGTCATGTTGGCAGCTTCACCGAGCCATGCCCAATACATTCAATGGGAAAAGTGCCGACCCGGCCAGCCCAACACCCCTGATAAGACATGTGTCGTCGATGGCGACACGATATGGATCGATGGCGTCAACGTCCGCATGGAAGGCTACGACACGCCCGAACCTCAAACGAATATCTGCGGTGGCGAGCGAGAGAAGGCATTGGCCGGACAAGCGTCCGACCGGCTTGTCGAGCTGCTCAACACCCGGTCATGGACGCTGGAGCTTTCAGGCTCTCAGGGTGGGTTCGGTCGTGAGATCGGCACGATCTATATCGATGGGCGCGACGTCGGCGAAATCCTGGTCGAAGAGCGCTTGGCGCGGTGGTGGCCGGACGGCGATGAGTGGTGGTGCGGCTGACACGCAATCGCAGCCCGCGGCTA
This sequence comes from Pelagibacterium sp., assembly GCF_048264985.1. Lineage (GTDB taxonomy): Bacteria > Pseudomonadota > Alphaproteobacteria > Rhizobiales > Devosiaceae > Pelagibacterium. Next base: position 28,702 of record NZ_JBLXCL010000001.1, read on the forward strand.
CTCGCAAACTATTGGGGTAACTGCAGCCGCTACGCCGTCTGGGAGACCAGCATCGAAGATATGGGTCTTTTGCGGCTTCGTTTGATACTCGATGCCGCTACCGTCGAGAAACCGCCTCAGCGTGGAGCCCTTAACGGCCCAATTTATATTCTGAGGAATGAAACCTCCGATTTCAGCCAACTGTAGGCTTGCGGTTGCGACAGCCACTCCAAGAACGGTCCCCATGCTGTCGATAACAGGCCCGCCCGAATTCCCTGGCTGAAGAGGCGCCGTGAGGGTGAAATTTGCTTCGTCGTCCGCGAAGCCATTTACCGCGCTGACTACCCCGGTGGTGAAGTTCAGGCCGGTATTAACCAGCCCGTATAATGGATACCCTACCGCAGAGACCTCCCTACCGAGGCGGATATCATCTTCCGTCGAGATGCTGAGGAAAGAAGCCGAGCGACCGCTGTAGCGAAGCACAGCCAAGTCAACTAGTTCGGTTGAAGCAAGGATATCTGCAGTCAGCCCGTCGGGCGTAGAAATCTTGCTACACTGGGCCACCACATGGTGGTTCGTTACGATTATATCTGGCGCGATGAAAAAGCCGGTACCCGTCCCGCGAGCGGCGCCATCATCGTCCTCCTCAAGTTCCTCCGCAGCTCGAAGAAGCAATTCAACGAGGTTTACGATTTCGGCGTCTTCTATCTCCTTCAACGGCCCGAAACGATACGACGCGCTTATATAGCTCAGGTGATCTTCCGCGAAAGGCGCAACGTCTACCCAGAGGGAGACCCAGGACCGCCCGGTCCAATCACTGCGCAAATACGAGCTCCCCGCTTCCGTCCGCACTGCCGTAACCCATCGCTGATCGCTTCTAACGATATAGGGTGTACCGATGGCAGCTCGCGCCAAGTTGTTATGCACAACCGTGAGTTCAGCCGGATCTTCAATCAGGACTTCAACGCCGATGCCTTCGCCCAGAAACGCGGTCCCCGTCGAAGAATACTGCTCGCGCACAAGGCTGGCGGGCAATCCGATCGTTACATCGTAGCGGGGCAGATAAGTTTCAGTCCATTCGAGCTCGTCAACCCGTGCCATGCCATCCAGAATAAGAGGGATCAGCCCGTAGTTGACGACCTCTTCACCGCCGAAGTTCGCCTGGCTATAGGATTGGACTGCGCTTGCCGATAACGGCCCCCATTCGCCATCCCAAAGTCCTGCGTAGTGGCCTGTGAAGGTCAACGCCCGCTGCAGTATCTGTATTTCCGCCGGCGTGAAGTCAGCCGGGTCAAAAGGCTCATCCAATGCCGGCGTTGCGCCCACAGCGGTCTGCGCAACTGCGAGATAAACAGCAAGAACCAGCGCCCGTAACGGAAATACCCAACTTTCCATTGTTCCCCCTATCGACCGGAGAATGCACCATTCTGGCAACTAAGAAAAGTTCGCCGTCCAGCACGCCCGATCATCTCGTTGACTATATCTTTCGGTTGGCCAACTTGTTCCTGATCCAAACGATTGCGACGCCCCAGAACGCGCCGCCCGCAACAGCGGTCGTTGGCGAACGAAAAGCGCCCGCGTCGTCAGCGGGGACGCCGTTCATCACAAACAGCATGTAGCCCGTGCCGCCGATCACCGCGCCGATCATCGCACCATAGTGCCAATACCAGTCTTTTTTCATGCACACGTCCCTTTGGTTCGCCACACGCTTTGTGTGGGATCGCTGTGTGGGGCGAGGCAAGAAAAGAGGCGATTTTCGCTCTAAGTCTTTGAAAAGATTGGTGCACCCGACACGATTCGAACGTGTGACCTCTGCCTTCGGAGGGCAGCGCTCTATCCAGCTGAGCTACGGGTGCCCGGGGCGCGGGGCGCGCCCTAGTTGTTCGGCGGGAACCTACTGTAAGCCGGGGCGGTTCGCAACAGGGATTTCGTACGGATTTGGCGGGAATGGCAACACCTATTCATCGTTGGTCCGCCCTTGCAGCGGAACAAACAGCGTGCATAGATGCGGCAATCAAGAAGTGTTGGGAGGCACGATGGGGGATACTTGGTGGGAGGCGATTGGGGCAAGGCTGCATGCCGGAGGAATAGCCTTAGTTCTTGTCATCGGCGCGACCCTTCCGGGCCACGCTGCGCCTCAGACCCCGACGGCCCGGGATGTGTTGGTTGGGTGGAACCAGCTAATTTTAGAATTGGTGCGGCATACTCCCACTTATTCACCGCCTGTTGCCAGCCGCGCCTTCGCCTATCTAGGCGTAACCGCTTACGAAACAGTGGCAAGCGGGGACGGTGAGCTTGTCTCGCTGGCCGGTCAACTTAACGCGCTCGAACCTTTGCCGAGGCGAGCGCCAGATGTGGTCTACGAAGAGGCCATTGTGCTCCATGCGGCCATGCGCTTTGGAGCCAACGCGTTTTTCGGCAATACCGGCCCCACGGGCCAACGCGCCATGGAAGCAATGGGCAGCCGCACCATGGCGATGCTGATCGATGGCATTGATGGAGACGTCGTTGCACGCAGCACGGCTTTGGGAACCGCAATCGGACAGCACATTTTGCAGTGGTCGCTCGATGACGGGGGCGCCGTCGTTGAAAACCTCGGTTTTCCCTACGATTTCGAGGCCGTTGAGGACCCAGCCATATGGGTGCCAACCAACCGTGTCGCCGTACAACAGGCCCCGCTACTTCCGGGATGGAGGCACAACCGCCCCTTCGCAATGCCTGCTGGCAATAGCTGCGCGCTGCCACCGCCGCCCACATTCAGCGAGGTGCCTGGGTCCGCCTTTCATGACGAGGCAATGGAAGTTTACGACGCTGTGATCAATCTTTCCCAAGAGCAGGAAACCATCGCCCGATTTTGGTCTGACGACCCCATGCTGTCACCCACCCCACCCGGCCACTGGATATTTCTGACCCTCGACGCGCTTGAGGGCCAGAATGCGGACCTTGCGGAGACCGCAGATGTTCTGGCTCGGCTTGGCGTGGTGCTGGCCGACGCATTTATTGGCTGCTGGGATTCCAAGTACCAGTACAATCTGGTTCGACCAGTGACCTATCTCAACAGGCTTGTCGATGCGAGCTGGCAGCCGATTTTGATTACACCGCCCTTCCCTGAATATCCGTCCGGTCATTCGACGCAATCTGGTGCTGCAGCCGGGATGCTAGAGGCCCATTTTGGAAGCAATTTTGCGTTTTCCGACCGTACGCACGAAGATGACGGGCTGGCTGTCCGCCACTTCTCCAGCTTCTGGGAAGCGGCAGAAGAAGCGGCAATCTCTCGGCTCTACGGTGGTATTCATTTCCGCTCTGCCATCGAACAAGGACTTGAACAGGGCCAGTGTATAGCGGGGTTTACCAACGCGCTTGTAACTCGAGCGCAATCATGAAGCGCTATATGATGGGGCTTTTGTTGCTTGCCACTCCTGTGCTGAGCCAGGAGCCGACAGTTCCAAGCTTTGCTGACGTGAGTGCAAGCGCTGGAATCGACAGCGTTTTTTCCGGCGGATGGGAATATATGGTTGGCGGAGGAGTCGCTGTGTTTGACTGCGACGACAACGACATGCCCGACATGGTGCTTGCAGGTGGAACAGCTAAGGCCAAATTTTATCGCAACACCGGCCAGCAAGGCAATGATTTGAGTTTTGCTGAGTTTGAAAGCGGGCTTGAGCTCGAGGCAGCTACCGGGGCCTATCCACTCGATATAGACGGCGACGGCAACATGGACATCGTCGTCTTACGGGTTGGCGAGAACCAGCTTATGCGCGGCCTTGGGAATTGCCGGTTTGAAAGCGCAAATGCCGATTGGGGGTTTGATGGGGGCGAGGGCTGGTCGACGGCCTTTGCAGCAACATGGGAGACTGGAGAGCACTGGCCGACTTTGGCTTTCGGCAACTATATCGATCGCGACGAGCCAATGATGCCCTGGGGATCGTGCACCGACAATTGGTTGCACCGTCCGAGCGGCGCCGAATTGGGCTTCGATGTTCCGATCCCGCTGACGCCAAGCTATTGCGCACTCTCGATGCTGTTTACCGACTGGAATCGATCGGGCGCGCCCGCACTGCGAGTGTCCAATGACAGGGAGTATTACAAAGGCGGTCAGGAACAGCTCTGGCGCATACAACCGGGGTCAGCGCCGGCGCTTTATGGCCCGGACGACGGTTGGCAGCGTCTGCGCATCTGGGGAATGGGCATTGCCAGCAGTGACCTCAATGCAGACGGATACCCGGAGTATTTTCTGACGTCGATGGCTGACAACAAGCTTCAGGTTCTTTCCGAAATTCCTCAGGAGGGCGAACCTGTTCCCGTTTATGCCGATCTGGCCTTTGCACGCGGAGTGACTGCACACCGCCCCTATACCGGCGGTGAAATCAAACCTTCGACCGCCTGGCACGCCCAGTTCGAAGACGTCAACAATGACGGTCTGACCGATCTGTTTGTCGCAAAGGGCAATGTCTGGGAGATGCCCGATTTCGCGCTTCTTGATCCCAACAATTTGCTGCTTCAGCGTCGTGACGGAACGTTTACCGAAGCCGGGGAACAGGCTGGCGTCGCCAGCCTTCTGACTGCCCGGGGCGCCGCGCTCGCCGATTTCAATCTCGACGGCAAGCTCGATCTGATCGTGATCAATCGCCATGACAAGGCCCAGCTGTGGCAAAACGTCAGCGAGGATATTGGGCACTGGATTGCCGTTGCCCCCGAACAGGACGACGCCAATCGCAACGCTATCGGTGGCTGGATCGAGGTTCAGACCGGCGATCTCACTCAGCGTCGCGAGATAACCTCAGGCGGGGGCCATGTGAGCGGGGTGGCTGGATATGTCCACTTCGGGCTTGGCGACGCATCCAATGCGCAAGTTCGCGTGCTTTGGCCCAACGGCGCGCTGGGCCAATGGCACAGTTTGGACGCCGGTGTTTTTTATAGCATCAGTCCTGATCGTGTCTCTTCAACCGGCGATCCAGACCTGAACTGAACTGCCATCAGGGGCCACGCTTTAGACCACTCTCCCGCACAAAAAAGGCAAAAAGGGCGCCGATTTATTGGCGCCCTAGGTTTGAGTACTAACTCAATCGTCCATCTTGAGAGCCTTGATAAAGGCTTCCTGGGGGATTTCGACCTTGCCAAATTGGCGCATCTTCTTTTTACCCTCTTTCTGCTTTTCAAGCAGCTTGCGCTTGCGAGTCGCGTCGCCGCCATAACATTTGGCCGTCACGTCCTTGCGCATGGCACGTACCGTCTCGCGCGCGATGATGCGCCCGCCGATAGCAGCCTGGATCGGAATGACGAACAGGTGCGGCGGGATAAGATCCTTTAGCTTCTCGCACATCTGGCGGCCGCGATGTTCAGCCTGACTGCGGTGCACAAGCATCGAAAGCGCATCGACGGGCTCGGCGTTGACAAGGATGCTCATCTTGACCAGATCCCCGGCCCGGTATTCATCAAGCTGGTAGTCAAAGCTGGCATAGCCCTTCGAGATGGACTTCAGTCGGTCGTAGAAATCGAAAACCACTTCATTGAGTGGCAAATCATACTCCACCATGGCACGCTGGCCGACATAGGAGAGATTGGTCTGAATGCCACGGCGATCCTGGCAGAGCTTGAGAATCGCACCAAGATATTCGTCGGGTGTCAGTATCGTCGCTTTGATCCACGGCTCGCGGATTTGCTCGATCTTTACCGGATCGGGCAGATCGGCGGGATTGTGCAGCATCAATTCGGTGCCATCAATAAGCTGGATCTCGTAGACAACCGAAGGCGCAGTGGTGATCAGATCGAGGTTGAACTCGCGACTTAGCCGCTCCTGAATGATCTCAAGATGGAGCAGTCCGAGGAAACCGCAACGGAACCCGAAACCGAGAGCTGCCGACGTTTCCATCTCGAACGAGAAACTGGCATCGTTCAATCTCAGCTTGCCCATTGCGGCGCGCAGATCGTCAAAATCCGAAGCGTCGACTGGGAACAATCCGCAGAACACCACAGGCTGAGCCGGACGGAAGCCGGGGAGCGGCTCGGCGGTCGGCTTGCGATCGTCGGTAATAGTATCGCCAACATTTGTATCGGCGACTTCCTTGATGCTGGCTGTGAAGAACCCGATTTCGCCTGGCCCGAGCTCGCCCACTTCAACGAGTTTTGGCGTGAAGACACCAACCCTGTCGAGTTCATAGGACGCGCCCGCCTGCATCATGCGGATTTTCTGTCCCTTCTTGATGCGGCCATCGATCACGCGGATCAGCACCACCACGCCCAGATAGAGATCGTACCAGCTATCGACCAGCAGTGCTTTGAGCGGCGCTGTCTCATCGCCCTTGGGGGCCGGCAGGCGTTCTACGATTGCGGCAAGTACCTTATCGATACCCAGCCCGGTCTTGGCGGAAATTTCGACAGAATCAGAAGCGTCGATACCGATCACGTCTTCGATCTGCTGTTTCACACGCTCCGGCTCGGCAGCGGGCAGATCGATCTTGTTGAGGACCGGCACAATCTCGTGGTTCACCTCGATCGCATGATAAACGTTGGCAAGGGTCTGTGCCTCGACGCCCTGTGCAGCGTCAACAACAAGAAGCGAGCCTTCGCACGCAGCCAGCGACCGGTTGACCTCGTAGGCAAAGTCGACGTGCCCTGGAGTATCTATTAGGTTAAGCACGTAATGCTCGCCATCTGTGTGCTCATATTCGAGCCGCACGGTCTGGGCCTTGATGGTGATACCGCGCTCGCGCTCGATATCCATCGAGTCGAGCACCTGCTCTTTCATCTCGCGCAAATCCAGCCCGCCAGTGAGCTGGATCAGGCGATCGGCAAGCGTGGATTTCCCATGGTCGATATGCGCCACGATGGAAAAATTGCGAATGCGGGAGAGCGGGGTCTTCTGCGGTGTTTTCATGGGCCCGCTGATAGCAGCAAACCCAGCGTTTCGGGAAGATGGTTTGTGCATCGTTAATGCCAGTTTTGGCAACGTGTAGCGTCTTTGCGCGTTCAATTGGTGCCGAACCGCGCTCTGGAGCCCCAAATGACCCGCATAACCCTGCTGATTATCTTCGCTCTGACTGCTTTGGTTCCGGCTAATGGACAGGATGGAGAACCTCCTTTGCCCCAACCGCGACCTCAGGGACTGGGAGCCGCCCCTCAACCGGAACCGACCAATGCGGAAGAAGGGTCAGGTCAAGAAGATGCCGACACCGATAGCCAGAAGGGTGAACTTGATCGCGTTTATCAAACAGCGTGTCCCGCCCTGCTGTCAGGGTTGGTTGTGGGCGAGATACTACCCCCTCTGTCCGAGGGCACTTGCGGGCTGCAAAGCCCGATTGCTGTATCGGCCATCCTTGTCAACGGGCGCAGTATTCCTCTCACGGGCTCGCCGGTAACCAATTGCGCCGCAGTAACGGCGCTGGCCGATTGGGCGCGCGAGGTCGATGCCTATGCGGGGGCAGTGCTCGACACAGAGATCGAAAGCCTTGCGACAGGTCCGGGCTACCAGTGCCGGTTACGTAACGGCGCCGATTCCGGCTTTGTTTCTGAGCATGGACTGGGCAACGCATTGGATATTTCGGCAATCAATCTTGCTGATGGTGCGACCATATCGGTGCTTGAGGACTGGAGGGCGCTGCCGGCCCAGCCAGAATCCAAACTGCTTACGTTCGCTCATTCGGCTGCTTGTGGTCGTTTCACGACGGTGCTTGGGCCGGAAGCCAATTCAGATCACGCCGATCATTTTCACTTCGATCTGGGCTGCCACGGTCGAACCTGCACAGCCCAAATCTGCGAATAGATTACTGCCGGAGCTGAAGTGCGATAAGTGCGCCCTGCTGCAGTTGGGGTACCAGCACTATCGAATCAAAATTCGAAATATCCGCGCCACCAGCACCCACATTGGCGATCTCGATGGCTTGTCCGTCTTCCAGAACATAGATCGCACCCGTTGGATTGTCGTTGAAAAGGATTGTCCCTCCAATGATCGCGACGCCGTCTATGGCACCTATTCCGGTTGCGCCTTCGATCGGGATCACCTCAGATCCATCCACTGGAGCACTGTAGAGCCCACCTGGGGTGCCGAAGGTAAAATCATCGCCCATATCGGCGCCCATCGAACCGATGATGATTTCTCCATCGTGGGCCAACAGGCCGTTGGGGAAACTCAATGCATCATCGGGCCCGAGCCAGATCGAGGCTGCGCCATCCGCGTAGCGCCAGATTGTCTGGCCGAACATGTCGGAAATGTAGACGTTGCCTTCATCATCGGCGGTCACATCATTTGGAAAAGCGGCCCCCTCCAAAACGACAGTCTCAATGGGTGATCCATCAGCCAACGAAACGATATGGAAACCCATGTTGTCAGCAACAAAGAGCTTGTCGTCGACAATCGCCATGCCGCGCGGATCTTGAAAGCCTGTGGCCCAGTTCACCTCAATCATCTCACCGCGACTGGAGACCAGTGACAAGAAACCATCTTCGCCAGCGTCCGCGCCCATGGCGACCATGTTGCCGACGATGATGACACCATTTGCTCGGTCGTAAATCGCTGATTCGGGCGTCTGCAAACCATCGAGCCGCCAAATTTCCGTCGCTTCCATACTCAAGGCTGGTAGCACAATTGGCGATATGGCACAGGCTGCCAACAGTACGATCGGCATATTCTTCATTGCTTTTCTCCTCACAACGACGCCCTCCACCTGACGTCGGAGATCAAACTTTAGCAACCTGTTGGCCGTGTGTCATTGTTGGTTCAGGCATCGCGTTGCCTCTCCGCATCCGTAAGCTTCGCTCGTGGCTCATGGCGCAGATGAGCGCGTCCGAGGCAGCGACGCAAAAGGTGGTTGCAAGCTTCAGATCTTAGTTTAGAATTATTCTAATCTATAATCAGCGAGTCTCCTGCCATGTTGTCCCGTTTCCTTACTGCGCGTCGCGATTTTTCAACTCTTTCTGAAAAGGAAATTCTCGCGCTTGCCATATCGGCCGAGGAAGAAGATGGCCGCATCTATGGCGCCTACGCCGATCGCCTGCGCGACGACTATCCGGCCAGTGCGGCTGTTTTCGATGGGATGGCAGCGGAAGAGGACGAGCATCGTCAATTGCTGATTGAACGTTACGCGGCACGCTTCGGCCCATCCATAGTGCCGATCAGGCGCGAACACGTACGTGGGTTTTATTCACGCAAGCCGGTCTGGCTGATGGCAGAACTCGATGTAGAAACCGTGCGCAACCAGGCCCGGGAGATGGAACGGGATGCCGCGCGATTTTACGCCGAAGCCATCAAGCGGACGCGCGATGCAGAAACCCGCAAGCTCCTGGGAGATCTTGAGCGGGCGGAGCGCGGGCATGAGCAAAAGGCCAGAACGCTTGCGGACAGCCATCTTGATCCCGAAAGCCTTAAGACTGAAAAAGACTCAGCGCACCGCAGTTTCGTTCTGACCTATGTCCAACCTGGTCTCGCCGGGCTGATGGACGGTTCGGTTTCCACACTGGCTCCGATCTTTGCCGCCGCCTTTGCGACGGGCGACACATGGTCGACCTTCCTGATCGGGCTGGCGGCCTCGGTTGGTGCCGGCATTTCCATGGGATTTACCGAAGCGGCCAGCGATGATGGAAAATTGACTGGGCGCGGCTCGCCCATCAAGCGAGGCTTTGCCTCCGGCATCATGACCACGCTTGGTGGGTTAGGGCACGCCCTGCCCTACCTCATTCCACATTTCTGGACAGCAACCGTGCTGGCGATGGCCATTGTGGTCATTGAGCTGTGGTCGATTGCCTGGATCCAGAAGCGGTTCATGGACACGCCCTTCTGGCGCGCCGTCATGCAGGTTGTGTTGGGTGGGTCTCTGGTCTTTGCCGCAGGGATCATAATCGGAAACGCCTGACCGACCCGTAAGCCTGCCGGTCAGGATATTTGGCGTCCGCGTCGATAGCGGATGGCCACGAGCAATGCGGCAAGAGCGATAGACGCCAGCATTGCCGTCGCCCCGCCGTCGGCAAACACCACAGCGTGCATTCGGCGCCCCGGCAGCAATGTGAACGCGCCTGCAAGGATCAGTGCGCCCACGTAAATTCCGATCATGTGCCCGCGATGCGCTTTGACATCTCCTGAACGGATGGCCATCACCGCCTGTGACAACCCGAACAAGGTGTAGAGCGACAGGCCGTGAATAAGGCTATAGGGCCCGAGCATGCGAACTTCGGTTATGAAGAAAGATGACAGCGCAACACCGATCATCAGGACGATCCAAATGCGCCCGAGCACCTTATGGGCCATGGTGCCCTTTTTCATCGCCAGCACGATGGTTCCGATCAACAAGGCCAACACAGCGCAGCCCGCATGGACCTGAATTGCAAATGTCGAGACGACAAGAGGTGTTGCATCCATGAGGGCACTCCGGCAAGAATTGACATGAGAACGTCGGCTGTGCGCAGAAAGCTGCACACCGCTCCTAGAGCGCAAGCGGCAATACGTGACAGGGGAAAATGGCTTCGTGAATGGCACGCCATTGCAATTGACGCTTCGCGAATTGCGAGCCGTCTATGCCAATCCCATAAGCTTGTCGATCATGGCTTGTGTAGGGGCGATTGCGGGAATAACCGGACCTTTTGGCACCTTCAGTGCTTTATCGCTAGGCGCCAGATTGGCATACTGGCTGGCCATAGTCTTCCTCACATTTGGTGCCGGCATGGTGGGTGGCACCCTTTCCGAAGCTCTTTTCGCGCGGCTGACATCACCCCTTCTCTGGCGTCTTGCTGTCGGCGGCATCGGCGCCTCCGTGCCGGTAACCGGCACCGTTGTCCTGATCTCGGCGCTGGCCTTCCCCGATCTGTCGGTGACTGGGATCAGTCTGGGCATGCTTTATGGCTACTGTCTCGCCATCAGCCTCGCGTTGATGGCAATACTGGAAATCGCAAATCCGCCCAATACACCCGGCGTCCTGCCGTTTGACGGTTCCGGCCCGAGCCAGGAAATACCGAATACGGATCCGAAACTGCTCGACCGCCTGCCCAAGAACGCACGCGCTCCACTCAGCCATCTCTCGATGGCTGATCATTATGTCGAAGTGCACACTGAAAGAGGTATGTCGCTGGTTCTGATGCGGTTTTCTGATGCCATGGCCGAAACCGATGGTGTTGCCGGGTTACAGATCCATCGCAGCCATTGGGTTTCAAAGGCGGCCGTTTCCGGTCTCGAACGCGTCGACGGTCGCTTCGTCGTCCGCACGCGCTCCGGCGCTACGCTTCCTGTTTCGCGCAGTTTTTTGAGTTCGGTTCGTGCTGCACTGATCCCAAAATAAAAAACGCGGACCAAGGGTCCGCGTTTTTGCATTTAATCTCTGCGATAGAGCACTACAGCGTGCGCTGTACCTTTTCGACGCGATAGCATTCGATGACGTCGCCAGCGCGCATGTCTTCATACTTTTCGAACGCCATACCGCATTCCTGACCGGACTGGACTTCCTTGACCTCGTCCTTGAAACGCTTGAGCGTCGAAAGCTTGCCTTCGTGGATAACCACGTTGTCGCGAATGAGACGCACACCGGCGCCACGTTCGACCATACCATCGGTAATCCGGCAGCCAGCAACTTTGCCAACCTTGGAGATGTTGAATACCTCCAGGATTTCGGCATTGCCCAGGAACGTTTCGCGCACTTCAGGCGCCAACATGCCGCTCATCACGCCTTTAACGTCGTCGATAAGGTCGTAGATAATATTGTAGTACCGGACTTCGATGCCTTCACGCTGGGCCAAATCGGCGGCTTGCTTGTTGGCACGAACGTTAAAGCCGATAACCACGGCACCCGACGCTGTTGCCAGCGTCACGTCGGACTCGGTGATACCGCCAACGCCCGAATACAGGATCTGCGCCGAAACTTCATCGGTCGAGAGCTTGTTAAGCGCGGTAACAATCGCTTCGACCGAACCTTGAACGTCGCCCTTGATAAGCAGCGGGAACTTGGCAATGCCCGAAGCCTTGAGCTGGTTCATCATCTGCTCGAGCGAAGTCGCACCACCGCCGGCCGTCTTTTCACGAATGACGCGCTGACGATATTCGGTGATTTCGCGGGCACGTGCTTCGCTTTCAACAACAGCGAACCGATCGCCGGCGTCAGGGACGCCAGAAAAGCCCAACACTTCGACCGGCGTGGAGGGGCCCGCGGTCTTCACCTGGGCACCCTTGTCGTCGATAAGTGCACGGACCTTGGCCCACTCATTACCTGCAACAACGATATCGCCAACGCTGAGCGTACCGCGCTGCACGAGAACCGTAGCGACAGCGCCACGGCCCTTGTCGAGCTTGGACTCGATGACCAGGCCCTGGGCAGAACCGCTCTGTGGCGATTTGAGTTCAAGCACCTCGGACTGCAACAGCACCGCTTCGAGCAAACCATCGAGATTGGTTTTCTTGAGTGCGGACACCTCGACGTCGAGCACTTCACCGCCCATCGATTCAACGAACACTTCGTGCTGAAGCAGTTCGGTGCGAACGCGGGTAGAATCTGCGCCCTGTTTGTCGATTTTGTTGATCGCCACGATGATCGGAACACCAGCAGCCTTGGCGTGCTTGATGGATTCAATCGTCTGGGGCATCACGCCGTCGTCGGCAGCAACCACCAGAATGGCAATATCGGTCGCCTGCGCACCACGGGCACGCATGGCTGTGAACGCCTCGTGACCCGGGGTATCAAGGAAGGTGATCTTCTGGCCGTTCTTTTCGACCTGATAGGCACCGATATGCTGAGTGATACCACCAGCTTCGGTCGACACGACATTGGCTTCGCGGATCGCATCGAGCAGCGAGGTCTTGCCGTGGTCGACGTGGCCCATGATGGTCACAACCGGCGGACGATTTACCAGATCACCAACCTCGTCGTCGGCAACGTCGTCAAACAGGCCGCCTTCAACGTCGCTCTCGGCGACGCGTTTTACCGTGTGGCCCATTTCAGTGGCGACCAGTTCCGCAGTGTCGGCATCGATTACGTCGTTGATCTTGAGCATCTGGCCCTGAGCCATGAGCAATTTGATCACATCGACAGCGCGCTCGGCCATACGATTGGCCAGTTCGGCAACCGTGATCGCCTCTGGGATCGTTACTTCGCGCGCCAGCTTGGGTTGAGCGACCTTTGTGTTGCGGCCCATCTTCTTGTTCTGGCGACGCCGCATGGCGGCCAGCGAGGGACCACGGCGATCGCTGTCATCGAGCGCGGAATTGACGTTCAAACGGCCACGCGAGTTTGAATCGCGGCGCGCTGGCGTTGCACTCGGGCGCGGCGCGGCATTGCGCTTGGCACGTTCGAGCTCGTCCTTGTCCACAAGGGCCTTCGGGCCGGGCGCTGCACGGCGGCGCACGCGGTCGTCCTCGCCTTCACCCGGAGGCGGCGGAGGTGGCATGTCCGGCTGAGCAGCGCGCGGGCTCGGCTTGGCAACGGGCTTGGGACGCGATTGGCCAGCCTTGACCGGCACGATCCCGTCGAGTTCCTCATTGGCAGCCTCACGGGCCTTTTCTGCCTCCACTGCAGCGGCGCGGCGTTCAGCCTCTTCGCGCTCGGCCTTGCGGCGAGCGTCGATCTCGGCGTGACGCTGGGCTTCTTCTTCGGCCTTGGCGCGATCATCCTCGGCACGTGCTGCGGCCTCACGCAGAGCGCGTTCGCGGGCCTGGTTCTCATTTTGGGTGAGACTGGCCGAGTTTGCGTTCTGTCGCGGACTCGCCGATTGCGGGCGCCCGCCCGGACGGGAAGGCTGAGGCCTGCCGCCACCTGATGCATTACCACCCGACTGTTGAGGCGCGCCCGTACCGGGCCCACCCACGCGGCGGGTGCGCTTTTCAACAACGACGGTGCGTGAGGACCGCGACATGCCGGGACGCGAGCCAAGATTTGGCGCACCCTTGAGGGTCAGGGTCTTTTTGCCCGAACCCGAATTGTCGCTGGTCTTGTCCTTATCGGTCATATGGTGCCGTCTTCTTCTCTGTCTGTGGCGTTGAAATGGGCAAGCCGATTTGCCCGTTCAATCACCGAATTTGCTGCCGCGCCGGGAGTCAGCGCAGCGTGTATCACATTTTCGAGCCCCAATGCCAAACCCAATTGGGTCGACGAGAGAGATTCGATATGGACCAGCCTGTCGGCGACTTCGCCGCGCCGGGCCCATTGCAGCATCTTGCGGCGTCCGTCGGGAGCTGCATCGCTGGCAGTAATCAGCGCGCCCACACGTCCCGATTCAAGAACCGAGGCGACTTTGGCGGCGCCTGTTACCAGCGCACCCGCCTTGCGCGCCAACCCAAGGCTGCCTGTCAGCCGCTGTTCTAACCGGGTCCGCACCTGTTCCGCAAGGTCAGGCGGCACAGACACGTTTTCCTTGAGGCTTCGCGCAAATACCTTTTTGCGCACCGCCTCACTTACAGCATCGGCAGAAAGGGTGATCCAGACGCCGCGACCAGGGGCCCTGGCGTCAACATCAGGCGCCAAATCCCCATCGGGCGAGACCGCGAAGCGGATGAGCGCGGATGCGGGCTTTTCGGCCCGCGTGAGCGCGCACATCCTGTCTACATCTTTTTCGCGGCCCAATTGCGGCGCCCTTTTACCCTATTGCCGTCGTTCTCCTCATTGGAGAGGCAGCGTTGTTTACTCGGCCACTTCGTCTTCTGCCGGCACTTCGTCTTCAACGACTTCCGGCTGCGGCAGATCCTCTTCAGAAATCCAGCCAGCCTTGAGCCGTGCCGTCATGATCATGTCTTCAGCTTCTTCCCTGGAAAGGGGGAAAGCCGATAGGGTGCCGTCAAAACGCTTGGTCTCGCCATCCTTGCGTTCGGTCCAGCCAATCAGATCGTCGGCGATATTGCCCGCAAAATCTTCAATAGACCTGATTTCATCCTTGCCAAGTGCAACAAGCATTGCTGCCGAAAGACCAGGAATGTCGTAGAGCGCGTCCTCCACACCGAGCTTTTTGCGCTCTTCGTCGAGTTCGCGTTCCTGTGCATCAAGGAACTCAGTGGCGCGGTTCTGGATTTCTCCAGCGGTTTCTTCGTCAAACCCACCGATAGAGGCAATTTCCGCGAGGTCGACATAGGCGAGCTCCTCGATTGAGGAGAAGCCTTCCGATGCGAGCAACTGAGCGACCATCTCATCGACATCGAGCGAGTTCATGAACAACGCCGTCCGCTCGGTAAATTCCTTCTGGCGGCGTTCGGATTCTTCTTGCTCAGTCAGAATGTCTATATCCCAACCGATCAACTGACTGGCCAGTCTTACGTTCTGGCCGCGGCGGCCAATCGCAAGCGAAAGCTGCTCGTCGGGCACCACCACTTCAATGCGCTCAGCCTGTTCGTCGAGCACCACCTTGGCAACGTCGGCTGGCTGGAGCGCGGATACCACCAGATCTGCTATATTGTTCGTCCAAGGGATAATATCAATCTTTTCTCCCTGCAATTCTCCGACAACCGCCTGAACACGCGAACCGCGCATCCCCACGCAGGCGCCGACAGGATCGATCGAGGAGTCCGAGGAGGTCACTGCAATCTTAGCGCGCGAGCCCGGATCACGGGCGATCGAACGGATTGTGATGATGCCGTCGTAGATTTCCGGCACTTCCTGGGCAAACAGCTTGGCCATGAACTGTGGGTGGGTACGCGAAAGGAAAATCTGCGGCCCACGCTGCTCGCGGCGCACGTCGTAAATATAGGCCCGCACCCGGTCGCCATAGCGGAACTGTTCACGTGGAATGAGTTCGTCGCGCCGGATGATAGCTTCGCCACGTCCCAAATCGACGATTACGTTGCCATACTCGACGCGTTTGACGCTGCCGTTAATGATCTCGCCAACACGATCTGCATATTCTTCGTACATGCGGTCGCGTTCGGCATCGCGCACCTTCTGGACGATAACCTGTTTTGCCGACTGCGCTGCAATACGGCCGAATTCGATCGGGGGCAGAGGCTCGGTGACGTAGTCGCCAAGCTTGGCGGCATCGTTCTTGCCCAGGGCTTCTTTGAGCGAAATCTGACGGCCGTATTCTTCAACGCGCTCAACGATTTCAAGCAGGCGCCACAAGCGCAGCTCGCCGGTACGCGGATTGATCTCGGCCTTGACCTCGGTTTCCGCACCATAGCGCGCCTTGGCAGCGCGCTGAATGGCCTCTTCCATCGCCTCGATAACGATCATGCGGTCGATGGACTTTTCGCGCGCCACGGCATCGGCGATCTGCAAAAGCTCCAACCTGTTCGCTGAAACGGCCATTGGATCAATTCTCCTGGGTTCGCTCGTCGGCATCTGCGCCGTCGGTTTCGTCAATGATGGTTTCGACGTCCTCGTCGGCTTCGTCGTAATCCGGGTTTTCTGCCTGCGCCTTGCGGGCTGCATCGAGCAACTTGTCGGTCATCAGCAGCTTCGCGTCGGCCAGAAGCGCCAGAGGCAAAACATGAACCGGATCGGTACCGGCCGGAGCATCGGGAAGGCGGATTGAAAACGTGTCTTCGTCAGCACCAACAATATCGCCACGGAAGCGCTTGCGGCCCTCGATCATTTCGGCGAGTTCAACTTTGGCCTCATGCCCAGCCCAGGCGGCGAAGTCACGGGCGCGCACCAGCGGCCGGTCGACACCGGGCGAAGAAATCTCAAGGTGATACTCACGGTCGATCGGATCTTCAAGGTCGAGCACAGGGTTGAGGTCGTGATGGAGCTTTTCGCAATCGGTGATGGCGAAATGCCCGTTATCGTCCTCACACATTATCTGCAGTGTGCAACCATTATCATTGCTGATGCGCACGCGAACAAGATCGTAGCCGAGCGATTCCGCAACCGGTTCGACGATTGCCGCAACACGAGCCTCGAGCGCGGATTCGCGGATGTAGCGTTTGGTATTGCTGATCATGCTTACCCTGATTGAGGTAATAAAAAAGAGCGGGGCCGGTCGGCACCCACTCTCTCATTTTCCGAGATTGTTACGGGTCATATAGCGCTCTCGCGTCACAAACGCAAGAACTGGAAATAATAGCTCTTCATTCGCCCCTGCCGCCGCGCCTTCTGCTCATAGCGCGTGGCCTTCCATCCCCGATAGGGAAGATGCCAGGCGCCGGGCTCGGCGATCGGCCACTGGAAACCGTCCGTCCGCAAGACATGGGCCAGCGTCCAGTTGGCATAGTCTTCGATGTCGGTGGCGAAACGGAATTTACCGCCGGGTTTGAGCACGCGGGCGAACTCGGCAAGTATCTTGAACTGGATCAGCCTGCGCTTGTGATGACGCGGTTTGGGCCAGGGATCAGGATATAGCACGTACAAGCAGTCGACCGAGGCATCGGGCATAACGGCAAGCAGCTTGATGACGTCATCGGGGAAAAGCGCGATGTTTCCGATGCCGTCATTGTCGATGGTTTCGAGCAGTTTGCCGATCCCGCCGGTAAACACCTCGCAACCGATAAAACCATCATCGGGATTTTGGCCAGCAATGCGAGCGAGATGCTCGCCGCCCCCATAACCGATCTCGAGGTGTATGCGCTCGGCTCGTGGAAACAAAGCAAGCGGATCAACGGGTTGCGAGATGTCGACAGTGAGCTCTGGAAGCAGCGTTTCGAACAGGGCCTGCTGGCCCTTATGCAACTTCTTGCCGGCACGACGCCCGAAAAAGGCACGCGGCCCCTTTGGGTCCTGCGGAATGGGTTTGGACGTCATAGCTTCACTAACAAAAAACAAAAGCGCGGCGAATTGCGCCGCGCTTTACAATCATTGCGGCATTCGGGCAAGGATCAGGTTAATTCCGCCGTGATGGCTTCGGCCAGATCGGTTCTTTCCCATGAGAACCCCCCATCGGCTTCCGGTTCACGCCCGAAATGGCCATAGGCCGCCGTGCGCTCGTAGATCGCCTTATTGAGCCCCAGATGCTCGCGGATACCGCGCGGCGATAGGTTCATCACCTTTTGCAGCACTGCGCCCAACTTGTCTTCATCGACAGTGCCGGTTCCATATGTATCCACGAAGATCGAAAGCGGCTTGGACACGCCGATCGCATAAGAAAGCTGGATAACGCATTTCTCTGCCAACCCTGCTGCAACGACGTTTTTCGCCAGATAGCGGGCGGCGTAAGCGGCCGATCGATCAACTTTTGTGGGGTCTTTGCCCGAGAACGCACCGCCACCGTGCGGTGCGGCGCCACCGTAGGTATCAACGATGATCTTGCGACCTGTCAGCCCTGCATCGCCATCAGGCCCCCCGATGACAAATGCCCCGGTCGGATTGACATAAAACTCCTCTTCCGGCGGCATCCAGCCCTCGGGCAGAACGTCCTGAACGAACGGGCGTACCATGTCGCGAATACAGGCCTGAGAAACATCTTCAACGTGCTGGGTCGAAACGACAACAGCGGAAACGCCAACCGGCTTGCCGTTCTCGTATTTCAACGTCACCTGGCTCTTGGCGTCAGGTCCAAATTGGGATGCAGCGCCGGAATGACGCGCCGCCGCCATGTTCTTGAGAATCTTGTGCGCGTAAGTCAGTGGTGCCGGCATCAACTCAGGCGTCTCGTTGACAGCAAAGCCAAACATGATGCCTTGGTCGCCTGCACCTTCGTCCTTGTTGCCCGATGCATCGACCCCTTGGGCGATATGGGCAGACTGTTCGTGCACATGGCATGACACATCAAGCGTCTTCCAGTGGAAGCCGTCCTGCTCGTAACCGATCCGCTTGACGACACCGCGAGCGATCTCTTCCATGCGCTCGGCGTCGATGGAGGCAGGACCACGCACCTCTCCTGCCAGAACCAGGCGGTTTGTCGTCGCCAATGTTTCAAGGGCGACGCGTGAATAGGGATCTTCGGCGAAAAATGCATCCACGATGGCGTCGGACACCTGGTCGCAAATTTTATCGGGATGACCTTCGGAAACGGATTCCGAGGTGAAGAGATAAGAAGAACTGGCCACGTTAAACCTCATTTCAACTGGCGAGGGCGCACGCGGAAGTGCGCGTACCCAGGTACATCCCAGGCACTTTCAAAACTGCTTTTCGCAGGTTGAGATGCGGAAAGCAAGGGCGATATAAAGAAACCTTTATATGTACCTGCGCTAGTCGCTACGCTTCAATCGGCGGCGCCAGCCGGGCACGGCAACAGATGCGCCAAAGACCAGCATGGCGAACACGGGCCAATGACGGTATTGACTGAAAAGCGTGGGCGAGAGGGGTTGGGCCGGCGTGCCCTTGATTGCTCCAACCATGCCTTCACCCATCATCACGTCGATGCGCCCAAGTGGATCGACTATGGCTGAAATGCCCGAATTGGCGGCCCTGACGACCGACTTTCCTTCCTCGACAGCTCTTACGCGGGCATGGTGGAAATGCTGTGCGAGACCAACCGATCCATCGAACCAGGCATCATTGGTGACGACAAGAATAAACCCAGCCTCAGCAACCGGCGCGCCCAAACCTCCTGGAAATACAATCTCATAGCAGACCAATGGCAAGATGGCTGGCGAACCAGGCAGTTGAAACACGCGACGCTCGGCGCCTGCATCCCAACCCTGAGATCCTTCCACCAATTGGGTGATGCCGAACTGGCGCAGGGCATCACCGAAGGGTAGATATTCGCCAAACGGAACGAGATGGGTTTTGTCGTAGGATGTGACGACCTCACCCTCGCCATTGAAGGCAAGCACCGAGTTAAACGGCTTTGCCCCCGGGACGATCTCGCCATTGGCGCCATAAGGCTGGCGCGGGGCGCCAGTCAGAAGCCAGATATCGTCCGGCAAAGTGCGCGCTATGCGCGCCAGCAGCTCCGGCTCATCCGATAAGAAGAACGGAATTGCCGCTTCGGGCCAGATTAGGTGTGTAACATCATCCAACCCGGCATCGTCAGGATTGCTCTGCATGACCGACAGGTCGAGAAGGCGCGTTACCGTCTCCTCCCGGGCAAAAGTCTGCCATTTGACGTCTTGGGGAATGACGGGCTGGACGATTCGAAGAACGACGTCATCAAAGGGCTTGGTTGCCGTCTCGTTAATCCGGTAATTGCCCCAACCCACCTGGGCAGCAAGCACCGCAAAAGCCGTAAACAATGGCAGTATGCGCGCCACCAGCGATCGCTCGGCAGCCGGCCAGACCAATGCAGGCGTGGCGGAAATGACAATTGCTATGAATGTCAGCCCGTATACGCCGACCAAGCTGGCGGACTGCATCATTTCGGGGTTGGCCGTCAGAGCATAGCCAAGAAGATCGAAAGGAAAGCCAGTAAAAAGAAAGCCTCGCGCCAGCTCGGCCAGGGTCAGCGCCGTCGCCAGGGCAAATATCCGCCCAGCCCCATTCGACCAGAAAATGTGGGCAAGCGCTATGCCTGCCCCCCAGAATGCGGCCAACACAAGTGCCAATCCTGCCACAGCGAAAGGCATAACAATCAGCAACACCCCGCCGTCGACAAAAAAAGCAGCACCAATCCAGTGCAGGGCCACCAGGAAGTAACCGAAGCCAAAAGACAGCCCAATGCGAAATGCCGGACCGAAAGCGACAGTGAGAACCGAGCGCTTTCGCTCCGCGCCGTCGAGCGCCCAGACCAGCACCGGCATGGCAAAAAACAGAGCGACAAGGAAAAAGACCGGCGGCGCCGAAAGTGCAGCCAACGCGCCGGCACAAACGATCATCAGGATACGCCGCCATCCGTGGGAGAGCATTGCAAACTCTGCAACAGCGGTCATGGCGGTCCTTGCGCGTCGAATCACTTGGCAGAACCGTGACCGGGCGGCCTTAAACGGTCAACTCATCGCCGATATTTGATGACGTACGGATTTGAGATGCCCCGCACGCCTCGCGAGCGTACGGGGCGCGAGATTGTGGTGCAAACAACCTCTGCCGGAGGACTCCGGCCTCAATAATCTACTTGAGCCCCAGCGCTTTGTCATCAGGACGAAGTGCCATCGCGGTGTTCAAATGATTGAAAATTATGCACCCTCAATCATCACGCTTCGCAACTGCCTAATTTTTACCCATAAAATGACAGTTTTTAGGCGACTTACGCCCATCACCAGAGCGTTCGCCTTGCTCAGCACGATCCGTTTGCGGATCTACGCCAGCGAAAGCAAGGCGTTTACAATAAGTTAACCCGACCCGAGCGGCCGACGCACCATCCTTGGCATAGTTTTTGCGACTCCCGACAGCGGTGCAACAGCAACTGTCGGAGGACAAAATGGCAGACTGGACCAAAAGGATTGGGGGCGCGCTCATGTCAGGAGCCTTGAGCGCATCGATGATTTCAATGCCAGCCCTGGCTCAGGACGAAGGACCCATCAAGGTCGGTATCCTGCACTCGCTTTCCGGCACGATGGCGATTTCGGAAACCACGCTCAAAGACGTCATGTTGATGTTGATCGAACAGCAGAACGCGGCAGGCGGTGTCATGGGCCGCCAGCTCGAGCCGGTTGTTGTCGATATCGCTTCAGATTGGCCCCTCGCCGCCGAACTCGCGCGCCGGCTAATCGAAGTCGACGACGTCGACGCTGTATTCGGGTGCTGGACGTCGGTGTGCCGCAAGTCAGTACTTCCGGTGTTTGAAGAGCTCAATTCGCTTCTGTTCTATCCTGTCCAGTATGAGGGCGAGGAATCTCAGCGCAACGTGTTTTACACCGGTGCCTCGCCCAACCAGCAGGCGATACCCGCCGTCGACTATTTGATGAACGAAGAGGGCGTCGAACGCTGGGTTCTGGCAGGGACAGACTATGTCTATCCCCAGACGACCAACAAAATTCTCGAACAATATCTGCTCGACAGTGGTGTGGCGTCAGAAGACATCATGATCAACTATACCCCCTTCGGACATTCGGATTGGCAGACGATCGTTTCCGACATCGTTGCTTTCGGTTCAGAAGGCAAAAAGACGGCAGTAGTTTCGACCATCAATGGCGATGCCAATGTGCCCTTCTACCGCGAACTGGCCAATCAGGGCGTTGCTGCTGAAGACATTCCAGTTGTCGCCTTTTCTGTTGGCGAAGAGGAACTTTCGGGCTTTGACACCACACCACTCGTTGGTCACCTTGCTGCCTGGAACTACTTCATGAGCGTGGAAACGCCCGAGAACGAAGAGTTCATTGCCACATGGCAAGATTTCATCGGCTCGGACGACCGCGTGACCAATGATCCGATGGAAGCCCACTATATCGGTTTCAATCTTTGGGTGGATGCCGTCGAAGTCGCTGGCACCACAGATGCCGACGCAGTCATCGATGCCATTGTCGGGCTTGAAACGCCAAACCTGACTGGCGGAACGGCGACCATGCTGGCCAACCACCACATCACAAAACCCGTGCTGATTGGCGAAATCCAGGATGACGGACAGTTCTTCGTGGTCTGGGAAACCGAAGATCTGGTTCCCGGCGATGCGTGGTCGGACTATCTGCCGGAATCCGCAGTTCTCGATGCCGATTGGACTGCACCGATCAACTGCGGAAACTACAACACCGAAACCGAGACCTGCGGTGGCTCAGCCGAATAGGTGCAGCCTTTCGATGTATGCCGGGGGCGGGCTACCGCCCCCGGATTTCGCTGGAGGCGCTTGGCTGGCTTGTCTTTGGCATGATTGTGAAAGGGGATGCGGCATGCTCAGTCTGAAGCGGCTCAACAGATGCCTTGCGTCTCTCTGTCTTATAGTGCTCGCTGCCTTGTCCGCTGGAAGCACTCAGGCACAGAGCGTCTCGGAAACGATCCCGGCTCTCTATGACGCCAGTCTCAGCGACCTGCGCGATGCGGTAGCTGCTCTTGTGGCCAGTGGCGAAGATGAAGCTCTCCCCATTCTTAGCGCGCTTGGCGGCGGCATACTTCACGAATCCGACACCGGTGGCATTTTTATCGAAACCGGTCGGAACCAATATGTCGACGCATTGACGGGCGAGCCCGCCGATCTCGATATCACCGGCGATATGAGCGTCATCCGCATCAACAACTCACTTCGCCGCGACATCGCCGCAGCGATCGGCAGCCTGACGCTGATGAGCGAAAACCCAATCACCCGGCGGGCGGCAGCACAGCAGATGATTTCAAGCCCAAACGCGGGCAATCTGGAGCTGCTTGAGACTGCGATTGAAGCTGAAACCGATGTCGGGGTGCGCGCGATCATGGAGCAGGCGCGTGCTGCAACGCTGCTTGAAACCGACATCGAGGGCGATGTTTTCGAGGAGGCTGTCGACACAATTGCTGCGCGCGGAGACCGAACTGCGCTTTCCATTCTCAATTCAGCACGCGGCGGGGCGAGCGAAGAACAGCGGGCCAGCCTCGATGCCGGGATTGAGCAGATCAATCAATCGCTGGCACTTTGGTCCGTCGGCCAGAATATCTGGTACGGCCTTTCGCTTGGCTCGGTACTGCTTCTTGCAGCCATTGGACTTGCCATCACATTCGGGGTGATGGGGGTCATCAACATGGCGCATGGCGAGATGGTCATGCTGGGCGCTTATGTTACCTTCGTGGTTCAGGAAGTCATACGAACGACGAACCCCGCCCTATTCGATTATTCTCTGGCCATCGCCATTCCCACCGCCTTCCTTGTGACTGCGATGATCGGCATAGCCATAGAGCGCGGCATCATACGATGGCTCTATGGTCGACCGTTGGAAACGCTTCTGGCCACGTGGGGCCTTTCACTCATCATACAGCAGGGCGTCCGCACTATTTTTGGCGCCACCAACCGCGAAGTGGGCAATCCAGGCTGGATGTCGGGTGCCTTTGAGCTTGGCGGCCTGGGGATCACGTGGAACCGCATGTGGATCGTTGTTTTTGCGATATTGGTCTTTGCCATGTTGCTTTTTGTGCTCAATCGCACGCCGCTCGGGCTGCAGATGCGGGCTGTGACCCAGAACCGGCGCATCGCATCTGTCATGGGGATAAGAACGCCCTGGGTAGACGCAATGACATTCGGTCTAGGCTCGGGCGTCGCCGGACTTGCCGGTGTCGCCCTGAGCCAGATCGACAACGTGTCGCCAAATCTCGGCCAAGGCTACATCATCGACAGTTTCATGGTCGTTGTATTTGGGGGCGTGGGCAATCTGTGGGGTACGCTGGTCGGCGCACTAACACTGGGGATCGCCAACAAATTCCTCGAGCCCTATGCCGGCGCCGTGCTCGCCAAGATCCTCATCCTCGTGCTGATCATATTGTTCATCCAACGCCGCCCGCGTGGCCTTTTTGCACTCAAGGGCAGGGCGGTGGACGCATGAAGCTGACAATGGACACAGCAATTTTTCGCGCGCTAAGGGCCATGGCACACCCTGTCAAAGCCCGAGAGAAAGATCATGGCCCCCGCGCCGTGCAAAGCAATCGATTTCCGGCCAGATCGCCCGGCCGGCAGGGGATAGCGCAATGATCACGGGGAAGATCTTTGAAAAGCTCGGAGCGAAGGCGGTCTGGGTTGTTGCAATTTTGCTGACCATTGCCATCGTCGTCCCCCTCTCGAACCTGATGCTGCCCACTGGCCATGCCTTGCGGGTCCCCAATTACCTGGTTCCCTTGATGGGCAAGTACCTGACATATGCCACATTGGCCTTGGCGCTGGACCTTGTCTGGGGCTATTGCGGCATACTTTCGCTCGGCCATGGCGCCTTTTTTGCCTTGGGCGGCTATGCCATGGGCATGTATCTGATGCGCCAGATCGGTACGCGCGGCGTCTATTCCAACGCCGAGTTGCCCGATTTCATGGTGTTTCTGGGCTGGCAGGAACTGCCCTGGTACTGGCAGGGGTTCGATATGTTCTGGTTCTCCGCCATCATGATGGCGTTCGTACCGGGTCTCTTGGCGTTTGTGTTCGGCTGGTTCGCATTCCGGAGCCGGGTTACCGGCGTCTATCTTTCCATCATCACCCAGGCGCTGACCTACGCGCTAATGCTGGCATTTTTTCGAAACGACATGGGGTTCGGCGGCAATAACGGGCTGACCGATTTTCGCGACATCCTTGGCGCGCCGATCTCGGCAGCGTCCACGCGCGCCACCCTGTTTGCCGCCTCCGCCATCCTTTTGGCCCTGTGCTTTGTCTTATGCTCGCTCATTGTGCGCTCAAAGCTTGGGAAGGTAATGATTGCCGTCCGCGATGCCGAAAGCCGGACGCGATTCATCGGATACCGGGTGGAAAATGTCAAACTGTTCGCCTTTTCAGTCTCGGCAGTCATGGCCGGCCTTGCCGGCGCACTTTATGTGCCACAAGTCGGCATCATAAATCCCGGCGAATTTGCTCCGGCCAACTCCATCGAGGTTGTGATTTGGACAGCGGTCGGCGGGCGCGGCACGCTGGTCGGCCCCATCGTTGGCGCTGTGATCGTCAATGCTGCAAAGTCGTATTTCACCGGGACCTTTGCCGATCTCTGGCTGTTCATCCTGGGCGGCATGTTCGTGTTCGTGACGCTGTTCATGCCAAAAGGGATGGTGGGAATTTTCATCTCAGCCTGGACAGCGCTCAGACAGCGCCGGACTTCGGACACTTCCGAAAAGGGCGCTGGCCCTCGACCCGAACCGGTCACAGACGCCACAGAGCCTGAGCCCCATGATCATGACGACGCGCCCGATGGCGCCAGACCCTCGCCGGCGGAGTAGGCAAAATGGTCAACACAATGCGCGAAGGCTCGCTGCTTTACCTTGATGGGGTCACTGTTTCCTTTGACGGCTTCAAAGCGCTCAACTCTCTTTCATTGCTCGTCAAGCGTGACGAATTGCAGGCCATAATCGGCCCCAACGGTGCTGGCAAAACGACTATGATGGACATCGTAACCGGCAAGACCCGCCCGGATACCGGCGAGGTGTTCTTTGAAGGCTCGGTCGATCTAACCAGACGCGATGAGACCGAGATTGCCAATTTGGGCATCGGTCGCAAGTTTCAAAAACCGACGGTATTTGAAAGCCATACGGTATGGGATAATATCGAGTTGGCGCTCAAGAAGCCACGCGGCGTGTTTCCTTCATGGTTCTACACGCGCGATACAGCGGACATCCAAAGGATCACCGAGATCCTCGATACAGTGCGACTTATCCATAGGCGCAACGCGTATGCCGCCGATTTGTCTCACGGCCAAAAACAGTGGCTGGAAATCGGCATGCTGCTCGCACAGGATCCCAAGCTGCTCCTTGTCGATGAGCCGGTGGCTGGCATGACCGACGCGGAGACAGAAGAGACGTCCAAATTGCTGAAGTCGATTTCCCGGCACCATTCGGTCGTCGTCGTGGAACATGACATGAGCTTTGTGCGCGATCTCGACTGCCGCGTCACCTGTCTGGCCGAGGGGGCTGTCCTCGCACAAGGCTCGCTCGAGCATGTATCGGCAGATCCACTGGTTATCGAACGTTATCTGGGGCGCTGACATGACCACATTGACCGTTATCGATGTCGATCTGCACTATGGCGCGGCACAAGCGCTCAAAACAGTTTCGATTACCGCTCGACCCAATCAGATCACCTCGGTGCTGGGGCGCAACGGGGTGGGAAAATCCTCACTGCTGCGCGCCATAACCGGAACACACCCGATCTCGGGTGGCACCATTGTGCTCGAAGATTTCGAACTCAAAAAGATCCCTCCTTACGCACGCGCACGAATGGGTATTGGATATGTGCCGCAGGGACGCGAAATCTTTCCGTTGCTCACGGTCAAAGAAAACCTGCTGACAGGATATGCGCCCCTCAAACCGAAGGATCGGTCTATTCCCGATACGATCTTTGAGCTGTTTCCAATACTTAAAACCATGCTCGGTCGCCGCGGTGGCGATCTCTCCGGCGGCCAGCAACAACAACTCGCGATAGGCAGGGCGCTGGTAACGCGGCCAAATCTTTTGGTTCTCGACGAGCCGACCGAGGGCATCCAGCCCTCAATCATCAAGGATATCGGTCGCGCGCTACAGTTTTTGCGCGATGAAATGGGAATGACGATCTTGCTGGTGGAACAATATCTCGATTTCTGCCGAGAATTGAGCGACCGGATCTATGTCATGGATCGGGGCGAGATCATGCATTCGGGGCCCGCCTCCGATCTGGACGATCCTGACGTAAAACGACATTTGATGGTCTGATGCTCGAAAGTCCGGTTTTCCAAAGTGGTAGTACGCCACACATGCAGCGCGCTGAGGGTGAGGGGCGTATTGCGACAAAGGCGCGTGCAGGATTGTCTGTCCTCGATACGCTTTTTCAGGCTGGCTGCAGCAAGATCCGGGTGCCCAAGGCTTATGGCAGCTGGCTCGAAGCCGTGCTGATCAATACTTCGGGGGGCTTGACCGGGGGCGACAGGATGGCATGGTCCGCGCGCGCCGCTGCACAAACACATCTGTCGATCACCACCCAAGCCTGTGAACGTATTTACCGGTCGACGGGCGGGGCGGCGCGTGTCTCATCGAGGTTGAGCATCGAAGCTGGCGCCCGGCTCGACTGGCTGCCGCAAGAAACCATCATGTTCAATGGCTCGGCACTCGACCGGTCTCTCGAAATCGATTTAGCGGGAAACGGCGTCTTTTTGGGTTTGGAAACAATTATCCTGGGACGTGAAGCCCATGGCGAGGATGCCGTTTCCGCAATGATTTCGGATCGCTGGCACGTTCGGCGCGATGGCGATCTCATTCACGCCGAGGCGGCGCGGCTCGACGCTGACGATTATTGCGCACGCAATAATAGCGCTCTGCTGGGCGGCGCGCGCGCGTATGGCACGCTTTGCTATGTCGCCAGCGATGCCGGACGCCATATCGACCGCCTGAAAGCAATCGTTGCAGAGCATGAGACCGCTGGCGTCTCGCGCATCGGTGACAAAATCGTGCTGCGGGCAACTGAACGCTCGGGGTATCTGTTGCGCAAGATCATAATGCCGGCAATTGCAGCGCTCTCGGGGGCTGGGGCCGTTCCCAAGCTCTGGACATTATAGAAGGGGGAGGCAGCATGAACCTCACACCAAGGGAAAAAGACAAACTTCTGGTTGCGATGGCCGCAATGGTGGCACGGCGCAGGCTCGAACGCGGAGTCAAACTCAATCATCCCGAGGCAATCGCTCTCATAACCGATTTCGTTGTCGAAGGTGCGCGCGACGGACGCCCTGTGGCCGAGCTCATGGAGGCCGGTGCGCATGTGATTTCACGCGAGCAGGTTATGGAGGGCATTGCCGAGATGATCCACGATATCCAGGTTGAAGCCACCTTTCCCGACGGTACCAAGTTAGTCACCGTCCATTCTCCCATTCGCTAAGGAGTCGATTGCATGGTCAAACGTCTAATTTCAGCTTTGATGCTGATCACTGTGAGCACAGCTCCTGCTTATGCTCATCTCGACCCCGTCGAACACGGCGCGTTTGCCGCTGGATTTACCCACCCCCTGTTTGGACTCGATCACATCCTTGCCATGCTCGCAGTGGGCCTGTGGGCGGCGTCGGTCGGCGGCAAGGCACTCTGGGCAGTACCCGGTGCTTTTGTTGCCACAATGGCGTTAGGGTTTGGCGCAGCACTGGTCGGCGTCCCGCTGCCGTTCGTCGAACCGGTCATTTTGGCCTCGGTGATCTTTATCGGCATCATGGTGGCGCTCGCACTGCCACTTCCCACAGCCGGAATTGCAGCGGTGGTTGGATTTTTCGCGCTGTTTCATGGCCATGCGCATGGTGGGGAAATGGGCCAGGCAGACACATTTGGTTATTCTGCGGGGTTCCTAGTCGCCACTGCGCTGCTCAATGCCGTGGGTGTCGCCGCGGGCATCGGTCTTGATCGGATCCTGGCAACCCAACGCGGCGCTTTCGCCAAACGAATTGCCGGAGGCCTTGCCGCTCTTGGCGGTGTGTGGCTGGTTATCGCAGGTTAAGGATACAGCTATGATCCCTGGAGAGATTATTCCAGAACAAGGCGACATAGAACTCAACGCGGGACGCGAGATTGTGACACTCAAGGTTGCCAATACTGGCGATCGGCCCATCCAAGTGGGCAGTCACTATCATTTCTTTGAGACAAATGGTTGGCTCGATTTTGACCGCGAGCGGTCCCGTGGCATGCGGCTCGATATTGCCGCGGGAACCGCCGTACGGTTCGAGCCCGGTCAAGCCCGCGACGTCAACCTTGTTGCGCTGGACGGCGACCGCCGGGTGTTTGGATTCCGGCAGATGGTCATGGGCTCTCTGGATTGATGCAATGATCCGGCAAAGCGCTTCGCATCGCGGACTGGAAGAGGGCGGGGCACCTTGGTACCCCGCCCGAAGCCACTTGAGCGGCAACGACTATTGCGCAGTCACCTCGCCTTCAGTCGAAACATTCGTTTCGGCTTCACCTTTGGCGCTCGTATCTGAGCCCATGGCATCGTCAGTCAAGCCGGCGTCTTCTGCAGCCTCGGCCTCGGCTGAGTTCTGGCTATCGACGAACACTGTCAGCGCGCCGTCGGCCTGGGTCCAGACAGCAACAACCTCGTCGTGTGTGTACCCTTCGGCCTCAAGTGCGGAAACGAGATCGGCGTTTTCCGAAATGCTGGACTGCAAGAGGTCGACATCGGATTGGAAGTCGGCACGCGAGTCCGCAAAAGCCTCCGCATTGAGATCGCCGTCCTCACCAAGATCGGAAATCTCTACGATTTCGATTTCGGTGTCAGCAGTTACACCCGAAAGTTCGGCGGTACCCGCACCATGAATGGCATCGTCGAGATCGCCATAAGTGTACGAGCTGACTGCAGCGTCAGCGTTAGCACCAACATCAACGCTCATGTCGCTGGAACCTTCGGTCGCGACACCTGTATCAACACCAAGCTCGACGCCGGTATCTACACCGCTGTCTTCGCCACCCAGTTCCGTGGCGACGCCGCCATCAAGAGTGACGCCGGCATCGGCATCCTGGGCAAGAGCTGTAAGCGGCATGGACAGGGTCAAGGCCGTACCAAGAGCGAGAGCAGAGAGCTTTTTCATTTTCATTCTCCGTTTGAGTTCGGTTTTACCGCCCCTCTGGAGCTTACAAACGAGCAGAGAGCGATGCGGTTGCATCCTGTGTCGGCGCAACCAAAACCGGCCAACCGCCAATGGGTCGCTTCAGAAAGCGCCATTTCCAATGTGACAAGGAGCTGATCATGGCTGCCAGAATTTCCCGCGCTCTTTATGCAGACATGTATGGCCCGACGACCGGCGACAAGGTGCGGCTGGCCGACACTGAGTTGTTCATCGAGGTTGAGAAAGATTTCACCCTCTATGGCGAGGAGATAAAGTTTGGCGGTGGCAAGGTGATCCGTGATGGTATGGGGCAATCACAAGTTACTCGCGCAGCCGGAGCCGTCGATACAGTCATAACCAACGCGCTCATCGTTGATCATACGGGGATCTACAAGGCCGATATCGGCTTGAAGGATGGCGTG
This sequence comes from Pelagibacterium sp., assembly GCF_048264985.1. Lineage (GTDB taxonomy): Bacteria > Pseudomonadota > Alphaproteobacteria > Rhizobiales > Devosiaceae > Pelagibacterium. The sequence continues at coordinate 58,936 of NZ_JBLXCL010000001.1, forward strand.
ATCACAGCCATCGGCAAGGCTGGAAATCCCGATACACAGCCCGGCGTCAACATCATCGTAGGGCCCGGGAGTGAGGTGATCGCTGCCGAAGGCAAGATAGTTACCGCCGGTGGTTTCGATGCCCATATCCATTTCATCTGTCCGCAACAGATCGATGAAGCCTTAACATCGGGCCTGACCACAATGCTTGGCGGTGGCACCGGTCCAGCGCATGGCACATTGGCGACCACCTGTACGCCCGGCGCGTGGCATATGGGCCGCATGATCCAGTCTTTCGATGCGTTTCCCATGAACATTGCATTGGCCGGGAAAGGCAATGCCTCAAAACCCGAAGCCCTTGTCGAAATGATCATGGGGGGCGCTGCCGCCCTAAAGCTCCACGAGGATTGGGGCACAACACCCGCGGCGATCGATAACTGTCTTTCGGTTGCCGATGACTATGACGTGCAGGTGATGATCCACACCGATACGCTCAATGAATCCGGGTTTGTGGAAGACACCATAAACGCCTTCAAGGGCCGAACTATACACGCTTTTCACACCGAGGGCGCCGGTGGCGGGCACGCGCCAGACATCATCAAGGTTTGTGGCCTGGAAAACGTTATCCCATCCTCCACCAATCCCACGAGACCCTATACGCGCAACACGCTGGCCGAGCATCTCGACATGCTCATGGTCTGCCACCATCTCGACCCCTCGATTGCAGAAGACGTAGCCTTTGCCGAGAGCCGCATCCGCAAGGAGACCATCGCCGCTGAGGACATCCTTCACGATATCGGTGCGTTTTCGATAATCTCCTCTGACAGCCAGGCGATGGGCCGTGTGGGCGAGGTCATCATCCGCACCTGGCAGACCGCTGACAAAATGAAGCGCCAGCGTGGCCCCTTGCCCGAAGAAACAGGTCAAAACGACAATTTCCGCGTCAGGCGCTATATCGCCAAATACACAATCAATCCGGCGATCGCGCATGGAATCTCGAGCCATATCGGCTCTATCGAAGTGGGGAAACGCGCCGATATGGTCGTCTGGAGTCCTGCCTTTTTTGGAGTCAAACCGGAATTGGTCCTGTTGGGCGGCATGATTGCCACGGCCCCCATGGGGGACCCTAACGCCTCAATTCCCACGCCTCAGCCGATGCATTACCGCCCCATGTTCGGCGCCTTCGGAAAGGCAATTGCCAATACATCCGTGACGTTCGTTTCCAAGGCAGCATTGGATGGGGGGCTCAAGGACACGCTGGGCGTCGATAAATCCATGCTCGCAGTCGACAATACCCGTGGCGGCATCGGGAAATCGGCGATGATCCACAACAGTGCCACACCAGATGTCAGCGTCGATCCGGAAACCTATGAAGTTCGCGCCGATGGCCAATTGCTAACTTGCGAACCGGCTGACGTCCTGCCCATGGCTCAGCGGTATTTTCTGTTCTAGCAATCAATCGACGCGATCTCTGCGCATGACAGCGGCACCATCTGGCTTTCGCAAGGGATCGGTCCTATAGAGGATGGGTTTGTCCATCCTGTTTTGACCTTTCCATGTCCGCCTCTATCTCCAGTTTTCGCTCCGGCGCTCGCGCTTCCACGCCCATCGCCATCGGGTACCTTCCGGTCGGCATGGCGTTTGGGGTCGCTGCGATAAAAGCGGGGTTTTCTACTCTCGAAGCGACTATGCTTTCAGCTGTCGTCTATGCGGGGGCGAGTCAATTTCTGGTTCTTGCACTGGTAGGCGCTGGCGCGCCGATTCTGGTTACAGCGCTATCGATCATCGCGACCAATCTACGGCACGTTTTTTACGGCCCTGCGATCATCGAAGCCGCGCGGGACCGCGCAAGCCGTCGTCATGCCTGGGCATGGAGTTTCTTCCTCTCTGATGGTGCGTTCGGCTCGGCCATCATAGCGCTCAACCGATCAAAGGATCATTTTTCGCCGCGCTTCATGTTCGGCATTGCCACGGGCCCCTATCTCTCGTGGTTGATCGGTACTGCTATCGGCGCAATGCTCGGCACTTCTCTTAGCGCCTGGCCCGCTGTCGATGCTGCCATGAGCTTTCTCATGCCAGCGCTTTTTCTGGCCATGGTGCTCTCGCTCCTGAACAAGGAGCACATCCCTGTGGTGCTGATTACATCTTGCGTCAGCCTCCCCTTGATCCTTCTTATGTCTCCTACTGTCGGAATATTGGGCGGCATGGTGATCGGCGCTGTGTCAGGTCTGTTCCTTTCGAGGCGGTCATGAATTCGGAATTTCTGATCATCACTATTCTCGTCGGACTTGGGACGTGGTTGCTGCGTTTCCTACCAACCCGTTTCATGCGGGGCACAGGCGATCCGAACGCTCCGCTGAGCCGCTTTTTGTCTGCAACCGGACCAGCGGCCATTGCTGCACTCTATATCGGCGCCATCATCCCGATGATCGCGCCCCAGTTCCAGGCCATCGCGCCACTGGTTTTGGGTTCCGGTGCTGTAGTCGCCATTTATTTCTGGCGACACGACGTCTCGTTAGCCACTCTTGGCGGCGCGATTGTATATGGGCTGGTGTTCGCCATCGTTTGATTGGACCGGTCATGGTGCTGCCACGTATCCGATGTTAGGCTCTGCAAATCAGCACCATTCGCTGAACGCCTGCAACTATCTAAGATTTTGATTTTACAGTATTTTCCATAAAATGCTCCGACCTTTATGAGGAGGCCCGCCATGAAATCGTTTTTGCTCGCCACCGGTTTGGCCCTTGCGACCCTGCCCGCTGGCGCCGTGGAAAGCTCAATGCAGTTCGTGCTCGAATTTGAGGGCAACGCCCAACGCGATGTGGTGACCTATCAATGCGATGGCATCGAAGAGCCGATGAGCGTGCAATATATTAACGCCCACCCTACCTTTCTCGCCATTGTGCCAATCGAGGGTCAGGACCTTGTCTTCGTCAATGTGATCTCAGCCTCGGGCGCCCGCTACGTTTCAGGGGCGTACGAATGGTGGTCGCGTGGCAATGAAGCAATGTTCACCGACGTAACGGATGGAACCGAAGACGCTGAAGCGGAGCCGGTATCCTGCCATGCCGCTCAGGACATCCCCTGAATGGTGGCGCGCTTCTTGCTTTGACTGGTGCGACAACAGCGGATCGGGAGGATGCAATGCGCGCGACAGACTTCGAAGCCAAAGGCAAATGGCAAGGCACACTTGCCGGGCGAGCCGAACTTGCCCACGATCAGCGCGCTTTGCGCCGCAAGTTGTTGACGCTGGACAATGGTCTCGATGTTCTTGTCGATCTGCCTCAGACAGTGGCGCTGGAAACAGGGGATGCCCTCAAACTCGAAGATGGCCGGTTTGCCGAAATCATCGCCGCAAATGAGCCTCTCTATGCCATCACTGGTAAGAGCACGTCGCATCTCGCTCAATTGTGCTGGCATATAGGCAACCGCCACCTGCCCTGCCAGATCGAAGCCAGGGCGGGCACCCCTCACCGCCTGCTGATCGGCCGCGACCATGTCATTAAAGACATGCTTGAGGGCCTTGGGGCTCGGATTGACGAGATAAGCGCCGCCTTTTCACCGCTGCGCGGGGCCTATTGGGGCCATGAGCATGGCCATACACACCATCATCATGGATAATCAGACACCACTGATCCGGCTTTTCTCCTGGCTATCGCCGGCATTTCCAATCGGCGGATTTGCTTATAGCCAGGGGCTTGAGACTGCCATCGCAGATGGACGCATCAGGGACCAGGACCACCTTGCAGATTGGATCGGTGGCCAGCTTCATCGCGGCGGACTGCGGACCGATGCCTATTTTCTCGCCATCGCTGCCCGAGCAGTGACCAATGGGAACTGGACAGCGCTGTCCGAGGCCAATGAACTGTGTCTGGCACTGCAGATATCGGCTGAGCGAGACAAGGAAATGCGCGAACAGGGGCACTCCTTTATTCAGGCAGCATCAGCATGGCCCATACCCATGGCAGACGCGCTCAGCGCTGCCTTTAAAAATCCCATGGCCTTACCTGTAGCATTTGGCGCCATGGCGGGTTTGCATGGCGTTTTGCCTGGAGCCGCTATTGCCGGGTTTGTAAACAGCGCAGTGGCCCAGCAGATATCGGTCGGCGTTCGGCTAATCCCGCTGGGGCAGACGGCGGGCCTTGCCATTCAGGCCGCCCTTGAACCCAGGATTGCAAAATTGGCAAGCAGGGCGATTTCGGCTTGCCTGGATGATATCTCTGCGTTGTCCTATGGCTCCGAGATTGCAAGCCTGAACCATGAAGACCTCGGTGTAAGGATTTTTCGATCATGAGTTCAAAAAATGGACCGCTTCGCGTTGGCATCGGTGGCCCTGTGGGTTCGGGCAAGACAACGCTTACCGAAAAGCTCTGCAAGGCCATGCGGGAGACATACTCGGTAGGTGTCGTCACTAATGACATTTACACCAAGGAAGACGCCATGATGCTGGCCCGCCTGCAGGCGCTGCCAGAGGAACGCATACTGGGAATCGAAACCGGAGGATGCCCGCATACCGCGATCCGCGAAGACGCTTCGATCAATTTGCGGGCCATCGCTGAGCTTCGCGAGCGCATCCCTGATCTCGATATCGTATTTATCGAATCTGGTGGCGATAATTTGGCCGCCACCTTCTCGCCCGATCTCGCCGACATCACACTCTACGTCATTTCCGTGTGCCAGGGAGAAGAAATCCCGCGCAAAGGCGGTCCGGGCATTACCCGTTCGGACATGCTGGTCATCAACAAGGCTGACCTTGCGCCCTATGTCGAGGTGGATTTAGCCGTCATGGATGCAGATGCAAAACGGATGCGAGCGGGCCAACTTCACGTTTTTACCGATCTCAAACGCGGTGAGGGTGTCCAGGAAATCGTTGCATTTCTCGAGCGCAATGGCGGACTTGTTTCCGCTGATGCCGTGATTTGAACCTATCGACTGGTCATGGCGACGTGGAGATTATAAAATGTGAACATGAACCAGAGCGAATCCAGCGCCGCCCCTCAGATCGTCGATGGTCGGCAATCGCCGACAGCGCTGCGGGTGCAACGCGGAGTCATGCGTTTTCTTCGCTCCGTACACGACATGACATGCCTTGCGGAGGTTCCGCTTTCAAACGGGCGCCGTGCCGATGTTATCGCGCTGGGTAGCAAAGGCGAAATCTGGATCGTGGAAATCAAATCCAGCCTTATGGATTACAAGGTCGATGCCAAATGGCCAAACTACAAGGATTTCTGCGACAGGTTCTTTTTCTGCAAGCCGCCGGAACTGGATGGAGACATTTTTCCTGCCGATGAGGGCCTGATGACCGCCGACGGCCATTGGGGCGAAATTCTGCGCCCGGCACAGCACGCACCGCTTCCCAGTGCGCGACGTAAGGCAATGCTGCTCAAGCTTGCACGACTCGGCGCCGATAGGGTCCATGTGCTGATGGACCCCGAAACGCGCCGCGACGACTCATTCTGAAGTGTGAGCCGTAAGGGCAACAAGCACCTTGCCGTCCTGGTCGACGAGCGTGAGAACCCCGTCCTCTATCCCATAGCCTGACACTATACTCAACGCGTCAAAGTAGGCGCGTTCCTGGCTCATTTTTGCGTCATCGCAAGCCATCATCGTTGAAAACACGTTCGAAATGATCAAGCTGCCTTCGCCTTGAGAAGCGATGGTACCGCCATAAGAGTTGCATCCACCAACGCCGCCCAATGATGCCTCTGTATCGCTAAAATGCAGCGTCGTTTCAAAGTCGGTCGACGCAGGCTGATCGCCCAGCATCGTCAGCACCCAACTGGTACCCAACAAGTCAAAATCCACAGGCGCTTCGTCGAGTTCATCGTCCGCGCTCGGCTGACTGCTACGCGCACTGACGAGCGGCACCGAGACTACCTCGGTCTGTGCCAGAGGATCGACAGAAATGCGCGTATCGTTGATAAACCAGAGTTCGCCATCCACTTCGATTCGCGCAGAAATAGCGTACGAATTCCCTTTGACGATCGCGTCGGAATCAAAATCAACAACGAAGCCGATAGGCACTTGCCCTGCGGGATCTATAATGTCCTGCCCGATGGTGACCGCGGGCGCATCGGCAAGCGAAACATCCACCAGCGCGACGGTGGCCACTGCGTTTTCCGGAAGCGCTATGCGTTCGCGATATGCGATGTCACCGGTGATGGTCAGGCCATCCCCGAAGGCAGATGCTGTCATTAGGATTGTGGTGAGCGCTGCAAGCGCCACAGGCTTTGAAATAGACGTCATCGTTCAAATCTCCTTGGGGCTCTAAAATTCTCGATGCGCACCTTTTCGGCTCTCGGGGCTGAACGGGGACTGAACGTAACGGACCCCAACCATATCGATTGGCAAAGATGGCTGGTTGAGGCGCGATCGATGTGTTGAAACATACAATGCATATCAGCATGATTGAGCGTTGTGAGGTGAGACCTCCCTGGGCTCCTACTCTTTGAATTAGAATTTTGCCCGCAATTTCCGCCGTGAAGTGCACAGTTCGGGCCATACTCTGGCGGATCGCTGGGACCGTGTGACGAAATCGTTTGAGTTCGATGCTTTTCATCTGGCACAAGGAGAAAAAACACGCCCCGGAGGATAGATGTCGTGATCGTTGTATTCGGCTCCATTAACATCGACCTGATTGGTCACGCTCCGACACTTATGCGGCCAGGCGAAACCGTACTGGGCACGAGCCTTGAATTTTCGCCGGGCGGCAAAGGTGGCAATCAGGCGCTTGCGGCCAGCCGGGCAGGTGCTGCGGTCAAGATGGTGGGGTGTGTTGGTGGTGACGACTTCGCAACGCGCGCGCTTTCATTATTGAGCGAGGCCGAAATCGACCTGTCCGGTGTGAGGCGCATGGACCGGCATACAGGAACAGCTCTGATCATCGTCGACGACGCGGGGGAAAACATGATTACCGTCCTGCCCGGCGCCAATTCACGGCTGACGGCAGCAGCGCTGGAACAGGCGGGTATCGATCAGGGCGACTACCTGCTGCTGCAGCTCGAAACACCAATGGAAGGCGTGCTCGCAGCTGCGGCGCTGGCGCGGGCAAACGGCGCGAAGGTTGTCCTCAATCTCGCGCCATTCATGGATTTCGATCTGAGGCTTCTGGATAATGTCGACGTGCTCGTGGTCAACGAAACCGAGTTGGCTGGTGTGCTCAAAATGCTCGACGCTCCCGAATTCGATGAAACCACCTCCGTGTCTTGGCTCTCGGAGAAATTCGGCAACACCGTTGTGGCGACGCTCGGTTCGCGCGGCGCCGTGGCTGTTGCCGCGGGCGCTGTGACCAGCGTTCCATCACTCAAGATCAAACCGATCGATACTGTTGGCGCCGGAGACACCTTTGTAGGCTATCTCGCCGCGGGCCTTGCCGATGGGCTCGCGCTGTCCCTGGCCATGGAAACGGCTTCGGTCGCAGCGGGAATTGCTTGTCTAACGGCCGGCGCCCAGCCATCCATTCCCGAGCGAAGCTCCGTTCAGGACCGTCTTACCGCCGGCACACAATGAAATCGACACAAACCCTCACCATCGACCGGCTCGGCCATCGCGGTGAGGGCGTTGCAATCCTTGAGGGCAAGCCGGTTTTTGTTGCTCTGACCCTGCAAGGCGAAACCGTCATTGCCGAAATCGAGGGCGATCGCGGGCAGCTCGTTGATGTTGTCAATCCCAGCGCCTTTAGACGCCGGCCCTTTTGCCCCCATTACGGAGCGTGCGGTGGCTGCCAGCTCCAGCACCTCAAACCTGATGGGTACCACCAATTTAAACGAAATCGTGTGGTTGAGGCGCTTTCGCGCGCCGACATTGTGGCAGAGGTCAACGACGCTGTTTCGGCGCACGGCATCGGCCGACGCCGGGCCACCTTGCATGCCACGCAATCGGCTGCCGGATTTATGGCGCTGCGCAGCCGCAACGTTCATGATCTCGACGCCTGTCCTATTCTGGTGCCTGACCTAGCGCATGCTACCGATATAGCGCGTGCGATCGCAGCTGCGGTTGGACCGTGTGACGTGAGCTTTACCGCAAGTGACATGGGTCTTGATGTTGCTGTCCGAGCCAAGGGCGTAAAACCGGGCGCACGACTAGTGGCTGTCGCGCAGCACTTCGATCTGGCGCGACTCTCGCTCAATGGCGAAGCTCTGATCCTACTGCGCCCGCCGATGGCAACGATCGGCCGGTCCTCAGTGCCGCTGCCGGTTTCAAGTTTCCTGCAGGCGACCAGCCAAGCCGAAAAGACGCTTGCAAAACTCGTGGCTGATGCCGTCAAGGGTGCGAGAAATGTGGCCGACCTTTTTTGCGGCGTCGGGCCCTTTGCCCTAAGACTTGCCGCCCGCGCTCCTGTCTTTGCAGCCGATTCAGATGGCCCGGCAATTTCCGCGTTGAACGCGGCCAAGCGAACCACGAAAGGGCTAAAGCCAATTATTGCCGAACGGCGCGATTTGTTCCGGGAACCACTTGGCGCGTTCGAACTCAACAGGTTCGATGCTGTCGTTCTCAATCCCCCACGGGCCGGAGCCAGGGCTCAGGCCGAAGAACTTGCAAAGTCAAATGTTGCAACGATTGCCTATGTCAGTTGTGATCCGCAGAGTTTTGCCCGCGACGCCGGCGTCCTGATCGCTGGCGGTTATGCCATTGGGCCGGTTACGCCGGTCGACCAGTTCGCCTACTCAGCCCATGTCGAGGTATTTGCCATTTTCAGGAAGACAGCGGCAAAACGCTGAACTGGGTTGCCATTCATGACGATAGTGTCACAATGTCGCAGTCACTCACGCAAAAATGCGGAGTGTTCGGCCACATGATCGTGGCGTGAGGAGGAGGCCAGAGGAGGCATCGCGAGCTTGCCGTTAAGCCCTATGCCATGCGTATCGGGGTTTTCCACTGTCATGCAATCATCACGATTCCGTCACCTGAGCTTTGCACGCCCGGTCTAGGCATCACGCCCATGGTTTTGTGCCATCGGCCGGATGCGGTCGCAATGACATTGATCGGGAGAACATCATGTTCAAGACAGTTTTGGCCAGCGGCACCGCCGGTGTGGCCCTCTTCCTGGGAGCCTCGTCGGCATTTGCCCAGACTGAGATTTCCTTCTGGCATTCGATGGGCGGCGAACTGGGCGAGCGCGTTGCCGCTATCGCCGAAGACTTCAACGCGTCGCAGGATGAGTATGCAGTCAATGCCTCGTATCGCGGCGAATATGAAGAGACAATGGTTAATGCCATCGCCGCTTTCCGCGCCGGTGAACAGCCCACCATCGTCCAGATTTACGAAGTCGGCACCGGTACAATGATGGCAGCCCAGGGCGCTGTTTATCCCGTTTACGAATTGATGGAAACTCACGGCAACAATTTTGACCCATCGGTCTATTTGCCCGTCGTCACAGGGTATTATACCGACACGAGCGGCAACATGCTCTCGATGCCGTTCAACTCCTCCACCCCTATCCTTTATTACAATAAAGACGTATTCGAAGCTGCGGGCCTCGATCCTGAAACGTCTCCGACAACTTGGGCTCAGGCAGAAGAGTTTTCGCGCCAGATCATTGAGTCGGGCGCTGCAAGCTGCGGCATGGCCATCACATATACTGCAACGTGGATCGGCTCGGAAAATCTCTCGGCGCTGCACAACGTATCCTACGGCACTCTGGAAAACGGGTTTGGCGGCCTGGACACTGAATTTTCCTTCAACAACGAGCTCGTTGCTCGTTTCTGGGATGATTTGGCCCGCTGGCAGGATGACGGCATCTTCGTCTATGGCGGCCCAGCCGGCGGCTCAGACAATGCTCCGGCATTTTATTCTGGCGAATGTGCCATCTACATGGGGTCCTCGGCATCCCGCGCCGGTGTCGTCGCCAATGCCGACTTCGAGGTCGGTTATGGCATGCTTCCCTATTATGATGATGTAGAAGGTGCTCCGCAGAACTCGATCATTGGTGGTGCAACGCTTTGGGTTCTCGCTGGCCATGATGAAGCAGAGTACCAGGCAACGGCAGCCTTCCTCGATTATCTGTCTTCCGCCGAAGTTCAGGCGGAATGGCACCAGGGTACCGGCTATCTGCCGATCACCCAAGCCGCTTTCGAGCTGAGCCAGGAGCAGGGCTACTACGAAGAGAACCCCGGCGCCGACACTGCTATCGAACAGATCAACCTCAATGCTCCGACCGAGAACTCCAAGGGCCTGCGCTTCGGCAACATGCCCCAGGTTCGCATGGTCATGGACGAGGAACTGCAGTCTGTTCTCGCTGGCGAGAAAACCGGCCAGGAAGCTCTGGATTCCGCCGCCGAACGCGCTAACCAGATCCTGCGTGATTTCCAGGCCGCCAATTCCTAAGCGGTTCTGACATCAAGCAATCTGGCCCCGGCTTTTCCGGCCGGGGCCTCTCGCTTCAAAACGGTCCAGTGCAAGAAGACCGGCGAATGGCACAATTTCCAGGGGTGTTGAATGCAGACCAAGCGGTCGATCTTCACAAATCGTTGGCTTCCCTACGCGCTCCTTGCACCTCAGCTGGCCATCACCGCGATATTCTTTCTCTGGCCAGCCAGCCAGGCTGTCAAATCGAGCTTCGAACGCGAGGATCCATTCGGCTTCCGCACGACGTTTGTCTGGTTGGAAAATTACACCCGTATTCTTTCCGATCCCAGCTATCTTAACGCGCTTGGTCGCACCGCTGTGTTCGCCGTTTCGGTCACAGTGCTTTCCATGGGACTGGCACTGCTCATGGCGGTCTGCGTGGACCGCGTACTGCGCACCGCCAGAGCCTACACGACCCTGTTGGTCTGGCCCTATGCCGTCGCCCCGGTTGTGGCCGGCGTACTCTGGTGGTTTCTTTTCAACCCTACGATAGGACTGCTCCCGTATGTACTCGACTGGTTCGGCATCGACTGGAACCATCGCGTCAACGGTACCCAGGCCATGACGTTGATTACCATCGCGGCTGCATGGAAGCAGATATCGTACAATTTCCTGTTCTTTCTTGCCGGGCTGCAATCAATCCCCGCATCGTTGTCTGAAGCTGCCTCGATCGATGGCGCCGGACCCTTCAAGCGATTCTGGACGATCGTGTTCCCGCTGCTCTCGCCCACAACGTTTTTCCTGCTGATCATCAATATCAATTACGTGATGTTTGAGACCTTCGGGGTCATTGATGCCACGACCGAGGGCGGGCCCGGCCAAGCAACAATGACGCTGGTCTACAAGGTCTATACCGATGGCGTGGCTGGGCTCAATATCGGTTCTTCCTCGGCCCAATCGGTACTTTTGATGGCCATAGTGATCATCCTCACCTTCATCCAGTTCCGCTACGTGGAACGCCGGGTCAACTACTAGGAAGGACCCAGACATGGTTGAAAACAGGCCCTGGCTCGATTTCCTCACTCATCTCATTCTCATCGTCGGCGTACTGATTGTCGCGTTTCCGGTCTATGTCGCTTTCATTGCGTCCACCCACGAACCCACGACCTTCATTCGTGGCGTCATGCCGCTTCTGCCGGGCGACAATATGGGCGCTACATATTCGCAGATGCTCGGCTCGGGGCTGGAAGTGGCTGGCACACCGCCGGTGTGGTTGATGCTAGGCAACTCGTTCTGGATGGCAATGATCATTGCCGTGGGCAAGATCTCAATTTCTATAACGTCGGCCTTTGCCATCGTTTATTTCCGCTTCCCGTTCCGGATGCTGGCCTTCTGGATGATTTTTGTCACCCTGATGCTCCCTGTGGAAGTACGCATCATCCCGACCTTCGCTGTTGTCGCCAATCTGGGATTGCTCAATTCCTATGCCGGTCTGACCTTGCCTCTCATCGCTTCTGCAACCGCTACCTTCCTGTTCCGCCAGTTCTTCATGACCGTGCCGGAGGAATTGATGGAGGCGGCGCGCGTCGATGGCGCAGGACCGATGAAGTTCTTCAAGGACATCCTGATCCCCGTTTCGATTACCAACATCGCCGCTTTGTTCGTGATCATGTTCATCTACGGCTGGGTGCAATATCTCTGGCCCTTGCTCATCACCACCCAAGAGCAATTTTATACGATCGTGATGGGCATCAAGCGGCTGATGGCCAATACCGACAGAGAACCTGCCTGGAACCTCGTCATGGCAACAGTGATGCTCGCCATGGTTCCGCCTGTACTCGTCGTCCTCCTCTTGCAGCGCCTGTTCATTAAGGGCCTCGTCGAAACCGAGAAATAACACCAATGGCTACAATCGAAATCTCCGGCGTCCGCAAAGTCTATCCCGGCAATGTCGAGGCGATCAAAGGCATCAACCTCTCGATAGACGACGGCGAGCTCGTGGTGCTCGTCGGCCCCTCCGGCTGCGGGAAGTCGACCTTGCTGCGCATGCTGGCCGGGCTCGAATCCATCACCTCGGGAGAAGTGCGGATCGGCGACACTGTCGTTAACGCCCTCGAGCCCGCCCAGCGCGACATTGCAATGGTCTTCCAGAATTACGCGCTCTACCCGCATATGAGCGTGCGCGGAAATCTTGAATACGGATTGAAAAACCGCAGGACGCCTAGGACCGAAATCGACGAACGCGTCAATGAAGCCGCGCGTATTCTCGAGATTGAGGCCTTTCTCGACCGTAAGCCGCGTCAGCTTTCCGGCGGGCAACGCCAACGTGTCGCAATGGGGCGAGCCATCGTGCGCAAGCCCAAAGCATTCCTGTTCGATGAGCCATTGTCAAACCTCGATGCCAAACTCCGTGGGCAGATGCGAGTTGAGATTCGCAGGTTGCAGCGTAGCCTGGGCACCACATCGGTCTATGTCACCCACGATCAGCTTGAGGCAATGACGCTGGCCGACAAGCTCGTTGTGATGAACAGCGGTATCATTGAGCAGGTCGGAAAACCGCTCGAGATCTATGCCAATCCCGCGTCGGTATTCGTTGCCGGATTCATGGGTTCACCGGGCATGAACCTTCTTGAGACCCAGGCGCTTGCGCGTGTCGCAGGAGGGCTACCAGAACATGTTTCATCTCAATGCGGAACGATCGGTATACGACCAGAGGACATTTCGCTTGCAGCTCCTGCAGAACCCCACCTTAAGATCGACGTCATCGTGGACGCTGTTGAACTGGTCGGCTCAGAAAGTCTCGTTTACGCTCATGCCGAAGGCATCGACAAGGAACTGGTTTTGCGCACGCAGGGCATTCACCCCGGAGAGCACGACGACAAGCTCTCGATCTTTGTCCAGCACGCACATTTGCATTGCTTTGATGCCGGTACAGGACGGAAAATCACACAATAGCGGTTTGGTGCCATATTCGTGCATTGGGGCATTTTGAGAGTACTTCCCGCGCGTTTCCTATGTTGATGGGAGAGCCAGCATGAAGCACTTTGCCGTAGCGCTGCTCGCTGTGATGTTCAGTGTGTCTGCGTTTGCTCAGACTCCCGATCCCGATCGCTATGCAAAGTCGCTGTTTGAACGGCTCCATCCTGCCGATCAATCTCTTGCTCAGGGCTGGAAAGCCGGACTTGCCGCCCGGCTCGACCAGCTCAAACTCAATAGCGATGACCAAGAAACGATCGATGCCATTCCACAATTCGAGCAGCTGATCGCAGCTGAGTACCTGCCATTCTCAATTGGCGCCCTCGAAGGCACTTGGCGCATGCGCTCCTTGCAGGCAAATGGTCTGGGTGCCTTCATCTACCCGTACTTTCCAGCCAGCATTTATCTTGAGGGCGAAACGCTTGTGTTCGACAAGAATTCAGGCAGCCAGCGCCACAGAGGTCTGTTGGCCCAACTGGATAATGAAACAGTTATCTTTGTCGGCGCGCTCTATTATGGCTACGAAGCACCGCGCGTATATTCAGCCCTGTCAGATGGCGGGGCCACCGAGGAGCAGCGCGCGTTCGACGCTGTTGCGGAAATTTACAAGATCGCCGAGGATCACTTCCTCATGGCGTTCGGCAACTCCGACGACCGCTACCGGCTTTACGAAATCCGGAAATAGCCTTTGTTACAACAGGATAACTCTATTGGCGCGCCTGATTTTTCTAGCCGCAGCAGGTCTGTCGTTGGTCAATGCTCTCCTGGTCATGGGAAGCGCTCTCGTCATGACCAGCGGAAATGTGCTGGTCGTTAGTGCAGTTGTCGCGTTGATATTTGCTGCAATAGCGCTCCATATTTTTATGGTCAGTCGTTATTTGACGAGAGTTCACCAGCTTACGCGTATCGAAGTCCCAGCCCCCCAAAACACTCAATTGAGAGCGGCACTCGGCAAGCTGAGCTTGTGGCTAAGCTTTGCCGCGCTGGCGACTGGTCTTGTCATGGCAGGCGCGCTGACCGGTATTGTGCAGCGTTTGGGCACGGGAACTGCTGTTTTCGGCTGAAAAGGGCCGAATCCCTTACTGGCTTGGCTCTGACACGGCGCCATCTGATACGAGCCCAAAAGGGGCCAGTCGACTTTGCTGCGGATGATCGCCGGACTTGAAGAAATCAATGCCGGTGATCTTTATATCGAAGGCAATCGCTCAAACGACATTGCGCCGGCAATGCGCGGCATCGCCATGGTCTTCCAAGCCTATGCAGTGCATCCGCACATGACGGTATTCGATAATCTCGGATACAGTTTGCGCGTCGCTCGCACCGACAAGGCGACGATTGAAAACGAGGCATAGCCGCGGCAGAAATGCTTCAACTGACGCCCTATCTGCGGCGCTATCCGCGCGAATTGTCAGGCGGGCAGCGTCAGCGCGTTGCAATTGGCCGCGCCATTGTGCGCGAAGCGCGGGTTTTCCTGTTCGATGAGCCGCTGTCCAACCTTGATGCTGCCCTGCGTGTGGCGACGCCTGTTGAATTGGCCAAGCTCAAGGAGGCTTGCCGGATACAACAATGATTTATGTCACCCACGACCAGGTGGAAGCCATGACGCTGGCAGATCGCATTGTGGTGTTGAATGGCGGGCAGATCGAGCAGATCGGAGCGCCGGTTGAGAAAAGGCGAGAAAATTAGCCTGACAGCCAAGACTTCAGACCTCCATTGCTTCGACAGCAAGGACATGGCCATTGGACGCGGACAGCCAATCAATGCCTAGCTGCGGGGTGTGCGCAGGCGTGGCGGGCTCTTTCTGGCACACAAGCTTTTGCAAGTTTATATAATGACTTAGCGGTCGATGCGCGTCGACAAAACGATCGATGACAGTGTGCGCTCGACCCCGTCCAGGGCGCCGATCTTGTCGATGACTGTATCGAGTTCGGCGACTGAGGGGGCTTCGACGATGACGATCATGTCGAAGCTGCCCGAGACCGAGTGGACGGTGCGGACTTCAATCAGATCATCGAGGAATCTGAAGACCTTAGGCGCAAGTTTGGGGGCCACGGTGACCATGAGATGGGCGCGAATCTGTCCAGCGAGATAGTCGTAGGAGAGCTTGACAGCATAGCCGGCAATCGTGCCGTTCCGCTCAAGCTTTTCCAGCCGCGACTGAGCCGTACTCCTTGATATTCCTAGCTTTCTTGCAATCTCGGCCACCGGCGTACGGGCGTTTTCGCGCAGCAGGGCGATGAGTTGGCGGTCGGCGTTAATTTTCGTCATTATGGCGTAAATTTTCGTCTATTTGAGTAGATGAAGGCATAATTGTGCCTGAACGCAGGCTGCTAATCAACGATACTTCATGGCATCATCTTAAACAATGGCGCCAAATGCTATGGAGTTGAGCGTTCGGCGCCCCAACATTTGTGATCTTTGACCAAGAGGGGTTTTGGGATGAAAGAGATCGTTGTCATCGGCGCCGGACGCATTGGCGCAACCATTGCGGACATGCTGAGCCAGAGCGGGGATTATTCCGTCACAGTCGTTGACCGTTCAGCCGAGGCGCTGGCGGCGCTCGACACTGACGCTGAAGTCAAAACCGCGCGCTGCGAAGTTGCCGAGCCCGGCGCCCTCGAGGACATCCTTACGGGAAAATTCGCAGTGCTCTCCGCGGCCCCCTATTCGCTGACCACACGGATTGCCGAAGCGGCAGCGGCTGCCAATGTCCATTACTTCGATTTGACCGAAGACGTGAAATCGACCCGCCGGGTCAAAGAGATCGCAGCGAACGCCCAGAGCGCCTTCATTCCCCAATGTGGTCTGGCGCCGGGGTTCATCGCCATCGCCGCAATGAGCCTGGCAAAGTCCTTCGACACGCTGGACGCCGTGAAGATGAAGGTGGGCGCGCTGCCCCAGTTCCCCACCAATGTGCTCAACTACGCACTGACCTGGTCGCCCGAAGGCGTCATCAACGAATATTGCGAACCGTGCGAAGCCATCGTTGATGGCGAGATGGCCGAGATCGCTCCGCTCGAAGATATCGAAACGCTCACAATCGATGGTGTCGCTTATGAAGCGTTCAACACCTCGGGCGGGCTCGGTTCGACTCCGGCGAAACTCTTGGGCAAGGTCAACTCGCTCAACTACCGCACCATCCGGTATCCGGGCCACGCGCGGATCATGAAACTGTTGCTCAACGATTTGAATCTCAAGGCGCGCCGCGATCTGGCGCTGGACATTTTCCGGCACGCGCTGACCACTACCAAGCAGGACATGGTGGTGATCCGTGTCGATGTGACGGGTACAAAGAACGGGCAACCCGCCCACGAGATTTTCGAGCGCACTGTGCTTTCAGGCTATGTGGGCAAAAAGGAACGCTCGGCAATCCAGATCACAACAGCTTCGGGCATCGCGACCGTGCTCGACATGCTGGCGGCAGGCGATCTGCCGCAAAAGGGTTTTGTGGCGCAAGAAGATATCGACCTTGACGTTTTTCTTGCCAACCGGTTCGGCAAGGCTTTTGCCGCAGATCAGAAGGCGCGCAAGGTCGCATAGCGGCACATCAGCTTAACAGAGGTGGGAAGTACAGCGGATTTCGGGCCAGCGCTGTGGATCTTTGCCGCGCCCAGGCTGCCCAGGTGCACACCGGAGCCAAGGTGCCCTGAAGCAATCTCTATTGGCCCGGCACGGCCGCTGGGTCCCGGATCACGTCCGGGACAGCGAGGGTGGGAGTATCTGCGGCTTTGGCCTGGCTGAATGGAAAACCTCTCACGGACCTGCGGGTTGAGGGCAGCTCTCTCCCCAAACAGAGATGTCATACGGCGTGTCCGGTGCTGTCAGGCGTAGCACACCCAGCCGCGGAAGCTCAGGCCGGCATAAAAGAGGGAGATATCGGTAAATCCTGCCGCCTCCAGCATGGCCTCGTCCTCCTTGGGGGCGAGGATGGAGAGTTTGGTGGCGATGGCGGCTCGGGCGGCTTCGTCTTGCGGGTCGCCACCGCCAAAGGCGATGTGGCGGCCAATCCATTGGCTGCGTTCGGGCTCGGTCTGGGGAAAGCTGATATGGGCGAGAACGAATGGTGCGCCGGGAACAAGGCGGCGCTTGATTGCCCCCAGTGTTGACAGCCGCCGGTCTTTGGCCACGAAATGCAGGGTCAAAAGACACACCGCACCATCGAACATTCCCTCAGGAGCGTCATCGATATACCCCTGATGCAAGGCGACACGGTTTCCGGAATCGCCGATTGTCCGATGGGCAGCAGCGAGCATTTCGGCTGAGGGATCCACGCCGTCAAAAACCCAGCCGGGATGGGCTTGGGCCAGCGCCCTTATTTCCAGACCACCGCCGGCCCCCAGCACCAAAATCCTTGCTGTTTCCGGCGCTCGCTCTGCCATAAGCTGCGCTGTCATTTTGTGCAGGCTATCGAACCCCGGCACCTTGCGCGGTGTGCCTTGAGCATAGTTTTGAGCATGGCTTGCATCAAAAGCGGAGTGAGAGAGGTCGCCGTTTTTCATGTAACTTTATATGTCACATTTATATTTGACCCGTCAAGCAATTGGACGGCGGATCTGGCTGCTGGCAGCCGGTTCCTTGCCGGGCAATGATGGAAGTGCGGCGCGTTTCCGCCCCATTGCGCTGCTCACAGGCTCAGACCACTCCCGAAAAGCGAACGAGAGCCGACACATCATTGGATCATCAAACCCACGCCGACGCGAATGATGTCGGGAGCTGGCACCCCCGAACGGTCTGCTTCTCTGCCGCAGATGAGAAGCTAGAGGGGCGATTGTAGCCGACAGCATAGGCGATCTGGGTGAGCGGATCATCGCATTCGGTGAGCAGCAAAAGTGCCTGTTGCATGCGCAGATCGCGAATATAGTCGTAGACTGACTGGCCCAGCATCCGACGAAAACCTGTGCACAGCGTGCTGCGGCTCAGTCCTGATTTGGCTGCCAGTTCTTCCAGCGAAGGCGGGGCTATGAAATTCCGCTCCAGGCAGCGCCGCGCCTTCAACACGCCTCCCGCCATGGACTTGGTGAACCGGGTCGACTGCAGGCAATCGCTTTTGTCGAAGCCCTCAAGAGCATGACAGAAGATTTCGATCGTTTTCGGCCGCAGAAGCGAACAACGCCGATGCCCCTCAAGCGGACAGGTTCGGAATCCGCCATACAGCGTAGCAGGTCTGCGCTCAGAGGCAGCGCCCAACCGTTTGTAGATTGCGCGCCCCCTTCACGGACGTCCTGCAGAAGACCCCATCGCCGAGACGGCAAACTTCGTATCGGTCAGCTTCAGGGGCGCTCCATTCCACTAGAAACGCACCTGACCGGCGGGGTGCCAGCCTGGTTCAGCTTCCCGCGTGCCTGCTACGGGCGGTGCTGGGCTGCCCGAAGCGGCTGGATCAGGATGGCGGTTTTCGCGTGTAACTGCGCCAGGCCGTCCGTCATTCTGGTTGCATCAGTGCTTTCGCCAAACGGATATATGGCTCTTGCTGAAGCGATCAAACGGCGACTTGTCCCAATCGCTCCAGCGGTGTTCCAGCTCCAGTCCGGCGAGTTTAGCCATGAGGTCGAGTTCAGACGGCCAGACATAGCGAAACGGAATTGTCAGCGACGTCGTCTGATCCCCACCCATCCACACGTGATTGGAGGTGTAGCGTTGTGTAACAATATCAATGTCGTCGATCCCCATATGCCCTGGTGAACAGGCAAAGGCAGACATTGTTTGCCCGAACGGCAACTTCTGAATCGGGGGCACCTGCGTTTCGATGAGGAAGCGACCTCCCCTCGACAAGTGTTCGGCGGCGTTTCGGAAGCACGCAGTCTGCGCCTCTTGCGTGGTCAAATTATCGATGGTGTTGAAGACAAGAAATACGAGTGAGAATTCTGCTTCTACTCGGGTTTGGGTCATATCGCCGATCGCCACCTCGATTGGATTGCCGGTCTCCTTCTTACGGAGTTCGGCCACCATGGCTTGCGAGAGTTCGATCCCGGCGACGCGACATCCGCGTTCGGACAGAGGCAACGCAATTCTGCCGGTTCCTATGGCAAACTCCAAAGCAGGCTTGCCCTGGGCCAAGTCATATAGCACCTCGACCGTCTGTTGAATCAGCCCCGGGTCGGTCCCGCCGTGATCCGCGTCGTAAGTCCTTGCCACGGATTGAGGAAAATAGCCGTCGTTGGTCATCGGATCACCAGGTACGAACACAACATCAAGAGATGCTACAAGGCTTGCATGTGTCGGTCGATATTTGCGCCTGCTTTCCCGTTTTCTGTCCAAATGCCGCCGGACCGATTTCCACCGCCAGTCCCCCTGCCGAAACAATCCAGACTTGATCGCGACGCGGCGAGGTGTCGGAATACGGGCCGGTTGTGCGTCTTGATTGGAAAGGAGAAGGGCCATGAAGATAACGCGGAGTGCGGACTGCAAGAACTCGCCAAAGAACGCTTTTGTTGAAGAACTTGTTATCGGACTTTTTACGGGCGCGAACCTGGCAACGCACCTGCAGGATGGTGCCGCGCTGCCCGGCGTGCCCGAAGGCGTGAGCGCTGTGGACATCACCCATGCCATCAGCCACGGAAAAATCGGGGCTGCCAACGGCACAATGACCGTGGGCGGGGTTCAGCAGCCCTTCGCCATCTTTATTGAGTTCAGCTCAACCAAGGCGACGCTTGTGAAGAGCCTATCGTTGTATTCGATCACCTCCAAATGACAATCGGCCCGCCATTCGTGGCTGAACATCGACCTGGGCAACATCTGGGGCTCTTTTCGGCGATGTTGGCGCCACGGGTTGCTTCTGGCAGGTCGATGATCATTATGCTGATTGATGACCGATCTTAGCCTCAATCAAGTTCTCACACGCCGTCGTACGGTTCGGGAATTCAGCGACGAGCACATTCCGCTCGACGCGCTCAAGAAACTGATGTGGGCAGCGCAAGGGATCACGTCTTCGGACGGCAAGAGGACCGCCCCATCGGCGCATGCGATCCATCCGCTTGACATGTACTGCCTTCCAAACCGCGTGGAGGGCCTTGCGCACAGCCTCTATCAACTCGATCGCAGCGATCGCAGCTTCAAACATGTCGATGCACCCGAGGATCTGCGCGAGCGGCTGAAGCGGGCCTGTGTCGATGCGCCATCATGGATCACCGATGCTGCGTGCATCGTTGCGGTTTGCGCGGACATGGTCACGCCAAGTCGTAAATTTGCCGACCAGAAGCCCTTCGGGGGCCGCGGCGCGCGATATGTGTATCTGGAGGCCGGAGCGGCGGCACAGAACCTGCACCTTCAAGCCGTGGCGGAGGGGCTTGGGTGTGTCTGGGTGGGGGGCTTCAACGATGAGGCGTGTGCCGACATACTCGGACTTCGCGCGCCCGTGACGCCGCTTATTCTGATCTGCGTGGGCTATCCCTTATCAGATGCGGACCAATCAGGCACATCGCCGACATAGGGGCTGGTGAGATGTCGTCTCGCGGGGGATCGCTTATCGCTCGGCGTCTGCAACGATGGATTTGCATCCGGGCTTCCTCTCGCCACGCTGACCGGTAAAGTGGGCATATGGACCCGGCAGAGTACGTTTTTCGTCCCGCTGCAATGAGCGATTTGCCTCGCCTTCGGGCATGGCAGAGCCATCCCCATGTTCGCAAGTGGTGGGGCAATGACGCGCCGTATGATCGGGAGGAATTGCTCGATGACCGGGTTTCAAGAATGATGGTGGCGCTGGGCGGGACGCCATTTGCGTACATGCAGGACTATACGGTCCATGGATGGGACGAACATCATTTCGCGCATCTGCCCGACGGATCGCGCGGGATCGACCAGTATATCGGCGACCCGGCGATGATCGGCCGGGGCCATGGCACAGCCTTTATCGGGCAGAGGATGCATCAATTGTTTGCAGCCGGCGCTCCGGTCATCGCCGTCGATCCCCATCCGACAAATACAAGAGCCATCGCTGTCTATGCCAAGCTCGGATTTACAATCACCGGGGGCGAACGGGAGACGCCCTGGGGCCTGATTGTCCCCATGGAAGCTCGACCGCCTCCATGATGGACCGCCATCCAGCGCCTCCGTGCGCTTGGGAAGCCGGATCAGGTGGCGCGTTCGTCTTTGGGTGAGCCCATGACGATATAGGACGTGATCGCGTGCACATGGGGGCGTGTGCCCAGAACTTCGGTGTGAAAACGCTTGTAGTCTGCGAGGTCGGCGCTTTCCACGCGCAACAGATATTCGAAAGAGCCGGCGATGTTGTGGCATTCGACGACTTCGGGCGCCAGCGCCATGGCGCGCTCGAACCCTTGCTGGGCATCCTTGGTGTGCGAGGACAGGCCGACGAGAACATAGGCCGCAAGCGCGCGGCCGGTCCGTTCGGGATCGGTTACGACCCGATAGCCCCTGATGACACCTGAGCGCTCGAGCTCCTGCACGCGGCGCAGGCAGGCCGAGGGGGAAAGGCTGACCCGTTCGGCCAGCTGCACATTGGTGATGCGTCCATCGTCGCGCAGCGCGCGCAATATTTTCTGATCAATCTGGTCGATACCGGTCATTAATTGTCCAATCGGGCGCTATCGAGCCACATTTGACGGAACATTGCGGCTTTGTGCTTCTAACATTGCCGCATTCGCAACGGAAAGCCACATAATGAGCCTTACCCTTCTTTCAGCCCTTTTCGGGTTTGCCTTCGTGACGACCATCACGCCCGGGCCAAACAATCTGATGCTGATGGCATCGGGGACAAATTTCGGATTTCGCCGAACGATACCGCACATGCTCGGGATCATGGGCGGGGTGTCGCTCATGGTGCTGCTGGTTGGCGGGGGCCTCATGGCGCTGTTCGACGCCATCCCGGCGCTCAACACTGTGCTCAAGATCGCCTCGATATTCTATCTGTTGTGGCTGGCCTTCAAGATTGCCACAGCAGCGCCAAGCCCGGACCGCCCAGCGGCAGGACGCCCGATGAGTCTTGTGCAAGCCGCAGCCTTCCAATGGGTGAATCCGAAGGCCTGGGCAATGGCGCTGTCGGCCATCACGCTCTACGCACCCGACCGTTCGCTCTTGTCTGTGGCGATCGTCGCCGGCGCATTTGCGCTTGTCTGTTTCCCGGCGATTTCTGTTTGGGCGTGGCTGGGGACCGTTGTGCGTCAATGGCTTTCGAGCGCGACACGGCTTCGGGTGTTCAATATCACGATGGCCGTTCTGCTGATCGCTTCGCTCTACCCTGTGCTGGGAATCGGTGCCTAGCCTCGGCAGGAGGGTGAGGTTGCCTGATCGACTTGTTTCGATCGGGCTTCCATGCGGTAATCATCGGGTCGATACGGCCTGAAACTGCCGCACAAACCAGCCATTCTGGCGCGCAGCGCAATGGGGATGCTGGGGATGGAACAGATGTTGCAATGCTTCTGGCGCTGACGGCGCCCGAGCCGGACGGATCCGATTTCCAACACCTTATGGCGCGCGGAGAAGGGGCTTCCATACAGGCCGCCAGTTGCAGCGACCCGTTGGACCGCACCGAAATTGTCGGCGAAACCATCTATTGCGGCACCGTGACTGTGCCCGAAGACCACGATGCGCCCGATAATGGTCAGACAATCGATCTCGCCTTTGCGATATTGCGCGCCGACACGACATACCCGGCCAGCGATCCGCTGGTCTATCTGCATGCTGGCCCGGGCATCGGTAACCTTTATGGCGGGCTGGCATTCATGGCCGAGGTTTTCGCACCGTTCCGCGCCACCCGCGACGTTGTAATCTCCGATCAGCGGGCGGCGGGCATTTCTTCAGGCAGCGTTTCCTGCCAGCAACAGCTTACCGACAACATTACAGCGCTGTTGATCGACGCGGTCGGACCGCTTGAGGCTGACGATGAAGACAACCCCGTCGTCACCCGGTTCCTGCGCGACTGCCTGGCCGAAGTCGAGGCAGACGGAACCGATCTTTCCAAATACAATACCCGCCAAAACGCTCTGGACGTGGCCATGATCCTTAAGGCCATGGGCTACGATGAATGGAACCTCTATGGCATCGAGGCGATGACCGATGCCGAAATCGTTGCGGTCTATGATGATGTGTTCGACAGCATTCGAACCGATACGCTCGATTTTCAGCAAGAGGCCATCGACCTTATGCTTTACGCCTGTCAGGAGGACGCTCCCTACAACGGCATCGACGGCTACAGGACCACTACTGCCGACCAGCCGTATGACTTGGCCTCCATGCTTGATGGCGTTGCACTGGAGCTCTACGCCACCTCCGAGGAATAAACAGGGCGATACGGGGACCGCGTGTTGGCGGGTCGTGTTGCCATGGGGCGGGGGATGGGGTAGATCAGCGCCCCTTCACCAAACCGCGGGCTGCCAGAATGGCCGCTGGCCAGGCCCCACGATCCTTGAGAACACCCAATGTCATCGCTTCATTGTGGCGTCGATTTCGGCACCACCAATTCCACCATCGGGCTCGTGCAATCCGACGGCACGCCTGTGCTGATTCCAGTCGAGGGCAATGACGTGACGCTGCCTTCGGCGTTGTTTTTCAGCTTCGAGGACCACAGCACTCATTTCGGGCGGTCGGCGGTTCATGAATATATGGACGGCGCCGAGGGCCGTTTCATGCGAGCGCTGAAATCGATCCTTGGTACATCGCTGATGGACGAGACCACCCAGATCGGGCGGGAGCGCACCAGCTTCGAAGGCCTGATCGGGCGATTTCTGAAGCATTTGCGCGAACGGCTAATCGCGCATACCGGCGCAATGCCCGAGCAGGTGGTTCTGGGGCGTCCGGTATTTTTCGTCGATGGGGACACGCGTGCGGATCGCGCGGCACAAGACCAGCTTGAAGCGGCGGCGCGCGCCCAAGGATTCAAACATATCGAATTTCAGTTCGAACCAGTGGCGGCGGCGCTGCATTTCGAACGCACGCTCGACAGCGAATCGCTGGCACTGGTCGTCGATATCGGTGGCGGCACCTCCGACTTTTCGGTGCTGCGTCTTTCACCAGAACGCAAGAACAGCACCGACCGGCGCAATGACATATTGAGCACCGCGGGCGTGCATGTCGGCGGCACCGATTTCGACCGCCAGCTCAACATTGCCAAGGTCATGCCCGAGATGGGGCGCGGGACGAGCACCAGGGATGGCAAGCGCCAATTGCCCGTATGGTATTTTCACGACATGGCGACATGGCACAAGATCAACCAGCTCTACCGGCCCGAAATCCTGCGCGACATCAAGAGCCTGCAGCGCGAGGCCGCCGAACCCGAAAAACTCGAGCGCTTCAAACATCTTCTGGCCAACCGCTCAGGGCACCGGCTGGCCGGGCAGGTGGAAAAGGCAAAAATCGCTCTGACCGATGCAGCCGAAACCGAAATCGAACTCATTGAACCTGGGCTTTCGCTGGCCATTGCGACGACGCGCGCCGAGTTCGAAGCGTCAAGCGCTGCGCTGACAACCAAGATCGGGGCCGCAATGGATGAAGCCCTGACCGCCGCAGGGGTTGGAGCCGATGCTATCGAAACCGTGATCCTGACCGGTGGCGGCGCGCAGGTGCGCCAGGTGCGCGCGCTTGTCGATAGCCGTTTCGGCCATGCCCGTATTGCCCAATCGGACCAGTTTGGGGCTGTGGGGCTGGGGTTGGCCGTGGACGCTGCGCGCCGCTTCGGGTGATCGGCGCGGACCCATCAGGCAGTTGCGATTGGCCCGAGCAGGCGCTTCGTGATAGGGGCTGACCCAGTCAAGACGCGGAGCGGTACGATGTCCCGAATCAGAACGCTGATTGCCGGCCTTGTACTCATGGTCGCGCCGCTGGGGTATGTGCCGGCCACATTGGCCGAAGAGTGCTCGCGGCAGCGCTTTGCGGAGTCCGACTTCATTGTCTGCACAATCGATCCAGCCACCGAGGATCTGCGCCTTTTCTGGCAGGACGACGAGGGCGCACCCTACCGCACGTTTTCAGCTGTTGCTGATCGGTTTGCCGAGAGCGATCAAACCCTTGCCCTGGCGATCAACGCCGGCATGTATGGCGAGGACTACGCTCCGATCGGGCTTTATACCGAGAACGGGGACGAAAAACGTCCAGTGAACACGCGCACTGTCGACGGGCCACCCGCTGCGGTGCCCAATTTTTACAAAAAGCCCAATGGAGTGTTCTTCATCGATGGAGACGGGGCCGGCATATTGGACACGCAAATATTCGTCGCCAAGCAACGCGACATAGAGTTCGCAACGCAATCGGGCCCATTGCTGGTGCAGGACAATGTTCTGCATTCGGCGCTGATCGATGGATCAACCGATCGCACTCGGCGCAGCGGCATCGGCGTTTGCGAAAACGGAATCGTGCGGCTGGCAGTGAGCGACGGCGTGGTCAATTTCCACGATTTCGCGCGCCTGTTCCGCGACCAGCTCGAGTGCCCCGATGCACTGTTTCTCGATGGCGGCCGCGGCGTCGGTCTCTATTACCCGCCCCTGCGCCGCAACGATTTTTCCTGGCATGGCGGCTATGGGCCAATGCTGGGCGTTGTGAAATAACCAGCCTAATTCCGATTGTTGATCCGCTCGATCAGGGCCATGGCAGCGGCGGGGTTGTTTTGTTTGAAGCCTGAGATGACGAAGGCAAAGACGTCGCGAGGGGTTTCGGCGGGGGGCGAGCCGAAACGGGACAAATCGTCAGGCACGCCGCCGCTGGCGTAGGTGACGATCCTGTCGGCCCAGGCGTCGAGATCTTTGTCCGAATAGCCTTTTTCATGGTCTTCGGTTGTGCCCTGAAGCCGCAGATAGACGAAATCGGCAGTCGGATCGGCAATCACCTTGTATTCGGCATCCGCTCCGGTGATCAGCGCCACGCCATTGTCGCGCGCCAGGGCCACAGCCTCGGCATTGGCAAAACTCTCATGGCGGGCTTCGAGCGCATGACGCAAAATCGTGCCGTCCTGGGTGGCGGGAAGCAGCTTCAGAAAGGCTGCAAAATCATCGGGATCAAATTTCTTGGTCGCGGCAAGCTGCCAATTGATGGGCCCCAGCTTGTCCTTGAGCTCGACAATCCCGCTTGAGGTAAAGCGATTGACCGACTCGCCTGCCTCGGCCAGCACCTTCTTGTTGGTGGCGTAACGCGTACCCTTCAATGCGAACATGAAGGTCTCGGGCACTTCATCGTGCCATTTGCGAAAACTTTCCGGCTTCTGGCTGCCATAGAATGTGCCATTGACCTCAACGCCGGTCATGGTGGCGCCCATGTGCGCGAGCTCACGCTTCTGGGCGAGCTTTTCAGGATAATAGGTGCCGCGCCATGGCTCGAACGTCCAACCGCCGACACCAATGAAAATCCTGCCCAATGCCATTGTCGTCTCCAATCTATCGTGCGTTGCGGACACTAGAGCATTTCTGCAGTCCACGGAATTGGTCCCGGAAGCAGGCCGTTGACGTCCGGCGCTTGCAAACCGAAACATTGCGTCCCAGCGCAGTCGCATTGCGGCCGGCGCGCAACAACCCGAAAATGACCGGCGCACGAAAAATTCAGCGCTGCAGGCAACCGATTGGTGCGGCGGGGGTTCAAACGAAGTGCGAAGGCAGATAGCCTTGCGCTCCATTCAGCGTCGAACAGTTCCCCAAGGTCCATGCCCTTCCAGTTTTTTGCCCGCCTTTCGCACTTGCTTATCGTCCTGATCATCGGCCTGGGGCTCTCAGCCCCCGCAATGGCGCAAGATGAAAACACCGAGGCGAGCAGCGAAAGCCCGCAACAGGCGCTCAGCCAGTTGATTGACGTGTTGCGCGACGATGCCGCGCGCGAGGCGCTTATTGCCGAGCTCGAGGCAGGCATTGACGAGAGCGGCGCGGCCGAGGAAACCGCGCCGACCCAGGAGGGCGGCAACGAGCTGCGCTCGGTCGGGGCGCAGATTTCGGACATGACCCGCTCGGCAGTGGAAAACACGGCGGCCTCGCTCGAGCGGCTCTGGCAGCAATTGGCGGCGACGCCGCAAATCTTTTCGGCCCTGTCGATCACCCAGCTCGATGCGCTGTGGACCATCCTTGCCGATGTGGCGATCCTGATTGTCCTGACCTATGCCGGACTGTTTGTGATGCGGCGGCTGGTGCGCCTGCCGCGCGAGCGGCTGCACGCCCTGTTCCAGTCGGGCGGCTGGATCGCCAAGCCTTTGGTTCTGGCTCTCGAATTCCTGCTCGATATCGCCGCCGCGCTTGTGCCCTATGCGGCCGGTTACGCCGTGGCCGCGACGCTGCTGGGCGAAGCCGGCGTGATCCGGGTCGAGCACTCTCTCTATCTCAACGCGTTCCTGATGGTGGAGGTGATCATGTCGATCTTCCGCACCGTCGTTTCACCCAATTTGCCCGAGCAAAGGCTCGTGCACCTGTCGAACACCGAGTCGGTAACTGTGATGAAATGGTCGCGTTTCATCGTCTCGCTGTTTGTTTTCGGCCAGATCATGATGCTGCCGCTGCTGACCACCAGCGTTTCGTTCGCGGCGGGGCGGGCCATTTCCATCGTGTTGCTGCTGCTGACCCTGATCGCGATGGCGGTCGCAGTGCTGGTGGCGCGCCAACCGGTCAGGGCCAAACTGACAAGCATGGTCGAGAACAGGGATGCACGGCGCGGCCTGTCCCTGCCGATCCGCAACTGGCACGTGTTCGCGCTGCTGTATCTCGGCGTGCTGGCGGTCATCGCCCTTACACGGACCAGCGCCCAGTTTCAGACCTATGTCTGGGACAATGTGCAGGTGGTGATCGCTATCATGATCGGGGTGGTGATCCTCAATCTTCTCAAGCGCCTTACCAATAACGGGGTCAACCTGCCCGAATCCCTGCGGCAGCGCTCGCCCGAGCTGCAACGCCAATTGCACAAGATCGTGCCGGCGGTGATCAAGGTGGTGCGCTTGATCGTGATCGGGGCCATCATCGTGTTCTGCCTGCACAAGCTGGGCTTTTTCAACTTCGTGGATTTTGTGGAAGGCGAATTCGGCGCGCAGGTCGCCGGGTCGGCAGTGACCATTCTGGTCATTTTGGCCGTCGCAGTGCTGGCGTGGATCGGGCTCAACACCTGGATCGACGGGCAGGTCAATCCTGACCTCGCACCAGGCGCAACGGCACGCAAGCGCACGTTGTTCGCGCTGATGCGCAACGCCCTGACCATCGCCATTATCGGCATCACGCTGATGTTCATACTCTCGGAAATCGGCATCAATATAGCCCCGCTGCTGGCCTCGGCCGGCGTTCTGGGCCTGGCGATCGGCTTTGGGGCGCAAAAGCTGGTGCAGGATCTGATCACCGGTATCTTCATCCAGCTCGAAGGGGCTATCGATGTGGGTGACGTTGTGGCCGTGGGCGGGATTTCCGGTGTCGTTGAACGGCTGACCATCCGGTCTGTGTCGCTCCGCGATGTGGAGGGCTCCTACCACATCATCCCGTTCTCATCGGTCGATACTGTCACCAATTTCATGCGCGGTTTTTCCTACTCGGTCATCGATATGGGTGTTGGCTATCGCGAAAATGTCGAAGAGGCGCGTCAGGCAATGCTCGATGCGTTCGAAGAATTGCGGGCCGATCCCGAATACAAGAGCGCGATCATCGCCGATTTCGAGTGGATGGGCGTCAACGCGTTCGGGGCCAGCGAAGTCGTTCTGCGGGCCCGCATCAAAACGCTGCCGGGCAAACAATGGGGCATCAAGCGGGCCTACAACGCTATCGTCAAACGCATTTTCGACGAACGCGACATCGAAATCCCCTTCCCCCACCAGACGCTGTATTTCGGCGTGGGCAAAGACGGAAAGGCGCCGCCCATGCATATGGTGCGCGAGGACGAGGCGGCAGATGCAGCCAACGCACCCGTCAAGACGCTCGAAGCCAAGCCAAAGCGCCGGCGGCGGCGTAAGGACGAGATCGAAGGCAAGGATATGCCTGATGTCGATGAGGGACCCGACGAGGAAAACTGAACGGGAACACACTGACGCGATAGCGCCTTTTACCGGGCCTGCGAACATGCTAGGGGACCATGCTTTCCGAACGTTACCGAAAGCCTGACATGTCCTCGCTCGCTCATCCCTTCGACGCCGTCATCTTCGATATGGACGGAACGCTGCTCGATACCGAAGCCGTGTTCAAGGCTATCGTGTATGAGGTGTGCACGGAACTGGGCTTTGACATGAGCGACGCGGTGCATGGGCGCATGGTGGGTTCGTCGCACGAGGCAACGGCGGCGCTGCTGGCTGAAAATTTCGGCAGACATTTCCCTTATGAGACGTTCGACGAAAAATGCCGCGCCTCGATGCGGGTGCGGATGGCCGACAGCGTGCCGGTCAAGCCCGGCGCTGTCGAGTTGGTCTCGGCACTGCGCGAACTCGACATCCCGCTTGCCGTCGCCACCTCATCGCGGGCCAACCATGCACTTGGGCACCTTGAAGCCGCCGGGGTTATCGGGTTTTTCAACACGATCGTCACCCGTGACGATGTGATCAACCCAAAGCCGCATCCCGAACCCTATCTGACAGCGGCCAGCCGGCTCAATGTCGATCCCGTCCACTGCGTTGCGTTCGAGGATTCGTTTTCCGGAGTGCGCGCCGCTCATGCCGCCGGGATGCGCACAGTGATGGTGCCCGACCTGATTACGCCATCCGACGATATCGCCGCACTGTGTGTAGCCGTGCTCGAGACCATGGCGCATGCCCATGAACATCTGACCACCGCGCCGCGTTCTGCAAATAGGTCTCAAGAGCATTCGCAAGTAAAATCAAAGAGATAGACAACGGACACCCATTGGGATAGGGCAAGTTTCGTTGCGTCGGAGCCCATCATGTCCCAGGTCCTCAAACTTGCCATCGGCAGTATTGTCGTCGCGATTGGCGTGCTGGCGCTCAAGCTATGGGCAGCGCAGATCACCGGATCGGTGGCGCTGCTCTCGGACGCCCTGGAATCGATTGTCAATCTGGCCACAGCAATTGCCGCTCTGATCGCCGTGCGCCTTGCGGCCCGGCCAGCCGACACCAAGATGCCGTTCGGCTATTACAAGGCCGAGTATTTTTCCGCCGTTATCGAAGGCGTATTCATCGTCGTCGCCGCGCTGCTGATCTTTCATCAGGCCTGGCACGGCTTTGTAGCGCCGCGCCGACTCGATGCGCCTTTTGAAGGCATTGCCATCTCGATGGTCGCAACGGCGGTCAACTGGGGCTGGAGCGTCGTTCTGGTTCGGCAGGGGCGCAAATTGCAATCGCCAGCACTCGAAGCCGATGGTCACCATCTGTGGACCGACGTTGTCTCCTCGCTGGGCGTTGCCGTGGGCCTTGTGCTTGTCGTCATCACCGGCCAGCCCCTTCTCGATGCGGCGCTTGCGGTGCTCGTAGGTCTCAACATCTTATGGTCCGGCTCAAAGCTTTTGGCCAGCAGCGTGAGCGGGCTGATGGACGTTTCAGTGGCGGCCGAGCGGCTTGATGCCATCCGCCAGACCATTGCCGAGAATGCCCAGGGCGCCATCGAGGCCCATGACGTTCGGGCGCGCGAGGCGGGCAAGGCGGTGTTTATCGATTTTCATCTTGTGGTGCCTGCCGCAATGAGCGTGGTTGACGCCCATGACATCTGCGACCGTATCGAAGCGGCGCTAAAAAACACCGATGATGGCGCAATCGTCACCATCCATGTGGAACCCGAGCACAAGGCAAAACACTCGGGAATCGTCGTGCTCTAGGCGCGTTGGCAGCGCGCCTCGTACAAATTTGCATAAAATCCGACGGATTTACACCATTCCCCGTTCAGGCCCGTTCTTTAGTCCTGCTTGCAATGGAACTCAAAACGGTTACAAATTAACCAACAATTAAGCTTAACATCGCGTTAATGGCTTAAGCTGTTTAGGGTTCAGGGCAACGAGATAACGGCGCCACTGTGAGACGCCGAACGGACTAGGGGATCTTTATGGCGCGGGCCAAGCACGCCATCTTCAAGCTGGTGACAGGGGTCGTAATCGGCCTTGTAAGCCTTTCGTCGGCATGGGCCGAAGAGGCAGTTCTCACCGCCGACGTATTGAGCGATTACATTTCTCAGGGCTATGTGAGCACCGCCGAACGCAAGCAGTTTGCCGCGTCGGAAATCCACTGCCTGGCGCAAGCGATCTATCATGAATCGCGCGGCGAACCCGACCGTGGCCAATGGGCCGTTGCTTCGGTTATCCTGAACCGTGTCGACAGCCGCACCTATCCCGACAGTGTCTGCGGCGTCGTGTTCCAGAATGCCCATATGCCCAATCGCTGCCAGTTTTCCTTTGCCTGCGACGGACGGCCCGACGATGGCGGAAACGGCAATGTCATCGACCGTGAAAGCTGGGTTCAGTCAAACATCATGGCGCTGATCGCCTATCGCAAGTCACTCGATGGAAAACGGCACGAGGACGGGCTGACCACGGCGATGCATTTCCACACAACTACGGTTTCGCCTTCCTGGGCCTCGGCGTACACGCAGGTCGCCGCCATCGGAAACCATATCTTCTATTGATCTGGCATTTGTGGCGGCGCAAGGCCGCAGCTGTCGCAAAGCAGGCGGCGCTGCTTGAAACATTCCCCAATCAGCTTGGCTACACCGCCCTGCCGGGCGGGCCAGAACAGCCAAACGCCATTCAAACCGTTCTCGACCAAATCGAGTTCCCCTTCAGGGCGTCGTGTCAGACGCTGATCGATACTTATGGACTTGAACGCGACAAAGCGTTTGGGCGGGAAAGTGTTCTCATAACCCCCTGCCCGTTTGGGTTGACCGGGCTGATCGGGTCCTTCTCTCCCAATATCCTTGGCGCCAATTTCCGTCATGAAACACCGCTCTGGTTTGGTGCGATGGTCAGCATTGGTGACGACATGCTTGCCAATCTCGAGCATGCGCGCGCTCAGCTTTCCGCCCATTTCGGACCAACCCAGATCAGCAAAACGTCTTCGAACACGCTGGGCTGTGGCTGGCAGGCAGGGCCGTCGAGCCTAACCCTGACCGTGTGGCCTGCACAGTGGCAAACCTTTCCGGTGCGCAATGATGCCCATAGTCGGGATCCGCGCCTCAAAACTGCATGCAGTGTGGGGCTGAGTGCTGGTTTCCGGCGCGCGCTGGACGCAGCCGAAATCACTTGGCTAGTAAGCGCTGTGCCGATTGCGAAGGTGCTGGGCAATCCTGCGCGCACACTCGATGCCCTTTGGGGAAGCTCGCCAAATGGAGCGGAGCGCACATTCGTCCGTGAACCTGTCAAGGCGTGCACAACCCTTTTGGGACGGATTGCGCTGTCGGGGGATGAGGCGGCATTGATCATCTGTTCGCGCCAGCTCTACATCGTCCCGCGTAGCCGGATAACGGGACTGGTGCTGCAGAATATCCTTCCGGCGAAGGGCGGCGGCGGTTCATGGCTGTCGATCAGCTATCTCGGTCCGAACGCGCAAGAGCAACAATTGCCCGTTTCCGAACTCTATGGGCAAGAGCAATCGCTCGATGCACTGGCACAGGACCTTGGCACTGCGCTCGCGCTTGACGTGCGGATCGAGCCTGAGCGCTATGATTGCTGAGCATGATCAGGAAAACCCGCGCTGGAGCGATCCAATGCGGGTTTCCTCAATGTGAGCTTTCGGGATTTTTCGCGCCCGCCCGATTATTCGGCTGCGACCGCCAGGCGGGGACCAGCGTCGGCAATCTGGGTATCAGCAGCGGCGAATTTTTCGAAATTGGCTTCGAACAGACCGACAAGCTTTTCAGACTGGCGGTCATAGGCCGCGGTATCGGCCCAGGTTTCACGCGGGGTCAACAACCTGGACTCAACGCCTTCGACGGCAAGCGGGACGGCAAAGCCAAACACCGGATCGATGCGAGCGGGCACGTTGATCAACTCGCCAGACAGTGCTGCATTGAGCAGGCGGCGGGTGTCCTTGATCGAAATGCGCTGACCGACACCGTAGGCGCCACCGGTCCAGCCGGTATTGATGAGCCAGCATTCGGCAAGTGACTCACGAATACGCTTCTTGAGCATGCGACCATAAACCGTGGGATGCAGGCTCATAAAGGGTGCGCCGAAACAGGCAGAGAATGTGGCCTGTGGCTCGGTAACGCCGCGCTCGGTGCCCGCAACCTTTGCCGTGTAACCGGAGAGGAAGTGGTAGATTGCCTGTTCGGGCGACAGCCGGGCAATAGGCGGTAGGACGCCGAACGCGTCGGCGGTCAGCAAGACGATGTTTGTCGGCGTCGGGCCGGTCCCGGTGCGCGAGACATTATCGAGTACATAAAGGGGATAGGCGGCGCGGGTGTTTTCTGTCTTCGAACCATCGCTGAAATCGGGCTCACGGGAATGCTCATCGAGCACCACGTTTTCAAGTACTGTACCGAACCGCTTTGTCGCACCGAAAATTTCGGGCTCGGCCTTGGGCGAGAGATTGATGGTCTTGGCATAGCAGCCGCCCTCGAGATTGAAGACGCCATCATCGGACCACCCATGCTCATCATCCCCAATCAGGATGCGCCTGGGATCGGTCGAAAGCGTGGTCTTGCCAGTGCCCGACAGGCCGAAGAAAAGTGCCGTATCCCCATCCTTGCCGGTATTGGCCGAACAATGCATGGGCAGAACGCCATCGGAGGGGGCGTGGAAATTGAAGAGCGAGAAGACCGACTTCTTGATTTCACCGGCATAGGCCGTGCCGCCGATCAGAACGATGTTGCGGCTCAGATCGAGTGCGATCACCGTTTCGCTGCGCGTGCCGTGACGCGCGGGATCGGCCTTGAACGCGGGGTTGTGCAGGATGGTCACCTGAGGGGCAAAGCCGTCGAGACCGGCGCGGGCCGGTCGGATCAACAGATTGCGGATGAACAGGGCGTGCCATGGCGACGGCGTCAAAACCTCGACATTGAGCTGATGCTTGAGATCGGCACCGGCCAGCAGCTGCTGACCGAACAGCGCTTCGCCCTCTAGTGACGCAGAAAAATCGGCAAGCAGGGTTTCGAACTGGGCAGTTTCGAGCGCTCTTGTATTGTCCCACCAGACTAGCTTTTCGGTCAATTCGTCGCGGACAATGAATTTGTCCGACGGCGAGCGCCCAGTGAACTTGCCGGTATCGACGACAAAGGCGCCATCGGCGCTCAACCGCCCCTGTCCAAGTGCGACAGCGGTTTCCACGAGGATCGGCGCGGTGTCGTTGAACCGGACCGAAGCAGCGCTGGCAGCAACGGATTTGGCAAGGCTCTGGCACGTGATGGCGGTCATTTTGGCACTCATAAATCCCATGATAACTTGAGGGCCACCATAGAGCCTGAGCCAGCACCGCATCCATCTGGCAATGGGTCGTAAGACGTTCGTCTAGAGCGTCGCAGGTCTTGGCGGGACCGCAAGATCGGGTCGATCAGGGCATCGGCAGCGAACGGGCAATGCGACGCGCAATGGAACCGGCGCCGCTACCGAGCGTTTGGTCTTGCCATAATTTGCGCGTATTGTGCACGGCAAAAGTCGGCACAAGAGTTTCATTTAAGCGACGTTGAAATACCTTCCGCGCCAACTTACCTGCCGGAAGGCTGTAACAGATAAAGGGAATTCCATGCCCAAGATCGCTCTTGTCGATGACGACCGCAATATTTTGACGTCGGTATCGATGACGCTGGAAGCTGAGGGTTATCAGGTTGCCACCTATACCGATGGCGCGTCAGGACTTGATGGACTGACATCTGATCGGCCCGACCTTGCAATTCTCGACATCAAGATGCCGCGCATGGATGGCATGGAACTGCTGCGCCGCCTGCGCCAGAAATCCGACGTGCCGGTGATTTTCCTCACCTCCAAGGATGAAGAGATAGACGAGCTGTTCGGGCTCAAGATGGGTGCTGACGATTTCATCACCAAGCCGTTTTCCCAGCGACTACTTGTCGAGCGCGTCAAGGCCGTGCTGCGCCGCGCCGCAGCGCCCAAAGAGCCAGGATCCACAGTGGTCAACGGCGAAGAGGGCGCTCCCAAGACCTCGCTCGAGCGCGGCTCGCTGGTGATGGACCAGGAGCGTCACACCTGCACCTGGAAGGGCCAGCGCGTGACGCTGACGGTCACCGAGTTTCTTATCCTTCTGGCCCTGGCCCAGCGTCCCGGCGTGGTCAAGAGCCGCAACGCGCTCATGGACGCCGCCTATGACGATCAGGTTTATGTCGATGACCGGACGATCGACAGCCACATCAAGCGGTTGCGCAAGAAGTTCAAGAGCACCGACGACAGTTTCGATATGATCGAAACGCTCTATGGGGTCGGTTACCGCTTCAAGGAACAATAGGTCTGGCGTGACGAACTGCACTTTCGCCAGCTTCGATTTTGGCTGCATACTGCACACCGCCCTACACTTTTTCTCAAGAGCGCTTTAGGTCGTGGACGCAGGCGAAACCATTTCAAGATCGCACCCCTCATCGAAGGGGGAAGAAAAGGCCAAGTCCGCCCGGCAACGCCAGGCGGCCAGACAACCCTTGATGCGCCCCCTGTTCGCGTTTTTCCGCGGCGTGGGACGGCTGATCAATTTCACATTTTTCTCGTCGCTCACCCGGCGGATCGTGATCCTCAACCTGGTTGCGCTGGCCGCGCTGGTGGCCGGGATCATGTATCTTAACACTTTCAGGGCCGGCCTGATCGACGTGCGGGTTTCTGCGCTTCGGGTGCAGGGCGAGATCATTTCAGCAGCAGTGGCTGCCTCTGCCACTGCCAATTCCGATCAGATTACCGTCAATCCCGACAGGCTGCTCGAACTCTATATGGGGGAGTTTCCGTCCTCTTATACATTGTTTGATTCCAGCCTCGAATTTCCCATCAGTCCCGAACGTGTGGCGCCGCTGCTGCGCAACCTTGTGACCCCGACGCGCACGCGCGCCCGAATCTATGACCGGGACGGGCTGATGATCCTGGATTCCAACAACATCTATGCCAGTGGCGAAATCCTGCGCGCGACAAACAGCGAGAACGACACCCAGTCCCAACCACTGTTTTTTACGGTCTGGAACTGGTTCGGCCGACTTTTGCGCGGCGGGGACTATCCACTGTATCAGGATTATCCCGCCCATGAGGGCGTGCGGTATCCCGAAGTCGCTTCGGCGCTCAATGGTTCGCCCGCCGACATAGTGAGGGTGGATGCGCGCGGACAGATGGTCGTTTCGGTCGCCGTGCCCGTGCAGCGTCAGCGCGCCGTTGTGGGGGCATTGCTGCTCTCGACAAGTCCCGGCGAGATCGATGCCATCGTCGCCCAGGAGCGCTGGTCGATCCTGCGTCTGGCTTTGGTTGCCGCGCTGGTGACAGGCACGCTTTCGGCGCTGATGGCAGGCACGATCGCCGGACCGATCCGCAGACTTTCGGCGGCGGCAGAGCGGGTGCAAAGCTCGATGAAGGCGCGGGCGGAAATTCCCGATTATACTGACAGGTCCGACGAAATCGGCCACCTCTCGGGCTCGCTGCGCGCCATGACCAACGCGCTTTACAACCGCATCGAAGCCATCGAACGGTTTGCAGCCGACGTGGCTCATGAACTGAAGAACCCACTGACGTCGCTGCGCAGCGCTGTGGAGACACTGCCGCTGGCCAAGACCGCCAAGGACCGTCAGCGGCTCGTCGACATCATCCAGCATGACGTGCGCCGACTCGATCGGCTCATTTCCGACATCTCGAACGCCAGCCGCATCGATGCCGAGCTGGCGCGCGAGAACACCGAAACTGTCAATCTCGGAGAATTGGCGGCAGCCATAGTTTCGATCCAGGCCGATCTCGCCGCCAATCGCGAAGTGAGCGTTGTGCTCAAGATCGAAGAGGGGCGCCACGCACCTCTGGTCAAAGGGCACGATACCCGCCTGGCGCAGGTGTTTACCAACCTGATCGACAATGCCGTCTCGTTTTCGCCCCATGGCGGTACCGTGACCGTCACGATCAAATCCGAAGGCGAGAGCGTGGTCGCGCAGGTGGAAGATCAGGGGCCGGGGCTGGGCGATGCCGAAAAAGTGTTCCAGCGCTTTTATACCGACCGACCCGAAGGCGAGAGCTTTGGCGATCACTCGGGTCTGGGACTGTCGATTTCCCGCCAGATTGCTCAGGCGCACCAGGGCACGCTTGACGCGGGCAACCGAAGCGATGCAACTGGAGCTGTCTTTACCCTCACATTACCCAGAGCGAAAACTTGAGCCCAGCGAAGCACAACGCCCACGGAACCGGCATTCTTATCGGCGATCACGGTATTCTTCTCACTGGCGTTTCGGGCGCCGGCAAGTCGCTTCTGGCGCTCGACCTGCTTGAACAGGGACGGCTGCGCGGCGAAACCGCGCTTTTGATATCAGATGACCGGGTGCTGCTGTCCTCCGACGAAGACGGGCTGATCATGGAAGCTCCCGAAACCATCGAGGGCATGATCGAGTTGCGCGGGCGGGGCATCATAACGCTGCCCTTTGCAAAGCAAGCTCATGTCCACCTGGTTGTCGACCTTGTCGAAGACGAAGAGCGGCTGCTCGAGGAAGCGGCGCTGACCACCAAGATCAATGGCATCTGGGTGCCACGCTGCCCGGTGCCGCGCCGGGGCCGGATCGATGGCTTGCACCAGCGGTTTCTGGTTCATGCTGCGTTAAGGGCGCTTGGCGCCACTCTGGACTGATGAGAGACGCTGGCCGGCTGCAAACATTCACTGTCAGCCAGCCGGCTCTGTACCCGGTCACTGCCGGACCACATAGTCCGGTTTTCCGGGCATGACGTCCGAAAAGACTTGAAACCCGCGCCAACCCGTTCAAGACTTCGCCCCGGTTGCGCCACCAAAGCATTTGAAGGTTTCTTCGAATCGCGAAGAGGCTCCAAGTCTTTGTTTTTGAAGCGCTTATGATTTCGAGCGCTCTATCGAGAAGGTTGACATAAGCTATGATGGGCTTGGTCCTTGTGACCCATGGCAGGCTTGCCGAAGAGTTCCGATTGGCGCTCGAACACGTCGTAGGCCCCCAGGATGGGATTGCCACGGTCTCGATTGGTCCCGACGACGACATGGAGGGCCGGCGGCAGGACATCATTGCCGCCGTGGAATCTGTGGATTTTGGGGATGGGGTGGTGATTCTGACCGACATGTTCGGAGGCACGCCATCAAATCTTGCTATTTCGGTCATGCAGGATCGCGAAATCGAAGTTCTGGCCGGGCTCAATCTGCCCATGCTGGTCAAGCTGGCCCGCATCCGTCCGGACATGGAAATGCGCGAAGCCGTGCGCCTTGCAGCCGACGCCGGTCGTAAATACATTAATGTCGCCAACGACGTTCTTGGAAAATGAGCACAACAGTGACCGAACCGGGCCGGGCAGTTTGCCAAAGGCTGACGATCTGCAACAAGCGCGGCCTGCATGCCCGTGCGTCGGCGCGCTTTGTGCGGACAGCCGATCATTTTGATGCTCAGGTCAGCGTAACACGCGACGGGGTGACTGTTGGCGGCACTTCGATCATGGGATTGATGATGCTCGCAGCCGGGCCGGGATCGACAATTTTGGTGCAGGCGACGGGTAATCAGGCCCGCGAAGCCATCGAAGCGATCACGGAACTGGTCACCGGCGGGTTCGATGAAGACCAGGACGGTGAGCCCCACGCCTGACGGCCAATCAAT
Organism: Pelagibacterium sp.; assembly: GCF_048264985.1. Taxonomy (GTDB): domain Bacteria; phylum Pseudomonadota; class Alphaproteobacteria; order Rhizobiales; family Devosiaceae; genus Pelagibacterium. The sequence continues at coordinate 97,728 of NZ_JBLXCL010000001.1, forward strand.
CGCCGCCCAAAGGAAGCCCAATCGATGCTCAAACGCATTGTCTGCCTGATCGGCGCCACGGTTGGCGGGATGACGCTGTCGCAAGCGCCCGAATATACGCAACAATACACCCAGCGCCTGGCCGGCGCAGTAGATGAACTGACGGCGATCATCGACCAGTTCGATGCCGACGCCGCCCAGTTCGGGCTGACACGAGACGAGGGCCTTGAGCGCTATCAGGCCAGCGCCGACGGCTTTCTGGCCGAGCGCGGCATTTCGATGGAGACCGTATTCGCCCGCCATGAGCGGCTTTCAACCCAATTGGCCGAACTGCGCACCGCGCCAGCTGGAACACAGCTTTTCGAAATCGCGCGCTATTTCGATACCGATGTCGGTGCCGCGGCGCTCGAAGATTTCAAACCAGCAGTTCCCCTTACTGTCGTCGGGCTCGGTTATGTGCTGGTCGGACTTTTGGTCGGGTTTGCAGTTTTCTGGGTTCTGGCCAGCGTGCTGGGGGCACCATTCAGAAAGCGACGCAGCAAGGTCAGGCTCAGTCGCATAGAGCGGCGCATGTAGCCAAAGGATCTGATTTGAGGGTTTGAAAGCCGATGCGACGCGGAAACCCTCGGCGATGATATAAAACTTTCTTTATATCCCGGTTGCGGGGGTGGGCCAGTCTCTTGTATAAGCAGTCCACGAAAATTTTTCACTTATCAGACGTGGAGATCGGGCCGATGAGCGCCGCATCCAATTACGCCGTCAAAGACATTTCGCTTGCCCCTTATGGCCGCAAGGAAATCGAGATGGCCGAGATCGAAATGCCGGGCCTGATGGCCATCCGGGCCGAATATGCAGCAAGCCAGCCGCTCAAGGGCGCCCGTATTGCCGGATCGTTGCACATGACCATCCAGACAGCCGTTCTTATCGAGACGCTGACGGCGCTGGGCGCCGATGTGCGCTGGGCGTCGTGCAATATCTTTTCGACCCAGGATCACGCAGCGGCAGCGATTGCCGATGCCGGTATTCCGGTGTTTGCGCACAAGGGTGAAACCCTTGCCGAGTATTGGGAGTTTGCCGACCGCATCCTTGATTGGGGCAATGGCGAAGTCGCCAACATGATCCTCGACGATGGCGGCGACGCCACGATGCTGGTGCTGATCGGCTCCAAGGCAGAGACCGACCCTTCGGTTCTTGCCAACCCTTCCAACGAGGAAGAAGAAGAGCTGTTCAAGGTTATCAAGCGCCGTCTCGATGCCGAGCCGGGCTTTTATTCGAAATGCCGCGCATCCATCCAGGGCGTTTCTGAAGAGACGACGACCGGCGTAATGCGGCTTTATCAGCTTCAGGAAAAGGGCGAGCTGCCCTTCCCGGCAATCAACGTCAACGACAGCGTGACCAAGAGCAAGTTCGACAACAAATATGGTTGCCGCGAGAGCCTTGTTGACGCCATTCGTCGGGGCACCGACGTGATGATGGCGGGCAAGGTAGCGATCGTTTGCGGCTATGGCGACGTGGGCAAAGGGTCTGCCGAATCCCTGCGTGGCGCCGGAGCGCGCGTTCTGGTGACAGAAATCGATCCGATCTGTGCGCTGCAGGCCGCCATGGACGGCTATGAAGTGGTGACCCTTGAGGACGCTATCGAACGCGCCGACATCGTTGTCACCGCGACCGGCAACAAGGACGTTCTGACAATCGACCATATGCGTCGGGTCAAGAACATGGCGATCGTTTGCAACATCGGCCATTTCGACAACGAAATACAGGTCGCCGCGCTGCGGAACCTGAAATGGACAAACGTCAAGCCGCAGGTCGATATCGTCGAGTTCCCCGGCGACAAGAGGATGATCCTTCTTTCCGAAGGGCGCCTTGTGAATCTTGGCAATGCGACCGGGCACCCCTCATTCGTGATGAGCGCATCGTTTGCCAACCAGACGCTCGCCCAAATCGAGCTTTGGACCAAGGGCGACGCGTACCAGAACCAGGTCTATGTGCTGCCCAAGCATCTCGACGAGAAGGTTGCGAGCCTTCACCTTGCGAAACTTGGCGCCAAGCTGACACAGCTTTCCAAAATGCAGGCCGACTATATCGGTGTTGCTCAGAATGGCCCGTTCAAGGCCGATCATTACCGCTACTAACGCAGGCGCGTTAACCTTTGGAAACCTGATTGGGGCGCTTCGGCGCCCCTTTTATTAACCTTTTGAGGAACAAATCAGGATCAAATCGGCTGCTCTGGACTGTGCAAGCCCTAAGTTATCCACGGCCCGTCAGTTTGACTCTTTTTCGCGATTCGCGGCGCGGTTATGGTTAACTGATTCGGGATGCCCTTCTGGCAATCCCACGGGCAGTCAAGGCAAATCATTGGACAAGGGGGCATCAGGCATGCGGCCGGCAGGATTCCGCAGACTCACGGGATTCGTCTCCGTTGGCGTTGCGGGCACTGCCCTTTTTGCAGCGTCTCCTGCCCTTTCGGCCCCCCTCGCAGCCACGGCGATCTCTGGCGCAGCGCCCTATGCTATGGCGCTTGGCGCTGCCGGATTTGGACTCGTCGCGACGCTCCTGGCGCTCAAATGGCGGCGCGAAGCGGAAGCCGCGCAGCGCGATGCCGGAGACAAGCTTGGCGCCATGCGCGCCGCACTCGATGAATTCGAGGGGTTGCTTGCCGGCATGCCCGAAGTCACCATCATCTGGCGTGACGCCGGGATCGAACCATCGGTGATCGGCCCCATAACTGCGCTGTTGCCGGGCGAAAACCGCGCCCATGCCGTTCTTGAATTCCGTTCCTGGCTCGAAGACGAAGCCGCGCGCGCACTGGCTGCACGGCTGACCGATCTGCGTATTGAGGGGCGGGTGTTTGAAACCTCGGTTACGGCCCGCGACGGTCGGATCATCAGGGCCACTGGACGGCTTGTGGGCGGCGCGGCCGTCGTGCGGCTGCGGCCCTCGGGCGGCAGTGTCGAACCCCCGCTCAAGGGGACCGACCTCACCCGGCTGCCCTCACCGGCCGAAGCTCAGTCCATTCTCGCCAATCTCACCATTCCGGCCTGGCTGCGCGACAAGGACGGGCTGCTGATCTACACCAATGCCGCCTACCTGCACTTCACACGCACGCTGGGGCTTAAGGGCGAGCGCGGTACGGCGCCCGATATTTTCGATGTTACGACGCGCGAGCGGCACCTCAAAGCCATCGAAGACGCCGCCGATACCATAGCGTTCACCGAAGAACACGCACTGGCTGGCGGGCTTGAGCTGGTCCTGTTCCCGCTTTCGGGTGGCAGCGCTGGGTACTGCTATTTGCCCGTGGCGCGCGCCAAACCTGTCGAACCCGATAATGCAGAGCCTGATCTTGGGCATCTGACGACTGTCATCGATGCCCTGGCCACCCCCATCGCCGTGTTCGACAAGCGCCAGCAACTGACCCATTACAACACAGCCTATGCCCAGTTCTGGGGACTGGACACGAATTGGCTCAACACAGAGCCCAACGAAAAAGCCATCCTGGACAAGCTGCGCACCCAGGGCGCGCTGCCCGCGGAAACAGATTATCGCGACTGGCGCGGCAAGCATTTGATGAGCTACGCTCTGACCGCGCCGCGCGAAGTGCCCTGGTACCTGCCCGATGGGCGCTGCGCCAATGTGGTCGCCGCACCGGCCACCGGCACCGGCGGGGTGATTTACGTCTTTGAGGACATGACCGAGCGCCTGGCGCTGGAAACGCGGCACAACGCGCTGATGCATGTCCAGCGCGAAACACTCAATGCGCTCACCGAAGGCGTTGCCGTGTTCGGCACCAACGGCCGGCTCAAACTGCACAATCCGCGGCTCTCGCTCCTTTGGAAGCTGCCCATGAATACGCTGGGCAGCCATCCCCATATCGACGAAATCGCGCGCGCCTGTTCGGAAGCGTTTCCCGAGGATGGAAGGCGCATCTGGGGCGATTTGAAACAACGCATCATCGATCTCAACCCAACGCGGTCGGACACCAAGGGGCGGATTACCCGCGCCGATGGGCGCTTGCTCGATTATGCAGTGGTGCGTTTGCCTGACGGGCAGACCATGATGACCTTCGTGGACGTTTCCGAGAGCGCCAATTACGAGCGGGTGCTCAAGGAGCGCAACGAGGCACTGATCGCGGCCGATCGGCTCAAAGATACTTTCGTTCAGAACGTTTCCTACGAATTGCGCTCGCCGCTCACCAACATCATCGGCTTTGCCGACCTTCTGGCTTCGGGCGAAGTGGGGCCGCTATCGGACAAGCAGCGCGCCTATACCGACTATATCCGCGCTTCGAGCGCCAATCTTGGCCTTTTGATCGACAACATTCTCGACCTGGCCACTGTCGATGCCGGCATTGCCCAGCTCAACCCCGAGTTGCTTGATGTTTCCGCACTGATCGAAAAAGCGCGCGCCGGGCTGGACGCCACATTTACCGGCGGCGAGGAAAAGGTGGATCTGGCCGTCGAGATCGATGGCGATCTGCCAACATTTGTCGCCGATGGCACGCGGATCGTTCAGGTGCTCTATAACCTGTTGTCCAACGCTGCGCGGTTCTCAGATCCCGGATCGCAGGTGCGGCTGAAGGTTTCTGCGCGGGGCAATGACCGCATCGCCTTTGCCGTCGAGGATGACGGGGTGGGCATTCCCGAAGACGTGCGCAACGCCATGTTCCAGCGCTTCGAAGGCCAATCTGTCGAGGGGCGCCAACGCGGCGCCGGACTGGGACTGGCCATCGTCAAGACCTTCGTCAATCTCCATGGCGGCTCGGTTTTGATCGAGGGCCGCCAGCCGCGCGGCACCCGCGTCACAGTGATTATCCCCTCCAACGCCGCTTTGGCGCAGAACGCAGGCGAATAGCGCAATGGTCGCGCTTTTTGCGCCAGACGCCGATGCCACCGACGCCATTGGGGCGGCCCTGGCCACCCATCTGCAGCCAGGCGACATCGTCACGCTCGAGGGCGATCTCGGCGCGGGCAAGACCGCGCTGGCCCGCGCCATTATCAGAGCGCTGCTGGGAGTCCCCGATCTGGACGTACCATCGCCGACATTTGCTATCGTCCAGCCCTATCCCGGCATCATTCATGCCGATCTCTACAGACTTGCCGACGAATCCGAGATCGACGAATTGGGGCTTGTCGAGGATGAAACCGATATCGTGCTTGTCGAGTGGCCCGAACGCGCACCATCGCTCATGCGTCGACCGGGGCTCAACATTGCCTTGGCCATGGACGCAAGCGGTATGGGGCGCATACTGACCATCACCGCACGGGGGCGGCAATTGGACAGCCTGGCCGCAGCGCTTGCACCCTGGCGGGATGGAGGTCCACAATAGGCCATGAGCGATTCCTTTCCCGTTCCACCGATCCCGATGCCCGATGTCATGCTGCTCGCGGCAGGACTGGGCACACGCATGCGGCCCATAACGTTTGAAAAGCCCAAGGCGCTTATCGAGGTGGCGGGCAAGCCGTTGATCGATCACGCCATCGATGCGGCACTGGCCGAGGGCTGCACGCGGTTTGTCGTCAATGCGCACCACAAGGCAGAGATGATTGCCGCCCATTTCGCACGGCTAGAAAGCGCCCTGCCCGACCTTGCATTCGCGGTGAGCCCCGAAAAGGACAGGCTGCTCGATACTGGCGGCGGGCTGCGCAAGGCATTGCCGCTCTTGGGGTCGGACCCGGTGCTGGCGCTCAACACCGATACGTTCTGGCTTCCCGGCGAAGACACTCCCATCGCCCGCATGCAGGCGCGCTTCGGGGCGGGTGATGCCGATGTGGTGCTGTTGTGCGTGGCGCCAGACGAGGCCTCGGGATTCCGCAAAGGCGCCGATTACTTCATGGATGAAACCGGCCGGCTGACCAAGACGCATGGCAGGCCGATGGTTTATGCAGGGGCTGCACTGATATCGCGCGAGCTGGCGGCCACTGGACCGAACGTGCCGTTTTCGCTCTACAGGCATTTCGAGACGGCGCGCGAATCGAAGCGGCTTTGGGGCGTTACTATCGCCGCACAATGGTTTCATGTCGGTGACCGTCAGGCGCTTGAACGCACCGAGCAGGATATCGGCGCGCTCGTGTGATGGCGCATCGGGACACAGTTTTTTCGATAGCGCCGCACGCGCCGTTTCTCGCGACCCTGGCCGAGGCGATCATCGATGGACGGATAGCGCCCGACTGGCAGCGCGAAGGACCGTTCTGGCTTTCCGATTTCACGATTTACCTGCCAACGCGGCGCGCTGCCAATGCGCTCTCGCGGATCCTGGCCGAACGGTTGGGCGACACGCCCATGCTGCTGCCCGATATCCGCCCGTTGGGCGGAGACGATCCGAGCCAGGAGCCATTCATTCCGCCCTATGAGCCTGTCGAGCTGCCGGGCGCTATCAACAGGTTCAAGCGTCGGTTGCTGCTTGCCGAAATCATCGAACGCTGGCTGGTCGTGCAGGGCGATGGTGCGTTCTCATCGCCCGGTCCCGGCGGATTTTCGGGCGCGCCTAATGGTGCGGAGATTTTTGCGCTGGCGGATTCGCTGGGGACGCTGATCGACGACTTCACGATTGCGCGGCGCAACCCGCAATCACTCAAGGCGATTGAAAGCGATCAATTGCCGGCCCAATGGCAAGACCATCTCGATTTCGTGACGTTCGTACTCGATGCCTGGCCGAACATTCTGGCCGCAGAGGGCGAGATGGAGGCAGCGGCACGCACCAATGTCCTGCTTGAGCGCAAGGCCGCATCTTTAGGGGTCATTCACGGGGACAAGCCTGTTGTCGTCGCTGGTTCGACCGGTTCGATACCGGCAACGGCTGATCTGATTGCCGCTGTGGCCGGGCTGACCAATGGAGCTGTGGTTCTGGCCGGGCTCGACTCCCAAATCGAGCTCGAAACGCTGACCGATCCGCGCGTGAACCCGCATGGGCATCCGCAATATGGGCTTGCCCGCCTGCTAAAACGCCTGGGCACATTGCCTGGGGCCGTAACCCAATTGGTGCCGCAGAACGCGCCGCGCACCACGATCCTCAATGCGGCGCTGGGCCTGCCCGATGCCACCGCAAAATGGCAAGCCATTGCTCAAGGCATGGGGCCGGGCCTGACTGAGGGCACCGCGGGCCTGTCACTGATGGTGGCGCGCACGCCCGAAGAAGAGGCACGAGCCATCGCCGTTTGCGTGCATGACGCGCTGAGCCACGACAAGTCCGTGGCGATTGTTGCGCCCGATCAAACCCTGGCGCGGCGGATTTGCGCCGAACTGGCGCGATTTGGCGTGCCGCTTGATGATGCTGCCGGGACGCCGCTGCTGCTCTCGCGCGCCGGGCGACTTGTGCGTCAGGCCGTGTCGGTCCTGGCCAATGGATTGGCCGCCGTCGATCTTGTCGCACTGCTGCGCAACCGGCATGTGGCGCTGGGACTTGGACGGGCAGACGTAGCGCTGGCCGGCCAATGGCTCGACCTTGGCGTGTTGCGCGGCCAAAGACCCCTGCCCGGCTTTGCCGGTTTGCGGCGCGCCATTGCCGACAATCTTGAGGGCATAACGCGACGCCCGGCATTAAGACTCGATCAAAACAAGGCCCGGGCCTGCCTTGCCTTGATCGATGCCCTGGAGGCGGCGCTTGCACCCCTGGCCGCACTCATGGCGCGTGAAGGAATTGCTCCAAGCGAGGTCGCGAGCACGATCGGCGAGACAATAACCGGTTTGAGGAACGTACCGCAGGGCAACAAGACTGCGATACTGGAGGGCGAAGACGAGCTCACGCGCTGGATCGATCTGGCATCGCGCCAGGGCGCTCGCGGGCCAAAGCTCTCGGGCTGGGGGCTGGCCTTTGCGCTTAACGGTCTGATGGCGGGCCAGAGCGTGCGACCGCGCCAGCCCGATGCAGAGGATGTTCAGCTTTTTGGCCGGCTCGAAGCGCGCCTGATGAGCGCCGACCGGGTGATCCTGGCTGGGGTGATCGAAACCGTCTGGCCCGAAATTGCCGATCCGGGCCCGTGGATGAGCCGGGGCATGCGCCTGGCGGCCGGTCTGGAACCGCCCGAAAAGTTGCACGGACTGGCTGCGCATGACTTTTTGATGGCAGCGGGCGCTCCCGATGTCGTGTTTACCCTGCCCGAACGGGCCGGAACATCGCCCGCCAACCCCTCACGGCTTATCCAAAGGCTTGAGGCCTTTGTCGGCCCGGAAATCAACAAGGCAATGCAGGCGCGCGGAGCTCAATGGGTTGAGATGGCGCGGCGGCTCGATGCGACTGGGCTGCCACCACAACCCGCAGTCAGGCCCACCCCAAAGCCACCGGCCGATGTCCGCCCGCGCAGGCTTTCGATTACCGAGGCCGAGACCTTGCTGCGCTCACCCTATGACCTTTATGCGCGCCACGTCCTGGGTTTGCGGCGTATCGACCCCCTGGGCGCTGATCCCGACCATGCCGAGCGCGGCACACTGATTCACGATATTCTCGGCGATTTCCTCCAGGCCGGTCACGATCCTGACGATGCCGACGCATTTGACACCATAATGGCCATCGCACAGACACGTTACGGGCGGCTCGATGCCATACCGGCGCGGCGCGATATCTGGCTGGCGCGGTTTGGCGCGATTGCGCGCGCCTTCCTCGATTTCGAGCGCAACAGGCCACAGATTACGGCGCGGACGGCCGAAATAGCAGGCCGGATCGAATTGCCGCTATGCGACCCTCCATTCATTCTGTCAGGCCGAGCCGACCGGATCGACAGGACGGTATCGGGCGGGTTGGAAATCATCGATTTCAAGACCGGACAGGCACCGGCACCAAAGGAAATGAAACAGTTTTTTGCGCCGCAATTGCCGCTGGAAGCTCATATGGCGCGGGTCGGCGGGTTTGTGGGGGCCGAAGGGCTGACCGAGGCCATGGCGTTCATCAAGCTTTCGCATGGGCCAAAGGCACTTGAGATCACTCAATATGCCAGCCCGGACGGCATGAGCCTTACGCAAGCCATCGACACAACATTCTCGCTGTTTCAAAACCACGTGGCCGCCATGTTGCTGCGCGACGATTTTCCGATGACGGCGCGGGTACTCCCCAGGGCCAGTCAGCGCTTCAAGGGCGATTACGACCATCTGGCGCGCACCGAGGAATGGACGCTGCTCGATGGCGGGGAAGAGGGCGAATGAGCAGCGACGCGCTTCTGGTTCCCGCCGACACCACGGCCAAGCAGGCACGCGTCGCCGAGCCGCGGGCCAATGCCTGGGTTTCGGCCAATGCCGGATCGGGCAAGACCTATGTGCTTTCGCGTCGCGTGTTGCGGCTGCTGCTTGACGGCGCAGCGCCTGAAGCGATTTTGTGCCTGACCTATACCAAGGCTGCTGCTGCGGAAATGCGCCACAGGGTAACGGGCATCCTGGCGGGTTGGTCACGGGCCGATGAGGCCGAGCTGGAGCGCGAACTTGCCCAATTGCTGGGACAGCGCGCGAGCGCGGCCGAAAAGCTGCGGGCGCGCAGTCTTTTTGCCCATGCGCTCGATACGCCGGGCGGGCTCAAGATCAACACAATCCACGCATTTTGCGAGGCTGTGCTGCAACGGTTTCCACGCGAAGCCGGCGTGCCTGTCAATTTTACGGTGATCGAGGACGAGGCGGCAACGCGTCTGCTGCGCGAGGCACGTGAAGAGGTGATTGCCGACGGGCTGGTGGCCGACGGCCCGGTGGGCGAGTCGGTCCGGACGCTGTTCAATGCGCTGAGCGACAGCCAGATCGAAACCGCGATTGCACAATGTCTTGCCAACAATCGCAAGCTTGGGCCGATCCTTGCCGATCCCGAGCGGGCCATCGCCGCCATGGGGGCCAGCTTGGGGGTGGGGCCGCGTGAAACCATAGATAACTTCAATCGCGAGGTTATTGCGGGGATGCTGGTATCGACCGGCGAGTATCCGGTCATCTGGTCCCTGACGCCGCCGGGCACTGCCAAGCGTGCGGCATTTGAAGACAAGCTCGAACGCGTCGATCGGGCATCGCCTACGGCCAGCCAGCTGTTTTCGGCTTATCTTACGGCTGCAGGGACAGCACCAAAACGTGGCTTTCCGGCGAAGGCAATTGCAACGGCGATGCCTGAGCTGGCCGAACGGCTGGCGCTGGAGGCCGAACGGCTCGAAGGGCTGTTTGAAAAATCCAAGGCCCTGAACATTGTCCAGAACAGCGCCGCGCTGACGCGCGTTCTTGCAGCAATCCTCAAGCGCTATGAAGCCCAAAAGCGCGCGCGTTCGCTTATGGATTTCGATGACCTTGTGGCGCGGACGGCAGCGCTTTTGAGCGACAAGGGCATGGGTGAGTGGGTGCGCTACAAGCTCGACGCCGGGATCGATCACATTCTCGTCGATGAAAGCCAGGATACCAATCCCGAGCAATGGGCGGTGATCGATGCGCTGGTCGAGGACTATTTCTCCGGGGTGGGCGCGGCGCAAAAGCCCAAGACGATCTTTGCCGTGGGCGACCCTAAACAGTCGATCTATTCGTTCCAGGGGGCCGAGCCGAAACTGTTTCTGGACAAGGGCCGCCAATTGGCGGCGGCCGCTAACGCCGCGGGGCGCACCTGGCACGGCGAAGTGCTGCGCACCAGCTTTCGCACACTTGGCGAAGTGCTGGACGGCGTCGACAAGGTGTTCAACCGCTCCGATATCGCAGCATCGCTGCTGGCCGAGCCGGATTCGATCCGGCATGAGGCGGCGCGTCAGCGCGCTGGCGGGCGGATCGAAATCTGGCCAGTAATCGAAAACCCCGATAATCCCGAAATCCCGGAAGCCTGGCCGACCGAGCCGGTTGAAAGCCAGGCAGCTGCGCCACGGCAACTGGCCAACAGAATTGCCGATACAATCGCTAGCTGGATCGAGATCCGCGCCCCGATCGGACCGGGCGGTCGGGCGATACGGCCCGAGGATATTCTGATCCTCGTCCAGAAACGCAAGGGGATCTTTCCCGAGATCGTGCGTGCCCTAAAGCAACGCAACATCGCAAGCCCCGGCGCCGACCGGCTGCCGGTGTCAGCCCATATTGCCATCGACGATCTTTTGGGGCTTGCCGATTTTCTGCTCAATCCGGCCGACGATCTGACGCTGGCAGCAGTGCTGCGCTCACCCCTGTTTTCGATATCGGAAACAGACCTTTTCAATTTGGCGCATGGGCGCGGAAAATTGAGCCTGTTTGAACGCCTGGGGACGAGTACACTGGCGGCCGCGCAATCGGCTCATGAACGGCTGAGCGGGCTGCGCCAACGGCTTGATTTCGACAGGCCGTACGAGTTTTTTGCGCATGTGCTTTATGGGCAGGGCGGGCTCAAGCAGTTTCACGCGCGGCTCGGCGAAGAGGTCGACGAAGTGATCGCCGAGTTCGTCGATCTGGCGCTTGAGCACGAACAGTCCGACCAGCCTTCATTGACCGGCTTTGTTGCGACAATGCGGGCATCCGATATCATCATCAAGCGCGACCTCGTGGCCAAGGCCGCCGGGGTTCGGGTGATGACGGTACATGGCGCCAAGGGGCTCGAAGCGCCAGTGGTCATTTTGGCCGATGCTGCGACAAAGCCGCGGGCAGTGTCCGATGCCGTGTTCTTTGGCCGCCATGACGGCGCACACTTCCTGCTCTATTGTCCAAGCAAGGACTATCATTGCGACGCCTCCCGGCCGCTGCGCGCGGAAATCGAGGACCGCAATATCGCCGAATACTGGCGCAATCTCTATGTGGGCATGACGCGAGCCGAAGAGGCGCTGCACATAGCCGGAACGCTCGACAGCCGCACCAAACTCGAGGAAACCTGGATGGGCGCCGTGTCAGGCGCGCTGGGCGAACACAGTGCCAAGATTTCCGATCATCGCGGTGACGTCCTGCGGTTTCCGGCTCAGGCAGAGCCATCCCGAAGCGCGGGCCTGCAAGCAGATGAGGGGCGCACCTCAACAAAGCCGCTGAGACTGGAGCAACCACCAAGACGGACAACGCTGCCGATTCTCACACCGTCGCGGCACGATGAAGCCTATGTGTCCTCTGGACTGGAAACGGCAACGGAAACGCTGATCGATGCGCGGGGCGCGCGTATGCGCGGCATCGCCCTGCATGCGTTGCTGCAACATCTGAGTGACGTGCCTCGCGACCAGAGGGACGCTGTAGCCCTAAGCGCCGCGCAAACGCTCTTGCCCGACGATCCTGACCTTGCCGGACCTGTGGCAGAGCGCGGACTGGCGATCCTTACAGATCCGGCCCTCGCGGGCCTGTTCGGACCGGACAGCCGAGCTGAGGTGCCGTTCTCGCTCAAGATTCGGCATGGCGAGGTTGATGCGCGGCTCGAAGGGCGTATCGACAGGCTGATCGCGGGCGAGACCATTTTGATCGTTGACTACAAATCCGATGCCGGAGTGCCAGATAGCCCGAAAGCAGTTTCGGCGGGCTATGTGCGGCAATTGGCGCTGTACAAGCTTGCTATAAGCCGTCTGTTTGCCGGAAAGCGGATCGAAGCGGCGATCTTGTGGACCCAAACCGCATCGCTGATGACCATTCCTGACACGCTGCTTGATGATGCGGCTCGAGACGTCACGGTGCTGTGAGACGGAGAGGTGACAGACAGGCTTGAACTGGCTTCCGACTCTGCCTAGCTATAGTGCAACGCAATTTTCAAAGGCCCATATCTGGGGCCTGACAGTAAAGGTAGTGCCATGACCGGACACGTTACAGACGCCAATTTCTCCACCGAAGTGCTAGGCTCCAAGGAACCCGTGCTTGTTGATTTCTGGGCGGAATGGTGCGGACCGTGCCGGGCGATTGCTCCGATCCTTGAAGAAATTTCCGGCGAAATGGCCGGCAAGGTCAAGATCGTCAAGCTCAATGTCGACGAAAATCCCGGAATCGCCGCTCAGTATGGTGTGCGCTCGATCCCGACCATGATCCTGTTCAAGGCCGGTGAAGCCGCCGATATCAAGATTGGCGCCGGAACCCCAAAGGCCGGTCTTGTTAAATGGCTCGAAGGCCACGCGGCCTGAGTTTGATCGACCCGGATTCTCGCCGCTCCTTTCGTTTCGGCGAGACGACAAAACGCCTCCATCCTTACCGGTTGGGGGCGTTTTGTTTTTCTCGAGCCTCAGACCGGTGGCGTCTTGTTTTGGCGCAAGACAGCTCCTGCAAGATAGAGCGATCCACAGATCACGATCCGCGCGCCCTCGAAATGGGCGGCGCGCTGGAGAGCAGCGGGCACTGACCGGGCGATGGTTGTCGGCATCCCCAGCGCCTTGGGAAACCCGGCCAGGGCGCGAGCCGGCAGGGCGCCGGTCTCGCCGGGGATGGGAACGGTAAAGACGTGACTGGCCATATCGGCAAAAGGCGCAAAGAAATTGGCTGCGTCCTTTGAGGCCATCATCCCGGATATCAAAACCAGGGGCGCAGGGCGGGTCTTGTTCATATCCTTGAGCGCCGTGGCCAGCGCTTGGGCGCCTGCTGCGTTGTGGCCGCCATCAAGCCAGAGTTCCTGGCCCTCAGCAGTGTAGGACGAAAGCGCGCCGCGCAGAGCCATGAGGCGGCCCGGCCATACGACCGAGCGCAACCCAGCACCGAGCTGGGCATCATTCTCAACGAGGGAAAACCGGCGCATAGCGGCTATGGCGAGCGCTGCGTTATCGATCTGATGCGCGCCGGCCAGGGCAGGGAGCGGCAAATCAAGCAGTCCATCATCATCTTGATAGACGAGCTTGCCGCGCTGGGCAAAGCCATCGAAATCAACCCCGGCAGTAAACGGCGCGACCCCGCATTTGCGTGCTTCTGCTTCAATGACGTCCATTGCCTGATCGGGCTGGCGGGCGACAACCAACGGGCTGCCCCGCTTTACGATGCCGGCCTTGGCCGAAGCGATCTCTGCCAGAGTATCGCCGAGAAACTGGGTGTGGTCCGAGGAAATCGGCGTGATGATCGTGCCAAGCGGATTTTCGATGACATTGGTTGAATCAAAACGCCCGCCAAGGCCGACTTCGAGCAGCAGATAGTCAGCGGGCACGCGGGAAAACAGCAGGAACGCGGCGGCCGTGGTGATCTCGAAAAAAGTGATCGGCTTGCCATTGTTGGCCAATTCGCATTCTTCGAGTGCCCCATTGAGGGCCCGCGAAGATACGAATTTTCCGGCCAGCCTGACCCGTTCGCGAAAAGCGACGAGGTGGGGCGACGTATAGACATGGACGCGTTTGCCTTGGGCTTCGAGCATGGCGCGCAGCAGCGCAATGGTCGATCCCTTGCCATTGGTGCCGGCCACGTGAATGACCGGGGGCAACCTGTCCTGCGGACGGCCAATGGCCTCAAGCATGCGCTCGGTGCGCCCCAGCTCAAGGTCAATAAGCTTGGGGTGCAGCGTGAGCAGCCGCTTCAATATCGCGTCGGTGCGAGACACGGCTGTCCTGGGGTTCTATGGGCTAACTATTCGGCGTGGCCAGCGACCGGAGCATTGGCCAGAAAATCATCATCCCCATCGCCTTCGGCAGCGATTGCGGCATCACGCATGCTGACAGGCGCCGCAGTCGCCGGAGCGCTTTGACGGGCAGCCGGAATGGCGTCATTGGCCGGAGCTTTGGTAAAAAGGCCAATCAGCGAGCCGATCGTCGAGCGCAGATTGTGACGATGAACGACCATATCGACCATGCCATGCTCGTAGAGATATTCCGAGCGCTGGAAGCCCTTGGGCAGCTTTTCACGGATCGTCGTCTCGATCACCCGCGCACCGGCAAAGCCGATGACCGCGCCAGGTTCCGCGAGATGCACGTCGCCCAGCATCGCGTAGGATGCCGTAACGCCGCCGGTGGTTGGGTTGGTCAGGACCACGATGTAGGGCAGGCCAGCCTCGCGCAGACGCTGTACGGCGACAGTGGTGCGCGGCATCTGCATGAGTGAGAGGATACCCTCCTGCATGCGGGCGCCACCAGAGGCCGTGAACATGACAAACGGCGTGTGGTTGGCCAGCGCCGCTTCCAGACCCGTCACGAGGGCCGAGCCGGCAGCCATACCAAGCGAGCCGCCCATGAAATCGAAATCCTGAACAGCAACCGTCAACCTGGCGCCATAGAGGTCGCCCTGGGCGACGAGCATGGCATCGTCATTGCCGGTCTTGGTGCGGTATTCCTTCAAGCGGTCGGTATAACGCTTGGTGTCGCGAAACTTCAGCGGATCGGCTGGAACCGATGGCAGTGCGAGCTTTGTGTACTGGCCATCGTCGAAGAAATGGCTCAAGCGATCAACCGGCTTGATCTTCATGTGGTAGCCCGAATTGGGCACGACCCACTGATTGGCCTCAAGATCGCGATGGAACACCATTTCCCCGGTTTCGGGGCATTTGACCCACAGATTATCCTCGACCTCGCGGCGATTGAGGAAGGAGCGAATCTTGGGGCGAACGACGTTGTCGATCCAGTTCATTTTTCTCGTCTCAGCTTTTCATTTCGACGACGGGCGTCGTCAAACATGTAGGAGGCAATTGTGGCAATACTATCAGCTTCTGGCTGAACGCGCACCCTGTGACAGGGTGCGGACCAGATTGTGAACAGCTTGTGGCGTTCCCAGGCTGGCTCGGCCATTCTCAAGTGACTTTTCAACAGCGCTAACCAGCGCTGATCCCACGACGACGCCATCGGCGTCCTTGCCGATAAGCGCGGCGTCTTCGGCAGATTTGATGCCGAATCCGACGGCCACCGGCAGATCTGTATGGGCCTTGATGCGGTTGACAGCTTCACCGACAGCGGCGCGGTTCTTGATCTCGGCGCCAGTGATACCGGTCATCGAGACGTAATAGACAAAGCCCGAGGCATTGTTGAGAACTGTAGGCAGCCGGTTAGCGTCGGTGGTCGGAGTGGTCAGCCGGATAAAATTGAGCCCCGCGGCAATCGCGGGGATACAAAGCTCGTCATCTTCCTCGGCGGGCAGATCGACAACGATCAGGCCATCGACGCCGGATTTGACGGCATCGGCAATGAATTTTTCAACGCCGTAGATATAGATCGGGTTGTAGTACCCCATAAGAACTATGGGGGTTTCATCATCAGCCTGACGGAAGCGGGCGACCATGGCGAGGGTCTTTTCAAGACTCATGCCCGCGGCAAGAGCGCGCTGACCGGCAAGCTGGATGGCAACGCCATCGGCCATGGGATCGGAAAACGGCATGCCGAGCTCGATCACGTCAGCGCCGGCGGCGGGAAGCCCGGCCAGAATGGCGTCAGCGGTTCGGGGGTCAGGATCCCCGGCCATGACGAAAGATACAAAGGCGGGGCGGTTTTCAGCCCGTGTCTTTTCAAACCGCTTGTCGATACGCGAGGCGACCATGAAATCTCCGGGTGGAATTAGAGCTCGTTTGTCCTGCGGCCGAACCGGGAAAGCCAGCGACTTCTCCTGCCCGCACGCCATGTTATTGCGGGGATAAAGGACAGGTTGGGGGGCCGAGTCAACAGACCTTGTCGACCGTTTGCCACTGAAACGCAAAAGGCACCCGGCCTGGGGCGGGGTGCCTTTTGATGCGACAGGCGAAAACGGCCAAAATTACTTGCCGTTGAACGCTGTATCAAATGCGTGACGTGCCAGATCAGACCGCGTCAGCCCGCGCGCGCGCAGTGCATCGTCGGACAGGTTGGACAGATCGCTGTACAGGTTCGATGCGTTGCGGGCCCGGCCCACGTCACCGAAAAATCCCGAGATGGAAGCGAAGACGCCGCTGCGTGCCATATTCAAATCTCCAGACAGATGTTTGATTTCTTGACACTTAAATGCGCCCGGCCCGGCAGATTAACAAGCGCCCAACGGGTATTCCAGCCATGCGCGAAACGAGGGGCTTGCCGTTGCTAGTCGATTCCGGCGACCAGTTTTTCGAGGTTTGCGAGATATTCCTGCCAACCCCATTTGGCACCGCCAATTGCCTGTTTCTGCTCAGGGCGGAACCCTGTCTGTTCCATCCGCAGATGTGTCCCGCCATCGACAGGTGTGAGGGTGAAGACAATTACGCTTTCCAGTGAATAGGCCGGATCGTCGTGAGGGTGGTTCCAAGTGTAGGAGAGGGTCTTTTCCGGCTCGATGGCCAGGACCTGGCATTGGACGCCGCCCCAATCGCCGCGCAGGGTGAAATCATGGCCGACCTCAGGCTTGAAATCGGTCTTCATCAGCCACTCTTCCATCAAGTGAGGCTGGGTGAGCGCGCGCCAGATCTTTGCAGGCGGATGGGGCATCTCACGTTCGACGGTAACGGTGATCGGCTGGTTCATTGGGCTTTATCCCCTGCTGGCTTTTTTGGCCGTGCCGGCTTTTTGCTGGCATTGGTGACGGCTGCGGCGACAATCAGCGCCTTTAGCGCGTCTTCATCGATTTTTGCGTCCTCGTGGATGTCGATGGCGCGGCGGGCATTACCCTCAAGGCTGGCATTGAACAGCCTGGCCGGATCGTCGAGCGAAGCGCCCTTGGCAAAGGTGAGCTTGATATAGGTCTTGTAGCTCTCGCCAGTGCAGATAATGCCTGCATGTGACCAGACCGGCGTGCCGCGCCATTTCCATTCCTCGATCACCTCGGGCACAGCCTCATGAATCAAAGCCCGCACCTTTGCGAGCACCTTGCCGCGCCAATCGCCTAGCTCGGCAATGCGCTTGTCGATCAATTCAGATGCCGTCGCACCAGCGGGGTCGGGGGTGTCAGATTTTTTCATTGCTATAGCCTCACAATTTTTCGCCGGGAAGCTTGGCGGCCTGGGCGATCCAGGCTGCAAACTGATCCTGATCGAACCCCTTGTCCTCATAGATGTCGAGGTAGCGCACTGCGGGGTATTTCGACGTTCCGGGCGGCAACGGATCGAGATCGCTGCCGCTAAAGAACGTCACTTTGATATATTTGGTCATGCAGTGGTATGAGGTGAACCAATGGTCCTTTTCGACCCCGTAAAATGGCGAGTTCCATTTGACTGCCTTTTCCACATCGGGGACGACCTCGCCGATGATGGCATCGAGGCGCTGACCAATATCGCGCTTCCAACCCGGCATCGCAGCGATATAGGCCTGCACGGGGGCGTCACCATACCCCTTGGGAATTTGAGGGTTTCCGCCCGACAATAATACCGGCTTGTTATCGGTCTTGCCCATGAATCACCCCTTTTCGCCGACGCGCCGCGCACCGCGCCATTTGAGCCCATAGGGCAGCGCGAACAGATAGAGGCCGGTAAACAGCAACATAAACAGGGGAATCAGCGCCAGGAGATAGACCCAGAATGCCGGCTCCTCGCCGCCACTCAAGGCGATGAAATTGACGACAACGCCGAGCGTGAATGCGATTGCCAGCCACCGATGTGCCTGGCGAAACCATGCATTGAATTTCATTGATCCATCCTCCTCAGTAAATCCTCAAGATCATCGAACCGTGTGTGCCAGAACCCGGCCATCTGTCGTGTCCAGTCGGCTAGCGGGGCAAGGGCATCTATGCGGGCGCTGTAATGGGTATGGCGGCCTTCGTGGCGGTCGCTGACCAGGCCAGCCTGACGCAAGACGCCAAGATGCTTTGACACGACCGGCTGAGAAACGCCTGCACCCTGGGTCAGCGCGCCAACCGTCAATTCACCGCTCTTGCACAACCGCTCGAACAGCGCCCGCCGGGTCGGATCGGCCAGCGTGCGGAACAGAACGTCTTGATTGGTGGACATTGATAACGCATACCTCATTGGCTATACGTCAATTCATAGCCAACCAGCTATCTCTTGTCCAGAACTTTTATACTCTAGCTAGAATACGGGGCTTCGCCTGCACTAATCCATGTCGATTGGGGTATGCGTTTGCGCCACTGCCAATGGCCGGCCAGCTCCAGGAGAGGGTCAGGATCGCTCGGCACGGAAGGGCTATCGCGGCACCTGGGATGGCACCGCGTCTGGACGCATCGGAAATGCGGTAATGGGGACTAGAGCGCCATACCCAGATGCTTGCCCACGGATTCGACGTCTTTGTCGCCGCGGCCGGACAGACACAGGACAATGATCTCGTCCTTGCCCATGCTGGGCGCAAGCTTCATCACATGCGCGAGACCATGTGCGCTTTCGAGCGCCGGGATGATGCCCTCAAACTTGGTGCAGGCCATGAAGGCATCGAGCGCTTCGGTATCGGTAACGGGAACATAGTTCACCCGCCCGCTGTCGCGCAGCCAGGAATGCTCTGGACCGACACCGGGATAATCAAGACCGGCAGAAATCGAATGGCCCTCAATGATCTGACCGTCGGCATCCTGAAGAAGATAGGTGCGGTTGCCGTGCAAGACACCGGGGCGACCGCCGGTCATCGAGGCGGCGTGGCCGTTCTCGACATCGACGCCGTGACCTGCAGCTTCGGTGCCGAAAATCTTCACGTTCGGCTCATCGAGGAAATCGTGGAAGGTGCCGATGGCGTTTGAGCCGCCACCGATGCAGGCGACCAGCGCATCAGGGAGCCGGCCCTCGGCGTCAATGATCTGGGTGCGGATTTCCTGGCCAATGATTTTTTGGAAGTCGCGCACCATTTCGGGATACGGGTGCGGGCCGGCGGCGGTGCCGATCAGATAGTAGGTCGTATCGACATTGGTGACCCAATCGCGCAGCGCCTCGTTCATGGCGTCTTTCAGCGTACCCGCACCGGCGGTGACCGGACGGACTTCAGCGCCGAGCATTTTCATGCGCAGCACATTGGGCATCTGACGTTCGACATCGGTGGCGCCCATGAAGATGGTGCAGGGCAGACCGAACCGGGCGCAAACCGTGGCCGTGGCAACGCCGTGCTGGCCGGCGCCGGTTTCGGCGATAATGCGGCTCTTGCCCATCCGCTTGGCCAGGAGAATCTGGCCGATGCAATTGTTGAGCTTGTGGGACCCTGTGTGGTTGAGGTCCTCTCGCTTGAAATAGACCTTGGCGCCGCCAAGCTCGCCGCTCATACGCTCCGCAAAATAGAGCGGGGAGGGGCGCCCGGCGAAATGGGTGCGCAGATCGTCCATTTCAGCGTGGAATTTGTCATCGGCCTGAGCGGCCCTGTAGGCTTTTTCCAGATCAAGGATAAGCGGCATGAGCGTTTCGGCAACGAAGCGCCCGCCATAAATGCCGAACTTGCCGTTCTCATCGGGTCCCTGACGCAGGGAATTGGCGCTTTGCTGGGTCATGCTGGATAAAACCTTATTGTGCCGCGGCCCGGGCCTGGGCGATGAACCGGGTAATCAACCCGGCATCTTTTACGCCCTTTTCCCGCTCGACGCCCGAAGAAACGTCAAGGCCGAAGGGGTTGAGGGTTTCAACGGCGCGGGCCACATTGTCGATATTGAGCCCAGCGGAAAGCATGAAGCGGACCGAGGGGTCAAGGGTTTCGAGCAGCGACCAGTCAAACGCTGTGCCAAGGCCGCCAGGACGCGTTGCGTCTTTTGGGGGGCGCGCATCGAGAATCAGCCTGTCTGAAACCGGGCGGTAGGCAGGCACCTGGCGCACATCGTTTTTGTCCCCGATGGGCAAAGCCTTGATGATTTTCAGCCCCGAGCGCTCACGGATATCGGCAACACGACCCTTGGGTTCGCTGCCGTGAAGCTGGAGCCAGCCGGCGCCGGTTTCGACAGCAGCGGCAAGTGTATCATTGTCGGGATCGACCAGCAGGATGACAGTTTCGATCCGGTCACCAGCCTGGGCGACGCGCTTGGATATCTCGGCAAAGGGGATATGGCGCGGGCTTTTGGCGAAATGAACAAACCCCACCATGTCGGCGCCCTCGACAATGACATGTTCGAGGATTTCGGGGGTCTTCACCCCGCAGATCTTGATGATGGGCTGATCCATCAGGCCAGCTCGTCGGCGGCACGCAATGCAGGATCGGGTTCGCGGGCAGCGGTGCGGTGCGAGCGCTCGAGATCGGACTTAAGCTTGTCGTTCTCGCGGCGCAGACGACGTTCCTGCTTGCGGTGCGTGCCCTGGGTGAACCAGACGGCCAGCCCACCCAGCGAAATGCCGATAAACAGCACAGCATAAATCACGAGAAACAACGGCACGCCATAACCGGGCGCAGCCTCATCGACAGCGACCAGCGGGTTGAAATTGACGGCTACAGTATGCCGGTTGGCCAGCGCAAAAACCAGAACCAGAAGGCAGATGGGCACGAGAACGAGCCAACCGATGATGCGTTTGCGCATAAGATTACTGTCCAATTGTCGCGCGGGCGGCGACAAAAAATGCCGCCAGCACTGCCGGTATCGCGATCCCGGGTCGGTTCCGGGACGTCGGCGGGGTCAGGTCCACCTTACCATCGTTTGCGGCAAGTGCCAGCCACTGAGCGGCGTCAGCCGCCGTTGAGCCGTTCGCGGATTTCCTTGCCGGCCTTGAATTGCGGCACGTATTTTTCGTCGACATCGACCTGTTCGCCGGTGCGCGGGTTGCGGCCGACGCGGGCAGGGCGATTTTTGACCGAAAACGCTCCAAATCCGCGCAATTCGACCCGATCGCCGCGGGCCAGTGCATCGCCAACCTCATCGAGGATGGCGTTGACGATGTTTTCGATATCACGATGGAACAGGTGCGGATTTTCCGCAGCGAGCGTTTCGATGAGTTCGGATTTTATCATGATCTGTCGCACGCCCCCCGGCGCAAATTGGGGTGTTCGACACCCTCGGGTAAGTTGTTGGGATCTTCACCTTAACGGGCGTGAGGGTGCCAAAGCGCAACCAGCCCGTCAAGCGGCAAGCCGGGCCAGCCGTTTTCACCGAACATACCGGCCAGCGATCCGAACACCAGATCGAGCCAACCCGGCGCGCGTTGGCGCGGCCAGACCGACACAATATCGAGATCGGGGTCGACACCGCGCTCGGCAGCGAGCCAGGCCATGGCGTCACTCTCACCGCCTGCCTGATCGACGAGCCCTGCCTCGATTGCCATGACGCCGGAAAGAATGCGGCCATCGGCCAGCGACAATGTCTGCTGGCGGGTGAGGCCACGGCGTTCTGCCACAAGGTCAACGAAATACGCGTATGAGGAATCGACAAGATCGGTCAGGGACTCGCGGACTTCAGGGCTGATCGGCTCGTCGAACTCGGGTTTTCCCTTGAGCGGCCCCGAAGCCACCTTGTCGAGATCAACGCCCAGGGTTTCAAATAATCCCGAGGCATCGACATGCTGGTAGTAAACCCCGATAGAGCCGACGATGGACAGGTTGCGCGCGTAGATGCGGTCAGTGGCAATGGCTGTCATATACGCAGCGGACGCGCCAAGCTCGCCGATTGTCGCGACCACGGGTTTTTGCTCGGCCAGCGCGCGCAGCGAGACATAGAGCTCTTCCCCGCCCGCAGTGGTGCCGCCAGGCGAATTGATGGCGACAATGACTGCCGACACAGTTTCATCTTCTGCCAGGCGTTCAAGCAGCGCTGTCCGCTCGGGATCTGTGGTGATGGTTCCAGCGATGGCAACACGCGCGACAACATCGCCGACCGGATTGAGCAGCGGCGAGAAGCGCGCAAGGCCGACACTGACAGCGACGGCCAGAACGAGAAAGGCGAAGATGCGCCAGCGGCCACGTGAACGGCGCAGCGCACGGGTTACCGGGATCGTTTCGACGGGATCGTCTGCGTGGGGCATCAAGGAGCATCCCAATTGAACATCGTGCGATGATCGCTATCGCTAACACGGCCCGGGCGCAACCTTGGAACGCTTCAGCCGTCTTGTGCCGCAGCGCGGATCATATAGCGCGCATCAGGCTCATAACTTGCCAGCTTTGCACTAAGGTGGAGATCCTGGCTTTGCGCAAACCCCATGCGCGTCCAGAAGGGGACCGATCCGTTGACGGCAACAAGGCTCAGCGCGCCAAAGGGCCTGGCGCGCTTGACGAGGGTTTCGACAATCTGACGCGCGGCGCCGCTGCCCCGCGCTGCGGGCAACAGGGCCAGATCGTGAATATAGAGCGTGTCACAAGGCTCGGGCAGGCGGGTCAACACCGTGTTGAGCGCAGGGATTGTCCCCAGCCGGTAGGGATGGGCCAGAAGATAGCCTGCAGGCTCACCATCGATTTCGAGCAGGAAACAGAATTCTTCTGCAATGGTCTGCCGGTCGGCAAACACCGCATCATCCTCGGGGAAATCGTGGTGGATTTTTGCCGCAATGGCCGAAACGGCAGCAATATCGGCGGAAACAAGTGGGCGCCAGTGAGCCATGAGAAAAACTGCGCAAAGTTTGGGTCGGAGTGAATGGCGCGGCAATGGCGCCGCGCTCAATAGAATTGGACTGCTTTCAAATACAAGCCGTTATTGCTGTGCGACCATCTGAACGATCTGGATAAGATTGCCACAGGTGTCGTCGAGCACGGCCATTTTGACCGGCCCCGCATCGGTCGGTGGCAGGGTAAATACAACGCCGAGCCCGACCAGACGCTCGTATTGGGCG
Organism: Pelagibacterium sp.; assembly: GCF_048264985.1. Taxonomy (GTDB): domain Bacteria; phylum Pseudomonadota; class Alphaproteobacteria; order Rhizobiales; family Devosiaceae; genus Pelagibacterium. The sequence continues at coordinate 121,066 of NZ_JBLXCL010000001.1, forward strand.
TCGATGTCATCGACCTGGAACGAGGTCAGTGGGATGCCATCGGCGACAAGCGCATCCTTGAATGGTTTTGTAGCGGGGTGGCCGGATGGCTCGAGCAGCAATTGGACCCCGTCCGGAGCGTCGGGGCTGACCAGGGTGAGCCATCGGTTATCGCCATCTACGGGAATGTCGTGCTTTTTGATGAAGCCAAGCTTTGTCGTGTAAAAATCGAGAGCCTTGTTCTGGTCGTCGACATAGACTGACGTGACGTAGATCTTCATGTGTCCTCCTGAACCGATTGCATCCAGCCCGACGCGAGCCTGGCAATAGGGGTTTTGTTGAGACGATGGAGTTTTGTTGAGCCCTGCCATTCCACCTCGATGATTCCGGCAGCTTCCAGTGTGATGAGATGCCGGGAGAAGCCCTGCCGGGTCTGGCCAACGCCATGTGTCGCGACCACGCGCGTATAAAGCTCGAACAGGGACTGGCGATCCCTTTTGCCCAGCTCGACAATGATGAGGCGGCGCGTTGTGTCGCCCAGGGCACGGAACACCCTGTTCAGGCTTTCGTCTTCAGCGGTCATTAGCGCATAATGCAACAAATCTGTTGCACTATCAACTGTGTGGGGCCGTCGTCGCGGACCGCCGGGGATCACTGGTTCAACTTTCGGTTGAAAACCAGCCGCCAGCGCACGTGAGAAGGGGCAGCATTAAGGCCCCGTTAACCATGTTGACACCTGATAGAGCCATCTTGATTTGCTGATTTGGGGTATTGAACATGACACAGGCAGGCGCGCACATCATTGCTGTCGGCAATGAAAAAGGGGGGTCCGGCAAATCGACGACCTCGCTGCATCTGGCCGTCTATCTGCTCCATCAGGGCTATCGCGTGGGCACAGTGGATGTCGACAGCCGTCAACAAACGCTGACCCGCTACGTAAAGAATCGCAGGACCACGGCCCAGACGCGCGGGCGCGATATCCCGCTGCCCAAGCATCTTTATATTCCCACGGCCTGGGGCGATTCGATTGCCGAGAACCAAATTGCCGAGCGCGAGATCTTCTCCCGCTCGCTGGCCGGCCTGCGCAAAGATGTCGATTTCATCATCATCGACACGCCGGGCTTTGACTGCAACCTTGCCCGCGCGACGCTGGAGCTGGCAGACACGCTGGTGACGCCGCTTAACGATTCCATGATCGACCTTGACGTTCTGGCGCGTGTCGACGATCAAAGCGGCGAACCGATCCAAACAAGCCCTTATTCGCGCAATGTGCAAAAGGCACGTGCCGAACGGCTGCAGCGCACAGGCAGCACAATCGACTGGGTGCTTGTACGCAACCGCATTGCGCATCTGGGGTCGCGCAACACCAGCCAGGTGCAGCAGACAATTGAAAAGGTCGCCGAGCGCCTGGGCTGCCGGGTTGCCGAAGGGATTGCCGAGCGGGTGATTTTCCGCTCGCTGTTTACGCTGGGCATGACAGTATTCGACCCGCTCGAAGCGGACATTCTGGGATCAACGCCATCGATGTCCCATGTCAACGCGCGCCAGGAATATCGCAGCCTGGTTTCAGCGCTGCGCCTTCCAGTGCGTCTGCCTGTTCCACGGGCCGACAATGAGGCCAAGGCAGTCGAGCGGCTTCGGGCGTAAGGACAGTACGACCGAGGCGATCAACCCTGCGGCAGCAGCATCGCTGTCAGGATGGCCAGTGAGATCAGCGCTGCAATTGATAGCGCGCCTGCCAGAAGAACACGTCCGCCCGAGGCCAATACGGACCGTAAATCGACCGAGAGCCCCAGCCCAGCCATCGCGATGAGCGTCAAAAGCGACGAGGCCGTACCGAACAGCGACTCGGAACCGTCGGGCAATATCCCTGTCGTCCGGGCCGCCATCAGGGCGATGAAGCCGATGATGAACCAGGGCACGAGCAGACCCAACGCAACCGAACGGCCTCCGCGCCGCCCGTTGAGCAGACCCAGACCCACAATCATTGGCCCGAGCATGAGAACGCGGATCAGCTTGACCAATGTACCGATCTGCGCGCTGAACGTGCCAATGGGCAGTGTCGCCGCGAGCACTTGGGGTACCGCGTAAACCGAGAGGCCCGCGACAACGCCGTATTGCCATTGGGTCAGGCCGAGCAGGGCAAAACAGGCCGGCAGCAAGAGCACAACAACAATCCCGAGCACCGCTGTGAAGCTGATGGCTGCCGCAACATCTTCCGAGCGTGCGTCGACCAAAGGGGCAACCGCCATGATCGCCGAATTGCCGCAGATGGAGTTGCCACAGGCAACCAGCACTGCAAGCCGCGCCTCAAGCCCGATGAGACGCGCGATCAAATAGCTCAGGCCCAATGCAACAATGACCACGGCAGCAATCGAAGCGACAAGCGGGATGCCTGAGGAGAGCAGGGCTGCGGCGCCGATGGTCCCGCCGAGCAGAACGATGGCCAGTTCCAGAACAAGTTTAGCCGACAGCGTAACGCCCGGATAAAAGCGCGGCGCAAGGCCGACAAATGTATGGATGAGCGCGCCAAGCATGATGGCGAGGACGAGCCCGTCGATAAAGGGATAGCCCAATAGGACGGTTTGCAGCTCTTCACAGAGCCAGGCCAGGCCTGCCACGACACCGGACAACGCCAGCCCAGGACAGGTTGCTCGCAGATCCGGCCAAGTTGGCATTTTCTTCTCCCAGTGGTGCTATCACTGGACTATCCATTGCAAGCTTGTTGTTCTATCGCATAATTTATCATGTTTCATTCGATGGAATCGAACAATGACATTGGAGCAGTTGGCGATCTTTGTGGCCGTGGCCGAGCGCGAGCACATTACGCGTGCTGCCGAGGCCATCAACATGACGCCATCCGCCGTCAGCTCGGCAATCAAGGCGCTCGAAACGAGCCATGGCATCAGGCTGTTCGAGCGGGTGGGGCGGGGGATCGAGTTGTCAGGCGTGGGCCAGGCTTTTCTGCCTGAGGCCCGGCGCACCCTGTCCGCTGCGCGGCAGGCGGCAGGATTGCTTGATGACCTTGGAGGATTGCGGGCCGGGCACATATCCATCCACGCGAGCCAGACCATCGCCAATTACTGGCTACCGCCCCGCATGCTGGGGTTTGCCAAACGCTACAGCGGGATTTCCATTGCTTTTGAGGCCGGCAACACGAAAAGCGTGGCCAAGGCCGTTCTCGAGGGCGATGCAGAGATCGGGTTTATCGAAGGCAGCATCGATGAGCCCGCTCTGGACCCGACCCATGTCTATTCAGATGAACTGGTGGCCGTCGTCTCGAAAAGCACCCATACCCTGCCCGCGAATCCGACCGCGCTTGATGCCTATCGCTGGATCGTGCGCGAAAAGGGGTCCGGGACACGGACGGAGTTTGAACACGGTCTTGGTGCGATCGGTCTCACTGTCGCCGATTTCGACGTAGCGCTGACCCTGCCGACCAACGAGGCAGTACTCAATGCCGTGCTGAACAGTTCCAGCGCTGCTGCGCTTTCAAGGCTGGTCGTGGCCCCGTTTCTGGCCAGCGGGCAACTCAGACTGCTCGATGTCACCCTCCCCCCGCGCCATTTTACCATGCTGCACCACAAGGAACGCAGGCTCTCGGCTGCAGCCAAGGCGTTCAAGCAGATCTGCGTCGCGCCCGAACTGGCAAGCCGTGCACGCTAGGACTCGTCGCCGAAATAGCGCTGCTTGATCTCCTCAATCACGCCGCTTTCATGCGCGCCGATCAGCTCGATGGTCAAATCGCGGGTCAAATCGCTGCGCAGAGCCAGGCCGAACGCATATTTGTCCGGCGCAAAGATCGGGCCGACAACGGAGACGGGATAGCCGGGATTGGTGTGAGCGTAGTATTCAAGAACCGGCGCGTCGCCCACAATGGCTTCGATGCGGCCAGCAACCAGCGCGACCACAGCATCATCGATGCTTTCGAACGGACGAATGTTGAGCCCCGCTTCTGTGGCATAATCCTGGGATACACTGCCGGGCTGGACACCGACGAGGCGACCAGGAAGATCGGCTTCCGAATTGATCTGGCTATTGAGGGACAGTGTGGTCATGACGCTTGTGACCGACGAAGTGAGATACGCGAGAACGGCGATGCCGCAAACCAGCCACAGCCCCTGCCAGAACCGGCCGAGCCAACCGAACAGGTTCTTTCGCGCCGGGGGCCGTCCCGAGGTGGCTACCGACATGACAGTGTAGAACCCCTCGGCAAGCCCATCGCGCCAGCGGCGGGGGAAGTCCTTGTCGAAGTGGCGGTCGAACAGGGTGAGAAGGATTGTGGCGATGGCGATGACCGCGGCGATCCAAGCATAAGCACGCAAATGGCCGGATTCGCTGAGCCCGGCAATGAGGTCGGAAAAACTTCCACCAGCGTTTTCATCGACCATGATCCGCTGTCCTGCATCAAACCAGGGGTGCGTGAAATCGATCCGTTCGGCCCGTCCGCGCGTCACTGTCATGTTGGTGACGGCGACATCGACGACACCTTCTGCAGTGGCATCGACCAACGCACCAACGTTGGAAAACTGGACATACTCACTGTCATAATCGAGCTTGCCGACAAGCCATTGCCAGAGCTCGATGGCCATGCCGCTGTACTGGCCATCGGCTTCCATCACAAAGGGCGGGTGGACATAGACGCCGACGGTGAGGGGCTGGGTGGCGTCGGTCTGGTCCGACGCGTCCAACCCTTGCGCGCTGGCCGCCCCCACCAGGACAGTAAGCGAAACGATGGCAGCGACACCAAGCATTGCGATCCGCAGACGATTGATATTCATCATATACGGCCCCCTTTTTGCAACAATAAACCATGCTGCCAGTCAAACCGCGATCGTCATGTTCTGCAAGGTCTGGAGTGCTGGCAAGGCGTGACTTGACGGTCGCCGAACGCTAGATTGCCGACAGATCCAGCATCGAGAGCGCCCCATGCCCACATTTCTCGCCGTTTACACAATGAAGCGCGAGGATCTCGCGCAGTTTCGCAATCGGCCCAAATCCGAACAGGACGCTGTCGATGCAACCGGCGTGCCGCAATGGGCGGAATGGGAGAAAAAGAACGCTGCCCATCTGACCAATCTCGGCGGCATGGTCGGCAAGACGACGCGTGCGACCAAAGAAGGGATCGTGGCTGGCGTCAATGATTTCTGCGGCTATGTGATTGTCGAGGCGGACACCGCCGAGGACGCGGCACGGCTGTTTCTCGACCACCCGCACATTACCGTATTTCCTGGCGATGGGGTCGATATCATGCCGTTTCTGACGGGGCCGGATTTATAGCCGCAATCGAACGCTCGCGTTCACTTCCCGATTTTGGCGCGCCTGTGAGTCGCAAGCGGGGCAAGTGTCCGAACCAATTGTTCTCAAAGCGCCAGCCTGAAAAGATCGTGTGATGTTGAACGCTTCAATATTGGCAGTCGTTGTGCTGGCCGGGGCGATCCTGATTTGGCCGCGCGTTGCCAATTCGGTCACCTGGCGCGCAACCATTACCCCTCTTGCGTCCATTATCGGAAGCGGCTTTCTGGTATTGGGACCCATCCTCGATGTCAGCTATGGCGGTTATGCGCCGCTGGTCATGTTGGGACTTTGCGCAATAGCCTATCTGTTTGGGAGCGCGATCCGTTTCAACATCGCGGAAATCGATAGGCGATCCAGACCCTCGCGCGTGTTGGCAGGACTGGACAGGATCGCGTCTACAGTGCTGGCTTTCGCGTTTTTTGTTTCCGTCGCATATTACCTGAACCTGTTCGGTGCCTTCGGCGTGAGCCTGACCCAGCTCAATGACGGCTTTCACGCCAAACTGCTCACGACAGCGGTTTTCATGCTGATCCTGTTTACCGGCTGGACGCGCGGATTTGCAGCTCTCGAACGCATGGAGCAGATTTCCGTGGGGCTGAAACTGGCGATCATCGCCGGTCTGGTGTTTGGTCTTGCTATGTATTTTGGAGCGTCAGTCGAGGCGGACGCTTTGCATTTCGATCCGCCCCAAATCACCGGTTGGGCATCGGTCACGCTGATGGCGGGCCTGATTGTAACGGTTCAGGGGTTTGAAACCTCACGTTACCTTTCAGCCACCTACGATGCCGATCTGCGTATTCGTTCGATGCGCCTTGCGCAGTGGATCTCCACAGCGATCTATTGCATTTACATCGTCCTGCTTACCTATGCCTTCGAAACCGGCCCGCTGTCGCTGGACGAGACGGCAATCATCGATCTTATGCAAGTCGTTGCCCCAATATTGCCTCTGCTCCTCGTCGTGGCCGCTCTGAGTGCGCAATTTAGCGCTGCAATTGCGGATACCAGCGGATCGGGGGGCCTTATTTCAGAGATTTCGAGAGGCCGAATCCCGGAAAAGCTGGCCTATGGAATTTTGGTCGGCATCGGCATCGTGCTGACCTGGACGGCCAATATCTTTGAAATCATCAGCTATGCGTCGCGCGCCTTTGCAGTTTACTACGCAATCCAGTCCACGATAGCCGCTATCGGTGCCGCAATGAGCGGCAAGAGGTGGAGAGCCGCGTTGTTTTCAGCCCTGGCAATTGTTGGCGGGGCAATCGCCGTGTTCGGCACGCCCGTCGAATAACTGACCGGCACCAAGGCCAGCAAACACCCTTGCCCGACGCGCAAAATGCGCCAACGAAAAAGGGCCCGCGCTTTCGCGCGAGCCCCGTAATTTCAAAGCAGCATTTAAGTGGGCGCGCTGCCGAACCGGAAAAGTGGGAGCCACTTTTCCTGGCAGCACTCCGTGTGCTTACTTCTTGTCCTGGCCCTTGAGGGCTGCGCCAAGAATATCGCCGAGGGAAGCGCCGGAATCCGAGGAACCGTACTGAGCAACGGCTTCTTTTTCTTCGGCGATTTCCAGGGCCTTGATCGAAAGGCCGATGCGACGGGTCTTCTTGTCGAACTGGATGATGCGGGCATCGACCTTTTCGCCAACGGCGAAACGCTCGGGGCGCTGGTCTTCACGATCACGCGACAGGTCCGAACGCCGAATGAAGGCAGTCAGATCGGTATCGGCAACGCGCACTTCCAGGCCACCATCGGTGACGGCGGTGACTTCAGAAGTGACGATCGCACCCTTGCGCAGGCCATCCGAACCCGCAGCCGCGGTTTCAAACGAGTCCGTGCCAAGCTGCTTGATGCCGAGCGAAATGCGTTCCTTGTCGATATCGACGTCGAGGACCTTGGCCTTGACGATATCGCCACGGTTGTAGTCTTCAAGCGCTTCTTCGCCAGGACGGTTCCAGTCCAGATCGGAAAGGTGGACCATGCCGTCGACATCGCCGTCCAGACCAATGAACAGGCCGAATTCGGTCTTGTTCTTGACTTCGCCTTCGATCTCGGCACCGACCGGGAACTTGTCGGCAAAGCTTTCCCACGGATTGGCAAGGGTCTGCTTGAGGCCGAGCGAGATGCGGCGCTTTTCGGGATCGACTTCGAGAACGACAACTTCGACTTCCTGAGAGGTCGAGACGATCTTGCCCGGATGCACGTTCTTTTTGGTCCAGCTCATTTCGGAGACGTGGATCAAACCTTCGATGCCTGGCTCGAGCTCGACGAACGCACCGTAGTCGGTGATGTTGGTCACGCGGCCAGTGAACTTGGCATTGACCGGGTACTTGGCAGCGATACCTTCCCAGGGGTCGGCCTGGAGCTGCTTCATGCCCAGCGAAATACGATGGCTTTCCTGATTGACGCGGATGATCTGGACCTTGATGGTCTCGCCGATCGCCAGGACTTCGTTGGGGTGGTTGACGCGACGCCATGCGATGTCGGTGACGTGCAGCAGGCCGTCGATGCCGCCCAGGTCAACGAACGCACCGTAATCGGTGATGTTCTTGACGACGCCTTCGACCACCTGGCCCTCTTCGAGCTGCTGGACGATTTCCGAACGCTGCTCGGCGCGCGATTCTTCGAGAATGGCACGACGCGACACAACGATGTTGCCACGGCGCTTGTCCATCTTGAGAATCTGGAAAGGCTGCGGCACGTTCATCAGCGGAGCAATGTCGCGGATGGGGCGGATATCGACCTGCGAGCGCGGCAGGAAGGCCACGGCGCCATCGAGATCGACGGTGAAACCACCCTTGACCTGATTGAAGATCTGACCTTCGACCTTTTCGCCCTTGTCGTAGAGGACTTCGAGGCGAACCCAGCTTTCTTCGCGGCGGGCCTTTTCACGGGAGAGGACAGCCTCGCCCATGGCGTTCTCGACGCGGTCAACATAGACTTCGACTTCCGAGCCGACGGCAATTGTGCCATCGCGGCCAGCGGCGCCGAATTCCTTCATCGGCACGCGGCCTTCGGTCTTCAATCCCACGTCGATGATGGCGAGGTCTTTTTCGATTGCGACGACCTTGCCTTTGACAACCGTGCCCTCGACGGGATCGATGTCCTGAAAGCTCTCAAAAAGGAGCTGTTCGAAATCTTCTGCAGATACGTTCTGGTTAGCCATTAAAACTCCATTCCGAGCGGGATGCCCGGAACATTGGGTTGGTGTTGATGATAAGAATACGTCATGCCGCCATGACAAGCAGCGTTCCCGCCCCAAATGGGGTCTGGAACGCTGATCTTCAAACCGGCGAATACTGACAGGACAGACGAAACCGCAAAGCGGATTCAGATGCGAAGCATCGGTGGCCCAAAGCCGCAAGCTTGGATTTTGCCTTGGCTCTCACGAGCCGGCCGACTTGCGGTCGATAGCCGCCTCCACTTGCGCGATGGCTGCCTTAATGGCCGCTTCTATACCCAAATCGGTCGTATCGAGCAAGACCGCATCGTCTGCAGGGTGAAATCCGCCATGCGGCGCTGCTGAGTCGCGAGCGTCGCGCGCCTCGATATCGGCGAGCAGCTTGGCGCGATCGACGGTCTGTCCACGCGATTCAAGCTGGCGCGCCCGGCGATCGGTGCGCACGCGGGCATCGGCAACGATGAACAGTTTTGCATCGGCTTCCGGGGCGATGGTCGTACCGATGTCGCGACCGTCAAGAACCGCACCGAGCGGCTGGGTTGCAAAGTCGCGCTGGAAGGCAAACAGGGCTTTCCTCACGCCGGGAAACACAGCGATCTTGCTGGCCAGCACACCGACCTCGGCGCCGAGCAGAAATTCTGGATCGATGGCCGCGGAATCAAGTTCCTGGGCCGCTTTTGTTGCCAGCGCCTCAAGGCCCGGGGCCTCGATATGGGCTTTGACCGCCAGCCCGACGGCGCGATAGAGCAATCCGGTATCTAGATGTGGCAGGTTGAAATGCTGTCCCAACGCTGCAGCGATAGTGCCTTTACCCGATGCCGCCGGTCCATCCACCGCGATGATCATGCGGCATCCTCGCTTTGCGAAAAGCCGGCACCGAGACGGGTGAAGTCGGCCTGGAAGCTTGGAAAGCTCGTGGCGATCATCCTGTCGTCATCGACGGTAACCGGCTTGTCCGACGCCAGGCCCATCACCAGAAAGCTCATGGCGATACGGTGATCGAGATGGGTGGCCACTGTGCCACCGCCCGGTACGCCGCCCTTGCCCGTTACTGTCAGATAGTCCTCGCCCTCTTCGCATATAACGCCATTGGCTTCGAGCCCTCGGGCCACGGCTGCGAGCCGGTCGGATTCCTTGACGCGCAATTCATCAAGGCCGGGCATATGAGTGACGCCCTGTGCAAAGGCCGCAGCGATAGCGAGCACTGGATATTCATCGATCATCGAAGGCGCGCGCCCTGCAGGAACCGTGACACCCTTGAGGGCAGAATGCTTGACGCGAAGATCTGCAATGTCTTCGCCCCCGGAATTGCGCCGGTTTTCGATGGCGATATCGCCGCCCATTTCGATCAGCGTGGTGATCAGGCCGGTGCGCGTAGGGTTCATGAGTACGTTTTCGATAACGATTTCCGAGCCCGGCACGATCAGGCCGGCAACCAGAGGGAAACCGGCCGAGGAGGGATCGCCGGGGACGACAAGCTCCTGTCCCTTGAGATCGGGCAGGCCAGCGACACTTATGGTGCGCACGCCTTCAGCATCGGTTGCGACCTCGATATCGGCACCAAACCCTTCGAGCATTTTCTCCGTGTGATCGCGGGTCATGATCGGTTCGACCACCCTGGTGGTGCCCGGGATGATCAGCCCGGCCAGCAGCACGCAGGATTTGACCTGCGCGGAGGCCATCGGCACGCGGTAGTCCACCGGCAGAGGATCAGTTGGACCCTTAAGGGCAATGGGGAGCCTGTTGTCATGATGCTCGACCACTTCAACACCAATGGCGCGCAGCGGATCGAGCACACGGCCCATCGGGCGCGCCGTCAGCGAGGCATCGCCCACAAAGCGCGTCACGAATGGATAGGCGCCGACAAGGCCCATGGTCAGGCGCACGCCTGTGCCGGCGTTGCCGAAATCAAGATCGCCCTGGGGGCTAAGAAAGCCGCCAACTCCAACACCGTCGATCTGCCAGGTATCACCGATCTTTTCCACTTTCGCGCCAAAGGCCCGCATGGCCTGACCGGTGGCCAGAACATCTTCACCTTCAAGCAGGCCAGTGACCGACGTCCGCCCAAGCGCCATGGCACCAAACATCATCGCGCGATGGGAAATCGACTTGTCGCCCGGAACCTTTATGGATCCGGACAACGCACCGGCATTGTGGCTGGCGCGCGGGCGCGAGGGAAGGGCGTGAGACATGGCAAATGGACCGGGACTGGAAAGGGTAAAATCGAGCTCGGGCTTAGCATGATCGCATCAGCGTGCCAATTGCTGCGGCGGGCTTGCGCATTTTGCGTTTGACAGCAGCGAAAAATTCACGCTAACCGGTCCCCCAAAGCGGCCGCCCTTCTGACACGGGGCCATAAGCCCGCATATATGTTTGTAGCGCCCTGGTGAGGAAATCGGATACCGTTTTTCCGGGGCGCACTTTTGCCAACCCTACAGCAGCAGATGAATGGGGAATTGCCTTGGCCAGTGACGAACGCGGTACCAAGCGGACATGCCCGGTTACGGGCAAGAAATTCTACGATCTGGGTAAAGACCCCGTGGTCTCGCCCTATACCGGCAAATCCTATCCCCTGAGCTTCTTTGAAGCGGCCCAGGAAAAGGCAGCCGCCAAGTTTGGCGCCAAGGAGCGCAAGGCGGAAAAAGTTGTCGAGGAAGACGAAGTTGAAGAAGCCGACGTCGATGTCGCAGCCAAGGAAGCCGGAGCCGAAGTCATTTCGCTCAATGACGCCGAAGCCGATACCGACGACGATGACGATAACGACGACAACATCCCCGATGTCGAAGATGTTGAAGTCGACGAAGAACTGGGCGGCGACGATGACGACACGTTCCTCGAATCCGATGATGACGACGATAGCATCGAGTTCGACGTCGAAGTTGACGAAGACGAGCGCTAAGCGCTTTTCTGCGCCATTGCGCCGCCAGGACGGGCGAAACCGCCCCCATGGCTGCGCCGGTCGGCACCACGGTCTGCGGGTTTTCAAACCGGCATGAAAAATTTGCGACGCTGGACGCTTTTTGCTCTTGCGTCGCAAAACACTTCTCACTAGGTTCCGCCCGTTCGCTCAGGACACCTGACGAACTACCCGGACGGCGCGTGAAGCGCCACCCATCGATGGGGCCATAGCTCAGCTGGGAGAGCGCCTGCATGGCATGCAGGAGGTCAGCGGTTCGATCCCGCTTGGCTCCACCATTTTTTCATATCACTATGCATATCATTGCGAGTTTGACGGCGCCGATGCTTTTGGTTTCGCCTGCCATGGCGCGGCGAGAGCGTTCGCCAGGCTCCTCGGCTCCGCCTTGCTCATACACCCGTCCTTGTCTTTCACCGCACCCGACTTGCGCGCAAACCGCCTCTCTGTAGTGTTGCAGAAAAGAGGAGTCGCCATGCCGCCCGTCATTCCCGATCCAGACAAGATCCGACCTTTTGCCGATTTCGACACATTCTATGACTGGCTGGCTCAGCATGGAGGCGCCTGGGACGAGGTTTGGGTCCAGTTTTTCAAGAAGGGGTCGGGGATCGAGACGATCTCCTATCAGGACGCCGTTCGGGCCGGGTTGTGCTGGGGGTGGATAGACGGGATCAGGAAAAAGCACAACGAGGCATCATACTTGTTGCGCTTTACCCCTCGACGGAAAAAATCGATCTGGAGCCAGATCAATACACGGCACGCTGAAAACCTGATTTCTGAAGGATTGATGCGCCCGCCAGGGCTCGCGCAGATCGAGGCGGCCAAGTCCGATGGGCGCTGGGATGCCGCCTACGCATCGGGATCCGAATTTACAATGCCCGAGGACTTCCTGGCTGCGGTGGCGGCCAACCCAGAGGCACTGACGACGTATCAGACGCTCAACCGCGCCAATCTCTACGCGCTGATGTTTCGCATCACCGGGGTGAAAAGACCCGAAACGCGCACCCGAAATATTGAAAAGTTCGTGGCTATGCTGGCGCGTGGGGAAACGCTTCACCCCAACGGCAAGACAAAGACCTAACGTATTTTGACAAGCTCAGCGCTGGCCCGGATTTTGGCCGGGACAGCGCGTGGGATGCGTCATCTGCCGCCCTCGTGCGTTTGTCTATTGCACGAGGGCGGCGTTGCGGCAGTCAAAGCCGTGAACGGCAACATCGACCTCGCCAAGACCAAGCCCAAGCGCATCGAAGAGGACCAAAAGCACCTCATCGAGAACCGGCCCGACAGGATCGAGCAGGCCCTGAACGATGCCGAGTGCACCCGAAAGCAGCCCGCCGAGCAGATTGATGGACAGAATTTCCAGTTCGAGATCGAGATTGCCGATCAGGGAGCTGCTGAGGCTGGACACCGGCGTTTGCGTAGTTGCTGTCCGCACTGTGCCATTGGTGGCGTCATGAGCGTTGAAATAGAGCGAGATGGGCTGTGTCTGGCTCATCGAAACATCGGCGCGGGCATTGACCCGTGCAATGCCGCCCAGCAAGGTGACGATGGACGCCTTTTTGATGACCAGCGGGCTGGTGGTGTCCAGGAATGTTGCGTGTGGCGTTTTGCCGACAGCCAACCGCAGCACCCCGGGCCGGGCGGCGATGGTTGCCGTTCCCTGCTGAGGGCGGCCCGGCGGACAGTAAAGGCTCGCCAGGCGGGCTTCGGCTGGTGCCAATTCGGCATAGACCGGCAGGGTTATGTTGAGCAGGCCCAGACCGCCCCCATTTCCCAGAACCGATATGTCGAGCCTTAACCGGGTCTGGGCGGTGCGCAGATAATTGCCTTCGCTCGAAAGCGTGAACCAACCGCCGACCGGCGGTTCACCCACCACAAGCGCTACATCGACCCCGGTAACACCGGGCACGCCCGTGCCCAACTCAAGGCTGATATGGCGATTGCCATCGCCGACCAGCGCCGCAGCGGACAAAAGACCCAGCGCGTTCACGCTGGCTTCAACGGCGGCCGACGTACCCAAAGCAAGCCCGGCCAGGCCATCGGCAACGATAAGGCGCGCCATATCCACGCTGATCGTATCGTCGACCAACCCGGCCAATTGTACGAGCACGCCATTGCCGCCGGACGCCGAGGCAATAGCCGCAGCGATGTCGCCAAGGGCAATGTCAGTATTGAGGAGTTCAGAATAGGTGCCGACGGTAAGATCGACTTCGCCGGCAAGGGCATCAAGAAAGTCGAGCAGGGAAATATCGACGTCAGCGATCGCATTGTAGTCGACAAGGGACAGGGACAGCTCCGTGCCCACAAGACCGCCCAACACTGCGTTGAGCACGCCGCCGTTCAGGCTCGCCAGACGCGAGCCGATTGACCAGGCGGCCTTTGGAGTGGCACTGGCAGTGGCCACAACGCCGATCTGTGGTGGGGGCAGGCCGAAAATCGTCGCGAAATGAACTGTGCCCTGGCGGCGCAGTGTGACGCGGGCAGCGTTGACCGGGCCGGCATCGAGCGTAAACCGGCTGGCAGGCGACACCGATGGGTCGGGCGCGTAGTGGCCGGTTTGAACGATCATCGTTTCGGGCAACGGGTCGTATCCGGCATCGGTGAGCACAAGGCGCACCCTGTCTGCAGCCTCGTCCGGATTGGCCGCGGCGTGGATAGCCGCCAGGTCGGCAACCGATTGCAGGCGGCGCTTTTCAAGATGCAGGGCAGCTTCGTCGACAGCAAATGCCGCAAGCCCGAGCAGAACGGGCGAGGCGGCGGCGAAAAGGGTGACGACATTGGCCTTGTTGTCGGCCAGAAAGCGGGCAAGCTTTTGCACGGCTCAAACCCCTCCATTGCGGATCGTTGATGAAAAGCTGATCGTTGTGCTGGGCAGCGGCAGCGGCGGGTACAGGTTCCAGATCGGCAAAGATGAAGCGTCGTAGCTGACGCTGACTAGGAACTGGTCTGGATCGGATGCACTGGGCGCCGCTTCGATAGTCAGCAGCTCAGGATCGATCAGAACGTAGGATCCGCCATTGTTGGCCAGAAATGCATTGGCCAGGGCCGTCCGTTCGCTGCCCGAGAGCCCGGCCACTGCAGAGCGGGCGGCGTCAGCGGCCAGTTGCTGGACCGAATGGGCGGCACCGAAGTAGATTCCGTAACCGATCACACCGAAAAGGATTAACAGAAAGACCGGTGCGATCAGGGCGAATTCGACGGCGGACGTACCGTCATCATCAACCCATCTTTGCTGCGAGGGCAAACGCGAGCCTATCAGCATAAGTCCCCCCCTCCATTGCTGGTGGCCGGGACAACAATACGCCTCACGCCTTAACGAGTCATTGGAAGCCGCATAGGGATGTTAACGAAGCGTGTAGAGCGGGTGCGACAAAAAGAACCGGCGCCCTGGGTAAGACGCCGGTCTCATAATGCAATTTTGAAGGTGTTGTTACCGTCGGACGGCCCTTACGATAGCAATCAGGATACAGGCACCGATAAGCCCCGCAACCAGATAGCCAAACCAGCCACCGAACGAAACGCCGATAATGCCGAAAAGAAAACTGGCAATCGCCGCGCCGACGATGCCCAAGACGATGTTGAGAAAAATTCCGGTGCCTGTCTTCATGATGGCTGAAGCAATCCAGCCTGCCAGACCGCCAATAATGATGGCTGCAATCCAGCCAATTCCTGCGTCTTCCATGTGATCCCCACAACAGCACTGTCAATGATAGTCCCTAATAGGACCAATGGATAACGCGCGAAGGGGCAAACTGGTTGCGTGGGCGACCAGGGCTACCGTTCGGGGTAGCGCATCATGGCATGAAAGCCCTCGACGAGCGCATCGAATGCGGCCCGGACACGGGGGACGCGCGCCAGGTTTTCGTGAGTTACAATCCATGTGCCCATTTCGACAGGTGCGTAATTGGGCAGAATGCGCACGAGGCGCGGATCGGCCGCGCACACCGGAATTTGGGCAACCGCGATCCCCACACCGGCCCGGGCCGCTGCGATCTGGGCGGGGTGACTGTCGGTGCGCAACACCATGCGGTTGAGCGCAAAGGCCAACCCAAGACGCTGGGCATATTCAAGATCGAGCGGGTCGCGGTCAGGTCCGATCAAATCATGATCGGCAAGATCGCGAAGCGTTTCAGGCATTCCGCGCCGCGCAATATATGCAGGGCTGGCAAACATGCCGAGCGGGATTTCGGCGACCTTGCGTGCGACCAGGGCATTCTGGCCGGGCGCCACAGTGCGCACGGCAAGGTCGACCTCCTGGCTGAGCAGGTCAGCACGCTGGTTGGACAAGGACAGCTCAATGCGGATTGCTGGATGGGACACCCTGAGCGTTTCAAGCATTGCCGGAACGACTTCGATTCCCATGAATTCGGGCACACTGAGGCGCACGATGCCGGCGACCTCCCCGAACGGGGCGGACGCGCGGCGCGCAAAGACATCTGATGCGATCGCCATGGCACGAGCCGGCTCGCGCAGGGCTTCCGCAGCCTCGGTCGGGGCCAGTCCCGACATCGAGCGCGTAAACAGCACTGTACCAAGACCCGCTTCGAGCCCCTCAAGGCGCGAGCGCACCGTGGGGTGAGACAGGCCGAGCCGCCGGGCCGCACCCGAAAGACTGCCTTCTTCAAGAACAGCGAGGAAGATGCGCTGATCGTCCCAATTTATGGCCTGCTTCATAATATTTTTGTAAGCCGAACGCCATTTTTTGACAATTTATTTTCAAACTGACTGGAGCCATTTTGGACGCATCGGCAATGCGAACCAAGGATTTCGGCGATGGACAGGGAAAAGAGTGCACTGGTGCTCGGCGTGACCGGGGGTGTGGGCGGCGCAATTGCGACGGCACTCCTGGCGAAGGGCTGGCGCGTGCGCGGACTGGCGCGCAACATTGATGTCGCCCGCAAGAGCACGACAGAACCAATCGAATGGATTGGTGGCGACGCCATGAACAGGGCCGATGTCATTGGCGCAGCGCAAGGCGTTTCGACAATCGTTCACGCTGTCAACCCGCCGAGCTACAGGAAATGGGGCGAGCTTGTGCTGCCCATGATCGATAACACGATTGCCGCGGCGCGGATGGCTGGCGCCCGGATCGTTTTGCCCGGCACCGTTTATAATTTCGACCCGGCGCGCACCCCGGTGCTGAGCGAGGTAAGTCCACAAAACCCCAAAAGCTTCAAGGGGCGTATACGGGCCGAGCTCGAATTGCGGCTTGAGCGGGCTGCGCCAGAGGTGCCCAGCCTTATTGTGCGGGCGGGCGATTTCTTTGGGCCGGGCGCGCGCTCAAGCTGGTTTGCTCAAGGCATGGTGGCGTCCGGCAAGCCGGTGCGGCGTATCCTCAACATCGCCCGGGGTGCCGGCCACAGCTGGGCCTATCTGCCCGATCTTGCCGAAACATTTGCATTGCTGCTCGAGCGGCCAGAGGCCCTTCGTCCTTTCGAGCGCGTGCAATTTGAGGGGATCTACGACGCAGACGGCACAACGATGATCGATGCTATAACGCGGCAGGTTGGGCGCAAGCTCGCTGTCTATCGCTTTCCCTGGTGGGCGATGGGCCTTTTGGCGCCGTTTGGGGGCTTTGCCCGCGAAGCCGACGATATCGCCGCGGTCTGGCGCCATCCCATGCGGATGGACAACACCAGACTGGTCGCATTGCTCGGCGCCGAACCCCATACCCCGCTCGACACCGCGATGCGCGATAGTCTTGTGGCGATGGGATGCCTGGCCGATGAACGCAAGACAGCCGAGATGGCCTTTCCGAGCCCGACGACATAGGAGAGTCGATGCGCCAACAGTTTAAGGAGTTCGCACCAGAAGCGGCTCGATATGATCTTCGAACAGATCGGGCGGGTTGGCGCCAGGGCGGGGTGCGTAGGTTTTTTCGGCAGCAAGCGAGATGTCGAGAAAACGCCCCATGCCCACAATACCTGTGGGGTCGGCGAAGGGATAATTGCCCTCAGCCAACCCTCTGCGCATCATGGTCTTGGATGCGACCATGCGGTCTTTAACACCGGGGCCGTTCGAGAGCGAAACCGGCATCTTCACGTAATCGTGCAGCGGGATGCCAACGTGAAAACACGCTGGCACCTGAGCAAAAATCTTGAGCAGGTATTCGAGGTCGGTCATCGCGGGCTGGGTGGTCGAAAAGCGCGGGTCTGCACGGCGGCGATCATGAACCAGCATCGAATCCATGGAAAAATTGGTGAACTTGTAATCGTCCGGCGACAGCAGGCGATTTTCACCAATACCGACGTGACGCAAATGGTCGCCATCAGGCGTCAAGATGTCCAGCGCGCAGGAAACAAGGCCGTACTGGACGGCCAAAGGCACCGTGATCTCAAGCTTTTCGGGCTTGAACGCATCATCGGCATCCAGAATCGCCGCGATCTCGAAGCGGGCGGCATCCAATCCGACATTGCGTGCCGGGCACGAGCCGGCGCCGATCAGCCCTGACGACAAGAACCGCAGCCTTTGATCGGCAATTCCCGCACGGCCCAGAACCGCCTCGTAGTCTTGCTCATCATCGGCAATCACTACCAATTCAAAGTGCACATGGGTCTGAGCCAGCACCGAAGCAACGGCGCGGGCAATGGTCGCCTGAGCGTTGTAGGCGGGCATGATGATGGAGACTGCAAGCTCTTTTAGCATCTCGGACTCTCTTGAACGGCGCGCCCTTTGACCCATATCATAGCCAAGTGACGATGAAGCCTAAAACAGGTTCAGCGTCTCGATGTTGCTTGGTATCAAGGACATGAACGACCGATGACACGGGTATCGCTGTTTTCCGCGCCCTTTCTTTTGGGCTTCGATGCGTTTGAAGAGCGCTTCGACCGCCTTGCACGCGCCACAGAAGGCTATCCTCCCTACAACATTGAGCGGGTGACCGCGGAGGCCGGAGACGAGACCTACAGGATCGCAATTGCGGTTGCTGGCTTTTCTCGTAACGATCTGGAAGTGATTGGAGAGGATAATCAGCTTATCGTGCGGGGCCGGCAGAACGAAGACGGTGCGCGCCAATATCTGCACCGCGGCATTGCCGCACGGCAGTTTCAGCGCACTTTCCTGCTTGCCGACGGCATGAGGATAGAGAACGCCGAACTGAAAGACGGCCTCCTCGTTATCACCGTATACCGGCCCGTCACCGAGACCGTGACCCGCCGTATCGAGATCCGTTCGGTCGAGTAGAGAGGTACGCGTTATGAACAAGCCCATTGAAAAGACAGCGTTCACCGACGCCCATCTGGGTGTTGAGGCCGAACCGCTCAAAGCGTTGACTGCTGCACAGTTTGCGGCCCTTGGCGCCGGTGACATCGTTTTCTGGAAGCAGATGGATGCTGGCGAACTCGCCGAATTCATTCCCCAGGCCGCCATGGCACCCGCCGAGCAGCGACTTGAACTGTTGATGAGCGCCGATGGCGCACCTGTGTTGATCGCCGATTCCGAAGAGGCGATCATGGACTGGATCGACGGGCATGAAGTGCGACTGGCGACATTGCATTAGTTATGAGTGACATAGCAACACGCGCGCCGGTGCTCCGCGTGGGCCGACCGACCGACGACATCGACGCGCTCTTGCACTTCTACAGGGACGGTCTCGGCCTAGAGCTTCTGGCCCGTTTCGACGCTCACAACGGATTCGACGGCATCATCGTGGGCGGACGCAATGCGCCCTATCATCTTGAATTCACCCGAGCCCACGGTCATAGCGCGGGCCGCGCGCCAACCGATGACAATTTATTGGTTTTCTATTTGCCCGATCAATCTGCCTGGCAGAGCGCGCGCGATCGCATGATTGCAACAGGCTATGTACCAGTGAAATCTTTCAACCCATGGTGGGATGAGGGCGGGGTAACCTTCGAGGACCCCGACGGCTACCGGGTCGTGCTCTACAATGAGAGCTGGAATCGCTAGACTGAAAAAAGGCCGCCCTGATCGGGACGGCCTTTTGAAACTGTCATGGAGCGCGAATCAGGCCGCGTTGATGGCTTCGGCCGGCGTCGTGAGAATATCACGCAGCTTTGTTTCGTCCTTGGTGGCGCGGAGCCGATCGACAACCCCATCGGCCCGCAAGAGGCGCGCAACGCGGCTGAGGGCTTTGAGATGGTCGGCGCCAGAGCCTTCGGGAGCCAGCAGCATGATGACCAGATCCACTGGCTGATCGTCGACTGCGTCGAAATCGATTGGCTGGGCGAGGCGGGCGAAAACCGCTGTCACGCAGGGCAGGCCCTTGATCTTGCCATGGGGAATGGCAATGCCATTGCCCAGGCCGGTCGACCCAAGCTGCTCACGGTTCTGCAGGGTCTCGAAGATGACCTGCGCATCGATACCGACAAGTTCAGACGCACGATCTGCCAGGAGTTGAAGGAGCTGGCGTTTGCTCGCGACCTTAGCGCAGGCAATGATCGAATCCTGCGACAGGATGTCAGCAAGTTCCATTTAACAAACCTTTTGGGTGACGTTTCTCTTCAATGACCGCCGACAATCTCATATCGAGCCCACGCCATTCCTGTTGTCCTATACAACGGTCCGGGGGCAGTGTGTCCGGCGCGTTTCCGACTTGGAAAGGCGATATAGACCTTTCCCGGAAACGCGCCATTGCGCGTCATGTTTGCGACAGGGCAGGGTCAATCCATCCAATGTTCCCGTCGGCCCGGCGGTAAACCACATTCATGCCGCCATGTCCAGCGTGCCTGAACACAATTACATCGGACTGTGACAGATCAAGCTCCATGACAGCCTCACCCACGCTCATTGTGCGCAGGTTGGATGTGGCTTCGGCGATAACGGGCGGCGCGAAATCCTCGTCGAGCTCGGTATCGTCATCGGGCGCGGCAAGGACATAGGCAGAATAGCCATCGGCCGAGCCATTGGTGCTGCGCCTATGGTTCTTGAGCTTACGCTTGTAACGGCGCAGACGCTTCTCGATATGGGTAGCCATGTCCTCATAGGCCGCGGTGGCGTCGTTGGCCGAGGCCGAAGCCTGGAGTACCACGCCGGTATCGAGATGGATCATGCAATCGGCCTTAAACCCGATTCCTTCGGGTTCGAGGGTCAGATGACCGTCATATCCTCCGTCAAAATATTTGCCGACAACGGCGTCGATCCGGTCAGTGGCCGTGCCACGAAGGGTATCTCCGACGTCCATGTTTTTGCCAGAAACGCGCAAGCTCATGATGGCCTCTTGGTCTGGTTTCGGATGCCCGGCACTGGAGCCATACTCATCTGCACCCCAAGTCTGACGGGCAGGTTTGAGTCTAGCCCCCTTGCCTGACCCTTGGCAATCAGAACCGGGTCGCAAGCATCACTTTCAAGTGGTGACGGTGGATAACATCGCCACCCTACCCGGCGTTCCCCAAGGTCAAAATATTTCGAATAAAATAATGATTCCAGTGACTTGAAAGCACGCCCGCTGTATCGACTATCGCGGTAACCGGGGAGTTCTTGTGTCGGGGTCTTCTGACCGGTATAGTCTGGCCAACAATGGCAATTCCAAAAGATATAAATAGCCAATGACTGCACCTTATAGGGCCGAGGCGCATCCCTCACGCGGCCCCTGCCTGATGGCCGTGCTGCGCATGGCCGGGCTGCGGCCCACCCGCCAGCGGCTTGCGCTGGCCGAACTGCTGTTTTCCGGTCCGCACCGGCACGTCAACGCCGAACAGCTTCATTTGGAAGCTGACAGCGCGGGCGTCTCCGTGTCGCTTGCCACCATCTACAACTCGCTGCACCAGTTTCGGCAGGCCGGACTGTTGCGCGAAATTTCCGTGGATGCCGCGCGCTCGTATTTCGATACCGATACGACCGATCATCATCACTTCTTTATCGAGGACGAACAGCGAATCGAGGATATCCCCTCCGATTCGATCAAGATCGCCGGCATTCCCGCGGCCCCCGAGGGCATGAAAGTGACCCATGTGGACGTGATCGTGCGGGTCAAGCGCACTCAATAGAGCGGTGAGCGATATGATCTAAAAAAGCCCGCCGCATCCGCGCCGGGCTTTTTTTGGTGCCGAACCGCAGCCGACAAGTCGGTTGCGGGCGCGATTACGGCGCTAGTCAAAAACTTCGTCTTCATAGACGCCCCACAGCACCTCTTGATCGACATAACCCTGATAGGTCGTTGCGCGGCCATTGGCATCTGTGTGGTTGAGGCGGATTTCGCAGGCCATGCCGGTGCAATGGCGCACCGACACCAGCATTTTGGGGGCGAGCCATGCGCGAACGCCCGATTCGGGATCGCTCGAGACGCGCAGCGCTATCGGCCCTTCAGCTTGCCAGGGCGCCACCAAAGCGGTTCTATCGCCCACCACCAGACTTTGATGCACCCATCCCTCATCGCCTTCAACATCGCGAATGCGGCGCCATGTGTCGAATTCGGCAGTGATCTCCACCGGCACGCTGGGGCGCACGAAAGTGAAAGCGATATCGTATTGAGTGCCAGGCCCGACCCTGATGTTGATGGGCGCGTTGCGAATGGAAACAAACCGCGGGATCGGCAGCCCGCTCGACGCGCCCACCTGGGCATTCTGGGCAAGGGCAGGCCCGACCGAAAGTGCCGGAGCGCCCAGGGCCATGACCAACACCAGCAACAGGCGAAGCTGAACGAAAAAACGCAAGAAATGACTCATGAAACTCGATGAACGCGACGCCGGGATGCGCGGCAGGACTTTGCAGCACGGCGCTTTTTCCCTAACAGTACTCGCGCGATCTTAATGGTCGCTGAAAATCAGAAAAAGCCGGTGCTGGAGCTAGTCTGCAATAATGGTGATCGTGTGACCCGAGACCGGGCCAAAATCGTCGTTTCCCGTCGCCTGCCCGAGCCTGTCGAGGCGCGCATGGCGGCGCTGTTTAACGTGGATTTCAACACGACCGACGTGCCGCTCGATTCGCCGGCCTTGCTCAATGCGCTCAATGGGGCCGAGGTCCTCGTCTCCTCGATCACTGATCGAATCGATTCCGCGTTCATCACCCAGATGCCAGCGAGCGTGAAACTGATCGCCCAGTTCGGCAACGGGTTCGACAATATCAATATCGAGGCCGCACACGCAGCTGGAATCTCTGTGACCAACACGCCTTCGGTTCTGACCGAAGATACCGCCGACATGGCTATGGCGTTGATGCTGAGCGTACCGCGCCGGCTGACCGAGGGGTCCAGGGTGTTGCTCAAGGACGGCACCTGGCCAGGCTGGTCGCCCACATGGATGCTTGGACGCAGGCTGGGTGGCAAGGCGCTGGGCATCGTGGGCCTTGGACGCATTGGCACTGCGGTAGCGCGCCGGGCCAGAGCTTTCGGTCTTTCCATCCATTATAGCGGTCGAACCCGCAAGGCACCCCAGATCGAGGAGCCTTTAGGTGCAAGATGGTGGTCATCGCTCGACGATATGGTCGAACATGTCGATATCATTTCCCTGCACACCCCGCATACGCGCGACACGTTCAACATTCTGTCCGAAGCACGTCTGAAAAAACTTCGACAGGGCGCTTTCGTTGTCAATATCTCGCGCCCCGAACTCGTCGACGAAGACGCGCTGGCCAATCTTGTCGCGTCAGGGCACCTGTCCGGCGCAGCGCTCGATGTCTTCGAGCACAAGAAGGGGGCCAACCCCAAGCTTGTGGAACTGGCCCGCGCAGACCGGGTGATTTTGACCCCGCATATGGGTTCGGCAACACTCGAAGCGCGGATCGAGATGGGTGAGACGGTGATCGTCAACATCCGCACCTTTCTGGACGGCCATACACCACCGCATCGCGTTTTGCCCGAGGGGCGCTCGCCGCTCTGAAGGCGTGTTTCAGCCCAGCGCGGCCCGCTGAATGGCAAGATGACCGCCATAAACCTCCGGATCGTCCAGCGCGCGCGAAGAAAGCGAAAGCACGGCCATGCCGCGGGCCAGATCGCTGATCCACGATGCACCCAGACCGCCTGACCAGCCGATGGTACCGGCCATGGCGTCAGACGGCGTCCTGCCCGCATCGACGCTGAGCCCATAACCCCACCCGCGCCCATCAAGAAACATCGCAGCATGGGCACGCTGCCGGTCATCGAGATGATCTGCAAGCATTGCAGCGATCCAGCGATCTGACAGGAGTCGCCGTTCGCCATGCAGCATGCGCACGAAGGCCATATAGTCGGCTGCTGTGGAAACGAGCCCGCCTTCGCCGGCCTCAAAAGAGGGCGGGCGCGACCATGCACCGCCGGCAGCGGGATCGGTCAACGCAAACGCGCTTGAGTAGGCCGGCGTCAGGCGCGAGAGTTTCATGTGGGGCACTGAAAAGCCGGTATCGACCATTCCAAGCGGCTCGAAAATGCGTTCGGCAAGGAAATCGGACAGCGCCATGCCCGAAAGCCGCGACACAAGCACTCCCTGGACGTTCGACGATACCGAATAAAGCCATTGCTCGCCCGGATGCGCGAGCAATGGCAATGCGCCCAGCTGGGCAATCCAGCTTTCCGCATCCATTGGCGCGGCCGGGTTGGGCGGACCAAAGCCCACAAGGCCCCGGCGTTCAATTTCGAGCTGAATTGGGGTGCTGCCGGGCGGGGCGAGAACAATCCCCGTGCCCATGCGCGAAGTCAAAAGATCTTCAACGGTGATGGCACGCCGGGCCGGTTCGGTGCGGTCAAGATCGCCGGTGGGATCGAGCAGTACCCGCGGTGTGCCGAGTTCCGGGAGCCAGGTGGACACGGGCGCATGCAGATCGATGCCGTGTTCCTCAAGAGCGAGAATCAACGCCAGCGCAGTGATCGGTTTGGAGAGCGAGGACATCCGGAAGATCGCATCAGGAGCGAGCGCGATTGTGTGTTCGGCATCAGCAAACCCCCTCGCCTCGATACGAAGCGTGCCGTCATATACCGAGATCACGGCCCCGGGCTCCATCGCATCGGCCGCCGCAAGAGCCCGATTCCAGATTGTCATCGTCTGTTCCTCCGGTTCATCAGCGCGCTAGAGATAGCTGGTCAAGGGCGGGGCCTGCATTTGCTGATCGTGCAGGCCGTCCTCGTAGATGAT
The DNA here is from genome assembly GCF_048264985.1 of Pelagibacterium sp. Taxonomy (GTDB): domain Bacteria; phylum Pseudomonadota; class Alphaproteobacteria; order Rhizobiales; family Devosiaceae; genus Pelagibacterium. Next base: position 145,433 of record NZ_JBLXCL010000001.1, read on the forward strand.
GGAAATTGCATCGAGCTCCTGGGGCGTCAAATCGTCGAGGGTCGAGACATTGACGGCGTGGAACCAGCCGTTGAAGGGCTCAAATTCGAGATAGCCGCGCGAGAAGAGCTGCGTGCCGCATTTCGTGCAGAACATGTGATCGATATTGCCCTGCGGCCATGAGGAAGGATCGGCGGCGTAATGGCCGACAAGGGCTTCGCCATCGCTCACCCTGACGGAATCGCCATAAACGAAGGCCTTGCGGTAGCCGGTCTTGAAACAATAGGTGCAATTGCATTTGCGGATACCCTCATCGAGATCGATGGGGGCGGTGAAATGGACGGCGCCGCAATGGCATGAGCCCGAATGGGTCTTTTTCACGCCGCGCCTCCTTTCAGGAAAAACCGTTCGATGACGGGCGCGATGGCTTCGGGTGCCACTTCATGGGTTTGCCCGTCGAGGGTCTCCCGTCGGGCGTTGGGCAGGGCTGACGCCGTGGCATCGGCGCCGGCATGCATGAAGTCCCAGCTTTGGGCGCCATCGACGATAAGAACTGGCTGGTGGACCGCCTGCCAACGCGTTGTCATATCTTCGGTCGCTTCGAACATGATGCGATAGTCATGGGCGAGGGTGGTACCTGCCGCCGCAAAGCCATCCCCGAACGGGCTGGCGCGCAGGCCGGCGACATCATCATCGGACGCGCCCACGCTGCGCATGAAGGTTTCTAGGGCGCCGGCGCCGTCCTGTGCCGATTTGTAGCTTTCCATGGCTTCGAGTTCGGCCAGCCCCTTGGCCGTGGACTGCGCGGTGTCGATGGGCGGCTCATAGCCAAGGACCATCGAAATTTTCGTTGGAATGCCAGCGGCAGCTTCGAGGGCAAGAATGGCGCCTGAACTCAACCCGAACAGCATGGCCGAGCCGCCCTCGGCGTCGATCAGCGCCTCGATATCCTCGATCTCGCGGATCACCGCGTAGGGTCCGCCTTTGGCGCTTTCGCCGCGCCCGCGCCGATCATAGATGATCGATTTAAAGCCGTCGGCGAGCATTGCCGCAAGCCTCGGGCTCTCGGGATCGACAGCGCGATGCTGAAGCGCTCCGGGCACAAAGATGAGGAGCGGGCCGGACCCGTGGGTCTCATAGCTAATGACCGTTCCATCCGCCGAGGTGACGCTGGCCATGGTCAGGCTCCCGATTTCTGTGCCGCGAGTTCGGCCTCGACCTTCTTATGCTGCTCATAGCCTTCGCCTTCGCTGGCGAAATCCTCGAGTTCGTGCATCTGGCGGATTTCGAATCGATCCTGGCCGTGGGCAATGGGGCACCTTGCGACCCAATCGATGGCCTCCTGGAGCGAAGAACACTGCCAGATCCAGAATCCGGCGATCACCTCTTTGGTGTCGGCGAACGGACCATCGGTGATTATGGGCCTGCCATCGGCCACCTGGACGCGAGCGCCCTTGGCGCTCGACATCAGGCCCGCGCCATCGACCATGATGCCGGCCTTGACCAGCTCTTCGTTGTACTGGCCCATCTTGAGCAACAGGCCCTCTTCAGGCGCCATGTCGGCCTCGCTGTCAGCGGAGGCTTTGATCATAACCATGAAACGCATTTTACTCTCCCTTGGTTCGGTTGACAGTCAAAGGACGAGGGCCACCGGATCGATCCGACATTTCAGCATGATTTTTTTTGAACGGCACGAAAAAACCCGGCGCTCCTCGCGGAGCGCCGGGTTGAACAATTTCGGGAAACAAGCGGGCCGTTATTCGGCGGCTTCGTCTTCCTTGGCCTTTTCCTTGCCGGTCTCCTGATCGATTATCTTCATGGAGAGGCGAACCTTGCCGCGCTCGTCAAAGCCGAGGAGCTTGACCCAGACCTTGTCACCTTCCTTGACGACATCGGTGGTCTTGCCCACGCGCTCTTCAGCGAGCTGGGAGATGTGCACGAGACCGTCCTTGGCACCAAAGAAGTTCACGAACGCGCCGAAATCGGCGGTCTTGACCACTGTGCCCTGGTAGATTTCGCCAACTTCGGGTTCGTCGGTGATCGACTTGATCCACTTGATGGCCGCATCGATCTGCTTGCCGTCCGAGGACGAAACCTTGACCGTGCCATCGTCTTCGATGTTGATCTTGGCGCCGGTCTTTTCGACGATCTCACGGATCACCTTGCCGCCGGTGCCGATCACTTCACGGATCTTGTCGGTCGGAATCTTCAGCGTTTCGATGCGCGGGGCAAACTCGCCAACTTCGGAGCGAGCTGTGTCGATGGCCTTGGCCATTTCCTCAAGGATATGCTTGCGCCCGTCCTTTGCCTGACCCAGAGCGATCTTCATGATCTCTTCGGTGATGCCAGCGATCTTGATGTCCATCTGAAGCGAGGTCACGCCGTCATGGGTGCCCGCGACCTTGAAGTCCATGTCGCCAAGGTGATCTTCATCGCCAAGGATATCGGACAGGACTGCGAACTTTTCGCCTTCAAGGATCAGGCCCATGGCGATGCCGGCAACGGCCTTCTTCATGGGGACACCGGCATCCATCAACGCCAATGAGGTGCCGCAGACAGTCGCCATCGACGACGAGCCGTTGGATTCGGTGATTTCCGAGACGACACGCAGGGTGTAGGGAAACTCTTCAGCCGAAGGACGAACCGGGTTGATGGCGCGCCAGGCCAGCTTGCCGTGACCGATTTCGCGACGTCCGGGCGAACCCATGCGACCAGCTTCACCGACCGAATATGGCGGGAAGTTATAGTGCAGCAGGAAGTTCTGCTTGTAGGTGCCTTCCAGGGAATCGATGAACTGCTCGTCATCTGCGGTGCCCAGCGTTGCAACCACAAGCGCCTGGGTTTCACCGCGGGTGAAGATTGCCGAACCATGGGTGCGGGGCAGAACGCCGACTTCGGAGACGATCGGGCGGACCGTTTCGAGATCACGGCCGTCGATACGAGTCTTGGTATCGAGAATGTTCCAGCGCACGACCTTGGCCTGCAGCGACTTGAACACGGCGCCGACCTGTTCGGGCGTATAAGTTGCTTCGCCCTCTTCAGGGATGAAGTGCGCCTTGACCTTTGCCTTGACCGCGTCGACGGCGTCATAGCGGGCCATCTTGTCGGTGTTCTTGTAGGCGTCGCGCAGTTCGGATTCGACCAGCGAGAGCATTTCGCCTTCGAGCGCGCTCATATCGGCGGGTTCGAATTCGCGGGGCTCCTTGGCTGCCAGTTCGGCGAGCTTGATGATCGCGTCGATGACCTTCTGGCTCTGGGTGTGACCGTACATAACGGCACCGAGCATGATTTCTTCCGAAAGCTCCTTGGCTTCGGATTCAACCATCAGAACCGCATCGGCAGTGCCGGCCATGACGAGGTCGAGCTTGGAATCATCGCGACGATCAATGGGGAGGTTCAAGACATAATCGCCATCGACATAACCGACGCGGGCCGCGCCGATCGGGCCCATGAACGGCACACCCGAAATGGTCAGCGCAGCCGAAGCCGCAACCATGGCGAGCACGTCAGGCTGATTTTCCATGTCGTGCTGAAGCACAGTGATGATGACCTGGGTCTCGTTCTTGTACCCGGCAGGGAACAGCGGACGGATCGGGCGGTCGATCAGGCGCGAGGTCAGCGTTTCGGCTTCGGTCGGGCGGCCTTCACGCTTGAAATAGCCACCAGGGATCTTGCCGGCGGCAAAATACTTTTCCTGGTAGTTGACGGTCAGCGGGAAGAAATCGATGCCGGCCTTGGGCGTCTTGGCGGAAACGACTGTGGCAAGAACCACAGTTTCGCCGAGCGTTGCCAGTACGGCACCGTCAGCCTGACGGGCGATCTTGCCGGTTTCGAGTGTCAGCGGCTGTCCGCCCCAGTCCAGCTCGACTTTATGGTGATCGAAATTGAGTGTCATGAGACAATCCTTTTTGTGCGATGGTTCCCGACGCGCTGACAAGCAGCGTCGGATCGAAGCCCTCGCAAGTGGCGCCAGAGGCGTCCCTCAAGTTCCGGAACATGGACAAGACGGCGAGAGACTCAGGACCCCGCGCGGGTCTAAGTCTCCGGCGATCCTGCCATGCCCCCTTGGAGCACGCTCCAAGTCGCTTCCTGTATTACCAACCCGCAAAAGCGTGTCCCGAACCTGCCGGGATGTCACCATCCCCATCAAATGGGGACGGGCTTTTGCTGGAAACACTGAAAGGGCGCTTCCGGCAGTATCTGGCAGCGGGCCCCATTGCCCATTGCCAATGCGATGCGGGGCCGGCAATCGATTTTGGTCAGATCGCCGGCCCCGTATCAGTGTTCAATTCTTAGCGGCGGATGCCGAGCCGTTCGATCAGGCTCTGATACCGCGCGTGGTCGCCGCGCTTGACATAGTCGAGAAGCGAACGGCGGGTCGAAACCAGCTTCAATAGGCCACGACGGGAGTGATTGTCCTTGCCGTGAGTCTTGAAGTGTTCAGTGAGGTTGGTGATCCGCTCGGTCAGGATGGCGACCTGTACTTCCGGAGAACCGGTATCGCCAGCTTTCGTCGCATAATCCTTGATGAGCTCAGCCTTGCGCTCAGCAGTAATCGACATCGTAAATTCCTTTCAAAACAAGGAGTTGAGTGACGCCAAAACCGGGATGCCGTCCAGGAATGGCCGTTCGAAGCGCAAAGGGAAACCCTTTTGCTGGCGCTCATATAGGGTATCGGCGGACAAATGAGAAGTTTTTTCTCGATTCGCGCGGCTCAGACGTCCGGCTCGAGCTCGTCATTTTCGGGGCTGTCGCGATCGGGATCGATCTGCTCAAGGGGGATTGAAAACACCCATTCGATGCCGTCGGCATGCACAGTCCGCTCGACATCAGCCTTGAGCGCGCCGGCAACCATTGTCTGGAGCACGACGGTTCCGAAACCCTTGCGGTCCGATGGGGGCTCGAACCCTGGGACGGTTTCGCGCCAGACCAGATGCAGCCTTCCGCCTCCAGCCCGGTTCCAGTTGACTGTCAGCTTGCCGCCCTCGCGAGAAAAGGCGCCGTATTTGGCGGCGTTGGTCGCAAGCTCATGGGCAGCCATGCCCAGAACCTGGGCCGCCTGAACGTTGAGATAGACGTTAACACCGGTCTTGACCACGCGGGAGGGATCCTCCGGGCGGAAGGGGTCGATCTGAGTGCGAAACAGATCACGCAGACCAATGCCCTGGGTGCCATGCGCCAGCAAGAGATCGGTCGAGCGGGCCAGCCCATAAAGCCTGTTCTGGAAATTCTCGACGAATTTTTCGACATTATCGGCGCCGCGCGCCGTCTGCTTGGCCATCGCAGAGATGACAGTGAGCTGGTTTTTCGAGCGGTGCGCCACTTCGCGCATCAGGAATCGCGATTCCGTTTCGGCCTGGCGGCGTTTTGCGCCGGCGTCAGCCAGCGCCTCCGAGACTGCGGCCAGCTCTTGCACCGGATAGGCCATGGCAACAATTTCCTGTCCAGCGCCCATGGCGCGCGCCTGGCGGGCCAGCCCGCGCACCGAGGATGCAATCTGCTGGCCAATAAGCCAGGCGGCAAGTCCGGCCAGCCCGACAATGACCACCGCCCCAGCGAGGAGCCAGAGAAGCGTCGTCCGCAACGGCTCGGCAACCTGGGAGGAGGGCGCCCATGCAACAACATACCAGCCGGTTAAAATGGAATACTGAATGATGGTCTTATAGTCTTCGCCCGCAATATTGGTGTCGATCCAACGCGCGCCGCCCGAGCCCTCACGCAAGGGAATAAACAATGGCTCGCCAATGCTTGCTGCATCCTGGGATGCGGCAAGGACAATGTTACTCGAATCCACGAGTGCCACGTGCCAGCCCTGTGGCAGTTCGCGGGTCAGCAGGGCGTTCGAGAGCGAGGATGCATTCTGGGTGAGAATGGCCAGTTGCGGCGGCGTGATGCCAGGGCGCTGGCGCACAACGTTAAAGACATATTCCTGCGCCGTCTGACCGAAAAAGACATCGGACACCACAGCGTCCGGGGTCTCGAGCGCGCGACGGGCCGAGCCCAGATCGGAAACCGGGCCCAATGGCGTGCCATAATCGACCCTTGTGTTGAGTATCTGGTTGAACTCATCATCGGCAATGATGAAATACGACCCGGTGCCAGCAAGAGCCGTCTGCGCGTGATCGTGGAATTCGGCAAGATTACCGGCGTTGAGCGCTTCGATGCTCATCAGGACGCGCTGGGTGGTGATCATGCCCGAGATTTCGCGCTCGACCGATTGGAGCACAGACCGAGCCGTCGCGACTGTGAAGGTCTGGACTGTTTCTTCCTGAGCAACGTTGTGACGGGCCAACAGCACTGCGGTAAAAGCAGTGGCGGGCAGAACGACGACAGCGACCAGAAATGCAAGATAGAAAATGATGGGAATCGATACCGGTGCACGTCGCGCACTTCGGCCATTCGATTCGACCGTATTGCTCTCGTTCTGCTGGGCGGATTGAGACATTCTCGAGTGGCCGATCCTTATGGACCAGCAAACCTTTAGCCTGTCAGTGAGGGAGGGTAAAGGGGCGTATCAGGTCCAACCAGCTCAGCCAAGAATAACGCGCTTGGGCTTGAACTGCCCCGCTTCGACAAATCCGATCGCTACAGCTTCACCCTTGAGCGATGCCCAGGCCTCATCGAGCGCAACCGGAGCGTCCCGCCCCGTCAGCAGGACAGGGTTGCCCAGCCGGATTGTTGCAGCCTGGCGAGCATCGAGGCGGATCTCGGGCAAATCGGCCAGGCCCGCGGCAACAGCCTGTAACAGCCCGTCTCGACCTGCGAGATCAGCGCTTTCGAGCTGTTCGAGCGTTATTGCATCTGCGTCGGTGAAGTGGCCAACCCGAGCGCGGTGCAACGCACCAACATGGCCCTTTGTATCCAGCGCCTCCGCAATATCGCGGGCAAGCGCGCGAACATAGGTGCCCTTCGAGCACGTGACTGAAAGCCGCGTACGCTCGGGGGTATGCGTGATGATGTCCAGCGCATCGATTTCCACCTCTCGAGGCGGCATGTCGAGCTTGTGGCCAGCCCGGGCCAGATCATAGGCGCGCTCGCCGCCGATCCTTATGGCTGAAAAGGCTGGCGGAATCTGGGTGATGATCCCGGTGAACCGGGGCAAAATCGCTTCGAGTGCAGCAGCGTCGGGGCGCACATCGGATGTGGCGACCACTTCGCCTTCGACATCATCGGTCGCAGTGGCGGCGCCCCAGACGATATCAAAATGATAGATCTTGGTGCCATCCTGAACCATCGGCACGGTCTTGGTCGCTTCCCCGAACGCAATCGGCAGGATACCGGTGGCCAGCGGATCGAGCGTTCCGGCGTGGCCGGCTTTCTTTGCGCCATACAGCCAGCGCAGCTTGCCCACCGCTTCGGTGGAACTCATGTCATAGGGCTTGTTGAAAACAAGCCAGCCGGAAAGATCGCGCTTGACGCGTTTTTTGGGAACCTCGCTCACGGCGCGTCCTTTCAGCTAGTGTTCGTTATCGTCGTCGTCGTTCTGGTCGAGATCGCGCTGCACGCGGTCCGAACGCAGGATGGCGTCGATGCGGCCATATTCGTCAAACGTCTTGTCGACGAAGAAGCGGAACTGGGGCGCATATTTCAGATCGAGCGCTGGGGTCACACGGCCGCGAATGAATTTCGCATGGACATTGAGCGCCGAGACGACATCCTCAGCGTTTTCGCCGCCAAGCGGCATGACATAGACATTGGCCAGCTTGAGGTCAGGCGTCATGCGCACCTCGGGAACGGTGACCGTTACCTTCTCAAGCAGCGGATCGATGATCTCGTTGCGCGACAGCAGTGCAGCGATTTCGTGACGCACGCGTTCGCCAACGCGGAGCATGCGTTGGGAGGGTGCCGATGTTGATGCCTTTTTGACCATCTGCGCGAGATAGGGTGCAAACGCGGCTTCGTCAATCGTGCTGTTGGTTCAATATGGCCCGATGGCCCTCTCGATAGGTGGGGTATTTCAGCGCATAGCCGAGCGCCGATTTGATCTTCGCGTTGGAAACACGGCGGTTTCCAGCATAAAATGTCCGCGCCATCGGCGAGAGCTCCGCATCCTCAAACCCGATTTCCGGCGGCGGTGTGACACCCATCAAATCGGCGGCGTGAGCGATCACATCCTGTGGCGGGGCCGGTTCGTTATCGGCAATATTGAAAATGCCGTGCAGGCGCCGTTCGGCAGCCAGAGCCGTAATGGCGCCGATATCTTCGACATGAACGCGATTGAAGACCTGGCCAGGCTTGTTGATGCGCCGCGCGGCACCCGATCTGATTTTTTCGAATGGAGAACGCGCCGGGCCATAAATACCGGCAAGGCGCAGGATGGCAAGCGGCGTCGATTTTTCCGCGGCCAATGCCTGCCATCCCGCTTCGGCATCGAGCCGATAGCGATTGCGCGCCGACAGTGGTTCTGTGGGCGCGGTTTCATCTATCCATTTCCCATCGGCATCGCCATAGACGCCAATCGTCGAAAAATAGCCGATCCACTTCAGATTGGGGGCGGCAAGAATGTCGGAGCGGTGATGGGCCAGGACCGGGTCCCCGTCGGGGCCGGGTGCGATCGAAACCAGCAGGTGTGTCGCCTGCGCCAGCGCCGGACGCAGGGCATCTGCAGGTGCCGTGCCATCAAAAATGCAGCCAGAGATACCGCTCTTGCCCAATTCGGCCGCCTTTTCGGTGCTGCGGGTCGTCGCAGTTGCGGAAAGACTTGTATTGATACCCAGCGCCTTGATGGTGGCACGCGAAGAATAGCCCGCACCGAAAACGAAAAATTCTATCGGGTCCATTCCGCTCTCACCTCCGGGTCGGGTTCGGTTGCCAAGGATTTTGCCCGCTCGGCATCGGCCTCGCCACTGTCAGCGAGGCGGCGCAGAGCCCACACGGCCATGCCTCGCACCAGCGCACTCTCATGGATCAAATGATGCGCGATTGCAGGCAGGTGAGTGCGATCGCCCGAATTGCCCGCCGCCACCAGACAGTTGCGTAAAAAGCGCGCCGAGCCCAGCCGCTTGACCGGGGTCTGGGCGAAGAAATCGCGGAAGCGCTTGTCGTCGAGGGCAAGCATATCGCTCAATCTAGCGTCGCGGATCTTTTCGCGTGCAGCAAGCTTGGCGTCGTTGGTGGCGCTGGCGAATTTGTTCCATGGGCAAACCGCCAGGCAATCGTCGCACCCGAACACCCTGTTGCCCATCGGTCCCCTGAATTCGCGCGGGATCTGGCCCTTGTGCTCGACAGAATAATAGGCAAGGCACTTGCGGGCATCGAGCCGAAACGGGGCTGGAAAGGCGTTTGTGGGACAAATGTCGAGGCATTTGGTACAGGTGCCGCACTTTTCGCTTTCCGGCGCACTGGCCGGAAGGTCTGCCGAAGTGAAAATGGCGCCCAGGAACAGCCACGACCCGGCATCGCGCGATAGCAGCACAGTGTGCTTGCCCTGCCAGCCAAGCCCCGCGGCCTGTGCCAGGGGCTTTTCCATGACCGGCGCCGTATCGACGAACACCTTGACCTCGGCGCCGGTACGGCGGGCAAGGAGACCCGCAAGATCCTTCAGTCGGCCCTTGATAACATCGTGATAGTCGCGCATCTGGGCATAGACCGAGACATTGGCGAGGGCGGGATCGGCAAGCCTGTACATGGGGTTGCCGTCCGGACCGTAATTGGCGCCGACCATGACGACCGATCTCACATCGGACCAGAGCGCTTGCGGTGACTTGCGGCGTCCGCGGGTTTCTTCCATCCAGTCCATTTCAGCGTGCCAGCCGCTTGCCAGCGCCAGATCAAGTTTTTCAGGCAAGTCGGGGCGGGCATTTGCTGGCGCGATTCCAAGGCTGGAAAACCCGAGCGCTTTGGCACGGGTACGCAGTTCAGCGACAAGGGTATCGCCCTCAGCGCATTTCCGCTTTTCCTCGAATCGCGTCAATTGCTCCAAGTCCTTGTTTTGTCGCGCTTGGGCACAGCGAGCGGGCTATCGGCTTTCGCCGGGATCACGCAGTCCTCAAAAATCGAGGTCCGCGTATGTCGTGGAAGCGGGCATACCCACTATGCGATCGCCCAGCAGCGGGCGAAAGGCGGGGCGCGATTTGATACGGGCATACCAATCCTTGATTTCGCCAGCCTTCTCCCAGGCCATATCGCCCATGTAATCGAGAACCGAGATGTGTGCGGCCAGTGCGAAATCGGCAAGGGTCAGCGTGTCGCCGGCCAGCCAGCGCCGCGTGGCCAGAACCCATGAGAAATAGGCCATATGTTCGGTAAGATTGGCCTTGGCTATGCGGATGACCGAGGGTTCGGGCGCACCGGAGCGCAGATCCCGTTTAATGAGCTTTTCTTCCAAAAGATAAGCTGTGACTTCAGGGCCAAGCTTGAGCAATACCCATTCGAGCAAGCGCCAGACTTCGATTTTTTCGCTGGCATTTTCAGGCAACAATGCTTCGATATGGCCTTCCGGCCCGAAATTGTCCTCGATATGAGCGATAGTGGCCAGAATGCCCACAACCGGGGGAAACGGTTCGTCGAGCATTACGGGAACCGAAGCCGCTGGGTTGATTTCGAGGAAATCAGGATCTCGCCGCCACGGCGCCACGTCGACCAGATCGACATCGACACCGTATTCGGCAAGCATCAGACGAATGAGCCGGCAGGAGGGATCGAGCTTGTGATGCAAAAGCTGTGGCATGGACCAAACGTAAAAATGATGCGGCACCCCGTCCGAGCCGAAAGCCGGAAGGGCCGCAAGAACTTCAGGACGCGATTAGGCCGTGCAAACTGGCGGGCAATCAAGGTGTTTTTGTGCCCGACCCACCAAGTTTGGGCACCAATTTGGGTTAACCGGTCAATGTTTGGTTAACCGCGAGCGCTCCCAAGACCGTTCGCCAGTCCAATTCAGTGCCGCTTGGTTTGCGTTACGTCGCGCATCAGCCGCCGACAAGCGGATTGATGTGACGGTCAAACTCGCCATGCTTGCGGAAGCGCCACATATAGGTCGGCAAAATAGCGTCCACAGTCGTGGGCGTAATTCCGAATGCTTCAAGCGTACGCTTTTGCTTGATCGCTTCGGGCGAAACCACGTTGTCGATACCGAGCTGAACCACCTGATCGGGGGTCAGAAGCGGCTCGGGCAGGATCGAGAGAACACTGGCAATCGGCTTTGCCAGAAATTCAGGCAGGGGCAAAACCATCCGCTTGCGGCGGGTCTGTTCCAGCACGCGCTCGATCACCTGCTCCATTGTTATGACTTCCGGTCCGCCAAGTTCGTACGCCTTGCCTGTCTTGACAGCGCCTTCGGCGGCAAGCGCGATGGCTAAAGCGACATCGCCGACATAGACCGGCTGGAATTTGGTGTCGCGGCCGATCAACGGCATGATCGGCGACATGCGCGAAAGAAAGCCGAACAGATTGAAGAAGCCGTCTTCAGGGCCGAACACCAGCGAGGGCCTGATGATAACCGCCTTCGGGAAGGCTTTGAGCACTTCATCTTCACCCAGGGCCTTGGCGCGCTGATAGGCGGAAGGCGACCGGCTATCAGCGCCCAGAGCGGACATGTGGACAAGCGTTGAAACGCCGGCGTCGCGGGCTGCCTCGGCCACGGCCCTGGCACCAAGCGTCTGAACGGCGCGGAAACGCTGCTTGCCTTTTTCAAACAGGATGCCGACCAGATTGATGACGACATCAGAACCGCGCACAGCCGCAGCGACCGATTCGGGGTAGCGCAGATTGGCCTGCACCGGCTGGACCTGGCCGGGAAATCCAAACATACGGACATGCCCGGCAAGGTCGGGGCGCCTGACGGCAACTCTTATTGAATAGCCGCGCCGCGCCAGATCCTGAGTCAACCTGGTGCCGATAAAGCCCGAGCCACCGAAGATCGTCGCGATTTTTCTTGTCTTTTCGGTCATTTTAAAGGGTCCCGTCGCCAAAACGAACGCCTGAAAGGAATGGCCCGTTCTAGCCCCGGTGGCTGGCCGATTGCAATCTGTTTGAGGCGTCAGTTGACTGCATGGCCGTTATCGATTGGCTCCCTGCTCTTTTTGTTCCTGATTTGTCCTGAATAGCAAAGACGGATTTTCACACGTCCTGTGTCCATCGCGGCATCCAGCCCTTTGCCACCGGTCGTGACAGGGAAGGAAAGGCGATCCATGTGATCAACGTGCACTGCCTTGACGAGCCACACTCCGACAAGGAAGCGATCAGCCATTTCAGCGGGGCCGATTTCTAAGGGATAATGATAGCGGTTGTGGTGGCGATGTTTTTCGCCGTGGCCCGGCGCAAGCTGCATTGACAAAGCCCGAGCGGCACTCTAAATCGTGCCTCCGTTGCCCAGATGGCGGAATTGGTAGACGCGCTAGCTTCAGGTGCTAGTTCTCGAAAGGGAGTGGAAGTTCGAGTCTTCTTCTGGGCACCATTTTCTTTCGGCCTTGCGCCGATTTTTTCGGAAATGATGTAGATGCACCCCGTGTACGGGGCAAGCGATTGTTTAATATTTGAGGTGACCAATTGATCACCTTAAATATGAGAGCCGATTGCTTACCTGGATCCAGATGTATCCATGTTCGATTTCCGCTCAGGGCTCATTGTCATTGCTCTGATGCTGTCCGGCTTCGCCGCGACCGCTCAGAATTTCCCAGTTACGCTCGACCACGCATTTGGCCAAACCAGATCGACGCAGCCTCCAAGCGCATCGTAACCCGGGGCGGGATTTGCCCTGGACGCGCGCGGCCATCGAAGCGCTGGGGCTGGAATACCTGTGCTGCCGAGATCGCACGCGCCGCGGCCAATGTCAGATAAGGCCGTAATCTCGCCCAAGGTCTAGGCAAAACGCTTCGGGGTGTGGCATCTAGAGATACCTATGCCTCTCCCCGGAGTTTTAAGACGACATGAGCGTTCGACTGCACAAGGGCGATTTGCCCGATCTTTCCCGCTACACCGGCCGGCAGGTGGCTATCGATACAGAAACAATGGGCCTTAATCCGGCCCGCGACCGATTGTGCGTCGTGCAGCTTTCGCCCGGTGACGGCACTGCCGACGTTGTCCAGATCTTGCCCGGCCAGACCGAAGCGCCCAACCTAGCGGCGCTGCTGACCGACGCTACAAAGACCAAACTTTTTCATTTCGCCCGGTTCGATATGGCAGCGCTCTACGCGGCTTTCGGCGTGATGACGGCGCCTGTCTATTGCACCAAGATCGCTTCGAAACTGGTCCGCACCTATACCGACCGCCACGGCCTTAAAGACCTTTCGCGTGAGCTCCTGGGCGTCGATATGTCCAAGCAGCAGCAATCGTCCGACTGGGGTGCCGAATCGCTGACCCAGGCTCAACTCGATTATGCGGCCTCGGACGTCCTGTACCTGCACGATCTGCGTCGGCACCTCGATCGGATGCTGACCCGGGAAGGGCGGGTCGACATGGCCAAAGCCTGTTTCGATTTCCTGCCCACACGGGCCCAGCTCGATCTGGCAGGGTGGCCCGAGACCGACATCTTCGCCCACAGCTAGGGATCAGCGATGATCGCGCCTTCGGCCAGCGTCCGACACGACACTTATCTGCGCTCGATTGCCCACAACCGGCGAATTGCCGTGTTGCGCTGGCTGGTGCCTGCTGTCGGACTTGTGGCGCTCTCGTTTCCATTGGTTCAGATTGCCGCAAGCATGGTGGGCGATATTGTGCCGATCGACGGGATACGGCTGGAAAATGACACGCTGGTGATCGACGGGCCGCGCTTTGAGGGTCGAACGGCGACCGGTTCGAACTACACGCTGGAAGCGGCGCGGGCCGAATCGCGCGTCGGCAATCTCGATACTGCCGACCTCTATGATCTTGTCGTCGATGTTTCCGACGATACTGGCTATCGAGCACATATCGAATTTGCTTCAGCGGCCTGGACGATGAGTACTGAATACCTCGTGTCCAATGAAGATGTGACCGTTGAGGATTCAACCGGTGCCCGCGGCGTTCTGGCCGGCGTGGAAGTGGACTGGCCCGCCCAGACGATCGCTTCGGATGGGCCTGTTCGTTTCGACTTTGACAGTGGCGCGCAACTTAATGCCGACACGATGCTTCATGATCTGGAAGCTGCACGTTGGCGGTTTAGCGGCGTCAGCCTTGAAATGACGCCACAACCCGATGCCGGAGAAACCCGGGACCCTTTTGCTGCGGAGATCGACAATGACGCGCCTTAGCCTGCTGATTGCGTGTATCGCCCTTCTTGCCGGACCGGCATTTGCCCAGAGCACCGCCAGCGATCCCGCCGGGTTTGGCGGCCTGGCCGGCGAGGCCGACGAACAGATCAATGTGAGCGCCGATCTTCTCGAAATCCTCGAAAACGAGAACGCGGCGATCTATACCGGCAATGTCGTCATCACCCAGGGCACGATGCAGATCGCATCCGAGCGGGTGGAAACGATCTATGGTGAAGGCGGGCCCTCCGATTTGCAGAGCTTTTCGGCCTCCGGCGGACGGGTCGAGATGGCGTTTGACGATCAGACAGTGCAGGCCGATACAGCCGATTATGATTTCGGAGACAGAGTGCTGGTGTTTACAGGATCGGTCGTGGTGGTCAATGCCAGCGGCACCGTCAACGCCGATCGCCTGGTGATCGATACAAGGGCCGGCACCTCCTCGTTCAGTTCAGCGGGCGGCGGCGGACGCGTAACCAGCACCTTTACGCCGGGGGGCTGATGGCGGGAATAGACCAGACCGGCTGGCTCGTCGCCCACGGTCTTGCCAAGAGTTTTGGAAAGCGCGCAGTGGTGCGCGACGTCTCCATCGCCGTGCGGCGTGGCGAAGCCGTGGGCCTGCTTGGTCCCAACGGCGCGGGCAAGACGACGGTATTCACAATGATCATGGGGCTGGTGCGGCCCGATGGCGGCGACGTATTGCTCGACGGGCTGCCGATCACTCATTTGCCGCTCTATCAGCGCGGACGGCTGGGGATTGGATATCTGCCGCAAGAGGCTTCGATCTTCCGCGGTCTGAGCGTTAAGGACAACGTACTGGCCGTGCTCGAAGGCCACATCAAGAACAAGAAGGAACGCCACGCTCGGCTCGATGAGTTGCTCGAGGAGTTTTCAGTTTCTCATCTGCGCGATGCCGACGCCCTGGCACTTTCCGGCGGCGAACGGCGGCGGGTGGAAATCGCCCGTGCGCTTGCTGCCGACCCCAAATTCATGTTGCTCGACGAACCCTTCGCCGGGGTCGACCCGATTGCAGTGGCCGATATACAGGGACTGGTGCGGCAGTTGACCCAGCGTGGCATTGGCGTGCTGATCACCGACCATCAGGTTCGCGAGACCTTTGGGCTTGTGGACCGGGCCTATCTGATTCACGGCGGCAAGGTGATGATCCAAGGCCGACCCGAAACGATCATGGCCGACCCCGACGCACGGCGCGTCTACCTAGGCGAAAGTTTCAAGCTCTAGAACTTGCCAGTTGGCACGAAAATTGTATGGCGCGACTTGAAGGGCCGCTGCAAACTCGCTAGGTTCGCCCGATCGCAAGCGTGTGGGACGCTTGGGTTGGGGGATGGGAGCTTTATAAGGCATGGCGCTTTCGCCACGGCTGGACGTCCGGCAAACCCAAACATTGACGCTGACGCCGCAATTGATGGCGTCTATCCGGCTCTTGCAGCTCAGCCACCTCGAACTTAGCACGTTCGTGGATGCCGAGCTTATGCGCAATCCTTTGCTCGAAAACAGCGACGCGCCCGACGGCGATACACCGATGGAGCGCGAACGGTCCGAGGAAATTGACCCCTATCGCGACGTTGTGGACCATTCGGACCATTTGGGCAGTGCGACGACGATCGCCGATAGCCTCGACACCGACGTTTCCAACGTCTTTCCCGAACAATCGGGGCAGGATTCGCTGAGCCAATCGAGTTCCTGGCCGGAGGGCAAGGGCGGCGCGCTTGGCGGTGAAGCGCCCGACATTGACCAATATGTTTCAGCACAGGTCTCGCTAGCTGACCACCTGACCGAGCAGGTCAATCTGATCGTCAAGGACCCCGCCGAGCGACTTATTGCACGCAGCCTTGTCGATAATCTCGACGAGCGCGGATATCTCATGGCCGAGCTCGACCAGATCGCAGCGCTGCTGGGTGCCGATACCAGCACTGTCGAAACCGTGCTTGGCAAGGTACAGGGCTGCGAGCCGCTGGGCGTTTTTGCCCGTACGTTGTCGGAATGCCTGTCAATTCAGCTGGCTGAAAAGAATCGTCTGGACCCGATGATGGCGGGACTGCTCGCCAACCTCGATCTGGTCGCCAGTCACGAGCTTGGATTGCTGGGCAAAAAGATCGGCGCCGATCGCGAAGACATCCTCGACATGCTGTCCGAGTTGCGCGCCCTCGATCCCCGGCCGGGCCGGGCGTTCGACTTTACCCCGGTGCAATCGGTGGTGCCGGACGTGTTTGTCAAACGCGGCAATGACGGCGGCTGGAGCGTTGAACTCAATTCCGAAGTTCTGCCCCGCGTACTGGTCAACCGGGTCTATTACGCCTCAATTTCCAAAAAAACCCGCAATGCCGGGGAAAAGAGCTTTCTCGTGGATTGTCTCAATACGGCGAACTGGCTGACCAAGAGCCTGGATCAGCGCGCCCAGACAATCCTCAAGGTGGCCACCGAGATCGTCAAACAGCAGGACGGCTTCCTGCGGCACGGGATATCGCATTTGCGGCCAATGACGCTCAAAACCGTCGCCAGCGAAATCGAAATGCACGAATCGACTGTCTCGCGCGTGACGGCGAACAAGTACATCGCCACGCCGCGCGGGCTGTTCGAGATGAAATATTTCTTCACCACTGCCCTCAATTCTTCGTCAGGCGGGGACGATCATTCAGCGGAATCGGTACGGCACCTCATTCGACAATTGATCGATGCGGAAAAGCCCGACGCGATCCTGTCAGACGACACGATTGCCGAGGTGCTCAAGCGCGAACAGGGGATCGATGTTGCCCGCCGAACTGTCGCCAAATACCGTGAAGGCATGGGCATTGCGTCCTCGGTGATCCGCCGCCGGCAGAAAAAAGCACAAATGGCATAGACCCAACCTCGGTCAAATGGTCTATTGACCCCTCTAGGGATTGCCCTCTACACAGTTTTTTCCAGATTTGCGGGGAGTCCATGGCAGAACGCGCCCATTCTTATGATTACGACGAGTTGCTGGCCTGCGGGCGCGGTGAACTATTTGGGCCGGGAAATGCACAATTGCCGCTCCCGCCCATGCTCATGTTCGATCGCATCACACGGATCGACGATGATGGCGGTCCCCATGGCAAGGGGCAGGTGCGGGCCGAACTCGACGTTACGCCCGACCTTTGGTTTTTTGCCTGTCACTTTCACGGCGACCCCGTGATGCCTGGCTGCCTCGGCCTCGATGCCCTTTGGCAAATGACCGGCTTTTTCCTCGGTTGGGGCGGATCGCCCGGGCGCGGCCGCGCGCTGGCAGGCGAAATCAAGTTCACCGGACAGGTTACCAATGACGTCAAGCTGGTCGAATATGGTATCGACATTAAGCGCGTCATGCGCTCGAGGCTGACATTGGGTATTGCAGACGGCTATGTAAAAGCCGACGGAAAGACAATATACGAGGCCAAAGACTTGCGGGTCGGCCTTTTTACGGACATGGGCGCCCTGTAGATTTTGGGCCAAACTTTACGTCTGACAAGAAAGTCCAAGGGGCATAAATGAAGCGCGTTGTGGTCACCGGCATGGGGATCGTCTCCTCGATCGGAAACACTCTCGACGAGGTGCTCGACAGCCTTAAGAATGCACGTCCCGGGATTTCCCGGGCGCAGGATTATGTCGATCTCGGTTTTCGCTGCCAGGTTCATGGCGCGCCCACTCTCGATCCCTTCGAGGTTCTGGACAGGCGCACCACGCGCTTCATGGCCAAGGGCGCTGCGTGGAACTATATCGCCATGCAGCAAGCTATCGAGATGTCCGGGCTTGAGGAAAAAGACGTCAAGAACCCGCGTACAGGGATCGTGATGGGATCGGGGGGGCCGTCGACGCGCGCCGTTGTGGAAGCCGCCGATATTACCCGCGAAAAGAAAAGCCCCAAGCGAATCGGCCCACTTGCTGTGCCCAAAGCCATGAGCTCGACGGCCTCGGCAACGCTGGCTACCGCCTATGGCATTCTTGGACTCAACTACTCGATCTCTTCGGCCTGCGCGACGTCCAAGCATTGCATCGGCAATGCCTATGAACAGATCCAGCTGGGCAAGCAGGATATCGTTTTTGCTGGCGGACACGAGGATCTGGACTGGTCGATGTCGAACCTGTTCGACGCCATGGGCGCCATGAGCTCGAATTTCAACGATTCGCCCGAAAAGGCATCGCGCGCCTATGATGCCAATCGCGATGGCTTCGTGATTGCCGGTGGCGCCGGGGTTCTTGTTCTCGAGGAATACGAACACGCCAAGGCGCGCGGCGCCAACATCATTGCCGAACTCGTCGGCTATGGCGCGACTTCGGACGGCTACGACATGGTCGCCCCATCCGGGGAAGGCGCCATTCGCTGCATGAAGCTGGCGCTGGAAACGGTCAAGGCCCCCATCGACTACATCAATCCGCACGCCACCTCGACGCCTGTGGGCGACCGCAAGGAAATCGAAGCGCTGCGCGAAGTGTTCGGCAATGAGGACAAATGTCCGCCGCTGTCGGCCACCAAATCGCTGACCGGACATTCACTTGGCGCGACCGGTGTGCAGGAGTGCATTTATTCGCTGTTGATGATGCAACACCGCTTTATCTGCGAGAGCGCCAATATCGAGACGCTCGATCCCGAGTTTGCCGATATGCCGATCCTGCGTCAGCGCCGCGACAATGTCGATCTGGGCGTCGTGCTGTCCAACAGCTTCGGGTTTGGCGGGACGAACGCCACGCTGGTCTTCAAACATATGGATGCCTGAGGCCAGATTGCCCCTCAGGCATCGCGCACCTTAATCCTCTCCCCAATGGGGGAGGCAATTGAGCCGCAGTCTCTTCAAATGCAGTCGATTTCCAGAGCATCGATCAAGACGCTTGGGAGGTTGCCTACCTGTAGCGCATCGTTCTGGTCTCGCCAGTGCGGGCCGAATAGAGCAACAGTCTTCCCAGCAAAGGTTCGCCAAAGCCAGCAAGCCATTTGATAGCTTCATTGGCCATCATCGTGCCGATTATGCCCGGCAGGACGTTTAAGACGCCGACAAGTTCGCAGGGCGGACTGTCCTCTGGGGTGGGATCGACAGGATAAAGGCTATCAAATGTTGGCCAATTGGTGCCATCCGCGCGTTCCGCATACGGCGCCAAAACCGTGATCGATCCATCGAACGGCCCCAAGGCGCCGGTGATAACCGGAATCTTTAGTTCTGCGCAGGCCGTGGCGACGCCACGCTTTGCGGAAAAGCTGTCGGTCCCCTCGATTACGAGATCGGCTCCGGCCAGCAAGCTTCTGGCGTTTCCCGGGGACAGGCTCTCGATATAAGTCGCCGTTTCGATCTCGGGATTGAGCCGAGTTGCAAAACGGGCTGCTGCATCGGCTTTTGGCCGATCCAGATCTGCATCTGAATAGATCACTTGTCGGGCAAGATTGGAGAGCGAGACAGTATCGGGATCGATGATAGTCAATCTACCGATGCCGGCGCCAGCAAGATAGGCAATGATCGGTACGCCAAGGCCGCCGGCCCCCACGATGACCACATGCGCAGCGCTGAGGCGTTGCTGGCCGGCACCACCCATGTCTTTTAGAACAATGTGGCGGGCATAGCGCGCCGATTGCGCAGGCGTGAGCGCCATTTTACCGGGTGCTTCCCACAGGCAGGGCGACGAAGCGCCGGTCCGGGCCCTCAAACCCATGCGACCACACGGACAGAACCGCGACCGCTGCGTCATTGTCCCAAGTGTCGAACGGCGTGAAGACGCCATAGAATTTGTAAGTGATGACGCAATGGCGCGAGGCTGGCACGCGGGTATCGCGATAGATCTCCTCGGCATCGCCTTCCATCGTGCGCTGTAAGGCAAACCCCATCGGAGTGCCTTCGAAAAACTCACAATCGCGAGACCCTGGTGCCTTAAATATCTCAAGGTCCAGGCTGTACTCAGCGGCAGTCCGAGCAAGTCCATAGCTTGGCAGGCCGTAATCGATCGACAAGCCGTCGTCGCTCAATTCGCCATCGCCACGCAGGACGAGGGGGCGAGCGGGTTGGATGATACCGTATTCGCTCAAGGCTGGCTTGGCCCTGGAGCGCACCAGGGCACGAGCATCGACCACAGGTGTCAATTCGGCATCGATGCGCGCCTCGAACGGTGCGCCGCCGACAAATTTATCGGTTTGCAAATCGATCAGGAATATTTCCGCATAGGCGAAGCCCGAACCATCCTGAATACCGAACTGTTCGAAGGCAAAATACCGCCCATCTTCGGAATATCCGATAGCATCGAACTGGGCGCTATCGCCGGCAAACGCCTGGCTTGCGGCGCCAAGCGCCACGACAGCGACAAGACTAGCGATTACCCGTCGAGCCAAATCCACCAGTGCCACGTTCAGTCTCCTCAAGGTCGTCGACTTCAACAAGCGTCATATAGGGGACGGCGGCGATCACCATCTGAGCGATCCTGTCGCCGCGCCGGACTTCAAACGGCTCGGTGCCATGATTGATGAGGATGGCTTTGACCTCCCCACGGTAGTCGGCATCGATAGTTCCGGGCGTATTGAGCACGGTAACACCGAGCCTTGCTGCAAGACCGGAACGCGGGCGAATCTGGGCTTCATACCCGACAGGCACCGCAAGGGCAAAGCCGCACGGCACAATTGCAAAAGCCCCAGGGGCGATAACAAGCGTTTCCCCTGCGGGCAAGGCGGCAGCGACATCGCGCCCGGATGCGCCTTTGCTCTGACGCACGGGCAGGGGCAGGCCCCGCCCGTGGTCCAGCCATTTGAAGGCGAAGGTCATGATTACTTCTGCACGACCGCGTAGATTTCTTCGGGAATATCCAGCGTCGCCGCGAACAGATCGACAAAGGGAATTTCATAGCTGGCTGACATGCCGTCAGCGGAAATTTCCATGTTTGTATCAAGGATGGTGCCACCGGTCACCGCGATGGTGATCGCATGCCCCTCAAACATCGACGTGATCATTGCCTGCATCTGCGGATCTTGATCATCGCCCATGCTCTCATCGAGCGATTCGGCAAGATCGCCAGTGGGGAACGTCACGCGTACCTGACCACCGCCAATAGCTTCAATCACCGGGCCCTGGCCTTCTTCAGAATCGAAATCGAGTTCGGCGAACGGGCCGGATTCGACAACGACACAATCGATCATATCGCCGTTTTCGATCACTTCGCCTTCTGCGCAGAACTCTTCATCGCCGGCCTCAGCCTGGGCATTCATCAGTTCGACCATATCGGCGGCCATCGATGTGACCATTGTGGCTTCAGCGTCGGTCTCGCTCAGAACGTCGACGCTCATCGATACATCCATGCATGCGGTGAGCAGCAGCGCCAAGCCGCTGGCGCCAGCCAGGCGGGTGATTGTGGTCATGGTCATCGGGTGCATCCCTTCCTCAACAGTTTGGCGCACTTTGGTCGGAAACACTGCTGATTTGCAAGCCGGCAAAACATCCGCGCGCAAACGAGCGACCAAAATCTCAAGAGTATGGAGAGAGCGTTCAGGCCCCGCCCGCAAAGTGGTTTGCCAGGTGCTGAACCAGTCTATCGGCCACCTCGCGTTTCGTTTGCGGCCCCCAATCGCTCACCTTCTCCCCATCGAGAAACAGGATTCGAGTGTCCGTTCCGCCGAAAACCCCACTGCCGGGGCTGACGTCATTGGCAAGCAACCAGTCGCAGCCCTTGCGCGCCAGCTTGTTGCGAGCGTGAGTTTCAAGGTTGCCGGTTTCAGCGGCAAAGCCGATGACCAGTTCTGGACGTTCGCCCTGCGGCAATTGGGCGACGCCTGCCAAAATATCGGGATTGGCCGTAAATTCGAGATCAGGTGCGGTGGCAGCCGCGTCCTTTTTGAGTTTGGCATTAGCGGGGTGCGCGACCCGCCAATCGGCCACCGCTGCTGTGAAGATCGCGGCATGGGCTGGCAGCGCGGCCTTGACCGCAGCTTCCATCTCGACGGCGGTTTGCACCGGGATAATGTCGCACCCCTGCGGGGCTGCAAATTCTGCCGGGCCGGTGATGAACCTAACATGCGCACCCTGGCGTGCCAGCGCCTCGGCAATTGCCGTACCCTGCCGCCCCGAGGAGGCATTTGAGACATAGCGCACCGGATCGATCGGCTCACGGGTCGGCCCGGAGGTGACAATTATCGTTTTGCCAGCCAGCGGGCGAGGACCAGCACCGCGGGCGAAATGATCTTCGATGGCGCCCAGAATGCCCTCGGGTTCCGCCATACGGCCCGCCCCATATTCACCACAGGCCATATCGCCCTCATCCGGGCCGACGAAACCAATACCGTCCCGCCGGAGCGTTTCAATGTTGCGGCGGGTGGCGGGCGCTTCCCACATACGCACATTCATGGCCGGGGCGGCGAGCACGGGGGTAATGGTGGCCAGAAGGCAGGTGGTGGCAAGATCGTCGGCCAGCCCATTGGCCATCCGGGCAAGAATATTTGCGGTCGCAGGCGCGACAACGACGAGATCGGCCGAGCGTGACAACTCGATGTGCCCGATCTGGGCCTCTCGGGTGAGATCGAAAAGCTCGGACAGAGCGGGCCTGCCGCACAATGTCGAAATGGTCAGAGGCGAGACAAAGTGCCTGGCTCCCTCCGTCAGGATGGCTTGCACAGTACCGCCGCCCTTCTGGATCAACCGGATGAGCGTGATCGCCTTGTAGGCGGCAATGCCCCCAGAAATGATCAAAAGGATATGCTTGCCAGCGACGCTCACAGCGCACCTCCCAGATGGGCGACCAGCGTAACGATCGCCAGACCTATCGTTACAAGGCTCCCCCATTTCAGGGTTTCGATCAACGGATCTTTCTTGTCCTGCCGCAGCTGGTCGGCTTCAAGGCGTGTCAGCACACGTTCAGCCTTGCGGCCGAGATCGGGCAAGCGCCGGGCAAGATCGACCGCCTCGTCGATGGCTTCCTTGGCGATCTCGAGTTTGCCTTGCGGCCCTACCGCGCGCCGCACCCATTCGGTGACCACAGGTTCGGCTGCGGTCCACATATTGAACTGAGGATCGAGCAAGCGTGCAGTGCCTTCGGCGAGCACCATGTTTTTTTGCAGCAGAACGAGTTCGGGCCGGGCCGCCATGTCGAATAGTTCGGTAATCTCGATCAGCTGGGCCAGCACACGGGCCATGGAAATTTCGTCTGCTCCTCGGCCGACCAGCGGTTCGCCAATGGCGCGGATGGCCTGGGCAAAATCATCGATCGTATGCGTCTGGGGCACATAGCCGATATCGAGATGGAGTTCGGCGACGCGGTAATAATCGCGCGTAATGAAGCCATAGAGGATTTCCGCCAGAAAGCGCTGCTCACGCTTGCCGATCCGCCCCATGATGCCGAAATCGACAGCGACGATGCCGCCGGTTTTCGGGTCTGCAAACAGATTGCCCGGATGCATGTCGGCGTGGAAAAACCCATCACGAATAGCCTGACGTAAAAAGCTCTGGATAAGGCTCGTTGCAAGTTTTTTGCGGTCCAGGCCGGCTTCATCGATCTTTTCGATCTGGCGAATGGGAATTCCATCGATCCAGCCGGTGGTGAGCACCGAACGTCCGGTCTGGTCCCAGAACACATCGGGGATGTCGAAATCGGCGTCGGCGGAGAGATTGTCTGCAAGCTCGGACATCGCGGCGGCTTCCATGCGCAGATCCATCTCGAGCATTGCCGAACGGGCCAAGGCGTCGACCACCTTTTGCCCGTTGAAACGGCGGGTGGCCGGCATGAACCGTTCAGCGACCCGAGCCAACGCATAAAGGCCATCGAGATCGCTGGCAAAACGCTCACGGATCTTGGGCCGCAGCAACTTGACGGCCACGAAGCGCTCGCCTTCAGGGGTTTGCAGTCGCGCCTTGTGCACCTGGGCGATGGACGCGGCAGCGAGCGGGGGTGAAATCTCCTTGAGCGCAGATGCCTTTTCTCCAAGCGCCTCGGCAAGAAGGCCAGGCACCAGTTTTTCGTCGAACGGGGGCAGCGCATCCTGCAGGGCGGCGAGATCTGAGGCCACTTCAAAGCCGATAATGTCGCGGCGGGTGGCAAGGACCTGGCCCAGCTTGACATAGACCGGGCCGAGGCGTGTCAGCGCATTTGCCAGTCGCGTGACGCGGCCCGACTTGCGCACGTCGCGCTTTTCGATGAGCCGTGCCATCCCGACAAGAAGCTTGGCTGAAGGCGGAATGGGCTGGCCCTCGGCAAGCGAGAACGCCCCTTCGCGGGCCAGTACGAAGCCGGCCCGTGCGAGCCTAAAATAGGTCCCCAAACCCATGATCAGAGCTTCCAGCCCCCGTGCAAAGCGGCGATGTTGCCAGTGAATGCAGTATGGGTCACGCGCTTGAAACCGGCGGTTTCCATCATTGTCGAAAACCGGGAGGGATCTGGAAAATTGCGAATAGATTCAACGAGATATTCGTAGGGCTGTGCTTCGCCGGTGACCATCTTGCCCATGGGGGGAATGATATGGTCGGAAAACAGATCATAGACTTTGTCGAGTACCGGGACGTCGACCTTGGAAAATTCAAGCACCAGAATGCGGCCGCCGCGCTTCAGGACCCTGTGCGCTTCGCTCAGCGCCTTGTCGATGCGAGGGACGTTGCGGATGCCGAAAGCGATCGTATAGGCATCGAAGCTGTTGTTTTCAAACGGCAATTCTTCCGCATTGGCTTCAACGAACTCGACATTGGCCGGATACCGCCAGGCCTTGGCGCGCTCGGCGCCCACTGCGAGCATGTCCGTGTTGATATCTGAGACCGTAACCCGCGCGTAGCCGTGGCTGGTATCAAGGATGCGCATTGCGACATCGCCGGTACCGCCGGCCATGTCGAGCACAGTATATGGGCGAGATCCCGAGCGGGGCGGCGCAAGGCGAGAAACCATCAAGTCCTTCCAGACTCTATGAATTCCGCCGCTCATGAGGTCGTTCATCAGGTCATAGCGCGACGCGACCTTGTGAAAGACGTCGTTGACCAGTCCCTGCTTTTCGCCCAGCGGGACTGTGCGCGTTCCGAAATGGGTGGTCTGAGCGTTGTCGGTCATCTCGCGCCTCTCATGCTGGCTGACAGCCCGGTTATGGGCTTGGCCGATCGATAACGCAAGGTGTAGACCTCTGGCGAAATCGTCGCAAACATTGGCGGCAAAAACTATGGACTTGAGCGAAATTCATGCCTGAATTGCCCGAAGTTGAAACCGTGCGGCGCGGATTGGCGCCATTCATCGAAGGCGCGAAAATCCAGACCGTCACCCTCAACCGGCCCAACCTGCGCTTTCCCTTTCCAAAGGGGTTCGTTTCGGGCCTGGAGGGGCAGACAATCACCCACCTTGGACGGCGGGCAAAATATCTTGTCGCAACTCTGTCCGGGGGCGGGGTCTGGCTGTCCCATCTTGGCATGACCGGATCGTTCCTGGTCGCCGACCAACGCCTCGATGAGCCCAGCCGCCTCAACCAGCACGATCAGGCCGGCAAACATGTTCATGTGGTGGCCGAGCTTGTTCACCCCGCGCGCGGACGCGTGAGTCTATCTTATAGCGATCCGCGCCGGTTCGGGTTCATGGACCTGTTCGCCACCGATGCCCCCAACCCCTTTACCGATTCTCTTGGACCTGAACCTTTGGGCAATGATCTGAGCGGACCCTATCTGGCCGACAGGCTGAAAAACAAGAAGGGGCCGATCAAGACTGTGCTGCTCGACCAGAGGGTGATCGCCGGACTGGGCAATATCTATGTGTGCGAGGCCCTTCATCTGAGCGCCATTGCGCCCCACCGCGCAGCGGGATCGCTGGCAAGAGCGGAAATCGAAAGTCTTGTGGTGGCGATCCGGCAGGTGCTTGAAGCCGCGATTGCCGCCGGCGGCTCGACGCTGAAAGACTTTGCCAATGCCGAAGGCCAGAAAGGCTATTTCCAGCACAGCTTTTCGGTTTATGGCCATGAGGGCGATCACTGCCCGCGGGCGGGCTGCATGGGCACGATCGAGAGGCAGGTCCAGGCCGGGCGTTCGACATTTTTCTGTCCGGTCTGCCAGCATTGATGTCGCATCGCGTGCAAAGCGTTTGACTCTCAAATGCCCGCTCTCTATAGAGCAGCCTTCGCTGGGCGTGCCGCAAGGTGCGCCCGTTCCGGTTGTGCTTTCCCTGCAAAGGGTTTCAGCACGCAAGGCAAAACACACCATGGCACTGGACACACCGGCGCCCGCCACGAGGAAATCTTAAGAATGGCAAATACCACTTCGGCCAAGAAGGCCACCCGCAAGATCGAAGTCCGTACCGCCAAGAACACGGCGCGCCGCAGCCGCGTGCGCACCTATCTGCGCAAGGTCGAAGAAGCCATCGCTTCGGGTGATCAGACAGCAGCAGCAGCAGCGCTGCGCGCCGCCGAACCCGAGCTGCAGCGTGCAGCCGGCAAGGGCGTGTTTCACAAAAACATGGCCGACCGCAAGGTTTCCCGCCTCGCCAAGCGCGTCAAGGCTCTGGGCGCTTAAGGCCTGGCTGCCAAAACCTATAGACCCGATCGTCTTTCGGGTTTGAGAACAAGTTTCCAAGGCCCCCGACGGGGGCCTTTTCCATTTCAGAGACAATGGCTATTTTGCGTGACATTTCCGTCATCGCTGAGTCACAAAAACGCAACTAAAGGGTGCTGACGAAGGGGCGCGGAAAAAATAATCCGTTGAGACTCAAAACGGCCCCAACCGGATTCTGCAAGGAGTCCCATACCCTTAATTTTTCCGCGCTGGACATGGCCGCTCTACCAAACGACAGAGCGGATGAGTCAAGCTGATTTTTGGCCAAATCGGCGGTTGTGCGCAAAAATTTGACTGTCTAAAATGACCCTATTGGATCAGAAAGAGGCCGGCGAAAGACAAGTCTAGCGCCTCCTTCAAACGGGTAGACCAAGGGGACAGCGATGAACGGATCAGATGCTTTTCGACTCTTTGAGAGTCGTGATGGCGCCATGACCGTGCATCCCAAGTTCCTGGTCCACTTCTAGACAGACCAAGACGAGTTTTCGTCTTTCCCTCAGGTGCTGCTGCGCCGATTTCAATTTGTAGTGACAGGATACTGCGCATGTAATGCTTGCGCGGGAGCGTAAATTTATTGTCCCGACCAACGGGACGAAATGGGGAAACAGGGGTGTCGCCGGGGATGGGCGGCGCGTCATAGCAAAAGAGGCAACACCAATGGATTCGATCGCGGCTGCGGATCGCGGAACGTGGGAAAAAGGCGACGGCAAAGCGGGCGAAGTTCCGCAAAGGACAACAACGATGGCCCAAGGGGGTAAGAAAATGACCATGGATGCCGATCAGGTCTGGTTACGCGTGCGGGCGCGACTTCGAGCGGCTGTCGGCGAGGATGTATTTACCTCATGGTTTGCCCGGCTTGAGCTCGAAGAAGTCGTTGGCGATCTTGCTCACCTTTCGGTGCCCACGCGCTTCTTGTGCTCATGGATCCAGTCCAACTACGTCGAAAAGATTCTCGAAGCCTTCACCTCTGAAGACGATTCGATCGGCCGGCTGCACGTGACAGTGCGCGTCAACGGCCAGGCGCGTCCAAGGCTGGTGAGCTCTAACGAGCCAACGGTCGAGGCCGAAACGCCTGCCAATGTGCAGGAGGTGCGAACGGTTCCGGCGCTTGTCAGCAGCCGACCTGCCACGGGCACACGCTCCAACGCGCTCTCGGGTTCGGCACTGGACCGCAAGCTGACATTTGACACTTTCGTTTCGGGCGGCGCCAATGAAATGGCGCTCAACGTCGCCAAACAGGTCGCCTCAGCCGCAGCCAACAATGTCGTAACGTTCAACCCCGTCTATATCCATTCCTCGGTCGGGCTAGGCAAAACCCACCTTCTGAACGCGATTGCCTGGGCGGCCGGCGCCTCCGACACCTCGCGCAACATCGTCTACCTCACCGCCGACCATTTCATGTACCACTTCATCACAGCGGTGCAGCACCAGTCGGCGCTGGCATTCAAGGAGTGGCTGCGCGGAATCGATCTCTTGTTGATCGACGACATGCAGTTCTTGCAGGGCAAATCGGCAACCGAGTTTGGCCACACGCTCTCGACCCTGATTTCCGGCACCAAGCAGGTCGTTGTGGCCGGCGATGCGCCGCCGCGCGATCTCGAAATGCTCGATGACCGCGTGCGGTCGCGCCTTTCAGGCGGGCTGGTGATTCCGATTACCCAGTTCGATCCAGAGCTGCGCCGCGCCATCGTACAGAAGCGCGCCGACCAAGCCGCCGGCCGGTTTACCGGGTTGAGCTTTCCCGGCCCGGTCATCGACTATGTTGCGCGCTCGATCATCTCGCATGGCCGCGACCTCGATGGCGCCGTCAACCGACTGGTGGCCGCCAACCAGCTGACAGGCGAACCGATCACTGTCGGTCTTGCCGAAAAGACCCTGCAGGATCTGATCCGTTCGCGTGAAACGCCGCGCGTCCGTATCGAGGACATCCTCAAAATCGTTGCCCGCCACTACAAGGTCCCGCGCAATGAATTGCTGTCCTCGCGCCGCTCGCGCGATGTGGTGCGCCCGCGCCAGATCGCCATGTATCTGGCCAAGTCGCTGACCTCGCGGTCGCTGCCCGAGATCGGCCGCCGGTTTGGCGGACGCGATCACACAACAGTGCTCCATTCGGTGCGCAAGGTGGAGCAGTTGATGAGCCAGGACGGCGAGCTGACCCAGGAAATCGAGCTGCTCCGGCGCATGCTGGAGGAATAAGATACGACGCGGGGGGGGCACCCCCCGCCATCGTTCCTAGAGCCGCAACCACAAAGACCCGACATGCCGGTCAGCATCCGCCACGCCACAAAGGCCGACACGGCGCAAATTCTCGCCATCGTCGCGCCGATCCTGGCAGCAGGGGAAACCTATGCCATTGCGCGCGACCTCGATGAGGCCGGCGTTTTCGCCTATTGGTTCGATCCCGCTCACGAGGTCTTTGTCGCTGAAGAAGACGGCACGGTCCTTGGGACATTCTACCTTATGGCCAACCAACAGGGCGGCGGGAGCCATGTTGCCAATTGCGGCTATATGACGGCCCCTCCGTCACGAGGAAAAGGCGTTGCGCGGGCGATGTGCCAGCATTCTCTGGCGCGGGCCGCTGAGCGTGGCTTCCGCGCCATGCAATTCAATCACGTCGTCTCCACCAACAGCGGTGCCATCGCGCTTTGGCAATCGCTGGGATTCGATATTGCAGGGATCTTGCCCAAAGCCTTTGATCATCCAGAGCATGGCTATGTCGACAGCTACGTGATGTTCAAGACGCTCTAAGACTTCCCTGCGCAGGGGAAACTGACGGCTGGCCCGGCAAACGTCGACATGGGGCGATTTTCTTTTGTGAAGCGGGGTTCTGCACCCCGGTGGGGCCTTGTTTTTTTTTGCCCGCCGATGCAGGGTCACTGCCCGGCTTTTGCGCCGGCGAAGGCCCTTCCCGGGCCGGGAAAACCAGACAGAAACATCAGGGGTCTATAAGCAATGAAGGTCACGCTCGAGCGCAACCATCTGCTCAAGTCACTGGGGCATGTGCACCGCGTTGTCGAGCGGCGCAACACCTATCCGATCCTCGCCAACGTGCTGATGAGCGCGACAGGCGACGGGCTGGACCTGCGGGCCACCGACCTTGATATCGAAGTGACCGAGACCGTTCCGGCCATGACCGGCACACCGGGTACCACAACGGTGCCGGCCCACACGCTTTACGAAATCGTGCGCAAGCTTTCCGATGGCGCCGATGTTGTGCTCGAAACCGACGGCAACGATCAGATGCTGATCTCGTCGGGCCGGTCACGCTTTCATCTGGCCTGCCTGAACCCCGATGGTTTTCCAGACCTGAAATCGGGCGCTTTCACCCATACATTCTCGATCAAGGTCCAGATGCTCAAGGACCTGATCGAGCGCACCCAGTTCGCGATCTCCAATGAAGAGACGCGCTATTACCTCAACGGGATTTTCGTTCACACAGTCGATGGCCCCGATGGGGTTGTGATGCGCGCAGTGGCGACCGATGGCCACAGGCTGGCGCGGGTCGAAGCCGAGGCCCCTTCCGGATCTGCGGGCATGCCTGGCATCATCATTCCGCGCAAGACAGTGGCCGAAGTGCTCAAACTGCTCGATGGCGTCGAAGACGAGGTCAAGATCGAGCTCTCGGACACCAAGATCCGCTTCACGCTGGGCGGCGTTATCCTGCTGTCCAAGCTGATTGAGGGGAGCTTCCCCGATTACGAGCGCGTGACCCCGAAAAACAACGACAAAGCACTTGTCGTCCATCGCGACAGCCTGGCCAAGGCCGTTGACCGCGTGTCCACTATCGCATCCGAGCGGGGCGGCAAGGCCGTCAAGCTGGCCCTGACACAAGGACAACTCGAGCTTTCGGTGACCAATCCAGATCACGGCACAGCAAATGAAGAGCTGGCAGTGGAGTTCGATCTCGAAGGGTTCGAGATTGGATTCAACGCGCGTTATCTGTTGGAAATCATCGCCCAGATTCGCACCGAGAACGCGACATTCATGTTCAACGATGCCGGATCGCCGACGCTTGTGCGCGAAGACGGAGAGACCAAGGCGCTCTTCGTGCTCATGCCCATGCGCGTATGATCCAGATGATGCCGGGCTGCAAGCCGCGCATTTCTGCGCTTTCGGTGCTCACGTACGGCCAGTACGCTCCGCTCCGGTTCTCGAAATGCACGGCTTTTGCTCCGGACTGACCTGAATCCGCCAACACGTGCGTTCAGGACATCAGATATTGGCCGGCGGCGCGGACTGAACTCATGACCGATGCACAGCGCTATGTCTCCCGTTTGCGGCTGACCGGGTTTCGCAACTATCCCAGCGCCGCGCTCGATCTCGATCATCGCCATGTGGTGCTGACAGGTGAGAACGGGGCGGGCAAGACCAATCTCATCGAAGCGATATCGCTTCTGGCGCCGGGACGCGGCTTGCGGCGGGCCGGGTTCGATACGCTGGGCGTTGTCGGGGGCGACGGGCTATGGGCGGTAGCGGCCAGCATCGAAACGGCGTTCGGTCCCGTCGACATTGGTACCGGGGCCACCCCCGATGCGGCTGGACGGCGCGTACGGATCAACGGCGCCAATGCGCGGGCCATCGAGGACATGAGCGAGCATGTGCGCGTGCTCTGGCTCACGCCCGCCATGGATGGTCTGTTTACCGGGCCGGCCAGCGAACGGCGGCGGTTTCTGGACCGACTGGTCACTGCACTGCATCCTGGCCATTCCAGCACAGTGAACGACTTTGAGAAATCCATGCGTCAGCGCAACCGGCTGCTCGAGGACAATGGCGACACCGCATGGCTGAGCGCAATCGAGGCGCAGATGGCCGAATTGGCCACGGCCATCTATTTCGCCCGCGCCGATTCGCTGGCCCATCTGCAGGCGCTTATGGAAACTTCGGT
Organism: Pelagibacterium sp.; assembly: GCF_048264985.1. GTDB lineage: Bacteria > Pseudomonadota > Alphaproteobacteria > Rhizobiales > Devosiaceae > Pelagibacterium. The sequence goes on from NZ_JBLXCL010000001.1 coordinate 176,947, forward strand.
CGCCGATACGGGGTTTCCGGCTGCGCTGCTGGCGATAACCCCGATGATGGAGGGCGAGATTGCCGACACCGCAAGCGGGCTGGAAACGGCGCTGAGCACGCTTTGGCGCAATTGCCGCGGGCTTGATCGGGCGGCCGGACGCACCACGTTGGGACCACACAGGGTCGATCTGGACGTGACCCACGCGCCCAAATCCATGCCGGCGGGGCTATGTTCGACCGGCGAACAAAAAGCGCTGCTGATCGGGCTTGTGCTGATCCATGCACGGCTGGTTTCAAAGATGACCGGGATCACGCCGATTTTGCTGCTCGACGAGATTGCCGCCCATCTCGATCCGGTGCGGCGAGGGGCGCTTTTCGACGCCCTGGACCGGCTGGGCACCCAGTGCTGGATGACCGGAACCGACCCGGTTCTGTTTGACGCCCTGGGCGATCGGGCGCAGCATTTTTCGGTTCATGCCGGGGTGGTACGGCCTGTTGGCTGAAAATCCTGCCGAATCGGGGCCTCAAACGCCGAAAATGGGCCAAATTGCTTGGGGATAAGTCCTCAATCAGGTACAAGATATCAATTCCCAACAAGGCTGATTCTTCTTTCATGAGCGACACGCCCCCGATCCCCAACGATGCAGACTATGGCGCGGATTCGATCAAGGTTCTCAAGGGCCTCGACGCGGTTCGGAAACGCCCCGGCATGTATATCGGGGATACCGATGACGGCACGGGCCTGCATCACATGGTCTATGAAGTCGTCGACAACGCTATCGACGAGGCGCTGGCCGGACATGCCGACCTGGTTACCGTCCAGCTCAACGCCGATGGATCGGTCACCGTTATCGACAACGGACGCGGCATACCCACCGATATCCACAAGGAAGAGGGGATCTCGGCGGCCGAAGTCATCATGACCCAGCTCCACGCCGGCGGTAAGTTCGACCAGAACTCCTACAAGGTTTCCGGCGGTCTGCACGGTGTTGGCGTTTCAGTGGTCAACGCGCTGTCGGTGTCGCTCAAGCTCAAGATCCGCCGCAGCGGCGGGATTTTCGAGATGGGGTTCACTCATGGGGTGGCCGATGCGCCGCTGGCCCAGATCGGCGACTATGTTCAGGACAAGCAGGCTGGCACCTATGAAGGGCGCTCGGGCACGGAAATCACCTTCCTGCCCTCGAGCGAAACCTTCACAATGGTCGAGTTCGACTTCAAGACGCTCGAGCATCGGCTGCGCGAGCTGGCGTTCCTCAATTCGGGCGTCCACATCATCCTGCGCGACAAACGCCACCCCGAAATTGTCGAAACAGACCTGATGTATGAAGGCGGGCTTGAAGCCTTCGTCCAGTATCTCGACAAGAACAAATCGTCGCTGCTCGACAAGCCGATTTCGCTGATTTCGGAAAAGGACGGGATCACCGTTGAGGTGGCGCTGTGGTGGAACGACAGCTACCACGAGAACGTCTTGTGCTTTACCAACAACATTCCCCAGCGCGATGGCGGCACGCACCTGGCCGGGCTGCGCGGGGCGCTGACGCGGCAGGTGACCGGTTATGCCGAGCAATCGGGCGTCACAAAGCGCGAAAAGGTTTCGCTGACCGGCGACGATACGCGCGAAGGGCTGACCTGCGTGCTCTCGGTCAAGGTGCCCGATCCCAAATTCTCGTCCCAGACCAAAGACAAGCTGGTATCCTCCGAAGTGCGGCCAGTGGTTGAGAACGTCGTCAACGACAAGCTCAGCCAGTGGTTCGAGGAGCATCCCGCCGAGGCCAAGACCATCGTGACCAAGGTGGCCGAAGCGGCTGCTGCACGCGAAGCGGCCCGCAAGGCGCGTGAATTGACCCGCCGCAAATCGGCGCTGGAAATCTCCTCGCTGCCCGGCAAACTTGCCGATTGCCAGGAGCGCGATCCGGCCAAGGCCGAAATCTTCATCGTCGAGGGCGATTCGGCCGGTGGGTCGGCCAAGCAGGGGCGCGACCGCGCGACCCAGGCCATCCTGCCGCTGCGCGGCAAGATTCTTAACGTGGAGCGGGCCCGGTTCGACCGGATGATCTCTTCGGACCAGGTGGGCACACTGATTACCGCCCTGGGCACAGGCATCGGGCGCGAGGAATTCAACCCCGACAAGCTGCGCTACCACAAGATCATCATCATGACTGACGCCGACGTCGACGGCGCCCATATCCGGACACTGCTGCTGACGTTCTTTTACCGGCAAATGCCGGAGTTGATCGAGCGCGGCTATCTCTACATCGCGCAGCCGCCGCTTTACAAAGTGACGCGTGGACGCTCCGAGCAATACCTCAAGGACGAGAGGGCGCGGGAGGACTATCTGCTGGCCGGCGGCACCGAAGATGCCATGCTGACCACACGTTCAGGATCGTCCCATACGGGCAATGATTTGCTGTCGATCGTCGAACAGGCCCGCGATCTCAACCATCTGATCGACAATCAGAACGCCCGCTACAACCGGCAGATGATCGAACAGGCCGCAGTTGTCGGCGCGCTCGATCCGGCCGCAATGGATAATCCCGACACAGCGCAAGCTCTTGCCGAACGGGTTGCCGCCAGGCTCAACCGCATGTCGGACGAGACCGAGCGGACCTGGGAGGGCCGTATCGATGGCGACGGCGGATATGTGTTCGCACGCGTCGTACGCGGTGTGACCGAGAGCCACACGCTCGATGCAGCCCTTTTAAATTCCGCCGATGCGCGCAAGCTGCGCAATCTCGCCGGGCGCCTTGACGAAATCTATAGCGGCGTTCCGACGTTGACCCGCAAGGAGCAGACCCAATCGGTCTATGGCCCACGATCGCTGTTTTCGATCGTCATGGCGGCAGGCGGCAAGGGCGTGGCCATGCAGCGTTACAAAGGGCTGGGCGAAATGAATGCCTCCCAGCTGTGGGAAACCACCATGGACAAGAATGCACGCACACTGTTGCAGGTCCAGATCAAGGAAAGCGACGACGCAGACTCGATTTTCTCCCAGTTGATGGGCGATCTTGTCGAGCCGCGGCGCGACTTTATCCAGGACAACGCGCTTTCCGTTTCCAATCTCGATATCTGATGGCGCTGAGCGGCGGGTTTCGACCCTCATTTTGGCCGTTTCAGGGTGCTCCCTTCGCCACCTGAAACTTGCCATTCGTTCGGTCCCCGCGAATGGCGGAGCTGGGGTCGTCAGCAGACCTTTCGCTCTTAGGATTACTAACGCAAAAAGTGGACATCCCAGGCGGGTACAAAGAAGGTGGATCGTGCGCGACGCGCCCGTTCGAGGTCAGAGAAACCTCCACCTTCAGAGGTTGCCGCTCGCGAAGGACAAATCAATTGTGACCTTAGGCTTCAGGCACGACGACACCGAACTTCTCGACACGTAGTCGATTGATCGCGCTCTCTTGCCCAATCCTCTGTAGGGCTGACACAGCCTTCGCGGAAATGCTCTTCATCTTCTCGTCTGCGTTTCCAATGTTTCGGAAGTAGGTCAGTCCATAGATGACCCGGCGCAGCTCCTCGTCTTTTGCTGCTTTCATGGCGGCATAGAAATCGTCGGCACTATGCTTGTCGATGAATTCAAGGGTGTCATCGCTCCATCCCCTGTCGCTCACGATAGCGGTCGCGACACTCCTCAGAGTTCTGTCGTCAGCGAACGCACCAGCTTTGGTAGCGAAAGCCGCGGTCACATCTGGATCCTCGATATTAAAGCGCGGCAAGACTGAATCTCCCACCCAGAAGTCCTTTCCGTCATCTCGGCTGGCCACGTAGTGCTTAATGAGATCGTCGAGGCCCTCGCCGTGACCGAGTTTCTTCAGGGTCGCGATCGAAGCGGAAAGATTCGCAGGGCTGATTGCTGCGGCGTTGTCCCTGATCGACTGCTTCAGCTCCGTGGCGAATGCATCTGCATTGTCATCGAATGATCCATGGTAGATGTCCCACACCTTGCTGAACGCGGCATCCTGGTCCGCGAGTTCGAGCCTTCCCGTCATCATGTCAGCTTCTCGCCGCAGGGAACCTTCATCGTAAAAGCCGCTGCGGATGGCATCGAAGACGACGAGATCAAGGCCGTCCGCTGTGAGGAACTTATATCGCTTCAGAAGCTCGGAATGCTGGATCTCTTCTGGAGTTCGTTCCTCTCGGTCACCGAAGAGATTGGCATAGGGGCGATGCTTCAGGATGGCATCGATAGGAGGTGCTTCGGTGGGCTGGTAGATCGCGAAGCCGAACAGGCACGCGCTATGGAAAGCCTGCTTAATGACGCGCTCGTCATAGCCCTGCAAAACCTCTTCCAGCCGACCGCATATTCTAAGGAGCTTGAAGATCGTCCGGATGTTAGTGATTTCTAGCTTCGCCGCATATTCTGCGACCATCTGGGTCAGGAGGGTCGTTCGATCCGGGACAGCTATTGCAACCGCCTCGCTCGCCGTCGGAGCGAATGTCAGATTGATGTCGATTACCTTTTCCAGTTGAACGCGGAAGTCCTCGGCATTCTGTCCTTCCAATGCCTCACTGTTCAACAGCAGCACCACTTTGCAATTTTTCTTCTCTTTGAGGAAAGAGATCAGTCCCAGCACATCTTTCAGGCCGAGACTGTCGCTCATGCGCTCGAGATCGTCGAAGCATACGATCTGGTTTCGTACGTCGAGGAATCCGGCTTCAACCAACCCTCCGTAGTCGGCAACAACTGGGATGCCACGAATTATTCCGATCCCTGCACGCCACTTGGACGACAGTTGCGCCAAGCGGTCGGAGACACTGCTGAAGGTCGCTTCCAGCCTCACCTTCTCCCTAAAAGCTGGAGCTTCGACTGTGTTTTCGAAGACTGATCTGCGAACATCGCTTAGGGTCTCAAGGCCGAACAAAGAGACGTAGGCATAGCGCGGCGGCCCTACCGTGGCATCCTTGAATGCAGCAGTGAGCAAGGTGTCCCAAGTATGGGTCTTGCCAACGCCCCACCTGCCGCTCAAACAAAGCGCAAGTTTATCCTCCGCCTTGAGAAATCGACGGATCTCGTTCTTCACTTGCTCTGTGCTCACGCTTTAATCCCGTAGCCGTCCCAATGCCGAAGGTTGTAAGTCATGTTGATATTCTTGGCGAGCGTCCTGGATCAGCTCGATCTCGCGCTCGAGCATGTCCAGTAGGGCAGCGTCCATGATGCCCGCTTTGGCCTGGCTGAAAGATTGTCCGATTTCAGAATCGGGCCGGAAGAACGACCAGAGTGAAGGCGCCAAGCTGTCAGCCGGCCCAAGCTGATTGAGCGACGGCTTCCTGGCCCAGTCGCCTAAAAGCTGACGGTCAGCAATCCACCCCAAGTCAGAAGTCGCGGGCGCGGATGCCTGGCACGCCAAAACCGTTGCCCTGCGGCCACACAAGGGGGTAAGAGTGGAAAAATTCACATAAACGCGCCACAATTGGCCGCGATAGCGGTAGGGATCGCGTCTGCGCCCCGCATGGTGGCGCGTATCGATTTTTCACGATGACGGCTTGAAAGTGATCTTTTATGGATCTTCGCCTCTCCCCCGATGATCGCGTCGATGGTGGCAATCAGCGCAAGGCCAAGGGTCAGCGCGCGCAGTCCGGATCCGGCTCCCCTTCACCCAAAGGGCAAAAGCCCCGCCGGGCCAAAAGCCAGAAGGTCAAAAGGAAACGCTCTGGCGGGATGAAGTTTATCGTCGGGCTGGTCTATTTCTGTTTCACAATGGTGTTGATCGGCGGCGTCGCCGTGGCCGGCATTATCGTCTATTACGGTCAGGATCTGGGTTCGTCCTCAACCTGGGAAGTGCCCCAGCGCCCGCCCAATATCCGAGTGCTCGCATCCAACGGACAGCTTTTGACCAATCGCGGCCAGACCGGCGGCGAGGCCGTGGGCATTCACGAATTGCCGCCCTTTGTCGGCCAGGCCGTCGTGGCGAGCGAAGACAGGCGCTTTTACAGCCATTTTGGTGTCGACCCGATCGGGCTGGCGTCAGTGGGGATTGAAATGATCCGCGCACGCGGGCTGACCCGTGGCGCCTCCACGATCACCCAGCAGGTGGCCAAGAATCTGTTCCTGACCCCCGACCAGACACTGGGCCGCAAGGTTCAGGAAGCATTGCTGGCCGTGTGGCTCGAACAAAATTACACCAAGGACGAAATTCTCGAACTCTATCTCAACCGCGTCCATTTCGGTTCGGGATCGACTGGCATCGAAGCCGCAGCGCAGACCTATTTCGGCATTTCGGCGCGCAATCTCTCGCTTGGTCAGGCCGCAATGCTGGCCGGCATTCTGCCCGCGCCGAGCTATTACAACCCGCGCACGCATCCCGAACGCGCAGCAGAACGCCAGCGCCTGGCCCTGGCCAACATGGTGCGCGAAGGCTACATCACGACCGAGCAGGCGCAGGCCGCAGCCGAGAATATGGATGCCAACATCACCACCGAACGGGTGGCGGGCACCGAATATTACGTCGCAGACTGGGTGGAAACACTCATGAACGACTATCTTGGCGAGGTAAATGAAGACGTTGTGGTGTCCACGACGCTCGATTGGGATCTGCAAAAGCAGGCCGAGTTCGTGATCAAGGAAGCCGTTGCCGAACAGGGCGAAAATCTGCGCTTTGCGCAGGCCGCCTTTGTCGCGATGGATACCGAGGGTCGCATACGCGCACTGGTCGGTGGCGTCGATTATGGCCAATCGACCTACAACCGTGCTGTGACTGCACGCCGTCAGCCCGGTTCTGCCTTCAAACCTTTCGTCTATCTTGCTGCCCTGCAGCAGGGATATACGCCAGATACGCTGATGGTCGACGAGCCGCTCAACTACAATGGCTGGGCGCCGGAGAACTCCAACGGGCGCTATGTCGGCCCAGTGCTTTTGCGCGATGCGCTGGCCTTTTCCATCAACACAGTGGCGGCGCGTCTGGCCATCGATATCGGACCTGAAAACGTTGTCGAAACCGCCTATCGCATGGGCTTTTCCTCGAACTTCCAGCCTGTTCCGGCCATAGCGCTCGGCACCCAGGAAGTCTCGCTGCTCGAATTGACCAGTGCTTATGCTCCGTTTGCCAATGGTGGCTATGGCGTGGTGCCCAACGTCATCACCCGCATTACAACCACCGATGGTGAGGTGCTCTACGAAGAAACACCCGCCGGCCCCGGTCGCATCCTGACCGACGAGCAGGTGGGCATGATGAACGACATGCTCCAGACCGGCGTTCAGGCGGGGACGGGCACGCGCGCTCAACTGGGCAACTGGCCGATGGCTGGCAAGACTGGCACATCGCAGCGCAACCGCGACGCCCTGTTCGTCGGCTATACGGCCAGTCTCGTGGGCGGTGTGTGGTTGGGCAATGACGACGACACGCCAACGCGCGTGTTCGGCGGCCAGGTGCCGGCCCAGATCTGGCGCGACGTGATGACCAAGGCCCATGAAGGGCTGCAGTCCGCCGCGCTGCCGGGCAGTTACGTCAAGCTTCAGGATCGCGTTGCCGTGCCGATGCAGGACACGATGCCAGCGACCGGCACGCCTGTGACCATCGATCAGATCCAGGGAGAACCTGGCCAGCGGCCCGTTCAACAGCCTCAGTTCCAGCAGCAGCAGCAACAGCAGCAACCGGTTGCAGTGCCTGCCGATGACGGCATTGGTGGCCTGCTCAACGGCCTGTTCGGCGGATAAAGCGCAGAGCAAAACATTATTGAAAAGCCCGGGCTTCAACCCGGGCTTTTTTTGTTGGCGCGCGCGCAAAAACCATGAGGCACCGCCGGAACGGGCAGGTGTTTGGGTTTCAAAGCGCCATCAGGGCAGCGCCATTGGATTTCAGCCATGCCTTGGGCCGCTCGTAATCGGGGAACGTCCTGGCGACTGTGCGCCAGAAGACAGGCTTGTGGTTCATTTCGAGAATGTGGGCCACTTCATGGGCGGCGACATAATCGAGAACCTCGGGTGGCGCGAGGATCAAACGCCAGTTGAAATTGAGGCTGCCGGTCGATGAGCACGACCCCCAGCGGGTCGATTGATCGCGCAGGGTAATGCCGGAAAAATCGACGCCGAGATTTCGCGCATGATGGGCGCAGGCGACATCTAGGTCTTCGCGGGCCTGTTTTTTAAACCAATCGACAAGCCGACGGCGCATGTGGTCGGGACCGCCGGGCACGTGGAGCTCTGCGTGATCGGCGCCTTGGGTGACGGTAACCAGACCACGCAGCCTGTCTGTGCTGACAAGGACATGGGGAATACCGCGCAACGGCACTGTGGCGCCGGGGGCTATGGCGTATGGGCTTGCGAGCTTTTTGAGGCGCGCCTCCAGCCAGCCGGTGTTGCGCTCAAGGAAAGCCTGAGCGTCACTCCAGCGCCCGGTCCGCGGAAGTGTCAGCACAGGCTCGCCGCGCGCGGTTATGCTCAGCCGATATGACCGAGCGCGCGCATTGGTCCGCACACTGACGCTGACCGGGCCGGACGTCGTTGCGACCTCGGTTGTGTCAGGAATTGGCGTACGGGCAAAAAGGCGGGACAGCCCCATCCATCGTCTCGGTCTAAAAAGAAGGGAATCGCGGAAACCATTATGCAGGCTTGGCGAGGGGACAAAACAAAAAAGAAGCGACACGCCTGATACCGGCAGTGTCGCTTCTGGCTCGTATTGCGCCGGGCAGCACCCAAAAAGGCGGCGCCGGCGCGGTAGGGGTGCCTTGGGTGGAGGGGACCCAAGGCGCGGCCGGGGATCAAAGGGAGGGGAACGTATCCTCCGGCCGAATCGGAATCTCTAGAGCATAAGCTCACCGGCCCGTGGGCCGATGAAAGACTTCAATATCCCTGCCGTTGGCCACTCTCGTCGGCGCGGTTGTCGTCGTGGCGGGGGGCGTTGCGGTCCCGCATGAAGCGGTCGAACTCTTCGCGATCGCGCGCCTTGTGCAGATTGGCGAGATGCTCTTCGAACGCTTCGCGATCTTCTTCGAGCTTGCGGCGTTCCTCGTCGAGGCGCTTGAGCTGTTCGTCGCGATACTCGTCAAAGGCGGCGTTGCCAGTGGCGGACGTGCTGTAATGACGCGAGCCACGGCTGCGGGATTTGAAATTGCCCTTCTGGCTGGCGATCCAGCTTTCGGCCTTTTCGCGACTGCCGCCCATATATTCGCCCCACAAAATGTAGGCGAGGACGGCCATGCCAAGCGGCCAGAAGATGATAAAGCCCAGAACCATCAAGGCGATGGTAATCGGGGACCATGCGGGTTTGATAATTGCACTGTTCATGTTGCGGTCTCTCTCCAGTCTCGAACACAACAAAATTTGGGGTCATTTGGCCGCGCATCAAGGGTTCGGCGATAAATTTATCGGTCTTGAATTCTGCTATAGAGTGCCCATGCACCGCGCCAGAGAAGAGAAAAGATGAGCGAAATCACCGAGCCAAGCGCTCCGCTTCCCGCCCAAAGGGCCAATCCCATGCGGCTTGAAACGCTTGTCCTTTTGCGCTGGCTGGCCATATCGGGCCAGCTCATCACAGTGGTGATCGTGCGCTATGGGCTGGGATATACAGTACCGCTTGGCGCGTGCCTGATGCTGATCGGGTTTTCGGTGCTGGTCAACGCCGGGCTTTTGATCCGCTATGGACCGGGGCACCGGCCATCGACGCGGCTTGCCTTTCTCCAACTCGCCTATGACAGCGTACAATTGGGGGGCCTGTTGTATCTGACCGGCGGGCTGGGCAACCCGTTTGCGATCTTGCTGCTGGCTCCGGTTTCGGTTTCCGCTTCGACCCTGGCTTCGCGTGAAACGATATGGGTGGGCACACTGGTCATTGCCATTGCCAGCGCCCTCTCGCTGTTTCATATGCCACTGCCCTGGGTAGAGGGCATGAGTTTCGAGCCGCCGCGCATCTATCTTACAGGGGTGTGGGTGGCGATCTTGTGCGCTGTGGGATTTGTGGCTGGCTATACAAACAAGGTGGCCCACGAAGCGCGGCAGCTTGTCGATGCGCTGACTATTACCGAGCTTGCGCTGTCGCGACAGCAGCAGCTTTCAGCCCTCGATGGGCTGGCGGCGGCGGCGGCGCATGAACTGGGAACGCCTCTGGCGACAATTGCCCTGGCCGCCAAGGAAATCCGCAGTGACCATGGCGAAGGTGAGTTGGCCGAAGATCTTGACCTGATCATCGATCAGGTGGCGCGTTGCCGGGCCATATTGGGCAAGCTGCGCAGTCTGCGTCCATCGGGGTCCGATATCTTCGACACGGCAACGCTTTCGGACATCGTTGCCGAACTGGCAAAAGCCCATGAAGGCCCCGCGCTGGTCGCGGGCAAATCAATCAGCCTTGCACAAAGCCGGGCTGAAGAAGACGAACCGGTGATCGAGCGCAATGTCGCCCTGCTCTACGGGCTGGGCAACCTGATCGAAAACGCTGTGCAGTTCGCCACCGACGAAGCGACAATTCGCGCCGTCTGGGACGGAAAGCGGGTAATGATCGCCATTATGGATGATGGTCCTGGATTTCCCCCGGACCTTTTAAGCCGGCTCGGGGAACCCTATCTGACAACAAGGACAAGAGACCGCTTCGACCCGCGCCATCCCGATGGGGGCGGAGGTTTGGGACTGGGCGTATTTATCGCCAAGACGCTGCTCGAGCGGACAGGCGCTACGCTCAAATTCTTCAATGCCCGCGCCAATGGGCATGCGTGCGTGGAAATCAGCTGGCCGCGGGACCGGCTGGTCCGAAATGCCGCACGTGACGTATAGGTGTAAGCTTTTGACGTTTTCGCCACGATTGGCCATAACCGAGACGCGAGAGGATCAAGGCCAATGACAAACATTTCCGAGCTTCCCGATAGTGACCGCACACTGTTGCTGGTCGATGACGACAAACCGTTTCTCACACGGCTCGAACGCGCCATGGACAAGCGAGGGTTTATCGTTTCGATCGCCGACACAGTCGCGGGCGGCATGGCGGCAGTAAAATCGAACACACCGGCCTTTGCCGTTGTCGATCTGCGGCTTGAGGACGGAAACGGGCTCTCGGTGGTCAAGGCCCTCCATGAGCATCGCCCAGGTGCACGCGCCGTTGTGCTGACCGGATATGGCAACATTGCCACCGCAGTAACTGCCGTAAAGCTCGGGGCTGTCGATTATCTCGCCAAACCTGCAGATGCCGACGATATCATCAAGGCGCTGCTGGCAGGGGAAGAAGAGATCAAGCCTGAACCCCCTGAAAATCCGATGTCGGCGGATCGTGTGCGTTGGGAACACATCCAGCGCGTGTATGAATTGTGCGACCGCAACGTTTCGGAAACGGCGCGGCGGCTCAACATGCATCGGCGCACGCTTCAGCGCATCCTGGCCAAACGCGCGCCGCGCTGAAATCTTGGCATTTAGAGTGAAGTGACAGGCGGCTATTCAGCCGCCTGCTTGTTTTCGTTGTCTGGCTGAACGCCCGGCTCGGTGGGCAATTCGGCCGATTTGGGTCCAGCGATCAACAGGCGCTGCTTGCGGCGGCGCCGGGTGATGCGCACCTGCTTGACCCGACGGGCATCGGCGCGGGTAATCTCGAACTCAAAACCCTTGAGCCTTGAAACCACTTCGCCCCGAACAGGCACGCGGCCGAGCATTGCAAAGATCAGGCCGCCAAGCGTATCGACTTCCTCGGCATATTCGCCAGGATCGAAATCGGAACCTATGGCCTCGATGAGATCGGTCAGTTCGACGCGGGCATCGGCAACAAAGCTGTCGTCGTCGATGGCGCGCAGCATCGAGGCTTCGCTTTCATCGTGTTCGTCCTCAATATCGCCGACCACGGCTTCGAGCAGATCCTCGATGGTGACCAGCCCGTCGGTCCCGCCATATTCGTCAATCACCACGGCCATGTGCATGCGCGTGGCCTGCATAGAGGCCAGAAGGTCGGTGACCGGCATCGAGGGGGGCACAAAGAGCACCTTGCGCACCAGATCGAGTTTGCCGATGCGCTGCTTGAGCACCGGGGTCACGAATTTGACCGGGCTTTGATTGTTGTGACCGTTGGCGCCATTGCCGGCGGTCGGGGCCGCCGTTCTGGCCGGTTCGGTGACTTTTTCGAGAACATCCTTGATGTGGATCATGCCCACGACGTTATCGAGGCTCTCCTCATAGACCGGCATACGCGAATGGCCGACCTGACGGAACCTGTCGATGACATAGCCTACATTGACCCCCGCTTCGACCGCCTCGATGTCGGCGCGGGGCACCATGACATCTTCGACACGCAATTCGCCAAGCTTGAGCACGTTCTGCAAGATCGCGCGCTCGGACACCGAAAACGTGGTGTCTGTAGACAGGAACGGTCCTTCGAGCGCCTCTTTAAGATCGGTCCGCAAGGATGCCGATCTGCCAGGCAGACGGGCACGAATCCGTGCCCATAGCGACGGCTTTTTATCGCTCGAAATGGATATGTCTTGGTCGCCCTCAGGGCGATGCGGCCGGCGCGCCGCGGCGCTAGATTGATCGCTGTCGGTCATTTGGGGTGCGGTGGGCGTTATAGTTCAGGCCCAACCGTCGGCACTCCGTATTTTGTTGCGCAAAATGTCAGTCGTTCAAAAGAACCTGACCATCATAGGGGTCTGGATACCCCAGAAGCCCCATAATATCGGTTTCTCTTGCCTCCATGGCAAGGGCTTCATCCTCGGTTTCGTGATCATACCCCAAAACATGAAGCAGTCCATGAACCAAAAGATGGGCGAAATGGTGCTCGAATGGTTTTTCAAGCTCGCCTGTCTCGCGCACCAGGGTTTCATAAGCAAGCGATATGTCACCGAGAAAACCCTCTATGGCATCATCGGGGCCAAGTGCAGGGAAAGACAGGACATTTGTTGGCTTGTCCTTGCCGCGCCATTGGCTGTTCAGGGCCCGCTGGGATGCATCGTCGGTCAGCAGAACCGAGATTTCACACGGCCCGTCGATGGCAAAACCGCAATTGTCCAGAGCTGCCGAAAGGGTCTTTTCGGCCAACTCCACCAAGGATTCCGGCCATTCCCCGTGTTCGATATTCATCTCGACGGAAAGCATCCGAGCCGTCGGGCCCGCTTTAGAATCGCTCACGCTGTCCAAAGTCCTTGTCAGTGTCGTGCGACCGAAGCGCACATGGCCCACCATCGTCTCAGCCAGGCGATGACGTCAAACGTCGAGCTTGCCTTCGGTTGAGGGGCTTTTGCCCGTCGACCCTTCATAGGCTCGCACGATACGCGCGACCAGAGCGTGGCGCACAACGTCCTTGTCGGTAAAGCGTGTTGTGTGGATACCATCGACATCGGAAAGCAGATGAAGGGCTTCAACCAGCCCCGATTTTTCGCCACGCGGCAGATCGACCTGAGTGGGGTCACCGGTGATGATCATCTTGGAGTTTTCGCCCAACCGGGTCAAAAACATCTTCATTTGCATCGATGTCGTGTTCTGGGCCTCATCGAGAATCACTGCGGAATTGGCCAGCGTACGACCACGCATGAAGGCAAGCGGGGCCACTTCGATGGCACCGGATGCTATGCAGCGCTCGACAACTTCGGGCTGCATCATGTCGTAAAGCGCATCATAGAGCGGACGCAGATAGGGATCGACCTTTTCCTTCAGATCGCCGGGCAGAAAACCAAGCCGCTCGCCCGCTTCAACCGCTGGGCGTGAGAGAATGATCCTGTTGATTTCACCGCGCTCGAGCAGCGTTGCCGCGTGAGCCACTGCGAGATAGGTCTTGCCTGTACCGGCAGGGCCGACGCCGAATACCATTTCGAAGCGGTCCATGGCGCGGATATAACCATCCTGCGCCGGGTTTCGCGCAACGATCGTCGCCTTGCGCGTAGCGATCTGGGCCATGCGCACCTTGCCGCGCTTTTCGAGCGTTGGCAGCGAAAGCTGGCTGTCTTCGGACTGCACCATGCGGATGACACCATCCACATCGGCAGGTCCGACGACCTTGCCTTCTTCAAGCATGCCGTAAAGCGATTCGAGGGCGCGCCGTGCCTGATCGACGGCGTTGGCGCCACCGCGCAGCATGACATGATTGCCGCGCGAATTGGCCTGAACCCCAAGCCGCTGCTCGATGAGCGCCAGGTTCTGGTCGAATTCACCATATAATTGGGAGACGAGCCGATTGTCCTCGAACGCCAGTTCGAGATGGGCGGCGGCGGACTGGTCGGGTTGCGACCGAAGATTCCGTGTCAAACGCGATGGCTCCAGGGAAGCGTTGCGACTCTTAACAAGACGTTACGCTATCAGACCGCCAGCCCATTGGCAGTGACAATTCTGCCTTCAAGCGAATTTTTTGCCTGACCGATGATTTCGACCGGCAGAATCTGGCCAATAAGGCTCTTGTCGGCACTGATATGGACGGCCTGAAGGTAAGGCGAACGGCCTGCAACCTGACCGGAATTGCGGCCAGGCTTTTCGATCAGAACCGGCATCGTCACGCCCACGCAGCCAGCGTTAAAAGCCTGGGACTGACGGGTGATTTCGGCCTGAAGGATCTCGAGACGTTCTGCCTTGACGTGTTCTTCGATCTGGTTGTCCATCTGCGCGCCTGGCGTGCCGGGGCGGGTCGAATATTTGAACGAGAAGGCCGACGCGTAGCCGATCTTTTGGACCATTTCGACTGTGGCAGCGAAATCAGCGTCGGTTTCGCCGGGAAAGCCGACAATGAAATCGCCTGACAGGGCCATATCGGGCCGGGCGGCGCGGATGCGATCGATGATCTCGTAATATTCGGCAGCCGTGTGGCGACGGTTCATTGCCTTGAGGATCGTGTCCGATCCCGACTGCACAGGCAGATGGAGATAGGGCATCAGCTCAGGCAGATCGCGATGGGCGGCGATCAGTTCGTCATCCATGTCGCGCGGGTGGGATGTCGTATAACGGATGCGCTCGATGCCTTCTATTTCGGCGAGCATATAGCATAGCGCACCAAGGCTGACGCTGACGCCATTGCCGTCAAGACCATGATAGGCATTGACGTTCTGGCCCAGAAGGGTGATTTCGCGCACCCCAGCATCGGCAAGACCGCGCGCCTCGGCAAGCACCTGGGCAACCGGGCGCGACACTTCGGCGCCGCGCGTATAGGGCACCACGCAGAACGAACAGAACTTGTCGCAGCCTTCCTGAACCGTGAGGAAGGCCGTCAGACCACGCGATATGGTCACTTCCTTCTTTGGTGCGGGTAAATGGGCGAACTTGTCTTCTTCGGGGAAATCGGTGTCGATGACCCGACCGGTCTGGGCCTTGGTCAACAGTTCAGGCAGACGGTGATAGGATTGAGGACCAAACACCAGATCGACGGCGGGCGCGCGCGCCATGATCTCTTCGCCTTCGGCCTGGGCAACGCAGCCGGCAACCCCGATCAGCATCTTTTTGGCGCCCGGCTCACGCTCATTGCGGAAATCACGGATACGGCCAAGTTCGGAATAGACCTTTTCGGCGGCCTTTTCGCGGATATGGCAGGTGTTGAGCAGCACAAGGTCGGCCTCACCCATCTCGCTTGTCGGCGTATAGCCGTGCGGCGCCAGTGCGTCGGTCATCCGATCGCTGTCATAGACGTTCATCTGGCAGCCATAGGTCTTGATGAAGACTTTTTTGGCGTTGGGGAGATTTGGCTGATTGTCGCTCATGGGCGCGGTTTACACCACTTCCCCATCCTTTGGCAAAGGGAGTCCGCGATTGAGCGCGTTGAGCATCAAACGCACCTGCGCCCGCGTCTTTTTTGCCATCTGCTTCCGGTCGGCATCGGCCGGGAACGGCTTGCCCACGGCGATGATGACCGTTTTGGGCCCCGAGCTGAGAATCGCGCCAAGCGTGTCGCGCATTTCCATATCACCGATCCATGCGAACTGACGACGTTGGGCGCCCGAAAGAGGCAGACCGGAGATTTTCGTATAGGCGATGGCGAGAGGCTGAATCCTGGCCGCAGGCGCAAGTGTGGCGCTGGCGGCGCCCATGAGCGCAGAGCGGAACGGCAGAACATGGGTGCCTGGGCCCGAAGTCCCTTCGGCAAACAGCAGCACGGGGCAGCCCTGGGCGATTCGGTCACCTATCGCCTCAGCCGTCCTGCGTGTCGCAGTGCGACGCTGGCGATCGACAAAGATCGTTCGGTGCAACCGGGCCAGGGTACCGACAAGCGGCCAGCCGGAAACTTCGGATTTTGCCACGAAACTGACCGGGATCGCGCTGGCGAGAGCGACGATATCGAGCCAGCCGATATGGTTGGCGACAAGCAATGTCCTCCCTTTTGCAATCTCGTGACCTTCCAGGGTCACGCGCAGGCCAAGACCAAAGGCGGCGAGCTTGAAAAACACAGCGGGCAGGCACTGGGCGCCAGGCAAGCCAAACCTGACAATCACCCACTGTAGGGGCATGCCAACCAGTGTGAAAGGCAACAGGACAAGTGCCAGAAACGCAACGCGCAAGGCCATCGGCCGGGCCTAGCTGTCCTTATCCTTGAGGGGGATGGCGTACAGCTCGAGCCGGTGATCGACCAGCTTATAGCCGAGCTTTTTAGCGATAACCTCCTGGATGGCCTCGATTTCCTCGTTCCGGAATTCGATGACCTTACCCGAGCGAATATCGATGAGATGGTCATGATGTTCGTCGGGGATCTGCTCGAACCGGGCACGCCCATCCTTGAAATCGTGCTTGGTGACCAGCCCGGCCTCTTCGAACAGATTGACTGTGCGATAGACCGTGGAGAGCGAAATGCGCGGATCGACGGCGGAGGCACGCCGGTAAAGCTCTTCGACATCGGGATGATCTGTGGCCGTTTCGAGCACACGCGCGATCACCCGGCGCTGGTCTGTCATGCGCATGTTGCGCGCCACGCATTGCTCTTCAAGCGTAGCTTCGGTGAAAGGCTCGTTGCCCATGGCCGCCTCGCGCATCTGTCACGATAAGTGAGTTCGGGTTAGCCGATCGTGGCACGCATGACAAGGGCGGTCGCAGCGCTGCCATCCGGCTTTGGGTAATAGCCCTTGCGCTTGCCGATCGGGGCAAAGCCAAAGCGATGGTAGAGCGCAAGAGCGGGCGCATTGGTCTCGTCGACCTCAAGAAACAGGGTTTTGACCGGGCTCATGGCAAGATCGGCGAACGCTGCGGCCAGCAGAGCGGCGCCAAGCCCACGGCCACGCATTTTCGGATCGACGGCGATGGTGAGCAACTCGCTCTCTTCGCCCGAAATGCGCAGCATGGCAAACCCGGAAATCCTGCGCCGCGCATCGGTGGCGACATAGGCCGGTGTGATCCTGGAGTCGCCCAGATAATCGGCGAAATCGGATGCCGGCCAGCCGCGATAAAAGCCCTGAGCATGGAGCCGGGCCAGGCTATCGGCATCCTCGACTTCGCCGCGCGCTATATGTAGCGCGCCCGGCGCGCTCCAGACATTCATTGATGCGCAACTCCAAAGCCGATCTGGGGCTTGGCATCGGCGGCACGGATATAGGTGGGGTCGGGCGGGAAGTCGGCGGGGCGCGCGCGCGAGGCGAAGACGGCCATCAGGACGATATCGATCATCGGGTCGTCAGGGATCGTTCGAGCGGTGACCTGCAGGATCTGCTTTAGATCGACAAGGTCGGCCGTGTCGCGCGGCTTGCCTGGCGCAGAAAAGCTCTGGCGATAAGCTTCGCCGCGCTTGGCATCGAGGATCAACTCGCTCGGGCCGGGGCGCGAAAGCGAAAGGGCGAGCAGGCATGGCACGCCAATAACCGGAATATTGCGCGCCAGACCAAGCCCGCGCGCTGCGGAAAGCCCGATGCGCAGGCCGGTAAACGAACCCGGACCGGTCGAGACGCCAATGCGGTCAAGCCGATCATAGCGCGACCCGCATCGGTCGAGCAGCGCCGCAATGGCGGGAAAGATGATTTCGGCGTGGCCCTTGGCGATGTCACAAATTTCGGTTTCGACACTGCCATCGGACAACACCAGCGCCAGTTGCAGGCGCTCGCGGGCTGTGTCTATGGCTAGGGTGACTGGCGTGCTCATGAGCATTTCGATAGGCCGAAACGAAAAACCCCGCAAGCTGTTTGGGCTTGCGGGGTTTTGCTGTGGCCGCTTGCGCGACCAATCAAGGCGTGAGGCCTATCTGGTGTTTGGAAAGCTAGATCTGCTGGACCTGTTCGACGCCGGGCACGAAATGGCGGAGAAGGTTTTCAATCCCCGATTTCAACGTCGCTGTCGAAGACGGGCAGCCGGCGCATGCGCCCTGCATGTGCAGGAACACTGTGCCTTCCTTGTAGCCTTTGAAGGTGATGTCGCCGCCATCCATGGCGACAGCGGGGCGAACGCGGGTGGCGAGCAACTCCTTGATGACCTCAACGGTTTCGGTGTCTTCTTCCTCGAAGAATTCGTCACCGGACACATCGGGCTGGGCCGCAACGCCATCGGCGAGGATGGGCTTGCCACTCATGAAATGCTCCATGACGGCGCCGAGAATTGCGGGCTTGATATGCGCCCAATCAACGGATTCGATCTTGGTGACCGAAACGAAATCGGAGCCGAGAAAAACCCCGGCTACGCCATCGACTGAAAACAGCGCCGAAGCAAGCGGGGACATGCGGGCCATTTCGGGATCGCGGAAATCGCGCGGCTCGCCGGGCAGGACCTCACGGCCAGGAAGGAATTTGAGCGTCGCGGGGTTTGGAGTCGCTTCGGTCTGGATGAACATTTTTCCGCCTCTCAGGGCTCTTTAGAACTATTCCAAGTTGGCCCGAAAGATAATCCTTTTGCGCATAAATGCAAGAGGGTGGCGCCCGGCAGCTCCCCGGACGGTCGGGTGGCCGCATTGGCCATCCCGCGTTGTCGGGTCAGCACAGGGCGGCGAGATCGGCGTCGGAAATTGTGCCCGGAACCACGGTGACCGGCACGCGAAATGCGTTGGCGCCACGGGCCGCGATCGAAGCAACGAGCGGGCCGGGGCCTTCGGACGAATCGGCAGCGGCAAGCACAAGAATGGCCACCGCGGGATCGTCTGCAATATGGGCTTCGACAGCGTCTGATTTCTTGCCTTCGCGAATCACCCGTTCGACCTTTATCGACCCGAAGGCGGCGATATTGGCGGCGTGACGGGCCTGAAGCGCCTCGATATTTTCGTAGGCCTCAGCGCGCATCACCTCTTCGACGCCCAGCCAGTGCTGGAAATTGTCGGGCTCGATAATCGAGAGCAAAACCACGGCGCCGCCGGTGCGGCGCACGCGCAGGGCTGCAAAAGTCACGGCCTTGGCGCATTCGGGGCTTTCGTCCACGATCACCAAGAATTTGCGTTTATATTCGTCTTCGTCGCGATCCTGGATATCGGGCAAGCGCTGTGTCCGGAACTGATTTAGGGAAGGGGATGCTGCCACAGCGTGCGCGCGGCACGCAAGTGGCAGCAAGGGGTCAGCTTTCGCTGATCATCGTCTAGCGTATGAAGCCCACGATATCGCGAACTTCGAGCATGGTTTTCGCAGCGATCTCGCGCGCCCGGTCGGCCCCGTCACGCAGGATGGCTTCGATCTGGGCGGGGTCGGCAACCAGGCGACGCATTTCGTCCGCCTGGGTGGCAAGCACCGACACTGCCAGATCGGCAAGAGCGGGTTTGAAAGCGCCAAATCCCTGTCCGCCATATTCGGCAAGCACCTGGGCAACCGACTTGTCGGAAAGGCCGGCATAGATGCGCACCAGATTTGCCGCTTCGGGACGATCCTGAAGCCCTTTTTCCTCAGATGGCAGCGCATCGGCGTCGGACTTGGCCTTCTTGATCTTTTTGGTGATCGTTTCGGCATCGTCCATCAAATAGATGGTGGCCATATCCGAGGAGGTTTCGGACTTGCTCATCTTCTTGCTGCCGTCACGCAGGCTCATGACACGGGTGGCCGGGCCCGTGATGACAGGCTCGGGCTGCGGGAAAAACTCTTCGTCCAGCCCATTGGCAGCGATCGAGGGTGCAAAGTCGTGATTGAACTTTTGCGCGATGTCACGGGACAATTCGAGATGCTGTTTCTGATCGTCGCCCACTGGAACATGGGTGGCCTTGTAGAGCAGGATATCGGCAGCCATCAGCGAGGGGTATGCGAACAGACCGAGCGAAACATTCTCGGAGTTCTTGCCCGCCTTGTCCTTGAACTGTGTCATGCGGCTCATCCAGCCCATACGCGCAACGCAGTTGAACACCCAGGCAAGTTCTGCGTGTTCGGCAACCTGTGACTGGTTGAAGATAATGTGGGCCGACGGGTCGACACCGGCAGCGATATAGGCGGCGGCAATCTCGTAAGTCCAGCGTTTCAGATCGGCTGGATCTTGCCAGACGGTGATCGCATGCATGTCGACGACGCAATAGATGCACTCGAAGTCATTCTGCAACGGCACGAAACGGCGAATGGCGCCGAGATAGCTGCCGAGATGCAGATCGCCCGAGGGCTTGATGCCGGAAAAGACGCGATCGGTAAAAGGCATTGGACTAACGGTCCCTTGGATTTCTGGAAGAGTGAGATGGCCGCAAGTGGGCCGCCAAAGGGTTTAAAGCGTCAACGCCGCCGCCGCAAGCGCGCCAGAACCGGGCCGAGAGGTTGAACGCGCGTGACATGAAGCAGCGCGAAATAAAGCGTTGCACCAAAAGCGCAGGTTGCGAACAGGGCCAGCGCCTGAAGCGGGAAGAAATACCCCGGCGCAAAAACCGGCCCCGCCAAGCTCGCCACGCCCCACAGTGCAAGACCCATGATACTCGCGACCCCAAGCGTGCCCGCCAGAATCAGCGTTTCACGCCCCTCGAGCCGGAAATGACCGCGCCGGGCCAAGAGCACGGCGAGAAGGCCAACATTGACCCAGGCGGAAACGGACGTGGCCAAGGCGATGCCGATGTGTTCGAGAGACGGAAACAGGGCCAACGAGATGGCAATGTTGACGACAAGCGATACTCCGGCGATCAGGGTGGGGGTTTTCGTGTCCTTGCGCGAAAAGAACCCCGGCTGCAGAACGCGCACCAGAACAAAGGCGGGCAGACCGAGCGAGAAGCCCATCAGCGTGTGGGATACGGCCACCGTCGCCGCCGCGTCGAAGGCGCCGCGTTCGAACAGAACGCGCACTATGGGCTGGGCGAGAGCAAACAGCGCAATTGCCGCTGGCAGGGTCAACACCATTGAAAGCTGGATGGCCTGGCTTTGCGAACCGCGCGCTTCGGCCGCGCGCCCAGACGACAGATGGCGCGAGAGTTCTGGCAAGAGAACTGTGCCGATGGCAATGCCGATAATGCCGAGCGGCAATTGATAGAGCCTGTCGGCATTGGCGATGATGGCGATTGCCGCATCGGCCTGCGAAGCAATGACGGTGCCCACGAAGATATTGATCTGGATGATGCCGCCTGCAGCGATGGCGGGGAGCGCCAGAAGCCAGAACCGGCGCACCTCGTCGGTGTAACGCGGCAAGCCAATTTTTGGCAGGAAGCCGGCTCTTCGGATCGTGAAAAACACCAATGCCAATTGTGCGACACCGCCCGCCATGGCGGCCACCCCCAGCCAGAAGGCGACATCGGCAGGATTTTCCAGCGTCCAGATGGCAAGCGGGACCAGAACGGCGATGTTGACGATGTTGAGCAGGACCGGCGCGAAAGCGGCAGCAAAGAATCTTCCCAGCGAATTGAGGATCGCGCCATAAGCCGCCATCAGCGACATACAGGCGAGATAGGGAAACATGATGCGCGAGAGAAAAACCGTAAGCTCGAACTTCTCGGGATCGCCAACGAAGCCGGGGACGAAAGCCATCATCACCGGTTCCATAAAGATTTCGGCGAGTATGGTGACGATGACGATGGCGGCGACCAGCCAGCTCATGATGCGGCCAGCAAGCAATTTGGCACCGTCGGCACCGTCAGTTTCAAGCGCACCGGAAAACATGGGGACGAAGGCAGTGTTGAAAGCGCCCTCGGCAAACAGCCGCCTGAACAGGTTTGGAAGGCGGAAAGCGGCCTGAAACGCGTCCGCTGCTGGGCCAATGCCCAGAACGGCAGCGATCAGCGCGTCACGGATGAAGCCGAAAACGCGCGAAACGAGGGTGAGCCCGCCAACCGACATCGTATTGCGCAAAAGGCTCATGGCTGGGGATGACCCGCGTGGTGGTGACGATCAAAGCCCTGTTTGACATCACGTTTTGTGCAGATGGCATATCGCCACACAGGCGTGTTCACGCAGATGCCTTTTCGCGGCGTCCGGGTGCAAACACAGCTTCAAGCGCCTCATGGATGCGCCGCTGGCGGACCTTTGAGGTGATCTTGCCGCCCGTCAGATCGGTGACATAGAAGACGTCGACAGCCTTTTCGCCATAGGTGCCGATATGGGCCGAACCGATCGTGAGGTTGAGGTCGGATATTGCGCGAGTGAGATGATAGAGCAGGCCGGTACGATCGAGACCGGAAATCTCGATGACAGTGAATTTGTCGGACAGCGCGTTGGAAATGAAGATTTCCGTGGGCACAGAAAATGGCCGCAGACGCCGGTTATACCGTGAATCCACCCCCAGATCGGCCGGCAGGTATTTACGGCCCTCAAGCAGGGCCCTGACCGTATCGGTGATGCGCGACGCCCTGATCTTTTCATCCTCATCGGAGGTAAACGCTCGGCGCAGCCGGAACGTATCGAGCGCATAGCCGTCGCGGGTATTGAATATCTGCGCACCGATGATTGAAGCGTCGGCGGTGGTGCAGGCACCTGCAATCAGGGACAACAGGCGCGGGTGATCGGGCGTATAAAACGTAACCTCGGTAATGCCCTCGAACGCCTTGATGGCCGTCGAGCCGGCAAAACTGGAATGCCTGGCCTCTGCCGCATCGATCATGCTGGCGTGAGCCAGCTGCAACTCGGGTTCGGCACGCAGCCAGTAATTGGGGAACTGGCGTTCGATATAGGTGTCGAGCCGATCAGGCGTCCAATCGGCAAGCCCGGCCCTGAGCGCGTCCTGGGCCTCGATGATCCTGTCGCGCTGGGAAACCTGGGAATGGCCGCCCGAAAGCAGCGGTTCGGTGGCATAATAGAGGGCGCGCAACAGCGAGCCTTTCCAACCCGTCCAGGTGCCCGGTCCCACGGCGCGGATATCGCAGGCCGTAAGGATCATCAGCAGAGCGAGACGCTGGGGGCTTTGCACGATCTGGGCGAAATTGCGTGCAGTATCGGGGTCCTGAATATCGCGGGACTGGGAAAT
Source organism: Pelagibacterium sp. (assembly GCF_048264985.1). Taxonomy (GTDB): domain Bacteria; phylum Pseudomonadota; class Alphaproteobacteria; order Rhizobiales; family Devosiaceae; genus Pelagibacterium. The sequence goes on from NZ_JBLXCL010000001.1 coordinate 200,044, forward strand.
CTCGCTCATCAGCAAGTGATAACGCACCAGCCAGGCGACGGTATCGGTTTCTGCGGCGGAAAGTCCAAGCCGAGGACAGAATTTGCGGGCAATGACCTCGCCTGCTTCGGAATGGTCCTCGGGACGGCCCTTGGCAATATCGTGGATGAACAGGGCAACATAGAGCAAGCGCACATCGGAGAGATGGGGCAACAGCTCATGGGTCAGGGGCAGTTCGTTTTTCAGCCCGCCATTGGCAATGTCGGCCATGACGCCCACGGCGCGGATCAGATGCTCGTCCACTGTGTAGTGGTGGTACATGTTGAACTGCATGAGCGCGACGATCTTGCCGAACTCGGGGACCAGCTTGCCCAAGACCCCGGACTCATTCATGCGGCGCAGGATGCGCTCGACTGATTTGGGGCTTGTGAGAATTTCGAGGAAATAGGCGTTTACGCGCTCGTCGGCTCTGAGTTTCTTGTCGATCAGGCGCATAGAACGGGTGAGAAGCTTGAGCGCATCGGGGTGGAACATCACCCCCTCGCGACCCGCCACCCAGAAAATCTTGATGATGTTGACCGGGTCTTTTTCGAACACTTCGTCATTGGCGACCGTGATGCGGCCGTGTTCGAGGGCGAAATCAGGTTCGCCCCGGATCTGGCGGCGCGCCTTGCGAAAATTGCCAAACACGCGGCCAAAGGCATCGACCTTTTTGGCGTGAGCAAATTCGAGCGAGGTGCAGAAAATACGGGTCAGATCGCCGACATCCTTGGCCACGAGAAAATAGCGTTTCATGAAGCGCTCGACCCCGAGCATGCCAGCGCGGTCGTGATAGCCCATGCGCTCGGCCATTTCCTGCTGGATCTCAAAGGTCAGCCGGTCATCGGCCCTGCCGACGAGGAAATGCAGATTGCAGCGCACCGCCCACAAAAAATCCTCGGCACGCTGGAAGGCGCGGTATTCGGTTTTCGAAAATACGCCCTTGCCGATCAGTTCGGGATAGGTCTGAACGCGGTAGAAATATTTACCGATCCAATAGAGCGTATTGAGGTCGCGAAGGCCGCCCTTGCCGTCCTTTACGTTCGGCTCGACGACATAACGTGTGTTGCCCTGGGCATCGTGGCGCGCATCGCGTTCAGCCATCTTTGCCGCTATGAATTCGGGACCCGTCTTTTCGACGATCTCGGTTTCGAAGCGTTCGCGCATCTGGTTGAACAGCCTATCGTCGCCAACCAGGAAACGGCTCTCCAGCGTTGCCGTACGCACTGTCATATCGGAGCGCGCCATGCGAATTGAATCATCGACCGAGCGGACGGCGTGGCCAACCTTCTGACCAAGATCCCATAGCATGTAGAGCACGTATTCGGTGACGCTTTCACCCCACGGGGTCTGCTTGTAGGGCAGGATGAACAGCAGATCGATATCGGATCCCGGCGCCAGCGTGCCGCGGCCATAACCACCAACAGCGGCAATGGCCAGGGATTCGGCCCCCGAGGGATTTTCACGCGGGTAGACGTAACGGGTGGCCCACAGATGGGCGGCGGCGATCAATTCATCTTGAGCGGCGGCCAGCATCTGAGCGCAGCGGGTGCCGCGACGATTGGCAACAAGGTCGGCCTCGGCAGCGATGCGGGCATCCTTGAGGCCCTGGCGCAGCGCGGCCAGCACCGCAGCGCGTGCCGTCTGGCTGTCCGGTGCAGTGTCGCCGATCTCGCGGCGCACAGCCGCAATCAGCGCCTCAGCGCTGGGAAGCCCGGCTTTCTTGCGCGCAATCGGTTCAATGGTCGCCGTCGGCATGGGCAGCCTTCTTGAGTTCATAAATCCATTCGAGCGCGGCCCGTGGGGAAAGATCGTCGGGGCGCACCGTCTCGATCATATCCTGAATGGGGTTAGCACGAGGTTGAGGCGCAGTTTTGTCGGCCAGCGCTGGCATATGGGCAAAGAGTGGCAGATCGGCAAGGGCAGAACCCGGATTTGACTGGCCACGCTCTTCGAGCAGATCGAGCACCTGACGAGCCCGAGAGATCACCGGTGCCGGCAACCCGGCCAGTTTTGCGACTTGAATGCCATAGGAACGATCGGCGGCGCCCTGGACGACTTCGTGCAGGAATACGACGTCGCCCTTGTATTCTTTGACGCTCATTGTGTGATTGGAGACCCGCCCCAGACTGGCCGAGAGTGCTGTGAGCTCATGGTAATGGGTGGCGAAAATGGCGCGGCAGCCAGTTGTTTCGTGCAGGGTTTCAACGCAGGCCCAGGCTATCGAAAGCCCATCAAAGGTTGCTGTGCCACGGCCGATTTCGTCGAGGATGACAAGTGAATTGCGCGTGGCCCGATTGAGAATGGCGGCGGTTTCGACCATTTCCACCATGAAGGTCGAGCGGCCCTGGGCGATGTCGTCGGACGCGCCGACCCGGGAAAAGACCCTGTCGACCACGCCGATATGGGCCGAGGTCGCCGGCACATAAGATCCCATCTGGGCGAGAATGGCGATCAACGCATTCTGGCGCAGGAACGTTGATTTACCGCCCATATTGGGACCGGTGATCAGCCAGAGCTGGCCGCCATCATCGGGTTCGGGGGCAGAAAGAGTGCAATCATTGGCAACGAAACTCTTGCCGTCGGCTTCGAGCGTCTTTTCGACAACGGGGTGACGCCCGCCTTCGATGTCGAAAGCAAGCGACGCGTCGATCTGCGGACGGCACCAATTGCGTTGGGCAGCGAGATTGGCCAGCGCAGCGGCAACGTCGAGCTCGGCCATCGCGTCGGCCGCTGCCATAAGATCGTGACTTTGGGCGATGACGGCCTCGCGCAACCGGGTGAAAATCGAAAGCTCGATCTCCACAGCGATTTCCTGGGCACGGGCAATCCTGCCCTCAAGCTCGGCCAACTCGGTGGTCGTGAACCGCATGGCGTTGGCAAGGGTCTGGCGATGGATGAAGACACTGTCTTCGAGCAGGCGCGATCCATGCGACGCGGGGACTTCGACGAAAAAGCCCAGCACATTGTTGTGCTTGATCTTGAGCGCACGAACGCCGGTCTTTTCGACAAGGGCAGCCTGAAGCTCAGCAACGACCTTGCGGCTTTCCGAGCCGAGACGGCGCTGGGTGTCGAGCTCGCCGTCATAGCCGGACGCCACGAAGCCGCCATCGCGGGCCATCAAAGGCGGCTCCTCGACAAGGGCGGTTGCAAATTCGTCAGCAAGGATTTCCGGCGCGCGGGCAAGCCCATCACCGATGGCGAAGAGTTCGCTTCCCGGCTCTGTGAGTCCCGCCAGCAGATGCCCCAGCGCACGGGCCTGCACGATGCCGCGGCCGATGGCATTGAGATCACGCGGGCCACCGCGTTCGAGCGTCAACCGTGTCAGAGCGCGAGCAATATCGGGGGCGGCGCGCAGACCCTTGCGGATGGCGTCGGTTTCCATCGAATTTGCGATCAGCGTATCGAGCGCGTCGAGCCTTGCATTTATGCGCGAAGGGTCGTTGAGCGGGGCTGCGAGGCGAGCGGCGAACAGGCGCGCACCGGCGCCAGTGACCGTCAGGTCAACGCTGGCCCGCAGCGCGCCACGGGTATCGCCGCGCTGGGTCAGCAACAATTCAAGCGAGGACCGGGTGGCCGCATCGATCTGCATGTGATCGGACGGCGCCTCAAGACGGGGCAGGCGCAAGGGTACGCCTGCGCCTTTCTGGGTTTCGGCCACATAAGCGATCAGCGCGCCCAAGGCCGCACGGGCCGTGCGCGAAAAAGCTGTGGGATCGACGCCATCGTCGAACGTTTCGCGCAGCAGGCGTGCACCGGCTTCGGATTCAAAGCTTTCATGGGAGCGGCGCGTGGCTGTTGCCAACCGGTCGGGGCCGAAAATGCGCTGTTCGGCCAATTGATCGGCAAGCCGGTCAGAAAGGATAAACTCGGCCGGGTCGATACGGGCGATTTCATCGGCCAGGGCATCGGCGTCGAGATCGGCGACCAGGAGTTCACCGGTTGAAATGTCGGACCAGGCCATTGCATAGCCCTCGCCATCGGTTCCGAGCCGGGCGAGCGAGAGCAGGAAATTGTTGCCACGGGCCGGCAGCAGATCGTCCTCGGTCAACGTGCCGGGGGTGACCAGCCGCACCACGTCGCGTTTGACCACGGACTTCGAGCCGCGCTTCTTGGCTTCTGCGGGGTCTTCGATCTGTTCGCAGACAGCGACCTTGTGGCCGCGGGAAATGAGCTTTTTGAGATAATCCTGGGCAGCATGGACGGGCACACCGCACATGGGAATATCCTCGCCCAGATGCTTGCCGCGCTTGGTCAGGGTGATGCCCAATGTGGCGGCAGCGATTTCGGCGTCCTCGAAGAACAGCTCGTAAAAATCGCCCATGCGATAGAACAGCAGATAGCCCGGATTTACGCCCTTTATCTCAAAGAACTGGGCCATCATGGGTGTCATGCCCGTCGTGGTGGGCACAGCGAATTCGGCCTGTGGCTCGGTTTGCGTCATGAACGGGCTAGGGCAATCTGGCTTGTGAAGCGGTGGCGCACGCTAAGACAAATTTTTGGCGATTCCAACAGCCGATCACAGGTTGGGATGCCGCAGGCCGGTGACCCGCTCGACCCGCCTGCGATACGCGGCGGGCGCCGCGGCAAAACGGGTGAGCACGAACACATCCGTTGTCGAGAACTTTTCATCGACGAATGCGTGGCTGCCAAACACCGCATTGACCCGCAAATACCCGCGAACCAATGGTGGCATGGCGCGCAGCGCGGCGTGGCGATCGCAGTGCTCAGACGCCAGCATGTTCATGCTGACAGCGCCCTGCGCATGGGCCACAGCATGCCAGTCATTGGTGGCGCGGGCCGCATGATAGAGATGAGACAGGGCAAGAGCGTGCCGGTGCGGCTCGGTACCCGGAAAGCTGGCTGCGCCGAAATAGGCATCGATTCTATTGTAGCACGCATAGGCCCACAGCCCGCACCAGAGCGCCTCGATTGTGCGCATCGAGCGATAGGCAGGGGCGACGCAGGACCGCCCCACCTCGCAAAAGCGCTGGTCGGGATGGCGCGCGAACAGTGGACCAAGGGCAAATTCGGTGTCGGCATACCAGCCAAGAGACGGTGCGGGGCTGGCCATGACCCTGTAGGTGCCCACAATTGAAGGTGTCTGGCCCAACGGATTCGAGCAGGTATCGATGACGATAATGTGGTCGCAGGACAGATCGTAGGCATCGGCCTCGATGTGGTCGACGTGATCCATCCATTGGGCGTTGACGCCCCGTTCCCTGTGGAACACTTCGTAACGCAGACGATAGGCAGCAAAACGCTCGGCATCAGTGCGGGCAAGACGCACTTCGAACTGGCCCAGCCGCGCCAGCGGGGTGGGGGGCATGTTGACGAGTTTTGGCGCTGTATCTGTCATTGGCCTATTGGGCGCGAGGGCTTTGCGATTTCTTACGCCAAACCGGGGCTTAAGGGAATTGGCGCGGCGGGTCACACTGTCGCTCCCTGATCGGTCTTGGAAACCATTGCGCGGCATTTGAATTGCATTGCCAGCGCACCACGCCCTTGACCGCACGTTGGGAAACGCGCAATGACTTACGTACCTCAGAATTGGAAGGTACCGATTTGGACACTGGTGGGCGGGTGACTGTACATGATCTGGCGCGGGCAGCAGGCGTGTCGCTGGCAACCGTTGACCGCGTGCTCAACGGTCGACCCGGCGTGCGCAGAGCCACAATCGAGAAAGTGGAGACCGCTATAGCCGAAATCGGCTTTCGGCGCGACCTGACGGCTTCGATGCTAGCGCGGGCCCGTGACATCGTGCTTAAAATTATAGTGCCCGAAGGCACCAACCAGTTTTTCGGCAAGCTCGCCGATGCTGTCGAGAGCGTCGGCGCACAAATGCGTGCCGAACGGCTGCGGCTCGATCTCGTCAGGATACGGGCTATGGATACGCGCGCCCTGGTCGCCGCGCTCGATGGGATCGGGGCCGAGGACGCCGATTGCGCAGTGATCGTTGCGATCGACAAGCCTGAAATTCATGCCGCCGTGGCGCGGATCGCCGGACGGGGCATCAAGGTGATTTCCCTGGTCTCGGATTTGCCAGATTCGGCGCGCCACGGCTTTGTCGGTATCGACAATCGGGCAGCGGGACGCGTAGCGGCGTCGCTGATGGGGCGATTCGTGCCGGCCGGCGCCAGCGTGGGGCTTGTGGCCGGGTCACTGGAACTTATCGATCACGCCGAACGGGTCGGCGGGTTCCGCGAGATCATGGCGCTCGAATTTCCAAGCTTGAAGCTGGCCGGACCAATCGAGGCCCAGGACGAGTTTACAGCGACATATGAAAAATGCCTCAAACTGTTTGCGGCCAATCCCGATCTTGCCGGAATCTACAATGCCGGCGCTGGCAATGCCGGACTTTTGATGGCGCTCAATGAATTCAAGCTGGCCGGCTCAATGCGCGTGATCGGACATGAGCTGACCGGACCGACGCGGGCCGGGCTGGAATCGGGCGCTATCGACGTTATTCTTGATCAAAGCCCCGAGGACGAAATCCGGGCGGTGTGCGCCACTGCACGGCGGCTGGTGGTGGGCGCTGATGCGGCCCCACCCGAGACACAATTGGAAATCAAGGTTCTGATGCGCGACAATCTGAGCTAGATTTTCCCGAAACCACATCTTGCACATGAGCCGCAAAGGCCGAACGACCGGAGGAGACGCAACAATGACCAATTTTGAGGTACGCACCTCAGTATTTGCGACGGAGTGGCAGCCATGACCTATCTTGGGCTCGATATTGGAACGTCCGGGGTCAAGGCTGTGTTGATCGACCGGGAGGGCAACGCTCTGGGAGAGGCCAATGCCCCCCTTACGGTGTCACGCCCACGACCCGGCTTTTCCGAACAGGATCCCGCCCACTGGTGGGCAGCGGTGCTTAGCGCTGTCGATGCACTCAAGGCACGTCATCCTGGCCATGTCAGCGCCATCGGGGGCATTGGGCTGTCGGGGCAAATGCATGGCGCAACCCTGCTCGACAAGAACAACGAAATCATCAGGCCAGCAATTCTCTGGAACGACGTGCGTTCGGCACAGGAATGCCGCGAAATGGAAGAGGCGCTGCCGGCGCTACGCCAGATTTCGGGCAATATCGCCATGCCCGGCTTTACGGCCCCGAAGATTCTTTGGGTCAAGAAACACGAGCCTGACAACTACGCCAAGATCGCCAAGGTGCTGCTGCCCAAGGATTACGTGCGCTTTCTTTTGACCGGAACTTACGTTTCGGACATGTCGGACGCTGCTGGCACATTATGGCTCGATGTCGAATATCGCGGCTGGTCCGACGATCTTCTGGCCGTGACCGGGCTGACCACAGACCATATGCCATCGCTGGTTGAGGGGAGCGAGCCGTCGGGCCATCTTTCGGGCGCACTCTGCCAACGCTGGGGCATCACCGAAACGCCGGTGGTTGCAGGGGGTGGGGGCGACAACGCGGCTTCGGCCTGCGGCATTGGCGCTGTAGAGCCGGGTACGGGCTTTGTTTCGCTAGGCACTTCGGGCGTGTTGTTTGTATCCAACGACCGGTTCCGGCCCAACACCGAGGGCGCTGTGCATGCCTTTTGTCACGCCATTCCAAACACCTGGCACCAAATGGGCGTGTTTCTCTCTGCGACCGACAGCCTGAACTGGTTTGCCAAACTTGTCGGCCAGGACGCAGCTGGCGTCACGCGGGCCGTGGCCAGTGATTTTTCCCAACCAGGGCAAGAAATGTTCCTGCCCTATCTCTCGGGCGAGCGCACGCCGCATAACAACGCCAATGCGCGCGGCTCTTTTGTCGGGTTGTCCCATCTCTCGGACGCCCGCACCATGGGGCAGGCGGTGATGGAGGGCGTGGCGTTTGCGGTGCGCGACTGCCAGCGCGTGCTCTCAGACGCAGGAACACAGATCGATACGCTGATTGCCGTAGGCGGGGGATCGAAATCCGATCTCTGGCTGGAAATGATCGCCACCAATCTGGGCATGACTATTGCCGTGCCCGAGGATGGGGATTTTGGCGGCGCTTTCGGCGCCGCGCGACTGGGGCTGATCGCCGCCACCGGCGCAGACGCCAAAACTGTCTGCACACAACCGAAAATCGAGAAAACCATCGACCCAAGGTCCGATCTGGCGTCGGCCTATGACGAAGCCTATGAGCGCTATCGCGCTCTTTACACGGGTATTGAGGAGGCCCGAGCCCAATGAGTGATTTTTTCAAAGGTCTGAACACGGTTCAGTTTGAAGGCCCAAACAGCGACAATCCGCTGGCCTTCCGCCATTACAACCCCGAGGAGATCGTGCTCGGCAAGCGCATGGACGAGCATTTGCGCTTTGCAATCGCTTATTGGCATTCGTTTGCCTGGGAGGGTGGCGACCCGTTTGGCGGGCGGACGTTCGCGCGCCCATGGTTCGACGGCGAAATGGATGCGGCCAAACTCAAGGCCGACGTTGCGTTCGAACTGTTCTCGCTGTTGGGCGCGCCCTATTTCTGCTTTCACGATGCCGATGTGCGGCCCGAGGGCGAGAGCTTTGTCGAAAGCAAAAAGCGGCTCGAGGCGCTGGCCGATATCTTTGAGGCCAAGATTGCCGAAACCGGCGTCAAACTGCTCTGGGGGACGGCGAACCTGTTTTCCAACCGCCGCTTCATGGGCGGGGCGGCAACAAACCCCGATCCCGATGTGTTTGCCTATGCCGCAGCCACCATCAAGGCCAACATGGATGTGACTCACAGGCTTGGCGGCGAGAACTATGTGCTTTGGGGTGGACGCGAAGGATATGAAACCCTGCTCAATACCAATCTGGGCCAGGAAATGGATCAGATGGCGCGCATGCTCTCGATGGTTGTCGAGTACAAGCACAAGATTGGCTTTCCCGGCACGATCCTGATCGAGCCCAAGCCGCAGGAGCCGACAAAGCATCAATATGATTACGACGTTTCAACCGTCTATGGCTTCCTCAAGAAGTACGGTCTGGAAAACGACGTGAAGGTCAATATCGAGGTTGGGCACGCAATCCTGGCCGGACACACCTTCGAGCATGAAGTCGCGATGGCGGCGGCGCACGGGATTTTCGGCTCGATCGACATGAACCGCAACGACATGCAATCGGGCTGGGATACCGATCAGTTTCCCAACAATGTTCCCGAAGTGGCGCTGGCCTATTACCACATCCTCAAGGCCGGTGGTTTTACCACCGGGGGCACCAATTTCGACGCAAAACTGCGGCGTCAGTCGATCGATCCGGTCGATCTGCTGCATGGGCATATCGGGGGCATGGACACATGCGCGCGTGGGCTCAAGGCCGCGGCGGCGATCATCGAAGACGGCACCTATGACGCGTTCCTTGAGGAGCGTTACGCCGGCTGGAATGCTGCCGAGGCCAAGGCAATGCTCAATGGCGAACGCAAGCTCGAAGACATTGCAGCGCGCGTGGAGGCCGAAAACATCAATCCACAGCCCAAATCGGGGCGGCAGGAATATCTGGAAAATCTGATTAACCGCTTTGTCTAGATACACTGACCAAGCGCCCTTTGCCCGGCCCGCCGGCCGGGCGAGGGGCGCGCGCCTCTAGCAATTGCATTTTGGGAGGAGACCCAATGCCCATTCGCCAAAACCCGATTTTACCCGGGTTCAATCCCGATCCCTCGATCCTGCGGGTCGGGGACGACTATTACATTGCCACCTCGACCTTTGAATGGTTTCCCGGGGTGCAGATCCACCATTCGAAAGACCTGGCCAATTGGACGCTGGTGACCCGGCCGTTGACGCGCAAGAGCCAGCTCGACATGCGCGGCAACCCTGACAGCTGCGGCATCTGGGCGCCGTGTCTTACCCATGACGGTGAAAAGTTCTGGCTGGTCTATACCGACGTCAAGCGCAAGGACGGCAACTTCAAGGACGCCCACAATTACATTGTCACCGCCGACACGATCGACGGGCAGTGGTCGGACCCGATCTATGTCAATTCCTCGGGCTTTGACCCTTCGCTGTTTCATGATGATGACGGCAAGAAATGGTTTGCCAACATGATGTGGGACCACCGTGAGGGACATCACAGGTTTACCGGGATCGCGCTGCAGGAATTCGATCCGACATCGGGAAAGCTGGTGGGCGCGCGCAAGAATATTTTCAAAGGCTCGCCCCTTCAGCTTGTCGAAGGCCCCCATCTCTACAAGCGCGACGGCTGGTACTATCTGCTGACCGCCGAGGGCGGGACGGGATATGATCACGCAGCGACATTGGCGCGATCGAAAACCATAGACGGGCCCTACCAATTGCATCCCGACATGTATCTGGTGACGGCCAAGGACGACCCACTCAACCCGTTGCAGCGTGCCGGTCATGGCGACATCGTCGAGACGCCCGACGGGGATACCTATCTTGTGCATCTGACCGGACGCCCGACGACCCAGAAACGTCGATGCGTGCTGGGGCGCGAAACGGCGTTGCAAAAGGCAGAGTGGCGCGAAGATGGCTGGTTGTACCTGGTAGGCGGTTCAAACTTGCCCGCGTCCGAAGTCGACGTCCCGGGCACCTACGATCAAGCCGGTTTCGATGCCGAGCAGCGCTATCACTTCGATGGCAATCTGCACATCGATTTCCAATGGTTGCGGACGCCGGAGCCCGAGCGAATCTTCAGGCTCGCAGACGGAAAGCTCAAGCTGATCGGGCGCGAATCCATAGCTTCATGGTTCGAACAGGCGTTGGTCGCGCGCCGGCAGACACATTTTGATTTCGAGGCGGAAACCGAGGTGGATTTCGATGCTCAAGACGAGCGCGAAATGGCAGGACTGACAGGATATTACGGGCGTTACAATTTCCACTATCTGCATCTGACCGCCGATGCCGACGGCAAGCGTGCGCTCGACATCTTTTCGTCGATGGTGTCGCATCCCGATGGAAAGCTGACCTATTGGATGGACCCTGTGCCGGTGGGGCCGGGGCCAGTGCGCATGAAGATGCGGGTCGAGGATTCCAAACTGCAATATTTCTATGCGCAAGGGTCCGGCGACTGGCAGAAGATCGGCCCTGTTCTCGATGCCTCGATCCTGTCGGACGAGTGCGGCGGGCATGCCGAACATGGCAGCTTTACCGGCGCGTTTGTGGGGATGGCCGCTCAGGATCTCAACGGCACGGCGCGGGAGGCCGATTTTTCATATTTCGTCTATCGGCCGCTCTAGCGACGCAAAAGGCGCTGGCGGTTTCACGTGAATCCACCAGAGCCCGAAATCTTGCCTGCCACAGATCAGGCCTGTCTGAGTTCTACCTCGATATTGCCGCGCGTTGCGTGTGAGTACGGGCAAACAATGTGGGCCCGGTCCATAACGTCCTTGAGCTCTTCGGCATCAAGCCCGGGTGCAGACGCTGTGAGGATGACCTTGAGCCCGAACCCTTCGCCATCATCGCGCTTGCCGAAGCCCACCTGTGCACTGACTGTGGCCTCAGCGGGAAGCTTGACCTTGGCCTGGCCGGCTGCAAAACGCATCGCGCCGAGGTAGCAGGCTGCATATCCAGTGGCAAAGAGCTGTTCGGGGTTGGTGCCTTCGCCACCCGATCCGCCCATTTCGCTGGGCGTCGAGAGCTTTACATCGAGCTTGCCATCATCGGTTTTCGAGTGACCGTCTTCCCGGCCACCGCCGCTTGCAGTGGCGTTGGCTGTATAAAGAATTTCCATGAGGCACTCCCATAATTGGTGTTGGTTGGCTGACAGGTGAACGCATTGGACCCTGTTCAAGTTCGCCAGACGAAGAAAAAGACCATATGAGCGATTTATATTGTGTGCAATATAATTTTGTGCAATATTTTTGTCATGAATGACGACAGCGCCCCCATTCTCGCCCCCGAGCACCAATTGTGCTTTGCGGTTTATGCCGCCGGACAGGCTTTTGCCCGGCTCTACAGGCCGCTGCTCGACCCGCTGGGTCTGACCTACCCGCAATATCTGGCCATGCTGGTTTTATGGGAGGATCGACCGATATCGGTGACAGGTATCGGACAGAGGCTCGGACTGGACACCGGGACGCTGACCCCGATGCTCAAGCGGTTAGAAGCCGCGGGTCTCGTGAAACGGACGCGCAGCGCTACCGATGAACGCCGGGTTCTGGTGACGCTGACTGACGCTGGACGGGCACTCAAGAACCAGGCGCGCCATATTCCCGAGACAATTGCCTGCGCCAGCGGGCGGGCTTTGCCCGATGTCGTCAGGTTGCGCGACGACATCAATGCGCTAACCATAGCGCTCCATGATGCCGGGCAGTAGCCTGCCCACCAAACCCTTATGAGCCAGGTTGCACCATATAAAGATTTTCCATTCGCAGCGCGTCGTCTGTCGCAAAGCGGTGGTCGGCGGGAGGATGCGCGCGCTGACCACACTCGCGGCGCGGGCAGATCCGGCACCCAACGCCGATGGGTACTGCCCCGGTTGGCGCCGACAGATCGATGCCATCGGCATAGATCATGGCTGAAGCGTGCGAGACATGGCAGCCCAGACCGATAGCGACATGGCGGCGCGGGGCGTTGTACGCATGAGCGCCCTTGGCGATCGCTCTGGCTATACAGAAATAGCGCTGGCCGTCGGGCATCTGGCTGAGCTGAATGTTGATCTGACCGGGATTGAGGAACGCCGCATAGACGTTCCAGCGCGGGCAGGCCCCGGAATGGCGCGGAATGTAAATACCCGACAGCGAAAACCGCTTTGAAATGTTGCCGGCAATATCGGTGCGCACCAGATGGAGCGGAATGCCGCTCATCGATGGGCGCTGCAACGTGGTCATGCGGTGACAGATTTGCTCAAAGCTCATGCGAAACCGGCGGCCGAGCCGTTCGATATCGTAGCGCGTATCCCGGCAGGCGCGAAAGAACGGTTCGTAGGGCATGGCCAGCGCCGCCGCGACATAGGATGCCAGCACGTTGCGGGCCAGGCCCACGCTGTCGGGCTGGGGCAAAGTGCTCTGCTCGATAAGATCGCGGATTTCGGCATCGGCAATCGACAGGGCCAGGTGCTGGGCTAGAACGAAAAGCGCAGACTCTGCCTCCAGCGTGTCGGACACCGCCAGAACGCGGCCATTGTCCTCAAGCCTTCGCACCACGCCATTGGGCAACGAGGCCAGGCGCGCCTCAATGCCGAAAACGTTGAAGAGATAGGCTTTGAGACCAGCTTCAAAATTGTCCGAACTGTTGTCGATGTCATGGCGCACACGCTCGGCTGCGTGCTCGAGCGTTGGAAAGTAATTGGCGTTTTCCTGCAGGAAATCGGAAACCGCTTCGGTGACGACGTTGTGGCCGGTGGAGGCGGATTCGCCCTGTTGATGGCTCGTCGCATTGTGTCCTGGCGCCTGAAGATGGCGCAATTGGTCGAACAGCTTGAGCACAGCGCGCCCGACAGCGGGGTTCTGGGTGGCCAGATCGCGGATGTCGGTGTTGGTCAGGTCTGAGTCGGCGAAAATGTCATCGCCGAACATCTCCATCAAATCTCCGGACAAGCGCGCATCATCGCTTTCGGCAAGCTCGCCCGGTTCCACGCCGAAAAAGCCGGCGATCCGAAACAGAAGGGGTACCGTGATGCGGCGGCGATTGTGCTCGATGAGGTTGAGATAGGACGCAGAAATTTCAAGCGCTTCAGCGAGTTGGGCCTGGCTGACCGCCTTTTGCCGGCGTAGCCGCTTGATGCGGGCCCCGATCTGCAAATCAAGTTGGTTCATCTGTCGTCCTCCCAACTGCAATTCTTTACAATCTTTACAGTTTCAGCCTTTTAGATTTTCAAGAATTTACAGCTTAACACGCTGATATTACATCTTTTCTTGCCTTTTTGGTGGTGCTTGTCAATTCTTTACTAAATGGAGCACGGCGATGTGCTTCCCAGCAGGAGACAGTGCGATGAACGCGCATCAGACAATCGATACGACCACTGAAGACTTTATCACCATCATTGCGCCTTCGATGGCCGAGGTGATGGCCAGCTTCAAAAGCCAGGGACTGGCCGAGCGGGACTATTCGATAGTTCACCGGGCCGGAAAGCACAGCTTTACGATGGCTGGCGGCCAGACCCTGTTCGATGGCGCGCAGATGGTCGCAGCGACCTTTGCCCGCCGCAGCTGATCGCACCCGCCAAAAATCACTCGCCATCAGGAGGAGACATCAATGCTCGACAAATCAACAGATCCGCAGACTTTTCAGGCGCCAGATTGGGCGCCGGATCGCTGGAAGACGATTGCCCGCGATTATACGCCCGACGATGTTGCCCGGCTGTCGGGGAGCCTGCCAATGCAATACACACTGGCGGAAAACGGTGCGCAGCGCCTTTGGCAACTGCTCCATAGCGAGGATTATGTGCCAACGCTGGGCACGTTTACCGGCAACCAGGCCGTCCAGCAGGTCAAGGCCGGCCTTAAGGCCATCTATCTTTCCGGATGGCAGGTGGCGGCGGATGCCAATTCGTCGGGCAACATGTATCCCGACCAGTCGCTTTATCCTGTCGATTCCGTACCTGCAGTGGTCAAGCGCATCAACAAGGCGCTACAGCGCGCCGATCAGATCCAGACCATGGAGCGGTTCGACGGAAAATCCGATGCCGATACCGATTATTTCGTGCCTATCATCGCCGATGCGGAAGCCGGTTTCGGCGGCGCGCTCAATGTTTTTGAACTCATGAAGGCGATGATCGAAGCCGGCGCGGCGGCTGTCCATTTCGAGGATCAGCTGGCGAGCGAAAAAAAGTGCGGCCATCTGGGCGGCAAGGTTCTGGTGCCGACGCGAACCTTCGTCCGCACGCTCAACGCAGCCCGTTTGGCGGCGGACGTCATGGGGGTGCCGACACTGATCATGGCCCGTACCGATGCCGAAGCAGCGCAGCTGATCACCTCGGACGTTGACGCTTACGACGCACCGTTCATCACCGGCGAACGCACTGAAGAGGGGTTCTATCGTCTCAAGGGCGGGTTCGATGCTGCGATTGCGCGCGGCCTGGCCTATGCACCCTATGCTGATTTGATCTGGTGCGAGACATCCACGCCAAGCCTTGAAGACGCAAAGCGTTTTGCCGAAGGCATCCGTAGGCATTATCCAGAGCAGATGCTGGCGTATAACTGCTCGCCCTCGTTCAACTGGGCAAAATATATGGGCGAAGCGGATATGGCAGCATTCCAGCGCGAACTTGGCGCCATGGGGTATAAATATCAGTTCATAACGCTGGCCGGGTATCACAATCTTGCGCTAACCACGTTCAATCTGGCGCGCGGATACAAAGACAGGGGCATGGCCGCCTATTCCGAGCTGCAACAGGCCGAATTTGCCGCCGAAAATGAGGGGTTTACCGCCACGCGGCATCAGCGCGAGGTGGGGACAAGCTATTTCGACGCCGTGGCAACCGCTGTGGGCGGCGGCACGAGTTCGACCACCGCGATGGCCGGTTCGACAGAGACTGCGCAGTTTCACTGAGCCGGGTACAAGCCGGGGATCAACAGTGCCAATGTTTATCCCCGGCTTTATGATTCACGTGAAGCAATCCCGATTTGCTTCACGTGAATCAGCTTATCCAAACAGGGCGACCAGTTCGGCATACGACAGCGCACCCGAGATGATCCCCACCAGGACGATCGCGTGCAGGACCGCAATGCCGCCCGTGGTCAGCGCAAAGCCCGGCTTTGCAGTTTTGTGGCGAAAGACTTGCTGGGCGAGCAGTCCGCCGATGATCCCGAAGGCCGCATCGAGCCCGTGCAATCCCGCCTCGCTGATCCGCCAGCGCCCTGCGATGGCAGCCTGTTTGTCCATCCAATAGGCAAGCCACGAGGCCCCGCCCATTAAGGCGTAGGGCGCGACCAGCCAGAACGGCGCCATGTCGAAAACGATTGCCGCAAAAACAAGAGCGAGCAGAGCGACAGCGGCCCAGACACGATAATCGTGGCGATCGAAATGGGCCGGAGGGCGATGCCGTTCCGCTCTTTTGATGCCTTCGAGCCAGACCTGACGGGCCGCGGGCCTGCCGTCGGGTCCCGTGCCGGATGAGAAGACCAGACGGTCACCCCTTTGCGGGCGGCGGCCGGGTTTAACGGCCGAGATGTGGACGAATATCTTTCCGCCCCGGCCATCGGGCTTGATAAAGCCAAAACCGCGGTCGTCGTCCCACTCGATCAGCGTGCCCTTTTGCATGTCCAGCCCCCCGGCGCATTGATCGATAAACAAAGCGGGCGGAGGCTTAAGATTTGATTGTCATCGCCCGCGCTGCGGCGATGGCGGGCAGGGACAGAAGGGCGCTGGCGGCGAAAGTGACGACCAGTGCCGCCGCAAGTTGCTGCCCTGTCCCTGCCGCGGCAATGCCGGCGGTGTTGGCAACGAGGCCGGCGATGGCGGCACCGATGCCATAGCCCGCCGACTGGATGGTGGGCAACAGCGCCGACGCCCTGTCACGTTCGCCCGGGAGCGCTGCTTCCATGATGGTCTGGCTGGTATAGGCCCATGAGGTACCATAGGCGGCCCCGATCAGGATTTGGCCGACAATGACCAGCGGCAGAAGGTTTGCGGCAAAGGCAATAGCGATGGTGACGAGCCCGGCGGTGAGCAATATTGGCCCGAGGCGGATCAGGGCGGGCCTTGTGGTTTCGGGCACATTGGCAACCAGAATCGCCGTGCCGGACCAGACGACCGCCATGACCGCGCCGATGACGCCGGCCAAGGTCGGGGCGAAGCCGAATATGTTTTGCAGCGCATAGACGAGAAATACGGCAACACCTGCCTGGGCCAGGGGCATGAGGAGGATGACCCAGAGGCCGGCACCCACTACATTTCCAAAGCGGAAGGCGTGGGAGGGGAACAGCGGGACGGACGCCGTGCGGTCCCGGGCGATGACGGCAAAGAGCGTTGTACCGGCAAGCAGTAGGCACAGGGCGGTGAGAACGGGCGAAGACAAAAGGCCCCCCAGCGAGACCGCCATGATTGCCGCGCCGATCAACAGCAGGCGGATGATGGGCAGACGGCCGGACGATTTTTCCCGCAGGCCGGACGGCACGATCCAGAGAACGAGGCCGATGAAAATGACGCCGATCGGCAGGTTGACGGCAAAGGCGGCGCGCCAGGAGAGGGTTTCGGTCAGGGCGCCCGAGAGCACCGGACCGCCAAAGGCCGCAAGGGCCCAGACGACCGATTCGGCGCCGAACACTTTGGGCACCAGCGCCGAGGGAAAGAGTTCGGGGATCAAAGCGTAACAGATGGCTGCGACGACGCCTTCGCCAAGCCCCTGAAGGGCCCGGCCGACAAGCAGTTCGGGCATCGAGCCAGCGATGGAGGCCAGCAGCGAGCCGAGTAGAAACACAAGGGCGGCAGCGATCAGTGCCCTGCGGGCGCCGAGCCGCGCCTTGAGCAGAGCCGCACCGGCCCCGCCCATGATGGCAAAGACGAGAAACACTGTAGTGGCCCAGGACAGCAGCGCCACGCCGCCAAGCTCATCGACGGCAGTGGGCAGGGCGGTCGAGACCAGAAAACCGTTAAAGGCCAAGAGCGCAACGCCGAGGCACAAGGTGATCGTGGCGCCGAGATAGCGCGGGGAAACGATGGCGGCCCACCCAGAAGCAGTGTTGGTCATGATGCAATCCATTTAACAAGCTTTTTCTTGCTAAATTGTGTTTCGTGTCCTGTCCAGCAAAAAGCGAAGGGCTTTTTAGACCGCTCAATTTGGTATAGTCAGTGGCGCGGACCATATAGGGTCCATACAGGTTTATCTTCCCGGAGAACTGCCCGTGAGCGCCGACACAACCGGCTACAAGAGCCGCCGCACCTTTGCGATCATTTCGCACCCTGACGCGGGCAAGACGACGCTGACCGAAAAACTGCTGCTCAATTCAGGCGCCATCCATCTGGCTGGTGAAGTCAAAGAGCGCGGCGAGCGGCGGCGGACCCGTTCGGACTGGATGGAAATCGAACAAAAGCGCGGTATTTCGATCACCTCGAGCGTTATGACATTCGAGCATGACGGGCTGACGCTGAACCTGCTCGACACGCCGGGCCACGCCGACTTTTCCGAAGACACCTACCGTACACTGACGGCCGTGGATTCTGCGATCATGGTGATCGACGCGGCCAAGGGCATCGAGGCGCAAACGCGCAAACTGTTCGAAGTCTGCCGGTTGCGCGATATTCCGATCATCACATTCGTCAACAAGATCGACCGGGAGGCGCGCGATACGCTCGAAATTCTCGACGAGATCATGGAAACCCTGGCGCTCGATACGGCGCCGATGATGTGGCCCGTGGGCGCCGGTGTTGATTTTTCCGGGCTGATCGACCTCGAACATGGACGTTTCATTTCGCCCGAGGGCAAGCCGGAAGCCGAGGCACCGGGTGTCGAAGCATTGGCCGAGCGGTTCGCATCTACCCAGAACCAACAGATTGCCGCATCGATGGAAGGGCTTGAACTGGCGAGCGGGTCATTGCCAAAATTCGATCAGGCAGCGTTTGAAGAGGGCACATTGACACCGGTGTATTTCGGCTCTGCGCTCAAATCGATCGGGGTGCGCGATTTGCTCGAAGCCGTGTGCAGGTTTGCGCCTGAGCCGCGCACCCAACCAGCACGGCCGGAGCCTGTGGAACCGGCTATGGCAGCGTGCACCGGCTTTGTCTTTAAAGTGCAGGCCAATATGGACCCCAACCATAGGGACCGCGTGGCCTTCGTGCGGGTCGCATCAGGAACGCTCAAGCGTGGCATGCGGTTGAAAAACGTGCGCACTGGCAAGGATTTGAAGGTCGCAAATCCGATGTTCTTTTTTGCGCGCGAGCGCGAACTTGCCGATGAAGCCGTTGCCGGCGATGTCGTGGGGATTCCCAATCACGGCACGCTTTCAGTCGGCGACACCCTGACAGACGGGCCGGACGTGACAGTGACCGGCATTCCCAATTTTGCACCCGAACTGCTGCGCCGCGTGCATCTTTCCGATGCGTCAAAAACCAAGCAATTGGCCAAGGCGCTCAACGACCTGGCCGAAGAGGGCGTGGTACAGGTGTTCAAGCCCACGCTGGGCGCAGGTTATTACGTCGGCGCAGTGGGGCCGCTGCAGCTCGAAGTGCTGACGAGCCGCGCGGCTGCCGAATATTCGGTGCCGATCCGCATCGAGCCGGCGCAATACGTGACGGCCCGCTGGGTCAAGGTGAACGACAAAGCCCAATTCGACAAATTCGCTGCGTTGCACAGGCTCAACATTGCCGAGGATCGCTATGGCGACCCGGTTTTCCTGGCGCCCAGCCAGTGGGAAATCGATCGTTGCGCCAAAGACTTCCCGCTGCTCGATTTCATGGCGACCAAGGATCGCGGGCTAGCGGCTTAAAATCCGAGGTCGGCTTCGCTCCAGCCGAACGCCGCCAGTTCTCCGGTGCGGAATTTTGCGTCGTCGAAGACAATAAATTCGTCGAGTTGGGGCGGTGCAACTGGCGTTCCAGCCAGCATTGCATGGGCCTGGCCGCGATGGTGGGTCTGGTGGGCGAACAGATGATTCAGAACGTCATCGCGCCGCTCGGTCTGGATTTTCCCTTGGCGATGGAGTCTGACCGGGCGGGATAGATCAGTGACATTGAGGGCCTGACACAGCCCGACAAGGCGAGCGTCGCTTTTGCGCTGAGCATCGTAAAGCGCTTCAGCCGTGGCAAACGGGGTTTCGTCCTCCCAGGCCCCGGGGCCGAGCGTGCCGCCTTCCAGCGCGTCGATATAGAACCAGTCAACGACAAGGATATGATTGAGGGTCGCTTTAAGCGAGGGGAAAAATCCTGTGCGCCGCGCCAAGAACCCATCATCGCCGAGACGGGCCACTGCATTGGCCAGCCGGAGATTGGCGAGGGCATTGTTGCGTGCCAGTTTGGCAATCATGCGCAGTGCGGGGTCGCTCGTCATGGCTTGCTCATCACTCGTGCCATGCCGATCGAGGCGGGCATCACCGGTTCGAAGCCGAACTTTCCATAAAGGTGCCGGGCGTCGCCATCGGCGATCAGAGACACATAAGCATCTTCGGGCGCCTCGCGTTCGAGCCAGTCTGCCAACGCAGCCATGATCGCCTTGCCCAAGCCCTTGCCTTGATGGGCGGGATCAACTGCAATATCGACGATCTGGTAAGCGGTGCCACCGTCTCCGATGATCCGGCCCATTCCGATCGGGTGATCCCCAAGAACGATCAATACCGCGTAAAGCGTATTGGGCAGCCCTTTTTCCATGCCCTCCCGGCTCCGGGGTGATAGCCCGGCTAGCGCGCGCAAATGCGCGAAGGTTTCGATGTCGGGCGTCCGGGCGATGATCGTGTAGTCCATGTCAGGCATTGGCCATGTTAATGCGATAGCTTAGCGCTTCGGCAATATGGGGACGGGCGACGGTTTGGCTGCCGGCCAGATCGGCAAGTGTGCGGGCCACCTTGAGCACGCGATGATAGGCGCGCGCGGAGAGGTTGAAAGTTTCTGCTGCCTTGAGCAACAGGTCCCGGCTTTCTCCGTCCGGCGCCACGATCTGTTCGATGACACTTGAGGGGGCGGCCGAATTGGTGTGAACGCCAACAAGCTCGAGCTCGGCATAGCGCCGGCGCTGGATTTCCCGGGCAATGGCCACCCTTTCGGCAACCAACGCGCTCGGTTCGCCCGGTTTTGAGCCGATCATGTCCGTCGCGGTAACAGCAGGCACGTCGATACGGATATCGATACGATCGAGAAACGGTCCCGACACTCGTCCCTGATAATCGGCAGCGCATTTTTCGCCACGTCGGCACGTGTGTCCGGGAGATCCCGCCATGCCGCATTTGCATGGGTTCATTGCGGCTACGAGCTGGAAACGGGACGGGTAGGTGACGCGCGCATTGGCACGGGCGATGACAGTTTCCCCAGATTCGAGCGGCTGGCGCAGGCTGTCGAGGGCCTGGGGCTGGAACTCGGGCAACTCGTCGAGAAACAGCACACCGTTATGGGCCAGAGACGCTTCGCCGGGCCGGACGCGCAAGCCACCGCCGACCAGAGCTGCCATCGAGGCCGAATGATGCGGACTGCGGAAGGGGCGGCGGTCGGAAACCTTGCCGCCCTTAAGCTCTCCTGCAATCGATGCGATCATCGAAACATCGAGCAGTTCACGTGGATTGAGGGGGGGCAGGATGGACGGCAGGCGCTGGGCCAACATCGACTTCCCCGCTCCCGGCGGCCCGACCATCAGAAAATTGTGGCCGCCCGCTGCTGCAACTTCGAGCGCACGGCGAGCCACATCCTGCCCACGGATGTCGGCGAGATCGGGACCGCTCACATTGGGCAGCGCCCGGATTGGCTGCGGCCGGGCGGTCATCTGCCGCCCGGCAAGATGATTGACCAGAGCAAAAAGCGTATCGATGGCCACGATATCGATATCTTCGCCGGCCCAGGCGGCTTCGGCGCCGCAGGCAGCCGGACATATGATCCCCAAGTCGCGCGCATTGGCAGCTATGGCAGCGGGCAAAATGCCAGTAACCGGCGATACCCGTCCATCGAGCGCGAGCTCACCAAGCACCATGAAGCGCTCGAGCATATCGCCGGGGATCGCGCCCATCGCCGCCATCAGGCCCAATGCAATTGGCAAATCGTAATGGCTGCCCTCCTTGGGCAGATCGGCCGGTGCAAGATTGACAGAGATATGCTTGGCCGGCAGCGCGAGACCAGATGCAATCAACGCGGCGCGCACACGCTCGCGGCTCTCGCCCACCGCCTTGTCAGGCAAACCCACAATGTTAAAGCGCGGCAGACCAGGCGAGATCTGCACCTGCACGTCGACCGGAACAGCATCAATGCCCAAAAAGGCGACAGTTGTGATCCGCGTTGCCATGCCGTCCCCCTCGCATGGATGAATGTGCGGCAAACGCTAACAAGAAAAGCCATGCGAAACAAGAACGTTTAGCGAACATGCGTTAATTGCATGGGCGATCACCAGGCCGTGCAAGCCATTGCAGGGAACTCAACAGTGCCAACAGCATTGATATTGCGAACCAACCGGAACTGAGGCCCCGCACATGGCGCAGTTTCCGGCGAGCACATACACCACCAGATCGACGCGGACGAGGGCGCGGCCGATGGGCCGAAGCCTCTATATGCGTTTGGCGGCGGCTGGAACTCTTGGAGAATAACGATGTTGCAGAGAAAGGATGCTCCACTGATCCTTGTTGTCGAGGACGAACCGCTGGTGCGTCTCGACATTACGCTGGCCATGGTCGATGCCGGTTTTTCGGTCATTGAAGTGCCGGACGCCGAGCAGGCCATAGACCTTCTGGAAAGCCGTCACTCGATAGGTCTGGTGTTTACCGACGTTGAACTGGCCGGGTCTTTGGACGGATTTGAACTGGCAGAACAGATCAAGACGCGTTGGCCTCATATTCCAGTACTCGTTACATCGGGCCGCGCAACGCCAAAGCCTGAAATTGCCGACAGCTTTATTCCCAAGCCCTACGACACCAGCGCCGTCATTTCGCAGGCGCGCGAACTGGCCGCCTGATCGTGGACCAACACCAATAAATCAGTGCCCCGGGAGCCACGCTTCCGGGGCTTTACATTGCGTTAACCAGTCTTGTGAGGGGGGCGTTAACGAGAAGCAGGTCATGATAATTTGAGATAATTTTTCCCAAATTGACGAGTCTTACGCTCAATGCCCCTGCCGCGTATTTTCCGCTCGCCGAAGCTGGCCAAGACGATCCTGCCGTTGGCGGCCGGTCTCGCCCTGATCGGGGCGCTGGCTGCATGTGGTGCCAATTACTATCCCGCAAAGGGTGACAACAAACCCCATCCGGGCGTAGCCCGTGCCCATTCCCTGCCCATACACGGTATCGACGTTTCCCGTCATCAGGGCAATATCGACTGGCGCGCCGTTGCTCAGGCGGGCACCCGCTTTGCCTATATCAAGGCGACTGATGGCGGCGATTACATCGACCCCAATTTCCGCTCCAATTGGAATCAGGCACGGGCGGCCGGCATTCCGCGCGGCGCCTATCACTTCGTTTACTGGTGCCGGCCGGCATCCGAACAGGTTGCCTGGTTTGCTGCCAATGTACCGTCAGAGTCCGATGCGCTGCCGCCGGTGCTTGATCTTGAATGGAACAATGACTCGTCGTGCAAGCACAGCCTGAGCCGCGAAGAAGTGCTCGAAAAAGTGCGCGTGCTTCTTGCCGGCATGGAGGCGCATACGGGCAAGGTGCCGGTGATCTATACCGATATCAATTTCCATCGCGACGTGCTCGAAGGCGTCCAGATCGACAACCCCATGTGGCTGCGCTCGGTCGCTGCCCAGCCCCATGAGCGGTTCAACAACCGCCCCTTCACCTTCTGGCAGTACACCCAGACCGGAACTGTACCCGGTATCCGCACCGAAGTGGACCGGAACGCCTGGTATGGCTCGGAAAGCGACTGGATCCAGTTCTTTTTGACAGGATGCGATCCCCGCACTTACGCGCGCCTGGCTGGACAGGGACGCTGTGCGCCACTGAAATAGGGTTCAGGGGGCGCGGTCAGCCCGCGCCACCCAAAATCCCGCTGCTGCTGATGCCGTCGAAGACGAACTGGACGGCCAACGCCGTCAGCAAGATACCGACGACACGACTGACAACCGACATCCCCGTCAGCCCCAGAACGCGCTGGATCGGTATGGCGATCAGGAGCGCCAGCCACGCCAGTGCCAGCGTTGCGACAAGCGCGGCGATCACTGTCCAGAATTCAAGATCGGTATTTGCGCCGGTGGTCAAAAGAATCACGGCAGAAATAGAGCCGGCGCCAGCCAGAAGCGGCATGGCAAGTGGAAACACCGAAATATCGGTGCGGGACATGCCCTCGGCCTCTTCCTCACTGGTCGTCCCGGTGGCGCCCGAATGGCGCGCGAACACCATGTCGATTGCAATCAGCAACAACAAGATGCCGCCGGCCACCCGCAAGGCGGGCAGGGTAATGCCGAAAGTGTCGAGAATGGCATTTCCGGCAAAGGCAAAAAACAACAGGATCCCGCTGGCGATAAGAACGCCGCGCGAGGCGAACACGAAACGCTGTCTGGCAGTGTTGTTGCGCGTCAGGCCCGCAAAGATGAAGGCGATATCGGCAACACCGATCGTCGCAAAAAAAGTGGCGAAGGCCACGAGAAAATTGCCAGACATCGGTCCCGGCCCCCAAAATTGCGCCGCTGTTCCACGTGAATCAGCGCTCCGAACCTAAAGCCATAGCTCCAAACTGCAAGACCCGGTTTCATTGCGTGTCGGTTTAAGCGGCACCCATACGTCGTTCTTGTCAAAACCGGACGGTCATAAGACGATGGATCCGGGTCCATGAGGAGTAACAACATGTCGTTTCAGGCCTATCTCGATGCAATCGAACTCAAGACCGGGCTGACGCCCCGGCAGATCCTGGAGATCGCGCGCCAAAAAGGCTTCGACCAGTCAGCGATCAAGGCAGGGACAATCCTTGATTGGCTTAAATCCGATTATGGCCTGGGTCGTGGACATGGCATGGCAATGGTTCACGTCATCAAGAAAGGCGCGAAAATCGATGCAAGCCATGTCGGCTCGTCCGGCACTCATCGTGACGAAAGCGACACCCTATGGCTTGATGGGATTGCCACCAAGCCATCTTGAGCCGCAGGTCAGCGCCGCGTCTCGATTGCGTCCCAGACCAATTCTGCGATATCGGGGCCGCCGAAACGCTTGACCTCACGGATGCCGGTAGGGGAGGTGACGTTGATTTCCGTCAGATAGCCGCCGATCACGTCGATGCCGACAAATATCAGGTCGCGTTTTTTGAGTTCCGGGCCAATGATCTCGCAAATTTCATGCTCACGCGCCGTCAGCTCGGAGAGTTCGGGGCGCCCGCCAACGTGCATGTTGGAGCGCGATTCGCCTTCGGCCGGGATGCGGTTCAGCCCGGCGACCGGCGCGCCATCGACAAGAATGATGCGTTTGTCGCCTTTGCGCACATCGGGGAGATAGCGCTGGATCATGAACGGTTCGCGGAAGCTGGCATTGAACATTTCGAGCAGGGACCCGAGATTTTCATCGCCCTCGCGGATCCGGAAGACCCCGGCGCCGCCATTGCCGAACAGGGGCTTTAAGATGATGTCTCCGAACTCGGCGCGAAAATCACGGATTTCGGTCTCATCGCGGGTGATCAAGGTGTCGGGCATCAGCTCAGGGAAGCTGGTCACGAGAATCTTTTCCGGCGCGTTGCGCACTTCCCTGGGGTGATTGACCACAAGCGTTTTGGGATGCACCAGCTCGAGCATGTGAGTGGTGGTGATATAGTTCATGTCGAAAGGGGGATCCTGGCGCAGCAGGATGACATCAAAGGCCGTCAGATCGGTCTTTTGCCAATCCTCGAGCGTGAAATGGAGGCCTTTTTCCTTGTCGTCGACTTTGACCTTGTGCGCGCGCGCAGTAACCGTGTCGCCCCGCTGGGCGAGTGTGGACGGCGTATAATAGGACAGTGAATGTCCGCGCGCCTGGGCTTCAAGCATCAGGGCAAAACTGGAATCGCCCAGCGGGTTGATGGCATCGATGGGGTCCATCTGCACGGCGACGGAAAGAGACATGGCAAGATCCTTGGAAAAAAGCGTCAGGCGGAAAAGGCATTGATGAGATGGTGCGGCCAGCGACCCGGTGCAAGCGTTATCACGTCAAAACGGAAATCACAGCCTTGGCGCGCAGGATGGGCTGACTGATACCACTCAGCAGCGCGCACGATTCGCGTTGTGTTGACCGCGGCCAGCGCCTGATCGCGCGCGGCGGCGTTCCCGGTCCGGTGTTTGACCTCGATAAAAACTATGCAATTGCCCTTTGTTGCCACGATATCGATTTCGCCCACCGGCGTTTTGTAGCGGGTGGCCATGATCCCATAGGCTTTGAGGCGCAGATACAAGCAGGCCAGCGTTTCAGCGGACCGCCCGGCGCGTTCGGCCCGGCGGCGCGGATCAGGTTCTGGCCTTGAGCGCGAGAGCGGCATCATAAACCTGTTTTCGTTTGAGACCGAACTGGACGGAGACCTGATCAACGGCGGCGCGCAAAGCCATTTCGGTCATGGCCGCTGCCAGCGCCGCCTCCCAATCGCCACCAGCCTGAGGTGCAGTGCCGTCCGAACCGGCGACCACGATGACCGCTTCCCCCTTGGTGTCTTCGGCAAAAATCTCGGAAAGGTCGGCCAAAGAGCCGGTTTCGAAGCGCTCGAAACGTTTGGTCAACTCAAGCGCAACCACTGCCTGACGATCGGGACCGAAGGCGTGCGCCATGTCCGCCAGCGCTGGGCCGAGCCGGCGGGGCGATTCGTAGAACACGAGCGTTTCGGTGCGCCCGATGAGCGGGGCGAGTGCGTTGGAACGCTGGCCGGTTT
Organism: Pelagibacterium sp.; assembly: GCF_048264985.1. Taxonomy (GTDB): domain Bacteria; phylum Pseudomonadota; class Alphaproteobacteria; order Rhizobiales; family Devosiaceae; genus Pelagibacterium. The sequence goes on from NZ_JBLXCL010000001.1 coordinate 226,359, forward strand.
TGGGGGGCAGGAAACCGAAAAAGGCAAAGGCATCGGTGGGCAAACCGGCACCGGTCAGCGCAGCAAGCAAAGCTGAAGGCCCCGGCACTGGAAATATTTCGATTCCCGCTTCGCGCGCCGCGCGAACCAACGGAAAGCCAGGGTCGGACAAGAGTGGGGTCCCGGCATCGGAAATCAGCGCAATCGCTTTGCCGTCTCTTATCTGTTCGAGGATCGAATCGATCCGGGCGCGCTCATTGTGCTCGTGCAGGGCGGTGCGCGGCGTTCTGATCCCATAGGCATCGAAAAGGCGCGCCGAATGGCGGGTATCTTCGCAAAGAACCAGATCGGCGCCGGCCAGAATGTCGAGGGCGCGCAGGGTGATATCGCGCAGATTGCCGATTGGCGTCGCCACGGGATAGAGACCGGGCGCCGGGCTTTCAACAGGGACGCGATGGCCCGATATCTGGTAGGATTTTTCCTGGCTCACGATGATCCCTTGGATTGACGCCCTTCTTTTAACATCGGAAAGGGGTTTGTCGAGGCAGGGCGAGAGAACTGAACCGTGCACATCTCGCACGCGGATCGTCCGTCCACCAGGCAATGAAAACAGGAGCGCCGGTTGCCGCACATTTGGATGAAAGCGCTGTCTGGCATGATGGTTGTGCTTGCACTTACCGCATGCTCGCCAACGCAGACCGGTTTTGAGGGACCAGCACGCGTGCAGCCCAGCCAGACCTCAGGCGTTCAACTGGCGCCAGCGCAGGGCGAGATCATTGGCACCGGCCCGGTCCGAGTGGCGATGATTTTGCCGCTTGGCGGGCCGTCAGGCGCTGTAGGACGCGCCATGGTCAACGGGGCAAAGCTGGCGATGGACGAAGCCACACGCAACGGGGGCCAGAACATTCATCTGGTTATCAAGGATAGCGGGAGCAGCGCCCAAACCGCCAGGATTGCGACCCAGCAGGCGCTGTCCGAGGGTGCGCAATTGATTCTCGGCCCGTTGACCGCCGATGCTGTGGGGCTGGCCGGAGCCATTGCCAAATCCTACGACATCCCGCTAATCGGGTTTTCCTCGACGGCGAGCATTGCAACCGACGGTGTGTATCTGCTCAGCGTTCTTCCCGAAGCCGAAATCATGCGCGCGCTGAGCTATGCAAGAGCGCAGCGGCGCACCACCATTGCTGCAATCATTCCCGACACGCCGCTGGGCAACGCCCAAGCCGATGCCCTTCGTCTGGCTGCCGGAGAAGCAGGAATGGCAATCACCGGCATCGAAATGTTTGCCGACGAAGCGCAGGCCCGCGCCGCTGTCGAGCGACTGGCGCCCGCCATGCGCACAAATCTCGTCGATACGCTCTATATTCCCGACAGTGCCACGGCGGCCAGTTTCGGCATCTTGCTGGACGCCGCAAGACTGCCGCGAGAGCGGGTGTTGATCATCGGGTCGGCCGATTGGGACGGCGACAATGCCATCCTCAACCAGCCCTATCTGGCCGGCGCCGTCTATCCCGCCATCGACCCGTCGGGTTTGGCCAGTCTGACGTCGGTCTATCGATCCCGATTCGGCACTGCGCCCCATCAGCTTACGACACTGGCCTATTCAGCTGTGCAGCTGGCCAACACGGGCAGCCTGAGCCGCGCCACACCGCCTTATGGCACTGGACTGCACTCTCCGGTTGGATTTCAGGGCCAGGATGGTCCATTCCGTCTTCATTTCGATGGACGCGGTGAATATGGCCTGGTCATGCGCCAAATCGGGCAGGGCGGTGCAACCACGATTGAAGCCGCCCGTCTTGTGGGATTGCCCCTGTCTTCTCCTGGTTCCAGCGCGCGCGGCGGCGCTATTCCACCGGCAGCGGAATTCCGGTGACCAATTGAGCGTTGATTTTCGATTCGAACCGGCCAGTCTTGGCGATTTCGATCGGCTCGCCGATCTTCGCCTCACTGTGATGCGCGACAGTCTGGACGCTGTGGGCCGCTTCGATCCAGAGCGCAACCGCCTCTACTTTGAGGCACGGTTCCGCCCGCAATTTACGCGGTTGATCGTGATTGAGAAAAGCCTTGCCGGATGTGTCGCGCTCGGCCCTTGCGACGACAGACTGGTTCTCGAACACTTTTACCTTACCCCCGAATGGCAAGGGGCGGGCTTGGGTAGTGCCGTGCTGCAACGGCTTCTAAAAGAGGCCGATGCAGCTCAAAAAATCGTAAGACTGACCGTTTTGCGCGGCTCGGACGCCCGGCGTTTTTATGACCGCTACGGCTTTGCCCAGGTCGGGGAAGACGATGTGGACATATTTCTCGAACGCGCTGTCGCGGCCAGCTGACATCACGCCGCCAGGTCGGCCACCACCGCATCAAGCACCGGCCAGCCCTTGTCGGTCACCCGCAAACGGCCATTGGGCAAGGTTTCGATAAAGCCTATGGATCTGAGAAAATCGATCTGGGTTGCTGTGAGCGCGCGCCGGGCCAGAGCCTGATAGCGCGACGGATCTATACCCTCGCGCAGGCGCAGGCCCATAACCAGATATTCGTCACCCTCTTCGTCCCAGGTCAGCGTATCGTCAGTGATCAGGCCGTCGCCGGTCTCAATGACTTTTTCCCACCATTTGAACGGCATTTTTTCCGCCGCGGTCGCGTGGCGCGCACCGCCCATGATCAGCCGGCCATGGGCGCCCGGGCCAATACCTGCATATTCACCATAGCGCCAATAGATCATGTTATGGCGGCTTTCCTGCCCTGGCCGGGCATGGTTGGAAATTTCATAGGCCGGCAGGCCGTAAGACGCCGTTAGATCCTGAGTCATTTCAAACATATCGGCCGAGAGATCCTCGGATGGCATTTTCAGCTTTCCGGCGTTGAACAGGTCGAAATAGCGCGTACCCGATTCAATGGTGAGCTGGTAGAGAGAAAGATGGCCCTCAGAGAGCGCCAACGCCTCGGTCAGCTCTTCTTCCCATTGGCCCAATGTCTGGTCGGGGCGTGCATAAATGATATCGAAACTCGACCGATCAAAGATCGACTGGGCAAGCCGTACAGCGGCCATCGCATCTTCGACGGAATGCAGCCGACCAAGCCGGGCCAGAGGCTCGGGACGGAGCGATTGCACGCCAAGTGAAACACGGTTGACGCCAGCAGCGCGATAACCGCGAAAGCGGTCGGCCTCGACCGATGTGGGATTGGCCTCAAGGGTGACCTCGACCCTGTCGGCAATCTGCCAGTTCTTGGCGATCGCATCGAGAATCGTGCCCACCGATGCCGGCTTCATCAGCGAAGGCGTGCCACCGCCGAAAAAGATCGATTCAACGAGCCGCTCGGGTGCCCGGCGCGCCGTCGTCTCGATTTCCTTCACATAGGCGGTAACGAAGCTGTCTTCGTCGAACTTGCCGTGATGGACATGGGAGTTAAAGTCGCAATAGGGGCACTTGGCCGCGCAAAACGGCCAATGGACATAGACCCCGAATGCAGTGTTAGCGCTCAAAGGGCTTCCTTCACGAATTTTGCAAAGGCGCGAGCGCGGTGGGAGAGCCCCTCCTTGCCGGGGGCCCATGCGTGTTTTTCTTCAGCCGTCATCTGCCCGAATGTCTTGTCATGCCCATCGGGCTGGAACATCGGATCATATCCATGCCCGGACGTCCCGATCGGCGGCCAGACCAGCGTGCCGGGGGCGATGCCCTCAAACAGCATGTCGGTGCCATCGGGCAAGGCAAGGCACAGCACAGCGTTAAACTGAGCCTTGCGCTGGTGGGGTTCGGTTGCACCCTTTTCGACGAGCAAATCCTGAACCTTTTGCATGGCATTGGTGAAATTGCGCGGCACGCCCGCCCAGTCGGCTGTGTAGACACCGGGCTGGCCATCGAGCGCATCGACCGAAATGCCTGAATCATCGGACAGGGCGATCTCGCCGGTCGCCTTGGCGGCAGCATGCGCCTTCAGCCGGGCGTTTTCAGCAAAAGTGGTTCCGGTTTCTTCGGGTTCGGGCAGGCCGAGCGCGCCCGCCGAAACGATATCGAGGCCGAAATCGGACAGCATGTCCTGAAATTCTGCCAGCTTGCCATCGTTGTGGGTGGCCAGAACCAGCCGATCGCCGCGTTTGAGCCTGATGGTCATGCGCCGGCCTCAAGCGCTGCGCGCTGCATGAGAACGAGTTCGGAAATGCCTTTTTGCGCCAGTCCGATCAAATCGGCCAGTTCTTCGGCCGAAAAGGGTTCGGCTTCCGCAGTGCCCTGGATTTCGACGAACTTTCCCGATCCGGTCAGAACGAAATTGGCATCGGTGTCGGCTTCACTGTCTTCGAGATAATCGAGATCGAGAACCGGGGTGCCACGATAGACGCCGCACGAGACAGCGGCGACATTGTCGCGGATCGGATCGCCCTTGAGCAGCGAGCGCTCCTTCATCCAGCCGATCGCTTCGGAGAGCGCCACGAACGCCCCGGTGATCGATGCTGTGCGGGTGCCGCCATCGGCTTCGATCACATCACAATCGAGAATGATCTGGTTTTCGCCCAGAGCCTGCATGTCGACGACGGCACGCAGCGAGCGCCCGATCAGGCGCTGGATTTCCTGGGTGCGGCCCGATTGCTTGCCGGCTGTCGCTTCGCGGCGGGTGCGCGACCCTGTGGCGCGCGGCAACATTCCGTATTCGGCGGTCACCCAACCAAGACCCTGACCACGGCGCCAGGGCGGCAACGAGGTTTCGACGCTGGCCGTGCACAAGACTCGGGTACGACCGAACGAGACGAGGCACGACCCCTCCGCTTGCGGCGCGACGCCCCTCTCGATGGTTACATCGCGCATCTGATCGCTTGCCCGTCCGCTTGGCCGCATGAATTCTCAATCCTAAGGTCTGTTTGCTGATATGGTTACCAGCCTCTTAACCTTTCAAGAAGGCGCGAACAAGCGCGCCTCTCTTGGCGGCCACCCGCTTTTCTCCTACTTAGTTAATGGCAATCGTCGGCAAAAAAGGGCGCGCAACCTTCGAATATGGCGCTAAGTCCTTGCCTGATTGCGATTAAGTGGCCACGCGGTCGACAATGAAATGCCAATCGCATTTTTCGACAGCGTCCCAGAATGGTAAAAATGGACAGAAATACGATCAATTCGTCTGACTTTTTGGAAGCGCTTTCCACACGCAGCCAGGACATTTTCCGCCGACTCGTCGAGCGCTATCTCGAGACCGGCGAGCCAATCGGCTCACGGGCCATCTCGAAAATGCTCGACATGCAGTTATCACCGGCCTCGGTGCGCAACGTCATGGCGGACCTTGAAGAGCTTGGTCTGATTGCGGCGCCGCATACATCGGCGGGCCGCGCGCCGACCCAGGAAGGTTTGCGGTTTTTTGTCGACGCCATGCTTGAAGTCGGCGCCATGGACGAGACCGAACGCGACCAGATCTCGCGCAATATTTCAGGCGGTGGGCGGACGGGCCGTGTCGAGGACCTGCTGAACGAAGCCAGTGCGCTGCTTTCGGGGCTGTCGCACGGCGCGGGCATGGTGATTGCCGCCAAGGCCGACATGGTTCTCAAGCATGTCGAATTTGTCCGGCTTGACCCGGAACGGGCCATGGCAATTCTAGTGGGGCAGGACGGACAGGTTGAAAACCGCATTATCGCCCTGCCGCCGGGCCTGACAGCAAGCGCATTGACCCAGGCATCCAATTTTCTCGCCCATCACATTGTGGGCAAGACGCTGCAACAGGCACGCGATTCGATCCGCCGCCAGTCCGAGAGCCAGCGGGCAGAGCTCGATACAATCGCCCAGCGGCTTGTGGATTCAGGACTTGCTTCGATGATCGAAGCGGACACATCGGCTCCCACATTGATCGTGCGCGGTCGTGCCAATTTGATCGATGACACAATGGCGTCTGAAGATCTGGCGCGGGTGCGGCAATTGTTCGACGAGATCGAGACCAAGCAGGGTTTGATCGATCTCCTGAGCGATGCGGAATCGGCGCAGGGTGTCCGGATATTTATCGGATCGGAAAACAAGCTGTTTTCACTGTCGGGTTCCTCGGTCGTGCTTTCGCCCTACAAGGATGCCAACGACAAGGTGGTGGGCGTTCTTGGGGTGATCGGGCCGACCCGCCTCAACTATGCGCGCATCGTACCAGTGGTCGATTATACAGCGCATGTGGTCTCGAAGCTGATTTCACGCAAAGGCTAGCTTTGGTATTTCGTTTCTGCGGCTTTTCGCCATGAGGCTTGAAAAATTCGCCCCCTTGGCCGATATGGCAGCCAACCTTAATTTCCCCAATCGTTGAAAGAGCAATGATGAGCGACGACAACACGACGCCAGAGCCGAACGACGACATCGATCCGCGCCAGCAGGCCGAAGAGGCGGCAGCCGCTTCCGACGTTCCGACGCCGGACGATCGCATTGCCGAACTCGAAGCCGAAAAAGAACAGCTCCGCGACCAGGTCCTGCGCACAGCAGCCGAGATGGACAATCTGCGCAAGCGCACAGAGCGCGAAATCGCCGACACCCGCTCATACGCCATCGCCGGATTTGCCCGAGACATGCTTGTGGCCACCGACAATCTTTCGCGTGCTTTGATGGTCATTCCAGCCGAGCTGCGCGAAACCGCCGACGGCACACTTAAATCCCTTATCGAAGGGATCGAGATGACCGAGCGCGAAATGCAGCGCCTCTTGCAAAAGAACGGCGTGACCCCGATCGTGGCAGAAGGCGAGAAATTCGATCCCCACCGCCATCAGGCCATGTTCGAAGTACCGGACCCCAGCGTCCCCGAGGGCACTGTGGTTCAGGTGGTCCAGACCGGCTACGCCATTGGCGAGCGCGTATTGCGCCCGGCCATGGTGGGTGTGGCCAAGGGCGGCAACAAGCCGACCCCGAAAACCGACGCGGAACCGGGCGAGGGCCTGGACAAATCGGCCTGACAAAAATTCACGCAAAGCGGGGGGTAAGCTTGAAGGGCCCACCCCCCCTCCTTATATAGCCAGCAAGCCCGGGAAACCGGGCGAAAATCCATCCCCCAGAGGGGTCCGGCACCGACCGATCAATGCGATGCCGCAACGTGAATGGGCGCGTTGAGGGGTCAGGGCCAAATTTTTGGGACTCGCTCGAGAAATGAGGTTTCGGAATGGGAAAAGTAATCGGAATTGACCTGGGCACGACCAATTCGTGCGTTGCCGTCATGGACGGTAAAACTCCAAAAGTGATCGAGAACGCCGAAGGCGCGCGTACAACGCCGTCCATGGTGGCTTTCTCCAATGATGGTGAACGTCTTGTCGGCCAGCCGGCCAAGCGCCAGGCCGTCACCAACCCCGAAGGCACCCTGTTCGCCGTCAAGCGCCTGATCGGGCGCCGGTTCGAAGATCCGATGGTGACCAAAGACAAGGGCCTTGTGCCTTACAAGATCGTCAAGGGCGACAATGGCGATGCGTGGGTAGAAGCGAACGGCAAGCCGTCCTCGCCATCCGAAGTGTCGGCCATGATCCTTGGCAAGATGAAGGAAACCGCAGAGAGCTATCTCGGCGAACAGGTGACCCAGGCGGTCATCACGGTTCCGGCCTACTTCAACGACAGCCAGCGCCAGGCGACCAAAGATGCCGGCAAGATCGCCGGTCTCGAAGTGCTCCGCATCATCAACGAGCCGACTGCCGCTGCGCTTGCCTACGGGCTTGAAAAGCGCGAATCGGGCACGATCGCCGTTTATGACCTTGGCGGCGGCACTTTCGATATCTCGATCCTGGAAATCGGCGACGGTGTTTTCGAAGTCAAATCCACCAATGGCGATACCTTCCTTGGCGGTGAAGATTTCGACATGCGTCTTGTCGATTACCTTGCTGACGAGTTCAAGAAAGAGCAGGGCATTGACCTGCGTGGCGACAAGCTTGCCCTGCAGCGCCTCAAGGAAGCTGCGGAAAAGGCCAAGATCGAGCTCTCGTCTGCAAGCCAGACCGAGGTCAATCTGCCGTTCATCACAGCAGACGCCTCGGGGCCCAAGCATTTGCAGCTCAAGCTGACCCGCGCCAAGTTCGAGGCAATTGTCGAAGATCTCGTCAAGCGCACAATCGAGCCTTGCCGCGCAGCCCTAAAAGATGCCGGCATTTCGGCCGCCGAGATCGACGAAGTCGTTCTGGTGGGCGGCATGACCCGCATGCCCAAGGTGCAGGAAGAAGTTAAGAACTTCTTTGGCAAGGAACCCCACAAGGGCGTGAACCCTGACGAAGTGGTTGCCATGGGTGCCGCCATTCAGGCGGGTGTTCTGCAGGGCGACGTCAAAGACGTGCTGCTGCTCGACGTGACCCCGCTCTCGCTTGGCATCGAAACGCTTGGTGGCGTGTTCACACGGCTGATCGACCGCAACACGACGATCCCGACCAAAAAGAGCCAGGTGTTCTCGACGGCTGAAGACAATCAGTCAGCGGTGACCATCCGGGTCTTCCAGGGTGAGCGTGAAATGGCTGCCGATAACAAGATGCTCGGCCAGTTTGATCTGGTCGGTATCCCCTCGGCTCCGCGCGGCGTACCCCAGATCGAGGTGACCTTCGATATTGACGCCAACGGCATCGTTAATGTCTCGGCCAAGGACAAGGGCACCGGTAAGGAACAGGTGATCCGCATCCAGGCCTCGGGTGGTCTTTCGGACGCCGACATCGAACAGATGGTCAAGGACGCCGAAACGAACGCGGAAACCGACAAGAAGCGCCGCGAAGTCGTCGAAGCCAAGAATCAGGCCGAAAGCCTCGTGCATTCGACCGAGTCTTCGCTCAAAGAGCATGGCGACAAGGTTTCGGCCGAGATCAAGACCGAGATCGAGACAGCCATCGCCGATACACGGACGGCACTCGAGGGCGACGACCCGGAAGTGATCAAGGAAAAGGCAGCTGCACTGGCTCAGGCTTCCATGAAGCTTGGCGAAGCCATGTACAAAGCCTCACAGGACGAAGCCGAAGCCGCTGCCGCGGGTGACGCCCAGGCCGAGGACGACGTTGTCGATGCCGACTTCGAAGAGGTCAAGGACGACGACGACAAGAAGTCGGCGTAAGCCTTTCGCCTTGAGACTCAATCAGTGCCGCCTTCGGGCGGCACTGTCTTTTGCAGGCACCAGTTTCACGTGAATCAGCAGTCGTGCCTGCCGGACACGCGCAAAGACTATCCATTTTGCGGCCGGCTATGGTAACAGGCGACAAGCGTGACTACCTAATGCGCAACCGGTTCCCGACGTGATGTCGGCACCGAGACGCTCAACACAAGAACGGTTGGTTTGGCACAAGAGATGATCTTGCATCCGTCCATATTCTGCCCCTGCCGCGACAAGGGGAAATTCTAAGCTCATGAGCAAAGCCGATTTCTATTCCGTGCTCGGGGTCGAAAAGTCCTGCGACGCCGCGGGGCTCAAATCCGCCTATCGCAAGCTGGCCATGCAGTACCACCCGGACCGCAATCCGGGCGATACAGAGGCCGAGCACAAGTTCAAGGAAGTCTCCGAAGCCTACGACACGCTCAAGGACCCCCAGAAGCGGGCGGCCTATGACCGTTTCGGCCACGCCGCATTCAATGGCGGCGGCGGTGGCGCCCAAGGTTTCGGCAATGATTTCTCATCTTCGATGTCCGATATCTTCGAAGACATCTTCGGGGAATTCATGGGCGGGGCTTCGCGCCAGCGCCAGCGCGACGGCCGCCAGCGCGGCTCGGATCTGCGCTACAATCTCGAAATCACCCTCGAAGACGCTTTTGCGGGCACCACTGTCGATATCGATGTGCCGAGCCTTATTGGTTGTGAAACCTGCGACGGGTCGGGCGCCAAGCCCGGTACCGGGTTTTCCACCTGCCGCATGTGCGGCGGACACGGCAAAGTGCGCGCAGCACAGGGGTTCTTTACCATCCAGCAGACCTGCCCCCAATGTCATGGGCGCGGTGAAACCATGGATCAGCCGTGTACCGATTGCCATGGCCAGGGCCGCAGGCAAACATCGCGCACGCTCTCGGTCGACGTTCCTAAAGGGATCGAGGACGGCACACGCATCCGGTTGGGCGGAGAAGGCGAAGCGGGACTGCGCGGCGGGCCAGCAGGCGATCTCTATATTTTTGTTTCGGTCAAACCCCATCAGCTTTTCCAGCGCGACGGTGCCGACCTTTATGCAAAAGTGCCCATTTCGATGATCACCGCAGCTCTAGGCGGTGAATTTGAAGTGCCTACGCTTGAAGGCGGACGGGCCAAGGTCAAAGTCGGCGAGGGCACCCAGCCCGGTCAACGGGTGCGCCTCAAGGGCAAGGGCATGCCGGTGCTGCGCGCCAGCCAGGTTGGCGACCTCTATGTCCAGCTCGATGTGGAAACGCCGCAAAAACTCTCCAAGCGCCAACGCGAACTGCTCGAAGAGTTCGAAACGCTTTCGAACCGAGACACCTCGCCCGGCTCGGAAGGATTTTTCGACAAACTCAAGACGATGTTCGGCTAAGGCCAACAGCTCGCATGTTAAAAGCCCCTTGCCATCGGTGAGGGGCTTTCTCTTTGATGGGCTTGCGGCGAACTGAACGCGCCGCTTTACTGCCGAGATGGAACTGGAGACGACAATGACCACTGCCCTTACCCTATCGGGCTCGATCCGCACCGGCTCGCTGAACAAGCAATTGCAGCATGCGATGGATGCGCGGCTCCGGGCGGCGGGGGTGGCGGTCAGCACGATTTCGCTCGCCGATTTCGAGATGCCGATCTTTAACGAGGATCTCGAACCCGACAATGTCCCACACGCCGCCGGGCAGCTGGCGGACCTGTTTCGCTCCCATGACATCGTCTTCATCGCCACGCCAGAATATAATGGCGGGCTGCCCCCGCTCATCGTCAACACCATTGCCTGGCTGTCGCGGCAAAAGCCGTCTCCATTCCGCCATGCTGTGTTCGGGATTGGCGGGGTATCCTCGGGGCGCTACGGCACAATATGGGCGCAGAGCCATCTGCGCGATTCCTTGTCCAAGATCGGCGCGCTTGTCGTCCCGACCTTGCTCGGCGTCGGCCCGGCATCGAGCGCATTTGCCGAGGATGGGTCTGTGGCCGAAAAAGCGGTCGATGGCAAAATTGACCAGATGGTGAAAGAGCTCACCCATTTTTCGCGCGGCGGGATTTGACGGTCTCAAGCTTGCGCTCACGCGCAACTCATGGCATCGAGCCGTCACACATCACAGATGCGGAGACATGTTATGGCCGGTGACCTGATTGTCGGGCTCGACGTCGCAACGCGCGGTGAAGCCGAGGACATGATTTCCAAGCTTGGCGATACCGTCGATTTCTACAAGATCGGCTATCAGCTGTTTTACGGCGGTGATGGGCTGATCGTGGGCAAGGAACTGCTCAAGGCAGGAAAGCGCGTGTTCTTCGATCTCAAGCTTCTCGATATAGACAACACGGTCGCAAAAGGCGTCGCGGCCATTGCCGACACCGGCGCCACAATGCTCACGCTCCATGCCTATCCCAAGGCGATGGCCGCTGCGGTCAAGGCAGCCCAAGGCTCTTCGCTGTGCCTTCTCGGGGTGAGCGTTTTGACCTCGATGGATCAAGCCGATCTCGATGAAGCCGGTTATGGCATGTCCGTTGACGACCTTGTAGCGCGCCGGGCGCGGCAGGCGCGAGAAGCTGGCATGGGCGGTGTCGTTGCCTCGGCGTTTGAAGCCAGAAGCGTGCGCGATATCGTCGGCCCGGATATGGCCGTCGTCACGCCCGGCATCCGGCCTGCCGGTTCAGAAAAGGGCGACCAGAAACGGGTGATGACGCCCAGCGAAGCGCTGGCGGCTGGGGCATCCCATCTCGTGGTGGCGCGCCCGATCATTGCCGCGCCCAGCCCGCGCCAGAGTGCGCAGGCAGTGATCGCTGAAATGCAGACGACCTGAGAGGATAAGATTATGGCACTCAAGATCGGGGTTGTCGGCGCCGGCGGGCGTATGGGACAGACCGTTATCCGTGCTGTCGCGGCCCATGCCGGCATGACGCTTGCCGCCGCTGCGGACCGGGACAATTCGAGCGTTGTGGGCAAAGACGCCGGCAGCCTGGCCGGGATTGATCCCCTGGACATCGCCATTGGCAACAGCCCGCTTGATATTGTCGACCATGTCGATGCCGTGATCGATTTCACAGCGCCGCAATTGAGCGTCGCTCTGGCCCGTCGGGCAGCTGAGCGCAAACTCATTCACATCATCGGCACGACCGGATGTACACCCGATGATGATGCAGCCATTGCCCGCGCCGGCGCAGAGGGGGCCCGTATCGTCAAATCGGGCAATATGAGCCTGGGGGTGACCTTGCTTGCCGCGCTGGTCAAGCGGGCGGCGGCCAGCCTCGACACCGATTTCGACATCGAGGTGCTCGAAATGCACCATCGCCACAAGGTCGATGCTCCTTCAGGCACCGCGCTGCTCTTGGGCGAGGCGGCCGCGCAAGGGCGCGGGATCGATCTCTCCGACCATTCGGTGCGGGTGCGCGACGGACACACCGGAGCACGAGAACCGGGCGCCATCGGATTTGCGACATTGCGCGGCGGCGGCATTGTGGGAGACCATTCGGTGCTCTTTTCGGCGATGGGCGAAACCATTACCCTTTCGCATTCGGCGCGTGACCGAACATTATTCGCCGATGGTGCGCTCAAGGCAGTCTTGTGGGCTGCCAAGCAGCCTGCAGGCCTTTATTCAATGGCCGACGTGCTCGGCCTCTAGTTTTTCTCATCGACACCAAAGGGAGACATCATGACCGGAACGCTGATCCTTGTCCGCCACGGCCAGAGCGAATGGAATCTGAAAAATCTGTTCACCGGCTGGCGCAACCCGGACCTGACCGATCAGGGCGTCGATGAAGCACGAAAGGCCGGGCAGGCGCTCAAGGCCAGAGGCACAGTACCCGACGCCTATTTCACTTCGGCGCTGAGTCGGGCCCAGCGCACCCTCGATCTCATGCTCGAGGAAATGGAGATCACCGACCTCACAATAGTGCGCAATCACAAGCTCAACGAACGCGATTACGGCGACCTCGCCGGGCTCAACAAGGACGACGCACGCGAAAAATGGGGTGAAGAACAGGTCCATATCTGGCGCCGCTCTTACGATGTTCCACCGCCGGGCGGCGAGAGCCTCAAGGACACGGCAGCCCGGGTCCTGCCCTACTACCAAGCGGAAATCGAACCCCAGGTCAAAGCCGGAAAAACAGTGCTGGTCACAGCGCATGGCAATTCACTGCGGGCGCTCGTCATGGCGCTCGAAGGGCTTGATGAAGAGGCAATCCTGAAACGTGAAATCGGCACCGGCGCGCCAATCATCTACGGCATCGATGGCGAGGGGAACCGGGTTTCCACCGAAGAAATCTAGGACGCACTAGCGGTTTTCAGGATCGCCGAGAAAGTCGCCGACATAAAGCTCCAGGGCCAGCACCCTGAGCGCAGCAAGCAACGGCGTGGCCAGGGCCACGCCGATCGGCCCGAATATAACCCCCATAAGCAACAGGAATGCCACTGTGAGCGCCGGTGGCAGATGTACGACCCGATCCTGCACGAGAGGGGAAAGCAAATTGGCATCCATTTGCTGGATGAACGTATAGCCCGTCAGCACGATCACGACGGTCGTCAGATCCTGGCCGATCATGGCCAGACCGATCGGTACGAAGGCCAGGATCGGGCCCATGAACGGGATGAAATTGAGCACCCCGGCGATGATCCCCAGCGACAAGGCGAAATCGAAACCGACAACCAACAGCACCACAGTCGTCGCGACGCCCACGATCAGCATGAGCGCCAATTGCCCGACCAGCCAGCGCTGAAGCGTGCGGCCGGCCCTGTCCAGAACGTCGCGCAAGCGCGCGCGATAGGCGACTGGCGCGAAGATCACCAACCCGTCGCGGTAGCGCGCCGGATCGGCTGCGAGAAATATCCCGATCAAAGAGACGATCAGGACATTTGAGATCATGCCAAATCCCGTTCCCAGCACGGCGCCGGCCCCGCCAAAGATGGTTTGTGGTTCGGGCAGGCGTTCCCAGATGTCTTCGAGATTGAATGTACGCAGCACCGGAATGCCCCAATCGTTGAGCTGATCGGCAACGATGCGCCAAGCTTCACCCAGGGCGCGACTGAGGGCATCGAGCTGGTTGAGCACTGTCATACCACCCGCGACAAGAGCGAACCCGATTGCGCCAATGGCCAGAAATATGGTCATAACAAGCGCCAGAACCCGGGGCACTGGCAGAAAGCGCCTGAACATCTTGACGCCTGAATCGAGAATGGCGGCAATCAAAATGCCGGCAAATATCAGCAACAGAAGTTCCGAAAAGAACACGACGAGCCCGAGCAGGGCCAATGCTGCAATGCCAATGAGAATGGGTCGCGCCACGAAAACTGTCCCTCGCCCTGTGTCCATTGAGCAAGGCGCAAGACGGGCGAAGGTTCCACTCGGCGCTCAGGACGCGCTCACCAGCCCGGCTTCCCAGCCCAATATGGCGCGCTTACGCATGATACCCCAATGATAGCCCGTCAATGCGCCGCTCGATCCAACGATGCGGTGGCAGGGCACGACAAATGAAATCGGATTGCGCCCGACGGCGCGGCCGATGGCACGGGCTGCATTGGGCTTGCCCACCGCCCGTGCAACATCTCCATAGGTCGCTGCGCGGCCGGCCGGGACTTTGAGAAGCGTCTCCCAGACCTTGATCTCAAACTGCGATCCGATCATCACGAGACGCACCGGCTGGTCGGGATCCCACCGGCCCGGCTCGAAGATGCGCGCAGCGACCGGCGCAATCGCCTTGTCGTCACGAGTGTATTGGGCGTTGGGCCAGCGATTGGCCAGGTCCTCAAACGCATATTGCTCTTTGCCGTCATCGGCAAAGGCAATTCCAGCCACTCCATATTGGGTGATCATCAGACAGACCTGCCCGAAAGGGGAGGCTGCGTAGCCCCAACTCACCTCAAGCCCGGCCCCTTTTGCGCGATATACCCCGGGCGGCACCGCATCATAGGTCACGAACAGATCGTGCAAACGGGACGGGCCCGAAAGACCCAGTTCATAGCTCGTATCGAGCACACTCATATTGTCGCGCAGCAATTTGCGGGCATGGTCGAGCGCGACGGCCTGAGCAAAGCTCTTGGGCGTCAGCCCGCACCAGCGGCGGAACATATCGACCAATTGCCGCTCGTTCATCGAAAGCGCGTTGGCCAATCCGGCAATGTCGGATGCTTCCGGCCCGGGCATGGAAAGGTATTCGATGGCCCGCGCGATAGTGCGATAGGTCTGCGCCGTGGTCATTTCAGGGAGCCGGGAAAGTGCTGTCATCTCGTTCATAAGGCCACAATAGCGGCCAGTGTGAAAGCCAACGACCCGTTTTTGACACTGAACGCCCTTTTGCTGTGACTTTCGATCGCCGCACGGCTAGGCAAAATCACATAGCGACAGAAGAACATGCCGGGACACGCCGCGGCAATCAAATTGCCTAAACACTGTCGCCCTTCGCCGATCTGTTCGAGAAGGTTGGTTGAAATTGCAGCAACAGCTAGCGCTTGGCGCGACTTAACGCATGGCCAAAGGCGTCGGCGAAACGCGCCTTGTCATCGGGGGTCAGGAAGCGGCCGATTTCGACCTCGCTGTCGCGGGTGACGATTTTGAGCGCGGTTACCCGGTCCTCATTGTCCCTGACGACCGAGAGCCGGATGAAAAACGGGTTGAACGAATGTTCGGTTTCTCGTCCCTTCTTGGTGACGTGGCGGATGTCGAGGGCGTCGGGCCAAAGCGTGACTTCCTCAAACATCTCCGTGTCACGCATCGAGGCGGTAAGTGCCCAATAGAGCAGCAGGATGTCCAGCCCCATTAACCCGACCACCGGCCAGGCGCCCATCGCATAAAAGACGATGCCGGGGATCGAGGCCATTACGCATGTCAGCGCAATGACCCAGCGGATCGCGCGCGGCGAGAGCGAGCGGTGCGGGGTCAGCAATGCGGCAAAGAGGGGGCTTTGGGTCATCTCGACTTGCCTTTTGGCCTTCGGGCCATTCTAAGAAGATCTCGCACCCTAAAATCAAATCAAATATTGCCGCACCATGCCCAAACCGCTGACCCGGGCCGAAATCGACAAGATCTTCGAAGCCTTCTCGCTTCACGATCCCGAGCCCAAGGGCGAACTCGACTACGTCAACATCTTCACGCTGCTGGTCGCTGTCGTTCTGAGCGCGCAGGCGACCGATGTGGGGGTCAACAAGGCGACAAAGGCCCTGTTTGCTTGTGCCGACACGCCCGAAAAAATGGTTGCGCTGGGCGAAGACAGCATTCGCGAACACGTCAAGACCATCGGGCTTTACCGCACCAAGGCAAAAAACGTTTTCCTGCTCAGCCAGATGCTGATCGAGCGGCACCACAGTGAAGTCCCCGACAACCGCGAGGCCCTGGAAGCGCTGCCCGGCGTTGGCCGCAAGACGGCCAATGTCGTGCTCAATATCGGGTTCGGCCAGCCGACCATCGCCGTCGACACGCATTTGTTTCGCGTTGGCAATCGCACCGGGATTGCGCCGGGTAAAACCCCGTTGGCCGTTGAACTTGCGCTGCTCAAGCGTGTGCCCAAGGACCATCTGCTGCACGCCCATCACTGGCTCATCCTGCACGGGCGCTACGTGTGCAAGGCACGCAAGCCCGAATGCTATCGCTGCATCATCGCCCAATGGTGCCGCTACCCGGCAAAGACTACCATTTAGCTCGTTTCCCACAGCGCTGTTGCGCCGGATGGCCCTATGGATTAAGCGGAGGGCAGTATCCACGACAGTTTATGCGGAGCGCCGATGACCACCCGGTTCGACGTCCTGACCATCGGCAACGCCATCGTCGATGTCATCACACCGATCGACGACACATTTCTTGTCGATGAGGGCCTGCGCAAATCGATCATGCATCTTATCGATGCCGATCGCTCAGCAGACCTTTACGCCAAGATGCCCGAAAAAAAGACAATCATCCCCGGCGGCAGCTCTGCCAACACGGCAGCGGGGGTTTCCGCGCTCGGTGGGCGTGCGGCATTCGTTGGCAAAGTCGCCGAAGACGAGCTCGGCCTGATCTTTCGGGACGATTTCGACACCAAGGGCATCGGCTATGATACCGACTATCTCCGTGATGGTCCGGCGACCGCACGGTCGATGATCCTGGTCACGCCCGATGGCGAGCGCACCATGAACACCTATCTGGGCGCCTGCCAGCACCTGACCGAAGACGATATCGTCGAGGAAACCATCGGCGCTTCGGCCATCACCTATATGGAAGGCTACCTTTGGGATCCTCCGCAGGCCAAGAAGGCTTTCATCAAGGCTGCCCACTACGCGCACAAGAACGAGCGGGCCGCCGCGATTACCCTGTCCGACCCATTCTGCGTCAACCGTTTCCGCCCAGAGTTTCTCGATCTGATCAAATCGAAGACTATGGATTACGTGTTCGCCAATATCGACGAAGCGATGGCGCTGTACGAGACCGACGATCTCAATGTCGCCGTCCGTCAGCTTGCCGAAGACGCTGAAATCGCTGCGGTGACAATGGGGTCGCGTGGCGCCATGGCCATCAAGAACGGCGAGATTGTTTCGGTCCCGGCATTCCCAGTCAGCGACGTCGTCGACGTTACCGGTGCTGGCGATCTCTTCGCATCGGGCTTTCTTCTGGCCACGGCGCGTGGACAATCGATGGAAGAAGCCCTCAAGCTGGGCTGTCTTGCCGCCTCGGAAGTCATTTCGCACTATGGTGCGCGGCCCGTCGCCGATCTCAAGGCGCTGGCCCATGGCGAGGGCATTGCCGTTTAGGTTCTGCCGCTAGACTTTGCGCAGGGCCACTTCATGAATGGAGTGGTCCGCACCTTTCTTCAAAATCAGATCGGCCCGGCCACGGGTCGGCAGGATGTTTTCGCGCAGATTGGGCAGGTTGATCGACTGCCAGATGGTTTTGGCGGTAGATTGGGCTGTCAGTTCGGAGAGTTCGGCAAAGCGCCGAAAAAAGCTCTTGGGGTCACGAAAGGCCGTTTGCCGCAGCTTCATGAAACGCTCGACATACCAGGCTTCGAGCAGATCCTCATCGGCATCGATATAAACCGAAAAATCAATGAAGTCGGATGCAAAGGCTATCGGGTTGCCGGTCTTGGGCAGTTCACCGGGCTGGAGAATATTGAGGCCCTCGACAATCAAGATGTCTGGGCTTTCGACAATCGTTCTCTGTTTTGGAACGATGTCATAGACCAGATGGGAATAGGTCGGGGCGCTGACCTTGGGCTTGCCCGATTTGACGTCAGCGAGAAATTCCACAAACGCTGAGCGATCATAACTCTCGGGAAATCCTTTGCGCTGCATCAGGCCGCGCTCTTCGAGCACCTTGTTGGGGTAGAGAAACCCGTCGGTGGTAATGAGATCGACCTTGGGCGATGTCGGCCAACGCCGCAGCAGGGCGCGCAGAATACGGGCAGTGGTCGATTTTCCCACGGCGACCGAACCGGCAACCCCGATGACGAAGGGAACCTTGGCGCCATTGTGCCCCAGAAATCGTGTCGATGCCTGATGAATACCCTGGATGGCTTCGACATAGAATGAGAGCAGCCGGGTGAGGGGCAGATAGACGATCTCGGCTTCGGCCAGAGAAATTGGATCGTTGAGCGCCCTGAGATGCTCGATGTCCTCGCGGTTGAGCGTCATGGGCTCGTCGGCCCGCAACCGCGCCCATTCCTCGATCGTAAAGCTCAAATAGGGCGTATAGGCAATCTTGGCCATTCTCAGTCCCTGGACCGCGCCGCTTTTTCGTCGAGCCCGGATTGTGCCGTGCGCCGGTCGAGCTCCTGGGACACTTCGGCCAGCGCCACGCCCTCGGACCGCAACAGCACAAGCAGATGATAAATTACGTCGGCGCTTTCCTTGACCAGCTCTTCACGATCGCCACTCATTGCAGCGATCACTGCTTCAACGGCTTCCTCGCCAAGCTTCTGGGCGCATTTGGCGGTGCCTTTGGCAATCAGTTTGGCTGTATAGGACTGATCGGGCGAAGCCGTTGCGCGCTCTGCCAATCGCGCGTCAAGCGCCTCGATGCTCAATGTCATGGGTCGTGCCTCCGTCTCCCCGCCACCCGTCTAACCATTGCCGGGGGTGGGGTGCAAGCGGTCAATAGGGCTTAATCAAGCCGCATGGGAATACCGGCTGCGGCCATATGCGCCTTGGCTTGGCCTATGGTGAAGGTGCCGAAGTGAAAGATCGAGGCGGCAAGAACTGCTGTGGCGTGCCCCTCGTTTATGCCATCGACGAGATGATCGAGCGTACCCACGCCACCAGAAGCGATGACAGGTACCTCGACCGCGTCAGCAATGGTGCGGGTCAATTCAAGATCGAACCCCGATTTCGTGCCGTCGCGATCCATCGACGTCACCAACAGCTCGCCGGCTCCACGTTCCACTGCACCGATGGCAAAATCGATGGCGTTCAAACCCGTCGGCTTGCGTCCGCCATGGGTAAAAATTTCCCACGACCCCGAAGCGCCGCGCTTGGCATCGACCGAAACAACTATGCACTGATTGCCGAACTTGTCGGCGGCCCGCGCGACGAAGTCAGGATCGTTTACGGCTGCTGAATTGATCGAAACCTTGTCGGCGCCAGAGAGCAGGAGCTTGCGAATATCCTCGTTCGAGCGCACCCCGCCGCCCACTGTCACCGGCATGAAGCAGTGCTCGGCAGTGCGGGCGACAACATCGAAAATCGTATCGCGCCCCTCATGGCTGGCGGCGATATCAAGAAAGCAGAGTTCATCCGCTCCCGCCGCGTCATACGCAATCGCAGCCTCAACAGGATCACCGGCGTCGACCAGATCAACGAAGTTGACCCCCTTTACGACGCGACCGTCCTTAACGTCCAGGCAGGGGATAATCCGGGCCTTGAGTGTCATCGAACGCCCGCCCCCTTGTTGGTGTTTGCTGTCCTCGCGGCTGCGCCGCTGCGGGCAGGCTCGCCGTCCTTAATGTCCAGGCAGGGGATAATCCGGGCCTTAAGCATCATGCCGCTTCGCCCTTCAGGAGCGCCAGTGCTTCACGTGAATCAATGCGTCCGTCATAGAGCGCCCGACCTGAAATCGCGCCCTCGAGAATTTTGGCGTCCGGTTCGGTCATGCGGCGGATATCTTCGATCCCGGCCAAGCCGCCCGAGGCGATTACGGGGATGGATGTGGCATTGGCCAGTTCCAGCGTCGAGGGCCAATTGATCCCCTTCAAGACACCGTCCCTGTCGATATCGGTGTAAATAATGGCCGCAACGCCGGCGCCTTCGAACCGCTGCGCAAGCGCGATAGCCGAAAGCTCGGAAGTTTCTGCCCAGCCTTCGACTGCAACCTTGCCACCGCGCGCGTCGATACCAACGGCAACCTGTCCCGGGAACGCCTTGCAGGCGGCCTTGACCAGTTCGGGGTCACGCACGGCGACGGTGCCAAGGATGACACGAGCAAGCCCTTTGTCGAGCCAGCTTTCGATGTGCGCCAGCGTGCGGATGCCACCGCCAAGCTGAACTGGAAAGTCGACACTCTCGAGGATCGCATCAACGGCGGCACCATTGACGCTCTCCCCTGCAAAGGCGCCATTGAGATCGACGACGTGGAGATAGGCGAAGCCCTGGTCCTCAAAGCTTTTGGCCTGGGCTGCGGGATCATCGTTAAACACTGTGGCCTGATCCATGTCGCCAAGTTTTAGCCTGACGCACTGGCCGTCTTTAAGGTCGATGGCAGGAAAAAGAATCATGGGCGCCATTTCAAAAAGTTTGCGATGAGAGCCAGACCAAGCGACTGGCTCTTTTCAGGGTGGAACTGGGTGCCGAAAATATTATCGCGCCCGACAATTGCTGTGATTGGCCCGCCATAATCGGCAGTGGCAATCACTTCGCGGGGGTTTTCGACCCGCATGTGATAGGAATGAACAAAATAGGCATGCAGGCCGGCGTCGCCGGTTTCTATGCCCTCAAGCAACGCGTGGGGGCGTGAAACGGCAAGCGTATTCCAACCCATATGGGGCACTTTGAGTGCGGGATCGGACGGCTGGATCTTTTCAATGGCACCGGAGATCCAACCAAGCCCCCTGGTCTCGATCTTTTCACGACCGACGCTGGCCAGAAGCTGCATGCCAACGCAAACGCCGAGAAAGGGCGTGCTGCCGCCAATTACCTTTTCAGTGAGCACCTCGTGCATGCCAGGCACCGCATCAAGCCCGGCCATGCAATCGGCAAACGCGCCAACGCCGGGCAGGACGATCCTGTCGGCCTTGCGCACCAAATCGGCATCGGCGGTGACGCTCACCTCGGTCCGGGTATCCATCGCAGCGCGGGCGAATGCCTTTTGAGCCGATTTGAGGTTGCCGGCGCCATAATCGATTATCGCAACGGTTTGGCTCATGGGCGGGGTCCGTAATTTCGTTTCAGCCATATCCGCTCAGCCGCTGTTGTACTGTCTGCGGCCACTTCACCGCTGGCGATCCAGTTGCGACCCTCCAGCGCGCGACCGGCGATGGCCGCGGCGGCAAAGCCGGTCCATAGCGCAAAAATCGCGTAGAGCAGGGCCGCGCTGTCGCCCCCGATCACCGGAGAAAGCCAATAAAGGCCCCCAGCGATCACGATCCAGAGCACCAGATAGGCAAGAGCGCCGCGCGCAATCGCCCAGAAAGGGGCGAAAACGAAGGCGCTCCAATTGAACTTTTCGGGCAGGACCAAAATGGCATCAGGGCCGTTTTCGGGTTTGGCATAGATTGCATAGAGGGTCATGAGACCGGTCCGTAACGGGGCTTTTGCCCAGGGTAATCTTACAGTACGCCCTTGGTCGAGGGCACCTGATCGGCCGAACGCGCGTCGATTTCGACAGCTTGACGCAGCGCGCGCGCCAAAGCCTTGAAAAGGCTCTCGGCGATATGGTGATTGTTGTCGCCATAATGGGTTTCGGCATGCAGCGTTATGCCGGCATTGATGGCGATGGCCTGAAAGAACTCGCGAACCAGTTCGGTATCGAACGTACCGATCTTGTCTGCTGAAAACTGTACACGCCAGACAAGGAAGGGGCGGCCCGAGACATCGAGTGCCACAGTGGATTTGGTCCCGTCCATGACAAGGTCGCACGCGCCATAACGCACGATACCCTTCTTGTCGCCAAGGGCTTGCTTGATCACCTGACCAATGGCGATGCCAACATCCTCGACGGTGTGGTGGTCGTCGATGTGCAGATCGCCCTTGGCGTGAATGGCCATGTCGATCAGTGAGTGACGCGAAAGCTGATCGAGCATGTGGTCGAAAAAGCCCACCCCGGTTTCGATCTGCCGCACGCCGCTGCCGTCGAGATCGACAGCAACAGCGATCTCGGTCTCATTGGTCTTGCGATCGAGCTTTGCCTTGCGCATTGGGTCCATCCCCTGGGAAATTCGGCCTTGCATTAACAGCTTGAGCGGCGACGGGAAAGCCCGACCCGATCCTGTTGCATTGCATTTAGCCCAGCCAATCCTAAATAAAGGCCAACACGCGTTTTAATGTAAAAGGCATTTGAGGTCGAAATGACAACAATCGTTTCAGTGCGCAAGGGCAATCAGGTCGTGGTCGCCGGCGACGGACAGGTCTCGCTGGGCCAGACCGTCATGAAGCACTCGGCCCGCAAGGTCCGCAGGTTAGCCGGCGGCTCGGTCATCGCCGGTTTCGCTGGCGCAACCGCTGACGCCTTCACCCTTTCCGAGCGGCTCGAAGCCAAGCTCGAACAATATCCAGGTCAGCTCATGCGCGCTTGCGTGGAACTGGCCAAGGACTGGCGTACTGACCGGTATCTGCGCAAGCTCGAAGCCATGATGATCGTCGTCGACAAATCAGATTCACTGATCCTGACAGGAACGGGAGACGTGCTTTCTCCCGAAGATGGCATTGCGGCGATCGGCTCAGGCGGCAATTACGCTCTATCTGCGGCCCGCGCGCTCAGCGACAGCGACAAGAACGCCGAAGAGATAGCCCGCAAGGCGATGGCAATCGCAGCCGATATCTGTGTTTACACAAATTCTGATGTAAACGTTGAAACACTCGAGCTCGACAATTGAGCCTTACCATCCGCCAAATCGGCCCCGAAGACGCCAAGGCGTATCAGACGATACGCCTGATCGGTCTGGACGGTGATCCATCTTCCTTCGCTTCGGATGCGGAAACCGAAAGGGCCCATCCGCTCGAATGGTATGCACAGAGCACGAAAGCCGCAGCAGTCTTTCTTGCGTTCGCAGATGATGAGCCGATCGGAATGGCTGGGCTTGTCATGTCTGAGCGGCCAAAGACCAGCCATATCGGCACGATTTTCGGGGTTTACGTGCGCCCCGAGAGCCGGCGCTGCGGTGTGGCTGCCGATCTCATGGACGCTGTCATTGCCCATGCACGGACAGTGGCCAAACAGGTTCATCTCGGCGTTGCCGTCGACAATTGCGCCGCTCTCAAACTCTACCATCGGCTCGGCTTCCAGACCTATGGCACCGAGCCGCGCGCCCTCAATGTCGATGGGCGCTTCATCGATGAGCACCTGATGGTGCGTTTTCTGGACAAAGAAGACCGATAATGACCGATAGAAGTTTCTCCCCCCGCGAGATCGTTTCCGAACTCGACCGCTATATCGTCGGGCAGTCCGACGCCAAGCGCGCAGTGGCCATTGCGCTGCGCAACCGTTGGCGGCGTCAGCAATTGCCCGAGGATATCCGGCGCGAGGTATCGCCGAAAAATATTCTGATGATCGGGCCGACAGGCGTGGGCAAGACCGAGATTTCACGTCGTCTGGCGCGGCTTGCGCAGGCGCCTTTCGTCAAGGTCGAAGCCACCAAGTTCACAGAAGTCGGGTATGTGGGCCGTGACGTGGAACAGATGATCCGCGATCTCGTCGAAGCCGGGATCGTCATTCTCAAGGACAGAAAGCGCGCCGAGGTCAAAGCCAAGGCTCATCTCAACGCTGAAGAGCGCGTGATCGACGCGCTGGTTGGCCATTCAGCGACCCCATCGACGCGGGATGCGTTCAGGAAAAAGCTGCGCGACAACGAGCTGGACGATAAGGAAATCGAGATCGAGGTTCCCGCCAGCTCCGGCATGCCGATGTTCGATATGCCCGGAATGCCTGGCGGTGGCGCCGGGATGATCAATCTCTCGGACATGTTTGGCAAGGCGTTCGGCGGCAAAACCCAAAAGCGCACTGTAAAGGTCAAGGATTCCTACGAAATCCTCATCAACCAGGAAGCCGACAAGCTGCTTGATCAGGACAAGATCAATATCGAGGCGATCGAACTGGTCGAAAACCACGGCATCGTCTTTATCGACGAAATCGACAAGGTTGCGGCCAAGGAAGGTGGGGTCACCGGCGGTCCGAGCCGCGAAGGCGTGCAACGCGATCTGTTGCCGCTGATTGAAGGCACGACGATTTCCACCAAATATGGCCCGGTCAACACCGACCATATCCTGTTTATCGCCTCGGGCGCTTTCCACGTTTCAAAACCGTCCGACCTTCTGCCCGAGCTTCAGGGCCGCTTGCCGATCCGCGTTGAATTGCGTGCGCTGACGCGCGAGGACTTCATCAAAATCCTATCGGACACCGAATATTCGCTGATCCGGCAATATGTGGCGCTGATGGGGACCGAAGGGGTAACGCTCGAATTTACCCCCGACGCCATCGAGGAGGTCGCAAGCATCGCTGTTTCGGTCAATTCCACTGTCGAGAACATTGGTGCGCGTCGTCTGCAGACAGTGCTTGAAAAGCTTGTTGAAGACATCTCGTTCGAAGCCCCGGACAAAGCTGGCACCACGCTGACCATCGATGGCGAGCGGGTACGCGAGACTGTTGGCAAGATGGCCGGCGATACCGATTTGAGCCGCTACATCCTTTGATTGCTTCACGCTCTTGGGTGCTCTAACCATCTTTGGGTCAGAGCGCCCGGAGCCACTATGACAACCGTTCTTACGGCAATTGCACTGATGGCCGCCTCAAGCCCGGCCCTTGGTGACATCACTGAACCCATGCCGCTCTGTGCACCAGATGGCGCCTGGTGTATCGCGGTGGACACCCTTGATGGCATCGACAAGCTTGTCGTCACCGCCGGTCCCCTTGAAGGGCAGACATTGGACATTGCGATGCCGGATGGCATCGATACTCCCGAAATATCGGTCGCGCTCTGGGATCAGGCGATTGCAACGCCATCGGGGAGCCTGGTCGGGATCACCCATGAGGCCAGAGCGCTCTATTCGGGTGGTACCGCCAGCGTAACAAGGCTTTCCCTCTATGCCATAGACACTGAAAGCGGGATCAGCGGTCCACTTCTCATTGTTCCGCTGACCTCCGACATCATGATTCGGGCATGTTTTGGCGAGGACGACGAACAAAGGCGCCTCGGCGCCTGCCACGATCAATACATTTTCGATGCAACGCTTTTCGCGCTTTCGGGGGCGGCAAGCGACGCTGGACTTCCCGATCTTGGCTTTCGAACACAGGCCAGTGCCTATCCGCGCACATCCTTGCGCGATCTCGATTCATCGCAACATCCGCCGTTCGATCCTGCCGATCTGACGATTGCCGAAATCGGTCGATGCAGCTTCAAACGCGTCTTCTCATTCGATACTGTCGCTGGGCGCTACAAGCCCGACAGCCAATTGCCAAACTGTTCGGATTTCACGACACCCTAGCCAAAACCGCAAAAGCAGCGTCTCAGCGCTGGGGTCCGCCACCGGCCCGGACCGCCCTGCGCATCACCTCGTCTTTGATGGCCTTGCAGTCCTCTGGTGATAAATTGCCCATTTCACGGCCCAGCACATTGGTGAGCTCGGTGGCTTCGGGCGCCAGACCCGATGTGTCGATGGTCATTTTTGGGTCGGAAATTTCCGCAAGGCGCTGAATTTCCTCGGCCTCGTCCCAGATTACGTTGAAATAGGCAATGATACGCTGGACCATGAACCATGTGGGCTTGCCACGTTTGCCGTGCTCGAGCGCCGAGAGATAGGCACTTGAAACGCTGAGTGCCGCAGCCATGTCCTTTAGCGCAATGCCGCGTTCGGCGCGCATCTTGCGCAGTTTGGCGCCCAGCGGTGTCACATCTGCCTCTTGCGTTTGAGCCGAACGTAAAGCGCGCCGCCACCGCCATGGCTCTGATGGGCAGGGTCGATGCCTGCTATCATGGGCGCAAGCGCCTTGGCGTTGAGCCAGAGCGGCACCATTTCGCGCAGTACGCCTTTTTGTTCGAGCTGGAGATAGCCGGTTTTCTTGATACCCTTGCCGGTGATGACCAGAACCGTACGGTCGCCCCGCGCCACACGCGCCGGAATAAACCGCTCAAGCGCGCCGCGGGCCTGGTCCTGGGTCATGCCGTGCAGGTCAAGCGTCGCGTCGATGGACTCGTGCCCGCGCGCGAGCCTGCGCTTGAGATTGGGCTCTATCGATTTTTCAGAAGCCGGGATCTTGGAGGCGGCAATCATGGGCAGCGCCGAAGGCAGGGGCGGGCGGGCAAATCGCGGTGCTGTATCGCGCGGCTTGCCCGCATCGGGTTCTTCCCCGGCCTGCTCGAGAGCTTCGAGCAGCGCCTTGGGATCGTTGCTCTTGCGGCGTAGGAGCGGGTCGACGGTGGTGCCAACCGCGTTCCAGAGGTGCCAATCGCGCACCGGCCCGGACGTCTTCGGGCGTGGTCCGGGCGGTTTGCGCGCCATGGCGATCGGCCCTTGCGGCTCTATTCGAGGTCGTTGGTCGCGACGAGTTTCCAGTTGGGGTCGCGCGATTTCGTGCTGCGCATGAACGTCCACTCATCGGCAATGGCGACGACCTGGCCGGGCGTACCCTCGACGATCTCTCCTTCGCGATCCTTGGTGATCGAGACAACTTCAGCATCGATCCGAAGGGTTACAACGGCATTCCGCTTGTCGAGCTCGGCTTCGATGAACTCGATATTGGAGAGCCCCACAAAGGTGAAGTCGACCGTATGGCCGGCCGCTTCGCGTTCGGAGATCGCGACGTCGAAGCTGTCATAGACATCTTTGTCCAGCAGCATTTTCAGATTCTTGCGGTCGCCCGATGCATAGGCGGAGACGATCATCTCATAGGCCGATTTTGCACCCTCAAGGAACTGCTTGGGCGAAAATGCGGGGTCGACAGCTACGATTGCGCGAAGCCCCTCTTCGATATCAGGCTTGCCACCGCCGAACTTTTCGATCTCGGCTTCGACCTTGCGCTGGGCGCGTTCAGCTTCTTCGGTATCCTGAGGATTGCGGCGCGGCATGGGGACGACAGTGTCGTCATTGTCCGATTTGGTCCGCGAAACCGACTCGTAACGCGCCGAGGGCGGCCGTTCATTGCCGGTTCGTGTGCCAAGAACGGAGCGCAGACGCAGGAGCACCACGATGGCCACCACGATGACGATAAGGGTGGGAAAGTCGAGAAATTCGCCCATGAGTGAAATTCTGGCTCCAAAATGAAAAGGTTCTGTTCACCGCTGGCACCGCAATGCGTTTGAGCATTGGTGGCCCCGGGTCGGTTCGCAATCTGGTTATAGTGACCTATATATATGCAAACGAGCCGTGCAAACCAGTTTGCAGTGGCATTATTGTGATCGAACGGTTTGGCCGACATCTTGTTGCCTGCGGCCATGCCCTTTCAAACCAATGGGAGATCGCTCAGCGTGGGACGTTTCATTCTGCTTGGAATCCTGGCTCTGCCATTCCTGGAAATCGCCGCTTTCATCTGGCTCGGTGGGCAGATCGGCATTCTTTCAACCCTCGCAGCCATTATCCTGACGGCTGCCGCCGGTATAATGATAGTGCGTTGGCAGGGGCTGGGCATGGTCCTCGACAGTCGGGCCATGATGGCGCGGGGTGAGATGCCCCAGCGTCAATTCGCCGAAATGATGATGATCGCTGTGGCGGGGCTGTTTCTTCTCATCCCCGGATTTATAACCGATGCCATCGGCTTCGCCCTGCTTATTCCGCCTGTGCGCCATTGGCTTTATGGGCAGATGAGCCGTAACATGGTCGTGGTGTCCACCTATCGGCCTTCCCAACCGGGGCCGGCGTATAAATCGATAGACCTCGACGACAACGATTATCGCTAGGCACGGCAACAGGGCGGGCGTAGCGGTCAGTTTCAGCGCAATGCGCGCCAAACCTTGTGAGCAGGGCGCAAAAGTGCTAGCCAATCGCGCGAAATTTGCGGTCCTTGTCGGGCCGCTCTGGCGAACCAGAGATAGGGACTTATTGGGCCATGGCTGAAGACAACACAAACAATGAAACGCCCGCGACCGGGCCGGACGGCACTGCACCCGCTTTCGGCATCGTGGGCCAGTATGTGCGCGATCTGAGCTTTGAAAACCCAAATGCTCCGGCTTCGCTTGTGCCCGGTCAGGTCAATCCCGGCTCGAACGTCAACATCAACGTGCAGGTCAAAAAGCAGGGCGACGACGTTTACGCCGTTGAAATCGGCCTCAACGTCAAAACCGAGCGCGAAAGCACCGTGCTTTACGCTGTCGAACTGGTTTATGGCGGCCTGTTCCGCACCCGCAACATCCCGGAAAACCAGCTTGGCGCCCTTTTGATGGTTGAAGCGCCGCGGCTGATCTTCCCGTTTGCCCGCCAGGTTCTTGCATCGACCATTCAGGCCGGTGGCTTTCCGCCACTGCTGCTCGAGCCCGTCGACTTTCTGGCGCTCTATCGTCGCAACCTTGCGGCCGCTGCCGAAAAAAACAAGACTGAAGGCACTGCCGAGGCCAACGAAGTCAAGCCGACAGTCAACTAAGACTGGCGGTACCAAAACAAAAAGGCCCCGGTTCTGCCGGGGCTTTTTTCGTTTCCTGATACGCTATCAGCGCCAATAGCCTCAAAATGTTGGTTCTATTGCGCTTCGAATTCGACGGTTTCGTATTTGAGCCACACTGCCGCGTCGCCCATTTCGGCGACAAATCCCGCATGCGCCTGTTTTTCTGCTGCCGTGAGCCGGGCAGGGAGGGGCGTGGGCCGCGTGCGGGCCGGTGGGCGGTTGCCGGCACCGCGCGCCGACGACTCGGCTTCTGCCGATAGCGCCAAGGCAACCTGACGGCCACCAATCAGCTCGAGATAGACTTCGGCGAGTATCTCGCTGTCGAGCAAAGCGCCATGGAGCGCGCGCCTGGAATTGTCGATCCCGTAATGCTTGCACAGCGCGTCGAGGCTGACGCGCGCGCCTGGGTGGATTTTGCGCGCCAGCATGACGGTATCGATAACGTCATTGACCAGCTTGGAGCGGCCCGTCCATTCGAGTTCGGCGTTCAGAAACCCCATATCGAAGGGCGCATTGTGGATGATCAGCGTATCGTCGCCGATGAAATCGGCGAACTCGCCAGCCACTGCGGAAAATTTTGGCTTGTCACGCAAAAAGTCTTCGGACAGACCATGGACGCGAAATGCTTCCTCGGGCATGTCGCGCTCGGGATTGATATAGACGTGATAGTGACGCCCTGTGGGCACATGGTTGATCAACTCGACGCAGCCGATTTCAACGATTCGGTCGCCATTGGCTGCCGAAAGGCCCGTGGTCTCGGTATCGAGAACGATCTCGCGCAATTGACTCATGACTGAACCTCGTCGCACAGCGCTGCGATGACTGCGTCGGTGCGCGCAACCGTATCGTCCATGGATCCCGAAGTGTCTATGGCATAGTCGGCACGCGAGACTTTTTCGGCCTGAGTGAGCTGACGCGACAGGATGAATTCAAGCTTTTCAGCGCTCATGCCTGGCCGGGCCAGAACTCGCTCACGCTGAATTTCGGGATCACAATGGGTGGCCACCACCCTGTCGATCGAATATGTGGCCCCGGTTTCAAAAAACAGCGGAATTTCGACAACAGCCATGGCATGCCCGTCCGCTTCGGCCTTACCCATGAAATCGACAGCCTTTTCTCGCACCAGAGGATGAATAATCTCTTCGAGCTCCGAAATCCGGTGCGGTTCGGCCGCCAGAGCTGCGCTGAGCGCCCGCCGATCGACGCCACCATCGCTCACAGTGCCGGGAAACAGCATTTCGACAAGCGCTGCCGCTTGTCCCGCATAGAGTTCGTGGACGGCTTCATCGGCCGAATATGTGGGGATGGAACGCTCGGCA
The DNA here is from genome assembly GCF_048264985.1 of Pelagibacterium sp. Classification (GTDB taxonomy): domain Bacteria; phylum Pseudomonadota; class Alphaproteobacteria; order Rhizobiales; family Devosiaceae; genus Pelagibacterium. The sequence goes on from NZ_JBLXCL010000001.1 coordinate 256,405, forward strand.
AAGCGCGCAAGGACAGTCGACTTTCCCGTGGCAATCGAACCGGTCAACACAACGCGCAGCATATAACCCTCGAAAAACCCTGTCTTACTGCCCAAGCGCACCCAGCACGCGATCCCTGAGCTGGCCGGTGACCGCCGGTGTTACGCCAAACCATGCCCCGAAACCGGGCACAGCCTGATAAAGCAACATACCCAGACCGTCGACGCTGGCAAACCCCTCGGCCTGCGCCTGGGCCAAAAGCGGGGTAATGAGCGGTGTATAAACGATATCTGTCACCACAGCACCCTGGGCCAACCGCGAAAGATCCAGCCCGTCAAACCCGGTGCCCTTCATGCCGATGGCACTGGTGTTGACCAGCAGTCCGGCCCCCGCAAGGCACTCTTTGATATCGGATAACGCCGCTGGATGGATCGCTGGTCCGAACTCGGCAGCAAGGCCCTCGGCCCGTTCCACTGTACGGTTGACCAGCGTGATCCGCTCAACACCCCTGTCGATAAGCCCAGCCAGTATGGCCCGCGATGCGCCGCCGGCACCGATGACCACTGCGGTGCCAATCTCAGTGTCCCATCCAGGTGCGGATGCGTCGAGATTGGCCAGAAACCCGACATAATCCGAATTCGAACCAAACACCTTGCCGTCCCGGGCCACCAAAGTATTTACAGCACCTATCTTGGCGGCCAGCGGATCGATCTCATCACAGAGCGCCATCACGGCTTCCTTGTGCGGGATCGTTACATTGCCGCCCACAAAAGCACCCTCCCGCAGGCGCGAAATGAACCCCTCGAGCGCTTCGGGCGCGATATCGATCGCCTCATAACTTGCATTCAATCCATGCTCTGCGATCCAGCTTTGATGGATCAGCGGCGATTTCGAATGCGTGATGGGGTGACCGATGACGAAGGCTTTTTTCATGAAGCGGGCTCTAGGCTTTCCGGTGCGTGCTGCTCAAGGGCGGCCAAAAGCTCAAGGAGCGGCAGACCCAGAATTGTAAAATAATCGCCCTCGATACGCTCGAACAGACGGATGGATGGGCCTTCGAGCCTGTAGGCAGCAACCGAATCCAATATCGCATCCCCTTCTCTGTCGAGGACGGCGTCAACCGTGCTGCTGTCGAACTGCTTGAAGGTCAGATCGGCGGTGGCGACAAGGCTCCAGACGATCTTCCCGTCGCGGGCCAGGGCCACCCCCGAATGGAGCTGATGGGATTTACCTGCCATGGCCAAAAGCCGCGCCCGCGCTTCGACCCGATCACTGGGCTTGTGTAGTGCCTTACCGTCAAATTCGAGCGTCTGATCGGCCCCGATAACCATCGCACCACGTTGGGCAACGCTTACCGCCAGCGCCTTTTGCTCGGCAAGGATCCGTGCCAGGCCGGCGCGATTCTCGTTTTGCGTCAAGGCCATGGTTTCGATCTTGCGCTCATCGATCCCCGGACTAGCGAGTGAAAACACAAGACCAGCGTTCTCAAGCAGGGTTTTACGTGTTGTACTTTTTGAAGCAAGGATCAGCATGGCCGGGCTTTTTGCTGTCATGGGCGTGAGAGCTTTTCCACATGCACGTTCACAGTTAAAGCCCAATTCCCATTTGGCCGAACGCTTCGCAGAGTTTTCCCCAAAGCCCGATATTGGGTTAACAGTTCGTAAAGTGTGGACGGATCCTGGCCCCTGGGGACAACATTGGGGAAAACGGTATCTGCCCCATCATATCAACCGTTAAGCTTTCATTAAGGATTTGCACAGGCAACATCTTAACAAAACGTTAACGCGTCGGGCCTTCCAGCATTTTCATCCCCAATCTCCAATAGCGCCGGCCCAACCCCCCGCCGTGCGAAACTGACGCAAGCGCTTTTAGGGCCGTGCGGTTGTGGGCTTGAAACAATTGGTGCAAAACACAGCCATAAAGAAGAAGAAGACTCTTTAAGACTTAGATTCCTTAAAAAGACGAAGAGCCCAGCCAATTGCATTCTCCCGCCCCCAAAACCGCGACCGGCAAACCGCTTCTCGATACAGCGCTTGGTATCAAACAGGATCGGCCCCCGATCTGGATCATGCGGCAAGCCGGGCGATATCTTCCCGAATACCGTGAAGTCAGGCAGACAGCTGGTGGCTTTCTCGATCTCTGCTATTCGCCCGATTTTGCGACGGAAGTCACACTTCAACCGCTACGGCGCTTCGATCTCGATGCTGCAATCCTGTTTTCAGATATTTTGGTCATCCCACATGCGCTGGGTCAGCCTTTAAGGTTTGCGCAAGGCGAAGGACCAATCCTGGATCCCATCGACGAGACCAGTCTTTCATCGCTGACGCCTGAAAAGGCTCTGGACAATCTGGACAAGGTTTTTGAGGCGATCGAACGGATCAAATCGGCCCTTGATGACAAAAAGACCCTTATTGGGTTCTGCGGTGCACCCTGGACCGTCGCCACATACATGATCGGTGGGCGCGGATCGCCCGACCAGGCCGCCGCCCGGTTATTTGCGCTCAAGCATCCTGAAGCCTTTGCTGCACTGATCGATATGCTTGTCGAGGTTTCCGCCCAATATCTGATCGCCCAGTTTCGTGCTGGCGCCGATCTGGTCCAGATCTTTGAAAGCTGGGCGCTCAATCTCGACGAACAGGCGTTTAGAACCCATGTGATCGAGCCAAACCGCCGGATCGTTGAGAAAGTCCGTAATGCCATTCCTGATGCCCCGATCACAGGTTTCCCCCGCGGGGCTGCCGGCATGCTTGCCGAATATGCGCAAGAGACCGGTGTGAGCGTCCTCGGGCTCGATTTTGCAACGCCTTTGGCTTTTGCGACCTCGCATCTCCCCGACACGCTGCCCGTCCAAGGCAATCTCGATCCTTTGCGTCTGGTTGCCGGCGGCGCACAGATGGAAACGCGGGCCCATGAAATCATCGAAGCGTTCTCCGATCGGCCCCATATTTTTAATCTCGGGCACGGCATTGTTCCCCAAACACCAATCGAAAACGTCGCACGGCTTGTCGATATCGTTCATGGACGCTAAGCAGACAGCGATCAGGGAATTAAAACATGCTTGAATGGGTCAAGGCGCTTCACGTGATTTCAGTCATCGCCTGGATGGCTGGAATGCTCTATCTGCCGCGGTTATTTGTTTATCACGCCGATGCGGAAACTGGCTCCGTGCAGTCGGAAACCTTCAAAATCATGGAGCGTCGGCTTTATCGCGCCATCATGACCCCGGCGATGATCGCCACATGGCTTTTTGGGCTGTGGTTGCTGCATCTGTACGGCAACGGCATTTTTGCGATGGGCTGGATCTGGCTCAAGCTGGTGTTTGTACTCGCCCTTTCCGGCTTTCATGGCTTTCTTGGCAAATCGATGAAATTATTTGCTCGGGACGAAAACCAGAGGCCGTCGAAATTCTTCCGCGCAATCAACGAAATCCCGACAGTGATCATGATCGTCATCGTCATCGCCGTGATCGTCAAACCGTTCTGAGGACCGTTGCTTTCGGGTTATGCTTGCATTGGCCGCACTGATTGGTTTATGAAAAGCGTGCAACTCACCCATTCGCGGTGAGATGGGCGTCACACGCCCCGCTTCTCCCTCCTTTTTTAAGTCTATCCCGACCATCCCCCTAAGAAGGCTGATCATGGAATTCATGAAGCTCAGGGACCTCAAGGCCAAGTCACCGGCCGAGTTGCAGTCCTTTGCCGAAGAGCTCGACGTCGAAAATGCCAATACACTGCGCAAGCAGGAATTGATGTTCGCCATTCTCAAGCAACTGGCGACACGCGATGTCGAAATAACCGGCGAAGGTGTTGTCGAGGTCTTGCCAGATGGTTTTGGCTTTCTTCGCTCTCCCGATGCCAATTACTTGCCTGGGCCTGACGATATTTACGTGAGCCCATCCCAGATCCGCCGATTCGGGCTGCGCACAGGCGATACTGTCGAGGGTCAGATCCGCTCTCCAAAGGAAGGCGAGCGCTATTTTGCGCTGCTCAAGGTCAATACGATCAATTTCGAGGATCCCGAACGGGTCCGTCACAAGATCAATTTTGACAATTTGACGCCGCTTTATCCCGATGAGCGGCTGAATATGGAATTATCCGATCCGACAACCAAGGATCGCTCGGCAAGGGTTATCGATCTCGTCGCCCCGCTCGGCAAGGGCCAGCGCGCCCTGATTGTTGCCCCGCCGCGCACCGGCAAGACCGTGTTGCTGCAAAACATTGCGCAATCGATCGCCACCAATCACCCCGAATGCTATCTGATCGTGCTTTTGATCGACGAACGTCCTGAAGAAGTGACCGACATGCAGCGTTCAGTTAAAGGGGAAGTCATTTCCTCAACCTTTGACGAGCCAGCTTCACGTCACGTTCAAGTAGCTGAAATGGTTATTGAAAAGGCAAAGCGCCTTGTCGAGCACAAGCGTGACGTGGTCATTTTGCTCGATTCGATCACCCGCCTTGGCCGCGCTTACAACACTGTTGTTCCTTCTTCGGGGAAGGTGCTGACCGGTGGTGTCGATGCCAATGCTTTGCAGCGGCCCAAGCGGTTTTTCGGCGCTGCGCGTAACATCGAGGATGGCGGCTCGCTGACGATCATTTCGACAGCGCTGATCGATACCGGCAGCCGCATGGACGAAGTGATTTTCGAAGAATTCAAGGGTACGGGCAACTCCGAAATCGTTCTCGACCGCAAGGTTTCCGACAAGCGCGTTTTCCCGGCCATCGATGTCACCAAGTCCGGCACCCGCAAGGAAGAGCTGTTGGTTGAGGCCGATATTTTGCGCAAGATGTATGTTCTGCGCCGTATCCTCAATCCGATGGGTACCGTCGATGCGATGGAATTCCTGCTCGATAAGCTGCGCCAGACAAAAACCAATGGCGAGTTCTTTGAGTCGATGAACACCTAGCCATAGGCACGTTCTGACCGTATTTAAGGGCCGCGCGTGACATTGCCACTGCGCGGCCTTGTTGCATTCTGTTCCCGGATCGTCCTGATGCAAGCTGCCACAACGATCGCCGCCCTATCGAGCGGCAGTCTGCCCTCCGGGGTTGCGATTATCCGTCTGTCGGGCCCTAAAACCTTCGATATGGTTCGTGCGCTATGCGCAAGCCTGCCAGATCCCCGCAATCTGACACTCAAAACACTCCGGCACCCCGACACGGGTCTGGCACTCGATCAAGGCCTTGTTGCCGTTTTTCCTGGCCCAAACTCGTTTACCGGGGAAGACTGTGCTGAATTCCAGGTCCACGGCTCACCGGCCGGCGTCAAAGCCATCTTGAGCGCGTTGACGGATGTATGCGGCGCCCAATTGGCTGGCGCCGGAGACTTCACCCGCCGCGCTTTTGAAAACGGTAAGCTCGATCTTACCGCGGTCGAAGGCTTGGGAGATCTCCTCGCGGCTGAGACCGAAGCGCAGCGACGCCAGGCCCTGTCACGGCTCGAAGGTGGCTTGGCCGACCAGATTGTTGTGTGGCGTAATCTTTTGCTTGATGCGCGCGCGGAAATCGAAGCCCGTCTTGATTTTTCCGACGAAGATGATGTGCCATTTGCACTGCCTGACCATTTTAGGTCCGATCTCATCACGCTTAAAACTGTGCTTGGCACAACCCTCGCCACATTCGAGCGGGGCCGTATCGTCCGTGAAGGGTTTCGCGTGGTCCTCGCCGGCGCACCAAATGCCGGAAAGTCCAGCTTGCTCAATGCATTGGCAGGGTCAGACGTTGCGATTGTCACTGCTGAAGCGGGAACGACGCGCGATACGAAGGACGTCGCCATCGATCTGGGGGGCCAGTTGGTGACCCTGACAGATACGGCCGGTTTGCGGGAAACTGACAGTCTGGCAGAAGAAGAAGGCATCCGTCGTGCCCGTGGTGCCATGGATAGCGCCGATTTGGTGCTGTGGCTGATCGCTCCTGACACCGAGAGCGTTGTTTCGATCGATACGGCGACGCCGGTTTGGCGCTTGGCGACCAAGTCTGATATCGGCAGCACAAAAATCCCTACCGACTTGACACTTTCAGTTCAGCTGGGCGAGGGCATCGAAGTCTTGCTAAATCGCCTGGAAAACCATATTGAAGGCGGCCTTGGCGCCAGCGAGACAAGTCTTGTTAGCCATCTGCGGGACAAAGTTGCTCTGGAGATGGCTATGTCGAGTATCGAGGGCGCGCTAAAAAGAATCGACCAGCCCGAACTGTGCGCTGAAGAACTTCGTAGTGCAGCGGATGTATTGGCCGGCCTGATTGGCCTTATGGACAATGAAGCGGTTCTCGACAGACTGTTTTCCGGATTTTGCATCGGCAAGTGATTCACGTGAAACACACTCATTTCCGCAAAGAAATGGATTCACGTGAAACATGCCCATACCAACCGGGATGGATTCACGTGAAACACCAGCGGATTTTTGCTCATGAGTGATTATAGCGTCATAATTGTTGGCGGCGGCCACGCCGGAGCGGAAGCGGCTGCGGCGTCTGCGCGTATGGGCGTGCTCACAGCGCTCGTAACGCACAAATTCGCAACAATCGGTGAAATGAGCTGCAACCCCGCAATTGGCGGGCTGGGCAAGGGCCATCTGGTCAGGGAGATCGATGCTCTTGACGGCGTAATGGGTCGCATTGCCGACAAGGGTGGTATCCAGTTTCGCGTGCTCAACAAGCGTAAGGGTCCGGCTGTTCGCGGCCCCAGAGCGCAGCAGGATCGCAAACTTTATCGGGATGCTATGCAAGCCGAACTCTCGGCCACGCCAAACCTTGAAATCATCGAAGGCGAAGTCGACGACCTCATCGTTAACGAGGGCAGCGTATGCGGTGTTGTGCTTCTGGATGGACGACGAATCTCAGCGAGCGCCGTGGTTTTGACAACGGGAACGTTCCTACGTGGGCTGATCCATCGTGGAGAAGAGACAATTCCGGCAGGTCGGGCGGGCGAAAAGCCGGTGCTCGGGCTGTCTCTACGCCTCGAGGCGCTTGGCCTCAACCTGGGCCGACTAAAGACAGGGACCCCGCCGCGCCTCGATGCTAATTCCATCGATTTTTCTGTGCTGGCACGACAGGACGGGGATGAAACGCCTGAGCCGTTCTCGTCGCTGACCGATATCATCACAACACCTCAAATCCCGTGTTATGAAACGCGAACGACACCCGAAGCCCACACGATCATTGCGAATAACCTAACAAAATCAGCAATGTACTCTGGACGTATCCAGTCTCGCGGGCCGCGTTACTGCCCATCGATCGAAGACAAGATCGTACGGTTTGCTGACAAGGACAATCATTTGGTATTCCTTGAGCCCGAAGGGCTCGACGACCCTACTATCTACCCAAACGGTCTCTCCACATCGCTGCCGGCCGATGTGCAATTGGATTTTCTTCGGGCGATGCCTGGCCTGGCCGATGTGGTTATCAAACGCCCAGGTTACGCAATCGAGTATGATCACGTCGATCCCCGTGAACTCTCGCCGGCGTTAATGCTGCGCGCATTGCCGGGGCTGTATCTTGCCGGGCAGATCAACGGCACAACCGGCTATGAAGAGGCAGCCGCCCAGGGGCTCCTGGCCGGGGCAAACGCGGCATTGGCGGCCCAGGGGCGACAGCCGCTGATCTTGTCACGGACCAATTCCTATCTCGGTGTCATGATCGACGATCTGATCACACGCGGCGTCACCGAACCCTATCGCATGTTCACCTCGCGCGCTGAATTCCGGCTACAGCTTAGAGTCGATAATGCTGACCAACGCCTGACCCAGCTGGGCATCGATATCGGCCTGGTTGGCGAAACGCGTCGTGTCCATTTTGAACAGCGCATACAGCAACTGAACGCAGCCAAGACGTTATTACAAACGCTCGCCACGACACCGAGTCAGGCACGCAAGGCTGGTGTCAACGTCAACGCCGATGGTGTGAGGCGGACAGCGTTCGAATTGATGAGCTATCCGACGACGACGCGCGACGACCTCGAATCCGTCTGGCCAGAAATTGCAGATTTGGAATCAAAGACTTACGACCAAATCGCCATCGACGCCCAGTACGCTGTCTATCTTGAACGTCAGCAGGCCGACGTCGAATCCGTCAAACGCGATGAAGCGCGAGCAATTCCCGATTGGCTGGATTACGGCCTTTTGCCCGGCCTATCGAATGAGATGAAGCAGAAATTGCTTGCTGCTCGCCCGCAGACAATTGCCCAGGCGCAACGTATTGAAGGTGTGACGCCAGCTGCCCTGACATTGGTCCTCGCCGTTATCCGTCGCGGTCGCATGGAGCGAAAGGCATCATGAGCTGGAATGATTCGTCGCATCGACGAGATCTGGAAGCAATCGCCGGGCCAATTGTCGGCAATTTGGACGCTCTATGCACTCAACTCCATAGATTTTCGGACCATCTTTTCCGATGGCAGCGGGTGCAAAACCTGGTTTCACGTGAAACACCGGGTGACCTTTGGGAGCGGCATATCCTTGATTCCCTTCAGCTTTTGCCCCTTATCGGCCCGCATGACGGGCCCTTGCGAGTGCTCGATATTGGTAGCGGAGGCGGTTTTCCAGCAATTCCCCTGGCAATCGCGCTCAAGGGTACAGACTACTCTATGCATCTTATTGAATCTAACACGCGAAAATGTGCATTTCTGCGCGCTACGGCTCGAGAATTTGATCTACCGATCACTGTACACACCGCCAGAATAGAGGCGGTATCGCCGCAAGCTGTTGGTCGTGTTGATCTTTTTACATCCCGGGCGCTTGCGCCATTGCCCTTGCTGTTGCGTTATATTCACCGCTTCTGGGCACCGCAAAGCCGCGCCATCCTGCATAAAGGACGTGAAAACGGGGAAGAACTTAAAACAGCGGATTCAGATTGGGTTTACGATGTGTTAAAGCATCAAAGTGCGACGGACAAAGACGGCGTTCTGCTTGAACTTTCCCATCTGCGACCTCGCACCGAACCTAAGTAATTGAAACCGCAACGGTTTCGGAGGTCAGATGCATCCGCGTATCATAACGCTCGCCAATCAGAAAGGCGGCGTCGGCAAAACAACGACGGCGATTAACCTTGCCACTGCTCTTGCAGCGATCGGCGAACGTGTTTTGATCGTTGATCTCGATCCTCAGGGTAACGCATCGACGGGACTTGGTCTGGGGCGACAGCAGCGTGAACGCTCGTCCTATGATCTGCTACTCAACGAATCCACAGTGAAGGACGCCGCGGTCCTGACCAATGTTCCCAATGTCGCCATCGTGCCCTCAACGATGGACTTGCTGGGTGTTGAGCTGATGATCGCGGCTGAACGCGATAGGGCGTTTCGATTGAAGTCGGCGCTGGACAATGTCAGTGAAGTGACGATCGATTCGAAACCGATTACCTATGTTCTGATTGACTGCCCGCCGTCGCTGAACCTGCTTACCATCAACGCGCTTACAGCTGCAGATGCGGTTCTTGTGCCCCTGCAGTGCGAGTTCTTTGCTTTGGAAGGTCTTAGCCAACTGCTTCAGACCATTGAGCAAATTCGCTCTACCCTCAATCCGCGCCTGTCGATCCAGGGTGTGGTCATGACGATGTTCGACAAGCGAAACAATCTGTCCGAACAAGTGCTCAGCGATGTCCGGGAGCATATGGGCAATCTGGTTTATGATACCGTCATTCCCCGCAATGTTCGTCTTTCTGAGGCGCCAAGTTATGGCAAACCTGCGTTGCTCTACGATCTTAAATGTGCCGGAAGTCAGGCCTATCTTCGATTGGCCACCGAAGTGATCAAGCGTGAACGCCAGTTGCGGGCGGCCTGATGGAGAACACCATGAACGACAAACCCACTCGTCTCGGCCGCGGCCTTGCCGCATTGATCGGAGACATGCAGCCTCTCGAGGCCGCGCCGCGTCAGGCCGAAGGATCTACGGGAACGCGCCGACTGCCCGTTGAGTTTATCATCGCGAGCCGCGCCAACCCGCGCAAAGATTTCGATCCCGAACTGCTTGAGGATCTGACTAATTCCATTCGCGAAAAAGGTGTCATGCAGCCGCTTCTGGTTCGTCCAAGCGATCAGGGGCCCGATGTATTTGAGATCATTGCGGGCGAGCGCCGGTGGCGGGCGGCGCAACGGGCAGGTCTGCACGAAGTGCCCGTCATCATCAGGGAGGTCGATGACAAGGAAGCGCTTGAGCTTGCCATCATCGAGAATGTGCAGCGCGCAGACCTCAATCCGCTCGAAGAGGCACTTGGTTATGGACAGCTGATCGAGCAGTTTGAATATACGCAAAACGATCTTGCGCATGTTATCGGCAAATCGCGTTCGCATGTGGCCAACACCTTGCGATTGCTGCGCCTTCCGGATGAAGTCCAGCATATGCTTGAGCGCGGAGAGTTGACTGCAGGTCATGCTCGTACGCTGATTACCTCTGATGACCCCTTGGCCCTGGCACGGCGAATTGTCGATTCAGGCCTGTCGGTGCGTGAAGCAGAAGCTTTGCATCAGAAAGGGAGCGAGGCGCGCCGCCCTCAGCCAGCCGGTGAGAAACGGCCGTTCTCAAAGGACACCGACACACTGGCGCTGGAAAAGCAATTGTCAGATGCCCTCGGGTTGTCGGTAACACTTGATCACAAGGATCGAGGCGGAAAGCTCGAAATTCGCTACAAGACGCTCGAACAGCTCGATGATATCTGCTCGCGTCTCTTGCCGCATTGAGCGACGTTGCACGTGAAACATTGCTCTAAGTAATTGATCGGATTAGCGTCTAGCTGCGGCCATACAAATTGCCAGTAGCGCTTGTCTTCCAATTGCAGGCGCCAAGGTGCTCGATTTTCGGCTATCAAGAATAGCACTGGACAAGCGGTTGCATGCCGCTGCCAGTCCATCGTCGTTCCAAAGCCTGAGCTGTTGTTCAAAACTGGATTTGCGGGAAAAGTGGATTCTCGGTGTGGCCCGACCGATCACCTGATCCACGCTGGCGCCCGTGTCAGTTTCCGCCCTCATGGCTCTGAGGCGGGAAAAATGTTGCATGGCGACAATCAGTAGTCGCTGAGCGTCGGTGCCGGCGCTTGCCGCACGCGTCATGGCCTCATCAAATCGCCGAGCATGCCCTGTCGCAATGGCGTCGACGACAGCGTCTATCGCAAGGGCGGCGTTGTCGCCGCATAGACGCAGCACATCGTTACGGGACAGCGCTCCGCCATCGCCGGCAAACAGCACCAGCTTTTGTAACTCGCTGCGCGTGACCTGCCGGTCATTTCCAAGCATGTCGCGCAGCATCGGAACAAGGTCTGCTTCCAGTGAAATCCTGGCTTGGGCGAATGTATCGCGGATCAGCGTGTCGATTGTCTGGTTTGTATCGGCATAACAGGGCAGCGCGCGCGCGTCGCGGCGGGCTTCGGCCTGTTTGCGGAGGGCGTCGGCCGGCTTTAAGTCGGCGCCCTCAACGATAAAAACAGCTTGCGCACCTTCATCGAGCAATTCGACGAGTGTCTGGGTCAATTTATTGCTGGCCGCGCGAATGCGGATGATGGTTTGTCCTCCAAACATCGAGGGGCTGCGCGCCAGGATGCCCAAACGCTGGGGGTCGGCATCGACCTCAGTCATATGCAGCTGGGATAGGCTTTCGGGGTCGGGGGGATCACCGGCGAAATGCCTAACCAGTCGCGCAGCGTTTTCGCTCACCAGGCCGTTGTCTGGTCCGTAAACGAGAATAAATCCTGCCGTCAGATCCGGCCGTGACAGAAATTTCTCGATGTCGCGGCCCTTGAGCGCCGTCATTTCGCTGTCAGATCGGCAATCAGGGCGAGGCGTACGGTTTCTGCGGCTGCTGTGACGGCCTGCTCTTCGGCGCCGCTCCTGGCGGCATCGTCTGCGATGATCTGGCCGTTGGTTTGATAAAAGGCGGTTGCTGACCGGCTGCCGTTTGCAATCGATTGGCCGTTCTGCAGTACGCTGTAAGTGACCGTGGCAGTAAGTTGATAGTTGGAAACGGCGCCGGACACCGCTGCCAGCCCGATTTCGGTCGCAGTGATAGAGACTTGCGCCGACAACTGTGGCGCATTTGCCTTCCCGGTTCCAAGCTTAGCGGTCAGCGCGCGATAAACCAGCTGTTCGAGGCGCGTGTTAGGTTCCGTATAGGTCAAGGCAAGGGTTTGGTTTGCCAATGCCGCATCGCCGTAGACCGGAGTGAACGTGCAGCCCGCCAATAGGCTGGCCGTCGCAAGCACGGTGCCGAGACATGCGGCGCGGATAGGCTTAGCAAACGACATTGACGATCCTGTTAGGCACGACGATCACCTTACGGGGGGGATTCCCGTCGAGAATGCGGGCAACGGCCTCAAGAGACAAGGCTGCTGCTTCACTCTGGCTGGCCGGGGCATCCTTTGGCATTTCGATTTCGCCCCGTCGCTTTCCATTAACCTGAACCGCCAAAACTACAGTATCATCAACTAGATAGGCAGGATCGGCTTCGGGCCATGGCGTATCGCAGACCATCGTTTGATGGCCGAGATTTGACCAGCAGCTTTCAGCGAGGTGAGGCATCATCGGCGCGATAAATTGCACAAACCGCTCGATCGCCACGCGCAATGCGGAAATATTTGCAAGCGACGGCGATTCGCCAACCACCGGAATGAATTTTTGAATGGCATTGGCCAAATCATAAATCTGGGCGACACCGCGATTGAAACGCAGGCCAGTCAGATCGGCCTCGATCAGGGCTGTTGTCTTGTGTGCTGCCTTGAGGATGTCGATAGTGCGCGGATCGTCTCCATCGATGGTTGTCGGTTCAAGCGACAGGAGTTCGCGCGCCTCATTGACCAGTTTGTAAACCCGCTGCGAGAACCGCCATGAACCTTCGATGCCCGCCTCGGTCCATTGGATATCGCGCTCCGGAGGCGAATCTGAAAGCACGAACCAGCGGACGGTATCGGCACCATAAGTGGCGATCATGTCGTCGGGATCGATGACGTTGCGCTTGGATTTGCTCATCTTTTCGATCGAGCCAATGGTAACCGGCTCACCCGTTGCAGATGAGACGGCTGAACGCTCGCCGTCCCTGGTTTCCAAGACGACTTCGACCGGGGAAACCCAGTTGCCAGCTTGATCCTTGTAGGTCTCGTGGGTCACCATGCCTTGGGTGAACAGGCCCTTGAAGGGTTCATCGACATTCATGTGGCCGGTGCGGCTCATGGCGCGCGCAAAGAAGCGCGAATAGAGCAGGTGCAAGATGGCGTGTTCGATGCCCCCGATATACTGATCGACGGGCAGCCATTCATTTGCCATTTCCGGGATTGTCGGATTGTCGGCCCGAGGTGCCGTAAAGCGCGCGAAATACCAGGAGGAATCGACGAATGTGTCCATTGTGTCGGTTTCCCGCCGTGCCTTGGTGCCACAGGACGGACAATCGGCATGCTTGAAGCTCGGGTGGCGGTCGAGCGGATTGCCGGGCGTGTCGAACTCAACATCGGCCGGCAGGCGCACAGGCAGTTGATCTTTCGGTACAGGTACGATGCCACAGGTATCGCAATGGATGACAGGTATTGGGCACCCCCAATAGCGCTGACGCGATATGCCCCAATCGCGGAGACGATAATTAACCTGACGGACGCCCTGGGGCTTGCCCTCCACCTTTTCGGTCTCCAGGAACCGGGCCATTGCATCCTTGGCCTCATCGATTTCCATGCCGTCAAGGAAGTCCGAATTGAACGCAACGCCGGGGCCGGTATAAGCCTCGGTGCCGATGAAAAACTCCTCAGCAGCCGTTTCGGGCGGCAGCACCACCGGCAGAACGGGCAAATCGTAATTCCGCGCGAAGTCGAGATCGCGCTGATCATGTGCGGGACAACCAAAGATTGCCCCTGTGCCGTAGTCCATCAGAACAAAATTTGCGACATAGACGGGCAGGGTCGCCCCTTCGATTACAGGATGTTTCACTGTAATTTCGGTGCGATAGCCCCTCTTGTCGGCCTTTTCGATAGTTTCAGCCGATGTGCCCATGCGGTGACACTCGGCAATGAACGCAGCCAGATCCTGATTTGTCTTTGCAAGGTGTGCTGCCATCGGATGATCAGGCGAAAGCGCAACAAAGGACGCGCCGAACAGGGTGTCGGGGCGAGTCGTAAAGATCTCAACACTCTGCTGAGCGGCATCGCCTTCGGCGATCTCGAACAAGACACGGAGCCCTTCGGACCGGCCGATCCAGTTGCGCTGCATCAGGCGCACTTTTTCAGGCCAATCGGTCAGCCCGTCGATCGATGTCAGCAAATCTTCGGCAAAATCAGAAATTTTGAAGAACCACTGGGTCAATTCGCGCTGTTCGACAAGCGCGCCGGAGCGCCACCCTCGACCGTCGATAACCTGTTCGTTGGCCAGTACTGTGTGGTCGACGGGATCCCAATTGACCTTCGACGATTTACGCGTGACCAGGCCGGCATCGAGCATGTCGATGAACAGCATCTGCTGGCGGTGGTAATACTCCTCATCGCAAGTCGCGAACTCGCGGCTCCAGTCGAGTGAAAAGCCCATCGACTGCAGTTGTTTGCGCATCGAAGCGATGTTTTCATAGGTCCAGTCGCGCGGGTGAACCTTATTGGCCATCGCTGCGTTTTCTGCCGGCATGCCGAAGGCATCCCATCCCATGGGATGAAGTACTTTTTTGCCTTTGGCGCGCTGAAAGCGCGCGACGACGTCGCCCATAGTGTAGTTACGCACGTGCCCAACATGGATGCGGCCCGATGGATAGGGGAACATCTCAAGGACGTAGTAGGGCTGACGCGGGTCGTCATTGGACGTTTCGAAGGTTCTCTTCTCGGCCCAGATTTTTTGCCAATGGGGTTCTTGTTCGCGCGAATTGTAGCGCTCGGAAGCGTTTGCCATAGAAAGTACCGGTCGCGGCCCTATACTTGAGAAGAGAAGAGAAATTGGGTAGGCGACCATCACCAGAAAAGCGCCGGAAGGTCAACCATTCCCATGAGCCCTAACGCCCCGGAAACCGCTGCCCAAAGGCTTGCGGAGATCAAGAACAGGATGAACCGCGCCGCCGGTCGCATCGAAGGGAGCGTCGCACCCGAGCTGGTGGCGGTCTCCAAGACCTTCGATGCACGGGCCATACAGCCCTTGCTTGTGGCCGGACAGCGCCATTTCGGCGAAAACCGCGTCCAGGAAGCACAAGCCAAATGGCCCGGCCTGAAAGCGGACTACCCCGATATCGTCCTCCATCTCATTGGGCCGCTGCAAACCAACAAGGCAGCCGATGCAGTGGCACTGTTCGATGTCATCGAAAGCGTTGATCGCGACAAGCTGGCCAAAATCCTTGCCGGAGAAATGAAAAAGCAGGATCGCAGCCTGCCGTGCTTTGTGCAGGTCAATATTGGCGGAGAAGACCAGAAAGCAGGCATTGCCATCTCAGAAACAGTTGAATTCGTCGCGCGTTGCAGGGATCAATATGGGCTCGATATCGTTGGATTAATGTGTATTCCACCGCTCGAGGATGCACCGGGACCCTTTTTTGCCCAGTTGGCGCGGTTGGCCGAGGAGGCTGGCGTCACCCAACTGTCGATGGGTATGAGTGCGGATTTCGAAACGGCGATCCTGATGGGCGCGACCCACGTCAGAGTGGGTTCGGCGCTTTTCGGCACCCGATAACGCGCATGTGATCGGTGATTGTTCGACCGGGCCCAATTTGAATCGTATGTGCTTGGGAAGGCTGGTGCGTGACCTTGCCGATAAGAACCTGGAGTTTTGCTCATGAACAAGCGCCGTTTGCTGGTCGTTGATGACGACACCGAGTTGCGCGCTGCATTGGTCGGGCAGCTCGAACCGTATCGTGAATTTGATATCACAGAGGCGGGAACGGCATCTGGAGCCCGTGAAACAGCCAAGGCAAACAATTTCGATCTGATGCTGCTTGATGTCGGGTTGCCCGATATGGACGGTCGTGAGGCCCTCAAGATCATGCGGAACGATGGGTTCCGCGCACCTGTCATTATGCTGACAGGTCAGGACAGCGAATCCGACGAAATTCGCGGTCTTGAGAGTGGCGCAAACGATTACGTCACAAAGCCTTTTCGCTTTTCGGTGCTTCTGGCTCGCATGCGTGCTGCGTTGCGTCAGCACGATCAGAGCGAAGATGTCGTGTTTACCATCGGACCCTACAGTTTTCAGCCAGCTGCCAAGACCTTGGAAAATGGTGACGGCTCGAAAATCAGGCTGACCGACAAGGAAACGTCGATCCTCAAGTTTCTGTATCGCCAGGGGGCCAAGACCATTTCACGCGATGTCCTTTTGGCCGAGGTCTGGGGCTACAATAACCGGGTAACCACCCATACGCTCGAGACGCATATCTACCGTCTGCGTCAAAAGATCGAGCGTGACCCATCAAATGCACGCTTGCTGGTGACTGAAGAAGGCGGATATCGCCTCGTTCCGTGATGCCGATCGGTCCATTTCGGGGTAAGTCTTTGCGCGCGCGGTAATTTATGGCAATCATGGTCCCGCAACACGGTGCTGGGGGCATGTATGGACGAAGCGGCGGCGGTAGCCGCACTCGCACAGCTTGACATTTTTGCCAGCTTTTCAAACGATCAGCTGCGTCTTTTGGCGTTCGTATGCGAGGACGTCATGCTTGGGCCCGGCGAAGGACTCTATGCGGCGGGTGATGCTGCTGATGGCGGGTTTGTGCTGGTGTCGGGTGCGCTGGAGGCGATGCACTCCCCGGTCGAGGGCAGTGGGCGGTTCCGGATCGATCCCGTTGCCCTGGTCGGCGAATTTGGTTTGATGCTGACCCGCCCGCGCGGCGCATCGGTCAGCGCTGTTCGTACAAGCAAATTGCTGTTCGTGCCGCGTGAACCTTTTCTTAAACTGCTGCGCAATCATCCCGAGCTTGCTGAGGACGTTGCTGCAATTATCAGGGCCGAACTTTCCCGCTACCTCGATTCAATTGCGCAGCTGGGCAGCCGGTTCGCCGACTAGATCTATTCGAACTCCACGATAACCGGCACGTGGTCGGATGGTTTTTCAGACCAGCCGCGAGCCGGACGCAGAATGTGAGCCGCTTTTGCATGCGCCGCGATGTCGCGCGTCGCCCAGATGTGGTCCAACCTGCGCCCGCGATCCGACGCATCCCAATCCTTTGCTCTGTAGCTCCACCAGGAATAGACTTTTTCTTCAACCGGGATGTGCTGGCGGACCAGATCCACCCAATTGCGCTTTGACAGCAGTCGGTCGAGCGCTTCGGTTTCTACCGGCGTATGGGAGACGACCTTTAGAAGCTGTTTGTGGCTCCAGACGTCGTTTTCGTGGGGTGCGACGTTGAAGTCGCCGCAAATGAGCTGGCGCTCGTCAAAAACCAGATCATCGAACCAGTCTTCCATCTCTGCAAGGAAGTCGAGCTTATGCTGGAATTTTGGATTAACCTGGGGGTCGGGCTCGTCGCCGCCAGCCGGCACATAAAAATTGTGAACGGTGAGCGGGCCTTTGCCGAAGTCGAGCCGGGCCGAGACATGGCGGCAATCGGGAATGTCGCAAAAGCCGCGTGCAGTGATCTCGTCGAGCGGATGCTTTGAGACGATCGCCACCCCATGATAGCCCTTTTGGCCGTGAACTGCCTGATGAGGGTACCCAGCATCGGCCAGCGCCTTTTGCGGGAATTGATCGTTCATGCATTTGATCTCCTGAAGACACAGGACATCGGGGCTGTACTGGGACAGGAAATCGAGAACGATCGGCAGGCGCAGCCGCACCGAATTGATGTTCCAGGTGGCAAGCGAGGGCATGGCGGGCTCGAAGGTCAATAAAGGGTCGGGGCCTTTATGGCTGCCCGGCCCGGAGCGGTAAAGCCCCGGGCTCCATTGCCTCAATCTCAGTTTGGCGAATTGACCGAGCGATAGGTGGGGTCAATGCGGAAATACTGGTCGGGAATATCGATGCCCTTCTCAGTCTCGGAGATCGAGAAAGTGGTTTCCACGCCCGAGGGCTCGATCAGGCTCCACTGCACGAGGTCGAGAGATTCGCGATCAAAGATTAAGGAAACCTGGACCGTTCCGATCGGGCTTTCATCGGTGATGACTACCGACACGTGCGTTTCAGACAGGATTACGTCCGAAAGATTTGAATTGATCAGGCTGACCTGATCACCAAGAAACTGACGCAGCGGGACGTTGTCCTGTGGGTAGGCGTACTGGGTGCGCTCCTGGCGGTCGATGACATAAAACCCGCGCCCTTGGGAAATGATTTCCTCGCGGCTCGGCGGCGCATAACGGAACCGGATCATGTCGGGCCGCTTGAGCCAGAATGTGCCTTCGATTTGCCCGCCCTGGCTGTCGATCTGAATGAAGCGACCGGCCATAGTCCGAATATTGGTATTGTGCGTCGAGATTTCCTGGAGAAGAAATTCTTCATCGGGGGTCAACACCCGTGATTGGGCATGTACCGGCATGGCCAGCGCGAGCGCGCAAATGCCCGCAGTCAAAATTGCGGCGGCGAGGCGAATCATTTCCAGGACTCCGTTTCGATACAAATAGGGCTGCCCCTTGGACTGTCGAAGTAAATCTCAATTGCGGCAAGAGCGCGAAGCGGGACGCGTCCGCAATAAACTCATCGTGTAGCGGTGAGGTTCCCGTCCGGGTTAGAACCCGTCGGCATTGTCGCCAATGAGCACTTCGCGTTTGCCCGCGTGGTTGGCTGGCGAAATGATGCCTTCCTGCTCCATGCGCTCGATCAGTGTTGCCGCCTTGTTGTAGCCAACCGAAAGGCGGCGCTGGATGTAGGACGTTGAGGCCTTCTTGTCGGTAAGGACGATATTGACCGCCTTGTCGTACAGTTCGTCGCCCGATCCGCCGAACCCACCTTCGTCGTCGAGACTGCCTTGTCCATCTTCATCTTCGGCAGTAATCGATTCGAGGTATTCTGGGGCACCCTGACTCTTGAGATGGCTCACGATGTCTTCAACTTCATTGTCGGCAACGAAGGCACCGTGCAGACGTTTGATGCGCCCGCCGCCAGCCATGTAAAGCATGTCGCCATTGCCGAGCAGCTGTTCGGCCCCTTGCTCGCCCAAAATTGTGCGCGAATCGATCTTGGATGTGACCTGGAAGGACACACGCGTGGGGAAGTTGGCCTTGATCGTGCCGGTGATCACGTCCACCGAAGGGCGCTGAGTTGCCATGATGATATGGATGCCGGCTGCACGCGCCATCTGGGCAAGGCGCTGGATCGTGCCTTCGATATCCTTGCCTGCAACCATCATCAGATCGGCCATTTCGTCGACGAGGACGACGATGAAGGGGAGCGGTTCGAGATCGAACTCTTCGCTTTCAAAGATCGCCTCACCGGTTTCGCGGTCGAATCCGGTTTGTACTGTGCGCGTGATGACTTCTCCCTTGGCGGCCGATTCGGCGACGCGGGCGTTGAAGCCATCGATGTTGCGCACACCGATCTTGCTCATTTTCTTGTAGCGGTCCTCCATTTCGCGGACTGCCCATTTGAGCGCCACGACGGCTTTTGCAGGATCAGTTACCACGGGGGTCAACAGATGCGGGATTCCGTCATAGACCGACAGTTCGAGCATCTTGGGATCGATCATGATCAATCGGCACTGCTCGGGGCTCATCTTGTAGAGCAGAGAAAGGATCATCGTATTGATCCCCACCGATTTACCCGAGCCGGTGGTGCCGGCGATCAACAGATGTGGCATCCGGGCGAGATCGACGATGATCGGCTCCCCCCCAATGGTTTTGCCAAGGCAGATGGGCAGTTTGGCCTTTGCCTTATCGAAATCATTGGAAGCCAGAAGCTCGCGCAGATAAACGGTCTCGCGTGTCTTGTTTGGTAGTTCGATACCGATGGCGTTGCGGCCAGGAACCACGGCGACACGCGCGGAAATGGCACTCATCGAGCGCGCTATGTCGTCGGCAAGCGAGATTACGCGGCTCGATTTGATTCCCGGGGCGGGTTCGAGCTCATAGAGCGTAACCACAGGGCCGGGCCGCACGTTGATGATATCGCCCTTGACGCCGAAATCTTCGAGCACACCCTCAAGTCGCTTGGCGTTTTCTTCGAGCGCTTCTGGATTGTGTTCAGGCGATGTCTGAGTGGTGCTGGGGGCGGCAAGCAGTTCAAGCGGGGGCAGTTCGAACCCGTCGGCGGGCAGAAACGTTGCCTGGGCCTCCCGGACCTGACGCGGAGACGGGGCCGGGCGGGGCGCAGGTGCGACGACGCGGGCACGCGATCCTGACGGCTGCTCGACGATCATGCGAGCGATATCATCTGCCTCGCGACGCTGCGGCGCGGGATCGGCCGGGCCGTCCTCTTGGTAATCCTCATAAGCATCCTGGTCCCAATCCTCGGACGCCTGAGGTTCAACTTCGGCCGGACGCCGATCAAACTCTATCGACCTGTCGAGCTGGGGTTCGAAATCATTTGCCTGCCAATTGCCGGCGGGCATCTGATCGTTGGCCGGCTTGCGGCTAAATATGCGCTTGGCTGCGGCGCGCGCGCCATAGAACGTGTGGGCGAGATAGCCGATGGCCACGTCAAATATTCCGCTTGAATCCGGGCCTTCGTCGATTTCCGGTTCGGGCTCCGGTGTTTTCTTGCGTCGGGCGGTCGTCTTGGTTGGGACTGGGAGGTCGGCCTCGAAGGCCGGGCGCGACCGGGCCGAGAGCCAGGTCAGTCCAAGCGCCGGGATGCCCAGCAACACTGCATAGAGAATGGCGCCCCAACCCTGCGGCATCTCGCCGGCCAAGGTGGTAAAGAGATTTGTAAAGCCAGTGCCGACAAACCCACCAAGCCCAAGTGGCAAGGGCCAGCTCTCCGGCGTGGGAAAACAGGCAAACATACCCGTCGCGAGCGTAGTTCCAAGCAGCCACCCGGTCAGTCGCAATCCAAGATAGGACGGCACGATGCGGCGGAACATGGACCACGACCAAACGAGCGGCGGCAAGACCAGCAGCGGCGCGCCGAGGCCAAGGAGCTGAAAGCCGATATCGGCGATGGCTGCTCCGGGAAATCCGAGCCAGTTTTCAACGGACTTATCCGTCGCGTAGGAAAACGATGGATCGTCGACCGACCACGAGGCGAGAGAGACAAGCGCCAAGGCGCAAATCAGCGCGACGGCGATGCCGATGATTCGCACGGGAATGGTGATCGAGAGCACCGGTGTCGAGCGGTGGCTGTCGTCCAGATGCTGTGAAGGATGCAGGGTCATCGGGCGGCCGGTCGTTTTACGCAATACCATTTGCGACAACCCTAGTCGTGCATGGTTAACCTTGGATTAGCGCGGCAAGCGAATTTGGAGGCAAAAGAAACCCCGCGTCAAAAGAGGCGGGGTCAAGAAGCGCTGAACAGGTATGCAGCCCATATCGTTTGCGAGTGGGAAGGCCTCATTGATGTGGGGTCAAGAGGGATATGGGCTGCATGCGTTTTCAGCGTTTAGGCAAGGCCCGGGCTGGCGCCCGGACCTTGATGATTGAATCAGCGGAATTCAGGATAGGCTTCGACGCCGACTTCAGCCTTGTCGAGACCGAGTGCCTCATCATCCTCGGTTGGCCGCAGGCCCATGGTGGCCTTGAGGATCAACCAGACAACGAAGCTGGCAACGAAGGTGAAGACACCGACGATGACGATCGAGAAAAGCTGAACGCCAAGGTTCGCATCGGAGTTGGTAAAGATGACTGCGATGGTACCCCAGATGCCGGCCAGCAGGTGGACCGGGATGGCGCCGACAACGTCGTCGATCTTTAGACGGTCGAGCAGCGGAACCGTGAAGACGACGATGACACCACCGACAGCGCCGATCAGCGAAGCTGTGCCCAGGCCCGGTGTCAGCGGTTCGGCAGTCACCGAAACAAGACCGGCAAGAGCGCCGTTCAGCACAAAGGTCAGATCGACTTTCTTGTAGATGATCGCTGTCAGGATCAAAGCCGCAACAGCACCACCGGCAGCGCCGGCGTTGGTGTTGGCCATGATGCGGCCCACATCGGCAACATCACCAACCGAACCCATTGCAAGCTGGGAGGCCCCGTTAAAGCCAAACCAACCCATCCAGAGAATGAACGTGCCCAGTGCCGCCAGCGGCATCGACGAGCCGGGCATTGCATTGACAGAGCCGTCTGGATTGTACTTGCCAACGCGGGCGCCGAGCAGGATGGCACCGGCAAGAGCGGCCCAGCCACCCACCGAGTGAACCACTGTCGAACCGGCGAAGTCCAAAAAGCCCATGGCATCAAGGAAACCGCCGCCCCATTTCCAGGATGCCTGGATCGGGTAGATGAGCCCAGTCAGAACGACTGTGAAGATCAGGAAGGGCAGGATCTTGATGCGTTCAGCCAGCGTGCCGGAAACGATGGAGGCGGTGGTGGCGCAGAACATCACCTGGAAGAAAAAGTCCGAGCTGGTCGCTGCGTAACCGAAATCGTCGGCACCATCGGCAGTTACCCCGACTGCTTCGAGAATGCCGATGCCGAAGGCGCCAAGATAGCCGCCTGTATCATCGGACCCGATCGTCCAATTGCCGAGCGGATACATAAGATTGTAGCCGATCAGATAATAAAAGATGGCTGCGATCGAGAACAATGAGATGTTCTTCAAAAGCTGCATCGATACGTTCTTGGTGCGGACCAGACCGGCCTCGAGCATGGCGAAGCCAGCAGCCATCCACATCACCAGAACGCCGCCGAAAATCATCAGGAACGAGTTCAGGATGAATACCACGTCTGCGGAAACGCCTTCGGAGAGGGTTTCAACCACTTCCTCGGCCACCTCGGCGTCCTGCCCAAGCGCGGGCAGTGCTATGAGCAGGGAGGCTACCGCCGCCGCGCCCAGCAATTTGCTTGTCTTGAAATTCATGATTGTCCTTCTCCTAGTTGGACGCCAGGCTCTCAGAGGGCTTCCGTTCCGGTTTCGCCGGTACGGATGCGAATGGCCTGTTCGAGATCGACAATAAAAATCTTGCCGTCGCCGATGCGGCCCGTTTGGGCGGCGTCCTTGATAGCGCTGGCAACCGCGTCGATCTGAGCGGCGTCCACGGCGATCTCAACCTTGAGCTTGGGGAGGAAGTGAACGGCGTATTCGGTGCCGCGGTAGATCTCGGAGTGACCCTTTTGACGTCCGTACCCCTTGACCTCTGTTACGGTCATGCCGTGCACATCGAGCGAATTGAGGGCCTGACGGACCTCTTCGAGCCGCGATGGCTTTATGATGGCGATTAGCAGTTTCATGGGTGCTCCTTTCCGAATTCCGCACCTGACACGGGACATCAGGACTCAAAAGCCGTGCCAACTGGGAATTTTTCCAGCTAAGTATCTGAAATAAAATATTTATCTCGTAGATCGCCCCACTTGCCAATTTCTGAACACAATTAAAGGTGCCTAAAAAATAGGCGACGACGGGTGTGTGATATAATGAATGGTGAATTTAGGAGCACTCGCTGTTGGCAAGGCGTGCGGCAATACTTTCCTTGCGTCGTTCGCGCTGCAGCGCCATGCTTGGCGCTAAACGATCGGGAGCCTTGATGATGGCGCAAACTGGCCAGGTTCAATCCTTTGACGTGCTGATTGTAGGCGGTGGTCCGGTGGGCCTTTCGCTGGGCATCGCCCTGGCGAAATACATTCCTGGAATGCGAGTTGGGCTGCTCGACCGGCGCAAGCTCACAGTGCCAAAAGATTCGCGGGCTTCGGCCATAGCGGCGGGCGTTCGGCATGTGTTCGAGGCCATCGGTGTCTGGGATGACATGGCGGAAGCAGCCAATCCGATAGCTGAAATGAAAATCACCGACTCAGGCAGCGGCGATATCAGCCGCCCGGTCTTTCTCAACTTTTCAGATCCGCGGCGTCAGGGAGAGCCCTTTGCTCACATGGTGCCCAACACAGCCAGTGCCGCCAGTCTTATCGCTGCTGGGCTAGCGCATATGACGGTCCTTGAACCGGGCGCCGTTTCCGGTTTCAGCGCCGGCCCGGCAGGTGGCCGGGTTGAGCTTGAAGATGGTCGTGCGATATCGGCAGCGCTCGTCGTTGCGGCTGATGGCGGCAAATCGATGCTGCGAGGGCTGGCCGGGATCAAGACATTTTCTCATGACTACCGACAGTCGGGGCTGGTGACCACAATCAGCCATGCTCAGCCTCACAACGATATCGCTTATGAGCATTTCCGGCCCGCCGGGCCGTTTGCTTCACTGCCCTTGCGCGGTCATCGTTCGTCTCTGGTCTGGGCGGAAACGCCGCAAACAGCCCAAGCGCTTCTTGCTATGGCGCCCCAAGATCTCGCCCTGCGCATTGAAGCGGCGATGGGTTCGACGCTTGGAGCCGTCGAAGTCGTTGAAACTGTGCAGAGCTTTCCTCTGAGCCTTGTTCTGGCGCGTCGCCTTGCTGCGCCCCGGCTGGCTCTCATCGGCGACGCTGCACATGTGATTCATCCGCTGGCCGGGCAGGGACTGAATCTGGGGCTGCGCGACGTGGCCGTGCTCGCCGAGACGCTCGTGGATGCCGTGCGACTTGGGGAGGATCTGGGCTCGATAACGGTACTGGAGCGTTATGAACGCCGTCGGCGCGCCGATACGGCATCAATGGCCCTGGCGACGGACGGTCTCAACCGTTTGTTTTCCAACGACGCTGACCCCGTACGGGCTGTCCGCGACTTCGGGCTGTCGCTCGTCGACCGAATCGATCCGCTCAAGGATGTGATTATGAACAAGGCGGCTGGGGCCACTGGCGCCAAGCTGCTCAAGGGATTGTCGCTCTAGGCCTGGCTTAGATTAATGCTAATTGCCCGATGCGGGCCGAGTGCGCAGAGCTTCGGCTTCGTCCTCATCGATTCGGCGCGCTGCGTCGATGACCAGCAAAGGCACGCCCTTTCGGATCGGAAACGCGTAGCGGGCGACAATCGAGATCAGCTCGGTGCCATCAGCCGACAGTGTAAGCCGTGTCTTGGTGACCGGGCAGACAAGCATTTCGATGGTGCGCGGATCGAGCCGGTAGCGCGGATTGCCTTCGGGCGGCGGCGCGTCCGAAGGCATCATTGCAATACAACACCTGAGCGTGCGCGTGCCATTTCGATTTCGGCCAGCGCCATGAGGGTTTCGGCACGCTCGACAAGGGTGCGCGCTTCAAGAAGGGCCTGCTTTTCCGGCCCACCATAGGGACCGAGCATTGCAGCAAGATCGACAAGTTCACCGGTCGCCATGTCCTCGATTTCTTCCCAATCGACCTCAATGTCGGAAAATTCGGCATGGGCGCGCAGAACGGTAATCAGACGCGGGCGGTCGACTGCGTCTTCGCCGAGCTCGGGCGTGAAATCGGTAGCAAAATCGGAAGTGTCAATCCGCGCCTGCCGGTAGGGGGTGGCGGTGGTGAATTCTTCGATAGGCGCAAACCTGCAAACGCCTTCGAGGATAATAAAATAGCGTTCCTCGGCCTGTTCTTCAAAATGAGTGATGCGCCCAATGCAGCCGATTTTTTCCAAGGGCACCTGTCCGCGCGGCGCTTCCTCGGCCGTGTCGCGGGGCTGAATCAGCCCGATCATCCGGTTTCCTGCCAAGGCGTCGTCGATCATGGCGACGAAACGCGGTTCGAACACATTGAGCGGCCGGTGCGAGCCGGGCAGCAACAGTGCACGGCTCAAGGGGAAGAGAGCGAGCATATCGGGCATTTCCGATATCGAAGCCGGGCGGCGCATTGCATTTCCTCTCTTGCTTCGTTTTTTGGAAGCTGTTCGGATCTTACAGAACCCGATGGCTGGGTCCAGTTGTCGTAGTCGGTCCCGGTCTAGCGGAACAGCAATGAGGACAGCATGCGACGCCCTTTAAGCGTTGCTGCATCCTTTGGTCCCCAGGCCTCAAAGAAATCGAGCAGCTTTTTGCGCGCGCCATCGTCATTCCAGTCCCGATCGCGCTCCATGATGCCGATCAGAGCTTGCACGGCGGCCAGCCTGTCGCCCTTGGAATTGCGAATCATGGCCAGATCGAATCGCGCCTGATGGTCATCGGGGTTGGTGGCAAGGGTCTGTTCGAGCTGAGCATCGTCGCCGAGCTTTTCAGCTTCTTCTTCGAGCGAAATTGCCTTTGCCAGCCCTTCGGCTCCGACATGGTCGCTGTCTTCGGGCAGCATCGCAAGCGTTTCACGGGCGCCATCGCGATCGCCGGTGCGGAACTGGACCGTGGCAACACCGACCAAAGCGTCAAGATTGTCTGGAGCATGACGTAGCACAGTGGCAAAAATCTGGTAGGCACGCTCGAAATCTTCAGCAACAAGTGCTGCTTCGGCCGCTTCCAGAGCGGCGGCAATCTGCGTTTCTGCTTCCGACGGCCCGCCAACGCCGGCCTTGGCCGCCATGTCGATCATCTTCTGGGCAAAGCGGGCAATCTCGCTTTCGGGCAGGGCGCCCATGAACCCATCAGCCGGGCGTCCGGCTACAAAACCGAACACCGCGGGTATCGACTGCACGCCCATTTGCCCGGCCAGGGCCTGATTCTCGTCGACATTGATCTTGACGAGAGCGATCTTGCCGCCAAGCGCGGCGACGACTTTTTCCAGCGCCGGCGTCAACTGCTTGCATGGCCCGCACCATGGTGCCCAGAAATCAACGAGAACAGGGCGTTCCTTGGACGCATCGATGACGTCGGCCTGGAAGGTCGCTGTCGAAGAATCGATGATCAGCCCACCTTGGGCAGGGGCTTGCTGCGCTGAGAGATTAAGGTCCATCTGGTCTTGCCTTTTTCAGGCCCTTCGCCTGGTGCCATTATTTGCGTCGAGCCTTACACCAAGCAGAGCGGCTGTGCAAAAGCCCAAAGCCGTCTTCGGTTTCTCACTGTGGCGGGGTCGTTGCGAAAAAGCGTGAAAATATGGGTTGCAATTGTCAATTCGGTTGGGCATATAGGCGCGCATCGTGGTGCTGCCAAGTGGTAGGCCAAGATTGGAGTGCGGGCGTAGCTCAGGGGTAGAGCATAACCTTGCCAAGGTTAGGGTCGTGAGTTCGAATCTCATCGCCCGCTCCAAAATGCCAAGGCCTTAGAGCCTTGAGATCTAAAGGGCCGCAAGGCCCTTTTTTGTGCCCGGATCAAAAGGCTAGACAACATCCACCTTGATGTTGCCGATACAACCAATGCTTGCCGTTATGATATCGCCTCGGCTGACGGCGCCCACGCCGGAGGGTGTTCCGCTCATTATGATATCGCCAGGTTGCAAAGCAAAAAAGCGCGACAGGGTCGAGATGATCTCGGGCACCTTCCAGAGCATCTGATTGAGATCACCTTCCTGCCGCGTGTGACCGTTAACAGCCAAGCTTATGGCACCCTGATCGGGGTGTCCGATCGCGCTGGCGGGAACGAGCGGCCCGCAGGGAGCCGACGCCTCGAAGCTTTTGGCAACCTCCCAGGGACGCCCAAGGGATTTGGCCTCCGCCTGGAGATCGCGGCGCGTCATGTCGAGCCCCACACCGTAGCCGAAAACGTGATCGAGTGCATCTGCGACAGCGATGTCGGATCCACCTGTGGCCAGGGCAACGACCAGTTCAACTTCGTGATGCACGTCTGCGGATTCGGGGGGGTAGGGAAACGTGCCGTCGGAGACCACAGCGCCGCCATGCTTGAGAAAAAAGAATGGCGGTTCCTTGTCTGGGTCGTGGCCCATTTCGACGGCGTGGGCTGCGTAATTGCGCCCGATGCAAAAGATGCGGTTAACCGGAAATCGCGCGTTGGTGTGTTTGACCGCTAGTGTTGGGACAGCGGGTGGTGCAATCACCAGATCGGCGCTTAAAGATTGGCGTTCGCTCGCGGTCAAAGGTTCAACTCCTAGTCTGTTAACGGTGATTGATGTGTCCAACCTTGCGCAAAGCCGCGCTCTCGCCAATCCCATGAGAACACTTTTGGGCGCCCGTTTCGGATGTTTCGTCGCTTTGCTCAGCCAGGAACCGGCTTCGAGAGGTTTCGGATCGACGTCAGCTGAGCATGGCGGCAGACCAACATCGGTGCGATTGTCATGTTAGAACAACTGGTCTAGCAATTGATTTCGATTTGCTCTCCGTCCAGAAGTGCCAGCCTTTCCATGGATTTCATCACTCTTGCCATTATTTTTGCTGCGGTCGGCGCCGGGGCTATCTCCAAGGGTGCGACAGGGATGGGCATGCCGCTTATCGCTATCCCGTTTCTTGCCGCAACGTTTGGCCTGCAACACGCCATCGCAGTCCTGTTGGTTCCCATCCTGGTGTCCAACGCAGCGCAGCTCTATCGTTTTCGGCATGCGCGGGGAGATGCTCGGCTCGGCTTTCTAGGTCCGATGCTGGCGCTGTGTGTGCTTGGCGTGATGGGTGGCACCTGGTTCTTGACGTCTACGCCCGAGCGCGGGCTGGCTGTGACGCTCGGATTGCTGCTGCTTGGTTATCTGGGTCTACGGCTGCTCAAGCCACATTTCGTTGTCGGACCCGAGGCGGCGAAGCGCTGGGCGATGCCAGCGGGGCTCGGCGCTGGCCTGATCCATGGCGCAACGGGCATTTCAGCGCCAATCGGTGTGACGTTCATTCACGCTATGCGGTTTGGCCGCGACGTTCATGTCTTTGCCGTCTCTGCAATGTTCATGGTTCTTGGCGTTTTTCAGGCGCCTTCTCTGTGGATCGCCGGTGTTCTGCGGCCCGAATGGCTGTTGCAGGGCGTGTTCGCATTGATCCCGACCTTCCTGTTCATGCCTGTCGGGCAGTGGCTTTCTGGCAAGCTTAGCCAGGCCGCTTTCGATAAGATGATTCTGATTTTTCTCGGCGTTATCGGGGTCAAAATGGTGCTTGGCATCTAAATGACTGCCGAAATCAGGCATTAAAAAAGGCGGCCATTGGCCGCCTTTTTCATTGTCGTTTGGACGTCGATTACGCAGCGACCAGATTGCGCAGCACGTATTGCAGGATCCCGCCGTGGCGGTAGTATTCGAGCTCGTCCAGCGTATCGATACGCAGAAGAACAGGAACGATCTCCTTGCGCCCATCCCCGAACGTGATGTCGAGGTCGAGCATCTGGCGTGGTTCGATCTCGGTCAGTCCGCGGATCGAAATCGTCTCGTCACCCTTGATGCCAAGCGACTGCCAGGATGCGCCATCATTAAACACAAGAGGCAGAACGCCCATGCCCACGAGGTTTGAGCGGTGGATACGCTCAAAGCTCTGCGCGATAACGGCGCGAACGCCGAGCAGGGTCGTGCCCTTGGCCGCCCAGTCACGTGAAGACCCTGTGCCGTATTCCTTGCCGGCAAAGATCACCAGTGGGGTGTTCTGGGCCTTGTAGTCCATTGCCGCGTCATAGATCGGCACAACTTCACCCGATGGAGATTTGGTAAAGCCGCCTTCGACGCCATCAAGCATCTGGTTCTTGATACGGATGTTGGCAAAGGTGCCGCGCATCATCACTTCGTGGTTGCCGCGCCGTGCGCCGAACGAGTTGAAATCGATCGGCTTGACCTGACGTTCGATCAGATATTTGCCAGCTGGCGTTCCCGATTTGAACGAACCGGCCGGAGAGATGTGATCGGTGGTGATCGAATCAAGGAAAATGGAGAGAACGCGCGCATTCTCGATGTCGGTGATCGGCTTGGGATCCATGGTCATGCCCTCGAAATAAGGAGGGTTCTGAACATAGGTGGAGGCAGAGCTCCACTTGTAGGTTTCGCCGCCGTCGACCTTGATTTCCTGCCAGCGCTTGTCGCCTTTGAACACGTCGCCATAGCGGCGCTTGAACATATCGACAGAGATCGCAGAGCGCAGAACGTCGGCGACTTCTTTGGAGCTGGGCCAGATATCCTTGAGATAGACAGGCTGCCCGTCAGATCCGGTGCCAAGCGATTTGGTCGTGATGTCGCCTGTCATCTTGCCGAGCAGTGAGTAGGCGACGACCAGCGGGGGCGAGGCCAGATAGTTGGCGCGCACGTCCGGGTTGACGCGGCCTTCGAAGTTGCGGTTGCCCGAAAGCACCGAAACCGCGACGAGATCGTTGTCGTTGATGGTCTTTGAAATGTTGTCGTCGAGCGGTCCGGAATTGCCGATGCAGGTCGTGCAGCCATAGCCGACCGTATTGAAGCCCATAGCGTCGAGGTCTTCCTGCAATCCTGATTTTTCAAGATATTCGGTTACAACCTGGGAGCCTGGGGCAAGCGATGTCTTGACCCAAGGTTGGGGCTTGAGCCCCTTTTCGCGTGCTTTGCGGGCCACAAGGCCAGCAGCAATCAGCACCGAGGGGTTGGATGTGTTGGTGCATGAGGTGATCGCGGCAATGACAACGTCGCCATCGGAGATCCGGTAATCGGCACCGTTGACGGCATAGCCGTGATTTTCGTTGTCTTCAGGGGTGTCGTGAACACCGGTTGCGCCTTCATCCATATAGCGAGAATCGCCCTTGGACTCCGGTTCGGGCGAAAGCTTGCGACCGCCGGCAATTTCAGCGAGTGCCTTGACAAAGGCGGTCGAGGCATCGGTCAGGGCAACGCGGTCCTGCGGACGTTTGGGGCCGGCAAGCGAGGGCACGACAGTGGAGAGATCAAGCTCGAGCGTATCGGTGAAGATCGGGTCCTGATCTTCGTCGGTGCGGTACATGCCCTGCTCTTTGGCATAGGCTTCAACGAGCGCCACGCGATCGGGTTCGCGGCCCGAATCGTTGAGGTATTTGATGGTTTCCTTGTCGATCGGGAAGAAACCGCAGGTCGCGCCATATTCGGGCGCCATATTGGCGATGGTCGCCTTGTCTTCGAGCGAGAGGTTGGAAAGCCCTGCGCCAAAGAACTCCACGAACTTGCCCACAACGCCTTTTTTGCGCAGCATTTCAACAACGTGCAGCACAAGGTCCGTCGCCGTTGTGCCTTCGGGCAGCTTGCCGGAAAATTTGAAGCCGACCACTTCGGGAATCAGCATGGAAATGGGCTGGCCAAGCATCGCCGCTTCGGCCTCGATGCCGCCGACGCCCCAGCCCAGAACGGCCATGCCGTTGACCATGGTCGTGTGGCTGTCTGTGCCGACGAGGGTATCGGGATAGGCGACTTCCTGGCCGTTCTCCTCTTTGGTCCAGACTGTCTGGGCCAGATATTCGAGGTTTACCTGGTGACAGATGCCGGTTCCGGGAGGCACGACACGGAAGTTTTCAAACGCGGACTGTCCCCAGCGCAGAAATTCATAGCGTTCGCCATTGCGTTCATATTCGCGGGCCACGTTCTGCTCGAACGCGCCTGGGGTGCCGAAATAGTCGACCATAACCGAGTGATCGATGACCAGATCGACCGGGACCAGTGGATTGATTTTCTGGGGGTCTGCGCCGAGCTTTGCAGTGGCGTCGCGCATTGCGGCCAGATCGACGACGGCGGGAACGCCGGTAAAATCCTGCATAAGAACACGGGCAGGGCGGTAGGAAATTTCGTGTCCGGCGCGTCCGCGATCGTCAAGCCAAGCTTTTACGGCCTTGATGTCGGCAGCCTTGACCGTGCGATCGTCTTCGAAGCGAAGCAGGTTTTCCAGAACGACCTTGAGAGAATGGGGGAGGCGGGAAATGCCATCCAGTCCGTTCTTTTCAGCCTCGGCGAGCGAAAAGATCGTATAGGCCTTGTTGCCAACGGTGAGGTTCGTTTTGGTCTTAAAGCTATTGGATGTCTCGGTCACGCGGTCCGCCTTGTCTCAATAGGTTGCGGGTACCCCCGATTGAGACCGGGCCAAACGGCCAATTTCGCGTCGATATTCAGTGCAACGCTGCAATGGCCACCGGCTCGTCCGGAGGCATGAAGCGGGAAAGCATAACTTCTCCCCCACCTTTTTCGCCCTCTCTATAATGAATCCGATTTGCACTTGCCAGCCCGGACTTTGGTTCAATAGAGCTTTGGCATGATCAATGAAGGGCTTTCTCGCATGCCGGAAATCGGCCTTGGCGTTAGCGACCTTGCGTTAAGCCGGGGCGGACGGGACATTTTGAGTGGGCTGAGCTTTTCGCTCGAAGCCGGAGCTGCCCTCATGCTGCGTGGACCCAACGGCGCGGGAAAAAGCACTGTGCTCATGGCTTTGGCCGGCTTGCTCGATTGCAGCGGCGGCAGCATTGCTCACACAAACAAGGATCCAGAAGCCCCAAGTTACGGACATTTGCATTATGTTGCGCATGCACCGGCCACCAAATCGGGCCTCAGCGTCGCCGAAAATCTTCAATTCTGGGTCGATGTCCTGGGTGGTGGGGTTGTCGATATCGAATCGGCTCTCGCGCAAGCAGGCTTGTCAGGTCTGGGCGGTATCGATGCAGGACTGCTTTCCGCTGGACAGACACGACGGCTGGCTCTGGCGCGGCTGATTGCAGTCCGGCGCCCAATGTGGCTGCTCGATGAGCCGACAAGCGCCCTCGATAGCGCCGGCGCGGTGTGGGTGGGAGCCCTGATCTCGGATCACCTGCGGCAAGGTGGGCTTGCGGTTATCGCAACCCATCTCGATATTGCCGTTGACGGGAATGTGAAAACGCTGGCGCTCGGCGGTGCCGGACAATGAAGGCATTCGGCGCAATCATCGCGCGCGACCTCAGTCTTGGTTTGCGTCAGGGCGGGGATCTTTTGACCCTTGTGCTGTTCTTTGTCATTGTCGGCGTGCTCATGCCTTTTGCCGTCGGGCCGGATCGCCCGCTTCTGGCACAACTTGCACCAGCCATTATCTGGGTGGCAGCGCTGCTGGCGCAGCTGTTGTCCAATGAGCGGCTGTTTCGAAGCGATTTTGACGATGGCAGCCTTGCAGTTTTTCGCCATGCCAGCATTCCGCTCGAGCTTGTCGTGGCCGCAAAGCTCGCAGCGCATTGGCTGCTCACCGGCCTGCCCCTCATAGCCGCGATGCCCATTCTCGCCCTGATGTTGGGGCTTGATGGGCAGGGGTTCTGGCTCGCTGTCTTTTCGTTGGCTCTCGGGACACCTGCGCTCGCTGCGTTTGGCGCGATTGGCGCGGCTGTGACAGTTGGCCTCAAGCGCGGGGGCCTTGTTGCACCGGTTCTTGTCTTGCCGCTGAGCCTGCCAGTGCTTATTTTCGGTTCCGGTGCATTCGATGTAGCGCGTTTGGGCGGATCGTCGCAGGCGCTGTTGCTACTGGGTGCGCTCAGCCTATTAAGTGTGACGCTTGCACCGTTCGCCGCGGCGCTAGCGCTCAAGATTTCCGGGGAATAGATGGCCCAGACCCAACCCAAACCCGCCGAGCCGGGATGGTTCACCCGCATCGCCCATCCGGGCATGTTTATGGGATGGTCGCGCCATCTCATTCTGCCGCTAAGCGCCATAACCGTTCTGGCATTTGGCGTCGGCTTGTACTTCACCTTTTTTGCGTCCCCCGCCGACTACCAGATGGGCGATACGGTGCGCATGATGTATGTGCACGTCCCGAGCGCTTGGCTGAGCCAGTTTTGCTATGCAGTGATGTTCTGCTCGGCCATCGGTACGCTGGTTTGGCGCCATCCAATGGCCGATGTCAGTCAGAAGGCGGCCGTGCCGCTTGGGGCCGCCTTTACGGCACTCGCGCTTTTCACAGGATCGATGTGGGGCCGCCCAACCTGGGGCACATTCTGGGAATGGGACGGGCGGATGACCTCGACCCTCGTTCTCTTGTTCATCTATCTCGGCCTCATCGCCTTGTGGCGCGCCTTTGACGATCAGCTCAAGGCTGCACGTATCGTTGCGGTCCTGACCCTTGTCGGCGCCATCAACATTCCCATCATAAAATTCTCGGTCGACTGGTGGCAGACGCTGCATCAGCCAGCATCGGTATTCCGGACCGACGGGCCCACGGTCGATGGCTCGATCCTTGTACCGCTCCTGGTGATGACGCTGGCATTTTCGCTTCTCTTTCTGACCTTGCATCTTGTGCGTATGCGAACCGAAATCACGAAGCGACGCATCCGCTCGCTTGAGTTGGCCCAAGCCCGCGCTGGAGAGGGTGCATGATCGATCTCGGACAGCATTGGGAATTTATCGCTGCGGCCTATGCAGGTGCGCTCATCGTGGTGGGTGGGCTGATCGGCTGGACAGCGTATTCGGCGCGTGCCGCCAAGGCGCGGGTGGCAGTGCTCGAAGCTGCACGACAGGCGCGGCGGCGGCAATGAAGCCTTCGGTCAGAATTGCTCTGGCGGTATTGCCGCTAATTGTTCTCGCGGCCCTGCTCGGCGTCTTTGCCTCGCAGGTGGGACGCTCGACAAGTTTTGTGCCCTCGGCGCTCATCAACAAACCCGTTCCCGATTTCGATCTGGCGCCAATCGATGGGCACGATCAGCCCGGCTTCGATACCGCCGATCTGGCTGGCAATGGCGTCGTGGTGGTCAATGTGTTTGCGTCATGGTGCGTGCCCTGTCGCGCCGAGCATCCGTTCCTGATGGCGCTCGCCGATGAACCGGTGCAGATTTACGGGCTCAACTATGACGATCCGGCTGAAAATGCCCGCGCCTTTCTGGCCGAGCTGGGCAATCCCTACGACCGGATCGGGGCGGATCGCGATCGGCGCGTCGGCATCGAATGGGGCGTTTACGGCGTACCGGAAACCTTCATTGTCGATAATGAAGGTGTCATCCGGTTCAAGCATGTCGGACCGCTCGACCAGGAGAGCTATCAGAATGTGCTGCTCCCGGCGATAGAGGCGGCCCGCTCGCCGGGTTAATGCCTACATTTCGGTCTGAGCACCTTCTGCGGCGGCCTTGACCGGCGTTGTTGCCGGCTCATCATCGGGCGCGTATTTGTTGAGGAGCGGAAGTTGGCTCATGGCGAAAATCATGGTCAGTGGCATGATGCCCCAGACCTTGAAGGCCACCCAGAAATCGTCGGAGAAATTGCGCCAGACAATTTCGTTGATCACCGCGAGCACGAAAAAGAAAATGCCCCAGCGCAACGTCATCAGGTACCATCCGCGGTCCTGAAGTTTGTAAACCTCGCCAAAGACATAGCGCAGCAGTGAATGGCCGAAGGCAAGCCCGCCCAGCAGCACCGAGCCAAACAGTATGTTGGTGATCGTGGGTTTGAGCTTGATAAAAAGCGCATCCTGGAAATAGAGCGTCATGCCGCCAAAAACCAGAACCACGAAACCGGTTACAAGCGGCATGACCGGAATGGACTTCAGGATCAGTTTCGACAGCACCAGCGAAATCGCCATGGCGACCATGAAAACGGCCGTCGCAAAGATGATCGGCTGGCTGAACCATGTCTGGAGCGCAGGAAACGCTTCAAGAATGTTCTCGCCCTGAGCATTGACGATAAAGAAAACGACGAGTGGCCCCAGTTCGAGCGAGAGTTTGGTCAACGCCGGCTTGAGATCGTTGATACCCGCTTGGGACGGCTGGGGTTGGCCTTGAGCCATAATGTTACTCCTTGCCCGCTATGGCGCGGGCGAAATCGGTGGCCTTGAAGGGTTCGAGGTCGCCTATCGACTCTCCGACACCGATGAAATGGATGGGCAGTTTGAACTTGCGGGCGATGGCAACAAGGATGCCGC
This sequence comes from Pelagibacterium sp., assembly GCF_048264985.1. Taxonomy (GTDB): domain Bacteria; phylum Pseudomonadota; class Alphaproteobacteria; order Rhizobiales; family Devosiaceae; genus Pelagibacterium. Next base: position 291,772 of record NZ_JBLXCL010000001.1, read on the forward strand.
CGCGTGCCGTGCCGTCGAGCTTGGTCATCACCAATCCGGTTACGCCCGCCTTCTGACCGAAAATTTCGACCTGATTAAGGGCATTCTGGCCCGTTGTGGCATCAAGTGTTAAAAGTGTCGCGTGTGGAGCGTCGGGATCGCGCTTCCTTATGACCCTGATTATCTTTTCCAACTCGTCCATCAACTCGACACGGTTCTGCAAACGACCGGCGGTATCGATGATCACGACATCGGTTCCTGTGTCTTGAGCCTTGGCAACAGCATCGAAAGCCAGCCCTGACGCGTCGGCTCCTGTGGGGCGTGTCATTACCTCCACATCGTTGCGCTGGCCCCAAACCTGGAGCTGCTCGACAGCGGCGGCGCGAAACGTGTCGCCAGCGGCCAGCAGCACTGATTTGCCTTCGGTCTTCAGCTTGGCCGTCAGCTTGCCGATTGTCGTGGTTTTGCCTGAGCCGTTGACCCCAACCATCAAGATCACAAAGGGCTTTTCTGTGCCGTCGATGGTCAATGGGATGGCGACAGGACCAAGCGTGGCTTCCACTTCCGCGGCGAGCACAGCGCGCACGTCTTCAGTCGAGACATCCTTGTCGAACTTGTCGCTGCGCAGCTTTTCGGTGATCGCCATAGCAGTATCGATGCCAAGATCGGCAGCGATCAGGGTATCTTCGAGATCCTGAAGGGTCGCGTCATCAAGTTTGCGTTTGGTAAAGATCGCCCCGATCGAGGACGAAAGATTGTCTGAAGAGCGCTTGAGCCCGGCGCTCAGGCGCTGGAGCCAGTTTTGCGGCTTTGCCGATTCATCAGGGCTTGTCGTGGCAACCGGCTCGGTCTGCTGTGGCGTTACCTGTTCCGGATCCGGCAGATTCTTGTCATCGAGCGCGTCGGGGCGTTCGAGCGGTGCTGTCACATCGGTCGGAGTAGGCGGCTCGTGCTCGGGGGGATTGGGATGGCCCTCTTCAAGCCATTCGGCCTGCATTTCGGGAGGCGCGGCGTCGCGAGAATCTTCAGGCTCGGGCGTTGCCTCCGGGGTTGGCGCAGAACGCTGCTCGCGCAAGGCGGCAAGCGCTTCTTCTTCGCCCCGCGGGTGTTCGGTCGCCCGTTCCATCGCCTCTTCGGCGTCCGATTTCGGCTGAGGTTTTTCGCCGAACAGGCGACCCCAGAATCCGGGCTTTTTGTCTTCTGTCATGCAGCAACCTTGTCACGACGGGCGATTAACCCCTCGGCGGATGTTCCGTCAATTTCCGCGGTGATGATATCACCGGGCCGTCGATGTTGAACGGCGACGGGAATGAATTGTTCAGTGCGTCCCATGCCGTCACGCTCGACCAGAATGGATTCAGTCTTTCCAACTCGGGCGGCACACAGCTTGGCAAACTGGCTCTCACCCAGCCCGCGCAATTTCGCAGCGCGGTCTTTGCCGATGCTGCGCGCAACCTGCGGCATCTTGGCTGCCGGCGTACCCTCGCGTGGCGAGAACGGAAAGACGTGCAAATAGGTGAGGTCGGCCAGCGTGACAAACTCCAACGTGTTCTCGAACATGGCGTCGGTTTCGGTGGGAAACCCAGCGATGATGTCGGCGCCAAAAACCATATCGGGGCGCAATTTGCGCAGCTTTTCCACTATGGCCAGTGCGTCGGCCCGGCTGTGGCGGCGCTTCATGCGCTTGAGGATCATGTCGTCGCCCGATTGGAGCGAGAGATGAAGATGGGGCATCAGGCGCTGGTCGGTAACCGCTTCATAAAGCGCAGGATCGGCTTCGATGGAATCGATCGAGGATATGCGCAGGCGCTTCAGGGCCGGTACGTGTTTCAAAATCGCCTGGGTAAGTTTGCCCAGCGTTGCCGCACCGGGTAAATCGCCGCCATAGGAGGTGATGTCGACACCGGTCAGCACCACTTCGGCATAGCCATTGTCCACGAGGCGCTTGATCTGATCGACGACGACGCCCATCGGTACAGACCGCGACGGGCCGCGCCCAAACGGGATGATGCAGAACGTGCAGCGGTGATCGCAGCCGTTCTGAACCTGGACGAAAGCCCGGGCACGTCCGTCGAGTCCATCAATCAGATGGCCGGCAGTTTCGGTTACGCTCATTATGTCGTTGACCTGCACCTTGTCGTTAAGGGGCACGCCAAAGGCGATGGGCCGATAGCTTTCAGCCTTGAGCTTATCGTCGTTGCCGATCACAAGATCGACTTCGGCCATGTCGCCGAAGTCGCGCGCCTGGGTCTGCGCGGCGCAACCTGTCACGATGATCGCGGTTTCCGGATTGTCCCTGCGCGCCTTGCGGATCGATTGTTTGGCCTGGCGCACCGCTTCGGCGGTAACAGCACATGTGTTGATGATGATGGCGCGTTCCAGCCCGGATTTTTGGGCTTCGGCCTTCATGACTTCGGATTCATAGGCATTGAGCCGGCACCCGAAAGTGATCGTCTCTATGCTCATGCTGCACCCTCACACAGAAGCGCTGGGGGAATGATGCCTTGTGCATCCAGTGTCCAGGGCCCTGTCATCAAGATGTGATCGTCCAGGCTGCGCCATTCGATATCGAGTGGGCCGCCGGGAAGAATGATCTTCACCTTGCGCCCGGTCAGCCCCTTACGGGCGGCAGCAACTGCCGTCGCGCAGGCGGCGGTTCCGCAGGCCAGGGTCAGCCCGGCGCCACGTTCCCAGACATTGACCTCAATCGTGTCGTCCGAAAGCACTTGGGCCAGCGTTATGTTGGCGCGCTCCGGAAAGATCGGATGGTTTTCGAGCAGCGGACCGAACTTGGCCAGATCGTGGGACTTTAGATCGTTGACCCAGAAAATCGCGTGGGGGTTGCCAACATTGACCACTGACGGCGTATGCAGGATCGGCGCGTCGATGGGGCCAATCTGCAATTCGATGCCGGTGGTGTCGGCGAAGGGTTCGGCCAGCGGAATGTCTGCCCAGCCAAAGCGCGGCACGCCCATGTCTGCGGTGACCAGTTCGCCATTGATCCGCGTGATCAAAATACCGGCGTTGGTGCGGATGGTTACCCCATCGGCCCCCGTTTCACCGGCTATGAGCCCGGCAATGCAGCGCGTGGCGTTGCCACAGGCATCGACCTCTCCACCTTCGGCATTATAGATCCGCATGAACACATCGACGCCATCGATAGTGTCTGGCTCGATCACGATAAGCTGGTCGCAGCCGATCCCGGTTTCACGGTCGGAGATGGCGCGAATCTGGCTGGTCGAGAGCGGGGCCGGGCGTACGCGGGCGTCGAGAACGACGAAATCGTTCCCCAGCCCGTTCATCTTGAGATATGGCCAATCGGCGCCAGCGCTCATTGTGCGCATCCTTACTGGAAAAGGTCTTGCGGCCTATATGGCGCAATTGGGCCCCAATTTCCAGTATTGCACCGCAAACCAAAACAGAACGTAACCGCGCTATGCGCTGAAAACGGCTGCTTAACCCAAAACCCAGGCTTTGCGCGACATCGTAACGGTCTTGGGACAGTGTGCGATCGTTGCTTGGCCTGGGCCGGGCCTTATCGGGCATTGTGTTCTATGAGTACTGTTTTTGACACTGTTCAATCTGTCTCGACGATTGCTCTCGAGGACGAAACCATCCCGGCCGCCGGCGCGCTGCCCGGTGGAGCCGAATGGCGCGCTCTGGTCGATGGCTCGGCAGAACCCAACCCGTTCTATACGCCTGAGTATCTCGGTGCGCTGAGTGCTGCCGATGGCGCCAAGCGGCCAAGGATCGTGTCGGTTCGGCGTGAAAATGGGGTCCTTTGCGCTCTGGTGCCAATGATTTCCGCCTGGACTGCCTACCGGTTACCTGTCGCTGCGCATATCGCACATTTTCCCTATATCCCCTTCGGAACGCCCAGCGTTTTGAGCGACGATCCGACAGGGTCGGCGCGGAGGCTGATCGAACACGCCGCATCGCTTGGACTATCGGCAATGGTTTTTCCATTCGCTCGATTGGATGGGCCGACGGCGGAAGCGATCGAGAAGGTTCTTGCAGCGCAGGGGCTTTCGTCGCGGGTTATCAATCGCCATGAACGGGCAGTGCTCGATGCCACCGGAGATGCGGAAACCTATCTGCGTGCCGGGATGGGCTCGAAAAAGCTCAAGGATTTGCGCCGGCTGCGTCACCGGCTCGATGAAATGGGTACGGTTTCAAACACCATCGCCAGAACGCCCAAGGATGTCGGTTCGGCTCTTGCCCGGTTCCTGGAGCTTGAAGCAAGGGGCTGGAAGGGTGAACACGGCAGCGGCCTTGGTCAATCATCGGGCGATAGAACCTTTATCGAGCGCGCGGCGGTGGCAATGGCGGCCCACGGCCAGTTCGAGATCGTCGAAATGTGGCTCGATACCCATTTGCTGGCCACCGGTATCGTATTGCGTGCGGGCAGGACGGCGGTATTTTTCAAGACCGCCTACGATGAGGAATTTGCGAAATTTTCGCCTGGCGTTCAGCTCACTGTGGAGCTTACCCGGCAGTTCTGCGCCGATCCGGGCATCGATTTCGCCGATTCATCGGCGGCTGCCAACCATCCGATGATCGAACGCATCTGGCGTGAACGCATCTGTGTGGGAGACCTTATCGTGCCGACCCGCGGAGGGCTTGGGGCGAAACTCGCCATCGCCGTCATCTTCGCTCGCGCCGCAGCGCGGGCGCGCGCCAAACAGATCTATCTCTACTTTCGCAATTTCAAACGCTAAGGCTCGACCCATGACTGCAATTTTGAAAGTCGAACGCTCCGAGTTCGAAACGCTTTTTCCCAATAAGCCCTTCCGCATCACCCACGCGCTCACCGACGAGCCGCTTTTGACGCTGGGGGCAATTCTCGAACTCGTCAAGAAGATGCCAGGTGACCGGATCGAATACAATTCGGGCAAGGCCGGCGTCACTCAGGATCCCAAAGCAACCCCCCTTGTCGATCTGACGCCCGAAGAGATCGTCAAGCAGGTGGAAACCGCCGGCGCCTGGATGGTGCTCAAGCGCATTGAGATCGTGTCTGAATACAAGATGTTGCTGGAGAACGCACTGCTCTCGGTGGCGCGCAGCCAGGGATATGCCAGTCTGAAAGCGGCCGGTTTCTCCGACGTACAGGGTTTTTTGTTCGTTTCCTCGCCCAATTCGACAACGCCTTTCCATCTCGACAGCGAAGATAATTTCTTTGCCCAGATCCACGGCGACAAACAGTTCAATATCTTCGACAATGACGATCGCGGCATCGCCAATGAAGACCAGATCGAGCATTGCATTACCAAGCATCGCAACATGACATATGACGAGGCCTTTCAGCCGCGCGCCATGGAGAATGAACTAAAGCCCGGAGAAGGGGTATTTGTGCCTTATCTCTGGCCCCACTACATCCGCACTCGCGACACATATTCGATCTCGATTGCAATCACCTGGAAAACCAGGTCCGTCCAACGCCGAAACCGGCTTTACGTCGCCAATGCCATGCTTCGCGATCGCGGCTTTGCGCAAAAGGCGCCTGGCGTAAATCCGGCCTGGGATGCTGCCAAGGTGGCTTTCATAAGGGCAGGCGAGGCCATCGTTTCACCCTTGCGGAAGTCGGAAGGATTGCGCAAGGCGATCCGTTCGTTGGTCTTGGGTAAGAACGCGAACTACTATTACAAGGGCCGCAAGAAGGCTGCCGAACCCGCTGAGTAATCTTGTCGGCTGGCCGGCCCGTTCAGGGCCATGCATGCGCGGGCGCTGATTGTTGACTCGGGGGCCGCCCGCGCCTATAAGCCACCAACTTTTGTCACAGGATCGATGATTTCGAGCCACTGGCTTGCCCGAGAGGCAAGCGGTCACCACCCGCCAGCGCGTTGCGCCCGCGGGTGCATTTTGGCTTTGAGCTTATCGCTGCCTATATTGCGGCAGAACGGCCCTTGTGACGAAAAAGGATGAAAGCGGATCATGTTCGATAGCTTAAGCGATCGCCTCGGCAAGATATTCTCCGGCCTGACCGGGCGCGGTGCGCTCTCTGAAGCCGATGTGCAGGCTGCGCTGCGCGAAGTCCGCCGCGCATTGATCGAGGCCGACGTTTCGCTCGAAGTCGTGCGCGCTTTTACCGAACAGGTTGGCGCCCGTGCCGTTGGTGCTGAAGTTACCCGCTCGGTCAAGCCCGGCCAGCAGGTCATCAAGATCGTTCACGATGAGCTTGTCGCCGTTTTGGGCGAAGAAGCAACGCCGATCTCTCTCAACGCACCTTCGCCAGTGCCGATCCTGATGGTTGGCCTTCAGGGCTCGGGCAAGACCACAACCACAGGCAAGATCGCCAAGCGGCTCAAGGACAAGCAGAACAAGCGCATCCTGATGGCTTCGCTTGATACCCGTCGTCCTGCGGCGATGGAACAGCTTAAGACTCTGGGCAGTCAGATCGGCGTCGACGTTCTCGAGATCGTACCCAACCAGTCTGCTGTCGAGATCGCCAAGCGCGCAATTTCAACGGCTCGGACCGGCGGCTATGACGTCGTTATGCTCGATACTGCGGGTCGCACCCATATCGACGAAGAGCTGATGGAAGAGACGGCGGAAATCAAGCGCGTCTCCAATCCTCACGAAATTCTGCTTGTTGCCGACAGCCTGACAGGGCAGGACGCCGTCAATCTGGCGCGCTCGTTCGATGAACGCGTCGATGTGACGGGTATCGTTTTGACCCGTGTCGATGGTGACGGGCGCGGTGGCGCTGCGCTCTCGATGCGCGCGGCAACGGGCAAGCCGATCAAGCTGATCGGTGTTGGCGAAAAAATGGATGCGCTGGAGGATTTCTACCCCAGCCGCATCGCGGATCGCATTCTGGGCATGGGCGATATCGTTTCGCTTGTCGAAAAGGCAGCGGCAAACGTCACCGCCGAAGACGCCCAGAAAATGGCCAAAAAGCTCAAGAAGGGCCAGTTCGATCTTGACGATCTTATGGGCCAGCTTTTGCAGATGAAAAAGATGGGCGGAATGGCCTCGCTCATGAAAATGATGCCGGGCATGGGCAGTATGACCAAAAACCTGCCCAACGGCCGCACCGACGACAAGGTGTTCGACCGTCAGGTTGCCATCATCCAGTCGATGACCAAAAAGGAACGCGAGAAGCCCGATCTGCTCAACGCCTCGCGCCGCAAGCGCATTGCAGCGGGCTCGGGCGTCGAGGTTTCGGAAATCAACAAGCTCATCAAGATGCATCGCCAGATGGCGGACATGATGAAAAAGGTTTCGCGCGGCGGGCCGGGTGGCCTGGCTGGCATGTTCGGTGGCATGGGCAAGCAGATGATGGGTGGCATGCCCGACATGGATCCGGCCCAGATCGAACAGATGACAAAGCAGATGGGCGGCGATCCGTCCAAGCTGCCTGATGATTTTTCCAAGCTCGTCAAGCAGGGCGGAGGCGGGTTGTCCGGCCTTCCAGGTCTTGGCGGCTCGAAACTCCCCGGTCTTCCGGGGTTGCCCGGTCTACCGGGCAAAAAGAAGTAACCGACTTAATTACTATCCAAGCAGAAAGACCAACATATCATGGCTACAAAGATTCGCCTGGCTCGCGCCGGCTCCAAGAAGCGCCCTTATTACCATATCGTGGTTGCCGACGTTCGCGCACCGCGTGACGGCCGCGTCATCGAACGTATCGGGTCGTACAACCCGATGCTCGAAAAGGGTGACGAAAAGCGCGTAGTGCTCGACGTTGAGCGCGCTACTCATTGGGTTCAGAGCGGTGCTCAGCCGACCGATCGCGTCGAGCGTTTCCTCGATGCCGCCGGCCTTCTCAAGCGCACTGCCAAGAACAACCCCAATAAGGCAAAGCCGGGCGCCAAGGCCCTTGAGCGCCTTGAGGAAAAGAAGGCAGCTGAAGAAGCCGCCAAGGAAGCTGCTGCTGCACCGGCTGAGGAAGCCCCTGCTGAAGACGCTCCCGCCGCTGAAGAAGCCAGCGCCGAGTAAGTACGGTGTCCGGGCGCAAATTGCCTGAAAACCTCATTCTCATGGGCCGCATCGGTGCGGCCCATGGGATCAAGGGTGAGGTGCGCATTACAGCGTTCACCGAAGCCCCGCTGGCCATTGCCGATTACAATCCGCTCGAAACCGACAGACCCGGTCTGACGATTTCGATTGCCAAGGCAAGGTTGGCCAAAAACGTCGTCATAGCGACGCTCAAAGACATTTCCGACCGCAATGATGCTGAAACGCTCAATGGCGTGTCGCTTTATGTCAGCCGCGATCGGCTCGAAGAGCCGGACGAGGACGAATTCTACTATGCCGATCTCATTGGGCTCGAGGTCCGGCTGGCCGACGGTACGGTGATGGGCACCATATCGTCGATCGAGAATTTCGGATCCGACGATTTGTTGGACGTAAAGCGCGCCGACACCGGCAAATCGGTCTATCTGCCGTTCACCAGGGCTGTGGTGCCCGAGCTTTGTATCGCCGATGGCTATGTCGTCGCCGAACCGCCCCAGGGCTGGCTCGATGACACGCCGCGCGATCCTGAAGATGTAGAGCCGGACGTCGAGCGATGAGTTTTCACGCGTCGATTATCACGCTGTTTCCCGATATTTTTCCAGGGCCGCTCGGCACTTCGGTCATTGGGCGCGGCATGGAAAAAGGCGCGTGGTCGTTGCAGACTCATTTCTTGCGTGACTATGCAAGCGACAAGCATCGCACAGTCGATGATACGCCCTCCGGCGGTGGTGCGGGCATGGTCCTGCGTGCCGATATTCTGGCGGCAGCGCTCGATGATGCGGCCCCGGAACACGATCAGCGGCCAAAGATCCTGATGAGCCCGCGCGGGAAGCCATTGACCCAGGCGCTGGTGCGCGACCTTGCCAGGGGTCCGGGGGCCGTTTTGGTGTGCGGACGTTTCGAAGGTGTAGATCAGCGGGTCATCGAAGCGCGAAACCTCGAGGAAATCTCGATCGGCGATTATGTGCTGGCTGGCGGGGAAGTGGCGGCGATGGTGTTGCTCGAAGCCGTTGTGCGCTTGTTGCCGGGTGTGCTCGGCGCTGCGGAAAGCCACGCCGATGAAAGTTTCGAGAACGGTCTTCTCGAATATCCCCAATACACCCGACCGCAGGATTTCGAGGGGCGCGAAATTCCCGATGTCCTGACATCGGGCGATCACGGTCGGATCGAAAAATGGCGGCGCGATCAGTCCGAGGCGTTGACCCGGGAAAGACGGCCCGATCTGTGGGCCGGAATGCAGCAAAAGCCCTAGACTCATGGTGCTCGGGCGTGTATAGCCGCGCTCGACTATGGGATGAATATATCCCGCCGTCCAAACAAGACCGGGCCCATAAGGGCTCCTTAGAAAAGATAGAACGGAAAACGAAATGAACATTATCCAGCAGCTCGAGAAAGAGCAGCTTGAGGCGCTCGTTGCAAAACGTCCCGTCCCCAAATTCTCCCACGGCGATACCGTCAAGGTCTGGGTCAAGATCCGTGAAGGCGAAAAAGAACGCCTGCAGGCCTATGAAGGCGTCGTGATCGCCCGCACCGGCGGTGGCTTGATGGAAAGCTTCACTGTCCGCAAGATCTCGTATGGCGAAGGTGTGGAACGCGTGTTCCCAGTGCATTCGCCGATGATCGATCGCATTGAAATTCTCAAGCGCGGTAAGGTCCGGCGCGCCAAGCTCTATTACTTGCGCGATCGTCGCGGCAAGTCGGCGCGTATCTTTGAATCGACAAACGCCCGCACCAAGAAGATCGAGGCTGACGAGCGTCAGGCCGCCGTTGAGGCTCGCGCTGCGCGCGAAGCCGAAAAGGTCGCAGCCGCAGAGGCGCTCGCCGCTGAGTTGGCAGCCAAGGAAGCTGCCGAAAAGAAGGCAGCTGAAGAGGCTGCTGCTGCAGAAGCTGCAGCCGCCAGTGAAGCACCGGCTGAAGAGAGCAAGGGCGAGTAAGCCTTTTCTTTTTCGCATCGATATTGAAGCCCGGATGTCTCGTCCGGGCTTTTTTGTGCGTTGTGTGGGAATAAATCAGCGGGTTTCGGTGTCTTGGGAGTGTGGGGGCGTGCGCTGGGCGCATATGCCCCATCATGCACCAAAGGGAGACATTGCAATGACTTTCCGATTTTTTGCTTCGCTGGCCACCGGCGCTGCTGCTCTTGTCCTATCGGCCGGCGCGGCGCTGGCCGCCCCCGACGTTCAAACGCTGGACACCGATATTGGTGAAGTGATCGCCGATGCCGATGGCATGGTGCTCTATACATTTCGCAACGATGAAGAGGGCGTCTCCAACTGCTACGAACAATGCGCAGTGAACTGGCCGCCCTTGTTTGCCGAGGAAGGAGCTGAAGCAGAAGACCCTTATTCTATCGTCGAGCGCACCGATGGCACGATGATCTGGGCCAAGGACGGCTGGCCGCTCTACTATTGGATCAATGATACCGAGCCGGGAATGACTTCGGGCGATGGTGTCGGCGGCAATTGGGACGCCGCGCGCCCCTGATGCTAGTCTGGCTGGCGCGACCCGCAATCGAGGTCGCGCCAGGACCGGTTCATGCGTGACGCGCTTTTGACCCATCTGCCAGCGCTCAGGCGCTACGCCCACGGGCTTGCGGGCAATCGGGAAGAGGCTGAAGACCTCCTCCAGAGCACCCTGCTGCGCGCCGTCGAACACCGGCGCCAATGGCGCGGCGAGAATGGGAGGGGATGGCTGTATGCCATCATGACAAATCTCAATCGAAACCGGCTCAGGACCCGGGCGCGCCAGCCCCAATTGCAGCCGATCGATGACGATTTTGCTGTGCCTGATGACGTGCCGACGCCCGATCCGCTGCTGCACAATACGCTGATGCGCGCGCTCGATACGCTTAGCCCCGAGGCGCGGGCCGTCCTGTTGCTAGTGGCCATTGAAGGCTGCGCGTATTCGGACGTGGCCGAGATCCTCGACATGCCTATCGGCACTGTGATGTCGCGGTTGTCGCGCGCCCGGCGCCAGTTGGGCAAGCTCTTGGCACGCAAGTCCATAACGTCCTTTTCGAACCGATGATGTCTCACGCCCATGACCAGTAAAACCGGCAACCCAGTATCCGAAGATGACCTGCATGCGTTTGTCGATGGCCGGCTCGATGCCAGCCGCGCAGAGCAGGTGCGCACTCATCTCGACGCTGACGGAGCCTTGGCGGGCGAACTGGGTACTTGGCGCGCCAATGAGGCCGCACTGTCCGAATTGCTGTCGTCCTACGCTTACGCGGCCCCATCCGATATTCCTCAAAGGCCCAATTGGCTTAAAGCAAAATTTGAAAATTGGCCGGCAATGGTCGCGGCGCTCCTCGTCGCGTTCGGGCTGGGCGGGGGCGTTGGCTATCTTGCGCGAGGGTCATGGCCCTTGTCGGGTCAAGGCGAGCTGGTCGGCAGCGACGAGGCCTGGCTCGAAGTGGCGGCGCGAGACGTGTTTTTGACCTATGTCCGCGAAGTGCGCCATCCGGTGGAAGTTGACGCGTCCGAGCGCGATCATCTTGTCAACTGGCTGGGCAATCGCATCGAAAAACCATTTACGGCACCCAGCCTTGCAGATCTTGGCTTTGAATTGGTCGGCGGACGGCTGCTGCCAATCGGGGGCAAGCCGGGTGCCATGCTGATGTATGAAAACGCCAATGGTGACCGCGCCACCATTTTGATGGCCCGCAATGCGGGCGCGCGCGATACGGCTTTTCGGTTTTCCGAAGATCTGGGCGTCAATACGTTTCGCTGGATCGACGGTCCCTTGGCCTATGCCATATCTGGCTTTCTCGACCGCGGGGCGCTTGAAGACATTTCCCGTGAGGTTTACGCGCATTTCGAAACCATCTAGTCGAAACGTGAACCTTTGCGGAAATTGCGGCGTTGGATGAGCATGAGTGAATTTGAGGCCGCATTGCGTTTTTCAGGTACATGCCAACACGCCGCATTGGGGGATGTGTTTTTCGATCCCGTCCAGCCTGCGAAATTTCCTCAGACGGTCTTGCGTTATCGCAATCAGCGCTGGGCCAGGCGCATGGGTCTGGCAGATCTTGGCGATAGCCAGTGGGTCGACCATTTCGGGCGCTTCACGCCGCTTCCGGGAAGTTTCGAGACGCCGCTTGCCTTGCGCTACCACGGTCATCAGTTCCAGAACTACAATCGAGATCTGGGGGATGGGCGCGGCTTCCTTTTTGCTCAGGGCTATGATCTGGAAGACCGTAGACTGCGTGATTTCGGAACCAAGGGCTCTGGCAAAACGCCTTGGTCGCGCGGTGGCGATGGCAAGCTTACGCTCAAGGGTGGTGTGCGCGAAGTGCTTGCGACAACGATGCTTGAAGCGCTCGGCGTTGAAACCTCGAAGAGCTTTTCCCTTGTGGAAACCGGCGAGGCGCTCTTTCGCGGCGATGAACCCTCACCGACCCGTTCCTCGGTTCTTGTGCGGCTCTCCCATTCCCATATCCGGATCGGCACATTTCAAAGGCTCGACTATCTCCAGGATCACGCGGCTATGGCCCAATTGGTCCAATATTGCATCGCTCAATATTACCCAGACCTGTCAAGCCTGCCTGCCAGTCGGCAGGTCCCTGCTTTCATGGGCGCTGTGGCCGATAACGTCGCGCGCGTGACAGCGCAATGGATCGCTGCAGGCTTCGTGCATGGCGTGCTCAATACCGACAATACCAACATCACCGGAGAGAGTTTCGATTACGGCCCCTGGCGCTTCCTTCCGGTCTACGATCCGCGCTTTACCGCAGCCTATTTCGATGAGAGCGGTCTGTATGCGTTTGGGCGCCAACCCGACGCCATGGCCTGGAACCTGACGCGGCTGGCTGAATGCCTGGTGCCGCTTTCCGATGTTGAACATCTCGAACCCGAACTGAACAGGTTCTGGCCGCAGTTCCAGTCCCAGCTTGCAAAAGCCATTGTGAACCGGCTGGGTCTGAACTCGCGTGGATCTGAGGCTGATGGCCAGCTTATGTCCGCGTTTTTTGCTTTCATGGCGGCGGAACGGCCTGCTTATGAGCAAGTGTTTTTCGATTGGCGAGGCGGTTTGGCATCACAAGGCCGCGCTCTGGCAGGACCGCAGGCATCGCTTTACAACAGCAAAGGGTTTCATGCGGTTCGCACTCTAATGGCCGATTTTGAAATTGCCCCAACCGCCAATCTCGACCATCCCTATTTTGAGGGCCGTAAACCGCGCACGATGCTGATCGAGGAGGTCGAGACGATCTGGGCGCCAATTGCCGAAAAAGATGATTGGACAGGTCTTGAAAGCGTGCTGTCTGAAATCGCCGACATGGGCCGGGCGTACGGAGTTGAAACTTTCACCATCAATTGACTGGCCCGACCCAGATTGAGCGCGTACAAAACACGCCCATGAACAACCTGTCGCTTCGGCTCCGCTTTGCCCTTAGTTTTTGTCTTCTCGCTCTGCCTGCAGGTGCCATCGAGATTCGCAGTGGCGCCGATGCCGTCATTGAGCTTTTTACCAGCCAGGGCTGTTCGCGGTGCCCTGACGCCGATCGGCTTTTGGCGCAATTGGGAGAGCGCGAAGAGGTTATCGCTCTGGCCTACCATATCGATTATTGGGACTATATCGGCTGGGAAGATACGTTCGCCCTGCCTGCCAATACCGAGCTGCAGAAGGGATATGCCCAGAGCTGGGGCAAGAACCGCATCTATACGCCGCAGATGATTATCAACGGCCAGACTGCGGTTGTGGGCTCGGATGCCGTCGAAGCCGAAAATGCAATAGCGCAGGCTGTTCCACTGCTGCCGGTTAACTTGCGGGCCAATGGCGCAGATGCTGTTGTATTCAGTGCCCCCGCTGACGAAACGCTCTCGTCGGCAATTGTGTGGGTCGTGCCCTATCGTGAGCGTGCCGAAGTGACAATCGAGCGTGGCGAAAATTCAGGTCAGGCTTTGTCATACACCCATATCGTGGTGTCCAGGCAGGCAATCGGCATGTGGGATCCGAGCGAGGGTGCCGAGATCACAATACCACTTGAAGAGGTATTGGGACCCAATTCCGATGGTGCAGCCGTGATCGTACAAGAAAAGGACGGCGCGCTGCCCGGCCGCATCCTTGGGGCATCGCTGTTTCTTCGGTAATCATGGCGTAGGGCAATGGTCCGCGTCTCTAAGCGAACTGAGTGCCAATACGCCGATTTGGAGGATGGTATCGACCAGAACAAACCGTCAGATTGTTCCGGGATTAGGCCGGGAAGGGCGCCGGCCAACTGGATCCATGGTTTGGGGGCTCGGTGGATCCAGAGGCCAGCTACTGGAGGCAATGGATAGACACTAGGCTCGCAAAGTGGCGCAAGCAGGGATGGATTGTGGCCTAAATCCGGTCAATTGGTGGAGAGTTTGCGTCCACAGGTCTCACAGTTCACCCTTGCCAGAGCGCACGAACGCGGCAATCATTGGTATGTGTTTGTCACATCGCCATGGAGGGAACCTGGTTTGAGCGAGCGCTTTGACACCAAGAAGGGCGATGTTCATCCCTTCTCTCCGCCCCGCTCTCCCAGCCGGACCGTTCCTGTCGTCAGTTTCGATCGCAAGGAACTTGCGCTGATCCTCAATGTTTATGGACGCAAGGTATCGGCAGGCGAATGGCGGGACTATGCGCTCGATTTCGGGCGCGAACGGGCAATGTTCTCTATCTATCAGCGCGCCTCGGAACGACCAATCTTCGTTGTCGAAAAAAATCCAAAACTTGCGCGGCGCCAGGGCCAGTTTATGGTTGTGGGCAGCGACGGCCGCGTTCTTAAACGTGGCCATGATCTCGCAAACGTGCTGCGCATTCTTGATCCGCAGTTTTACGTTGTGCGCTGAAAGGGCAGCATCGGATACAAGAAAGGCCGCGGATCGAAGTCCGCGGCCCTTTTGATTAGTGTTCACCGAAAGGGCAAATTTGGCGCCTTCCTGCGTCGGATCTGATCCCTATTCGCGATTGCCGAACAGGCGGAGCAGCATCATGAACAGGTTGATGAAGTCGAGGTACAAGGTCAGCGCGCCCATGATGGCGAGCTTGCCCAAGCCTTCGTGGCCGACGTTTTCAGCATAGGCTTCCTTGATCTTCTGGGTGTCATAGGCAGTCAGGCCGACAAAAATCACAACACCGATTGCCGAGATGGCAAAATCGAGAGCCGAGCTCTGCAGGAAGATATTGACCACCATCGCGATGATGATGCCGATCAGGCCCATCATCAGGAATGACCCCATACCGGTCAGATCACGCTTGGTTGTGTACCCGTAAAGGCTCATCGAACCGAACATCGCTGCGGTGATGAAGAACACTTTGGCGATCGAAGCGTCGGTATAGACCATGAAGATCGACGACAGCGAAAGCCCCATCATGGCGGCAAAGCCCCAGAAGGTCGCCTGTGCGGCGCCGAACGAGAGCTTGTTGATACCGAACGAGAGCACAAGCACAAAGGCAAGCGGCGACAGCGCCACGACCCACATCAGCGGGCTCGTATAAAGCAGCACGCCCCATTGGGTCAGGTATGTGCCATTGGCCAGCTGTGCAGCGGCTGCAGTTGCGTCGGCGGTGACGGCCATCTGATTGCCGAAAAAGGCGATCAGGCCCGTGACCACCAGGCCGATGCCCATGTAGTTGTAAACACGCAGCATATGGCTGCGCAGACCTTCGTCGATGGCGGCGGCCGTGCCTACGCGCCCAGCGACGGTCTGACGGTCGTATTGTGCCATTTTCCGTTCCATCCTCAGTTAAAAAATATGCTGTTCGGCCAGCGGAGCGGCACCATGCCGTTCCTGGCCGCGCCAGTTGCCCATCAATATGGAGATGAGGTGTTGAAATTACAAGCGAAACCGGTTGGCCCACAAGCCGTCAGCAGACCCCTGACGGGTTTTTGATCGCGATAAAGCGCGGATGTGCTAGGCTTTGATTCGGCTGCGCCGGATCGGGCCGGTCGGCCGGAACATGGAGGGCTTTTGCTCGTGCCCAGACTGTTTACCGGTTTGCAGATCCCCGAGGATATTGCTTTCGTCCTCTCGCTTAAGCGGGGTGGGCTCTCGGGCGCTCGCTGGATAGATCCGGAAAACTATCACGTCACCCTGCGCTATATCGGAGACATCGACCATCACATGGCCAAGGAGGTCTACGATGCGCTCGAAATGCACGCCGACGTCGATCCGTTCGATCTGACAATTTCCCATCTTGGTGTTTTCGGCGGCAATAAGCCGCGGGCACTTTATGCAGCGATCGAGCCGTCAGAGCCGCTGCTGCGATTGCAAGCCAGTCAGGAGCGGTTGCTGCAGCGCGTCGGGTTGAACCCGGATGGACGCAAGTTCGTCCCGCACGTCACCTTGGCACGCCTGCGCGATACCGGCCCTGCCGATCTGGCGCGTCATATCACCCAGGCAGGGCATTTCGCGCCTATGCGGTTTTCAGTCGATGAGTTTGTCGTATTCTCAAGCCGCGATTCGGTCGGAGGCGGCCCTTACGTGGTTGAACAGGATTATCCGCTGGCCGCTTGAGACGGTTTCGCCATTCAGCCCGCGTTCAGCCCCAAAGGCGCAAGACGCTTCACACAGGCGTGTGATGGATCGGGCCAAATTCCGGCCAAATTCATCCCTAGTTTGTCTCCCGTCGGGAAAAGCCGCGCGTATTTGCTCCTTGGTAACCATAATGGGTGCAGAAAGAGCGGCAGTCATGTGCAGTAAATGAGAGAATTAAGGGGAAGGGTTTGGCGATGAATTCAGCGTTTCGCAGCCACATCCGACGCACGGTAGCCGCCTTGGTTTCCGGTGCGGTCGTGTTTTGTGCCAGCCCGGCGGCTTATGCCGCCACCAATCTGGGGACCTTCGACTTCTGGACGGCCTGGACCGATACCGATGGCGGGGGGAAGATCTGTTACGTCTCTTCGACGCCGCAGACCACAGAGCCCAGCAATGTCAACCGCGGTGCGATCCATTTTATCGTCACCATTCGACCCACAAACCGCAATGAAGTTGCGACGATCGTGGGGTATCCGATCCACGAAACTAACGCCAATGCGTCGGTTTCGGTCGATGGTCGGTCCTATCCCATGGTCACACAGGGAGAATCGGGTTGGCTGGCCTCCATTGAGGATGAGCCTGGTTTTGTTGGCGCCATGCGGGCAGGGTCGAACATGGTCGTTCGCGCCACCTCGCAGCGCGGTACCAACACCGTCGATACATATTCGTTGCGCGGTGTAACAGCAGCCCTCAACAAGGCGGTTGATGAGTGTCCGCAATAGCGTGAGCGCTTGCGCGAAAAGCTTCATTTTGGCAAAGGTCGGGCCCGCCCGGCCTTTTGCATTTGAATCAGACAAGATCGTTTAGGATATCCAATAATGGTATTGCGTTTCGCCAACATCGCGACCCTGGCCGCCCTGTCCGTGGGTGCACTTATGGCACCGGCCCTCGGTCAATCGGTTCGTATTCTTGGCGAGCACAATGCTTGGTCGGCCTATGCAACGACCGAGAGCGCGGGTCAGATCTGCTTTGTGCTTTCCCGTCCGACGGCGACCGAGCCGACGCCAACTGGCTATAGCGACGCATATCTTTACATCACTCATCGCCCGTCACAGGGCATACGGTCGGAAATCAATCTTGTCGCCGGCTACCAGTTTGCGTCCGGCAGCGAGGCGACCCTGACCGTTGGCGGTCAGAGTTTTTCACTTTTTACCCAGGACGACGCCGCCTGGTTGGACGATCCGGCCCAGTCAGCAAGCGCGGTCCAGGCGATCCGGGCAGGCTCGACCCTGTCCATCACTGGTACCAGCGCCGATGGACGAAGCGTGCGCCAGACGTTTTCGCTTTCGGGTGCAACGGCGGCGGGGCGGGCAATGGATGGGGCCTGCTAGGGCATGAGCGCGCCCGTTTCCAAGGCCAATGCCGATCATTATCTATGGGGTGACGGCTGTGATGGCTGGCAATTACTCGCCCGCGCAGACTTGCACGTCATTCACGAGCGAATTCCAGAAGGGGTCGGCGAGACAGCCCATCGCCACGACGTCGCGCGGCAATTGTTCTTTGTTCTCTCGGGCAGCCTGGGTATGGAGCTCGCCGGCGCCACGCATCTTCTGGCGCCCCATGACAGCCTTGAAATCGCACCGGGCGCGGTTCACCGTGCCTTCAACGGGGGCGCGGGTCCGGTCGAATTTCTCGTCATATCGCACCCAAGTACGCGCGGCGACCGGCGGGACGAAACGCTCTGACTTTGCGCGCTCGGGCCGATTGTGCTAGAGGCTGGGCAGGATTGGCGCCAGCCTGCCGCTTGAAACGCGCTTGCCCGAGTCCATATACTCCGAAACCCTCAAAGCCCTTCTGGAAGAAACGCCCATGAGTCTGGCGCTCAATATCGATCATGGATCCGCTCCGCGGCCGCAAAAAAGTGGTCGGCAAGACCTTTTGGGCCTGTCCAAGAAAGACATCAGCGCGAAGCTGGGCGACTTTGGTTTGTCGGACCGTGATGCGCGCATGCGCGCCAGCCAATTGTGGAACTGGATGTATGTGAACGGCACGACCGATTTCGGCGCCATGAGCAATATCGCCAAAGGCTTGCGTGCCGATCTGGCGCAGGCGTTCAGGATCGGGCGCCCGGAAATCGTTTCTGAGCAGGTGTCCAATGACGGCACCCGCAAATGGCTGTTCCGGTTCCGCGATCCGGCTCATCCCAACATGCCGCCGGTCGAGGTCGAAACCGTCTACATCCCCGAAGCCGATCGCGGCACGCTCTGCGTGTCCTCGCAGGTGGGCTGTACGCTCACTTGCTCGTTCTGCCACACCGGTACCCAGAAGCTTGTGCGTAATCTTACTGCCGGGGAAATTCTCGGTCAGGTGATGATGGCGCGTGAACGCCTTGGCGATTTTCCCGGCGGCGTCCGGCCCACCGATGGGCTGGTGCCCCATGGCGACAGCCGTGCCATCACCAATATCGTGATGATGGGCATGGGTGAACCGCTCTACAATTACGACAATGTCAAACAGGCGCTGCTTATTGCTTCTGACGGCGAGGGGCTTTCGCTGTCCAAGCGGCGGATCACTCTATCGACATCTGGCGTTGTGCCCCAGATCGAACCGACAGGTTCAGAGATTGGGGTAATGCTCGCCATTTCGCTGCACGCTGTACGCGACGATCTGCGCGATGTGCTGGTGCCGATCAACAAGAAATGGCCGCTCGAGCAATTGCTCGAGGCGTGTCGGACATATCCGGGCGTTTCCAATGCCAAGCGCATCACCTTCGAATATGTGATGTTGCAGGGGATAAATGATTCCGATGCCGATGCGCGCGAACTTGTGCGGCTGCTGTCCAAGATTCCCGCCAAGATCAATCTGATTCCGTTCAATCCCTGGCCGGGGTCGAATTATGTATGTTCGGATTGGGATCGGATTGAATCGTTTGCCGATATCGTCAATCGGGCCGGTTACGCATCGCCTGTCCGGACGCCGCGCGGTCGGGATATTTTTGCTGCCTGTGGGCAGCTCAAGTCGGAAACCGAACGCCTCAAGAAGAAAGACCGCGAAGCGTTCATGCTCTGAGAGATGCCATGATCACCGTCAAACTGGTTGGCAGCGACGATCTCCATCTCTTGCTTTCAGCCGATGTGTCCGTGTTCGATGACCCGGTCCAGCCAGATCTGGCCAGAGCCTATCTTGCCCATCCCGACTATCTGATCGCTCTGGCCTGCGAGGGGAGCAAGGTCGTGGGTATGGCGTCGGGACTGTTTTACTTCCATCCGGACAAGCCGCTCGAATTCTTCGTCAACGAGGTGGGTGTTGCTGAGAGCCACCAACGCCGCGGCATCGCCAAACGGCTGATGGAAGTGTTGTTTGACGCGGCGCGAAAGCGGGGCGTCGCTTATGCCTGGGTCGGCACCGAGGCCGATAACGTCCCTGCCAAAGCGCTCTATAGTGCGCTCAATGGAAAGGGGCAGTCGATGGCTTACTATGAGTTCGATCTCAAAGCGTGACCGATGGGCTTAACGCCGGAACGCAACGTCGTCGCGCGTGCGGTAGCTGGCGATGATCCAGATCGCGTGGATGAGGCCGGGAATATAGCCAAGCAGGGTCAGCAGAATGTTGAGCCAGAAATGCAGCCCGAACCCGACACGCAGAAACACACCGAGTGGGGGGATAAGAATCGAAAACAAGATCCTGATAAAATCGCCGAAGGTCATATGTGCGGTTCCACAATCTAAAAGTTTGCTTGAATATGGGGATAAGTCGGCCAACCGCAAGAGTGTTCCGCCGGTTCAGCTTTCGCCTCGCACCCATTCGATATGATAGCGACCACGCCCCTCGTCAGATAGCACCTCGGCTAGTTTGGGCAGGAGCTTGCGCATTTCACCTTCGAGCACGAAGGGCGGATTGACGACAATCATGCCGGTGCCATGCAGCCGCGGTGGAAATGACGGCGCGCGGATTGTCAGCTCCAGACGCAGGATTTTGGTAATACCGCTCGCCCGCAGACTGTCGACATAGGCACTAACATCTTTTGGATCCTTGATCGGATACCAGAACGCGTAGATCCCGCCTGGCCAACGCGCATGGGCTTTGGCCAGCGCCTGCACCATGCGCTCGAACTCGCCCTTGATTTCAAACGGGGGGTCGACAAGCACCAGGCCACGTTTCTCCTTGGGTGGCAAATGGGTGCCCATGGCGGCCCATCCGTCGAGCTGGGTTATCCGCGTCTGGATATCGCCTGCAAAATTCTCCTTAAGGGCTTCCGCGTCCGCTGGATGCAGCTCGAGCGCCATAAGCCTGTCCTGGGCCCGCAGCATATGGCGTGCGATGAACGGTGAACCGGGATAATAGCGCAACTCGCCTTGAGCGTTTTGCGCGTTGACCGCCGCCAAATAGGGCGCAATCAGCTCAGCATCCGCGCTGCAGAGCTTTGCGACCATTAATCGCGCGATGCCTTCGCGCCACTCCCCGGTCCGACCTGCCTCATCGCCGAGAAGGTCATACAGGCCGACACCTGCATGGGTGTCGATCACCCGAAAACCTGCATCCTTGCGCATCAGATAGGCGAGGATGCGGGTGAGTATTGTGTGTTTGACCACATCGGCAAAATTGCCCGCATGGAAGGCGTGGCGATAATTCATGGAAAATCTATTTTCTGGCTTCGGCCGTCAGGATGGTCACAGCGAAGGCGGCAAAAACCGCGGCAAACGACCAGTTGAGCGCTTTTTGAAAGCGCGTCGAGCGCATCAGGGTTTCGGTCAGCCATTGTGCCCCAAATACGATGCCCACGACTATGGGCAGCGAGAGGATGACGAATTCGGCCCCCAGAAAGACCAGCTTGGCGGCAGCATTTGGATCGGACGCCGAAACGAACTGGGGCAAAAAGGTAACAAAGAACAGCGCGACCTTGGGGTTGGTCAGATTGATCCCAAGCCCGGTGAGGTAAGAGTTTTTCAGGCTCGGGACCTTGCCCGAGCTACGAGCAACTGTAAGCCCGGTGCCCGATCGGATGGCCGTATAGGCGAGCCAGAGCAGATATAGCGCCCCGGCAATCTTGAGTGCCCAGAAGGCCGCCGGCGCCGTAACGATCAGGATCGAAATGCCGAAGGCCGCAAGCATCGTGTGGACGGCTATGCCGGTCACCGCACCACCAACCGTTGCAAATCCATGCCTGAGCCCGAAATTGACGGTGCGCGAGATAAACAGGGCCATGTCGGGGCCGGGCGTAATTGCCAGCACGATTGCTGCGAGCGCGAAAGCCAGGATGATCGAAAGATCAGGAGCATAGACCAGCATTTTGGGGTGTCCGGCAAATGGGCGATTGGGCCAGACCATGCGCGTGCGCGCCGCGCTGCGCAACCCGATTTTTGCGCCAATATGGACAGAACGGGTGCGATCTGATTAGTGTCGCGCCAACTTATCCCAGCCTGTCAAAGCGGTTATCGGTCACGCAATGAGCAAAGACATCAATAAAGTCGTCCTCGCCTATTCGGGGGGACTTGATACCTCGATCATCCTCAAATGGCTCAAGCAGGTCTATGATTGCGAGGTGGTGACATTTACTGCCGATCTCGGCCAGGGTGAAGAGCTAGAGCCGGCCCGTCAGCGCGCCGAAATGATGGGCATCAAGGAAATCTATATCGAGGATCTGCGCGAAGAGTTCGTGCGTGATTTCGTGTTTCCCATGTTCAGGGCCAATGCGCTTTATGAAGGCGTTTATCTTCTGGGCACGTCTATCGCTCGTCCGCTGATCGCCAAACGGCTTGTCGAAATCGCCGAAGCCACTGGTGCTGATGCCGTAGCGCATGGCGCAACCGGCAAGGGCAATGATCAGGTTCGCTTCGAATTGTCGGCCTATGCGCTCAATCCGGGCATCCGGGTCATCGCGCCGTGGCGCGAATGGGATCTGCAGAGCCGCACAAAGCTCATCGAGTTTGCCGAGCAAAACCAAATCCCCGTCCCAAAAGACAAGCGCGGCGAAGCACCATTCTCGGTTGACGCCAACCTGCTCCATACCTCGTCAGAGGGTAAGGTTCTTGAAGATCCGGCCATCGAAGCGCCCGATTACGTTTTCCAGCGCACTGTCGATCCGGTCGATGCGCCCAACACGCCGGAAACCATCACTATCGGGTTCGACAAGGGCGACGCGGTTTCGGTCAATGGTGAGGCACTTTCGCCTGCCGCGTTGCTCACAAAGCTCAATGAGCTGGGTGGCAAGCACGGCATTGGGCGGCTCGATCTCGTCGAGAACCGCTTCGTTGGCATGAAAAGCCGCGGCATTTATGAAACGCCGGGCGGCACGATCCTGCTCGCAGCCCATCGTGGCATTGAATCGATTACGCTCGACCGTGGTGCAGCGCACCTTAAGGACGAGATCATGCCCCGTTACGCTGAGCTGATCTACAATGGCTTGTGGTATTCACCCGAGCGCGAAATGTTGCAGGCGCTTATCGACAAGAGCCAGGAATTTGTGGGCGGCGAAGTCACGCTCAAGCTCTACAAGGGCTCAGCCAATATTGTTGGCCGTTCCTCTCCCTATTCGCTGTATTCGGAAGATCTGGTGACCTTTGAAGAAGGCACTGGAACCTACGATCACCACGATGCCGAGGGTTTTATCAAGCTCAATGGCTTGCGTCTGAAAACCTACGGCGCACGCAAATTGCGGCTCGGCCGCGGCTAGTTGGAACCGGGGGCCGGGCCGCGCGGCGATGGTATCGTCTTGGGCCAAGAGCATCGGCCTGACCCTGTTGCCGGAAATTTGAGCCGTTGCGCCGATTTCGGCGGAGCGGCTCAAGCCGCAGCGCGCGCTTGCCGTCGTTGAAGCTGTTTGTTCTCGCAGCCGATCGATCGCGCAGCTATGTTGGCAGGGCTCGATGCCCCCAAACGCGGATCCGGCCAGGTCCGACACCTGGGCCGGATCGATAGACGGAAAGCCCCAAGGCGATGCGCCCGAATGTGCCCTATTCCCAGTTGCTGGCTCTGGCGCGACGTTACGCCCGGCGGAGCGATGAGGCCGAAGACGTCGTTCAAGAGGTTCTGATCGCTGCGGTTGCTGCGGATCGCAGCGATTTTTCACAACCTGCCGATCGGCGCTGGATGGCCGGCGCCATTCGCAAACGCGCTGCATTCGATGCCCGTTCTGCCGCCCGCCGCCGCGAGCGCGAAGCGCGCTGGCAGGCACAAGCGAGCCCACTCGATGCTCCGCAGGGCGATGCGCTCAATGTCATCCTCGCCGATTTGCCAAAGGGGCTGCGGGTCGTTGCAGCGCTTGCACTTTCGGGTCATTCAAAAGCAGAAATCGCCTATTTGCTCGATTTGCCCGACACGGCGTTGCGCCAGCGCATACGCGCTTTGAAACTGGCGTTGGCACAAAAAGGGGTTGCCATGCCTGCCGAAATGATCGGACTCAATCTCGATCTGGCCTATGGCACCATCCGCGACAGCCTCGTGCCGGCTTTGCAGCGCCATGGCGGCGCGTTTGCCACCCACGACCCTGACGGGCATGTTTTTGTCGTGCGAACGGGAAAGCCGACCTCACAAAAGCGCTGAACGCGGCAACATTGAGTGTTTCGAATCCTAAATCAAAGGAGTTTTCAATGACCATGCCCAAACTGCAGGCGCCCAGCCTTGTGTTCTACGTATCGGACATAACACGCACCGAAGCCTTCTATCGTGACGTCCTGGGG
Source organism: Pelagibacterium sp. (assembly GCF_048264985.1). Lineage (GTDB taxonomy): Bacteria > Pseudomonadota > Alphaproteobacteria > Rhizobiales > Devosiaceae > Pelagibacterium. Next base: position 315,830 of record NZ_JBLXCL010000001.1, read on the forward strand.
ATCGAGGTTGAGCGCCGCGAGGGGGCTGATCCCTTCTGGCTCAACGCAGCATTCGAAGGCGGTTTCGAGGTGATATTTTTCCAGCAGGAAGGCAAGCGTGGGGATACGCCCGCGCTGATCTTCGACCTGCGCGAAGGGGGGATCGATGATGCGGTTGCCGCGTTGGCCGAGAAGGGGGTAACCATCGTGACGCCCGTCTCGGAAGCGCCAGGAGGATGGAGTGCCGACTTTCTGGACCCGGATGGTTTTGGTCTGGGACTATGGCAGTCCGAAGACCTTCCGCGATCGCTGAAATAGCTGTTGCACAGCGCGAAGGTGGGGCTTTGTCGCCTTCGCGCATGCCAGCCCTGCGCCGTTTTTTCTTGTTTGACAGTCAATCGTAATGTAAGGCAGCCCAATTATTTACTTTGTCGCGTTTCCGAACTGCAAGAGTGGCTGCCACTTTTGTTGGAAACACTCCGGTAAATCCCGAAAATGGCTGGCCCCACCTTATGAGCTTGCGCAATATTGCGATCATTGCCCACGTTGACCATGGCAAAACGACATTGATTGACGTTCTGCTTCGGCAGTCCGGCACCTTCCGCGACAACCAGCGCGTCGATGAACGCGTCATGGATTCCAACGATCTGGAAAAAGAACGCGGCATCACCATTTTGGCGAAGGTCACTTCGCTCAACTGGAAAGACACGCGGATCAACATCCTTGATACGCCGGGTCACGCCGACTTTGGTGGCGAAGTCGAGCGCATCCTCTCGATGGTCGACGGCGCGGTTATCCTTGTGGACGCTGCCGAAGGTCCGATGCCGCAGACCAAGTTCGTCCTGTCCAAGGCGCTCAAGATCGGCCTGCGCCCTATCGTTGCGATTAACAAGATCGACAAGCCCGAAGAGCGGCACAACGAAGTGCTCGACGAGATTTTTGATCTTTTCGTTTCGCTCGATGCGACCCCCGAACAGCTCGATTTCCCGGTTCTTTATGGTTCGGCCAAGCAAGGCTGGATGGCCGGAGACCCGTCTGGTCCCAAGGAAACAATGGGGCCGTTGCTCGACAAGGTCGTAGAGCATTTCGAGGAACCCAAGGTCGAAGAAGGCCCCTTCCAGATGCTGGTCACGACCATCGAGCGCAACGCGTTCCTGGGCCGCATTCTGACGGGGCGTGTTTTTTCAGGTTCGGTCAAACCCGGCGATACCGTCCACGCGCTTTCGCGCGACGGCAAGACCGTCGAAAAGGGCCGTATCTCAAAGGTTCTGGGTTTCCGTGGTCTCGAGCGTGAGCCCATCGAAGAGGGCAAGGCCGGCGATATCGTCGCGCTTGCCGGTCTTGAGGTAGCAACGGTTGCCAATACAATCGCAGTGCCCCAGATCACCTCGCCGCTTGAAGCCAAGCCGATCGATCCGCCCACCCTGTCGGTCACCTTCCGCATCAATGACGGCCCGCTGGCCGGCCGTGAGGGCGACAAGGTTCAGAGCCGCGTCATCCGCGAGCGTTTGCTGCGTGAAGCCGAAGGCAATGTTGCGATCCGCGTGACGCCGGGCGACGATAATGATTCCTTTGACGTTGCCGGTCGTGGTGAACTCCAGCTTGGCGTTCTGATCGAAACCATGCGCCGCGAAGGGTTCGAATTGTGCCTTGGACGCCCCAAAGTGCTGTTCCGCGAAGAAAACGGGCAAAAGCTTGAGCCTATTGAAGAAGTCATCATCGACGTCGATGACGAGTTTTCTTCCGTTGTGGTGCAAAAGCTGACCGAACGCCGTGGCGATCTCGTCGAAATGCGCCCCTCGGGCGCTGGACGCACGCGTGTCCGCCTCTATGTGCCGACTCGTGGCCTTATCGGTTATCAGGGCGAGCTGCTGTCGGATACGCGCGGTACGGCGATTTTCAACCGCGTCTTCCACGAATATTCCCCGTTCAAGGGGCCGCTGCCAATGCGGCGCACCGGCGTGCTGATTTCCAACGCTACAGGCCAGGCTGTCGCCTATGCGCTGTTCAACCTCGAAGATCGTGGTCCGATGCTGATCGAGCCGGGTGTCGATGTCTATGAAGGCATGATCATCGGGGAGCACAACCGCGAGAACGATCTCGAGGTCAACGTGCTCAAGGGCAAGCAGTTGAGCAACATTCGCACGACTTCGAAAGATGAGGCGATCCGGCTGACACCGCCCAAACGTCTCAGCCTCGAACAGGCGTTGAGCTACATTTCCGACGATGAATATGTCGAAGTCACGCCCAATTCGGTGCGTTTGCGCAAGATTCATCTCGATCCCCATGACCGCAAGCGCGCGTCGCGTGCTGCCGCCGCCGAGGCTGCGGCGAGCTGATCGTTCTTGAAGTTGATTTGGAATTGATGCGGAGCGGACCTATATTAACGGGCCCGCTCCGCCCATTTTAAAGAGGTGCCGTCATGAGCGATACTTCGACAAAACAACGCACGCAGACAAAGCTCAAGACCGCGCGGCCCAAGCTGCACAAGGTCATTCTCATCAACGATGATTACACGCCGCGCGACTTCGTCGTGAAGGTGCTTGAATCGATTTTCCGGCTCGGCGAGCCGCAGGCGGAATCGATAATGATGACAGCCCACCAGAAGGGCGCTGCCGTCATCGCCGTCTACACCAAGGAAATTGCCGAGACCAAAGCTGAGGAAGCCATTGAGTTGTCCCAACAGTTCGGCTTCCCCCTTATGGTCACGACCGAACCCGAAGAATAGGGGGGCCGCCCTCAATACCACTCGCCGCGCACCACTTGTGTGCCGCCGCCGGCTTCGTCCATCAGCAATTGCTCGAACAGGTCGATGTCGCTCTCGCCGTAATGGTAGGGATAGACATAGGTCGGCAAAAACGCGGCAACGCCTGACGCCGCTTGTTCTTCGGTCATTGTGAACGGCAAGTTCATCGGGACAAAGGCAATGGAAATGTTATCGAGGTCGCGCATTTCGGGAATGTCTTCAGTATCCCCGGCGATATAGACCCGCTTGCCCCCGATGGTCACGACATAGCCGTTGTCGCGGCCTTGAGGGTGATACTGCAGACGGTCTTCCGTGGTGTTGTAGGCCGGGACAGCATCGATTGCGATCTCACCAAAACTGTCGCTGCCGCCATTGGCCATTTCCCGCGCCTTGGCTGCAAGCGCGTCGGGCAGCATGGCAAACACCGCCGGATTTGTTATGATCTCCGTTCCATCGCCAACCAATGCCTCAAGCGTTGGCAGATCGAAATGGTCGCCATGTTCATGGGTGACAAGGATCAGATCGGGTGCTGGCAGGTCGGCATAGAGTTCTGCGCCGCCGACCGGGTCGACATAGATCGCGCCCGATGGCGTTTCGATAACCAGCGAAGCGTGAGAGATCGGATGGATGAAAAAGTTGCCGGCGTCCGATGGGTAGAGATCGCCTTGCGAATGTTGGCCAAAGGCCGTGCGGGGCAGAATTGTGGTAACGCCGAGCGCAGCTAGGGTTGAAAGACCCAGCCCCAGCGTCTGGCGGCGGTTGATGGACATGGGAGCGTCCTCCAGGCAGCAAAATTGCTTATGTCTGACAACGCGCCGCCCGGCCAAAGGATCACCGACTGTCATTCACAATGGCGAGAGCGCCCCGCGGGGTACAAACTGATCTCGATTTCGCCGGTATTTGCCTGTTAATCTGGTCTTAACATCTGTGACGCGAGCCGCGCCCGAGGGGATTTTTTCAATGCCAAGTCAGAACAACGCCGCCCGCATCGGGCAGACGATCAAGGGTCTTGAAACAACTACACGCTTTGCCCTTGCGGTTCTGGCACTGGCCAGCGGGGTTTACACCTATCTTGGTGTTCGCGGGCTCCTCGACGGCGACGCCAATTTCGTATTTTTCGCCGCAATCATCTACTCGGTTGCCGTTTCGGTCGGCATCTACGTGTTCTGGAGCTACATGATGCGGTTCCTGCCGCTGATGCGCACCACCGGCCAGCGGCTCTCGATGACCGTGGTCATGGCGATCGGCTCGGTGATGATTGTTGCCATGAGTTCGTGGCTCAACGCGGCGGCTCTCGCCGGTTCAGCTGCGCTCGAGCAGCATATGGCCGTAACGCTCGAGGATTACACAGGCGACCTCGACGCTGCCCACGCTAACGCCCTTGCCGCCCAATCGCTTCTCCCCGACGTGCAACGGGCGGCAGAACGCTTTGCGACTCTGGCTGACGAGGAGCGTAGCGGCGGTGCGCTGACCGGGTCTGCCGGGTCGGGATCTGTTGTGCAATTGCTCAGCCAGATGAGCGCTCAAATGACCTCTCTGGGGGCTTCGATTTCGAACTCGCAGACGCGGGTCAATGCGCTGTTCGAGACCGGTTCGGAGCATTTGAACGTGATGCGTGAACTTGTCTCGGCCCCGGGCGCCGTTCAGCCGCGCGCCGATGGATTTGCCGCCGAGATCGTCGCCATGACCGGTGTGATCGCATCACTGCAGGAAACCTCGGTTGCCCCATCTGTTGCGCGAGCTGCCGAAGATCTTTCGCTGGGGTTCATAGCGCCAGTGGCCGATGGACAGAGTGCGGGGCTTGTCGTGCGCCAGGACGCAGCGATGGCCAATATTCGCGAGGCGGTCTCGGCACAATCGAATGCGCTGAGCCAGGCCGCCCAAGCCATCATCGAGGAGCCGCGCGTCGAGCCGCGCAGGTTTGTACCCTTGTCGAGCGCAGAGGCTGTCTTGCGTTATGCATCGGATTTTCTGCCTTCATGGGCCGGTGCAATTTCAATCGATCTGCTGCCCGTGGTGCTTGTGCTGCTGCTGGCGGTGGCCCATCAAGCCATGCGGCGCGACGCCGAGGCGCTCGATGACGCAGAAACACTGACCGCAGCCGACATGATGCGCGCCGTGGCGCTGCATAATCAGATGATGGCAAGCGCGGAAAGTGTCGAACGCACGGCGACCCAATCGGCCGCTATTGTAGCACCTGACGCAACGCCCGATGTCGAGGCGCGACCCACGACCGATGAAGCCCCAACCGAGCCGAATCAAGGCACCAAGGATGATACGGTCACCACAATTCCTGCCTTTCAGCGCAAGCGTGGCGACGGACCGGCGCGCACATGAGCAGCCTTGAAACGCCAGTACCGCGGCCAAAGGGCCGCGCCAAAAACCTGCTGGGCAGGGTCGGAGCCATTGAAGATGGCACGATCCTCAAGACTGTGTTCCTTGCAATGCTGGCCGGCGCGGCTTGGGTGTTGGCCAGCGACTATTTCGAGCTCAACGCCACACAGCCTGACGATCTGCTGGTTGCCCCGGGCGATCCGATGCTACCGGCTGTTGAGCGGCCGGAAATCGACCCGGACAATCCTGCCTATCGCCCGCTCGAGCATATACGCACACCACCCGAACAGCTCGCCGAACCCCTGTCCATCGAACTTTTGGGCGGCGGCGTCCTCATGCTGTCGGGCACAATAGTGCCCGGCGCCGCTACGCGCTTTGCCCAGGAAGTGGACCGGCGCGGCGATTACGTGGAAACAGTTGCGCTTAATTCACCGGGCGGCTCGGTCGAAGATGCCCTGGCCATTGGACGGCTGATCCGCGAGAGCGGTTTTGATACTGCTGTCGGCGATGGCGCCCTTTGTGGATCGTCCTGCCCGCTGGTTTTGGCCGGGGGTATCCAGCGGATCGTTTCAGACAAAGCAGCGATCGGGGTGCATCAAATCTACGCTGGTGCGGGGGGCGAAGCTATCGGCTCGGCGCAAGCTATGTCCGATGCACAGTCGGTGTCGGCGCGCATTGCGCGGTATCTTGAAGAAATGGGTATCGATCCGCTTATTTGGATCAACGCAATGGAAACCCCGCCCGACCGGCTCTATTTTCTCACACTTGACGAAATGGAGCAGACCCGGCTCGCTGCGCTGTCCGCAGATAACTCATAGTGCGGATTTGGCCCGGCGCTCGCCAGAGGTGACGAAATTGGCGTGGCCGGCAAGGCGCACGCAATTGCCACCCGACTTTTCAGCCTCATCGAGCGCCCACAATCCACGGGCCAGAAGATCGGCATAGACCTCACCCTTTTCGCGTTCGGTGATGCCAACGCTCAGTGTGACCGGGCGACCAGCTTCGCTCAAGCGCGCGTTTGCAGCCAGACGCAGTGCTTCGGCGTTGGCGCGCGCAGCCATGAGATTGGTTGCTGGAGACAATACCGCAAAATCGCAATCGGCCATGCGACCGACCAAGGCGTCGCTGGGGACATGATCGCCGATCAGTTCGGCCATTTCGGCGAGGTGGCGATCGGATGCGCGGGGATGCAACGGGGTATTCATCCCGATCAAAGTCAAAGTAAGCTCAGGGCGCCTGGCGGTGTCGGTCTGGCCCAATGCCAGGACGCTGCGTTCGGCATGGTTTGTAAAGCCTGCCCGGTTGAGCAGTCCGGTTTCGTCATCCCGTTCGGCCTTTTGGATGAGGCGACCGGTGGTGTCGCTCAACATCAATCCGAACGCTGTGGTCGCCATAAACAGCAACAGAACAGCCCCCACTGCGGTAGACACGCCGGCATAGACGGTGTTGACGAAGTCCAAAGCGGTGACCCCCACGCCGCCTGTCCACAGGGCAAGGAATGGTTTGGCTACAAAGTGCAGCGCCAGCAGCGCCAGAAGGACGATGAGAACCCAGTCAAAAATCCGTTTTGAACGCGCCCGGGTGATCACCGACAGGGAGAGCAGGCTCAAAAGTGCGTAGGGAAGCTGATAGACGAGCTGACGGGTGAAATCTTCGCGCGGCAGATCGAGAATGATCCAGTAAAGCAGAGCGGACGCCGCTGCGATGGCCCAGCCGCCGCCGGGGTGAAGGTGAACCTTGTAAAGTACCGCATAGCCATAGGCGACGAGGATGAACATCACGACAATGCTCAGTGCGATCACCATGCGCGTCACGCTGGGATAGAATGCCGTCGTCAAGACGATCTCGGCGAGAAAGCTCGTCGCTGCAGCAACGAAAGCGCCCGAGAACCAAAGTGCAGCACGATTTTTGGGGTCGAAACTGAAGAGGGCGAGAAATGCCGCCGATTTGATCGCGCAAAATCCTACGATCACCCAATACAATAATAGCGCGCCGCTCATACAGGCTGGTCCAAACGTTCAATTGCGCTCCTTTGCAAGAGCGTGAGCAGATTGTCTTGCCACGCCAAAAAAGCAACCTAGTCAATTGGGGTAACCTGTTCGGTATGGCTCTGCCAAGCCCATGTTTAACGCAATGGTTCGGCCAGCGTCGTCGTTGTGCGCCTGAACGCGAGAAATGGAGCTGCGGACATGGCCAAATACTCAGCGCGTTACGCGTTACAGGATTGGACAGCGGCACGCGGCGGCAACCCCATAATGGCTGGCATGTCCGGTGTGGGCGGCAAGGAACACCATCTTTTGGGCGTTACATTCGATCAACACATGCTCAATGCCGATAGCAACGAAGGGCCGGACAGGCCCGATGCTCATTTTGATCTCGTTGAATGGGATGCCTGGTACGCGGATTTTAAGGCACAGGATCTTGTGGTTGTGGTTGACGATGATCTCGAAGACGACAGCAGTGCAAATGATCGCTTTATGAGCCGGGGTGAGGCCGGGCAGTAATCTGCTGTGTTATCGCAAACCGTCATCAATTGCGTACATGTCGTCGTCTGACAGCCCGAAATGGTGGCCGATTTCGTGGACCAGTACATGGGTAACGATTTCACCCAGCGTGTCGGTGTGCTCGGCCCAATAGTCGAGCATTGGCCGGCGGTAGAGCCAGACCCTGTTCGGCATCTGGCCTGTCTGGGGCACGATGCCGTCCTCGGTCATCCCGATACCCTCGAAAAGCCCCATCAGATCGAAAGGGCTTTCAATGTCCATGTCCTTGCAGACAGCGTCGGTGGGAAATTCGGCGACACGGCACTCGATGCCCTGCGCCATGGATTTGAACGGTTCGGGAAGGGCGTGGAGCGCTGCTATGGCCAACGCTTCGATGTCATCGAGAGAGGGGGCCGGTAACGGCCCCCATAATTTTGCGTCGCCCTGGGCAGCATCGCTCATTGCAAGTCAGGCCGTTGGCCACTCGCGAATGTCGACGAAGCGGCCCTTGATCGCCGCGGCAGCCGCCATGATGGGGGAAACCAGATGCGTGCGGCCCTTGAAACCTTGGCGACCTTCGAAATTGCGGTTTGATGTCGAAGCGCAACGCTCCCCCGGTGCCAGTTTGTCGGCGTTCATGGCAAGACACATCGAACAGCCGGGCTCGCGCCAGTCAAATCCGGCTTCGATGAAGATCTTGTCCAGCCCTTCGGCCTCGGCCTGCGCTTTGACCAGCCCTGAACCGGGCACCACCATGGCGCTGACCCGCGGATGAACCTTCTGGCCTGCAACCACTGCGGCAGCAGCGCGCAGATCTTCGATACGTCCGTTGGTGCATGAACCCAGGAACACACGGTCGAGTTCGATGTCGGTGATCTTGGTGCCGGCCGTAAGCCCCATATACTCAAGCGCACGCTTTTTCGATGCGCGCCGGTTGGCGTCGGCAATATCGTCAGGGTTGGGAATGGCGCCGGTTACCGAGATCACGTCTTCGGGCGAAGATCCCCAGGATACGATCGGGGGCAGGTTCGCAGCATCGAGCACAACTTCCTTGTCGAAATTGGCGCCCTCGTCGGTATAGAGCGTTTTCCAGTAATCGAGTGCCATGTCATAGGCAGTGCCCTGCGGGGCGCGGGGGCGGTCCTTGACATAGGCGAAGGTCTTTTCGTCCGGAGCGATCAGACCGGCGCGGGCGCCGCCCTCGATGGTCATGTTGCAGACCGTCATGCGGCCTTCCATCGACAGTTCGCGGATGGCCTGACCGGCAAACTCGATGACGTGGCCATTGCCGCCAGCAGTGCCGATTTCGCCGATGATGGCAAGGATGATGTCTTTTGCAGTCACCCCATCCGGCAGCGAGCCGTTGACGGTGACGCGCATGTTCTTGGCTTTGGACTGGATCAGCGTCTGGGTTGCCAGAACGTGCTCGACTTCGGAGGTGCCGATGCCGTGGGCCAGAGCCCCAAACGCGCCATGGGTCGATGTGTGGCTGTCACCGCAGACAATCGTCATGCCTGGAAGCGTAAAACCTTGCTCGGGCCCTACGATGTGGACGATGCCCTGGCGCATATCCAGTTCATTGTAATATTCGACGCCGAAATCGACAGCGTTCTTGGCAAGCGTATCGACCTGGATTTTCGATTCCGGATCGTCGATGCCGTGCGTGCGGTCCGTGGTCGGCACGTTGTGATCGACGACGGCAAGCGTGCGCTCGGGTGCCCGCACGGAGCGGCCCGCAAGTCGTAAACCCTCGAACGCCTGTGGGCTCGTGACTTCGTGGACGAGGTGACGGTCGATATAGAGAATGGCGGTGCCATCCTCGTTCGTCGCGACAACGTGGTCGTCCCAGATCTTGTCATAGAGGGTCTTTGCGCTCATCGGGCCGTCAATCCATATCTCGTGAGGTATCCGTACCAGCGGGTACGGTTTGATGTTTTACGCCCGCAGCCCCTGTTGGGTCAAGGGTTGCAGGCGCGGGATTGCTTTCGGAGATGGCCGGCGTGAAGTGGGGAGCGGAGATTAGCCTTTTTTGGCCATCGCTATGGAATCGAGGATCACCTTGCGTGCATCGTCGACGCCGCCGATCCTGTCGATCTTTGCCCATTTGCCGGGCTCGAGATCCTTATAGTGCATGAAGAAATGCTTGACGCGCTCGACCTGGATTTCGGGCAGATCGGTCACATCGTGGATGCTGTCATACATGCGGGTCAGTTTGGAAACGGGCACCGCGAGGATCTTTTCGTCCTGGCCGCCATCGTCTTCCATGAACAAGACGCCGACCGGACGCGAACGGACGACGGCGCCCGGCACCAGCGGACGCGAGTTGAGCACGATGACGTCGAGCGGGTCGCCATCGCCGCAAAGCGTGTGAGGCACAAAGCCGTAATTGCCCGGGTAGCGCATGGGGGTGTAGAGGAACCGGTCGACGAACAGCGCGCCGGATTCCTTGTCGATCTCGTACTTGATCGGCTCGCCGCCCAAGGGCACTTCGATGATGACGTTGAGGTCTTCGGGCGGGTTCTTGCCGACGGCAATGGCATCGATATTCATGTGCGGTTCAATCCTGGACGCGTAGGGAGGAGGGTGTCGCGGGGGTTTTCGCCTATCGGCACGTATGAATGCAAGTCATATTGGACATCGACCCCCTCTGAAGGACGCAGGAGGACGCTATGATGACAAGGCTTTCCAGTTTCGCAGCCGCCACACTCACCTTTTTGGCTGCCACCAATGCCGTGCAGGCACAAACGTGGCGATCGGGCTACACTGACATCGATTTTGAGCGCTGCACTGTCGTTTCATCCTACGAACTGGGCGCCGAACTTGCCTGCCCCGGCTATAATGGCTTTCCGCTGATGATCGCCGATGGTGATCTGAGGATGTTCGTGTCCTACGGCTTCGGGGCGCCCGATGAGATGGCGGCAGGCCAGACATTTCCGCAGTTCAACCAGATCGGGGACAAGATCGAGTGGTTGCTTGAAGCGTCATCGGAGTGGGGTGAGCGTCCCGTCGCCACCATTGTGCGCTATTATCTCGAACCCATCGAGCCGGGAGACCCGCAAGGTCAGGTGCTCGTTGTGACAAAGATTGAGGAGGGCAACACCTGCTGGGTCGCTCAGATCGACGCGCGCGCCAATGCCAATGCCAACCAGATGGCTCGCGATGCCGCTCGGCGGTTGGTGCGGGGTTGGGACTGCCAGACCATGGAGCGGGAAACCGTCGGCGTGTGGAACGCTTTCGAGCATTAGTGGGGATGTGGCGCTGTGGCCCGGATCAACTCCGGGCCAGGTCGCTGAGCAGACCGGCCGCCACCGAAAGGCGCGAGATCGTCAGCTCGCCTTCGATAAGATCGGAAACAGTTTCGCTCATGCGGTTTATGGCGCCTTCGCGGGCCGCCCGCCAGCCGGCAATCCTTTCGGAAACCGGGCCGGGGCCCTGGTCGAGAATATCGCTCGCCAGATCCCGCAAAGCGCGCATCAGGTTTGCGAGTGCCCGATCGAGCGCCATCCGGTCGAACCTGTCCGCAGCATCAATGGCGGCGCCCTGTTCCGTGAGGCGCCCGAGTTTGAACATTTCGATTACCGCAAACATGGCCTTTGCTGCGTCGGGCACCGCCACCTTCGATTTCGTGGCGACAAGCACGGCATCTGGGGCCAGCGAAAGCACCGAGAGTGCAGCAATCCGTCGGGCCAGGTCGGGCGAGGCGCCCCCCGCTTCGAAACTCTTTTCCTGAGTGGCGATGGCCTCGGCAAGGAACGGCGATACGAGATCGGACAGCGAAGCCCGGATTTCGGCAATGCCGTCCCGATAACGCGCCACCATATCCGAAAGCCCGTCGGAAAAGTCCTCATTGCGCAAGAACCACAGGGCCTGGGAAATCTGGAGCGCCTGGACCTCGGCGTAGAGCGCCAACTGGGTATCGCCAGCGACTTTTGTGTCCAGATCGTCGATTGCCGCATTGAGTGCAGCCAGATCGAAACTGTCGCGCGCTGCGGCGTAGGCGAAAGCGACAGCGCCCGGCTCGGCCGCTGTGATGGCGGTCAATCGTGTGACAAATGCCGGACCGCCGCGGTTGATCATGGCGTTTGAGAGAACCGTGGCGATGACTTCGCGCCGCAGGCGGTGGTTTTCGATGGTCTGGGGGTAGCGCGCCTTGAGCGTTTCGGGGAAATACCGAAACAACTCACGGGCCAGATAGGGGTCGTCGGGCACCGGAGAATCGAGCAGTTCCGCATAAAGCGAAAGCTTGGCGTAAGCGAGCAGCACGGCAAGTTCGGGGCGCGTAAGCGCCACACCGCTGGCGGCCCGTTCGGCCAATGCAGTGTCGTCGGGCAGGTTTTCGACACTTCTGTTGAGTTCTCCGGCGGCCTCAAGCTCATCGATGAAGTCGACGAGATCGGGGAAGTCGGCCATGCCGCGCCGCTGGGCAAGCGAAAGCGCCAGTGTCTGCAGGTAGTTGTTGCGCAGGCACAGTTCGGCGACTTCGTCGGTCATTTCCGTAAGGAAAATGTTGCGCGCCTCCATCGCGAGTTCGCCCGACCGCACCATATCGGACAGCGCGATTTTTATATTGACCTCAAGGTCGGAGGAATTGACGCCGGCCGAATTGTCGATTGCGTCGGTGTTGATGCGCCCGCCATTCAGCGCATATTCGATGCGTCCGCGCTGGGTGAGGCCCAGATTGGCGCCTTCGCCGATCACCTTGGCTCGCACCGCATGGCCGGGCACACGGATTGCGTCATTGGCCTTGTCGCCCACCGAGGCGTCGGTTTCGTCGCTGGCGCGAATATAGGTGCCAATGCCGCCAAACCACAGCAGATCGACATCGGCGCGCAAGATCGCCGACATGATTTCGTTGGGCGATGCGCTCACGCCGGTCAGGCCCAGAACAGTCTGCATCTGGGGCGAAAGCGGGATCGACTTTGCCTGGCGCGAGAATACGCCGCCACCGTTCGATATCAACGCTGAGTCATAGTCCTGCCAGCTCGAGCGCGGCAGCTGAAACAGTCTGGCGCGTTCGGCAAAGCTCGCATCGATGTCGGGGTCGGGATCGATAAAGATATCGCGGTGATCGAAGGCAGCGACCAGCCGGATTTTTGGCGAGAGCAGCATGCCATTGCCAAAGACGTCGCCGCTCATGTCGCCGACGCCGGCCACTGTAAAGCTCTGCGTCTGGATGTCGATGTCGACTTCACGGAAATGGCGCTTGACCGCTTCCCAGCCACCGCGGGCGGTGATGCCCATCTTCTTGTGGTCGTAGCCGGCCGATCCACCCGAGGCGAAAGCGTCACTGAGCCAGAAATCCCGATCTTGGGAAATCGCGTTTGCTGTGTCGGAAAAACTCGCAGTGCCCTTGTCGGCAGCAACAACGAGATAGGGATCGTCATCTTCGCGCCTGAACACCTCTTCGGGCGGCAGCACCGTGTCGCCGACAAGATTGTCGGTCACATCGAGCAGGCTGGAAATGAAGATCTTGTAGCAGGCGGTACCTTCGGCCAGGAATGTATCGCGGTCGGGGTTGGCCGGCATCAGCCGGGGCACGAATCCACCCTTGGCGCCCACCGGCACGATCACGGCGTTCTTGACCATCTGCGCCTTGACCAGCCCGAGGATTTCGGTGCGGAAATCTTCGGAACGATCCGACCAGCGCAGCCCGCCACGGGCAATCGGTCCGCCGCGCATGTGAATGCCTTCGACACGTGGCGAGTACACGAAAATCTCGCGCCACGGCCTGGGCTGGGGAATGCCTTCGAGTTGTGTGGCGTCGAATTTTAGGGCCAGCGCCGGACGCGGCTTGCCGTCGATGCGCTGGTAGAGATTGGTGCGCACGCTGGCATCGATCAGGTTGAGCAGCCGCCGGATGATGCGGTCTTCGTCGATCGAGCTTATGGTTTCCAGCCCTGCGCCGATCTCGGCCCGAAGCGCATCGGCTGCAGCGTTGCGGTCGGCGTCGAGATGGGGGTCGTGCAATGTGTGGAACAGCTCGACGAGCGCGCGGGCAGTGGCCGGATGGGCCGAAAGCGCCGTCCAGATATAGGTCTGTGACCAGGCGATGCCGACTTGTTTGAGATAACGCCCCAAAGCGCGCAGGATAGCCACATCGGCATGCCCAAGCCCTGCAGTCAGGGTCAGGCGGTTGTAGCCGTCATTTTCGACAAGACCACTGGATACAGCCAGTATGCCGGCTTCGATGCGTCGCGCGCTCTGGCCCAGATCGATCTCGCTGCCATCGCTGGTGCGGATCGACATGGCGTGAAGAAAACGCGGTTGCGGCCCAAGCGGGCGAATTGTGTAGGTGCGTTCGTCGATGACCGAGAAGCCGAAATTTTCCAGCATCGGCACGCGGGCCGAGAGCGGGATAGGATCGGCGCGGTGATAGACATTGAGCGTCAGGCTCGATGGCCCTTCAGTTCCCCGGCTCAACCGCACGGCCAGTGGGTTGTCCGGCCCAAGTGCCTTGAACACGGCGATGTCATCAAGGGCATCGGCATGGGAGTGGGCCACTTGGTAATCGGCGGAAAACGCGCTTGCGTAGTCGGCGATATCGCCGGCATGGGGCGCCGCCGAAAGCAGGCGATCGGCAAAGGTGCGTGTCAGTTCGGAAATTTCAGTTTCAAGCGCTTCGCGGTCCGGGCGCGGGGTGGGGCCGCCATTGCGTCCGATGATAAAATGGACCCGCGCGAGATCGCCTTCGGGGAAATCGGGGGCAAAGGCGGAAACCCGCCCGTCATAGCGGCTGGCAAGATGTTCGCCGATCCGGGCGCGAACGTTGGAATCAAAGCGGTCGCGCGGCAGATAAACAAGGGCCGAAACGAAGTTGTCGAACCTGTCGATGCGCGGCAGAACGCGCACGCGCGGGCGATCGGGCAATGTGGCGATCACATTGGAGAATTCGAAAAGCTCGTCCTGGGAAATCTGGAAAAGTTCGTCACGCGGATAGTTATCCAGCGTGTTCATCAATGCCTTGCCGGCGTGGGAGCGGGGATCGAAGCCCGACTGGGTCATCACCTGGGCAATCTTGCGCCGGATCAGCGGCACTTCGCTGACTGGTGTGGCCAGTGAGGCTGAGGTGAACAGGCCCACGATGCGCAATTCGCCGGTGATTGTGCCAGTGGCGTCAAAAGTCTTGATGCCCACGTAATCCATGTGGACACGGCGGTGGACGAGCGAACGCCGGTTGGCCTTTGTGACCATGAGCGGCTCGTCGGTGTCCAAGAACGCCAGATGCTGGTCGTTCATATGCACATAGCGTGTGGATTGACGCAGATAAAGATAGTCGGGATCGCGCAAAATCCCCAGCCCCGATCCTTCGATGGGGACAAGCGTTTGAGCCTCGCCCTCGCCGGTCAGGCGATATTCGCGCATGCCAAGGAATGTAAAATTGTGATCGGCCAGCCAGGCAAGAAAATGGATGGCTTCGGTCAGCGCCTGTTCGCGCATGGCGGGCGGGTGTGAGCGATAGGCGACGACTGCAGTGCGTAGGCGCTCGAGCATCTCGCGCCAGTCGACAACTGCGGCGCGCACTTGCGCCATGGTCTGGGTCAGCTCTTCGGAAATGACCGAGAGTGCATTGGAATCGGCTGGGGTATCGATATGGACATGGAGCACGCTTTCTTTGCGCGCGCCCTGCAAATCTTCAATCACCTGCCAGGGGGCGGTGCTATCGTCCACAGCAACTACGGGATGGGTCATGAACCGGATCGTGCCACCAGCGGCGCGAATCGCTGCAAGCGCCGAATCGACGATGAACGGGGTATCGGCCGAATAAATATCGATGATGGTAATCCCCGAGATGTCTTCGCTCTCAGGGGTCCAGATGCGGATATCGGCCTTGCCGGGGGTGCGCTGACCTATGTGGGAATAGGTCGTCGCCAGCAGCGCCTCGAGCGTTTCCGCAGGGTAAAGCAGTAGGTCCTGTTCGTCGGCCGAATGGAGCGCATTGGCCACGAAACGCGCCAATTGAGGCGTTTCGGCCTTCAGCGCGATCAGGCGGTCGCGCCAGGGGCGCAGGTTTTCAGTCGTGTCGATCATCTGCCGGCGTCCCTCAACGTCTTCCGGTATAGCGGAGAGCTTATGCCCTTGCGGTCGGAAAGCCAATATCAGCTTTAGGATTCAAGGACATAAGACCAAGGTATTTGTCAGCATGGCTGCCCTTTTGCAGTGCGTATTGCCGGCTATGAAGGCGCAGGGCCGGGCAAATTGCCCGGCCCTGCGTAGTTTTGACGCGTATCGTATTGAGCGTCCTCGGTTTTCCAGGATTGTCCTTGTCCTGCTAGTGGAGCACGGCCAGCAGCAGCAAGGCGATGATGTTTGTTATCTTGATCATCGGATTGACCGCGGGACCGGCAGTGTCCTTGTAAGGGTCGCCGACTGTATCGCCGGTGACCGAGGCTTTGTGGGCCTCCGACCCCTTGTAGTGGGTCTGGCCAGTCGAATCGGTGAACCCGTCTTCAAAGCTCTTTTTGGCGTTGTCCCAGGCGCCGCCGCCCGCCGTCATCGAGATGGCGACGAACAGGCCAGTCACGATAACGCCAAGCAGCATGGCGCCCAGCGCCGCAAACGCCGCCGCCTTTCCGGCGATGAGCAGTATGACTCCAAACACGACAAGCGGCGAGAGTACGGGCAGCAGCGAAGGCACTATCATTTCCTTGATTGCCGCCTTGGTCAGCATATCGACAGCCCGGCCATAATCTGGCTTTTCGGTCCCCGCCATGATGCCGGGGCGTTCGGCAAACTGGCGCCGAACTTCAACCACAACCGATTGGGCGGCGCGGCC
This sequence comes from Pelagibacterium sp., assembly GCF_048264985.1. GTDB lineage: Bacteria > Pseudomonadota > Alphaproteobacteria > Rhizobiales > Devosiaceae > Pelagibacterium. The sequence goes on from NZ_JBLXCL010000001.1 coordinate 332,145, forward strand.
GACAGCAGTCATCGACATGCCGCTGAACAGGAAGGGCAACAATCCACCGAACAGCAGCCCGACGACCACATAGGGGTCGGCCAGCGAGAAGCTGATCGGTCCAACGCCGAAGTAGAAATCGCCTTCCACCGCTTCACCGATGAAATAGGCGAGATCCTGGGTATAGGCGGAAAACAGCACCAGCGCGCCAAGACCGGCCGAACCAATCGCATAGCCTTTGGTTACAGCTTTTGTTGTATTGCCGACGGCGTCGAGTGCATCGGTATTCTTGCGCACCTCGTCGGGCAGCCCTGCCATTTCGGCGATGCCGCCGGCATTGTCGGTCACCGGACCAAAGGCGTCGAGCGCGACGATCATGCCGGCCAGTGCCAGCATGGTCACAACCGCCACCCCGATGCCGAACAGGCCTGCCAGCGAATAGGTAACAATGATGCCCGCGATGATGACCAGAGCGGGAAGGGCCGTAGATTCAAGCGAAACGGCAAGGCCCTGAATGACATTGGTGCCGTGCCCGGTGATCGAAGCTTCGGCAATCGAGTTGACCGGACGCCGGTTGGTGCCGGTGTAATATTCGGTAATCCAGATGATCAGCCCGGTGATCACCAGCCCGGCAACCCCGCACCCATAGAGCGCCCAGGGCGTAAAGCTGATATCGCCAACGGCAATCGATCGGTTCATGTCGCCAAAGATCAGCCACATGACCGGCACGAGCGCGACCAGCGAAAGGACTCCGGTGGCCAAGACGCCCTTGTAGAGTGCCCCCATTATGTTACCCGACGCGCCCAGTTTGACGAAATACGTGCCGGCGATCGATGTCAGGACGCAGACCCCGCCAATGGCCAGCGGCAGCACCATGCCGATCAGTTTGAGATCAACCGGCAAGATGATCGCTGCGAGCACCATGGTTGCAACAATCGTCACCACGTAGGTTTCGAAAAGATCGGCGGCCATCCCCGCACAGTCGCCGACATTGTCACCGACATTGTCGGCAATGGTTGCCGGATTGCGGGGGTCGTCCTCGGGAATGCCCGCTTCAACCTTGCCCACCATGTCGCCGCCAACGTCGGCGCCCTTGGTGAAGATGCCGCCCCCGAGTCGGGCGAAAATGGAAATCAGAGATGCGCCAAAGCCCAGCGCGACGAGGGCGTCGATCACTGTGCGGTCGGTCGCTTCGAACCCGATGGTCATCAGAACCAGAAAATAGACTGTAACGCCCAACAGGCCGAGGCCGGCGACCAGCAAGCCAGTGACGGCGCCAGACTTGAACGCCAGGTCCAGTCCGCCCGCCAGCGAAGTCGTTGCCGCCTGGGCGACCCGCACGTTGGCGCGTACCGAGACATGCATGCCGATGAACCCTGCTGCGCCCGAGAGTACGGCCCCGATCAGAAAGCCGATTGCCGCGTATACGCCGAGCAAAAGCCAGGCAACGACAAGAATGACGGCGCCGACAATGGCAATGGTGGTGTACTGGCGTTTGAGATAGGCGGTGGCGCCTTCGCGAACCGCGTTCGAAATTTCCTGCATGCGCGCGCTGCCGGCGTCGGCAGCCAGAAGCGAACGCGTTGTCACGATGCCATAGACGACCGAAAGGACGCCGCAGGCAACGATCAGCCATAAGGCCAAAGTCATAGTGGTATTCCCCTCACATTACGGCCGGATCGGCTTTCCGAAAGGCTCGGCGCGATGGCTGAACACCCGGGGCGGTCCGGTCTGCTTCCCTTCTAGCACCGGCGCCAAAAAGTCCCTCTCCCTTGGCGTCGGCAAAGACCAGCATTTACTGCGGCCAGAATGAAGGATGGCCCAAGTTTACCGCAGTGGCAATCCTCTATTCTTGCGCTTTATTTTGGTCAGTACTGCTGGCTTATTTGCAGCTATCGGCTTGAAACATCATCGGGTTCGCCAGACATCAGTATTGACCTATCGGTCTGTCAGGCTGTCGAGTGCGGCACCAAGATCTTCGGGGCTTCCTTTTGCAAGGATCACCTTTGATCGGCCGGTCTGGCCGCTTGAAATCGTTATGGCAGATTTGGGGAGAGATAGCGCCTTGGCCAGCAGGGCGATTACGGCCGTGTTGGCAGCGCCCTTGTCGGGCTGGGCGCAAACGCGAACAGCCAAAACGCAGGTTCCATCGGCCCTGGAACGAGGGCCCTCAAGCGTGTTGGTTCTGGCGTTGGGCGTGACGCGCAGATTTATCCGCGCGCCATCGGCAGTCAATGTGTAACAGGCGGGGCTCAAACGCCCTGCATGGCGACCTGACGCATCAGCGGGTACAGGATGACCAGCCGGATGAAGTAGATCGACAGGAACAGAACGATCGGGGAAATGTCGAGGCCGCCAAAATTGGGCAGCACCCGCCGGATCGGAGCCAGCAGCGGATTGGTCAACTGCCAAAGCGCGTTGGCAATTGTCGCGACCAACTGGTTGGACATGTTGAGGATGTTGAAGGCCAAAAGCCAGCTCACGATCACCTGTGCGATCATGATGAAGATGACGAGGCTCAAGACCACGTCGACAAATTGTAAAAGCCCAAACAGCATTGGCGGTCCCTTTATGCGATCGGTCCTATATAGAACGCGAAAAGCCTTATGGAAATGGGTGTGGCGAACTGATGGCTTTGCCCCAATCCATGCAAAGAAAAAAGGCCCGCCTCAATTACGCGAGGTTCGGGCCTTTGCAAGAGTTTGCCCGGTACGCAACACACAAAGATCCGGACACGCAATACAATGCACAGACCGTGCCAGATTGAGCGTTACCCAATATGGGGTGGGTTGAGCTCAATTTAGTTCAATATGTTGAATTGTCCGGAAAAACACTGTTGTCCGATTCGCATTTTGCAACGCATGAGAATTGCAAAATGCGAAAACTCACTCCCCCTCGGAGGATCCGGTGTCGGTGTCGGGCGGCAAGGGTGTGGGCCGCTTTGCCTGATTGCGCAGGACGGTGCGCTGACGTGAGGACACCCCGATCAGCTCGGCCACGCGCCAGACCATATTGTCTTCAAGCTCGTGATTTGTGTCATCGGCAAAGACCACCTGCCACATCATTCTGATGATTTCGATCTTTTCGCTCTCCTCGAGCTGGGAAAGCTTTGAGGTGAACTCATAAAAATCGACGGCGTCGCGGTCGCGGCGCTTGGCCTCGGCCAGAAGCCGCTTTACTTCGGATTCATCGAGCCCGTAATGGTCTTTGAGTGCATTGGCGATGGCCTTGGCCTCAATCGAGCTGGCAGTGCCGTCGACCGATGCGAGATGCACAAGCAGCGCAGCCACCGCAAGGCGCGGGTCGGTTGCCTGCCTCGTGCCCTTTTCAGGTTGGCGAAACAGCTTTGCCAGAGAATCGAACATCGAACGGCACCCTTTCGCGGGTCTGAACTGCTTAGATAACCGACGCCCTTGCGCGACCGGCAAAACTATCGGGTTCCAACCAAGACGAGCCGGTCCGGAACGGGTTCAAGCGTAAGGGGCGCAAGTGTCCGGCTCAAGCGTCCTTGCGCAGCCCCGGGCAAGGATTTTTTCCAATGTCGTTTGCCGGCCACAGGTTGTCAGGCGCGCGTTGTTTTACGCTGCTTGCCGCGCTAGGGTCGCGGCGTCAAATTCAGCCTGTATCGGGGAGGGGCAGCGCGATGATTTCGGCATGGGCATTGATTGCTGGAGGGAGCGTCCGCATTGCCGGAGAAGTGCTCGAAATTCTGGCTGGTGGCCATACCGATCTGAGCGGAGGTCTGGCCGGTGGCGCGTTGATTCTGGTGATGATCGGCTTTGCCGGATTGTGGCCGGAGGCGCGCCGGAGTGTCGCCGCGCGCATTGCCATCGTGTTGATCGGGCTTGGCGCATTGGGATTTGCGGCCATAGCGGTCTGGTCGATCAGCCAGGGCACTCTGGCGGTGGGTGTCGTGGCAAAAATGCCGGTTTTCATTATCGTTGCTGCGGTTACCCTTGTTGGTGCCATCGCGCTGGCGATCTGGCTGATTGCGTCCTCATCCTACCCGGTTTGGATAGGAATTGTGATGAGCATTTCCATAGCAATGTCCCTGGTGAGCAGTTTTGTCGCGTTCCCAGCGCTGGTCCAACCCCTTATCGATCTGGTAATGGCGTTGACATTCATCCAACTCGGGCTGTCGATGCGCGAGCAGCGCAAGACCGGAAATCGTTCATGATCCTTGCTGCACTTCTGCTTCTGGGCAGTGCTCTTTGGGCGCTGGGGGAAGCCATAATGCTGACCGGCGACCAAATCACGGTGTTGGGCGGCACCATCGCGACGATCGGGATGACCCTTGCCGGCGCGAGCATCTGGACGCTCAAGGATTTACCGGGCATGGCCCGCCCCGGCCGGGTCGGAATTGCGCTTTCGGCTTTCGGCGCCTTCTCGTTTGCCATGGTGGTGATTATCGTTTTGACCTCCGGAGTCCTCGGAGCGATGGCCAACGGCACGATACGGCATGCCGATATAGTGTTCACCCCGTTCTATCTCCTCGCTCTTGTCTTTGTTGTGGCTGGCATGACTGCCTTTGCCATCCACTTCAAGAATGCCCCAGGCGCGCCGCTCGTCGCCGCATTGGTGCCGGCCGGGCTGGCCATGGGCCATGTGATTGGATTGTTTGCCGCCGACGTGCCGGCCTATCACGAAACGCTCTCGGTTGCGCTGGCGTTATATTTGGGCTGGCTTGGCGTACGGCGCGTCGCCTTGGCCCGCAGCACGCCGCAATCTGGCCTCTGAACGCCAAATCTTAACGCGAAAGCGGTCCCGGCTAAAGCGCGTCGATCGCCTTGGCCAGGTCAATGTCCTTTTGGGTCACGCTGGCCTCGTCATGGGTCTTGAGCGTAATCGTTACGCGATTGTAGCTGTTTGACCAATCAGGATGATGGTTGGCCTTTTCCGCCAGAAGTGCCACTTGCGCCATAAAGCCGAAGGCGCGCGAAAAATCCTTGAACTTGAAGTGTTTTTCCAACGCTGTCTCGTCATTGAGCGTCCAGCCCTCAAGCGTTGCCAAACCGGCGTCCAGATCGAACCTGGAATCCTGATCCGTTTTCGTCATTTCGCATTTTCCCTTCTTCGTGGCAGTATCGGAACATTGTGCGGGCGTCATAGCCTTAACACGGGACAGGCTTGAACAGGCGGGCAAACCCGATCTGCCTGGCCAAGGTCCAGTGTCCGATAGCGATTTCGCGCCCGCGATCTGCCGGTGGGCACGACAGTGTTCAACCTGTTCCAATCCGCCGGGCGGCAGGGTGGTTCCAGTCAAGCCGCGTGAAAGCCGGTTAAAAAATGATGCCAAAGGGCACACGAAATCTGTCCACCCTCGATTATGTCTCGATAGTGGCCTCGCTCTACAAGGATCGACGAGCACTGCTTGTCGGTCTGGCGGCGACGATTGCCGGCGTGATGATGGCGGCACAAAAGACCGGGGCAATCGAGTTGTATGGAGTCGCGGTCGCGTTCATCGTTGCCACGGCAATGCGCTATTCCAATCTTCTTGCTTTCCAGAATGATCCACCGGCGGCTGACGATCGCGCCGCCGCCAAGATCTGGGAACGGCGGCAATTGGTCCTTGGTAGCGTTTCGGCGTCGATCTATGGGATCTGGTGTTTCATTTCATTTGTTCTGATTGATGATCCCTTTGCCGAATTGGTCGCCCTCTCGGTGACCATTGCGGCCATGATCAGTATCGTGACGCGCAGCTTCGGGATCGACAGGATCGTGCTGACCCAGTCGCTGGCCATCTCGATCCCCCTTGCGCTGGGCCTGATCCTGACGGGCGATGGCTATAACATGGCGCTCGCCGCCCTGCTCGTTCCAATGATCGTCAGTTTCAGGTTTCTTGCCAGCGACGTGCGGGCACTCTTGCTGTCGCGAATCCACGAACGCACTATGGCCGCGCAGCTGGCCAGCCGGCTTGATACCGCGCTGGAAACCATGCAGCACGGTTTGTGCATGCTTGACGAGACCGGTGTGATTGCCATGGTCAACGATCGCGCGCAGCAGACCTTTGCTGGCATTGCGGAGGGCGCATGGGTTGGCCGCGCATTTTCGGACCTGCTCGAAGAGGCCATCGCAAAGCGGGCTCTGCCCCGTCCCACGGTCGACCGTCTCAATCGCATGATCGGGCAGCAGACGGGTGGCAAGATCGTCATGAAACTCTCGGGCGATTATCACTGTGAGGTCACCATCTCCTCGCGCGGTGACCGCACGGTGCTGCTGTTTGAAAACGTGACGCCCCGGATCAGGGCCCAGGAGCGCATAAATTTCATGGCGCGCTATGACGGACTGACCGGCCTGCCCAATCGGACCTATTTCACCGAACAGGTCGAGGCCGATCTGGCGTCACGTGAGCGGATGGGGCGCGGCGAACCCGTCTTCCTGGCGATCATCGATCTCGATGATTTCAAGAACGTCAACGATACGCTGGGGCATCTGGCAGGCGATAGGGTTCTTACCGAGACCGCTGCGCGCATCCAGACCGCAATGCATCGCCAATCCCATCTTGCACGGTTGGGGGGCGATGAGTTCGTCATCTATCGGGCTCAAAATACGGTGGGCGCAACGATAGAATCAGAGACCGATGCTATCCTTGCTGCGTTGCGGCGGCCGTTTGAAGTCAATGGCGAGCGGATCGATCTGCATGCGTCGATCGGTTTCGTCTCCAGCCCCGAGCCCAAGATTGTCCTCGACGAGTTGATTATACGCGCCGACCTTGCGCTCTATAGGGCCAAAACGCTGGGTAAGGGACAGCGCAGGGCCTTTGTCGCCGAGATGGACAGCGAATTCCGCTATCGCCAGCGCCTCAAGACCGACCTTGCCTTGGCGATCGAAACGGGCCAGCTGACCTTGGTCTATCAGCCGCTTGTCGACCTTGGCACGCGTCAGGTGGCAGGATGTGAGGCTCTGGCCCGCTGGACACATCCAGAGCTCGGCCCCATTTCGCCCGAGACATTTATTGCGCTTGCGGAAGAGACAGGGCTTGTCGCATCGATAACCCGGTGGGTGCTGCAAACAGCCTGCGCCGAATGCGCAAACTGGCCCGAGCCCATCTCGATTGCCGTCAATGTTTCGGCGCGCGATCTGCGTGGAGAGGCATTGGGAAATCACGTTCATCATGCACTTGGTGCCAGTGGCTTGGCGCCAGCACGGCTGGAGATCGAAATAACCGAAACCGCGCTGATCGAGGATCGCGTGGGGGCCGCTGCCCGTCTCGATGCGCTGGCCGCCCAGGGTATCGGTATTGTACTTGACGATTTCGGAACCGGCTATTCTTCGCTGTCCTATCTGCACGAGATGGCGTTTACCAAGCTCAAGGTCGATCGCAGTTTCGTTTCCGGCATCACCACCAACGAACGCGAGTTGAAACTTCTGGCCAATGTGGCGCGGCTGGGCCAGGATCTCGATCTTGTGCTTGTCGCCGAGGGCGTGGAAACCAAAGAGCAGCTCGATGCAATAGCGCGTCACACAGAGATCGATCAGGTTCAGGGATTCCTCTTTGGCCAGCCCCTGCCGGCGTCAGAGATCCGCATCCTGATCGCAAGCTTGGTTCAATCCTCGCCGCAACCGTCCAGCGGCGCTGCGTTTCACCCCGCGCTCTTGGGTAAATAGGCGCGGGTTCTGACTTGGGCGGAAAAGTACAGACCTGACTGACATTGCAATGCCCGACGGCTGCAATGGTCCTCTTTCTAGAGCGGGTCTTGGCGGCGGGCGAGTGTTTCGATCTTGCCGAGTCTGAGATAATGGAGTTCGCGGACAAGCCTGATGGTCGGCTTTGCTGCGAAAAGAATCGATCCGACGAGAAAAAACCAGGTCGCAGCAGTCTGGCTCGACGCAGAGAAAAACAGAACGCTGCCGACGACAAAACACAGCGCTGCTCCAAAATCGACAGCCGTGTACCAGATTTCATAGAGTGCGTAGAGATGCCGGTGTGCCCCTGACCGGTCTCGGGCATTGGGATCGAACAATGTCACGATAAGCCTCCCGTGCGGTTGGTGTGTCCACGGGCAAATGTTGGCAGGCCTGATCGGTTTCGCAAGTTGGAAAAATGGTGCCGCTTGCGTGACTCGAACACGCGACCTCCGCATTACGAATGCGATGCTCTACCAACTGAGCTAAAGCGGCTTGGCCCGGAGGCCCAATTCGCGTCTTTTACTTTCGGCGCGTGAAACGCGCAAGAGCCTAGAGGGCGTTGAGGTCGGCAATAAATCAAAAAACCGGCGCCGCGGCGCGCCTATGGCTGGGTTTGGGGCGGTGTCGATGCGTCTTCAATGGCGGAACGTGTGGTGCCCGATCCGGCAGTGGAGCTGGCGGAAAGCGTTTTTGCCGGGGTTCGGGTCTGGACCGGGACTTTCCATTCAAAGGCGTCGAGCCGGCCGGTGACAGGGGAGGCCGGCGCCCACTCGTCCGAAGTCAGTCCATCGGCCGTCCAGGTCGGATCGGCAGGCGCGGTGACGGCACGCGAGAGCCATTCGCGGGCCTTGCCCTGATCGCCCGATTGGCCCTCCTCGATCTCGGCCATCAGCAGGCACATCTGCCGGGTCGGGGTCTTGCCCAAAAACGGCGCCAAACTATTGCGCGCAACGCTCCATTCGTAAGCGTCGATTGCAGCGCGGGCCAGCACGATGGCCGCCATTGGATGGCTTTCGGGCGATTCGACCAGCGTGCGAACGCGCTTGAGGCGCTCTACTGCCGAGGTGCCTGGCTTGACGTGCGCGTAGAGCGTTGCGGCATCGGGATGAAAACTTGCGCGCCAGGTCCGGCGCAACAGCGCCGAGGCACGTCGTGTGTCGCCGCGGTTGATGAGGATGCGTGCGGCGGTCAGTGTGGCCGGCACGAAATCGGGAATGGCTTTGAGCGCCCGATTGGCGTGTTCGAAACTCGTGTCGGGCTCGGTTTCTTCGATCGCCATGGCCAGTGCGGTTTCGAGCACGCCCTGACGGCGTTTCTTGGCGGCCTTCTGGCTTTTGGTGCGTGCGGGGAGCGATGCACTCATCTCGAGTGCTTCAGCCCATGCGCCCTTGGTTGCCAGATCGTTGAAAACCGCTTCAGAGGCCCAGTCGAGGCTTGGCGAAATGGCCAGTGCCTTGCGTGCAAAGGTGATGGCGGCGTTGGCGCGATCCTGTGTCCTTGCCTGCTCGAAAAGTCCCGAAAGCGCCGCGAGCGCTGTGCGATCGTTGGAAATGAGCGCCCGATAATGCTCGCGGGCCGAAGAAAGATCGCCAAGCGCCAGTTCGGCGCGTGCCTCAAGCAGTTGGGCAGCAGGGTTATCGGGCAGCTTGGCGCGCGCGTCGCGGGCCAGCATCCGGGCGCGGGAAAATTCGCCAGCCTGAAGCGCAATCATGCCGTCGGACAGTGCTTCGACGCCCGCCTTTTCCTTGCGCCGTGCATTGGCGCGCGCCAACGCTGCAGGTGCGCCGATCAGGCGCCGGACGATGGCCCAAACGATGATGGCGCCAATGATGACCCCGATCGCTATGAACAGGGCCAGCCCTAGTCCCGGGCTCATGCGCCAGGATCCAAAAGCGATTTCGACGGTGCCGGGCAGGGCGATCAGCCAGGCGGCGCCCAGTGCGACGAGCAGGCTGAGCACGAGATAGACGACAAGGCGGATCATTGCGCAGCCTCCGCTGGAGCCGTGCCCGATCGTGCAGCGTCAATCAGGCTTTCGACGGCAATCGATTGATCGAGCGCCTGAGCAAATGCGGGTGCTGCGTTTCGCATGTCGACTGGAAGGGTGCCAAACGCGGTTTTCGCAGCCGCTAGGTCACCGGCGTCGAGGGCGGCTTCGGTCCGTCCGACAAGGGCCTGTGGAGTGTCGCCGTCAGTGGCCCGAAGCGCGATAGCCGAGGCTGCCTGATCGAACAGCGTTTCCGCCCAACCTGCTTGGGCATCGCGGGGCCGGGCCGCCAGAATATCGGGGATCGCTGCGCGCAATTGGACCAAAAGCCCGCCGGCAGACGCTGCTCCGGAATTGGCAGCGGCGCGCACCTGCGGTGAGATTTCGAGGTCTGGCAGCAGCGTTTCAACTGTGGCCAGCTGGGCCGCGAAAGGCTCACCCGAAGCAATTGCGGTTTCAAGCGCTCCGAGCGCTGCGGGAATCTGGGTCGCGCGGTCGCGCTCAGCCGCGACAGCCTCGAACTGGGACTGGTTGGCAATGCGGGCATCAAGGTCATCGAGCCGGCTCAGTGCCGTTTCGAGCGTGGGCAGCGCTTGAGCAATCTCGGGCTCAATCGCCTCGATCCGGCTGGCCACATCATCTATGCGGCTTGAAAGGCCAGAAAGTGTATCGGCGACTTCGGCCACCTCATCGCCAGAGGCCCCTGCAGCAATCGCTTCGATCCGGTTCGACAGTTCGGAGAGCTGCGTGTTCAGCGCGTCAATATCGTCCTGGGCGGCCAGCCCGTCAGTCGAGACGGGGGCGATGCCGGCGATCTGGCCTTCGAGCGCGTTGATGGTGTCGGCCATTTGTTCGTTTTCGGCCGCGCGCGCGGCAATAGCGCTTTCCAGCCGCGCCGCGCGGGCGTCAAATTGGGTCAGGTCGGGCGCAGGAGCCTCCTGCTGCGGCCAAAGCCCAAAACCTGCAAGTCCATAGGCCAGCGCCAACCCCACCAAAGCGCCGGCTCCGGCGGTGGCTGCAAGCGGGGCAAACGGCAGTGGGCCCTGTTTTGTCGCAGGTTGTTTCGGCTTTGGCGCGGGACCGGTGTCCGTGTTGGGTGCGGTGGCCGATGGTTTGGGTGTATCGTCGGGCCGCTCGGTTTTTGCGCTCGTCCCTGATGTAGGCTTTGCCTCGCTTTTTGACGCTGAGCCCGATTTGAGTGGGGCCGGTTCTGGTTTCTGGCTGGCCTTTGGCGTCTGGGCGGTCGTGTCCTGTGGCGCGGGCTTGTCCTTTTCAGACTGACGCGCCGTGGCATCGATGATCGGGGGTTTGACCGGACCGGATTTCTTTTCGGTCATTTCAGCCTGCCTCTTTGCGTTTGGGTCGGGCGTATTTGTTCTCGTCATGCACCATCATGAACTGATTTGATCGCGGGCAAAAGCCAGCGCCAGCGTCATCATCGCTTCGTGCGATGGATAATCGGCGAGGCCCATGCGGAGGAAATGGGCTTCGATGAGGGGTTGGGCAACGTTTTCCGAAAGGCAAAGGCAGTACATCCTCGCTCGCAAATCGGCATAATCCGGCCCGGCGACAAGGCCTGCAAAGATTTCTGCGGTGCGGCGGGAATAAAACACGGCGCCATCGATGCGCCCGCTGGCCAGAGGCTGGACAAGCCCTTCGGGCAGCATTGTCGCAGCGTGCATTTCATAGACAACGCGCATGTCGACATCAATTCCCTCATGCGCCAAAAGCCCGGCCAGATCGCCCGATTGATGGTGCGCTGCCGGGTAAAAGATCTTGCCCATGGGGCGGTCGTCGATAATTTTTGCCGAAAGATCGCCCAATGTACCTTCGGCGGCCGATACATGATCAAATCCGGCGGCGCGGGCCTCGTTCGCCGTGTGGTCGCCCACAGCATAAACCCGCAGCCCTGCAAATTGCTCGCCGTCCGGATGCGCAGCAAGCGCGCGCACGCCATTGGCCGAAGTCAGCGCGATTGCCGTGAAGTCAGCAGCGTCGGGCAGGTCGACCCCGGTAAACCGCTCTTCGAGCATCGGCGCGATAATCGGGTCAAGCCCGAGCGCAGTCAGGCCGGCGGCGGTCCGCTCTGCATCGGCGCGTGGCCGGGTGACAAGAACGCTGCGCCGTTCAACCATAATGGCCATGCTTGAGCCGTGCGATGAAATCGGGGCCGGCTGCCAGGAGCAGTTTTTCACCGAGCCGTGTTCCAAGTTCGACACCTTGATCCGCATCCCCTGCGATCTCGTTCTCATGGACTTCGGCACCATCGGGCGACAGGATCTGTCCGAACAGAGTCAGCTTGTCGCCGTCAAGCGTGGTCAGAGCGGCGATCGGGGTTCGGCACGAGCCGTCGAGCACTTTGAGGAAAGCCCGCTCCGCCTCGACGCGCTGGCGGGTCTGGGCATCGTCAAGCACTTCGACGAGCCGGTTGGCGGCCCCATCGTCGGCGCGGGTTTCGATCACGATTGCGCCCTGGGCCGGCGCGGGCGGGAAATGGGCGACATCGAGCGTATGGGTTACCCGGTGGGCCTGGTCGAGCCGGTTCAGCCCGGCCATGGCCAGCAGCGTCGCATCGGCCACCCCATCGGCAAGTTTTTGCAGGCGCGTCTGCACATTTCCGCGAAATTCCACTGTGCGGAAGTCCGGACGAAACCGTTTCATCTGGGCGCGACGACGCAGGGAAGACGAACCGATCACGGCGCCTTCGGGCAAATGATCGGGGCTTTTGGCGATCAGCGACAAGAAGGCATCGCGCACATCCTCGCGCGGCAGATATGCGGGCAGGGCAAACATGGGGTTGATCTCGGTCGCCACGTCCTTTGCCGAATGCACTGCGATATCGATCTCGCCATTGGCCAGCGCCGTCTCGATTTCTTTTGTGAACAGCCCCTTGCCGCCAACTTCGGACAATGGGCGGTCCAAGATGATGTCGCCGCTGGTCTTGATGACCTTGATGGCGATGGCGTCAGCGGCCAGCCCGTTTATGGCGGCCAGCCGGTCGCGGACCTCCTCGGCCTGTCGTACAGCAAGGGGGGAACCGCGTGTGCCGATGGTGAAAACGGGGGTGGACGTCAAAGATTGCAATATGGCCTCGCAGGTGTCACAGATGTGCGCGTTTTCCTTAAACGCGGAGAAAGCGGGTTGCGATCCGCTTTTGCCATCAGACCACACCCTTTTGCCAGAGACCAGATCGCCGCAATGGATCGCGATATTTTCCTTTTGGGCATCGAGACCAGTTGCGACGAGACTGCAGCGGCCATCGTCCGGCGGGACGTCGATGGGCATGGCGACATCGTTTCCAACATCGTGCGCAGCCAGATCGAGGAGCACAAGGCGTTTGGCGGCGTTGTGCCCGAACTTGCGGCCCGCGCCCATGTTGTCCATCTTGATACGATCATTTCCCGTGCACTTGATGACGCGGGAATGGGGCTTGCCGATATTGATGCAATCGCAGCGACGGCCGGTCCGGGGTTGATCGGTGGGGTGCTCGTGGGTTTGACCACCGGCAAGGCGTTGGCCGCAGCGACCGGCAAACCGCTGATCGCCGTCAACCACCTGGAGGGCCACGCTCTGACCGCCCGGCTGACCGACAGGGTCGAATTTCCCTATCTGATGCTGCTGGTTTCAGGCGGGCATTCCCAGATTGTTCTGGTCAAGGGTGTTGGCGACTATGAGCGGTGGGGGTCGACCATCGACGATGCGCTCGGTGAAGCCTTCGACAAGGCTGCCAAACTTTTGGGCCTGGGGTATCCGGGCGGACCGGAGGTCGAAAAGGCTGCCCGGAACGGCGATCCCAAACGGTTTGCCCTGCCGCGTCCGCTGCTCCGCGAAAAGCGGCTGGATTTTTCGTTCTCGGGTCTCAAGACGGCCCTGCGGCTGGCGGCGGAATCGGTAGCGCCGGTTTCCAAAACCGATATTGCCGATCTTTGCGCCAGCTTTCAGGCTGCAGTGACCGATATTGTCGCGGTGCGCTCGGCCCAGGCGCTCGCGCGCTTTGCCGCTGAATATGAAGATGTTGTACCGACCTATGTGGTTGCCGGCGGCGTTGCGGCTAACGCCGCCATCGGTTCGGCGTTGCGCGAGGTCGCCCGGCAGACCGGCGCCAATCTTGTCATTCCGCCACCTGCGCTTTGCACTGACAACGGCGCGATGATTGGTTGGGCTGGTGCGGAGCGATTTGCGTTGGGCCTTGTTGATGGCTTTGACGTTGCCGCGCGTCCGCGCTGGCCGTTGGATGAGCTGGCAAGAGGTGTACTGTGAGCGCCAGGATTTTCGTTATCGGGGCTGGGGCCTGGGGCACGGCTTTGGCACAGGCGGCCCGACTTGCGGGCAATGATGTGGTCCTTGTCGGTCGCAATAGCGTCGCCATCGATGAGGTCAACACAGCGCATACGCTTAGGGCCTATCTCGGCGATATCGCGCTCGACCCATCTCTTGTGGCCCAGAGCGGGTGGTCCGGGCTTGAAGACGCCGATGCAGTACTCATGGTTGTGCCTGCCCAGGCGACCCGGGGCACGCTTGCTGCCATCGGGTCTGGAACGCTTGCTGGCAAACCGGTTATTCTGTGTGCCAAAGGGTTGGAAATGGCGAGCAATGTCCGCCAGAGCCAGATCCTTTTGGACTGTGCTCCCGATGCAGAGCCTCTGGTTCTCTCCGGGCCGAGTTTTGCCCATGACGTTGCTGCGGGGAAGCCGACAGCTGTTACCCTTGCCGGTCCGGATGCCGATCGCGCCGAAGCAATCGGCGCGTTGCTGGCTTCGGACAGTTTTCGCCCCTATGCCAGCGGCGATATTGTCGGGGTAGAAATGTGCGGGGCGCTTAAAAATGTTTATGCGCTCGGGGCCGGGGCGATTGAGGGCGCCGGGCTCGGGCTGTCGGCCCGCTCGGCCTTTCTGGCCAGAGCTTACGCTGAACTGAGCCGCCTGATCGGGGCCATGGGCGGCAGCGAAGCGACGCTGGCCGGACTTGCCGGCATAGGCGACCTTGCTCTGAGCTGCACCTCGAGCCAGTCGCGCAATTATCGTTTCGGCATGGCGCTGGGCCAGGGGGGCTCGGTCGCTGAAATCGAGGCTTCGGGCATGGGGCTGGCCGAAGGGCTGTTTACAACACCGGTTGCCAAGGCCGTCGCCGACCGCGAAGGCATCGATGCGCCGTTGATCGACGCAGTGGACCTGCTGATTTCGGGCAGGGCCCGGATCGAGGCCATTGTTCCCATGCTGATGAGACGACCACTAAAACGGGAAGTATAAGACATGACGACGATGTTTGCGGTCACCGCTATCGACAAGGAAAATCATCTGGAAACGCGCTTGCGGACCCGTCCGGCCCATCTCCAGTTCTGGGACGATAATGCAGCCGCAATGGTGCTCGCCGGGCCGTTTCTCGATGCCGATGGCAAGGCGACAGGATCGCTGATGATCGTAAAGGCCCAGGATCAGGCAGCCGCCGAAGCGCTGGTGGCCCAGGACCCCTATGCCGAGGCTGGCTTGTTCGAGAGCGTCGTTGTGCGCCCCTGGAACTGGGTCATCAACCGGCCGGAGACCATCTGACATGGCGTATTGGCTGTTCAAGTCTGAGCCCGAGACCTGGGGCTGGGACGATCAGATGAACAAGGGCGGTCCCGAAGAGTGGAACGGGGTGCGCAACTATCAGGCGCGCAACAATATGCGCGAGATGAAAGTGGGCGATCTGGGCTTTTTCTATCACTCGGTCAAGCAAAAGGCCGTTGTCGGCGTGGTCAGGGTGGCCAATGAAATTCACCCCGATTCCACTACCGATGACCCGCGCTGGGAATGCGTGGATATCGAGGCTGTCAAAGCGTTCGAACGCCCGGTAACGCTTGACGAGATCAAGACGGTGCCGGAACTTGAGAACATGGTGCTTGTCAACAATTCCCGTCTCTCGGTTCAACCGGTTGCGGAAGCCGAGTGGAAGCTGATCTGCAAGCTTGGTGGCGTCGTGCCATGATTTACGGGTGCGTCATTTTGGCGCACACTCCCCCGGGGGCTCGAATCGAGGGCTCGGCATTCTGAGAGGGGAGAGACGTTATGGATTATCTCAGCGTAAACTGGCTGGCCGTTCTTTTGGCCATGATCGCCTCGATGGCGCTTGGTGCTGCCTGGTACATGATCCTGTCCAAACAATGGGTCGCGGCCACCGGAAAGACCACACAGGAAATCATGTCAGGCTCGGGCGGCCAGGCGACCCCGTTTATCTGGGGGGCGGCGATGCAGCTTGTCATGGCCTATTTTCTCGCCCTTCTGACCCCGGCAATCATGGGTGAAGTGACAGTGAGGTCTGCGATCATTGTTGGCCTCCATATCTGGATTGGCTTCATGCTCACCTCAATGGTTCTCAATCATCGCTATCAGGGCTCGCGATGGTCGCTCACCGTCATCGACGGCGGCTATCTGCTCGGGGTTATGGTTGTGCAAGGCCTTGTGCTGGGTCTCCTCAGCTAGCGCGGACAGCCAGAAATCCTGAAGATTTGGGTCCGGCGGGCGGGGTGCGGCATTGCGTCCGGCCCGTCTGCGCCTTGGAGTCATGGAATCGCCCCAATAAGGGCAATTATCACGGTTTCGTGAAAAAGGTGTGAGCCATGCATTTTTGACAGGCACACTATGCGGGAACCGAAGGTCTCGTATGGCGTTTGGCGCTGGTATAGCCCTTTTTCGATCTTGTATTTTTAGATTTCGGGCGCGCGGCAAATGCCGAGCGTCTTTGCCGAGTTCACGAGTTCATGTATCCAGTCTCGAACAAATCCTTTTCGTCCAGCCGCCGCTTTTTACTCGGTGCGCTTCCCGCCAGCATCCTGCTCAGCACAACTGCCATTGGCAGGCTCATGGCGCAGGAAGCTGACGCGGTTCCTGCAGTCGCTGAAGCCGAAGGGCAAGCGCCCGCAGGTCAGGAATTTTCCTTCGATCTCCTGACCCAGTGGATGCGCGAGCGCAGTGCCCAGCCCTACACGGCGCCGGTCAGCGAACTGCCCGCCAACATTGCTGATCTCAATTACGATGATTACAGGCATATCCAGTTTCGGGCGCAACAGGCCCGCTGGCGGGAAGAGAACTCCCAGTTCCATGTCCACGCCTTCCATCCCGGCTGGCTTTATTCCGAGCTTGTGGACATCTTCGAGGTTCAGGACGGTGTGGCCCAGCCGATGGGATTTTCCACCGACGACTTCCAGTATTACGGTCACCTGGCCGATGTGTTTGCCGAAGGTGAAGCACTGCCCGGCGCTGTAGGGTTCAGGCTCAACAACCCGCTCAACCGGCTCGATGTTTTTGACGAGCTGATCGCTTTTGTGGGCGCCAGTTATTTCCGCGCCCTCGGACGGGGCAATTTCTACGGGCTGAGCGCCCGGGGGCTGGCCATCAATACCGGTATCGGTTCAAGCGAGGAATTTCCGCGTTTCTCACAGTTCTATCTCGAAAAGCCGCAGCCGGGGCAACGCAACGTTATCGTGCACGCGGCTCTCGACAGCCAGAGTGTGACCGGTGCCTTCCGGTTTGACATCAGGCCCGGCGAGGAGACTGTCATTGACGTGACGGCCCGGCTGTTCTTCCGCGCCGCAGTCGAACAGGTGGGCGTTGCGCCGATGACGTCGATGTTTCTTTACGCCGAGAACAATCGCTCGAACTTTGACGATTACCGGCCGCAGGTCCATGACAGCAATGGACTGCTGGTGCTGCGCGATGGCGGCGATGTGCTCTGGCGGGCGCTCAACAACCCGCCGCGCCTGGCAAGTTCCTACCTTTCGGAAAGCAATCCGCGCGGGTTCGGCCTGATCCAGCGTGATCGCGACTTTGGCGACTATCAGGACCCAGAGGCGCGTTACGAGCGGCGCCCGTCACTGATGATCGAGCCCATCGGGGATTGGGGGCCGGGCAATGTTCGGCTCGTCGAAATCCCTTCCGATCTCGAGGTCAACGACAACATAGTCGCGTTCTGGGTGCCCGAGCAGAAGGTGAGTGCGGGCGAGGAACGGGAATATCACTACCGCATGCGCTGGGGCGATATTTCCCCCGAGCCGGAAGCCGAGTTGGCTTATGTTTACGAAACACGCACCGGGCTCGGCGGCGTGTCCGGTGTCGAGAACGCGCCCGACCTGCGCAAGTTCGTTGTCGATTTCCGCGGCGGGCTGCTGGCCGGGCTGGCCGGAGACCAAGAGGATATCGAGGCCCTGTTTACAGTAACGGGCGGCGAGGTTGCCGGCAGCGTGCTGAAAAAAGTCTCCGACGACACATGGCGACTTGTTCTCGACGTCGAACTCAATGGCGCCACGACAGTTGAACTTGTTGCGCATGTGGCCGGTTTTGGCCGCAAGCTTACCGAAACTTGGTTGTATCAATGGATGCTCGAGGCTTGATGATGAGCAATTTCGATACCCTTCCCAATGCGCCCTTGCCGATGCCAAAGCAGACGCTGGAAACCGACCTGACGCTCAATCAGCGGCTGACGCGGTTCTTCAGGCTGTTCGTGCGCGATCCCTCGACGCTGCGCCGGGAGTACTAGGGCATGGACAGGGCCGATAGACGGGCCCGCATCGCCAGAAGTCTCGCGCTGCTGCTCACATTGAGCCTCGGGGCCATCGCCGTTGTGCTGTTCATGCAGTTTGCAGCCGTCGACGGTCTCCAGCCGCTTGATTTTGCGCGTCTGGCGCTGATTACAATCTCCACGCTTTGGCTTGCCTGGGGCGCCAGCCAGAGTGTCGTGGGTCTGTTTTACCGTCCCTCGGTTCACGATAACCGGGGCGGTGTTGCGCGCATTTCCAAGCGCACGGCCATTCTGGTCCCGATTTACAATGAAAATCCGGCCGAAACCTTTTCGCGCGTTTTCGCCATGGATCGGTCTCTGGGCCGCGAAAAGCTCAACGGGCTTTTCGATTTCGCAATCCTGTCCGATACCCGCGATCCTGACGTCGCCAGTGCCGAAGAAGCCTGGTTCGAGCGCCTGTTGAAAGAGAGCGACGGGAAGGGGCGAATGTTCTATCGCCGCCGCGCCGAGAACCGGGGCAAGAAGGCGGGTAATGTCGAAGACTTCATGACCCGCCACGGCGGCGCCTATGAATTCGCGCTCATTTTGGATGCCGACAGTTTGATGAGCGGCAGCGCCATTGTCGAAATGGTGCGCCGCATGGAGGCCGAGCCGCAACTGGGCCTGCTCCAGACCCTGCCGCAGATCGTCAATGCCCGCTCGATGTTCGGGCGGTCGATGCAGTTTTCGGCGGGATTCTTCTCGCTGGTCTTTGCGCGGGGCATCGCCTTGCTGTCGGGGCGCAGTGGCCCGTTCTGGGGGCACAACGCCATAGTACGCACCCGCGCGTTTGCCGCCTCGTGCGGTTTGCCGGTTCTGCGTGGGCAGCCTCCGTTTGGCGGGCATGTTCTCTCGCACGACTATGTCGAAGCCGCACTGCTGGTGCGCAATGGCTGGATCGTTCGGCTCGATACCGATATCGAAGGCTCGTTCGAGGAAGGGCCGGAAAACCTCATTGAGTTTGCAAAGCGCGACAGGCGCTGGTGTCAGGGCAATTTGCAGCACTCGCGCCTGCTCTCTGCGCCGGGGCTGACCGGGTGGAGCCGTTTTGTGTTCTTTCAGGGCATTTTGGCCTATGTGTCCTCGCCGGTCTGGGCACTGTTTGTCATTTTGAGCCTTGTGGCGCCCTATTTTGCGCCATCGCCCGATTATTTCCCGCAGCCCTATCAGCTGTTTCCAGTGTTTCCCGACGATCAGACCTCCAAAGCCATCACCTTGCTTGTCGGCATTTTCGGGTTGTTGATCCTGCCCAAGCTGCTGATCCTGGCCCAGGCCATCCTTTCGGGACGAGCTGGCGGGTTTGGCGGGGCGGCGCGTTCGGGACTGTCGGTGCTGTGCGAACTCGTCACCTCGAGCCTGCTGGCGCCGGTCTTCATGCTGTTCCAGTCACGCTCGGTCATTCAAGTGCTTACAGGCTCGGATGGCGGTTGGCCCGCTACGCGGCGCGGCGCGCAGGCGCTGGAGATGGGCGAAGCCTGGGCGGCCAGCCGCTGGATGGTGCTTATCGGCGCCGGCACACTTCTGGCGACGGGCTATTTCGTGCCTGCAATGCTTGTGTGGCTCATCCCCATAGCCGTGCCGATGCTGTTTGCGCCAATGCTCATCTGGTTCACTGCGCGGCCGTTTGCCGGCCCGGTCTATCAAACTCCCCAGGAAAGCGATCCGGCCATGATTCTCGTTGACCGGCAGGCGATCCTGGATCGCTGGACCCAAACGCAGGCTATCCCTGCGCGTGCCGAAGCCGGCCCCACGGGGGCGCTGACGCATGCTTGAAAAGTCTGAGGGCGCGGCGAGCCCGGTCCTGCCCCAGCGCGGCGCGCGCGATCCGCGCATTGATGTACTGCGCGGACTGGCGCTAGTCATGATTTTTATCAACCACGTCCCTGGAAATGCTTTCGAGCGCTTCACCAACCGCAATTGGGGTTTTTCCGATGCGGCCGAAGCTTTCGTTTTTCTCTCGGGTACCGCTGCCGGGCTTGCCTATTCTTCGGGCTTTCTTGCGCCGCCCTACTGGCCCGGTATCGCAAGGGTCTGGGCGCGGGCCCGCACGTTGTATTTCGTCCATTTGTCCACGACGTCGATGGCGATTGGCATTCTTGCCGCCGCCGCGCTTTGGTTCGGGCTTTATGACCTGCTGCGTACGATCAATCTCGCACCGGCCTGGGAAAATCCGCTCGGTGTGCTGATCGGTATTCCGATCCTTACGCACCAATTGGGTTATTTCAACATTCTGCCGCTCTATCTTGTCCTGTTGCTCGTGGCGCCGCCCATTCTGTGGCTGGCCCTGCGGCGGCCCTATGTGCTCATGGCACTGTCAGTGGCGGTCTGGGCGCTCGCGGCGCAGTTTCGCATCAATTTGCCCAATTACCCAAATCCGGGGGGATGGTTTTTCAATCCGCTGTCGTGGCAGATTCTTTTTGTGGCTGGCCTGCTGACCGGCATTTTTCTCAAGCGTGGCGAACGCTTTGTGCCCAAGCTGGGCTGGCTGATGTGGGTAGCGGGGCTCTATCTCCTGATTATCCTGTGCTGGCGGCTGATGCCGCCGCTCGCCAGTGCGGGCCGATATGGGTTGAGCCAGCTTGGGTCGTTTGGCGTGCCGTTTTATCTTGTCTCCTTCGACAAGACCTTCCTCGCCCTGTCGCGGCTGAGCCATTTTCTGGCCCTTGCCTATCTCGTTTCCTGTCTTGGCTGGGTGTACAGCGCATCGGCAAGCCGATGGGCCGAGCCATTCCGCCTGTTGGGCCAGAACGGTCTCGCGGTTTTCGCCACCGGCTCTGTGCTCTCGATCCTGGCTCAGGCAATCAAGGCCGGCATCGGCGATCATTTCACCACAGATTTTGTTCTGCTTGCCTGCGGTCTTGCCATCCAGTTCGCGCTGGCGCTGGCGCTACGCCGCACGCGTCAAGCAACCCAGGCACGCAGGCATGCCGCACCAGCCCTACGCTGACAGCTCAGAAATCGGAGGAAATGCCCTTGATCTCCCAGTCGCCATAGCGCGCCGGGTCCAGCCCGCCGCGCCCATCGACTTCGCGCGGCGCATCTGAAGTTTTCGCGTCGATCTCGGCGCGCCGCTCGCGCGCCTCTTTAAGCGCACGTTGGGCGATCTGGGGATCAGGACGTTTTGATGTTTCGGACATGAAGCGAAACCACTTTCATGACAAGGCGTTTAGGGGGCAGGGTTCTTGCAGTCGCGCTTTTGCGTCCCCATCATATACGCATACCAATCGGCTGAGGAAAGCCTGACGACAATGATGAACGCTTTACGCACCACGATTTTGCTGGCCGGCATGACCGCGCTGTTCATGGGCGTTGGTTATATGATCGGTGGCACCGGGGGTATGGCCCTGGCGTTTGTTTTTGCGCTGGGCACCAATGCCTTTGCCTATTGGAACTCGGACAAGATGGTCCTCTCGATGCAGGGCGCCAAGGAAATCGACCCGCGCTCTGCGCCTGATCTCTACCAGATGACCCAGAGGTTGGCCGACAATGCAGGCCTGCCCATGCCACGGCTCTATCTCATCGCAACCGATCAGCCCAACGCATTCGCCACCGGGCGCAGCCCGGACAAGGGCGTGGTCGCGGTGTCGTCGGGCCTTGTCAAACATCTCGACAGCAGAGAAGTTGCTGCGGTCATTGCCCATGAGCTTGCGCACATCAAAAACCGCGACACCCTGACAATGACGATTACCGCTACGCTGGCGGGTGCCATTTCCATGCTTGCCCAGTTCGGTCTGTTTTTCGGCGGTTCGCGCGACAATAACAATCCGCTTGGTTTCATCGGCGTCATTGCCATGGTCATTCTGGCGCCCATCGCGGCTATGCTCGTGCAAATGGCAGTCAGCCGCACGCGCGAATACGAGGCCGACAAGGATGGCGCCGAAATCTGCGGCGATCCCATGGCGTTGGCCACGGCGCTTGAAAAGATCTCAACGCTATCCAGGCGCACTGTCAATCAGGCGGCGGAGCGGGCGCCGGCCATGGCGCATATGTATATTTCCAACCCGCTTTCGGGCGCGCGGATGGACAATCTGTTCTCGACCCACCCCAATGTCGAGAACCGCATCGCCGCACTTTCGAACATGGCATCGAATCTGCGCGGTGGTGGTGGTGGTCAAACGGCGCGCCAGAGGGTAAACCCCATCCAGGCCACTGTCCGGCCCGGTCAGAGCTGGCGTACGCCCGGCACACGGTCGCGCTCGGACGACGGCAAATCATCAGGTCCCTGGGGATAAAGCGTGTTCATCTTCAGGGCTCGCCCCGGCCCGAACAGCAAGTGGTTGCCATTGGTCTGTTCGGACACGCAAAACAAGGAGCTAAAGTCTCTTCGCTGATCGTGGCGCAAAGACTTTAGGCGAGACAGTTTGACCGAGAAATACGATCTGCCCGGCCTCAAGCTCAGGCTTGAGGCCGCTTTTCATCTCAAATCCGTGCTGGAAGGCAAGCCGTTTGCCCCCATCGCCAAGGACCGGCTGGCTGAAAGCCGTGACCGCGCGCTGGCCAATCGCATGGTCACCACGGCCCTGCGTCATCACGGTCATATCGATGCCGTGTTCAGCCAGGTCCTGTCAAAGGGCGTGCCGCAACGGGCAGGCATTTTGGAAGCGGTGCTGCGCATCGCTGTCACCCAACTGCTCTGGCTCGACGATATCCCGGCCCATTCGGCTATCCACCTTGGGGTGGAGTCGGCCCGTGCCGACAAGCGTGCCGGACGGTTCGACAAGCTCGTCAATGGCGTTCTGCGTTCCGTCCAGCGTCAGATCGACCAGTTCAAGGTGCTCGACAACGCCGGGCTTATTCCGGGCTGGCTGGCCGCACAATGGTCAGGGGCATATGGTGCCGATGAAGTTGCAGGTTTTGCCGAAATTCTCGTTCAATCGCCCCCGCTCGATCTCACGCTCAAAACGCCTGATCCCGATCTGATCGCCGCTTTGGGCGGACAACCCGTGTTTGGCCCCAGCGTGCGTGTCGCAGAGCGCGATGCCACAGTTGCCGATCTGCCCGGGTTTGCCGAGGGTCAATGGTGGGTGCAGGATGTCTCGGCAGCATTGCCGGCTCAGCTGTTGAAGCCAGCCGCCGGTGAACGCATTCTCGATCTTTGCGCTGCGCCAGGTGGCAAGACAGCGCAATTGGCGTCGGCGGGTGCGCATGTCACTGCACTCGATATATCGGCAGATCGGATGGAGCGGGTGCGCGCCAATCTCGAGCGGCTCGATCTCGATGCCGAGATTGTCGTTGCCGATGCTCTTGGGTATGGACCGGGGCCGGTGTTCGACGCCGTGCTTCTCGATGCGCCGTGCTCGGCCACCGGCACGTTCAGGCGTCATCCTGAAGTGCTGTTGCACCGCAATGCCGATGGCATAGCCCATCGTGTGGCGCTCCAGCGCAAGATGCTCGCCCACGCTGCATCCCTGCTCAAGCCGGGCGGGCGTTTGATTTATTGTGTGTGCTCGCTGGAAACCGCTGAGGGCGAAAGCCAGATCGGCTGGGTCGAGAAAAATCTCACCGATCTCGAAGTCGCGCCCATCGCGGCCGATGAGCTTGCAGGCTGGAGCGCGCCGCTGACGGCGGGCGGAGCTGTGCGGCTGATCCCGTCCATGACGCTGCCGGGCGAAATCGCCGGCGGACTGGATGGATTTTTCATCGCCCGTTTCGTCAAAAAACCGGCCTGAGTGGTGCAAACAAATTCGGGTGGTCTGTGGTTAACGTTAAGTTGATGATACGATCTGGCCCGTGAGTAGGGTTCAGGTATGGGCGTGTTAGAAGTTTTGCGTTTCGGGCTCCAGCGGGGCGGCATGAATATTGCCGACCGGTGCGTGACCCATCCCCTTTTTTCCTGGACGTGGTCGGGAGCGGGCGAAATCCGCTTTCTGCCGCGCCTTGCCGATTTCCGCCCGGCCGATGCCCAGACCGTCGTCGAGATGATGGAGGGGCACTATCTTCTGTCCGGTCGCGTCGTGGACACCAGGGGGGCGTCGCCGTTCGCCGTTGAAAGCGATTTCGATGACTGGTTTGCCGACCTGCACAGCTTTGGCTGGCTGCGCCATTTCTTCGCTATATCCGATCCGGGCCAGCGCGCCTTCGGGCGCACATTGGTGCTCGACTGGATCGCCCGGCTTGGCGATTTCGATGCCGAGGCATGGGATCTGTTCATCACCGCACGGCGCGTTCTGAACTGGCTTAAATCGCTCGCTTTGCTGACCGAAGGCGCAACGCCTGACCAAAGCAGGGCCATCCTGCGTTCGCTTTCGATCCAGATCCAGTCGCTCAAGGTCCGCGCTCCGCTGATATCGGCCCCTGTCACGCGTCTTATGGTGGAGATTGCCCTAGTCGGGGCGGCGCTGAGTGAAAGCGAGGAAACCAAGGATCTTGTAGCGCATGCTAGCGCTCTTGAATGGCAATTGGGGGCCGTGCTCGATGATGACGGGTTGGTCAAATCGCGCAACCTGTTCACCCAGATCCAGATCCTCTCGGAGATCATCCCGGTTAATCAGGCGCTGAGCCAGCGCCACGGTCACATGGCCACCGACATCGGCCGGCGGATCGAGGCCATGCACAAGGCGCTCGAAAAGCTGGTGCTCGGGACGCGCGAGCCGGTTTATGCGAATGGCTGTGGGCAGGTGCCCGTGGAACTGGTCCTGGCCATTACCGGCCAATCGGGTGCTCGCAGCTCGGGGTCGGGCCTGTGCGGTGGCTACGGCGTTCTGGTCGATGGTCCGGGCAAGCTGATCGCCGATTCCGGGCGTGTGCCGCCGCTGGCTTTTGCACGCGATGCTCACGCGGGCGGGCTGAGTTTTGAATATGCCTGCGGGTCGACACTTGTCGTGGGCAATTGCGGGCCGGCCCCGGCCGGGCTGTCCGAGAGCGGTAATCTCTTCCGCCATACCTCAGCCCATAGCGCGCCAACCATCGATGACATGTCGAGCGCGCGGATCGGGGGTGGCATGCTGGTGGGCAACGCCATGCGGCGCCGCGGTCCCGACCCGATCATGTCCATGGATGCCGCCGAAAATACGCTCGAGCTGACCACCGGCGCTTATCGGGACCGCTATGGGCTCGACATCGTGCGCCGCCTGACCCTTATGGGAGGCGGACAGACCCTTGTGGGGCAGGACAGTTTTGTTGCCGCTGGCAATCGCTCGCGCCAGCAGGGGGCCTTCACAACCCGGTTTCATCTGGCCCCCGGCGTTGCGCTCGAACGTTCGAGCGGAGAGGCTCTGTTCCGGCTCACCTATCGCAATGGCGAGGTCTGGGCTTTCATGTGGGAAGGGGCTGAAGCCGACATCGACGACAGCGTGCGTCATTCCGCCCATTTCGGGCTCAGCCGCACGCGACAGATCGTGCTGCACGGCCCGGCGCGGTCCGACACCGACATTGCCTGGGTCTTCACGCGGCAAAGCTGAGGCGGGCAACGCGGCTTTGGCGGTTCCCGTTTGAGGAAAACCGTGATAGTCCCGCGCCCAACTTTCCCAATCAACAGAAAAGCGCAGGACTTCCCATGGCTCAGGCGGGTGCAACCAAGGTCAAAAGGGCGCTGCTCTCGGTTTCCGACAAGACCGGTATCATCGAATTTGCAACGTCGCTCGTCGCGCTTGGCGTCGAGATCGTTTCGACCGGCGGCACGCGCAAGGCGCTGGCCGAAGCCGGACTGCCGGTTATCGACATTTCCGAAGTGACGGGGTTTCCCGAGATCATGGACGGGCGGGTCAAGACATTGCATCCCAAGGTGCATGGCGGCCTGCTGGGCATCCGGGGCAATGACGCGCACAAATCGGCAATGCGAATTCACGATATTTCGCCGATCGATCTGTTGGTCGTGAACCTTTACCCCTTCGCCCAGACGGTCGCCAAGGGCGGCGATTATGACGAAGTGATCGAGAACATCGATATCGGTGGCCCCGCCATGATCCGCGCCGCAGCCAAAAATCATGGCGATGTGACTGTGATCGTAGACCCAGCCGATTATGCTGACGTGCTGGCAGCGCTCAAGGACCGCGGTGAGGTCGCCTACGACGCGCGCCAGAAATATGCAGCCAAAGCCTTTGCCCGCACCGCCGCCTATGATGCAGGGGTATCGAACTGGTTTGCCAAAACCCTCGATATGCCCGATCTCACATGGCGGAGCTTTTCGGGCAAGCTGCGTGAAGTGATGCGCTATGGGGAAAACCCGCACCAATGGGCAGCCTTTTATGGCGATGGTTCAAACCGACCCGGTGTTGCCTCGGCCACCCAGATCCAGGGCAAGCAGCTTTCGTTCAACAACATCAATGATACAGACGCTGCCTTCGAGCTGGTTGCCGAATTCGATCCCGAGCACTCGGCCGCCGTTGCCATTATCAAACACGCCAATCCGTGTGGTGTAGGGCAGGGCGCAACGCTCACCGAAGCCTATCTCTCGGCGCTGAAATGTGATCCCGTGTCCGCCTTTGGCGGCATTGTTGCGCTCAACCGCCCGCTGGATGAGGACGCCGCCAAAGAGATCGTCAAGCTCTTTACCGAGGTGATCATCGCGCCCGGTGCTAGCGACGATGCCATTGCGATCATCGAAGCCAAGAAGAATTTGCGCCTGCTGGTTACCGAAGGCCTGCCCGACGCCAAAGCCGAAGGGCTGACGGTGCGCTCGGTTGCCGGAGGGCTGCTGGTCCAGACCCGCGACAATTCGAACGCCGATGATTGTGAGCTCAATGTGGTCACCAAACGTGCGCCGACCGAGCAGGAAATGGCCGATCTCATGGTCGCCGCCAAAGTCGCCAAGCACGTCAAGTCCAACGCCATCGTCTACGTCAAGGACGGCGCGACCGTGGGCATTGGTGCCGGTCAGATGTCGCGCGTCGATTCAGCACGCATCGCGCACAGGAAATCCAAGGACGCCGCCAAAGCCGCCAAGGAAAAAGGCGCCCTGACCAATGGTTCGGTCGTTGCTTCCGATGCCTTCTTCCCCTTCGCCGATGGCCTTGAAGCACTGGTCGAGGCCGGCGCCACCGCTGTCATCCAGCCGGGCGGTTCGGTGCGAGACGAGGAGGTCGTTGCCGCTGCCGACAAGGCAGGCCTTGCAATGGTGTTCACCGGCATGCGCCATTTCAGGCATTAGTTTGGCCCTGCTGGTCGCTTTCCAACCTGTCACCCCGGCCGCGGCCGGGGTGAGTGCACTATAAGTGTTTGCTGACGGCTTACGCCTCCACAGCCACATCGAGCGCGATTTCCACCATGTCCCGCAAGGACGTCTGGCGCGCTTCGGCGTCGATTTCAGCGCCGGTGATCAGGCAATCGGTCATCGTGCAGATGGTCAGTGCCCTGGCGCCGAACCGGGCAGCCAGAAGATACAGCGTCGCTGCTTCCATCTCCACGCCCAGGACGCCGTGCTCGATGAGCTTGCCATAGGCTTCAAGACCGGAGGGGTGATAAAAAATGTCCGAAGACACGATCCCGCCCACATGCACTGTCTTGTCCTTGCCACGCGCGGCATCGTCGGCGGCGCGCAGCAGCGAATAATCGGCAGCGGGCGCGTAATTGTAATTGCCGAAAGCGCCCTTGACGATTGTTGAATCGGTCGATGCCGAAGCGCCGATCACCACATCGCGAACTTTGACCTTGGTGTTCAGCCCGCCGCAGGTGCCCACCCGGATCATTGTCTTGACGCCATAGGTGTTCAAAAGCTCATGGACATAGATTGCGGTTGAGGCCTGGCCCATGCCGGTGGCCTGCACCGATACGGGCTTGCCGTTCCAGGTGCCGGTGTATCCAAGGCAGTTGCGCACCGAATTGACCAGCTTGGCATCGCTCAGAAAGGTTTCGGCAATCCATTTGGCGCGCAGGGGATCCCCCGGCATCAGCACCGCTTCAGCGTAGTCGCCGGGGTTGGCATTGTTATGCGGTGTCATGTCTTGATCCTTTGGTCAAAATTTGCGGCGCACCATACTTTGCAGCTTTGAGCCGCGCAATGGCCAGCCCCTGCTTGGCAAGCGCTCTGGTTTGCATTAGAGACAGAACAGCCAAATCGTACCGCCGGGTACGGTTGCGTACCGCGCGACAGCACCGGCGCTTCTGGGAGATATAGTCTTGGACAAGTTCACGACATTGACGGGCGTTGCCGCCCCCTTGCCGATCATCAATATCGACACCGACATGATTATCCCCAAGCAATACCTCAAGACCATCAAGCGCACGGGGCTGGGCTCGGCGTTGTTTGCCGAGATGCGGTTCAATGAAGATGGCAGCGAAAAGCCCGATTTCGTGCTCAACAAGCCTGGCTATCGCGATACGAAAATCGTCGTTGCCGGTGACAATTTCGGCTGCGGCTCGTCGCGCGAACATGCGCCATGGGCGCTGCTCGATTTCGGTATCCGCTGCGTCATTTCCACCAGTTTTGCCGATATCTTTTACAACAATTGCTTCAAGAACGGAATCCTGCCCATCGTGGTGACCCCCGAACAGCTCGAAATGCTGCTTGATGATGCCGATCGCGGTTCCAACGCCACATTGACCGTCGATCTGGAGAACCAGACGATTTCCGGTCCCGATGGCGGCTCGATCGCATTCGACATCGATCCCGGCCGAAAGCAGGTGCTGCTCGAAGGGTTGGATGATATCGCCATGACGCTGAAAAAAAACGAGGTCATCGGCGGTTTCGAGACCAAAATGGCTGAGAACCGCCCCTGGATTTAGAGTGCGCGAGCAGCGCACGGATCGCTAACGCTGCGCGGTTACGCACACAGTACGCCCCTCTTTTTTTGCATGACGGATAACATGGCCACCAACACCCTCTTTCTTCTCCCAGGCGACGGCATCGGTACAGAGATCATGGCCGAAGTCGAAAAGCTCATTGCCCATCTCAACGGCAAGGGCGCTACCGACTTTGCCTATGAGAGCGGTCTGGTTGGCGGATGCGCTTATGACGCGCATGGTGTCGCGATCTCCGACGCCGACATGGAAAAGGCGATGGCTTCTGACGCTGTGATTTTCGGTGCCGTTGGCGGGCCGAAATGGGACGACGTGCCCTATGAGGTGCGCCCCGAGGCCGGTCTGTTGCGGCTGCGCAAGGATCTTGGGCTGTTTGCAAATCTGCGCCCCGCCATTTGCTATGCGGCGCTGGCCGATGCGTCGTCGCTGAAAAAGGAACTTGTCGAAGGGCTCGACATTCTGATCGTGCGCGAGTTGACTGGCGGCGTCTATTTTGGCGAACCCAAGGAAATCACCGAACTGGGCAATGGCCAGAAACGTGCAGTCGACACCCAGGTTTACGAAAGTTACGAAATTGACCGGATTGCCCGTGTCGCTTTCGATCTGGCCATGACGCGCGGCAAAAAAGTCCATTCCGCCGACAAGAAGAACGTCATGAAATCCGGCGTCTTGTGGGACGAAGTGGTCAAGCAGGCGGGTAAGGATTACCCCGAGATCGACCTGCAGCATATTCTGGCCGACAATGCCGCCATGCAGCTTGTGCGCAACCCCAAACAGTTCGATGTGATGGTTACCGACAATCTGTTCGGCGACATTCTTTCGGACGCCGCCGCCATGCTCACCGGATCGCTGGGCATGTTGCCCTCGGCGTCGCTCGGTGCGCCCGATCCCGGCACCGGCCGGCGCAAGGCCATGTATGAGCCTGTCCATGGCTCTGCGCCCGATATCGCCGGGCAGGGCATCGCCAATCCCATCGCCATG
Source organism: Pelagibacterium sp. (assembly GCF_048264985.1). Classification (GTDB taxonomy): domain Bacteria; phylum Pseudomonadota; class Alphaproteobacteria; order Rhizobiales; family Devosiaceae; genus Pelagibacterium. The sequence continues at coordinate 361,933 of NZ_JBLXCL010000001.1, forward strand.
TTCGCCAGCTTTGCGATGGCGCTGCGCTATTCCTTCGGCATGACCGATTTGGCGACCCAGTTGGAAACGGCAATCTCTGACGTGCTCGATGACGGTCTGCGGACCGGCGACATCATGCAGACCGGTGCGCGTAAAGTCACGACAAGCGAAATGGGCGACGCGATCATCGCCAAGCTGGGATAAAATGAAGCACCGCGCCACCATCCCGATGCTGAGAAGCTTCGACGAGGACAAGGCGCTGGCCTTCTATTGCGAGTATCTGGGGTTCTCGATCGACTGGACGCACCGGTTCGCTGCCGACCTGCCCTTGTTCATGCAGGTCAGCCGCGACGGCATCGTGTTGTGGATCACCGAGCATCATGGAGATACGACGCCCGGCAGCCATATCGCGGTCAAGGTCGAGGGGCTGGCCGCGTTTTATGCCGAACTCGCAGCCCGGCGCCACGCCAATATCCGTCCGGGCCTCGATGCCCATATTGGCGGCGGTCTCGTCGTCGCGGTCACCGATCCGTTCGGCAACCGCATCGACTTTATCGAGGACTAGCCCTTATCCCAGATCTGCTTGAGCAACCTGTAGCTCTCCAGCCGCTTGCCGTAATCGTGGATGGTTGTCGAGACCATCACCTCATCGGCATTGGTCTCGCGCACCTTGTCCTCGATTTTTGCCTTTACCGTTTGAGGGCTCCCCACGATCCACAGGTTCGATTGCGTCTCGACAAAGGCGCGCTCCTGTTCGGTCCAGGGATAGGCGTCGGACTCCTCGGGTGGGGCGATCTTTTGCGGGTCGTTCGAGCGCAGGCGCAGCCAGGTCAACTCCATCGATTTCGACAGGTGCTGTGCCTCCTCGTCGGTCGGCGCGCAGATCACCGCGACGCACAGAATCGCGTGCGGGGACGCGAACTGGTCGGACGGCCTGAAACTGCGCCTGTAGGCATCGAAAGCCGGTCCGGCAGGGGTGGGAGAAAAGTGTGAGGCAAAGGCATAACCGATCCCGTATTGCCCGGCCATCTGCGCCGAGGCGCCCGAGGAGCCCAAGAGCCAGATCGGGGGCAGCGCGACTTCGGAGGGCACGATTTTGACCCGCGACAGCGGGTGATCGTCCGGAAATCCGCCGCGCTCATAGGCCAGCAATTCGGCAAATTCGTGCGGAAAATCCTCACCATTGGTCGCGCGCAGGGCGCGCAGGGTCAGCCCGTCCGATCCGCCAGCCCGCCCGATCCCCAGATCGATGCGGCCCGGATACAATCCTTCAAGTGTTCGGTAGGTTTCGACCACGCGCAAAGGCACGTGGTTGGGCAGCATAACGCCTCCAGCGCCGATATTGATGCGCTTTGTGTGGGCAGCGGCGTGGGCGATGAGGATATCGGGCGCCGAAGAGGCGATAGAGGGCATGCCGTGATGTTCGGCGTACCAGAGGCGCACAAATCCCATATCGTCGCCCAGTCGGGCCAGATCGAGTGTTTTGGCGAGCGCCTCGGTGGTGGAAAAGCCCTGCGAAATCGGCGCAAGGTCCTGAATGGAAAGCGGAGGTAAGGTCATCTGCCCAAGATGGGAGAAGGCGCGCTCGGGTTCAAGCGCGCCTTTATCGGTATTTTGCGATTTATCGCAAAAAGGGTCAGGCGGCCTTCTGGTTGAGCTGATCTTCACCCAGGCGCATCAGTTTGTTGTCGGCGTCTTTTTCTTCCGCCAGCGTTTCGCGCAGGTGGCTGAGCACCTGTTCATGGCCAAGCTCCTTGGCCCAGGAGACGAGCGTGCCATAGCGGGTGATTTCGTAATGTTCGACGGCTTGGCCGGCGGCGATCAGCGCTGCATCCTTGGTCTTGGCGTTGGAAATCTCTCCGATCAGCTCCTCGGCCTCCTCGATGATGCCTTCGATGGCAGGACATTGCTCGGCTTGGGGCTTGTGACCAAGAATCTTGAAGACTTCGTCAAGGCGCGAAATATGTGTTCTGGTTTCCTCGAGATGCTCCTCGAACGCCCTTTTGAGAGGTGCGGCACCGGCTTCTTTGGCCATAATCGGGAGTTTTTTCACGATCAGGTTTTCAGCGAAATAGATGTCCTGAAGCGTGTGGATGAACAGATCTTGTAGCGAAGAAATCGACATGATGATAAGTCTCCGTTGGTGATGCTCTACAACGGGCCGCGGCTTGAGAGCGTTCCTTTGGTGTGTCACACAACCGGATCAATGGCACAAAGCGGGACTTTTGAGTGATCATGCGTAAATCTGTGATAGCCGCGCTTGGCGTGTTGGTTATGGCCGGACCCGTTGCCGCCCAGGACATTGTGCTCGATGAATTGCGGGCCGGGGTTTTCTATCATTCGGCTTACAACGGGTTTTTGCCCACTGGTGACAATTGGGATTTCTCCAGCCTCGAAGACGTTAAGTTTTCGGCGCTGTTTTCCTCGCCCGATCTCGAAGCATTCCGCTGGATCGGCTCGCCGCGCCCGGAAATCGGTGCGACCCTCAATTTCAATGGCCGCGAGAACCTGCTACACGCCAATCTCAATTGGCAGATTCCGGTGTTTGATACCCCCATCTATCTCGAGCTTGGCTTTGGCGCTGCGGTGACCGATGGCGCCTTGTCAGGTGCGGCCAGCCCGGCGCGCAATTTCGGGTGTTCGTTCAATTTCTACGACGCTGCCGGGATCGGAGCCAATGTGGGGGAGAACATGACGGTCACCTTGCGCTACGAGCACATCTCCAATCTCGATCTGTGCCCACCTAACCAGGGCCTGTCCAATTTCGGGCTGATGGTCGGCTTCAAATTCTAGGCCATATTTTGAGCTGGATGTAAAAATTGCGCCGCGCTGAAACTCTTTGGCGCGACCGCCCGTAATTCTCCCTGTCAGCACGGCCAATGGGGCCGATGCACAAATCATTCCCATCAGGGGGGACTATCATGCTCAACTTCGTTTCCGCTCTTGCACTTGGTGTCGCTGTTTCGTTCGGTGCATCCACTGCAATCTTTGCTCAGGAAAACCCGATGGTCGGCGGCGCGCCGATGTCGGCTGAGATGAACATCATCGAAAACGCAGTCAATTCGGCCGATCATACGACCCTTGTCGCTGCCGTCGAAGCTGCCGGCCTTGTCGACACGCTTCAAGGCGCTGGTCCGTTCACAGTCTTTGCCCCGACCAACACTGCCTTTGGCAATCTGCCCGCCGGTACTGTTGATACGCTTCTCGAGCCTGCAAATCTTGAAATGCTCCAGAAGGTTCTGACTGCCCATGTCATCGCCGGCAATTACTCGGCTGCCCAGCTCATGAGCATGGCCGAAGACAATGGCGGCTCATTCGGTCTTGAAACCGTATCGGGCGATCTTCTGGGCTTCCAGATCATCGGCGGATCGCTCAAGGTCATCGATGAGAACCGCTCGGTTGCCGATATCACCATTGCTGACGTCAACCAGTCCAACGGCGTGATCCACGTTGTCGATAGCGTGCTCGTGCCCAACTGATAACGCGCTCCTCCCTTAGCGCTGGAAGGCCCTGCCGCATGCGGCAGGGCTTTTTCGCGTTTTGGCCGACCTTGGCAAAACATCAAGAACCGCGTATGAACCTGAACCGGAACGGCAGGAGCCCTTTTCCATGGCAATTACGCCCAGGACAGCGCTGCTCGAAATGGCTGGCCATAGCGCCGGAACAAGGCCGTTCGCATTGAAAACCACCACCAAAACCGCTTGACGCACTCCCCGGGCCAGCTCCTCCCGGCGGGGAGGGCGGCAGAGCCACAATGGCCGAGCGGGTTCATGCCCGCGGCGCGGGAGGTGGGGTGAAAGGATAAGATCTAAGATGGGTTACAAGGTTGCTATCGTTGGAGCCACTGGCAATGTGGGCCGCGAAATGCTCGATATTCTCGCAGAGCGTAATTTTCCGATCGATGAGTTGGTGCCGCTGGCATCCTCGCGCTCGGTTGGGCGCGAAGTGAGCTTCGGCGACAAGATTTTGAAGTGCCGCAATCTCGACGATTTCGATTTCACCGGCACCGATTTCGTTCTGATGAGCGCGGGTGGCGATATTTCAAAGCAGTGGGCGCCCAAGATCGGCGCGACCGGAGCCATTGTCATCGATAACTCCTCGGCCTTCCGCTACCACGAAGACGTGCCTTTAATCGTGCCGGAAGTGAATGCGCATGTGCTCGATGCCTATATGGCAAAGAACGAGCGCAAGAACATCATCGCCAACCCCAATTGCTCGACCGCCCAGCTAGTCGTGGCGCTCAAGCCCCTTCACGATTTGGCCAAGCTCAAGCGCATCGTGGTTTCGACCTACCAGTCGGTGTCGGGCGGCGGCAAGGATGCCATGGACGAATTGTGGAATCAGACCAAGGGCATCTTCGTTAACGATGCCCCAACGCCCAAGAAGTTCACCAAGCAGATCGCCTTCAACGTCATCCCGCACATCGATGTGTTCATGGAAGACGGCTACACCAAGGAAGAGTGGAAGGTGCTCGCCGAGACCAAGAAGATGCTTGATCCCAAGATCAAGGTGACCTGCACCGCAGTGCGCGTTCCGGTGTTCGTTGGCCATTCCGAAGCTGTCAACATGGAGTTCGAAAACCCCATCTCGCCCGATGAGGCGCGCGATGCGCTGCGTGAGGCGCCCGGTGTCGTGGTGCTCGACAAGCGTGAGGACGGCGGCTACATGACCCCGGTCGAAGCCAAGGGCGACGATGCCACTTTTGTCAGCCGTATCCGTGAAGATGTGACCGTCGAGAACGGCCTCGTCATGTGGGTGGTCTCGGACAATCTGCGCAAGGGCGCAGCACTCAACACCATCCAGATCGCTGAGGCACTTGTCGCGCGTGGCCACATGGGCAAGACGGCTGCCTGATGCGCTGGGCCGCTCTTTTCACCGATAAAACCGAGGGCGCTGCGGACATCCGCGCCGCCCACACCGGTGCCCATCAGGCCTATCTGCGCAAATACAAGGGGCAGATCCTTCTGGCCGGCGCCATGCGTCCCGAGCCAGATGCCACCCCGGTGGGCGGGTTGTGGATCTTTGAGGCCGAAACCAGGGCCGAGGTCGAAAAGATCATTGCCGAGGATCCCTTCCAGATTCATGGCCTGCGCGCCAGCACCACGATCAATGCCTGGGGCACTGCACCGGGCTATGAGGATGTCGGGATCGTGACGCCGTGATCTCTTGGATGGGCCGCTTTGCCAAGGGCAGGCCCATCTGACCTTTCCTCAAGCTGGACGCAAGGCTTAAGGTTCGGGATCGTGCTCTCGCGTATCGGGAGATGACAGGCTTGCCCCATTGCGTTAGAGCACGGTTTCCCGCCCCTGTTCTTGCGAGCTCTCGACATGCCCCTTCGCGACGTTCTGATCGCCCTTGTGGTCGTTTCGATCTGGGGGGTCAACTTCACTGTCATCAAGCTCACCATTGCGGAACTGCCGCCGCTCTTGTCGGCGGCGCTGCGCTTTTTCTTTGCCGCTGTTCCGGTCGTGTTCTTTGTGCCGCGCCCCAAGGCGCGCTGGCTGCTCGTGGCCGGCTATGGGCTGTTCATGGCCTGCGCGCTCTATGCGCTGCTCAACCTGGCCCTGTTTATGGGGCTTTCGGCGTCATTGGCTTCGCTGGCCCTGCAGGTGCAGGCCATGTTTACGATCGCCATAGCGTTTTTTGTGTTCGGCGAGGTGCCGCGCAAACTGCAAATCCTGGGGGCCGCCGTGGCTTTTGGCGGGATCGGGGTGATTGCCTATGGCCATGGCACCGGTGGCCAATTGCTGCCCTTTGGCATCTTGATCCTGGCGGCGCTTGCCTGGGGCATCGCCAACAATATCTCAAAGCTTGCCGGCTCCATTCCCATGCTGCCCTTTACCGTTTGGGGCAATCTGATCGGCTCGATCCCGCTGTTGGTTCTGGCCTTCGTCTTTGAAGGTGGCCCGGCCATCTTCTCCTATCTCGATCCGCCGAGCTGGAATACTGTGATGCTCGTCGCGTTTCTTGCCTATCCTGCCACCCTGTTTGGGTTCACCATCTGGGCGGGCCTGCTTTCGCGCCATTCGGCGGCAACGGTCGCGCCCTTCACCCTGCTGGTGCCAATCGCTGGCATTTCATCGGGCGTGCTTATTCTTGGGGAGCCGATCTATGGCGTCGATGTGGCTGGGGGCGTGCTGATCTTTATCGGGCTCGTTTTGACCGTCGCAAAGCTAAAGCCCCGTCAGGCGCCTGTTCTGCCTGGGGCTTAAACGAGGCTAGAGGTCCATGGCGAAACGCAGCCCCGTCACCGGCGAGGCGCGCATACCCAGCGACTTGTAGAAGCGTTGGGCACTTTCGTTGTCGTGATCGGCTGCAACGCTGAAAAATGTGCAGCCCAATTGGCGCGCCATGTCGACCATGGCCAGCGTCAGTTGCGTGCCCAGCCCCGTGCCACGCTGGTCGGGCGATACGTAAAGATGATGCAGGTTCATGGCCCGTTCGCCGAACTGTGCGAAATAGAGCGGACAGCCGATGGCATATCCGACGGGTTCTGTGTTGCGCAGCGCAATGCGGGTGATGGCCCAGGGGTTCGGTCCTAGCAAATCGCGGGCCAGCGCGTGTTTGACAACGCGTGTGTTGGTGCCATGCTGGATGGAGAGCGCGTCGATCATGGCCGAAAGTGCGGGCAGATCGTCTTGATGGAGTTCCCGGATCATCTGGCCGGGCGTCTCGTGGGGCGCGTTCACAAGTCGGGCCGCGTGAAGTCGCCGCTTTCCCCATTCATCGTCCACAACTCGCCTGAGGAAATATCGAACCAGGCGCCGTGCAGTGAAAGGGCGCCCTCGTCGACGCGTGAGGCGACAAAGGGAAAACTCAAGAGATTGCCGATCGACTGGCGAATGGAAATCCGCTCGAGCGCAGTCTGTTGCTCTGCGGCGGTCATTGAATGATTGGCTTCGACCTGGCCGGCCACGTCCTTGACCATTGACAGCCATTTTCCAATGAAGTCGCCTTCGGGTGCATGTCCTGCCGCGGTGGCGAGCGCTCCGGTGATCCCGCCGCAGCGTCCATGGCCCATCACGACGATATGCTCGACCTTGAGGTGGATCACAGCGAATTCGATTGCCGAAGAGGTGGCATGAAACGTGCCGTCCGGTCCAAAGGGCGGTACCAGGTTGGCAACGTTGCGCAGGACGAAAAGCTGGCCGGGGCCGCAATCGAATATCGTTTCCGGCGCAGCGCGAGAATCGCAGCACGCTATGACCATGGTCGTGGGCTTTTGCCCCTCTTCGGCCAGGCTCTTGTAGCGGTCGCGTTCGGTGGTGTACCGGCCCGACATGAAGTTGCGGTAGCCCTCGATCAGAAAGGGCGGGAATTGCTGCGCCATGCTTGCATCCTTCAGAGCGTTTCCATCAAAAGCACATCCTCGATGCAATCGAGGGTGAATACCGCTTTTGCGGCACGGAAACGCGACAAACATTTGCTTAATTCGTTTCCGCCCCTGCCGATTAGACCCTGACGCAATCAAGATCAATCGCTAGAGTGTTGCGCGCAAAGGTGGTTACACTTTTTAGGTCAGGCACGCCAAACACATTTAGGTGGCCTGGGGGTCAATTGCGTACGGCGCTGCGCCGGGGAGTTTGCTTTATCATGATGATCTATCGTTTCCTGTCGGGCGATGACGATGCCAGTTTCTGCCACAAGGTTACCAAGGCCCTTTCGGAAGGCTGGTTGCTTTATGGCGCTGCCCACTACGTCTTCGATGCGGCGGCAGGCAAGATGCGATGCGGGCAGGCGGTGACCAGAGAGGTTGAGGATCAGACTTACGATCCGGACAAAAAACTTGTCGATTACGCCTGACCGTCCTCGCACGTGAAAACGGGACCGGCTCCGAGCCGGTCCCGTTTTTTCGCTCTCGATGTCCGCGCGGGGCACAGCCCGAGAAGCTGCTGTCGATCAGCGCATTTCTTCAGATACTGCGACACCGGCTGCTGCGCCACCGGCACCCCCAAGCACGGCGCCCGGTGTTCCGGCCACAGCGCCACCCAGCGCTGCACCGGCGCCCCCGCCAACAGCTGCGCCGGTAATGTTCTGCTGGGTCGATGTGCAGGCAGAAACCGACAGCGCGCCAGCGATCACAAGGGCGGTACAAGCAAGTTTTTTCATAATGGGCGCTCCGTTTTTAATTGTTGGTCCCCCAACCAACACATCGACCCGCGCCCCGGTTCCAAAAGTGTTCAACATTGCCGGCGGCGTGATCGATTGAGTGCTTTGGATCAAGCTGAAGCGATGAGACCGGCTACCGTTTTTGGCGGTTTGACATGAAAAAGCCGTCCTCGGGCAGCCTATTAAGGGCTGATCCTGCAAGGCTTTAGGAGGCCGACATCCCCACTGACAGTTATGCGTTCATCTTCATCGGCGCCATTGCGCTTGTGGCTTTCTGGCTGGTCTTTTCTCTCGTGCGCAAAATGTTTGGCATCGTGCTGTTGGTGGTGCTGGTCATCGGCGCCTGGGTGCTTTGGAGCAACCCGCAGATGCTGAGCGCGGCAACCGAGACATTTGGCGGCTGGCTGCAATAGGGCGTGTTGCTCGCCGGCGCGCTCTTACACCGGCTTGCGGATGACCGAGGCTGCACTGCGTTCTTCAGGGCCGTGCCAGACAGCCTCGATGTTGTTGCCATCGGGGTCCAGGACGAAACAGGCATAATAGCCCTTGTGGTATGGCCGTTCGCCCGGGGCGCCATTGTCGGTGCCGCCTGCGGCCAGGGCGGCAGCATAAAACCGCCGCACCATGTCGGGCCCATCTGTCTGGAAGGCGAGATGGACCTTGGAAACATTGACTGGGGCGGCATCGACATAGAGCTCGTCGGCTGAAAAATGCCGCTCGCTCTGATGGGTGATCCCGCGCCCCAGCGCGCCCAGTGCCGCGCTGTAAAAGGTTCGGGATTTTTCAAGGTCGGCAACGCGCAAATGGATATGGTCGATCAGGCGGCCCGTATGAAAATCCATGCCATAATCCTTTCAAGCGTATCGGCTCGCCGCTGCTAATCGCTCTGGTGGTCCGGTTCTGAGAGCAGGCCCCTAAGCGCGGCATACTGGATCAGGGCCACTGTCTTGGCATCGATAATATGACCGCTGGCGATCATGTCCAACGCTGCTTGAAATCCGACCTCGATGATTTCAATGTCTTCGCCTTCCTCGGCCAATCCGCCGCCTGGACCGGCTTTGCAGGTCTCGTCGTAAAAGCCGACAAAGCAATGGATCTTTTCGCTTAGCGAGCCGGGGCTGGCATAGATCTCGAAGGCAAACTGGAGCCGCGAGGGCGCGATGCCGGTCTCCTCGATCGCTTCTTTTCTGGCGCAGGTCTGGGGGGCGTCGCCATCGAGCAGCCCGGCGCACACTTCCACCATATTGCCGTCGTCGCCGTTGAGGTGCGCGGGCAGGCGGAACTGGCGGACAAGGGTCATCACATGGCGCTCGGGATCGATCAGCAGAATCGCCGCCGCGCTGCCATGGTCATAGACCTCGCGCTTCAATTCAACCGATGGTCCGTCGTCGCGTTTGACGTCGAAAACATACTCGGTCAGGCTTCCCCATGCCGAAGCAAGGATTTTTTTGGTGGTTATGGCGATGGAGAAGGCTGAGGGCATGAGACTTTACCTAATAGGTAAACCAGGGTGACATTTCCTCTCACTTGCCTTGACTTAGCTGGGCTTGTCCATCCCCAGAATAAAATATGACCTTGAAAGTCAATATTTTAGCGGGCGCCCGGTTCACAGATTTCCGACCAAAGACGTAAGCGCGGCCCTTTGACGAATGGGGAAAGCGCGATTAGAAGTTGGCCGCAAGTTTTCTGCCGGGCAACCGGCTCAGTGTCCCAGACATCATTTCACGGGACCAGATCGAGGCAGGCAATGGCGCAATTCAGACCCACGTCCCCGCATCTCTCGGCGTATCGTTTTACGCTCACCATGACGCTTTCGATCGTGCACCGTATTCTGGGGGTCGGGCTTTATCTGGGCACAGTGCTGTTTGCACTCTGGCTCGGCGCCGCCGCCCTGGGACAGGACCAGCTTGGAGCGGTCCAGGGGTTCTTCGGCCACCCGATCATCCAGATTGGTCTGTTCCTTTACACATGGACGCTGTTCCACCACATGGCGGGTGGGATCAAGCACTTCATCTGGGATACAGGGGTCGGGTTCGACGCCGCCAGCCGCGAGGCCATTACGCTGGCCACGCTGATTTTCTCGATTGCGGCCACGGTTCTCGTGTGGGCCGTTTTCGTCTGGTTCTAAGGGGACGGCGATGCAGACCAATCCGAAAGAAAAAGGCACTGGCGCCTTTATTCTTCAGCGCGTCACCGGCGCTATCAACATCGTGCTTGTCGGCTTCCTGATCTGGCTGGTTGTCTCGCTTGCCGGTGCCGACCGCGTCCAGATGGCGGCGACCTTCGCCAATCCGCTGGTTGCGATCCTGGCCATCGTGCTGTTTGGCGTCGCCTTCATTCACATGCGCAACGGCATGAACGAGGTTATCGAGGATTACATCCACGAGCCGCGCAATCATTCGCTGGCCAAGGCGGCCAACACTGTTTTCACCGTCGTCATCGGCATCGTTGCCCTTGTGTCGGTCCTCGTCCTCGCCTTCGGAGGTTAATTCGCTCATGGCTTCGGCTTATCAGATCATCGACCACGCCTATGACGTCGTGGTGGTCGGCGCCGGCGGCGCGGGACTGCGCGCCACGCTGGGCATGGCCGAGCAGGGCTTCTCGACAGCCTGCATCACCAAGGTTTTCCCCACGCGCTCGCACACCGTCGCTGCCCAGGGCGGTATCGCTGCATCGCTGTCCAATATGGGGCCCGATAGCTGGCAGTGGCACATGTACGACACGGTCAAGGGTTCCGACTGGCTCGGCGACAACGACGCCATGGAGTATCTCGCCCGCGAGGCGCCGCAGGCGGTTTACGAGCTTGAACACTATGGCGTGCCGTTCTCGCGCACCGATGAGGGCAAGATCTACCAGCGCCCGTTTGGCGGCCACATGCAAAATTATGGCGACGGCCCCCCGGTCCAGCGCACCTGTGCTGCAGCCGACCGCACGGGCCATGCCATCCTGCATACGCTTTACGGTCAGTCGCTGCGCAACAACGCCGAGTTCTTCGTCGAGTATTTCGCTCTCGATCTGCTGATGAGCGAGGACGGAGAGTGCCAGGGCGTCATCGCCTGGAAGCTCGACGACGGCACGATTCACCGGTTCCGCGCAAAGATGGTCGTTCTGGCCACCGGTGGCTACGGACGCGCCTATTTCTCGGCGACGTCGGCCCATACCTGCACCGGCGACGGCAATGGCATGGTGGCCCGCGCTGGCCTGCCGCTTCAGGATATGGAGTTCGTCCAGTTCCATCCCACGGGCATTTATGGTTCGGGCTGCCTGATTACCGAAGGCGCGCGCGGGGAGGGCGGGTATCTCGTCAATTCCGAAGGTGAGCGCTTCATGGAACGCTACGCCCCCAACGCCAAGGATCTTGCATCGCGCGACGTGGTTTCGCGCTGCATGACCATGGAAATCCGCGAGGGGCGCGGTGTGGGCGCGAAAAACGACCACATCTTCCTCCATCTCGACCATCTCGACCCCGCCGTGCTGCACGAGCGCCTGCCGGGCATTTCGGAATCGGCAAAGATCTTTGCTGGCGTCGATCTGACCCGCGATCCGATCCCGGTCATTCCCACTGTCCATTACAATATGGGCGGCATCCCCACCAATTATCATGGTGAAGTGCTCGACCCCAGCCGCGGGGGCGACGACGTGACGGTGCCCGGACTGATGGCTGTGGGTGAAGCGGGTTGCGCTTCGGTACATGGCGCCAACCGCCTCGGCTCGAACTCGCTGATCGATCTTGTCGTGTTCGGCCGTGCTGCCGCGATCAAGGCTGGTGAGGTTATCGATCGCACATCGGCGGTACCGGCTGTCAACCAGGCCTCCGAAGACAAGATCATGGCGCGTTTCGATCGCCTGCGGAACGCCAATGGCGGCACCCCGACTGCAAAGCTGCGCGACAAGATGCAGCGCGCCATGCAGGAAGATGCTGCAGTGTTCCGCACCCAGGAAACGCTCGAAGCCGGCTGCCGCCGGGTGAGCGAAATCTGGACCGAGTTGGACGACATCAAGGTCACCGACCGTTCGATGATCTGGAACTCAGACCTTGTCGAAACCCTTGAGCTTGAAAACCTCATGGCCAACGCGATCACCACTGTCTATTCGGCAGAGGCCCGCAAGGAGAGCCGTGGCGCCCATGCGCGCGAGGATTTCTCCGATCGCGACGATGCCAATTGGCGCAAGCACACGCTGAGTTGGGTCGATGATGCCGGCAAGGTTTCCCTCGACTATCGGGCCGTGCACGTCGATCCTTTGACCGACGGCATCGAGCTTGCAAAGATCGCCCCCAAGGCGCGCGTTTACTAAGGAGCGGAAAAGATGGCTGAACTCATCCTCGACAAGCGCTCCCGCCCCAAGAAGGGCAAGACCTGGCCCAAGCCGGAGGGCGCGACCAAACTGCGTGAATACCAGGTTTATCGCTACGATCCCGACACCGGGGACAACCCGCGCATCGATACCTATTTTGTCGATCTCGACGATTGCGGTCCGATGATTCTCGATGGGCTCTTGTGGATCAAGAACAACATCGATCCTACCCTCACGCTGCGCCGCTCGTGCCGCGAAGGGATTTGCGGTTCGTGCGCGATGAATATCGACGGCGCCAACACATTGGCCTGTACAAAGGGCATGGAGGAGGTTTCCTCGGGAGCCATCAAGGTCTATCCGCTGCCGCACATGCCGGTGGTGAAAGATCTGGTGCCCGATCTTTCCACGTTCTATGAGCAGCACAAATCGGTACAGCCCTGGTTGCAGACCAAAACGCCGACCCCTGACACCGAATGGATCCAGACCAAGCAAGACCGTGCAAAGCTCGACGGGCTTTACGAGTGCATTTTGTGCGCCTGCTGTTCGACCTCGTGCCCGTCCTATTGGTGGAACGGTGAAAAATATCTTGGGCCGGCCGTGTTGCTCCAGGCCTATCGCTGGCTGATCGACAGCCGCGACCAGGCAACGTCCGAGCGCCTCGACGACCTCGAGGATCCCTTCAAGCTCTACCGCTGCCATACCATCATGAACTGCGCCAAGGTCTGCCCCAAGGGGCTGAACCCTGCCAAGGCAATTGCAGAAATCAAAAAGATGATGGTCGAGCGCAAGGTGGCCTGAACCGGCGTCATGGGCTAAACGTTAAAGGGGTTCGTGGGCCGCCACGGACCCCGTTTGTTTTTAAGGAGCGCGCGTTTTGACCGACTATGAAACCATCGTCTATGTCGAGCGTGAATCGGTCGCCCGGCTCATGGTCACCGCCCTTCAGGCGCACGGGTTTTCTCCGCGCGAGATTACCGATGGCGGTCTGCCCGGCATCGGTGCGGGCCTGACTGGCAAGGGGCTTGCTATAGCCGTCCCGGGCCATGAAGCACGCGATGCCCAGCCTCTGGCCGAAGCTTTGCTCAAGGACATGCTGGCGCGATAGAGCGCAAGGCGAGGGTGCAGCCTCTGATTACTCGCTGGCCTTGTCCTTGAGCCATGCCACCATGGTCTCGGGCAGCTCGTGCTTATCGACGTCGCGCGCCATCACCTTGCGCCATTTTGTAATCTCCTTGCGCTGGTAATCCTGGCGACTGACACGGTCGAACAGGATCAGCAGTTCGATGAGCCGCTCGGTGGCCAGCGTGTCGCTGCGCATGGCCGGCAGGAGCGCGGGTACGATCAGATCGAGATAGTGGCCTAGGCCTAGATCGGGCCGTTTGAGCGCGGCGCGCCCGTCCTTTGTGAACAGTACAAGCGGTACGCCGTCCGAGCGCACAAGCGGCAGCAGTGCGCCACTCATGTGATCGATGGCCGCTACTGCGGTATTGGGGTCGTTGATTCCCGGAGACAATGCCCTGAGTGCAATGTCAATAAGCGCTCGCGCCTCGTAGGTTGCCTCCTGAAGGACATCGCGGCGTGCGCCAAGCGTAAAGCAGCGGCCCAGCGCCCTGATGTCGGGCGCTGGGCCTTCCACATGGGCCATCGGCATGCCTTCGCCCACATAATCGTCAACCCGCAAGTCAATCACCAGGCGCAGACTGTTGTCGGCAAGAATCTGCAGGAGCTGGTCATAGGCGATGTGCCGGATATAACCGCTGCTCGGTGCGGGCACGGGAACGCCTGCAAAGCCCTCAAATTGAGGAAGGTGGCGGTTGGCGCTGGCGATATCGGAAGCCTCGGCGCGTGCCGTGACCCGTCGTATTGTCTTGGCAAACCGCTTGCCCAGATCGGCAACGATGACATCAGCCTGGATCGAGAGCGCCATATGGTGAACAAAATAGATCACCAACCCGAAAGCGCCAGTGGCGATGACGATCGTGGCAGCGACGGCCAGATCGGGCACGAAGCCGTCGTCGAGTTCGCTCACTTCTCCCAGGACCACAAGCGCGAACAGAAACACCCCGACAAAGGCGCCCAGCACAAGCTGGGTGGCGCGGTCTTCCATGAACATCATCAGCACGCGCGGGCCAAGCTGGCCCGACAGCTGAGTCAACCCGACAAAGGTCAGGGAAAACACCAGCGAAGCCATTGTCATCATGCCGCCGGCAATTGTGGTCAGGACCGCTCTGGCCCCTTCAGGGCCGAAGCGGGGATAGAAGGATTGCTCGCGCAAGTAGGACAGCGCGTCGAACGCGTCGATAAAAACGAAGAAATTGCCCAGGGCAAGTCCGGCCATAGCCATAAGCAGCGGTATGAACCAGAAGCTCGAGGCAATTCCGGTCATCATGGACTTGGCGTGGACATAAAATCCCATCCGGTATTCCCCTTGTATCGACAGGACATGATTGGACTGTCGTTGTCCCACAACTGCCATATTGGCCACAATAGTTAACACCGAACCCTCTAGATGGGCCCGGAGGGGTTGAGTCTTGATCGCTGCCGCCGTAAAGCGGATAGGGTCAGGGCGCGGTCAGGAGGAGTTTCAGACTTTTCCGATTGGACCGCTCGGCACCACAATGATCTGGGGCCCGATCCGGCCATGTCGAAGCGGATCGCAAACCAGATCGCTGCAGCGCCGTTGGAACGGTAGGGAACCCATTACGTTCCCGCATACCTGTCCGGGCCGAAACATGGAGCTGTTATGGTTGGAACTTTCACGCGATCGCTTGCGGTCATGATGGTCATCGGCGGCACTGGCGTGCTTGCCGCCTGTTCGCCCACCTCGTTCGGGCGCGCGGCCCCCACGGTCACCGCCACGCCGCCACCCCCGACCATTCAGCCGGTGCAGACCGGCTCGGTTTCAACCTCGGATCTGCCGCCGATCGATGGCTCGACGGTTCTGCCTGCAAATTCGGCCCCGATTTCGGGGGCGCCGACGCTGCCGGGCAACACCGCCTCGCTCAATGGTGCCACAGGCACAAGTTCCCCCGGTTTCCTGCTCGACGATGTCGGCAGCCCCGGGAACACAACGGGCGGTCGCAATCTTACGGGCAGCGTCACCATCGAGCAGCTTTTGGGTGGTTGGACGATGATGGTGGGCGCCGAACAGTGTCGCCTGAATCTCACCTACACCGCCAAGGGATCGACAGGGCGTTATCGCGCCTCAACGCCCGGCTGCATGGTCGAGGGGCTGACCTCGGTAACCTCGTGGAACCTGCTGGGCAATCAGATCCAGTTCTATAACGAGAGCGACGAGCTGGTCGGCACCCTGTTCCAGAGCGGCAATCGCTTCGTTGGTACGCTGGCCGGCGGTCAGTCGGTTTCGATGGTCGGGTAGCCGGACTTGAGGGCTTGACCGGGAGCGAAGGGGCCACGGGCTCCATTGTCGATGTGTATGCGGATATGATCGTGGCCGGGCAGGTTAAGCCCGACGCTGCGCAAAAAACCGCCGTCGAAAAATTGCAGGCCGTTGCCGAAGGGCTTGATCAGCTCGAAACTGGGGCCGGTTCGGTCATCGCCTCACTGTTCCGGCGCAGACGCGAAGCGCCAAAGGGGCTTTATATCTGGGGCGATGTGGGTCGGGGCAAGACAATGCTCATGGACCTGTTTTACAAGACGGTGCCTGTCACCGCCAAGCGGCGCGTCCACTTTCATGAGTTCATGAATGAGGTGCATGAGGCGATCGCGAAATTCCGTTCTGAAAATCCCGGCACCAAAGGTGCGCGCGATCCGATCCCGGCAGTCGCGCGGCCCATCACCCGCTCGGTGCGGCTGTTGTGTTTCGACGAGTTTTTCGTGTCTGACATCACCGATGCCATGCTGTTGTCGCGTCTGTTCGAAATTCTCTTCGCCGACGGGGTCGTGGTTGTCGCGACATCGAACATCCCGCCTGAAAAACTCTATTGGAATGGGCTCAATCGCCAGCTCTTCCTGCCCTTTATCGATTTGCTCGAACGCCATGCCGACGTGTTCAATCTCGATGCCGATACCGATTATCGTCGCGAAAAGCTTGACGCTCAGGATGTTTACAAGATCGGGACGGGAGCTGAGGTCGATGCTCAGATGGACGCGCTTTTCGAGCATCTGACGGGCGGAGCCGAAGTCAGTCCCGATGCCATCGAGAGCCTTGGCAGGATCATAAATGTTCCAGCCCATGCAATGGGGGTTGCGCGTTTTGCCTTTGCCGATCTTTGCGAACGGCCCCTCGGCGCACGCGACTATCTCAAGCTGGCCAACCGGTTTCACACTGTCATGATCGATCATGTGCCCGTGTTCTCCAAGCTCAAATCGGATGCCTCAAAGCGCTTCATCCTGCTTGTCGATACGCTCTATGATGGGGGAGTGAAATTCGCTGCAAGCTTTGCGGCGCCGCTCGACGATCTGGCCCAGGACGACAAGACACGGTTCGAGTTCGCCCGTTGCCTGTCCCGGCTCGAGGAAATGCGCTCGGCCGATTACATCGCCCAACCCAAGCGCGCGCGTTCAGGTCAGCCCTCCTGACATAGTTTCCGCACTACGGAAACCAGCATTGAATTCCCGCGTGCGCGCCCTGTGGGTGCAAAGTCGAGGGTTTCACCCCGCCATCGGGGCAAGATAACCGAGCCTTAGACGAAGGGTTCACTTGCGTCCAAAGGGCACAGGGTCTATGGAGGACGCGAGGAAAACGTTACTTTACCTATAGGGAAACTTGCTCATGGCGCGTAAGAAAATCGCTCTGATCGGTGCCGGTCAGATCGGGGGGACACTCGCACATCTGGTGGCGCTCAAAGAGTTGGGCGACGTCATGCTGTTCGATATCGTGGACGGCGTGCCGCAGGGCAAGGCGCTGGACCTGGCCCAGTCCGGCCCGGTCGAAGGCTATAATTCGACCCTCAAGGGCACGTCCGAATATAAGGACATCGAGGGTGCCGATGTTGTCATCGTGACCGCTGGTGTACCGCGCAAGCCGGGCATGAGCCGCGACGATCTTCTGGAAATCAACCTCAAGGTCATGGAGCAGGTTGGCGCGGGCATTGCCAAATACGCCCCCGACGCATTCGTGATCTGCATCACCAATCCGCTCGACGCCATGGTTTGGGCGCTGCAGAAATTTTCCGGCCTTCCTGCTGAAAAGGTTGTCGGCATGGCCGGCGTGCTCGACAGCGCGCGGTTCCGCCACTTCATCGCCGATGAGCTCAACGTTTCGGTGCAGGATGTCACGGCCTTCGTCATGGGCGGCCATGGCGATACAATGGTGCCGCTGGCCCGCTATTCGACAGTAGCCGGCATCCCGCTCCCGGACATGGTCAAGATGGGCTGGATGAGCAAGGACAAGCTTGACCAGATCATTCAGCGTACCCGCGACGGTGGCGCCGAGATCGTGGGCCTGCTCAAGACCGGTTCTGCATTTTACGCGCCCGCCGCTTCGGCGGTCGAAATGGCCGAGTGCTATCTCAAGGACAAGAAGCGCATCCTGCCCTGCGCCGCGCATCTGACCGGCCAGTTCGGTCTGTCCAACACCTATGTCGGTGTGCCTGTGGTCATCGGTGCCGGCGGTGTCGAACGTATCGTCGAGATCGAACTCAACGCCTCTGAAAAGAAGATGTTCGACGCGTCGGTCCAATCGGTCGACGGGCTTGTCGAAGCCTGCAAGAAGATAGCGCCCAAACTGGCGTAATCATTATGGCCGGAGGCAGCGTCTCCGGGCTTTCCCATTTCTGCCGAACGTTAAAAAGGTTCGAACCTGCGATGAACATTCACGAATACCAGGCCAAGGAACTGCTCAAGGGCTACGGCGCCCCGGTCGCCAAGGGCGTGGCCATCATGAGTGCCGATGAAGCCGAAGCCGCAGCAAAGGCGCTGCCCGGTCCCCTTTACGTGGTCAAGTCCCAGATCCACGCCGGCGGGCGCGGCAAGGGCAAGTTCACCGAACTCGGCCCCGACGCAAAAGGCGGCGTGCGCCTTGCCAAGTCGATCGAGGAAGTCGTGGCCCATGTGCGCGAAATGCTCGGCAACACGCTGGTCACCGCGCAGACCGGCGATGCCGGCAAGCAGGTCAACCGGCTCTATATCGAAGACGGCGCCGACATCGATCGTGAATTGTATTGCTCGCTGCTGGTTGACCGCTCGGTCGGCAAGGTTGCGTTCGTCGTTTCGACCGAAGGCGGCATGGACATCGAGCAGGTCGCCCACGACACGCCCGAAAAGATCATCACCGTCGCCATCGACCCCGAAGCCGGCGTCTCTGATGCCGATATCACGGACATCTCATCGGCCCTCAAGCTCGAGGGTGCTGCCTCCGAGGATGCCAAGTCGCTGTTTCCCGCGCTCTATAAGGCCTTTGTCGAAAAGGACATGGCCCTGCTCGAGATCAATCCGTTGATCGTTATGACCGACGGTCATCTGCGCGTTCTCGATGCCAAGGTGAGCTTTGACGGCAACGCCCTGTTCCGTCACGCCGACATTCTCGAACTCCGCGACGAGACCGAGGAAGACGCCAAGGAAATCGAAGCGTCCAAATGGGATCTGGCCTATGTGCCGATGGATGGCAATATTGGCTGCATGGTCAATGGCGCCGGTCTTGCCATGGCGACGATGGACATCATCCATCTCTACGGCAAGGAGCCGGCAAACTTTTGTGACGTTGGCGGCGGCGCGTCCAAGGAAAAGGTCGCTGCGGCCTTCAAGATCATCACCGCCGATCCCAAGGTCGAGGGAATTCTGGTCAACATCTTCGGCGGCATCATGAAATGCGACGTCATCGCCGAAGGCGTTGTCGCAGCCGTCAAGGAAGTTGGGCTGACCATTCCGCTGGTCGTTCGTCTCGAAGGCACCAATGTCGAACTGGGCAAGAAGATCCTCAACGAATCGGGGTTGGCCATCACCGCTGCCGACGATCTTGACGACGCCGCCCAGAAGATCGTTGCGGCGGTGGCCTAACCCATGAGTGAGCTTTTCGCCGCATGGCTGCCATTCATCATTCTTGTCGTGGTTTTCGTGGTGTTGTCGCGCCTGGCGCAGCGCTCCTACAAAAAGCACGTCGATGATGTGAACGCTGTCAATCAGGCGATCGTCGATACCAATCGCGGCATGATCGCCGAGCTGCGTGAGATCAAACAGATTCTGAAGGACCGAACTTAATGTCCATCCTCGTCAATAAAGATACCAAGATCCTCGTCCAGGGTCTGACCGGCAAGACCGGCACGTTCCACACCGAGCAGGCGCTTGCCTATTACGGCACCAAGATGGTCGGCGGCATCCACCCCAAGAAGGGCGGCGAAACCTGGACCGGCGCTGGCGGGGAAGATCTTCCCATCTTCGCAACCGTCGCCGAGGGCAGGGAAAAGACCGGCGCTGATGCTTCGGTCATCTATGTCCCGCCCGCCGGAGCAGCCGATGCGATCATCGAGGCGATCGAAGCGGAAATCCCTTTCATCACCTGCATCACCGAAGGTATTCCCGTTTCCGACATGGTGCGCGTCAAGGCCCGGCTCGACCGGTCCGGCTCGCGCCTTTTGGGCCCAAACTGCCCGGGCATCCTGACGCCGGAAGAATGCAAGATCGGCATCATGCCCGGTTCGATCTTCCGCAAGGGCTCGGTGGGCATTGTGTCGCGCTCGGGCACGCTTACATATGAAGCTGTGTTCCAGACCACAAATGAAGGTCTGGGTCAGACAACTGCCGTCGGTATCGGCGGCGACCCGGTCAAGGGCACCGAGTTCATCGACGTGCTCGAAATGTTCCTGGCCGACGATGCCACAGAGTCCATCATCATGATCGGTGAAATCGGCGGCTCGGCCGAGGAAGACGCCGCACAGTTCCTTATCGATGAAGCCAAGAAGGGCCGCTCCAAGCCCATGGCTGGCTTTATCGCTGGCCGCACGGCGCCCAAGGGCAAGACCATGGGCCATGCCGGTGCCGTGGTGTCTGGCGGCAAGGGCGATGCGGAATCCAAGATTGCGGCAATGGAAGCTGCGGGGATCAAGGTTTCGCCCTCGCCCGCGCGTCTTGGCACCACGCTCGTCGAGGTCCTCAAGGGCTGACCGAGAACGATTTTTGGCCGGGGCCGGCTTTTAGGCCCCGGTTAACCAAAACGAGACGGCCTCGCCGTCATAGTTCAACCCAAATTGGCGGCCCATACCGGGCAGGTTGAACACCATCTTTACTGAGGGGGATCGGGACCCCCAATCGAGAGCGAAATGGCACGACAGGATCAGAACGAAGCGTTCCTCCTCACCTCATTCCTTTACGGCGGCAATGCCGATTACATCGATGCGCTTTATGCACGCTACAAATCCGATTCCAAAAGCGTCGATGCAAGCTGGGCCGAGTTTTTCGAAAATCTCGCCGACAGCGATCAGGACGTAACGGACAACGCCGATGGCCCCAGTTGGCAGCGCACCGACTGGCCGCGCGCCTCGAATGGCGATCTGGTGTCCGCGCTCGATGGCAATTGGGGTGAGGTCGCCGTCAAGTCCCAAAAGGCAGTGACCGAAAAGGCCAGGTCCAGCGGCGAGCCGGTATCGACCGAAGCCGTGATGCAGGCGACACGGGATTCGATCCACGCCATCATGATGATCCGCGCATATCGCATGCGCGGCCATCTGCACGCCAATCTCGATCCGCTCGGGCTCGAAAATCAGCACGAAGCGCCCGAACTCGATCCGGCGGCCTATGGATTTTCAGAAGCCGATTTCGGGCGTGAAAT
Source organism: Pelagibacterium sp. (assembly GCF_048264985.1). GTDB lineage: Bacteria > Pseudomonadota > Alphaproteobacteria > Rhizobiales > Devosiaceae > Pelagibacterium. The sequence continues at coordinate 383,045 of NZ_JBLXCL010000001.1, forward strand.
CTATATCGACAATTATCTCGGGCTCGAATTTGCGACAGTGCCCCAGATGCTCGAGATCCTCAAGCGCACCTATTGCGGTACGCTGGGCATCGAGTTCATGCACATCTCCGATCCCGAGGCAAAAGCCTGGATCCAGGAGCGCATCGAGGGCCCGGACAAGGAAATCAGCTTCACCAAGGAAGGCAAGCGCGCCATCCTTGCCAAGCTTGCAGAGGCCGAAGGCTTCGAAAAATTCCTCGACGTCAAATACACAGGCACCAAGCGGTTCGGGCTTGATGGTGGCGAAGCGCTGATCCCGGCGCTCGAACAGATCGTCAAGCGCGGTGGCGCCCTCGGCGTCAAGGATATCGTTTTGGGCATGGCCCATCGCGGGCGCCTGAACGTGCTGACCCAGTTCCTTGCCAAGCCGCATCGCGCGCTGTTCCACGAGTTCAAGGGCGGGTCGTTCTACCCCGACGACGTCGAAGGCTCTGGCGACGTCAAATATCACCTTGGCGCATCCTCGGATCGTGAATTCGACGGCAACAAGGTCCATCTTTCGCTGACCGCCAATCCCTCGCATCTGGAAATCGTCAATCCGGTCGTGCTGGGCAAGGCGCGCGCCAAACAGGACCAGCTTTCCGCGCAGGACGGCCGGTTTGTTTCCGATACCCGCGATACCAACCGTGCGTCGGTCCTGCCGCTGCTCTTGCATGGCGATGCCGCCTTTGCGGGGCAGGGCGTGGTTGCTGAATGTTTCGGTCTGTCCGGGCTCAAGGGGCACCGGACCGGCGGATCGATCCACTTCGTCATCAACAACCAGATCGGGTTCACAACGAGCCCGCATTTTTCGCGGTCGTCACCATACCCGACCGACGTTGCAAAGATGATCGAGGCTCCCGTCTTCCATTGTAATGGCGACGATCCCGAGGCCGTGGTTTACGCGGCCAAGATCGCCACAGAGTTCCGCCAGAAGTTCGGCCGTCCCGTCGTCATTGACATGTTCTGCTATCGCCGCTTCGGCCACAATGAAGGCGATGAGCCCAGCTTCACCCAGCCGTTGATGTACAAGGCCATCCGTGGCCACAAATCGACGCTGGAAATCTACGGCAACAAGCTGGTCGCCGAAGGCGTTCTGAGCGCCGAGGAGTTCGACGCGCTCAAGGCCGAATGGCGGGCAAAGCTCGAAAGCGAGTTCGAGGCCGGTCAGGATTACCGCCCCAACAAGGCCGATTGGCTCGATGGCGCCTGGAAGAATATCAAGCTCGCCGAAGTCGACGGTCCGCGGCGCGGCGTCACCGGCATTGATATGGAGCGCCTCAAGGCGCTGGGCGAAAAGCTGACGACGGTTTCGGGCGATTTCCACGCGCACCGTACAGTTCAGCGCTTCCTCGACAATCGCAAGAAGATGATTGCTGAGGGCGAGGGCATCGATTGGGCAACGGCCGAGGCGCTGGCGTTCGCTTCGCTGCTTGAAGATGGCCATCCCGTCCGCCTTTCGGGGCAGGATGTGGAGCGTGGCACCTTCTCCCAGCGCCATTCGGTGCTCTACGATCAGGAAAACGAATCCACCTACACCCCGCTCAACAATCTGGTCGCTGGTCAGGCTCGCTACGAGGTCATCAACTCGATGCTCTCGGAAGAAGCCGTGTTGGGGTTCGAATACGGCTATTCGCTTGCCGAACCCAATGCGCTGACCGTCTGGGAAGCCCAGTTCGGCGATTTCGTGAACGGTGCGCAGGTGGTGATCGATCAGTTCATCGCTGCCGGCGAACGCAAATGGTTGCGCATGTCGGGTCTCGTGATGCTCTTGCCGCATGGATATGAAGGCCAGGGGCCCGAGCATTCCTCGGCTCGCCCTGAGCGCTTCCTGCAGCTTTGCGCCGAAGACAACATGCAGGTGCTCAATTGCACAACGCCGGCCAACTATTTCCATGCCCTGCGCCGTCAGCTCAAGCGTGACTTCCGCAAGCCGCTGATCATCATGACGCCAAAGTCGCTGCTCCGTCACAAGCGGGCGGTTTCGGGCATGGGCGAGATGGGGTCGGAGACGTTCTTCCATCGCCTGCTCTGGGATGATGCCGAAGCGCCCGGCTTGCCCAAGACCGAAATCAACCTGGTCTCGGACGACAAGATCCGGCGCGTGGTGATCTGCACGGGCAAGGTCTATTACGACCTGCTCGAAGATCGCGAGAAGCGCGGCATCAACGATGTGTATCTGATGCGTCTCGAACAGCTCTATCCATTCCCGGCCAAGGCTTTGATCGATGAACTGAGCCGCTTCCAGAACGCGGAAGTCGTCTGGTGTCAGGAAGAGCCCAAGAACATGGGCGCCTGGTCGTTCGTGCAGCCCTATATCGAATGGGTGCTCGAGCAGATGGGCCGCCCGGGTGGACGTCCGCGTTATGTCGGTCGTCCCGCTTCGGCCTCGACCGCCACCGGGCTCATGCGTACCCATGTCGCCCAGCTCCAGGCATTCCTCGACGAAGCCTTCGAGTAAGCCGAACCGAGATTGATGACCCGGCGCTGCCGGGACCCCAAAGCGAATTGGAAGGATACGAGAGATGTCCACTGAAGTCCGCGTCCCAACCTTGGGCGAGAGCGTTACCGAAGCCACCATCGGTCAATGGTTCAAGAAGGTCGGCGATGCCGTCTCTGCCGACGAGCCGATTGTCGAGCTTGAAACCGACAAGGTGACCATCGAGGTTCCGGCCCCGGTATCGGGTACGCTCGAGGCCATCTCGGTCAATGAAGGCGATACCGTTGAAGTCGGCGCGCTGATCGCAGCAATCGCTGCAGGGGCCGCTCCGGCCAAATCGACGGAGGCTCCAAAGCAAGAGGCGCCCAAGCCGGCCGCTCAACCCGCCGAGGCTGCGGCACCGACTGCCAAGACCGAAATGCCGCCCGCTCCTTCGGCCGCCAAACTGATGGCCGAACGCGACGTCGACCCTTCTTCGGTCGCCGGATCGGGCAAGCGCGGCCAGGTCCTGAAAGAAGATGTGCTCAAGGCACTCGACAACACCGGCTCACCCAAGGCTGAAGCCCCGGCCTCTGCGCCCGCCACCCCGCGCGCGCAGGCCGAGCCCCAGGCTGGTGAAGAGCGGGTCAAGATGACCCGTTTGCGCCAGACCATTGCCAAGCGTCTCAAGGACGCCCAGAACTCGGCTGCCATGCTGACCACTTTCAACGAAGTGGACATGAAGCCGGTTATGGATCTGCGCAATGCCTACAAGGAATTGTTCGAGAAGAAACATGGTGTGAAGCTGGGCTTCATGGGCTTTTTCACCAAGGCCGTGGTGCATGCGCTCAAGGAAATCCCGGCGGTCAATGCCGAGATCGATGGCACTGACATCATTTACAAGAACTTCGCCCATATCGGGGTGGCCGTAGGCACTGAAAAGGGCCTTGTCGTCCCCGTGGTGCGCGATGCCGACCAGATGACCATTGCCGAAATTGAGAAGGACATTTCCCGTCTCGGACGTGCAGCGCGCGACGGTCAGCTCTCGATGGCCGACATGCAGGGTGGCACCTTCACAATCTCCAATGGCGGCGTTTACGGATCGCTGATGAGCACCCCGATCCTCAATGCGCCTCAGTCGGGCATTCTGGGCATGCACAAGATCCAGGAGCGTCCTGTCGCTGTTGGCGGCCAGGTCGTTATCCGCCCCATGATGTATCTCGCTCTGTCCTACGATCACCGTATCGTCGACGGCAAGGAAGCCGTCACCTTTCTGGTGCGCGTCAAGGAGAGTCTCGAAGATCCCCAGCGGCTGGTTCTCGATCTTTAGAGGGTGTTTCCGGGTCGCGCGCATATTGCGCCAATGTTTGGGAAACTTGGGGTACCGAAAGCACAAGTCCATAGCTTTTGGCCCCATTGTTTGCCCATGATCGGGCGGTAGGAGTCTGCAATTGATGACCTTCGAGTTATGGATGATCGCCGCATCGGTGGTCTTGCTGTTTGCCCAGATCAGTATCCAGGCGGTGCTGCTGACACAGCAATTGGGCAGCGAATACAATGCCGGCCCCCGCGATGAAGAGAAAAAACTCACAGGCAAGGCTGGCCGTGCCGAGCGCATGCTCGCCAACTTTCTCGAGACCTATCCCGCCTTTATCGCCCTTGCGTTGGCGGCTGTGGTGTCGGGCGGGTCGGACTGGATGACACAGGGCGGCGCCGCGCTCTACATCCTTGGCCGCATTGCTTATATACCCTTGTATATACAGGGTGTTTTCTACTGGCGCTCGATAGGGTTCATGGCGGCAAGCCTTGGACTGATCGTTATGCTCATCGGGTTGGTCCTTTAGGGATTACCCATCGCTTACCTGATTTTTGAGGACATGAACTGATGGCCGAAAGTTTCGATCTCACAGTTATCGGCACCGGACCTGGCGGATATGTTTGTGCAATACGCGCTGCGCAGCTGGGCATGAAAGTTGCCGTTGTCGAGAAATGGCCGAGCTTTGGCGGAACCTGCCTCAACATCGGCTGCATACCGTCCAAAGCGCTGTTGCACGCTTCGGAAATGTTTGAAGAAGCCGGCCACACGTTCCCCCAGCTCGGCATTGAGGTGGGTGCGCCCAAACTCAACCTGTCGGCCATGATGGCGCACAAGGATGATACGGTGGCGTCCAATACCGGCGGCATCGAATATCTCTTCAAAAAGAATAAGATCACTGCCTTCAAGGGCACCGGCAAGATTTCTGCTCAGGGCAAGGTCGCCGTCACTGCCGAAGATGGTTCGATCACCGACATCGAGACAAAGAACATTGTGATCGCCACCGGCTCGGTCTCGGCAAACCTGCCGGGCATCGAGATCGATGAAACTCAGATTGTCACTTCGACCGGCGCGCTCAAGCTCGACAAGGTCCCAGATAACCTGCTGGTTATCGGTGCCGGCGTTATCGGGCTCGAGCTGGGATCCGTGTGGGCCCGCCTCGGCGCCAAGGTTACAGTGGTCGAATTCCTCGATCGTATCCTGCCGGGCATGGATCTCGACGTTGCTAAACAGTTCCAAAGAATGCTGTCAAAACAAGGGTTTGACTTCAAGCTCGGCACGAAAGTCACCGGTATTGAAAAGACCGAGTCCGGTCTCGTCGCGACCCTTGAACCCGCCGCGGGCGGGGACACGACGACGCTTGAAACCGACATCGCGCTTGTCTCGATCGGCCGCATCCCGTTCACAGATGGTCTCGGACTTGAGGATCTTGGCATCGAGCGCGACAAGCGCGGTCGGGTCGTAACTGACGGACATTACAAGACAAATGTAGATGGCATCTACGCCATCGGTGATGTGATCGTCGGCCCGATGCTGGCCCATAAGGCTGAAGATGAGGGCATCGCCATCGCCGAAATCCTCGCTGGGCAGGCCGGACACGTCAATTATTCCGTCATTCCCGGCGTCGTCTACACCAACCCTGAAGTCGCGTCTGTCGGCAAGACCGAAGAAGACCTCAAGGCTGAGGGTGTCGCCTACAAGGCAGCAAAATTCCCCTTTACTGCCAATGGCCGAGCCAAAGCGATGCTGGCGCCGCAGGGCTTCGTCAAGATTCTTGCCGATAAGGAAACCGACCGGGTACTGGGCTGCCATATCGTTGGCAAGGGCGCTGGCGAGATGATTCATGAAGCTGCTGTGCTGATGGAATTCGGCGGCTCTGCCGAGGATCTTGCACGGACCTGCCACGCCCACCCCACAATGAGCGAGGCCGTGCGCGAAGCTGCGCTGGGTCTTGGCGGCGGATCAATTCATATCTAATCCCGCTCGCCAAATTATCAAAAAGGCCGCTTCTCGTGAGGGAAGCGGCCTTTTTTTCATGCGTTATGAGGCTAGTTCAGGGGAAGTAGCTCACGGTTCCAATGTCATAGGCAGCACGGCAATCGCTGGCATCAGCCATCAAATTGGACTCGAGCAGTTCAAGCGCACCGCCGCGGCCCTGGAAGCGTGGATCGTCGCAAACGCCATCATAGGCCGAAGCACTTGAATCATCTCCGAAATTGATTCGGAAGTCGCCCCCGGGCGTGTCACCAGCCAGGGTCACGGTGCCTTCGGTAAAGGCCGTTGAACAATCGGTGGCATCGGCCATCAGATGGTCATCAAAAGCAACGCCGACGCCCGGACCTGTAAACCGCGGATCATCGCATTCGGCATCGTTGGAATAGGTACCGGAGTCGTCGCCGAAATCGATACCATCGATTACTATGCTGCTCTGACTTTCGCCCTCACCCAGGAATGTAACGTCGCCGGCTTCAAAAGCTTCCCGACAGTCGGTTGCGTCCGCCATCAAATGGCTGTCGAGGTTGCCGCCGAACCGCGGGTCATCGCACTCACCATCATTGGCCCAATTGCCCGAATCGTCACCAAATTGAATGTCGTCAGCTGACACGGCAACGCCGTTATCGGTGTCATCCTCATAGGTCACGGTGCCAGCTTCATAGGCTTCGCGGCAGTCGGTTGCGTCCGCCATCAAATGGCTGTCGAGATTGCCGCCAAAGCGCGGATCATCACACTCGCCGTCATTTGCCCACGTGCCCGAATCGTCGCCAAATTGAATGTCGTCAGCTGACACGGCAACGCCGTTATCGGTGTCATCCTCATAGGTCACGGTGCCAGCTTCATAGGCTTCGCGGCAGTCGGTTGCGTCCGCCATCAAATGGCTGTCGAGATTGCCGCCAAAGCGCGGATCATCACACTCGCCGTCATTTGCCCACGTGCCCGAATCGTCGCCAAAATCGATGTCACCGCTAACACCGCCCGCGCTTGCGGATTGGTCGGACCCATCAAAGCTGACTTCTCCTGCCTCATAGGCCGCGCGGCAATCGGAGGCATCGGCGCCTTCGTGGCTCGACAATGCGCCGCCAAAGCGGGGATCGTCGCACTCGCCATCATTTGCCCACGTACCCGAATCATCTCCGAAGTCGATTTCACCCGCTGTCGCAGTGCTTTGGGTGTCGGTTTCAGTGTAGGTGGCGTCGCCGGCTTCATAGGCCGTGCGGCAGTCGGTCGCGTCGGCCATCAGGTGGCTATCAAGAGCGCCCCCGAAACGCGGGTCGTCACATTCGTTGTCGTTTGCCCAGGCGCCAGAGTCATCACCGAAATCGATGTCGCCAGTATTGCCATTGCCTGTGCTGGCGGGTGTGTCGGCAACCACCAGCGTAACTTCGCCAGCTTCGAAGGCCGCTTGGCAGTCGGCGGCATCGCGCATTTCATCGACCGCAGTGCGAATTATCGCAGCGCCGGGACCTTCGAAACGCGGATCATCGCACTGGTTGTCGTCGGCCCAGGTGCTCGAATTGTCACCGAAATCGATGTCCTGAGCTAACCCCGGTGTGCCGAGAGCGATAGCCAGGGCGAGTGCGGTCCCGCTTAGCATCAACCTTGTTGATTTCATAAAAGTTTCGTCCCTCTTACTAGCCGGCTTCGGCCGTGCTCTTCGGTTGAATTGTGAGCCGAGTGAACAGCAAAATGCCACAAATTACCAGAGCCGTCCCCAGCCCGTGTATCAACGTAAATGGCTCACCGAGAATGAAAATGGCGAGAATAATGGTCAGAATTGGGGAGATGTTACCAAATACTGCAGTTCGTTCCGCACCTACCATGCCGATGGCTGCCGAGATGAGCGAAACCGGGGCAACGGTAGCTGCCAGCGCCAGACCGAGCAGAATTTGGAACGCCTCCAAGTCTATCGCCAGGCTTGCGAATTTGTGGCTGAAAAGAAAGTGGACAAATACCACTCCTGCTGCAGAAGCCATAGCGATTGCAGTGAAGAGCCTTGGGCCAAGAGTGTCGATCAGCGGTTTTGCAAAGAGTTGATAGAGGGCATAAGCCAGTGCGCTGGATAATGCGAACAGGGTGCCGGCGACGACGGTTTCGCCCTCGATCACTATATCATGGCCGAAGATCACGCCGATCCCCAGATAGGCGAGCAGGGCGGCCGCCACCACGGCCGGTTTGAGTGTCCGGCGGAACAGAACGGCGCCAAGTATCAGGACCATGAACGGGTAGGTCAAAAGCACAAGGCGATTGAGCTGAGCGGTGATCAGATCAAGGCTGAGAAAATCGAGAAAGCTGGCACCGTAATAGCCCAGGACGCCGATTGCGACGGCACCGCACACCGAGCGGAGGGGCACTGGGCGTTTGGCGTGTCGACCACGTCCCGCGCGACGGTCGCGATAGGCGAAGGATCCCATCGCTATAAAAAAAGGCGTTGCCAAGAGCATGCGCCAGGTGAGGGTGGTTACAGCGTCCAGACCCTGCGCATAGGCCAGCTTTACAAAAATGCCTTTGGTGGCAAAAAGCGCCGCCCCAATGGCAGCGAGCGCGAGACCGACAATTTGATCTCGTTCAGATGAGGACAGAGCTGTCATTTGGGAGTACTGGCCGGATGAGTGTCGGGCGGACCCTACACCCCGATTGCGCAAAGCGCTAGCGGCGGGGATGGGCTGCCCTATAGGCCTCGACCAGCCTTTCGCCGTCAACGTGGGTGTAGATCTGCGTTGTCGAAAGCGAGGCGTGGCCCAAAAGCTCCTGTATGGCGCGCAAATCACCACCCCTTGCCAAGAGATGGGTGGCAAATGAGTGTCGCAGTGCATGGGGGGTCGCCGATGCGGGTAGGCCCATTGCGCCGCGCAGCTGTTCTAGACGCAATTGGATCAGGCGCGGGCTGAGTGGGCCGCCGCGCACACCACGGAACATCGGCTCAGTTGCTGCAACAGTGAATGGACACAGTTCGAGATAGGCGTCGATGGCGCTTCTGACTGCGGCGATAAGGGGCACCAATCTTACCTTGTTGCCTTTACCAATCACGCGCAGTGTCGTGCCGTCGAGCTGCGATCGCGTAACGGCAAGGGCCTCGGAAATGCGCAGGCCGGCACCGTAACACAATGCGATGGCCGCGGCGTCGCGGGCCGCCACCCATGGCCGGTCTTCGATTTCGTGGGTTGTTCGTCCTGCGCCCGTGGCTTCGGACGCAGATAGCGGCTTGGGCAGGCCGCGTGGTAATTTGGGGGTGCGGACAACAGACAGCGCTTCGAGCGCCATGATGCCTTCGCGCTCAAGATAGGTGAAAAACGATTTTATCCCCGAAAGGGCGCGCGCCAGGCTGCGCGAACTCAGATCATTGCGGCGGCGCGCTGCCAGAAATGCCCGTAAATCGGCTGGCCGGAGCAATTTGAGATCGTCCAAATCGACAGTGCCGCCGATGTGAGTAGACAAGAAAGCCATGAATTGATCGACGTCCCTGCCATAGGCTTCGCGTGTTTTGGCCGCCAAGCGTCGGATACTCGCAAGTTCACGTTGCCAGCCGGCGATATGGGTGCGCAGGGCGCCTGATATTGAAAAGCCGGTGTCGGTCATAGGTGCGAGCGTACGCGCTATAGGTTACCAGAGCGCCAATTGGGGCTGGTCGAATCGGATTTGACAATTATGGTGCCCAGTATTGATCTTGTTTCGTTCTCCTAGCGCAAGGGCTCCAATGACGCTTGGTCCGATTGTGGCAGTGATGGTGGCAGTCGCCGTGGACGGCCCTTATTCCTATCGGGTGCCCGAGGGGGCAAGTGTTGAGCGCGGCTCGATCGTTGTCGTTCCATTGGGACCGCGGCCAACGCTTGGCGTCGTATGGGGCGGGCCCAAGGACAATTTCGCACACAACCGCCTCAAGGATATTGCGCATGTTTTTGACGTGCCGCCACTCTCCGAGGAGCTCCTGAAGACCATCGACTGGGTGGCGCGCTATACGCTGGCACAGCCGGGGATGGTATTGCGCGGGGCGTTACGGAGCCGGGAGGCACTCGACCCTCCTCGCCCGCTGATTGCCTATAAGCGCGCAGGGCCGGAGCCCGAAAGGATGACTGAAGCACGCGCACGGGTGCTAGGCGTTATGGAAGATGGTTACCCTTGGGCCAAGTCGGCGCTGATCGGTGCTGCGGGCGTTTCGACTGCCGTGGTGGACGGACTGGTCAAATCGGGCTGCCTGCAGAAGGTCGAAATCCCGGCGCCGCCGCCGGTCCTGCCACCCGAACCCGAGTTCGCACCGGCAAAATTGTCGGTCGGGCAGCAGGCTGCGCTCGACCGGATGCGCGCCCATGACACCGGAGGGTTTTCGGTCGCGCTGCTCGATGGGATTACAGGTTCGGGTAAGACCGAGGTATTTTTCGAAAGCGTTGCCGATACGTTGCGTGCTGGCAAGCAGGTTGCGGTCATTCTTCCTGAAATCGCTCTGACGCACACCTTCCTTGATCGGTTTGAAAGGCGTTTCGGGCAGCGGGCGGCCGAATGGCATTCGGAAATGACGCCCGTGCAACGAGCGCGAGTGTGGCGCGGTGTCTTAACCGGCGATGTTCGAGCCGTCATCGGAGCGCGTTCTGCCTTGTTCTTGCCGTTTCGTGAGTTGGGTTTGTTGGTACTCGATGAAGAGCATGACGGTGCATTCAAGCAGGCTGACCGGGTCAATTATCACGGCCGGGATATGGCAGTGGTCCGCGCGTCGATGGCGGGCGCGCGTGTTATTTTGTCGTCCGCAACGCCCGCGGTCGAATCGCGCAATAATGGGGAAACCGGGCGCTACGCGCATGTCCGGCTCGAAAGTCGGTTTGCAGATGCGGCGTTGCCCGATATCACGGCACTGGATATGCGGTCGGACGGTCCGGAGAAGGGCCAGTGGATCGCGCCAAAACTGGCGCGTGCGGTGTTCGATGCGCTAGACCGCGGAGAACAGGCATTGCTGTTTCTCAATAGGCGCGGCTATGCACCGCTGACACTTTGCCGATCTTGTGGGCATCAGTATCAATGCCCAGACTGTTCGACCTGGCTGGTCGAGCATCGATTCCGCGGAGTGTTGATGTGCCACCATTGCGGGCACGAAGAACGAGCACCGGAGGTGTGCGGTTCGTGCGGCGCCAGCGATTCGCTGGTGGCGGTGGGGCCGGGGATTGAACGGCTGGCCGAAGAGGTAACCGAGCGGTTCCCGGAGGCCCGGCCGGTCATCCTTTCTTCAGACATGGGATCGATGCGCCAAATTCGAGATCGGTTCGCAGAAATTGCGCGCGGCGAATATGATATTATCATCGGAACGCAATTGGTGGCCAAGGGACATCATTTTGAAAAGCTCAGTCTGGTCGGGGTTATTGATGCCGACCTAGGGCTCGCGCATGGCGATCCAAGAGCGGCGGAAAAGACATTCCAGATCCTGACGCAGGTGACAGGTCGTGCTGGGCGCGAATCGCGGTCTGGCAAAGCATTCCTGCAGACTTACCACCCCGATCACCCGGTGATGAAGGCGATGGTCAGCGGGGATCGAGAGGGCTTTTATGCCCATGAACTGGCGGTGCGGCGGCAAGGCGGCCTGCCACCATTCGGCCGACTGGCTGCATTGATCGTTTCGGGCAATGAGCATCTTGAGACCATGGCCTTTGCCAAGGCATTGATGGCGGCGGCGCCGTTGGCCGAAGGGGTGATGCGTTTTGGCCCGGCCGACGCGCCGGTTGCCATGGTTCGCGGACGGCACAGGGTGCGTATTCTTGTTCAAAGTCCCAAGGAATTCGACCTCTCGGGTTATGTCCGGTTCTGGCTGGAAACCGGTCCGTCCGCCAAGGGAAACCTCCGAGTTCAGGTCGATATCGATCCAATGAGCTTTTATTGATCCACAATCTTGTCACTATGCGACATTTGCGACGCCCCAATTTGGCCGTGATGCGCTTGCGTGGCCGGTTTTGGCATGGTAAGGCCACCCCGGAATTCATGGGCATGCCCTTGTTGGCGCTCGCCCTGTCGATCCGATTAAACACAAAACACAATGCCGCCGCCGCCCATATTGGCGATGACGACGATAAGGGGCGGGGCAAGCAGCGGGGTTACAAGGCTTGAGCGCACCACAATCCGTTCTGTCCAAGATTGCTCGGCCCTATGCGGCAGCGCTCTTTGATCTGGCCCAGGAAGCCAAGGTCATCGAGGCGGTCGAAAAGGATCTCGACGCAGTTGCCGGGCTAATCGATTCGTCCGATGACTTTTCCCGCTTTCTGGTCAGCCCGACAATCACGACTGACGTCAAGAGCGCAGCACTCAATGCGATCCTGGATAAGGTCAAGCCCGTCGAACTGGTCGCTAACACACTGCGGCTTGTTGCAAAGAATGGCAGGCTTTTCGCGCTCGGCGCAATCATCGGCGAATTCAAGACGCTTGCCGCTGCGGCGCGCAATGAAGTGAGCGCGGAGGTGACTTCCGCCGCTCCTTTGACCAAAGAGCAGGAAAAGGAACTTGCTGTTGTCCTTAAGGATAAGGTTGGCAAGGACGTTTCCCTTATTACACGTGTCGATGAAAGCCTGATTGGTGGCCTTGTGGTCAAGGTCGGGAGCCAGATGATCGATACCTCCCTCAAGACAAAACTTTCGGCCATGAAGATCGCCATGAAAGGGGTCAGCTAATGGACATCAAAGCTGCGGAAATTTCCGCGATCCTCAAAGACCAGATCAAGGATTTCGGCAAGGACGCCCAGGTCTCTGAAGTCGGTCAGGTGCTTTCGGTCGGTGACGGTATTGCGCGCGTCTTTGGCCTCGATAAGGTGCAGGCGGGCGAGCTCGTTGAGTTCCCCGGCGGCATTAAGGGCATGGCGCTGAACCTCGAAGCCGACAATGTTGGTGTTGTGATTTTCGGGTCCGACCGAGACATTAAGGAAGGCGACACCGTCAAGCGTACCGGTTCGATCGTCGATACGCCTGTCGGCAAGGGTCTTCTCGGTCGCGTCGTTGACGGACTCGGTAATCCGATCGACGGCAAGGGTCCCATTGAATCGACAGAGCGTCGTCGCGTCGACGTCAAGGCGCCCGGGATTCTTCCGCGCAAGTCGGTGCATGAGCCGATGTCGACCGGCCTCAAGGCTATCGATGCGTTGATTCCGATTGGCCGCGGCCAGCGCGAGCTGGTGATTGGCGATCGTCAGACCGGCAAGACCGCGATCATTCTCGACACCTTCCTCAACCAGAAGCCTGCCCATCAGTCAGGCGCGTCTGAGAGCGACAAGCTTTATTGCGTCTACGTCGCTGTGGGCCAGAAGCGTTCGACAGTCGCCCAGTTCGTCAAGATGCTCGAAGACAATGGCGCGCTCGAATATTCGATCGTCGTTGCTGCTACAGCCTCCGATCCGGCTCCGATGCAGTTCCTTGCGCCGTTCACCGGTTGTGCGATTGGCGAGTTCTTCCGCGACAACGGCATGCATGCCGTGATCGCCTATGACGATCTTTCCAAGCAAGCCGTTGCATACCGTCAGATGTCGCTTCTTCTGCGTCGTCCTCCCGGACGCGAAGCTTACCCTGGCGACGTTTTCTATCTTCACAGCCGACTTCTCGAGCGCGCTGCCAAGCTCAACGAAAATCACGGGTCGGGCTCGCTTACCGCGCTGCCGGTCATCGAAACCCAGGCCAACGACGTGTCGGCCTATATTCCGACCAACGTGATTTCGATCACCGACGGTCAGATCTTCCTTGAGACCAATCTGTTCTTCCAGGGCGTTCGTCCTGCCGTGAACGTCGGTCTGTCGGTTTCCCGCGTGGGTGGTTCGGCTCAGATCAAGGCCATGAAGCAGGTTGCCGGTTCGCTCAAGGGCGAGCTCAGCCAGTATCGTGAAATGGCTGCCTTTGCGCAGTTCGGCTCGGATCTCGACGCCGCAACCCAGCGGTTGCTCAACCGCGGTGCGCGTCTGACAGAGCTCTTGAAGCAGCCGCAGTTTTCGCCGCTCAAGACCGAAGAACAGGTTGCCGTGATTTTTGCTGGTGCCAATGGCTACCTTGATGATCTCCCGGTTCGTGGCGTTCAGCCTTTCGAAAAGGCGCTGCTTTCGCATATGCGGAGCAAGCATGCCGACGTTCTTGGCGACATTGCCAAGGAAAAGGCCCTGACCGACGGGATCAAAGAGCGCCTGGTTTCGGCTCTCGATGCTTTCAAGAAGACTTACACCGCCTAATTCCGGCGACCCGGCTGGCAAGGAGCTTTCGGCGCAATGCCCTCTTTGAAAGACCTAAAAAACCGGATCAACTCGGTCAAATCGACCCAGAAGATCACCAAGGCCATGCAGATGGTCGCGGCGGCAAAGCTCCGCCGCGCCCAGGATGCTGCAGAATCCGCACGTCCATACGCCGAACGTATGGAACAGGTTCTGGCTGGTCTTGGCGCTGCATATGAAGGCCGTCCCGACGCACCGGTGCTGCTTTCAGGCACCGGTAAGGAAGACGTGCATCTGCTCGTGGTCGCTACAGGCGAGCGTGGGCTGGCTGGCGGCTTCAACTCCTCGATTGCCCGTATGGCACGTGAGCATGCCACTAAGCTGATCGCGGAAGGCAAGACGGTCAAGATTCTGACTGTTGGCAAGAAAGGCGCTGACATTTTGAAGCGCGGTCTGGCCAAGCACATGGGCGAACAGATTTCCCTTAGGGACGTCAAACAGCTCGGCTATGCCACGGCGCAGGAAATAGGTGCAAAGATTCTTGCGATGTATGCAGACGGCGAATTCGATGTCGCTACCCTGTTTTACTCGCGTTTCCAGTCCGTCATCTCCCAGGTGCCTACGGCGCAGCAACTCATTCCTGCCAAGTTTGAAAAAGCCGAGGGTGAAGCGCTCAAGGCCGGTTCGGCTATCTATGAGTATGAGCCCGATGAGGAAGCGCTGCTTGAGGATCTTCTGCCACGTAACGTGAGCGTGCAGATCTTTAGGGCACTGCTGGAAAACAATGCCTCGTTCTTCGGAGCGCAGATGACCGCTATGGACAATGCGACCCGCAATGCCGGTGAGATGATCACGAAGCTTCAGCTGAGCTACAACCGCCAGCGGCAGGCCCAGATCACCAAAGAACTGATCGAAATTATTTCGGGCGCCGAGGCGCTCTAGGGTAGAGCAAAAATTATCGCGATCCGCAGGGAACGAGTGCAGCCCACTTTTCTCCGGTTCGCTCTGGAAAGGACCAAGACCCATGGCAGAGAACAAAACCGGCCGCGTCTCCCAGGTTATGGGCGCCGTTGTGGACGTGACCTTTGACGGTCATCTCCCGGCCATTCTGAACGCACTTGAGACTGACAATAACGGCAACCGCCTCGTGCTCGAAGTTGCCCAGCACCTCGGTGAAAACGCCGTTCGCACCATCGCCATGGACACGACCGAAGGTCTGGCTCGTGGTGTTGAAGTTCGCGACACTGGCGATGCTATCGAAGTTCCGGTCGGCGACGAAACACTTGGTCGCATCATGAACGTCATCGGTGAGCCGATCGACGAAGCTGGACCGGTCAACACACCTTCCAAGCGTGCTATTCACCAGCCTGCTCCGGAATTTGTGGACCAGGCCACCCAAGCCGAGATTTTGATCACCGGCATTAAGGTCATCGATCTGCTCGCGCCTTATGCGCGTGGCGGTAAGATCGGCCTTTTCGGCGGCGCCGGCGTGGGCAAGACGGTTCTCATCCAGGAGTTGATCAACAACGTTGCCAAGGCACACGGCGGTTATTCAGTGTTCGCTGGCGTTGGTGAGCGTACCCGTGAGGGCAACGATCTCTATTACGAGATGATCGAGTCGGGCGTGAACAAGGACCCCAAGGAAAACAACGGTTCGACCGAGGGTTCGAAATGCGCCCTGGTTTTCGGTCAGATGAACGAGCCTCCGGGAGCCCGCGCTCGCGTCGCGCTGACCGGTTTGTCGATCGCTGAAGATTTCCGTGATAAGGGTCAGGACGTTCTGTTCTTCGTCGACAACATCTTCCGCTTTACTCAGGCTGGTTCGGAAGTGTCAGCTCTTCTGGGTCGTATTCCGTCGGCCGTGGGCTATCAGCCTACTCTGGGCACCGACATGGGTGCACTGCAGGAACGCATCACAACGACCAACAAGGGATCGATCACCTCGGTTCAGGCCGTGTACGTGCCTGCCGACGATTTCACCGATCCGGCTCCCGCATCGACCTTTGCCCACCTTGACGCGACAACTTCGCTTAACCGCGCCATTTCGGAAAAGGGCATCTATCCGGCTGTTGATCCGCTCGATTCCAACTCGCGCATGCTGGACCCCAACATCGTGGGTGAAGAGCATTACCGTACGGCGCGTGACGTTCAGGAAATTCTGCAGCGCTACAAGTCGCTCCAGGACATCATCGCCATCCTGGGCATGGACGAGCTTTCCGAAGAAGACAAGTTGACAGTGGCGCGCGCCCGTAAGGTTGAGCGCTTCATGAGCCAGCCGTTCCATGTGGCCGAGCAGTTCACAGGGTCTCCTGGCATCTATGTCGAACTTGAAGACACCATCAAAGCCTTCAAGGGTTTGGTCGCCGGCGAGTATGACCATTTGCCCGAACAGGCGTTCTACATGGTTGGCACCATCGACGACGCCGTCAAGAAGGCACAGAAGCTCGCTGCTGAAGCTGCTTGATTACAATGAGATCGTGCAGGCCGGGTAACCGGCTTGCACATTTTCCGAACGCTTGAAGAACGGACAAAGTCATGGCCGAAGGCGTGAAAGTCGAAATCGTATCGCCTGAAGTACTCGTATTGAGCGCTGAAGCCCGTTCTGTCATCGTGCCGGGTACCGAAGGCTATCTTACGGTCATGGGTAATCATGCGCCGTTGATGGCAGTGCTCAAGCCCGGTTTCGTCACGGTAACCGACACTGGTGGAGCGATTGCGAGCTATTTCGTTGGTGGCGGGTTTGCTGATATCTCCGATGCCGGTGTTACGATCCTCGCTGAAGAGGCAAAGCCGGCGACAGAGTTCGGTCGCACCGAGATTGAGGCCCGCATCAGTGCAGCCCAGCAGGCGCTCTCCGATGCCGGAGAAGTCGATGACAGGGGAACGGCTCAAAACGATCTCGATACGTGGAAAAATTTGCTGCTTGAAAGTGCAACGTTAAGCGGCAACGTGCACTAGACGGGTGCGTTGAAATCACTTGATCAAAGGGCGCCAACGTGGGGCCTTTTTTTTTAGCCACGTTTCATGATCCAAATACCTGTCAAAGTCGATGCTATGGTCTAAACACTGTCTTAGCGGATGATGCTTGGATTGGACGACCTGGTGTTGCTTTCAATAATAGTTATCGATCTCCGTTCTTGGCATTGACCGAAGATGTCTTACGCCGCGCCCTACAGTATAACCTGCTGTAGCAGGCGCCGCGTCACTTATGCTCTGAAACGATCATTTAATTATATGCCCGTAGTTTTACATGGATTTCCCAGGAGGGGGAAGACATTCGTCCACAAGGAGCAGACGAGCATGCGGGGCATAACCAGCAGAATTCTGGGTCGCATCCCTATGACCACCACAATCGCCGCAATGGTGGTTGCAGCGGTCGTTATTTCGGTCGGGGCCGTTGTTGTGGCGGTCTATATCAACCTGTCGGCCAACAGTGACTCGGTCGCCAGATCCAGCCAGCAATCCAACATACGAACCGCGTCGACCATTCTTGGGGGAATGGGGGGCATACAGGTGGATTGGACTGAGGAGGGCGACGTTGCGAGCATTGGCACTTGGGTTATGCCGCGCTTCTATAACGATGATATCTCAGATTCGATCGCGCGTGTGACCGGCGAAACGACGGCAATCTTTGCCTGGAATGCCGAAACGCAGACCTTCGAGCAGGTTACCACTTCGATGGTCGATGCCGATGGGAACCGTCTGGTTCAAGACCCTATACCTGCAAACGGTGAAATTCATACCCAAATCCTCGAACAGGGTGCTCTATTTACCGAGACTGAGGTCAATGGTGATCGGTACTATTCGGTCTATCAACCCATTACCTACCTGTCCGGAACAGAAGTGCTTGGGCTGCTTTATGTCGGCGTCAGCGAGCAAGCTATCACCGCAGTTGTAACGGAAACTATGAATTTGCTGCTGATCGTTGCGGCAACTGCGCTGGCTGTGATGTGTGTTCTTTCCATCGTTGCTTCACGCATGATCGCCAGGCCGGTACCAGTTCTGTCGGGTGTGATGGGCAAGATTGCCCACAATGATTTCGACGTTGAGGTGCCCTACACCGAGCGCAAGAACGAAGTCGGTGATATGGCGCGCGCCATCGAGGTGTTCCGGGAGAATGGCCAAAAGGTCGCTGCGATGACCGAAGCAGAGGCAGCGCGAATCATTGCTGATGAGAAGTTGCGTCGCACCGTAATGGGCGACCTGCAAACGGCATTCGGAAATGTGGTCGATGCGGCAATTGCCGGTGATTTCTCCAAGCGGGTTGATGCCAAGTTCGATGATGCCGAGCTCAATGGTTTGGCCGGCAGCGTCAACGATCTTGTTTCGACAGTAGACAGAGGCTTACGGGAGACCGCGGGCGTTCTCGGTTCATTGGCCAACACCGACCTGACGTCACGTGTTACGGGCGAGTATCAGGGCGCTTTTGCTCAGCTCAAGCACGATACAAACGCTGTGGCTGAAAAGCTCTCAGACATCGTTACTGAGCTGCGCGGAACTTCGCGCACATTGAAGACGGCGACGGGAGAAATTTTGTCGGGCGCAAACGATCTGTCCGAGAGGACAACCCGCCAAGCAGCGACCATCGAAGAAACATCGGCGGCCATGGAACAGCTTGCAACGACGGTTATGGATAACGCCCGTCGTGCACAGGATGCTTCCCAAACCGCTGCCTCGGTCACCAAATCTGCCGAAGAGGGTGGCGAGGTGATGGTAGCGGCGACGAGCGCTATGGAGCGCATTACAACCTCGTCAGCCAAAGTCTCCGACATCATCAAGATGATCGACGACATAGCGTTCCAGACCAATCTTCTTGCGCTCAATGCTTCTGTCGAAGCTGCGCGAGCCGGTGACGCGGGCAAGGGGTTTGCTGTTGTCGCGGTTGAAGTACGGCGCCTTGCTCAATCGGCAGCGTCGGCATCATCGGAGGTCAAGGCTCTGATCGAGCAATCGGCCAATGAGGTCGATGGGGGATCCAAGCTTGTGGCCCAGGCCGCCGAAAAGCTTGTGTCGATGCTCGAAGCCGCACGGACCAACACCAGTCAGATGCAGCAGATCGCCAATGATAGCCGTGAACAGGCGTCTTCAATCGAGGAGGTCAATGCAGCTGTCCGGCAGATGGACGAGATGACCCAGCACAATGCGGCTCTTGTCGAAGAGACCAATGCGGCTATTGTTCAGACTGAGGAGCAGGCGAGTGCCCTCGACAGGATCGTTGAGATCTTCAAGATCGATAGGACGTCGGCGATCTCGCAACCCGTTGCAGGGTATCAGCAAACTGTAGGGGCCGGCGATGCGCGGTCGCTTCAGAACAAGGTCAAGCAAGCCGCCGGCGCTTATCTCAGCCAGGGCAACGCAGCAGTGGATCGCGAGTGGAGCGAATTCTGAGCGCAGTAAAGCCTGGCTGAACTACAGGGGGCGCCATGGCGCCCCTTTTTGATGCTGCAGATGTCGGTCAGATCAAGGCGTAAGTGACCGCGCTGCAGGCATGCAGTGCTGTGGTGTCGTAGAGTGGCAATGGGCTGTCTTCGTCCGACAAGAGCAGTTCAAGTTCTGTGCAACCGAGGATCACGGCTTGAGCGCCGCGCGCCGCAAGCCTTTCGATGGCTCTGATATAGATGCTACGCGACGTGTCGTTGATGATGCCTCGACAAAGCTCATTGTAAATGATGCCATCTAGGTTGGTCCTGTCGACATCGGGCACCAGGATGTCAATATCCCGCCGGCGCAGCCTGTCCGCGTAGAAGTCCATTTCCATAGTAAAGCGCGTTCCCAATAGTCCAACTAATTCAGCGCCATCGTCAATCAATGCGTCTGCCGTCGGGTCTGCGATATGGAGAAACGGTATGTCGGTCGCGGCTTCAATCTTCGGGGCGACAACATGCATGGTGTTGGTCGCAAGGAGCAAAAGATCCGCGCCCGCGTCTTCGAGCCGCCTTGCGGAATTGACCAGACGCTCGGCAGCTTGGTCCCAGTCTCCATAGGACTGAAGTGCTTCGATTTCTGCAAAATCAAGAGAGTCCAAAAGGATTGGTGCCGAGTGTAATCCGCCGCGCCGCTTTGCTGTTTCCCGGTTGATCAGCGCGTAATACTGGGCTGTTGACTGCCAGCTCATTCCGCCGATCAGACCGATGGTCTTCATGCTTTTTGCCCGGCAATCTGCTTAGGGATGTGGGCAAAAGCGCGTTGCAGCTCAATATATGCAGGTCGCTTGAAGGGAACTATGATATCTGCAACTTTGCTAAAATCCTCCCAGCGCCAAGCATCGAATTCGGGGTCAATTCCTGGATTATCGAGCAAGAGCGTAATCTCGTTTTCCTGGCCCTCAAAAAGGAATGCGAACCATTGCTGGCGTTGACCGCGGTATTTGCCCTTAAGTGCTATTCCCAGAACATCATCGGGCAAGTCGTAGTGGATCCATCCCGGCGCACGCGCTAGCAGACGTATCGTACGAATGCCTGTCTCTTCGTAAAGTTCGCGATAGGCCGCGGCAAGCGCATCTTCGCCGTCATCGATGCCACCTTGTGGCATTTGCCATGGGGCATCAACTTCAGAAGTATCGGGGCCAGGTGTGAGGATGCGACGCGCCAAAAAAACTTGTCCATCTGCGTTGAACAAGGCAATGCCAACGCAATCGCGGTAGGGCAGGTCGGAACGGTTGAGTGTTGGTTTCATCGTGCAGTCTCCGCGCCCGACAGGGCGCTTATCGGAACGAGTAGATATTGCTGCTGGTCAAGGGCGTTTGCCCAGTCGGAAAGCGTGCGGATCGAAACGGGAAGGGCGGACAGTATGCCAATGGCATTGCCTCGCTCGTCTGCAGTTCTCTTGAGGGCATCAAGTTCGGCCAGGATCGCCGACTGGGATGGGTTTGTATCGATAAAACTGTCGACGCGGGCATAGGGAACACCATTCTGGCGGGCCAATTGCGGCGCAACCGAACGGTTTGAGCTCCCGTCATCAAGGTAGGCCAGACCGCGCAGGCCCAATTCTTCCATGATCGGCGAAAAGTCGGCGGCGGATGCAGTAAATCGGGCACCCATATGGTTGATGATGCCGGTATAGCCGGTCATCCGGGTCAGCAGCCAATAGAGTTTCTCGAGATTGTCGCGTGTCGGTTGCTCGACGAGCAATGTATGTGGGCCGGGGTCGTTCTGCGGATAGTCGAAAGGCTCTAAAGGGATCTCCAGCATAATTTCATGGCCATCGGCCCGGGCCATATCGCTGAGCGCTTCGAGGTTACTTCCATAAGGGGCAAAGGCCAGTGTCACAGTTCCCGGCAAGCCATTTATGGCCTCTCGCGTTGTTGCGTCACTCAACCCGAGCCCTGAAATGACCACGGCGATGAGCTTGCGTCCCCCTGCAGCCTGCGGTGATACAGATGGGCGGGCGTAGGCCTCAAACGGTTTGACCCCCGTGCTGCTCACACGTGGCAGCGGGCCGCTCCCGGTCATCTCGAAAAGATCCTGCTCAAGGTCACTGGCGGGCATGCCGGCCGTGTCTTGAGCCTCTGCCGATTCTCCAAGGGTAATTATTGAGGGACCATTGACGATAGCGGGGCTGATCGTTGCTTCCGCAGATGCAACCTGCTCGGCAACGGGATTGGGATCGGGTTCAAGATTGACCGGCGCGTCGGCAACTGGACGCCCTCCCATCGGATCGTCGACGAGTATGATCCAAGCCGATACGCCCAATCCGCAAAGGACAACCAATGCCGCACAAGCGCGTCCCCATGGGAAACCGGTCCATCGGCTGGAGCCGCTTCCCTGTTTTGTTTTGCGGCGTTTTTTGCCCAGCGGCGTGCTCAACTCGTCAGTCATGATGCGGCTGGTCCCGAAGCTCGCAATTATTTCACCGTTTCAGAGTGTAGCCTGAACATTTTGTGGATTTCGGCTGGCCTCCATAACGGGGCCAGCCGCTCAATAGCTCTGAGCTATAGCACAGGCTATTGGCTTTCGCTTACATCGACCTCTTCGGCATCCTGCTGAGCGATCACAGCGTCGGGATTGGGCGGAAACGCGACATCTTCGGCGTCGCCCAGAATGAGATCAATAGCATATTGAAGCTGATTGTCTTCAGCCCGTTCGGCAGGGACATAGACCGAGGAACCAACTGTCGCTTCTTCCTCTGCCTCGCCAGAAATATGTCCTGCAAGCCCGGCTTCGCCGATCAACAAATCCCTGCCCTGAAATTCTTCGGGGACGTCCTGAAGAATTTCTATATCTGGAGTGATGCCGAGTGCCTGGATAGAACGATTGTTTGGCGTGTAATATCGGGCAGTGGTGAGACGCATGGCACCGTCAAAACCGAGCGGAATTATCGATTGCACCGAACCTTTGCCGAACGATCGTGTACCGACAAGTGTCGCCCGGCCCTGATCCTGCAGAGCACCGGCCACGATTTCGGCAGCCGAGGCCGAACCGCCGTTGATGAGCACGATAATCGGCACATCGGTCAGCATGGCATCAATGTCGTCGGGGCTGGCATCGTAACGCGAGTTCTGATTTGGAATGCGGCCCCGGGTCAGGACGACGGAGCCCTGGGAAAGAAAGGCGTCAGCAACAAATTGTGCCTGATCTACAAGTCCGCCGGGGTTGTTGCGCAGATCGAGAATGATGCCTTGAGGCGCTTCGCCGCCGGTTTCTTCAAAGATTTCGCTGATGGCATCGGTCAAACCGCTATAGGCTTGGCCGGAAAATCTTGACAGCCGGATAAGCGGTACGTCTCTTTCCATGCTCCAGCGCACTGCTGAGAGCGAAATGATGTCACGTGTGAGGCTCAACTCGATGAGCTGTTCGGCGCCTTCACGTGAAATCAGTACATCTACATCTGTACCCACTTCGCCACGCATCAGATCGACCGCATCGTCCAAGGTCATGCCCATGACCTGCTGGCCGTCGATTTCAACAACAAAGTCGTTGGCAAGGATGCCGGCGCGCGACGCCGGGCTGTCGTCATACGGGGTGACAACCTTTACCAGTCCGTCTTCCATGGTGACTTCGATGCCCAGGCCACCGAATGTGCCGGATGTATCTTCACGCACATCGGCAAAGCTCTCAGGTGAAAGGTAGGCCGAGTGTGGGTCCAGGGATGTCAGCATGCCCTGGATAGCGGCCCGAATAAGCTCGGTTTCGTCGGGAGCTTCGATGTATTCGTCACGAATGCGGTCAAGGACGAGACCGAACAATTCGAGCTGGCGATACAGCTCTTCCTGTTCGAGTTGTGTCTGCTCGGACTGGGCCGATACAGGCCCTACACTCGCGGCGATCGCCAAAATCACGATCAGAGCCCGCTTGAATACCAACGCCATCAGCTCGTTCCACTTTCCTGTTGTTGGGACTGGGCCGTCCACCATCCCTCGGGATCTATGGGGATGCCACCTTCCCGGAGTTCAATATACAGCGCTGGACTGGAAGCTCCAGCGCCGGCCTCAAGGTTGGGTATGTCGCCCATGGTACCAATCGGGCTGCCCATCTGTACGAATGCGCCCGGCTCTATAGTAATCGAATCGAGTCCTGCAAGAACGACCAGAAAGTCCTGGCCAGCATTGAGAATTAAGATTTGGCCGTAATTGAGGAACGGTCCGGAATGAACGATCCAGCCATCTGCTGGCGCCGAGACCGTCGCACCATTGGCTGTCGAGATTGTTAATCCCTTCGATTGTCCGCCATATCCGTCGGCCGCCCCATAGGTGGTGAGCGTTGATCCAGTCACCGGTGACCGCAGGTAACCCTTTGCAGCTTCGATGGGAACTGCAGGTTCGCTGCGTTCGGCATCAGCGAAAGCGAGTCTCAAGGTTTCCGGATCGAGCGTTGGAACGGTCTGTCCCGAATTGGCTGCCCGTGTGGCTTCATCGGCGGCCGTTATGGCGGCAATCCGGGTCTCTAGCCCTGCAATCAATTGTTCGAGAGATGTGGCCCTGTCGGCCAATGCCTGGGCCTCAGCTTCCTCGCGCAGCAAATCATCGCTTAGCCATTCAAGTCCCTGCTTGCGTGCCTCGATGATCGTGGCGATACGCAATCTTTCCTCATTGAGAGTCGCGAGATTGGCATTGAGCTGTTCAGACTCTGCCAACGCGGTTTGTTTGAGTGCGATCAGCTCGTTAAGGCTTTCGGTTACCGTTTCTGCCCGCTCCTGGAGTTGAGGCAACACAGCGCCGAGCAAGAGGGCCGCGCGAGCGGATCCGAGCGCGTCCGAAGGGTCAACGATGATGGCTGGGGGCGGTTGTGCAGAAATGCGCTGCAGGGACGCCAAAAGATTGGAAATAGAACGATCGTGACCGTCGAGCCGGGACCGGACTGACTGCTCGGAAGCGAACAGCGCCTCGAGACGCTCTTCGATCAGCCGAATGTCTTCGTCGGCGAGGTCGACCCTTTGGCCTGCGGCAATCAATTCCGCGCCCAATTGGGTGGCATCGCCATCCAGTGCCTCGATTTCGGCACGTATCTCGGCGATGCGTTCCTCGCTGATGTCGATTTCGCCGCGGACATTTTCCAGGTCGCCCTGCACATCCTGCGTTGTTTCCTCAAGCGCCTGGCTTGGCACATCCTCGACTGCAGGGACGGCATCTTCTTGAGCAGTTGCTGAGTACGCGAGCGTCAGTACCATGCCCGCAATGGCGGCCAGTAAAATGCGCAAAGAGGGTCTAAGGAAATGTCCCACAGGCAGGCTCAAACCGGCAAACTCCGAATCAGCCCGGACAATAGCAGAGACAGCGCCATCAATCGCCCCGGTGGTAAGGGTGCCCGGACAAAATTGTCGTGGCACGATAGAGTTGCTCGGCTGCCATGATACGCACCAATTGGTGCGGCCAGGTCATGGCGGAAAACGAAATCACGAAATCTGCGTGGTCGCGCAATTCGGCTGAAAGGCCGTCTGCGCCACCGATTAACAGTACAACCGTCTGCCTGCCAGAGTCCCGCCAATCAGCCAAGCGCGTTGCAAAGTCGTTGCTTGAAACGGACTTGCCGCGCTCATCCAATGCAATAATCACGCTTCTGTCGGGTATTGCCGAACGGATTGCGCGGGACTCCTCTGTCTTTCGCGCGTCCGCACTCGATGCACGGGACTCAGCAAGTTCGACGACCGAAAAATCGGCAAGCCCGTGTGGCTTGCCGCTCGCCACGGCGCGGTCAAGGTAACGCGCCACAAGATCCCGTTCGGGTCCGGCTTTCATTCGCCCGACCGCGACGATCAAAACACGCATGCGAACCGTTAGGCTCTGCTAGTGCGTATCGGTCCCGAAATCCGCAGCCCACATCTTTTCGATGTTGTAGAACTCGCGAACTTCAGGACGGAAAATGTGCACGATCACATCGGATGCATCGACCAGTACCCAGTCGGCGGACGGCAGTCCTTCGATCCTGGGCTTGTCGTAGCCATTTGCCTTCAGCGCTTGGACCAATTGGTCGGCAACGGCGGCGACATGACGATTGGAACGCCCTGAGGTCACGACCATATGGTCAGCGAGCGAGGATTTTCCGGTGATGTCGATGGAGATCGTTTCATCGGCCTTTGCATCTTCAAGCGATGCGAGGATCAGGTCGAGAACTGGGACCTGAGGTACGGCCTTGGTTGCGGTATCGCCCGATACCGACTTGCTGGGCGTGGGAGCCATCAAGCGTGGTCCTCCGCCCTATGGGGCATTTGCTGGGTCATCAAGCCTTTTTGGTTTCCTTGTGTCAGCTTGTCGATAAACACATGCATCGCGTCATACGGTGCATAGGACCAATATGCGTGCGGCTCGGCACTTTGCCAAGAGCCTGCATGGCCAATACCGATCATGTATTAATGTCGTTAATGAGACGGTAACCAAACGTCAGGCGTGCTGATCCTTTGGTGAGCCGCCGCGCAACTCGGTTGAAGATAAAGTGCTCATCAAGCCATGGAGAAATACCCAGGCCGGGGGCTGAGCGGTTGGGAGAAGTCTTGCGTCGCTCTCATCCAGGCGCGATTGGGCAAAGCGCAAGGCGGCTTTTGAAAAAGGCGCGCGACGGGTCGATCCAGGTCGTACATACACTGCTATTGGAATCAGCCGGAAAATATCTTCCCAGCGTTCCCAGCGGTGAAAGCTCGATAGACTGTCTGCACCCATGATCCAGACGAATCGTCGATCAGGCATGGCACGTGTGAGATAGTCAACTGTCTGGTGGGTGTAGGTGAACCCATGCGCTGCCTCAAAGCCCGTCACATGGATGGAAGGGTGATCGATCCGTGCCCTTGCCGCATGAACCCGGCTTTCAAGTGGCGCAAGCTCGGCATGGTCCTTGAGCGGATTGCCCGGAGTTACAAGCCACCAGACAGCGTCCAGCCCCAGCCGCTTGAGGCTTTCGCGCGATACCAGCTCGTGGCCCTCATGGGGGGGATTGAAGCTCCCACCGAACAGTCCGATGCGCATGCCAGGCGCTGAGGGCGGCAAGTCTGTGATGCCGTCAATGATGAGGCGATTGGTCAAGGGCGGGTCTGCCCGTTGCCGCGTACGAGATATTTAAAGCTCGTCAACTGTTCTACGCCCACAGGCCCGCGTGCGTGCATTTTACCAGTAGCAATTCCAATTTCGCCACCGAATCCAAATTCGCCCCCATCTGCAAACTGGGTCGAGGCGTTGTGCATCAGGATCGCGGAGTCGATTTCGGCAAAGAATTTGTCAACCGCCACCAGGTCCTCGGCAATGATCGCTTCGGTATGATGGGATGAGTAGTGTGCGATATGAGCAATCGCTTCACCGATATCAGCAACGATCTTCACTGATATGATCGCATCCTCATATTCGGTCCGCCAATCGTCGTCAGTGGCGGGCCGGGCGGTATCGATGATGCTTCTAACAGTTTCGTCGCCCCGGATTTCGCAGCCCTTTTCCATTAGCGCTTCGATGATCGGGCTCAAATGCGTTGCAGCGACATCGGCGTGGACCAGCAGGGTTTCGGCAGCGCCACAAATTCCGGTCCGGCGCATCTTTGCATTGGCGATCACGCTGACTGCTTTGGTGAGATCTGCGCTCTTGTCGACATAGACATGCACCAGCCCTTCGAGGTGCGCAAAAACCGGTACGCGGGCCTCAGCCTGCACCCGGCCCACCAAGCCCTTGCCACCTCGCGGTACTATGACATCAATGGTGCCGTTGAGGCCCTTGAGCATTTCACCCACTGCGGCGCGATCAGTCGTCGGGACAATCTGGATGGCGTCCTGGGGCAACCCGGCCGCCGAAAGGCCCTCGACCAAGCAAGAGTGAATTGCGCGCGAAGAGTGAAAGCTGTCCGATCCGCCGCGCAAGATCACTGCATTTCCAGCTTTCAGGCAAAGTGCTCCGGCATCGGCTGTCACATTGGGTCGCGATTCAAAGATAACGCCAATAACGCCAAGTGGGGTCCGCACGCGCGAAATATCGAGGCCATTCGGTCGCTGCCAATTGGCAGTGACAGTACCGACAGGCTCGGGAAGTTCAGCAACGGTTTCCAATGCCGCGATGATCCCATCCAGCCTGCTATCATCAAGTCGTAGGCGATCAAGGAAGGCAGCACTCATGCCAGAGGCTTTTGCGGCATCAAGATCAGTGGCGTTGGCCGAGAGTATGTCGGCTCGGCGTCTATCGATTGCCCTGGCGGCGGCGTGCAGTGCTGCTGTTTTTTTTTCGGACGATGTGTGGGCGAGGGCCGATGCTGCCCTGCGGGCGTTGCTGCCCAGTGCCTCCATGGTCGCCACAAGTTCATCGCTCTGAGGTGCAGCTGCGCTCAAGATTGCCTCCCGATCCTGTTTATTGGTTCAAAAGCACGAGATTGTCGCGGTGCACAAGTTCAGAACGCGTCGAGGGTCCCAGCATGTCCTTGATGGTCTCGCTTTTTTTGCCGATCACCATGTCGGCAGCGTCGCGGTCGAGTCCCACCAACCCGCGTGCAATTTCCTGGTCGCTAAGGTTGCGGATTGCGACGACGTCGCCACGTACGAAATCGCCCCGGAGCTTGACAACGCCTATCGGCAGCAGTGAGCGCCCACCCTTTAACGCCCTGGCGGCACCATCATCGATGGTAATCTGGCCGGTCACCTCGAGAGTGCCCATGATCCAGCGCTTACGGGCGGCAGTGGTGTTGCTTGCCGGCGCAAAAAGCGTGTGCCGTCCGCCCTCAACCAGATTACGCAGAGGCTGTAAGCTTTTGCCCTGAGCTATGATCATTGCCGTTCCGGCGTTCACCGCAATTTTGCCCGCCCCCAGCTTGGTGGTCATGCCACCGCGTGAGAGATGGCTTGCTGCACCTCCCGCCATGGCTTCGATCTCCGGAGAGATTTCGGCGACTTTGGGGATATGACGCGCTTCAGGATTTTGCGCGGGCGGGGCAGTGTAAAGCCCGTCGATATCGGAGAGCAGGACAAGCATGTCCGCTTCGATCATTGTGGCAACGCGTGCCGAAAGCCGATCATTGTCGCCATAGCGGATTTCAAACGTTGCAACAGAGTCGTTTTCATTGATGATCGGAACCGCGCCCAGGCCCAGCAATGTGTTGATCGTGGTGCGGGCATTGAGAAAATAGCGCCGCTCTTCTGTGATGTTGGGCGTGAGCAATATCTGCCCGGTCGTAATACCGTGTTCGCCAAGATGGCTGGCCCAGGCCTGCGACAAGGCTATCTGGCCGGCGCTGGCTGCAGCCTGGCTTTGGTCGAGTGGCAGTGTCTTGCCGGGCAGACCGAGAACGCGTCGGCCCAGCGCGATAGCCCCTGACGATACGATAACGACATCGCGCCCCTCGGTTTTGAGTGCAGCGATATCCTTGGCAAGTGCCGAAAGCCAATCGGAGCGCAGCTTGCCCGTCTGGTCATCGACAAGCAGTGCCGAGCCGATCTTTATGACCAGCCTTTTATATCCTGCCAAAGCATTTTGCTTCTCCACAGCCGAAGGCTGCATCAGGGCACCCATTTATCCGTTGTCTCGGATCGTGATGAACGCGCTGCGTTCTCAGCGTTGTGGTCCAGCACGCCAAGCACAGCGTAAAGCACCGCCTCGACGTTCTTGCCTGTTGCGCCGGAGATGGCGAGGACTTCGCCACCCGATGCCTCTTCAAGAGCGCTTTTGCGCTCGGCAAGCGTTTCTTCGTCCAACGCATCGATCTTGTTTAGGCAAAGGATTTCTTCCTTGCCGACCAGCCCGCCGCCATACGCCTCGAGTTCGTGACGGATGGTCTTGTAGGCGCCGACCACGTCGTCTTGCGTACCATCAACAAGATGGATCAACACGCCGCAGCGCTCGACATGGCCCAGGAACCGATCGCCCAGCCCGGCACCTTCCGAGGCGCCTTCGATCAGCCCGGGAATGTCAGCAAGTACGAACTCACGTGCGCCAGCGCGGACAACGCCCAGTCCGGGGTGAAGCGTCGTAAACGGATAATCGGCGATCTTTGGCTTGGCCGCCGTTACAGCGGAAAGGAATGTCGATTTTCCTGCGTTGGGCAGACCGACAAGTCCAGCATCTGCGATCAGTTTGAGTCGCAGCCAGATCCAGCGTTCCTCGCCTGGCAGCCCAGGATTGGCACGGCGCGGGGCCTGATTGGTCGACGTCTTGAAATGTGCATTGCCAAATCCGCCATTTCCGCCTTCGAGCAGCGTCTGGCTTTGGCCAACCTCTGTGAAGTCGGCGATCAACGTTTCGCCGTCTTCTTCAAAGATCTGGGTCCCGACAGGCACCTTGAGAGTGATATCGGCACCATCGGCGCCAGTGCGGTCCTGGCCCATGCCGTGATTGCCGGTGCCGGCCTTGAAATGCTGCTGATAGCGATAATCGATGAGCGTGTTAAGGCCGTCGACGCACTCAACGAGTACATCGCCGCCCCTCCCACCATTGCCGCCATTGGGCCCGCCGAACTCGACGAACTTCTCGCGCCGGAAGGCGATTGAGCCAGCCCCGCCATTGCCGGAGCGGATATAGACCTTAGCCTGATCGAGAAATTTCATAGCGTTTCAAGCGCCCTGTAAAAGGCGTCCCGTGTCAGTTCTGTTTCGATATGGTCGATGTCGGTGTTCTGGGCAAGACAGATTCGTTTGCCGATGCCTGTACGGACGAAGCCCAGCTTGTCTTGGATTGCCAGTGATGCCGCGTTGAAATGAAAGACGCCGGACACCAGCCGATTGGCCGTGGTTGTCGAGAAATACCATTCGATGACCGCGGCAGCAGCCTCGGTCATCAAGCCCTTCCCCCAATACGGCTGGCCGAGCCAATACCCGATTTCGGCGTCACGATCTTCCTTGTGCATGCCGCAAAACCCCATCACGCCATTGCGTGGGTCACATATGGCAAAGGTTATAGAGTCAGGCGTCCATTCCTTTTTCTGCCGCATGAGCCAGTCCACTGCCATGTTGATTGTGTAGGGATAGGGCACGCGAGCGAGGTTCTTGGTCACTTCGAAGTTGTTGAGCAATGCCGCAACACGCGGGGCATCGCGCAATTTGGGTCGGCGCAAGATCAAGCGCTGCGTGCGGATTTCGGGTTGTTCGGCCATGGTCAGAACGATTCCGCTGCTATGGTCAGTTCAAAGATTGTGATTGGAACGTCCTTGTGCGGTCCACAACGTGAAATTGTCTCATCGAGACGGGTGAAACCGAGCTTTTCAAGCACTGCTTGTGAGGCAGTATTTTCGCTTCGGACTTTGGCGCGAAGCGGAGAGCAGTGGCCAGTTTCC
This sequence comes from Pelagibacterium sp., assembly GCF_048264985.1. Classification (GTDB taxonomy): domain Bacteria; phylum Pseudomonadota; class Alphaproteobacteria; order Rhizobiales; family Devosiaceae; genus Pelagibacterium. Next base: position 413,611 of record NZ_JBLXCL010000001.1, read on the forward strand.
CTTATGGTATCAATCAGCGCACGGGCTGCTTCTGTTGCATAGCCTTTGTTCCAAAAGGGCTCTCCGAGCCAGTAACCTATTTCTGGTGACTCACTGGCAGACATGTGCAGACCGATCATTCCGATCAGACGACCGTCCTTACCGGTTATTGCGTAAGCGTGCTCTTGCTCGCTACGGACGAATTTTGTGACAAATTCGAGCGCGTCGGCCTGGCTATACGGGTAGGGCAAAGTTGTCATTGCATGAATTTTGGGATTGTTGGCCAATTTGGCAATGGCGACAACGTCGCCTTGGCCTGGCGCGCACAAGGCAAGGCGATCGGTCTCAATCCGATCCGGCAGTGCACCCCTGAGCGCCTTACTGTCCATCAATTTGCCCTGACAAATGAAAAGGGGAGCCGGTGATGGGCTCCCCTGATCCATATGCGATAGCGCTGCCGGGGAGAAGGTCTCCAGTCGGCTGCGATTCGAACGCTTTGTCGCGTTATTCAGCAGCCTTGAGTGGCGCGACCGAAACAAAGCTCTTGCCGCCTGACTTGGTGGCGAAGGTCACCTTGCCGTCGACAAGCGCGAAAATTGTATGGTCCTTGCCCAGGCCAACATTGGTGCCTGGATGCCATTTGGTGCCGCGCTGGCGAACGATGATGTTACCGGCGATGACGGCTTCGCCGCCGAACTTCTTGACGCCGAGGCGGCGGCCGGCTGTATCGCGACCGTTGCGGGATGAGCCGCCTGCTTTCTTATGTGCCATGGTTCAAAATCCTCGAATGTGTCTGTGTCGCGATTACTGGTCGGCTTTGGCGCGCGGGGGCTTGCCAGCGATCAGTTCGTTAGCTTGGTCGACCCACTCATCGCGTTCGATGCGGCCCTTGAAATCAAGCTCTTCGTCAAATTTGGCGACGTCGGCTTTGGTCCACTTGGCAATCTGGGTCAGGCTGGTGACGCCCGCAGCAGCGAGCTTCTTTTCCAGGGCAGGACCAACGCCGCCGATCAGCTTGACGTCGTCCTTGAACTCAGCAGCAGGGGCCGCTTCAGCTTTTTCAGCCTTGGCTTCGACCTTGGCGGCCTTTTTGGGCGCAGCAGCCTTCTTGCCCGATGGCTTGGCGCCGCCGGTCAGAATTTCGGTAATGCGAACCAATGTCAGTTCCTGGCGATGGCCGTTCTTTCGGCGATAGCCCTGGCGGCGCTTCTTTTTGAAAACAATGACCTTCTTGTCGCGGAATTGCTCAACGACTTCGCCGGCAACAAGCGCGCCATCGACGAGCGGAGCGCCCAACGTGACGTCGGCATCAGCGCCAACCATCAGAACGTTTTCAAAAGTGATGACATCACCGGCTTCGCCAGCGAGCTTTTCGACGCGGACCAGATCATTGGCAGCAACTTTGTACTGCTTGCCACCGGTCTTGATGACTGCGAACATATGTCTTGGCCGGATTGCATCCGGTTCCCTTGGTTTTCGCACCTTACGGCGCCGCGGACGATGCCTATTTCCGCGGACTTCTGAGCTGGCCGGAGCATTGAGTTCCGACGGGCGGCCTGTGGCAGCGTATTTAAACAAAACAAATGGCGCACAGGCAGGACCCATGCGCATTCGGGGCCGTTTATCGGTGGAAATGGCGCCAGAGTCAAGGCCCACTCGTCAAAGCTCGGCGCTCCCGTACCAGTCGCGTGCAACGATTTAGGCCGGCGAATTTTTGGGCATGCTTGCCGCTAAGTCCGAAGCTTCATTACCCGCCTTGTCCAGCGGAAAGCGGGCCCTGAGATGCCGATCTTTCGTTGCTCTTAGCCTATTCAGGCGTCCAGTTGAACTCTTGCAACCTATGATGTGGAATTGCCTGGCGCCGATGGAGCTTGGTCCAATTCGCAAATGACCAACGTGGGCCATCGGGATCGATTTGTCGTACGGGCAAATAGGTTTGGGCAGTTGCGGTTCCGCTTTCGACGTGGATCTCTAGGGTGCTGCGCCGATATTCATCGCCTTCAAAGATATCGAGCCGCACCATGTCGTTTCGGCTTAGATCCGTTACGAGCAATCCCGCGACCCATTCATTGGCCGCGACCAATGCAGGGTAGAGATTGTGGCCATAGTAGATAGTGCGCCATCCATAGGCACGGGCACTGTTGAGGGCTTCCGCTGCCACACGCCGACCGAGAACGCCTTCGAAAATCTCTCGATCGCGCAATGTGCCGTATACAAAAAGGGGCGGATCGATCGTGTTCATCAATGTGTTGTCCATCAGTGTTGGCGACAATTCAAAACAAGGTGTTGCGAGCTATCGCACCCTATGCCATATAGCGCCCACCAAACGACCCAAGTGGCAAACTTTTTGCCGCGACACCAAGACGGAGAGGTGCCGGAGTGGTCGAACGGGGCGGTCTCGAAAACCGTTGAGCGCGTGAGCGTTCCGAGGGTTCGAATCCCTCCCTCTCCGCCATTCCCAAGCCATGTCATGGTGAGGACCGAACCTGGTTTCGGCAATACAATGCTTCCGGCAAGGATCGGTCTTTTGTGCTTTAATCGCGGCGCGTCCTTGCCTGCTTGACGTTAGACAACCTTCCAGTTGATGGGGATGGGGCACTCGACTGCCCCATCGTTTAGGCTGCGACTTTGAACGCGCGCAGACGCAGCGCGTTGCCGAGAACGAAGACGCTCGAGAGGGCCATGGCGCCGGCTGCAAAGACGGGGGACAACAAGATTCCATAGGCCGGGAAGAGCAGGCCTGCAGCTACGGGGATTAGCGCCGTGTTGTAGGCAAACGCCCAAAACAGGTTTTGTCCGATGTTGCCGATCGTTGCCTTGGACAAGGCTATGGCGTTCGATACGCCCTGCAGGCTCCCTGACATTAGCACAACATCGGCGGCCTCGATGGCGATGTCTGTGCCGGTGCCGATAGCCAATCCGACATCAGCCTCGGCAAGTGCCGGTGCATCATTGATGCCGTCGCCGACAAAGGCAATTTTGCCGTATTGGCCCCTGAGGCGACGAACGGCTTCGACCTTGCCTTCGGGCAGCACTTCCGCGACCACATCGTCTATGCCCAGCCGGGCGGCTATGGCGTTTGCGGTGCGGGTGTTATCACCAGTTATCATTGCGACTTTGAGGCCCAGACTGTGCAAAGTCTTTATAGCTTCGGGCGTTGTGGTTTTTACAGGATCGGCCACTGCAATGATGGCTGCCAGCTTGCTGTCGATCGCAGCATAGAGCGGCGACTTGCCTTCAACGCCGAGGCGTTGAGCAATTTCGGCAAAGCCGCGCACATCATGGCCGAGCTGGTTCATGTAGCGGTCAGCGCCGATATCGACACGCTTGCCAGATGCAAAAGCTTTGACACCAAAACCGGTTACCGATTCAAAATCGGCAACCTCCGGCAGGCGTATGTTTTCATTTAGTGCGGCGGACACGATCGCACTGGCGATGGGATGTTCCGACTTTGCCTCGACGGCGGCAACCAATCCGAGAACAGTCTCGCGATCAAACCCTACGGCCAGTTCCATATCGGTCATTTCCGGTCGACCCTCTGTCAGGGTGCCCGTCTTGTCGAGCGCGACGACCTTGGCGTCCTTGAGCAATTGCAGCGCTTCACCTTTTCTAAACAGCACACCCAGCTCAGCGCCCCGCCCGGTACCCACCATGATCGAGGTCGGTGTCGCCAGGCCCATGGCGCATGGGCAGGCAATGATGAGAACAGCTACGGCGTTGACGAGGGCGAACGAAAGTGCGGGCGAAGGGCCAAAATAGAGCCATGAGACAAAGGTTATCGCCGCGACCGCAAAGACGGAGGGCACGAACCACATTGTGACCTTGTCGACCAGTGCCTGGATCGGCAGCTTGGTACCCTGAGCGTCTTCCACCATGCGAATGATCTGGGACAGCACAGTTTCACCGCCGACGGCCGTTGCGCGGAACGCGAAAGCGCCCTTCTGATTGACAGTGCCGCCGACAATTTCGCTGCCTATAGATTTGGAAACCGGTATCGGCTCGCCGGTGATCATCGATTCGTCGACATAACTCGTGCCTTCGATCACCTCGCCATCCACGGGCAGCCGTTCGCCCGGGCGAACTTCGACAATATCCCCCGAAACGACGGAACCGATTGGCAGATCAACCGTCATGCCATTGCGCCGCACGCGCGCAGTCTTTGCCTGAAGACCCGCCAATCGTTTGATAGCTTGGGAGGTGCGGCCCTTGGCGCGCGCTTCGAGCAGGCGGCCAAGCAGGATGAGTGTCACGATAACAGCGGCGGCTTCGTAATAAACGTTGACCGTACCCGACGGCAGAAATCCGGGTGCGAATGTCGCGACCAGAGAATATCCATAGGCCGCGAGCGAGCCGACGGCCACCAGCGAATTCATGTCGGGTGCAAGCCGCCAGAGCGCTGGTAGGCCCTTGGCATAAAATCGAATGCCGGGAACAAAGAGCACCAGTGTGGTGAGAGCGAACTGAATATACCAGTTCCACTGCATGCCAATCGTCGAATCGATGAGCTGATGCATGCCCGGAACAAGGTGCGATCCCATTTCCAGAACGAACACCGGTGCGGTCAGGGTCGCAGCAATCGTGACGTCGCGAGACAGCTCTCGGCGCTCGGCATCCTTTTTATCGGCATGCACGCCATGTTCATCGCCTGGAGCGTTGGCGGCCAGCCCGATCAGCTTTGCGTCGTACCCGGCACCAGCGATGGCCGAGATTAGGGTCGCCGTGTCGGCAGTGCCGTAAACACTGGCCCGTTCAGTGACAAGATTGACAACGGCGTCGCTTACGTTCGGTACTGATTTGAGCGCCCGTTCCACGCGCCCGACGCAGGACGCGCAGGTCATGCCTTCAATCAATAATTCTGTCTGGCTCGTAGTATTTGCGCGTTCCTGGGGGACCGAATAGCCGGTTTGCTCGACAGCGTCGACGAGTGTTTGGCGAGCAACTGACGCGTTTGTCGTGATGTGCGCGCGCTCGGTTGCAAGGTTGACCGCAACGGTTTCGACACCAGGGATCGCTTTGAGTGCTTTTTCGATCCGCCCGACACAGGACGCACACGACATTCCCTCTATAGGGATTAGTACCCCATTAGACTGATCCGCAACGAGAACGGGGGCATCCATAGCCGACTCCAATTTTTTCAAACCTGAACTTCGCGCTGAACTTGAGGCTTCCAATAATGGTAAGGTCAATACCGGAATGTACTTTTTTTCGCCTTGACCTTCCTATGGCGGGAAGCTGCAAATTGGTCGACATGAGACTCAACCAAGGAGATATCTCATGGAATTCAGAATTGAGAATATGACCTGCGGAGGCTGCGCCAATTCCGTTACCAAGGCGATCCAATCTATTGATCCGACCGCACGGATTCAAACCGATCCATCGGCGCGCAGTGTCAAGCTCGAGACTGTAGTGACATCACTAGAAGTGCAAGAGGCTCTGGCGGAAGCCGGCTATCCTGCGGCAGTAAGCTAGAAAGGCATTTCCATGAATAAGCTCACTCCGATCTTTATTGCCACAGCACTTGTCGTCAGCTCAGGTTTGGCGTTTGCGCAGAGCCAGTCCGATACCGAACCCCACGGTCCGGCGCACGATATGGGCGGCATGGAAATGTCGAGCGAAGATACCCCATCGACATTGGCCTACATCGCTGCAAACGACAGCATGCACAGCGACATGATGATCGAGTTTACCGGCGATGCCGACGTCGATTTCATGCGCGCCATGATCCCGCATCATCAAGGTGCTATCGATATGGCCAACGTGGTTCTTGAATACGGCAAGGATCCCGCAGTCCGCCAGCTCGCCCAGGAGGTGATTGCGGCCCAGCAAGATGAAATTGCAATGATGACCGACTGGCTGGCCAGTCGCGAGGAGTAGATTTGGGCGAGCGGCTTAAAAACCGCTCGCCTTTACTTGCCTGTTATCAAGCACATGGCCCCGGGCAATGGCCCGGCCGGTCAGAGCGCTCCGGCATCGATTCGTACAAGGTGGCCCTTTGCAACCTCCTGGTAGGTGCGCGTAGGTGGCACGTAATCAACCGGGCGGATTGGGCTCATGATTTCGTCGTTACCGATTGGACGCCGGATGGATCGACGCGCCGGATCGGGAACCGGAACGGCTGAAATCAGTTTTTTTGTATAGGCATGCTGAGGGTTCGCGAACACTTCTTCACGTGGCCCGATCTCGACGATCTCCCCAAGATACATGACGGCAACACGGTGACTGACACGTTCAACGACTGCCATGTCGTGCGAGATGAACAGGAACGACAACCCCAGACGCTCCTGAAGATCGATCAGCAGATTGACCACTTGAGCCTTGATCGACACGTCCAGTGCGGAAACGGATTCGTCGGCGATGATCACTTTTGGATCGAGGGTCAGGGCTCTGGCAATCGAGACGCGTTGTCGTTGGCCGCCGGAAAACTCATGCGGATAACGCTTGAGCATATCAGCGCTGAGTCCCACTTGCTCAATGAGCTCAGCAGCTTTTTCGCGGGCCTGGCGTCGGGTGCCAAGCTTGTGGACGATAAAGGGCTCCATCAGCGCTTCCAGGATGGTCATCCGCGGATTGAGGCTTGCGAACGGATCCTGAAAAATCATCTGCACTGAGCGGCGCAAGGTGTTTAGGCCGCGCTTGTCGAGTGTGCGTACGTTTTTGCCGTCAGCGGTGATCTCACCATCATTGGCTTCGGTGAGACGCATGATCGTGCGTCCAATTGTCGATTTCCCACACCCTGATTCGCCAACGAGTGAGAGCGTTTCACCTTTGAACAGGTCGAACGAAACATTTTCCACGGCGTGGACCGAGCCGGTTTTTTTCCCGAACAATCCGCCGCGGATATCGTAGCGCGTCACAAGGTTGCGCACCGAGAGTACTGCTGTGTCTTTATCCACGCCGGACTGCAGAGGGATTTCGGGGCCCGGCTGTCCGGTCGTTTTATCGACAATGGCAAAACGCAACGGCTCGGATTTTCCGATCATTGACCCCATGCGGGGAACGGCGGCCAGCAGCGACCGCGTGTAGGGATGCGTCCCATTGGAAAAGACCCCAGCGGTGGTGCCAGTTTCGACGGCTTCGCCACGGTACATGACGATCGTTCGGTCGGCGACTTCGGCGACCACACCCATATCGTGAGTAATAAAGAGGACAGACATGCCGTCCTCTTCCTGCAGCGTCTTGATGAGATCGAGGATCTGACCCTGGATCGTGACGTCAAGCGCTGTGGTTGGCTCATCAGCAATCAGCAGTTTGGGGCGGCTGGCAAGGGCCATGGCGATCATCACGCGCTGACGCATGCCGCCTGAAAACTGGTGAGGGTAATCCTTGAGCCGCTGCTCGGCGTTCGGAATGCGGACTTTTTCGAGCAGCCTTATGGTCTCGGCGCGGGCTTGGGCCGTCGACATCGGCTCGTGGCACGTGATCGCCTCGGAAATCTGCCGCCCGATCGTGAAAACCGGATTAAGGCTGGTCATTGGCTCCTGGAAGATCATGGCAATGTCGCGGCCGCGAACCTTGCGCATCTCGCTATCGTCAAGTTGCAGAAGATTACGGCCGTTGAGCAGGATTTCGCCTTCGATCCTGCTCGATGTTTTTGGCAGCAGTCCCATGATCGAAAGCGACGTTACGCTTTTGCCCGATCCTGATTCTCCTACGATGGCGACGGTTTCTCCCGGCATTACATCAAAAGAAATATCGCTGACGACTGATTTCCAGTCGCCCTCGCTCAGGAACGAGGTCTGCAGCTTGCGTACCGATAGCACGGGCTGAGGGGTATCGCTTTGGATCTGGGACATTGTCATGTTCCTTTGTCGGCTAACGCGTCCGGCTGGCGCGGGCGGAGACAAGAGCTTCAGGCTTGAACGCGAAATCCTTATCCCATGGATAAGTTGGGCGCGTCTTGCGCGGACGGGGCAGGCGTTCGATGAACTGGTCTACCACCCCTGGCGAAAGCACCATCAGGTTTGGATTGGCGATGGGAGCAAGCTCGGGCGATAGATAGCCGGACTTGACGGCGATAATCTTCGCTGATGCCGGGTCGAGCCCAAGTGCTGTGAAGTCTTTGATGTTGTGGAAGGGGCGACGCTTTGTATGCACGACCAAGTGGATGCCATCGATGCGCAGAACGGCCTGTCGATCGGCTTGGTTGTCAGTTTCGGCCAGGAAAGCGACCTCGAAACGACCGGTAAAAGGTTTGCTGCTCTCGTCAAGCGAGGCGCCAATAGTGAGATCAAGCACCGAGCCCTTCCCGGCGGCATATGCCGCATTGGTGGCAGCTACGTCGGCGATGCCGGCAAAAATCGTGTTTGTGGCGCCAGCTTCGACGAGGGCCGCGAAAACTTCAGCCCGATCGCCAACGCCGCCCCCAGTCGGGTTGTCGCCAGATTCGGCTAGGACAACCGGACCGGTGCTACTCGACACCGCCTTTTCGACGCACTCCGTAATAGAGCCGGTTTCCGGCCCGAATACAAAGTTCTCACGGGCATCCCAATAGCTTTGCGCCAGCGCTTCAGCTTCGCGCTCAAGCGCCTTGCGATCGGTACCCGTCATAATCGCGGCAGCAGTCGCGCGTGGTTCGTCGGCCCAGACATAGCCGACATTGAGCGAAGCATCCCAGATTCCATCCTTGGCGTTGATGCCAGGCAGCAAGTCGTAGAGTCCCTTTGCCGGCTCATCGACTGTGCTGGTGCGCTCGCCTGGCAGGACGACCGGGATCGGAGCCCAGACAATGTGAGGCTTGATGCCCGAGGTCAGAGAGCGGATCAACATGTCGACCGCCCGCCGCATTGTTTCCTCCACATCGATGTGGGGCGCTGTGCGGTAGGTGGAATAGGCATCGAGGCAATCGATGATCTTTTGTGACAGATTGCCGTGTAAATCATAGCTGGCAGAGATAATACAATCGGGACCAACGACCTCGCGGGCGGCAGCGATCCAGTCACCCTCCGCGTCATCCATGCCTTCGACATTCATTGCGCCGTGCATGGGAAGATAGAGGCCGTCCACGGCGCCAATTGCCTTGAGTTCCACCAGAAATTCAGCCTTGAACCCTTCATAGGTTTCGCGTGCCACGGGGCCGCCGGCAATCGAACGTGCGTGGATCGTTGGCAGAAATTCTGCGTCATAATCCTTCAAGAACGCGAAATGTGGTGCTGCGAGCAGCTCCCGGCCGCGCACCACGCGAAAATGCTCGGTATGGTTGAGCACCGGATTGTAGGTGCTGCACTCGATGTGGATACCACCGACGGCGATACGCATGGAAACTCCTAATTCTCAGATAAGTCCGTTCAGGAAAGAATGTGTTGCAACGCTGGCTGCACCGATCGCCCAGTCTTCATCAGCGACGCGACGTGTTTTGATCGGAGTCACGCCTGCAAGCCGTGGCAGCACGTTGGCCTCGATCGTCTGGTGCATCACCGTCGCGAAAAGCCCGTCGAACCGGGATTCGCGATGTGTCACCACAATCATTTGGGGGTCGTTGATCTGAATGATCTGTGAAATGGCCAGACCCAAAGCACTCCCGGCCCTATGGAGCAGGCGAATAGCGACAGAGGATCCCGATGCAGCAAGCACCTCGATATCGTTGAGCGTTTCAGCCTTGAGGCCCTCGGCGCGCGCCATATCGAGAATCGCGATCATGGAGGCGACCGTATCCAAGCACCCAACTTTTCCGCATCGGCACGGCAGGCCATCGAGATCAATTGTGCAATGAGCGATTTCGCCGGCGCCGCCATGGGCGCCCCTGTGAAGTCTATCATGGACGAAATGGGCGGCGCCTATGCCTTCCCCCAGCCAGATCAGCGAGAATGAATGCCTGTCGCGGGCTTCGCCGAACAAGCGTTCGCTGACGGCCAGTGTTTTGGCGTCGTTCTCAATGAAGGTGGGCAATTGGGTCTGCTGGTGAACATATTTTGCAAGCGGCACGTCCTGCCAGCCGAGCAATGTCGATTTGATAATGTTTGCCTGTTCGTGGTCCACGAGACCGGACACGGTGACGCCCATTCCTTGAACAAGCGATTTCGGAATTCCGGCCTTGCCCAAAAGTATGGGCAGGGCGTCCGACACCACGCCTGCAAGGGCCTCAGGGTCCAGGTTTCGTTCAATTTTGACGCGCGAAACAATGGCTCCTCTAAAATCAACAAGGGCCATCAAGGCGGGATCTGAGACCATCGAAACGCCAACAAAATAGGCGCCGTGCGGGCACAGGTCCAGAAGCGCCGAGGGGCGCCCCTGTTTCTGTACAGTGCTGGTTTCGCACAACAGGTCCGCATCCAGAAGTTCGCGGGTCAGCCCGCTCATTGCCGCCTTGCTCAGGCCGATGCGTGCGGCAAGCTCAGAACGGGTCGTCGGTCCTGCAGCGCTGATGAAGCGCAGGATGTGGTAGTGCGTCAATGTCAGCAGCAACGTCTTCACCATGGGTTGACATTAGGTTTAGCCAGTGAATTAATCAAGCTTAATTAGTTCAGTAATTGGACTAAGTAGGGAACTCATCCGTCTTTCCATGCCGTTAGAGGAGGCTAAAGATGTCAACATTGTCTATTATCCGCAAAGGCTTGCTGGCCAGTGCATGTCTGGGAGCAGCATTCGTGCCTGTAGCGTTCGCCCAGGAACTCACAGTCATGCAGAGTGAAGCTCCGCGATCGATGGATCCGGGCGATCAAGGCGCAACCTTTACAAACGCACTGCTCGCCCCTGTGTATGAAGGTCTCATTGCGCGCGCCTCCGATCTGTCGCTGCAGCCGGGCCTGGCGACAGAGTGGTCGCCTAACGACGATGGCACCGAGTGGACTTTCAAGCTCCGCGAAGGTGTTGTCTTCCATGATGGCACGCCATTCAATGCCGATGCCGTGGTCTACAATTTCGAGCGACATCTCGATACCGACCGAGGCCTTGCAGCCTCGGGTCGTCTGCGCACTTTCCTTGAAAGCGTGGAAAAAATCGATGAGAATACTGTCAAGTTTACGCTCTTCCATCCCTATCCATCATTCCTCAACATCCTGACCACAAATGGCGGTCAGATCGTCAGCCCGACGGCTGATGAAGCAGGCAATCTGGGCGCAGCGTCGGTCGGAACAGGTCCTTTCGAGATGACCGAATATCGTTCCGGCGAGTATGTCCTGCAGGAGAAGTTTGCTGATTACTGGGGCGGCGAAGATGAGCGTGTGGACGCGATTCGCTGGACATGGTCGTCAGAACCTTCGGTTCTCTCGATGGCCCTGCAGACCGGCGACGCCGATGTAATCAACCCGGTGCCGCCAGCATTTGCTGCAGCGATCGACGCCAATCCCGAGCTTGAGCTGACTGTCTCCGATGGGTCTGCAGTGTTCTGGGTAGCACTCAACACCCAGTCAGAAGCTCTCGAAGACGTTCGGGTGCGCCAGGCGCTCAACTTCGCAACCGACAAGGACGGCATCATCAACGCCATTATGTCCGGTTATGCCATGCCTGCGAACTCGCCTCTGGCTTCTGTGGCGGAAGGCTATAATCCCGATCTTGACCCGTACCCGCTCGACCTCGATCGCGCACGTGAGCTGCTTGAAGAAGCCGGCTTTGCCGATGGGTTTTCGATGTCGGTCGTCGTACAGGAGCAAGAGGCCCGCATCGCTGAAGTTCTGCAGGCCATGTGGGGCGAAATCGGTGTCGAACTCAACGTCCTGCGCATGGAAAGCGGCGTTTGGTCCGATGCCGCGTTCGGTGATCCCGAGAAAAAGGCCGAAGACGGCGTGGATGCAGTGATCGCGTCCTGGTCGTCGGGTGTGAATGGACCGGATCTGCAGTTCCGTCCGCTCTATCACACAGAGAGCTTTGCACCGGGCAGCGCCAATCTTGGCTTCTACCAGAACGACGAGTTCGATCGTCTGCTCGACGAGGCCGCTGCCAGTGTCGACGAAGATGCCCGTAACGAAATCTATGGCGATCTCCAGGAAATGATCAACCAGGACGCTCCCCATGTCCTGCTGTATTTCTCCCAGGATCTCTATGCTACTCGCGCCGGCGTCGAAGATGTCTGGATGATTCCGGGCGGACTTGTCCGCGTCGACTCTGCGACCAAGCAGTAACACAACCGACTATACCGGGCTGGCTCAGCCAGCCCGGCCCATCGAGGGGCCGATATGCAAGGTTACGTTCTCCGCAAGTTGATCTCGCTGCCGCTGATCCTGATTGGCGTTTCGCTGTTGATCTTTATTTCGATCCGCTTGCTGCCGGGCGAGCCTGCCCGCGTAATGGCTGGTCCCGAGGCCACTCAAGAGGCCGTCGATGCAATGACGACCCGGCTCGGGCTAGATCGTTCCATTCCCGAGCAATATCTCAGCTTCGCAACCAGTGCGCTGCAGGGCGATTTCGGAACGTCAATTCGGTCACGCCTGCCGGTGTGGGATGAGGTTGCCCAGCGCCTACCCTACACGTTGGCGCTTGCAGTTACCTCCTACATTCTTGCCATCATCGTGGGCGTTCCGGCCGGTATGCTGGCCGCTATCTATCGCAATCGACCGCCCGATTACGCCGTCATGGTCTTTGCCATTGCTGGCGCTTCCATCGCCAATTTCTGGCTGGCGTTGATGGCGATGAACTATTTTTCGGTCACCTTGGGCTGGTTGCCATTGTTAGGCGCTTCGAGTTGGCAAAGCTATGTCCTCCCTTCTGTGACATTGGCCGTTCTGCCGATGGCTGTTATCGCCCGGATGACACGGTCGTCGATGATCGAGGTGCTCAGCCAGGACTATATCAGGACTGCGCGGGCCAAGGGGCTGCCGGTCACCAAGGTGTATTGGAGCCATGCGCTGCGCAACGCACTTATCCCCATCGTGACGATCGTCGGACTCAATTTCGGTGGCCTGATCGGCGGTGCTGTAGTGACAGAAACCGTCTTTAACTGGCCCGGTATCGGCCGCCTGATGGTCGATGCCGTGCGCTATCGCGACTATCCGGTCATCCAAGGGGTCACCATGGTCGCCGTCTTTGGCGTCGTTGTGATCAATCTTATTGCCGAACTGGTGATCGCCGTCCTCAATCCCAGAATCAGGTTTGACTAATGAGCGCCCCATCTCATACAGCGCCAGCCTCCGGAAAATTTCGTCCCAAACGCGTTTGGGCGTGGTGCCAACGCAATGCCAATATCGTGTTTGGCGGATTTCTGGTTGGTCTGATCGTTCTGGCAGCCATATTTGCTCCGCTCATTGCCGGTGCAGATCCTTATGCGCAGAATCTTACTGCGACGCTGCTCCCACCCTCCTGGGAGCATCCATTCGGTACCGACGATAATGGCCGCGACATTTTTGCGCGCGTTATTTACGGCGCGCAGATCTCGTTGCTAGAAGTGTTCCTCAGTGTCGGTATCGCCACCGCTGTGGGCGTGCCGTTGGGCATTATTGCCGGCATGGCTGGGCGGCTGGTCGATGAAGTCATCATGTGGGTCATGGACGTCCTTTTCGCGTTTCCGGGGATTGTTCTGGCGATCTTGATCGTTTCCATTCTCGGGCCGAGCCTGTTCAATCTCATGATCGCCATCGCGCTTTTCGCAATTCCGATCTATGCTCGTCTCTCTCGCAACATCACGCTTGGTCTCAAGCGCATGGAGTTTATCGAGGCGGCGACGGCACTGGGCGTTCCGCAATGGCGCATTCTGGTCAATTACATCCTGCGCAATTCGGTTGGCCCCATCATCGTGCAGTCGACCCTGACCGCGGGTACGGTGATCCTGTCGGCAGCTTCGCTTTCGTTCCTCGGGCTGGGCGCGCAACCGCCCATGCCGGAATGGGGGGCAATGATGAGCCAGGGGCGCAACTACCTTGGCGTCAACATCTGGATGTCGCTGTTTCCAGGACTTGCCATCATGATCACTGTGCTGGGGTTCAATATTCTCGGCGACGGCCTGCGTGACCTGTTGGATCCAAGAAAATGACATTGACGGAGACGCGGCCCTATACCGGGGGGGACGCCGGCCGGACCATTGGCTATTGCGTGGACATAGGGGGTTCGTTCATCAAATTCGGGCGGGCCTACGGGCCTGGCCTTGTTCGTGTCGAGGACCAGGTTCCTACCCCGATCCATTCCTGGCACGATCTTAAAACTGCGCTTGCCGACCTGATTTCGCGTTTCGCGCCGCAGGATGACGGGCTGCCACTGGCCATTTGCACGACTGGACTTTTCGACGTTCGAACTGGGGTGGTTACTGCTGCAAATATTCCCTGTTTCGCGGGCCACGATATCGTGGGCGAACTGTCGGCGCATCTAGTGCGCAAAGTCTTGATCGCCAATGACGCTGACAGCTTTGCGCTTGCCGAGGCGACTGTCGGTGCGGGCAAGGGCCATGATGTCGTCATGAGTTTGATCCTGGGAACCGGCGTGGGCGGTGGCCTGGTCGTCGATGGCAATCTGGTTCAGGGCCCGGGTGGGGTGACCGGAGAGTGGGGACACGGCGCAATTGTTCAAACCCAGGTCACCTTGCCCGATGGCGAGCGGATCGAATTGCCGCGCTTTCAATGTGGGTGCGGTCAACTCGGCTGCACCGATACAATCGGTGGAGCGCGCGGGATTGAACGCATTCATAAGCATCTGACCGACCAGGACCGCACGAGCCGACAGATCGTTATCGACTGGGGTGAGGGACAGCAGGACGCGGCGCGTACAATGGCTGTCTATTTCGAGCTTCTGGCCGAACCGCTTGCCTTTATCGTCAATATTGTCGGCACCACGGTGATGCCGGTTGGCGGTGGGCTGGCGACCAGCGCCGAACTTGTCGCCGGACTGGACAAGGCTGTCCGCGCGCGAACGCTCAATGCTTATGGCAAACCGCTCATCGTGCCGGGGCATCATCTCAAGGATGGTGGGCTTGTCGGTGTGTCCGTGCTTGCAGCGCAACATGGGTGATCCTTTGTCAGTGAAACTGGAAATCTGCGTCGACGATCTCGATGGGCTCCACAAGGCCATTGCCGGCGGCGCCGACAGGATCGAATTGTGTTCGGCCCTTTCGGTCGGCGGGTTGACACCGACTGCCGGGCTGATGGCTGCGGCGGGCAAATGCAATGTGCCGGTCTATGCGATGATCCGTCCAAGGGCTGGAGATTTCGTATTCTGCGAACAGGACGTTGCCGGCATGTTTGCCGATATCGACAACGCCCGATCCGCAGGGCTGGCAGGGGTCGTCCTTGGCGCGAACCGGGATGATGGCACCCTCGACGCGGATGTGCTCGGGGTCCTTGTCGGCCACGCACAAGGATTGGGCCTGACGCTGCACAGGGCGATCGATCTGGTTTCAGATGTCGGTCCGGCCATCGAAACGGCAATTGGCTTGGGATTTGAACGTATTCTGACCTCGGGTGGCGCGAAGACGGCATTTGCAGGGCTCGATGCGATCGAAGCGATGGTCGCGCTGGCGGGTGATCGGATATCGATCATGCCGGGCGCAGGGGTCACTGCTGAAAACGCAGCACAAATCCTTGAGCGTCTGGCGGTTCGCGAACTGCACGCCTCGGGAAGCACTCTTCGCACGGTTACCGATGGAAAGCTCGTTGAACTCGGATTTCTTTCTCAAACCAGCAAGATGACCGATGCAACCGCCGTCGCCGCTTTGAAGGCCGTCGTTTCGGCCCACACAACTTACTAGGGAATCTTCATGTCCAATTCTGATCGTATCTGGGATCTCATCGACGAAAAGCAGCAGGCTTTCCTGGAGTTGAGCGACAGAATATGGGGCATGCCCGAAGTCGCCTATACCGAGTACCGTTCGGTCAACGAACACCGTGACATGCTCGCAGCCGAAGGATTTGCGATCACTGAAAACGCGGCTGGCATCCCGACGTCGGTGGTTGGGGAATTTGGCAGTGGCGGGCCCGTCATCGCCTTTCTGGGCGAGTACGATGCCCTGCCGGGATTGAGCCAGGAAGCCGGCATCGCCGAGCCGCGTCCGCTGCCGGGCAATGGCAATGGTCATGGATGCGGACACAACATGCTCGGTTCCGCTGCGCTTTTGGCCGCCGCCGCCTTCAAGAAATATCTTGAAGAAACCGGCGTTCCGGGCACTGTGCGCTATTATGGCTGTCCCGCCGAAGAGGGGGGCGCTGCAAAGACATTCATGGTGCGCGCCGGGTTGTTTGACGACGTCGATGCAGCGATCACCTGGCATCCGGCTGCTATCACCAAGGTCGACGAAGCCAAGAGCCTTGCCAATACCCGGATCGATTTCACATTTACCGGTCGGGCTTCGCATGCCGCCGCCGCGCCCCATCTTGGGCGTTCTGCGCTCGACGCAGTCGAGCTCATGAATGTCGGTGTCAACTATCTGCGCGAGCATGTGCCTTCGGATTCGCGCATCCATTATGCCATTCTCGATGGCGGCGGCATTGCGCCCAATGTGGTTCAGGCGCATGCCAAGACCCGGTATGCTGTCCGTTCGCGCGATGTCCATGCCATGCAAGAGCTCAATGGGCGCGTCATCAAGGTCGCTAACGGCGCTGCGATGATGACCGAGACTGAGGTTGCGGTGAAAATTCACTCCGCGGTCTCCAACCTGATCGGCAATACACCCCTTGAAAATCTGATGTTTGACAATATGCAGCGCCTTGGTCCGGTGCCCTTTGATGCCGCCGATCACGCTTATGCCGGCCAGATCCAGGCCACGCTGAGCGCTGCCGATATCGATAGCGAATATCGGCGGTGCGGCGTTGAGCAGCGCGATGGCCTGTCGTTGTGTGACTTCATAGCGCCGCTTGATGCTGTTGGGGAGCCGATGGTCGGTTCCACAGACGTTGGGGACGTATCCTGGGTCGTGCCTACGGTGCAGGCGCGTGTGGCGACCCATGCTATCGGGACGCCCGGACATTCCTGGCAAATCACGGCTCAGGGCAAGGCGCCGGCTGCGCATAAGGGACTTGTCCATGCAGCCAAAATCATGGCTGGAACCGCAATAGACCTGCTGACCAGACCCGAGACGCTTGCAGCGGCCAAGGCAGATCTTGATGCGCGAGTTGCTAAAACGCCCTATGTTTCGCCAATGCCGGCCGAGGTTACGCCGCCGGTCGAGCCGCGCAAGCCTGACTGATCGAGGGGGGTGCGAGGGGCAGGCCGAGTTGTCCGGCATGTCATGTCGCGGGGATCAGCGCTTCAACGTCGGCGACACTTGCGCATTCTGAGGCCGGTTTGTCCCAGCGGATGCGGTTGATGCGCGGAAAGCGCAGAGCAACGCCCGATTTGTGGCGGGTCGAGGCTTGCGCACTGTCGAAGGCGACTTCGAAAACCAAGGACTTTTCCACCTCGCGCACAGGGCCGAAACTCTGGATGGTGTGGGCGCGCACCCATTTGTCCAGTTCTTTGAGTTCGGCATCGGTGAAGCCAAAATAGGCCTTGCCGATCGGCACGAGCTCATTGCCTTTCCAGGCCCCGAAGGTGAAATCGGAATAATAGGACGAGCGCTTGCCGTGGCCGCGCTGGGCATACATGAGAACAGCGTCCAACAAATTGGGATCGCGCTTCCATTTGAACCAGTTGCCCTTCGGACGTCCGGGGACATAAGGCGCCGATTTGAGCTTGATCATCACGCCCTCATGGCCGTTTTCATCGGCGCCCCTGCGGCGGATGGCGCCCAGTTGTTCCCAATCTGAAAAGGCAAGCAGACTCGATAGGTCGAGCCGGGTCTGGGTTTGGGCGTTGAAGAAGGCCTCGAGTCTGGCACGGCGGTCGCGCCATGGGAGCGCGCGAATATCCTCATCGCCATCAAACAGCATGTCATAAACCCTAATGAAGGCTGGGTGCTCGCGGATCAGTTTTTCGGTCGCTGACTTGCGGTTCAGGCGCTGCTGGAGGGCGTTGAACGGCGCAGGTTCGAATTTGTCGCCAACCAGCAACTCACCATCGAGAACCCCGTGACCAAAGACATTTTCGACAAGGTCGGGGAAAGCCGGCGCTATGTCTTCTCCGGTGCGGGAAAACAGCGATGCCGGACCATCGCCGAGGATCAACTGCACCCTTATGCCGTCCCATTTCCACTCGGCGACGAAATCAGCGGGATCAAGGCCGGGAAAATCCTTGGCTTCGTCGATCGGGTTGGAGAGCATGAGGGGGTGAAAGCGGGCTGTATGGTCGATTTCGGGTTTGGGTTTGCGACCATCGAGCCAGGCAAACAGGTCGGCATAGGGCATTTTAAGCCCGTGCCAGATCTCTTCTATGTCCTTGAGGTCGGCCCCGCTCATTTCGGCCAGGGCGGTCTTGGCCAGGCGCTCGGAGACCCCGATGCGCAAGCCACCGGTGGCCAGTTTGACCAGCGCCCAGCGTTCGTTGATCTGTGCACTGGTCAGCAATTCGGCAATCAGCAGCGCAAGTTCGGACTTCGGTGTGGTGTTTAAAAGTTCGACGAGATCGGACAGTGAGGGCAACTGCCGTGTGCCGCCCTTGTGCGGCCAGATCAGCGCAATGGTTTCGCCCAGATCACCGACATAGTCATAGCTGAGCGCAAAAAGGTGCGGATCGACTTCGGCCAGAACCACCTCTTTGAGGCGGGCAGGTTTGACATGGGCGAAGCTGAGGGCGCCGGTGAGGACGGCCAGCGCATAGCCGCGGTCGGGATCGGGCGTGTCGCGAAAATAGGTGGCGAGCGCTTCGATCTTGCGGTTGCGCGAGGGGGTTAAAGCCAGGGTTTCGAGCAGGATGGCGAAGCGCTTCATTGCTCTTCTCCCTCATCTTCATAACCCTGAATGTTCAGCGGCTCTGCGGCGAGTCCCTGCTGGCGCGCCCAGTGGACCAGTGCATCCTCCCGACCGTGGGTGACCCATATGGTTTGGGCACCGGTTTCGGCGACGGTCTGGGTCAGTTCGGGCCAATCGACGTGATCGGATATGACGAGCGGTAATTCGATGCCGCGCTGGCGGGCACGCTGCTTGACGCTCATCCAGCCCGACGCCATTGCGAGCACGGGATCTGGCAACCTTCGGCTCCAGCGGTCCTTGAGCGCCGAGGGTGGGGCGATGACGATGGCACCGGCCATCTCGGCTTTGGTCGCATCGGTCGCGTGGTGCAGTTCGCCCAGCGCGATGCCGCGTTCGATATAGAGATCGCACAGGCGCTGCATGGCGCCATGGAGATAGATCGGGGCGTCATACCCAGCATCGCGCAACAGACTGATGACCCTTTGTGCCTTACCCAGTGCGTAAGCGCCGATGACGTGGGCGCGGTCGGGATGGGCGGAAAGGGATTTTAAGAGTCTGGCGATTTCCTCGGATGGGTGAGGGTGCTGGAAGACGGGAAGCCCGAAGGTTGCTTCGGTGACAAGGAGATCGCAAGTGACGAGTTCGAAGGGCTGGGCTGTCTTGTCGGGGAGGCGCTTGTAGTCGCCGGTGACCACGACGCGTTGGCCATCCTGTTCGATCAGGACCTGAGCCGAACCCATGATGTGGCCGGCAGGATAGAGTGTGATGGTGACATCGTCGATCTGGATAGGTTGGCCGAATTGGAGGGGTTGAAAGCTGCCGGCGCAATCTTTGCCATAGCGGGTTTGCATTATGGCGATGGTGTCTGGGGTGGCGAGCACCTTGGAGTGCCCGGATCGGGCGTGATCGGCGTGACCGTGGGTAATGATGGCCCGCTCGCGCGGGATGGTGGGATCGACATAGGTATCGATGCGCCGGATGTGGAGATCGCTATCAAGTACCTGGGCCATTGCTTTGTTGTTCCGTTCATTGCCATGTCGAGGGGCTTTGCCCATGACAAAATTTCCGATGGCTCCTTGAACCCCGGTGGTCACGATATGAACGGCATGGGGCGATGAACGCTCCGCATTTTTTAATTTTTATATGAAGCGATCCTTGCCCCATGCATCCGGGATTTTTGGCTTAGTCGCCCTTCAAAGGCCAGGGTCAATCCCTTCTCCCTTTCGAGAGTACGACGGCGCTAGCAATATCGCGCCAGTCTCAATCGAGATCAGGCGGCCGGTTCGCGCCGTCCAGCGCTCGTGACGTTTGGGCCTTCCCTGCAGCGACCCGCAAGGAACCCGAACCAAACCCGCCCAAACGTTCGTTGCGCTTGCGTCCATAAAAGCGGGTTCGTCGAGCCAGTATGGGGGCGATTTTGAGCGCGGGGATAAACTTGTGTAGGCTGGACACGGTCTGCGCACATCCGCGTCAACGGCCTTGGAAAAACCGCCACCCATCCTTAACACCAGCCTGACATAGTCGAGACCGAAAAAAGTACAAAAGGAGCCTGATGATGGGCCGTAAACGCCATTCCTCGTTGCGTTCGTCCAAAGAGGATATGGAAGCCGTACGCCATACGCCGCAAACGCCTCAGACTCAGTCGGCGGCGTATCGACTGGCTTTTGCCGACGAAGAATTCATGACAAGCGAGGATTTGCGCGGCGTCCGCTTCCAGCTCGAGTATCTCAAGACCGAAATGCGTCTGCGCGAGGCAAACGTCAATTCGACGGTTGTCCTGTTTGGCGGCGCGCGCATCCCCGAGCCGGGCAAGCCGGCATGGGCTGCCAAAACCGATGAAGCGAAAAAGAACCTTGAGGCAAACTCGGTCTATTATGATGAGGCACGGCGGTTTGCCCAGCTTGCCTCGCTGACCTCAAAGAGTACCGATTTTTCGGAGTATGTTGTTGCAACTGGCGGTGGGCCAGGGGTCATGGAAGCAGGCAATCGCGGCGCTGCGGACGTGGATGCGCCTTCCATCGGTTACAATATTGTCCTGCCTCACGAACAGGCGCCCAATATTTATGTCACGCCACAGTTCGCCTTCAATTTCCACTACTTCGCAACGCGCAAGATCCATTTCCTCATGCGCGCCAAAGTCGTCGCCATTTTTCCAGGCGGTTTTGGGACAATGGACGAGTTCTTCGAGGCCCTGACGCTTATCCAGACCGGGCGTATGGACCGCATCCCGTTGCTCTTGTTTGGCAAGAAATTCTGGAGTCGTGTCCTCAATCTCGAGGCCTTGGCCGAAGAGGGTACGATTTCGCCAGATGATTTCAAACTCTTCAGTTTCGTAGACACTGCGGACGAAGCCTGGGACATCGTGCGCAAGACCTACAATCTGCCCAAGATCGAGCATCCAGCCTGAAGCAAAAAAGGCCCGCCGTTCAGCGGCGGGCCTTTCTCAAATCGACGGACCGCTTACTGGTTTGCGGTAATCTGAACGTTGAGACGTTCAACAAGGATAAAGGGGTCGGCTTCGATCTCGTCTTCCAGAGCTTCGAATTCGGAGAAGGCGATAGGCGCATCCGGTTCGACCGAAATGGTGAAGTTCTGCGGATCTTCGATGAAAGAATTAACAGCGTTTGTGACCATGGTCTTGAACGCGGCATTCTCGACTTCGGCGAGAGCCATTGGCACCATGAACTGCAGCCCTGCCTTGAAGGTCTCCCCGTCAACGCCCTGTTCTGCGCCGATGAAGTCCAGAACTTTCATGAACAACGAATTGTCGTCATAACGCAGCGAAGCATTGACCAGCTTGAGTTCGGCCATTGGAGCCATCATCGCCTCGGACAGTTCCATCATCTGGTCGTCGTCAATTTCGATATCGGCTTCTGCTATTTCCGCCATTTTGAGATTGAGCTTCATCAGCTCCGTATAGAGCTCTTCTGTGTAGCCTTCGACGGCAACGCTTGTGGCAATCGAACCGATATTGTCGATGACGAGCGAAGCGTCTTCAATTGTGCCTTCGCCAGTTTCGGGCCACCAAGTGCCCGAACCCGACATCGATGCATTAAGGGCGGTCAGCTCGAGTGCCTCGAACATTTCCTGGACGTCCGGCTCATCGATATTGGTCAGGTCCGCGTGGATGCCGGTGACCTGATAGGCCGATCTGATGCCGCCATCTTCGGCAGGTTCGTCGACAGTGATCTCCATCAATTCGATAGCGAACATTTCCTCACCCTGCGCGTCTGAGACGCTCAACGGGCCGGCCGCGATGCGGTCATAAAGGTTGAAGCCGATATCGACCATCGAATCCACATTCACTTCGGCTGGCAGCTCAAGGCCCTCGGCTGCGATATCGACGAGATTGAACGTAATGCCCTCGTCTTCGTCAGTGTATTCGATATCGGCGATCGCCGCGCGCTCGACGGTGAATCCACCTTCTGCGGTTTCCACAACGCCGGTGAACACAACGTCACCGGGGATCTCGACATCGTCTTCGCCGGGAATGGCGATCGTGAAATCCGTAATTGTTACTGTGTCACCTTCGGCTGTGGCCGAGCCATAGGTGAAGGCAACGCCCATGACCCTGCTGGTGTCAACAAGACGATCGGCAAACACATTGGCCTCGAGCGCCAATGCGGCCTGGCTGGTCCCGGCCAGTAAAATTGCGGTGGTGAGCGAAAGGCGAGAGAGTTTTTTCATGACGGTCCCCGTTTTTCGGCGTCTTCGACGCCATTCAACAACATACTTACATCATTGCCGCCCCGTACGGCCAGCACGGAGGGTAACGCGTTCAGATGACTTTTCGATCACGCCAATCGGGCAAAAAAGCGTCAGCGGCACCGCGCAAGAAACGTGACGATGTCGTCGGTGACATGGTGGACGTGCTCCATGTCTTCACCGCGCCCGAGCTCCCAGGCGTCGCATTGCTCGTGCGCGAACCCTGAGCCGGCCACCACCTGCACCGTTGCCATGCCGATTGCATGGGGTACGCGGAGGTTCTTTTCGAGGTCGTCGAACATGATGGACTGAGTGGCACCGATGCCGTGGGCAGAGAGGAAATCAGTATAGGCGATCTCAAGCGGTTTTGGCTGGTAGCGGGCCGCCTTGATATCGAAGATGCCTTCGAAGAGATCGGAGGCGCCAAGACGGGCCAGCACGGCTTCGGCGTGCCCGGCGCTGGCATTGGTGAAGATAAACTTTCTGCCCGGCAGTGCGGCGATGGCCGCCACGAGTTCGGGGTGGGCCGCGACTGGCGAATAGTCGATGGCGTGGACCATCTCGAGATAGTGCTCAGGATCGACGTCGTGTGATGTCATCAACCCGTTCAGGGTCGTGCCATGATCGCGGTAGTAAGCCTTTTGCAGTTCGCGTGCGGCGTCGAAATCGAGCTGGGCCACTTTCATCACATAGTCTGTGATGGCTGTGTCGATCTGAGCAAACAGGTTGCACTCACGCGGGTAAAGCGTGTTGTCGAGATCGAATACCCAATCGGTGATGTGGTCGAGCGGTAAACGGGCGGCAGGCGAGGTCATGTGGTTCATGACCCCATTATGCCCCAAATCGATGAATGGGAAATGACCGAAAACGAAGGTGTGATCGGCCGTGCTGCCTAGCGCACCATGAGCGTGCCCGCGCCATGCTCGGTAAACAGCTCAAGCAGAACTGAATGGGCTGTCTTGCCGTTGACGATGACAACGCCTTCGACACCCCTGTCGAGCGCCTCGATGCAGGTTTCGACTTTCGGGATCATGCCGCCCGAGATTGTGCCGTCTGCAATAAGTTGCTGGGCCTGGCGGACAGACAGTTCGGGGATGAGATTGCCCTGCTTGTCAAGTACGCCGGGAACGTCGGTTAAGAACAGCAAGCGCTTGGCGAACACGGCACCGGCGATGGCGCCGGCAAAGGTGTCGGCATTGATGTTGTAGGTGTTGCCGTCGCGGCCAGGTGCGACCGGGGCGATGACAGGGATCATTTCCGAGCGAGCAAGAAGGTCAAGCAGCGTTCGGTCGACCTCGACAGGTTCACCAACATAGCCCAGATCCAGAACCCGCTCGATATTGGATGTCGGGTCGACATATTTCTTGTTGGCCTTTTCGGCAAAGACCATGTTGCCATCTTTGCCGCACAAGCCGATGGCCCATTCGCCCTCGGCATTGATCATCGCAACGATCTCTTTGTTGATCGAGCCGGCCAGAACCATTTCAACGATTTCGACAGTGCGTTTGTCGGTCACGCGCAGCCCGCCCTCGAACTTGGATTCGATGCCGAGCTTTTTCAGCATGTCGCCAATCTGCGGGCCGCCACCGTGAACGACAATGGGGTTTACGCCTGACTGCTTGAGCAACGCGACATCACGCGCGAACGCCTTGCCGAGTTCGGGATCGCCCATGGCATGGCCGCCGTATTTTATGACGACTGTCTTGTTCTCATAGCGCTGCATGAAGGGCAGGGCCTTGGACAGCACTTCGGCGTCGTAGGCGTTTTCAAGTCCGTCGGCCATGGGGCAGGGCAACTCCTTTTGGTCTTGGAAACCTCTCTAACCCAAACGCGCGCCTTGTGAATAGTCCTCGCTTAAGGGCTCATGATCCAATTACTTATGGAACTCGTAAGGAAAAATGCAATTAATATGCGATAGGAAGGGCGCCTATGGCCGATACAGCTGAAATTGCCGATCTTTTGGCGCGCGTTGCTCTTCGCGACCGCAACGCTTTTCGGGCGCTCTATGCTCGAACGAGCGCGAAACTTTTTGGCGTAAGCCTGCGTATACTCTCCAACAGGAGCGAAGCCGAGGACGCCTTGCAGGACGTTTTTGTCAAGGTCTGGCAGCGTGCAGAGGGATACCGTCCCGATGCCGCAAGCCCGATGACGTGGCTGATTACCATTGCGCGCAACAACGCCATAGACAGGGTGCGTGCGCGAAGGCCCGGTCACACCGACATCGATGAAGCGTTTGATTTAGAAGATTCGGGAATGACGCCAGAACAGTCGGCTATGAATACCGACGACGGCAATCGGATCGACCAGTGCATGGAAGAACTCAAGCCCGAACGCGCCGAAGCGGTGCGTCGGGCTTACGTCGAAGGCGAAAGCTACAATGAACTGGCCGACCGGCTGGGTGTGCCGCTTAACACGGTACGCACCTGGCTGCGCCGGTCGCTCCTGGCCTTGCGCGACTGTCTTGGAGCATATTAGACGAACCCATGAGCGATTTTGACGATATCGAATTAAACCGGGACGAAGAGCGCCGCGTGGCGGTGGCTGAATATGTCCTTGGCTTGACGAGTGCGCCGCGCCGCGCCGCCCTTGCGCGCGCCGTTGAAACCCGCCCCGATCTGGCAGCGGAGGTCTCGCTTTGGGAGCGACGCTTTGCAAATTTCAATGACGATTACGTCCCCACAACACCGCCCGCCGGGTTGTTAAACCAGATAGAGCAGCGCCTGTTCGCAGATACTGTTGTGCGAACGCCTTGGTATAACTCTCTTTTGCTGTGGAGGTCGCTGGCCGGTGCCGCTGCTGCCGTGGCTGTGCTTTCTGTGGGGCTCAATTTCTTCCAGCCGTCCATCGGACCCGATCTCGAAGCCTCTCAACTGGTTGCTGCCATTCAGACAGTCGATAGCGATGTGAGCTTTATTGCCCGTTTTGATAGCGCGGCAGGAGCGCTTCGCGTCAGCG
Source organism: Pelagibacterium sp. (assembly GCF_048264985.1). Classification (GTDB taxonomy): domain Bacteria; phylum Pseudomonadota; class Alphaproteobacteria; order Rhizobiales; family Devosiaceae; genus Pelagibacterium. The sequence continues at coordinate 438,888 of NZ_JBLXCL010000001.1, forward strand.
GTGCGGGTTCGCCCGCCGGTGAAGGCAATGATTATGAATTGTGGTTCATCGAAGGTGACAGCGCTCCGATTTCGATGGGCGTGATCAATGTCGCCGAAAGCCAGACCATCGATGTCGCGGAGGCGCTCCGTGGTCAGATGGCCCAAGGCATTACGCTGGCTGTCACTCGCGAGACAGAGGGTGGGTCTCCGACCGGCGATCCGCAGGGACCCATCGTTGCCGCAGGCCCGATTGCAGCCATCTGATTTTTTTTCGAGAAAGCTGAAACTTGTTGTTCGGCCGCTCCGTAACTCATCGTGAACTGCCCCAAAAAGGGGCCGTCATAACAGATGATCTTAGGAGACGAACACCATGCAGACCCGTGCTATTGCTCTCTCAGCCCTCCTGGCCACTTCGGCACTGACCGGTGCAGCTTTTGCGCAGGACAATCCGATGGTTGGCGGCGCGCCAATGTCGCCGGACATGAACATCATCGAAAACGCTGTCAATTCGGCTGACCATACAACCCTCGTTGCTGCTGTCGAAGCAGCCGGTCTTGTTGAAACCCTCCAGGGTGATGGCCCCTTCACTGTATTTGCTCCGACCAACGAAGCTTTCGCTGCCCTTCCTGAGGGAACAGTCGACACGCTCTTGATGCCGGAAAACGTTGAAATGCTGCAGCAGGTTCTCACCTGCCACGTGGTTGGTGCCGAAGCCGATGCTTCTGCGCTGATGGGCATGATTGACGACGATGGTGGCAGCCACACAATTGAAACGCTTGGCGGCTGCATGCTTGAAGCCACCTATGATGGCGACACCATCACGATCACCGACGAAAACGGGACGGCCGCAACCGTCACGATCGCCAATGTGATGCAGTCCAACGGTGTGATCCACGTAACCGACGCGGTCTTTACACCGGCCATGTAAGGCCTAAACGGCACCGCGGCTCAGGGTTCGCCCCCAATCCTACACTGAGCCGCAAACTGCGCCCGGCCCGCCCTCCGTCGGCCGGGCGCACCCATGTAAAAAGTCCAACACGTTCGATTGATTTGATCGCGGCGCGTTTCGTTGAAATACTGAATGCAAGGAGACAGACTATGACCGATCGTCGCAATTTCCTGATCGCAGGCGCCGCCGTGGCGGGCGCTGCAGCATTCGGCTTCGCGCTTACTGCAAAAGGCGCAGAAGGTGATTTCCCGTTCGTGCTCAGCGAAGCAGAATGGCGTGAACGTCTCGACGAGATGGAGTTTTACGTTCTGCGTGAGCACGGCACAGAGCGCGCCTTCACTTCAGAGCTCGACAAGCTCTATGCGCCCGGCATCTACAATTGTGCCGGTTGCGCACAACCGCTCTATTCGTCCGAAGTCAAATACGACAGCAAGACAGGTTGGCCAAGTTTTTGGGAGGCGCTTCCTGGGGCTATCGGAACCTCGAGCGATACCACTTTCATGATGGTGCGAACCGAGTGCCATTGTTCGAACTGCGGTGGCCATCTTGGGCACATTTTTGATGATGGTCCCGATCCGACCGGCAAACGCCACTGCATCAACGGTGTCTCCTTGACGTTCGTTGCGGCCTGAGGTCTGTATCTGGAATCGATTGTCCCCGGTTCCTTCCCATGAAACTCACCATTATTGAAACCGGCCACGTGCCCGAGCAATTGCGCGGCCGGTTCCGTCCCTACCCTGAAATGTTCGGTACAATGCTTGCCCGGCATGGTGCAGATCTATCGACGCAGACTGTGCCACTGCTCGATGGCGCGCCACTGCCCGATCCCTCTCAATTGGAAGCGGTGCTGATAACTGGGTCACCGGCCGGGGTTTACGACAATTTTCCCTGGATGAGCCCGCTGCGCGACTTTGTCCGCCGCGCCCATGCGTGCGGGACCAAGATGGTGGGGATTTGTTTCGGTCACCAGATTATCGCCGATGCGCTGGGTGGCGATGTCCGCAAGTCCGAAAAAGGCTGGGGGCTCGGCCGCCATGTCTATGAGGTCGTTCCCGACAGTCCCCACTTCGTACCCAACGTGAAGACCCTGGCAATCGCCTGTTCCCATCAGGACCAGGTGATTGATCCACCGCCGTCGGCAAAGGTGATATTGCGTAGTGAGTTCGCCCCTAATGCCGGGCTCTCTTACGCTGGCGGCGGCATTTTGAGTTTTCAGCCTCATCCCGAGTTCGAGAATGATTATTCAACAGCGCTGATCGAATTGCGGAGGGGTAAAGTGTCTGAGGATGTTATCGAAACTGCCCATCAATCAATGAAGACCCGATCGGAAAGCGCTGTGCTCTCGCAGGCCATCAGCCGGTTTCTCCTCAGCTAATTTAGCGCCCTAGAACCCCTCGCGCACACGCGCTATTTCTTGGCGCAGGGTGTCGATGCCCAGCCCCTTCTCGCTTGATGTGAGAATGATTTCAGGGTGCGCGGCAGGTCGCTTGACGATGAACTTGGCAGTCGCCGCGACAATGTCGCCTAGATCCTTTTCCAGCAGCTTGTCAGCCTTGGTCAGTACCACCTGATAAGAGACAGCGGCCTTGTCGAGCTCGTTCATTACTGTTGCATCGTTGGGCTTGGGGCCGTGGCGAGCATCGACCAGCACGTACACGCGGCGGAGATTGGGACGGCCGCGCAGAAACTGATGGATCAGTTTGTTCCACTTTTCGACAGCCGGCTTTGGCGCTTTGGCAAAGCCGTAACCGGGCATGTCCACCAGTCGGATGCCGCCAGCCTCGGGAGCAAACAGGTTAAGCTCCTGGGTGCGTCCTGGGGTGTTCGATGTCCGCGCAAGTGCGGACTGGCCCACGAGGGCATTGATCAGCGAAGATTTTCCAACATTTGAGCGCCCGGCGAAGGCGATCTCGACAAGATCGTCCGCTGGCAGATCAGAAACGCGGACACAGCCCTTGAGAAATACCCAGGGGCGCGCAAACAGCAGGCGGACAGTTTCAGGCACATCGGTCATTTGAGGCGGTCCAAAAGATAAGGGCCGGTTTCCCGGCCCTTTAAAGAGAGCGTTTCCGGGAAAAGGCAATAGCACTTTTCTGCTTCGGAAGCGCGATCAAAATCAAGATTACTCGGCAGCCTTGGGCTTGCGTTTGAAAGAGTTCTTGATGTTGCCAAGCAGGTCAACTGTCACGCCGTGGCGACGCATGATGAACCACTGCTGGACCACAGAGAGGAAGTTGTTCCAGGCCCAGTAGATCACGAGACCGGCAGGGAACGTTGCCAGCATGAAGGTGAAGATCACCGGCATCCAGTTAAAGATCATGGCCTGAGTGGGGTCCGCCGGTGGCGGGTTCAGACGCATCTGCACCCACATTGTGATGCCCATAATGACCGGCCAGATGCCGATTGCCAGGAACGAGCCTATAACCGGGATGGCGCTGGGATCGTATGGCAGCAGGCCAAATAAGTTGAAGATGTGGGTGGGATCGGGCGCTGCCAGATCCTGTATCCAACCAAAGAATGGCGCATGGCGCATTTCGATGGTGACGAACAGAACCTTGTAGAGCGAAAAGAACACTGGGATTTGGATCAGAACCGGCCAGCAACCCGAGATCGGATTGATCTTCTCGGTCTTGTAGAGTTCCATCATCGCCTGCTGCTGGGCAGCGCGATCGTCCTTATGCTTTTCCTGGATCTCTTTCATCTTCGGCTGTACGCGCCGCATGTTGGCCATCGACGCATAGCTCTTGTTGGCCAGCGGGAAGAAGATTGCCTTGACGATGACGGTAACGGCCAGGATGGCGAGGCCGAAATTGCCCAGGAACTCGTACAGAAGCCTGATGAGATAGAACATCGGCTTGGTGATGAAGTGGAACCAGCCCCAGTCGATCATGAGTTCGAAGCGATCGATGCCGTAGGTGCGCTCGTAGGAATCGATGATCGATTCGACCTTGGCGCCGGCAAAGGCGAGACTTTCGTGGGAGGCTGAGCCGCCAGCCGGAACCGTTACGGGCGTCTGCGCGACGAAATTGGCGCGGTAGTCATGGCCGCTAGGCACGTTGGTGCCGTGGAAATAGCGCGCGTTGACAGTTTGATCCTGCGGCGGAATGATTGCCGTTGCCCAGTATTTATCGGTAAAGCCGAGCCAGCCACCCGTCGACGCGAAGTCGATCTGACCGTCATTCTCAAGGTCCGAATAGGAGCGTTCGACGAGATTAGCTTCCCCAAGAACGCCGACAGGACCTTCGTGCAGGATGAAGAAATTCTGGGTCTGGGGCGTATAGAGCCGGGCGATGCGCGAATAGGGGAACAGCGTGATATCGTCGCCGCCAGCGTTTTCGACACTCTGATCAACAGTGAACATGTAGTTCTCGTCGACCGAAATCGTACGGCGGAAGACAAGGCCCTGACCATTGTCCCATGCAAGGGTGACGGGGGTGTCAGTTGTCAGCGTTTCGCCGCTTTCAAGCGTCCACTGGGTCTGCCCGTTCGGCAGTGCGGCATCGCTGCCCTGCGATGCAACCCAACCCTGTTCGAGATAATAGGGAAGATCCGAGCCGACAGGTGACAGCAAAGTGATGGTTGGGCTGTCAGGGTCGGTTGTTTCATTGTAGCGCAACAGATGCAGGTCGTCGATGCGGGCACCAGTCAGATTGATAGAGCCCGAGAGCGAACCGGTTTCGATGGCCACGCGCTCCGAAGCGGCAAGGGCATCTTCGCGCGTTGCAAAGACCTGGCTATCGACATCGGAAGACGGGGCTGCGCCTGCGACACCATCGGCGCTGGGTGCTGCCAGATCGGCGCTGTCCTGCGCTTGTTCCTGCTGGGCGGAAAGCTCTGCCTGGCGCTGAGCCTGGTCAAGCTGGGGGCCAGCGATAAAGAATTGCCATCCAAAGAGCACCAGCATGCTCAGAACGACGGCCAGGATCATGTTGCGATTGTTTTCGTTCATGGCTTTGGATGTCCGCTTGGCGCTTGGGCCGGTCTGTGCAGGCGCGCGATGGCTTTGGAAAGCTCGCGCGTCAAATTGTCGAACGGTTCGGACAGGCTTTCGCGCCGCCCGATCAACACATAGTCGTGGCCGGCGACCAGCCGATCCGAACAGGCCCTCACAGCCTCACGCAGACGACGCTTGATGCGGCTGCGTTCGGGCGAGTTGCCGGTCTTTTTGGTCACAGTATATCCCACGCCTGGATCAGGGTCGGCAACGGGAGTGGCCTGCAACACAAAGCCGCGCCTGGCAATTTTCTTGCCCCGCGCGGCTTTCAAGAATTGCGCCCGTTTTTTAAGGCGCCGTATCGGCAATGCCGGTGTGTCCGGCATGACGGGCGATGCCCGACTTATGCCGAAAGCCGCTTGCGCCCGATCGCGCGACGGCGATTGAGGATCTTGCGGCCGTTCTTGGTCGCCATGCGTGCACGGAAGCCGTGACGGCGGGCGCGCACAAGATTGCTCGGCTGGAAAGTACGCTTCATTATGGTTCATCGCGCGCCGGTCCGCGCGATCCTCTGGTTAAGCTTGTCTGTTGTTCTTGGGTTTTGCGCGAACGGCAATGGGACAAGCGGTCCCGGGCCACCGGCAAAGGTTGGGCGGCTTATAGGGAAAAGGTGAGTGCAAGTCAATTGCGCGACGGCCACAATCGCGTGCGCACTCTGGCGCTGGCCAGCGCGCTTTGCTCGCGCTAAAAGCGAGGCATAAACCCATCATGGATTCGAGCCGGGTCAAAGATCAAGGCCAAAGGTCAGGGGCAGGCGCGTGGCGCAGGACGACAAGATCGATCTTTGCATCGTTGGAGCCGGCCCGGCCGGCATTGCTGGCGCCGAACGTGCGGCAGCGCAAGGGTTGCGTGTGGTTCTTGTCGAGTCTGGCGAGATTGGAGGCGTCGCTCACAATTGGGGTGCCCTGCCATCGCAAGCATTGTCGGCAGCTGCCGAGCGCGCCCACCAGATTCGCACTGCAAGAGATCTTGGCTTGGGCGCCGATGAACCACGCATCAATTTTGCCCGCGTCAATGCACGCATTCGCGCGATGATTGATGACGTAAGTCCGACAGTTTCGTCCGAGCATCTGATCGGGCAGGGAATTGAGATCGTACGTGGGCGGGCCAAGTTTACCGGTCCGGCGGCACTCGATGTTGGCGGGCGTTCAATAAAGGCATCCTATTACTTTGTTGCTACAGGATCGCGCCCCGTCCTCCCCGATATTCCGGGCCGCAACGCCATTGCATACTTTACGCCCGAAACGATTTTCGAGCTGACCCGGCGTCCGACCCATCTTGTTGTTATCGGCGCTGGTGCCACAGGATTGGCGCTGGCCCAGGCTCATCTGCGGCTCGGGGCCAAGGTCAGCGTGGTCGAAATGGTCGAGCCGCTTGCCGGAGAGGATTCCGAGCTTGTCGAGTGCGCGCTTCGCCGTCTTCGCGCCGAAGGGTTGCAGTTGCATACCCACACCGGCGTCGTTTCGATCAGCGCAAGCGGCGACGACGAGATGACCATCGACATCAAATCGGGGCCGGATGAAACACAGCTTGTGGGAAGCCATTTGCTTTTTGCCACGGGCCGTGAACCCGATGTCGACGGCTTGGGACTGGAGCTGGCACGCGTGCGCATGGCGGGACGGCGTCCCGCGCTCGAAAAATTCGGGCGGACGTCGAACCGCCGCATCTTTATTGTCGGTGATGCTGCCGGCCACAACGGTGTTCATGCGGCACGTCACAGTGCAGAGCGTGCAATCGACGCTGTTACAGGCAATGCCGGCGCCGAAGCGCTCGTTCCGCGCATCGTTTACACCCAACCCGCAATAGCCTGGGCCGGGCTGACCGAGTATGAGGCAAGGGCAAAGCTAGGCGATCGCTTCGAGATCGTCCGTTGCCCTCTCTCCCAAACAGCTGCGGCCTGGGCGCGTGCGGAGTCCCATGGACACGTCAAGTTCATCGTCGACAGGGCCGGCCGGGTCTTGGGCGCGGGCGTTGTGGGCAGTGCAGCTCCCGAGCTGGTGTCGATCTTCGCTCTTGCGATTGCGCAAAAACTGACCCTGTCTAACCTTGGCGCGCTGGTTGTCCCGTATGGGGCTTTCGCCCAGATCGTCGTGACGGCGGCTGCCGAATTTGCTCGCGGGCGTCCGGACGGTGGGTCCAAGGGTTGGCAGAATAAGCTTAAGCGTTTGTTGCCATAGAAAAAATCGGGTTGTAGGCTGGCACCATGACACGCGACATCGCCAAGGTGCCAGGTCCTTTCGCGGGCCTCTCCATCAAGATCATAGCGGCAATCGCGCTGGTCATACTTCTTGTCGAGATCGCCGTCTTCCTGCCTTCGCTCGCCAACTATCGTATCGGCTGGCTCGAGGACAGGCTGCGCGTCGGCAGTGTGGCTGTGCGGGTCTTCGATACGGCCCCCGACGTCATGGATCTGCCGACCGAGATCACCGACCCCCTGTTGCAGGCGGCCGGAGCCATTGCCATCGTCTATCGTCGTGAGGGGCAGACGGATCTGATCGGGCTCGAAGCTGTCGCCATGCCCGAGCAACCCCATCTCGCCGATCTGCGCAACACCAATCCCATGCATCTGATCGTAGAAGCGCTCGATACGCTGGCGCTGGGTGGCCAGCGCACGCTGCGGATCGTCGGTGTGCCGCCCGGCGCGGGCGATGCTGTTGTCGAGGTTCTCATGCCCGAGAGCCCGCTGCGGGCCGATTTGCTGACCTATGCAGGCAATATCGTGCTCGTGTCGATCGTCATCGCGGGGGTGACGGCTTTTGTCATTTATGTCCTTGCTGAAAATCTTCTGATCGGGCCGATCAAGCGGCTGACCAACCAGATGCTGGCCTTTCGGGAAAACCCGGAAAACGGAACGCTGGTGATCGTGCCTGATGAAAAGCGCAAGGATGAGATCGGTATTCTCGAGCGCGCTTTGGCCGACACCCAGGCCGAACTGTTCGCCATGCTGCGTCAGCGTCGGCACCTGGCCGATCTTGGGATGGCGGTATCCAAGATCAACCACGACCTGCGCAACATGCTCACCTCGGCGCAACTGTTATCCGACCAGGTGGCCAATCTAGATGACCCCCAGGTTCAACGGCTGGCGCCGCGGCTGGTCACGACACTCGACAAGGCGATCGCCTTTGCCCAAACCGTGCTCGATTATGGTCGCCAGCAATCGGCTCCGCCGCGCGCTGAGCCCATCGATCTTCGCGCCCTCGGTTTCGAGGCTGCACTTTCAGGAGGGCTGACGGGGCATCCGCGGATTCGGTTTGAGAATCAGGTGCCCGACGATTCGGTGATTATGGTCGATCCCGATCATCTGGAGCGCATCCTGACCAATCTTTTCAAGAATGCCCGCGAGGCGCTTGAGGCATCGCCGGACATCGATGCGCCCCATATTCGGTTTTCCCATGAAAGGTCAGGGCAGGGCGTGCGCCTGATCGTTGCCGATAATGGCCCCGGCCTTGCGCCGCGGGCGCGCGAGAATCTGTTTGTTGCCTTTGAGGGCTCGGCGCGGGCAGGCGGGACGGGCCTTGGTCTGGCCATTGTACGCGAACTGGTTGAAGCCAATGGAGGGCGCGTCGAGTTGCTCGATACCAGCGCAGGTACTGCCTTCGCCATAGACCTGCCATTGGGGCCCTCCGGGGTCATCTTGTAAATTTCCTTGGAAAGTTCGCCAGTTGGCCTCTTGCAATGGCCGTCGAGCCGTTATATGCGTTCGCCTGCCGATCGGGGCACACCCCTGAAACCGCGTTCAACGCACCGGCACTGCGCGCCCGTAGCTCAGCTGGATAGAGCACCAGACTACGAATCTGGGGGTCAGAGGTTCGAATCCTTTCGGGCGCGCCATTTTCTTGCCTGAAATATTTTGAGTGCCGCCCATTCAGTTTCAGAATGGCGCGAAAGCTGTTTGTGGCCCTGATGCTGCTGATGGTTCAATTCGCTCCTGTGATAGCGCTTGGTATTTGCATTCTTCGGTAAGGGCGATGACCATGGCGCCTCCGGGCGAACGCCATATTGTTGAGCGAATTCAATTCCGACCTTGAGGCGATCTGACTCGGCCAAGTTCAGCGATCGATTGATCCGCGGACTGGGTTGGACGATAGCCTAGCAACGTGCGCTGCCTCGTATGCTGACCTTGGCGAAGAGGAAAATTTAGATAATCACCCCCCACGTCAGCTCAATATGACAGTCAAGGGTGGTTTTGAGAAAATACCATCCTATGCTCGCCCTGTACTGAATCAATTAGGAGAACAGGGTTTTGACGCTAACGCGCAAAAGCATTTATCTTTTCGTCACCGCACTTCTCGCAACCACTGCGAGCACACCTGCAAATTTCGCTCAGGAGAGCTTGCCTGGTGACGGCAAAACCGTCCAACTCGTTCAGACCAACGACGACACGGGCTGGATCCTTACCTATATTTACGCACACCTCCTTGAAGAGTTGGGCTATGAGGCGCTTGAGCCGCTGACTTTGGACATTCCCGTCGCGTTCCAGTCGATGGCGCAGCGCGATGCCGACATTTATCCCAATGGCTGGTTCCCACTTCACAATACCTATCTCGCCTCCGTTGAGCCGGCGGCTGAAACTGTAGGAACCATAGTTTCTCAAGGCGCGCTGCAAGGCTATTTGGTCGATCGGGCATCCGCCGACGAATTCGGCATTACATCGCTGGAAGATTTCAAGCGCGACGAGGTCAAACAGGCTTTCGATCGGAACGGCGACGGACTTGCCGATTTGGTGGCCTGCCCTGCAGGTTGGGGATGCGAGCTGACCATTGCCCATCAGATGGAAGCCTTCGGGATGGGCGATCATATCAACCCGATCAAGGCCGGCTATTCAGCCTCTATGGCGGATGCGATCGCCGCCTACGAAGCCGGCGAGAGAATTCTATTCTACACCTGGACGCCAAATTGGACGGTGAACGAACTCGTGCCGGGCGAAGATGTGGTCTGGATTGAAACGCCTACCATCGAGCTGCCCGACGAGCAGCAAGAACTTGCCGATAGCGCCCTCGTGTCCGGCGTGGACGGTTGCGTCAACGACCCGTGTCAACTTGGCTGGCCGGTCAACGATATTCGGCCAGTTGCAAGCACAGATTTTCTGGCAGAAAACCCTGCCGTTCGTGCCCTGATGGAAGACGTTTCCGTAGATATCAACTTCATCTACCAGCAGAACGCAGCCATGCGCGACGGCGCCGACACGACCGAAGACCTTGAGCAGCAGGCGGCCGACTATGTCGCGGCCAATCGCGAGACAATCGACGGCTGGCTGGATGCGGCGCGCGACGCCGCGAGATAAAGAGGCCGGAGTTTGAGCTGAGCCATCTTTGGAGCACAAACTCATCGTGTGGCCAGCGCTTTGCAGGGGCGCTCATTGAAATTGGGCGGCCCTGCTTGGCTGTATCTGTGCGCGGGTATCTCACTTTGAGCGTTATCAGGCTTCAGCCTAAGCTCCGGAAATGTGCTGTCGTTGCCAAATAGGGCTGTGGTTTCCGCATCGGAACGAGTTCAGGAACCCGTAGGAAGCCTGGCAGCCTAGCCTTGAGCACTGGGACAGTCCTCAGCCATTTGCTCGAGGGAGCGAGTGCGGTGCAAACCCTGGCCAGTAATGGCTGTCGGCGGTTGGGCGAGCGCCAAAGATCGCTTGACCAACCCTCACCACATTTGCCCCCTCAGCAATAGCGATCTCAAAATCGCCAGACATGCCCATGGAAAGCTGCGTGAGGTCGGGGTGAACCGAGGCTGCCCGGTCGCGAAGTTTGTGCAGCAATCGAAAACAGGTTCGCACACGCTCGGTATCGGCGCTGAAGATCGCAAGCGTCATGAGGCCGCGCGGCTTGAGTCGGGGGAATTCCGGCAATCGCTCGACGAGAGCCATCAGGTCATTGGGGTGGAGGCCGTATTTGCTTTCCTCGCCCGACGTGTTGACCTGTACGAAAACGTCGAGGTCTCGCCCTTCACCATCAAGTCGACGGTTCAATTCTTCAGCCAGACGAAGGCTGTCCAGCGCGTGAAATTCCGAAGCGAATCGGACGAGATACTTCACCTTGTTGGTTTGGAGATGACCGACGATGTTCCAGCGGATCGCCAGGTCTTCGAGCGCCGCGCGCTTGTCACGGGCCTCCTGCAGCTTGTTCTCTGCAAAATCGGAGATCCCGGCGGCATAGGCAAGCCGCAGGATTTGAGCCGGAACCGTCTTGGTGACGGGAAGCAGACGCACATCCTCGACAGAACGTCCGCTGCGCTGGCACGCTGTAGCGATACGCTCATGTACTGTCTTAAGGTTCGCGGCGAAAAAAGTCGTCGGGTCTTCACCGAAGCGGGCAACATCTTCAGGCAAAAGTTCGGTTTTGAACGAGGGATGCATTTTGATAGTGCCTCCGCCTAGTAGGGTAACGGAAAGCGCTCAACGAGCTTACGCACGCGCATCTTGATCGCGTGCCGATTTGCATCGAGCGTTTCATGCCGCACCGAGTGAAGTGTTTCGAGCATGAGAGCGGCGATCTCCCGGTACTCTTTCTGACCAAAGCCGCGCGATGTACCGGCGGCAGACCCAACGCGGATGCCCGATGTTACCATGGGCTTTTCGGGATCGTTCGGGATCGCATTCTTGTTGAGCGTTATGCCTACGGACTCCAGCGCCTTTTCTGCAACATTGCCGGTAACGCCAAGGGGGCGCAGGTCAACGACGGCGAGATGGCAGTCAGTTCCGTCCGAAGTGATTTTGAGGCCGCCTTCGGCCAGCGCCTGTGCGAGCGTCCGGCAATTTTCAACCACAGAGCGGGCATAGGTCTTGAATGATGGTTGCAATGCTTCTCCGAACGCCACGGCCTTGGCTGCGATGACGTGCATGAGCGGACCGCCCTGAAGGCCGGGAAAGGTTGCGGAACCGATTTTTTTCGCAATTTCCGCGTCATTGGTCAGTACGAACCCGCCGCGCGGCCCGCGCAGTGTCTTGTGCGTCGTTGAGGTGATGACATGCGCAAACGGGACGGGCGAAGGATAAACACCCCCGGCGACCAGTCCTGCAAAATGCGCCATATCGACTAGCAGGGTTGCGCCCACCTCATCGGCGATCTCGCGGAAGCGCGCGAAGTCCATGACGCGCGAATAGGCCGATCCCCCGGCGATGAGCAGTTTCGGCAGATGCTGACGGGCAAGACTTGCTACCTGATCCATGTCGATGAGATGGGTTTCAGGGTCCACGCCGTAGCCGACAACGTTGAACCAGCGACCAGACATATTGACTGGTGCTCCATGGGTCAGGTGGCCACCGGCCCTGAGATCTAGCCCCAGGATCGTGTCGCCCGGCGTCAGGAGCGCCAGAAACACTGATTGGTTGGCCTGGCTGCCCGAATGTGGTTGTACATTGGCATATGAGCTGCCGAACAGCTGGTTTACCCGCGCGATTGCCAAGTCTTCCACGACATCAACGTTCGCGCAGCCGCCATAGTAGCGGCGATGCGGATACCCTTCGGCATATTTGTTGGTCAGCACCGAACCTTGTGCGTCAAGAACCGCCTGGCTCACGAAATTCTCCGATGCGATCAGTTCGATGGACTCGCGCTGGCGGATTTTTTCGCTCGTGATTGCAGCGGCAATGGCGCCGTCGGCAAGGGGCAGACCAGTGGCGCTCACACCTGCCTTCTCCACTTTCTGAGCTGCATACGCCGCGACCGAAGTTCCCATCGCCATTATCCCTTCAATATGCCAGTGAGCATTTCCCCACGCCCTTTGCATGGTGGCTGCTAAGCGGCGACTATCATTGAAATGGCCTGTAGTTCCCCGCCACTTTAGAGTGCTGATGCAGACCACTTTGGCCATGGCGCAAGAGGCGCTTAGGTTTTGTTGACTGCGCGCAGGGCATTTGCCAGCTTTTTGACTGCAACCTCGATCTCGAAAGGAGAATAGGCTGCAAAGCCCATCAGAAAGCCGGCACTTCGGCCGTCGGTTGCGTAGAGGTCCGACAGGCCGAGGAGATCTATGCCTACGCGCCGTGCAGCATCAATTGCCGTTCGCTCGTCAAGCCCGCCGGTTAGCAAGCACGGCATCTGCAACCCGCCGCTCGGCGGTTGCGGCGCAACAAAGTCCGCAAGGTGTTTGCGAACGAGCGTTGCCAGAACGTCAAGACGTTCTGCGTAAATGGCACGCATTGCACGAATATGTGCGCCGAAGTGCCCACCCTCAATGAACCGTGCCAGCGTCAATTGGGCAATGGTGGCCGTATGACCGTCAAGCAGTGTGCGTGCAACGGTGAACGGTTTGACCAGCTGCGGCGGCAGGACGACATATCCTATCCGCAAGCCCGGAAAGAGGGTTTTTGTGAAGGTGCCGACATAGATCGTCCGGTCGTGAGGATCGAGACCCTGGATGCAGGCGGTGGGCTTGCCGGCATAGTGGAACTCGCTATCGTAGTCGTCCTCGACGATCCATGCCTGATGCCGGGCAGCCCATTCGATCAGGGCGAGGCGGCGATCCAACGCCAGGGTCGCGCCGGTCGGGAACTGGTGGGAAGGGGTTAAAAACAACGCTTTTCCCCTGCGCGGTTCAGCCAGGATCTGTTCCACCATGATGCCATGACGATCTACGCTGATCGGAACGCTTTCAAGACCGGCAGCATCGAATGCCTTGCGTGCGCCATAATAGGCTGGGTTTTCGATAAAAATTCGATCACCGGGGTCAAGCAATACGTTCGCGCTTAGCGTCATCGCCTGCTGCGAACTTGTCAGGACCACGACGCGGTCGGCGGTGGCGCGTGCGCCGCGTTCGAGATTTACATAATTGGCTATGGCGCGGCGCAATGGTTCTGTTCCCTGCGGATCGCCATAAAGGAGAGCTTGGGAGCCCGCTTCTTTAAGAACCTGACGTTCCAGACGCTCCCAAAGCTGAAGGGGAAAATTGCGCGTCTCCGGCACGCCATGAACGAAAGGACGTGGTGATAACATCGCGCCCACGCCGCCATTGTTGAACATTGCAGCGCCCCGCTTGCTGAGGTTTGGGGGCTGATTGCGCGATGGCGTGTCGTTTTGCTTCAGTCGCCGACCGGGAAAGAAGTCAGCCATTTCCGCGACAAAGCTACCGCTGCCCACGCGCCGGTCGATGAAACCTTCGGCGTGCAGCTGGGCGTAGGCTGTTTCGACAGTGTCGCGTGAGACGCCCAGCGATGTGGCCAGTGCGCGTGAGGCCGGCAATGATTTGCCGGGTCCGATTGCGCCGTCGACGATGAGTTGGCGGATGGCTCGCTGTATCCGCGCATGCAGAGGCATTGCCGAGTGAGCGGGATGGCTCAGCCAGGCTTTCACTGTTTCCAATTGCGAATGTTTGAACAAATGGTCTGCCTTTGCCTCGCCAAGTGGCTGGTGGAGACATGCCATTTTTGGGGTAGAAGTCAAGCCAAGGGCCGTGAGCCGCGTCTGAGGAGCTTCGCACAATCATGTCTACACCATCGCGTGTTCGTCAGGCGGCAGACGTCATCTCCATCCAGAGCCAAGTTGTGCATGGTCATGTCGGTAACAGCGCTGCAGTCCTGCCCATGCAAATGCGAGGGATAACAGTGGCAGCGGTTCCGACCACGCTGTTTTCCAACACGCCGCATTTTGACACTATGCGGGGGCGCGTACTCGACGCCGAGCTTGTCGGCGATTTGCTTCGCGGGGTCGAAGAGCGTGGACTTATCGAGACAAGCCGATACATCGTCTCTGGCTATCTGGGGTCACGCGCCAATGGAGAGGTGGTCATGGCCTTCGTTGAGCGCGCGCGGCGGATCAATCCGAACATCGTCTATATCTGCGATCCCGTCATGGGCGATTCCAGGCTCGGCATCTTCGTTGCAGAACAGGTTGTGGAATATCTTCTCGAGCGTCTCGTACCGTTGGCTGATGTGTTAACTCCCAACCAGTTTGAGGTCAGCCTGATGGCGGGCCGCGAGCTGTCGAACTGGCGTGAGCTTGAAGTGGCCCTTCTGGAGATACAGAAACGACGAGAAGCGCGGCTCGTAGTCACCGGCTGCACCCTTGCCGATACGCCGGACGGCGTGCTGGAGAACGTTGTTTTCGATGCCGGGAGATGCACGAGGCTGACATGCCCGCGCTTGCCAATCGTTCCAGTCGGGACTGGTGATCTTTTCACGGGCCTTCTGACGGCTAATCTGGTCCGGGGGGCGGCTCTTGTGGCCGCCGCACGCGACGCTGCAAATACGTTGCTCGCTGTACTCGGTCAGACGATTGCGGATGGCGAAAACGAAATGCGGCTTGCCAGTGTCGTAGAAGTACTCGCGGCAAGTCCGGGAGGGGGCCTCAATGACAAGGTACAACCTTCTTTGTGAAAGAGAAAACCATGCAACCTAGAATGAACGTCGCTCAGCTTGCCCCTGAACTCTATCGTGCAGTGGCTGCTCTCGATGGCGCTGTCAAAAAATCGGGACTCGACGGTCGCATCTTGCACCTTGTCAAACTGCGTGCCTCGCAGATCAATGGTTGCGCCTACTGTGTTGACCTTCATGTGACCGAAGCACTGGCCGATGGCCTGAATGCTCAAATGTTGCATCTGCTGAGCGTCTGGCGGGAGTCCTCCTTCTTTGACAGCCGGGATCGTGCTGCTTTGGAATGGACAGAAAGCGTAACGCTGGCTGCTCACACTGGAATACCAGATGACGCATTCGATTTGGTCAGAGGCGCTTTCTCAGAAGCCGAAGTTGCACAGCTGACAATTGCAATTGGCACGATCAATATCTGGAACAGGATTGCGGTGAGTTCCCGCTTGCAGCATCCAGCGCAAGAAC
This sequence comes from Pelagibacterium sp., assembly GCF_048264985.1. Classification (GTDB taxonomy): domain Bacteria; phylum Pseudomonadota; class Alphaproteobacteria; order Rhizobiales; family Devosiaceae; genus Pelagibacterium. The sequence continues at coordinate 454,577 of NZ_JBLXCL010000001.1, forward strand.
GGCCCGAACCGAACGATGCCAAAGCGGCTGGGCGCCCGATCAGCCCCTGAAACCAGGAATGCCGGATGCAGGAGAGGACACGGACGCCCCAGAAGAAGTCGAAAAAGTTCAGCGGCTGTGTCTCGATGAAATGACTGCTCGGTTAATGCCTGAACAGGATTGTCCGGTCGATATTAACCCGTTCTTTAGCACGCGGGAATCGGCCTTTTGGCACTAAGCACTCCGTTAACTTTGGGTGTCGTTTATGGCTTCTATATTGGAGGCCACCTATGAATCTTTCTAAGATCGCCACGGCATTCGCAGCAGTCCTGCTGGCCAGTCAGCCAACTTTCGCCGGTGAATGGCAGGCAGATCGTTTGCGTGGCGTTGTTCTAACGATGGTTGACGACACCTGGACACCGATATCGATCGGTGACGTCATCGAAGACAGTCGGCTTATCCGTACCGGCGCCAATGGGCACGTGACGTTTCGTTCGGGTGAGCAAGTATTGGAAATGCGGCCAAACACCCAAATCCAGATTTCATCACGCGAAGGGCGCGACTACACTTGGGTGCTCCATTCGGGAGGTGAGGTCACTGCTGACGTCGAGGCTCTCAATGTCGAGCATTTCGGCATTCAGACCCATCATATGGTGGCTGTGGTCAAGGGTACCCGCTTTACTGTGGTGGCCGACGAGAACGGCGGCAATGTCGCTGTTGAGCGCGGTACTGTGTCCGTTACCGAAAACGAGCGCGGTTTGTCCGTTGCCATCAGTGAAGGTCAGCGTGCAGTTGGAGGTGCGGGCAGGCTTGAGGTCGAAGGGCAGGGCGCGTTGCCGACAGTCGTCGATGCCGCAGGACGTCCAGTTATGCCAACGAGCGCTCAGGCCAACGTTGTGCCAAATGGCGCGAACAGTTTCGATGACGCGCCGGGACGCACGGGTGATGCACCCGGCAACTCCGGCAATGCGCCGGGACGCACGGGTGATGCACCTGGCAACTCCGGCAATGCGCCGGGACGCACTGGCGACGCTCCTGGCAACTCCGGCAATGCGCCGGGACGCACGGATGATGCGCCTGGCAACTCCGGTTCTGCGCCGGGACGCACTGGCGACGCGCCTGGCAACTCCGGTTCTGCGCCGGGACGCACTGGCGACGCGCCTGGCAACTCCGGCAATGCGCCGGAACGCACGGGTGATGCGCCAGGCAACTCCGGTAATGCGCCGGGGCGCACTGGCGACGCGCCCGGCAACTCCGGCAACGCGCCGGGCAACGGTATTGGACGGAGTTAGGCGACAGGGCGCGTCATCAGGGGCGGGCTATGATCCGAACACAGAACCAGACATCGCAGCGTGAGCGCCTATACCGGGTGGCCGGAGCGGTAATTATTGCACTGGGTCTGATTGCCTTGGCTGCGTTTAACGCGACAGCATCACTGGACAGCGATATTGCTGATTGGCGCTTCGGGCAGAGTGCGCGTACGGCATCTCAGGATATCGTCTTTCTCGACATCGACGGCGCCACTCTCGATGCCGTCGGTGTCTGGCCCTGGCCGCGGGCGGTTTACGCTCAATTCGTCGACAGAGTACTTGAGTTGGGTGCTTACGATATCTGGGTAGATATCGATTTTTCGGCGACAGGTGATGATGCCAACGACGATGCATTGGCTGCGGCTCTGGAGGCAGCAGGCGGGTATGCCTATCTTGCCGCATTTCAGCGGTCAGAAGACGGTAAACCCGTACTCACGCATCCACGATTTCTAGAATACTCGGACATGTTTTCTGTAAGTGCGCTAACCGATGCTTCTGGGGTCGTCCGGGCGGTGCCTTCCCATGCACAAGATCAAGAGCACACTATTCCGTCCCTTGCCACGGCACTGGCAGGAAGCAGTCAGAGTTTTTTTTATCAGACGCTCGATTATGGGATCGACGCCAACTCCATACCGCGCGTTTCGGCAAAAGATCTGCTTGATGGTTCCATCGCGCCCGAACAGATCTCTGGCAAACACGTCGTCATGGGGGCTTCTGCGCTCGAGCTGAAAGATCTTTTCTTCACGCCAAACCAGGGGCCATTGCCTGGGGCAGTTATTCAAATATTGGCGGCAGAGACGTCAATCGCGGGCCGGGGGCTGGTCAATGTGTCCCAGTGGTGGATGATCGGCGCCGCGATCGTGTTAATTGTGCTTCAAATCGCTCTGCCTATCCAAGGCCCAATTGTGCGGATCGGCACCATTGTTGTCAGTGCGCTCGCAGTCGAGGGCCTGGGGCTCGCGCTGTATCTCGAAAGTGCAGTGATGCTGCCCACCGGTATCTACCATGTTGGAGCTGCAGCGCTGATTATCGGCACTGTCGTTCTCGATACAAGCATATTGGGTTTTTTGGTTCAGCGACTCGGTGGCGAACGCGACGCGTTTCGGGCCATGCTCAAGCAAGTGATTACTGACAATTACGATGGCGTTTTGATAGCGCAACCCAATGGCGAGATCATCTCTGCAAGCCGCTTCGCAACCGAGTTTCTTGCCCGCGACCTGGCCGGGCAGAACCTGTTGCGTGTCTTGCCGCTCGAAATTGGCAACGCAATACGTCAGGCCCTGAACGGCGGGGCGAGCGTGCAGGGCGAAGCAATCGTCGAAACGGACAGCCTGCTGCGCACCATTGAGTATGTCGTGACGCACAGCACGTTTGGCGAGCGAAAGCAGAGCATTGTCACTGTGACGTTCAGGGACATCACTGGACGCAAGCGAAATGAGGCAAAGCTTCGCTACTTGGCCCGGCACGACCCCACTACAGACACCTTATCGCGAGCCGGATTCGTCGAATGTCTGTACGACATCATGGCGGGGGAGAGCCAAGCGTCCGGTGTATTCGTTGTTCAGCTCGAGCGCTTCGGCACAATTACCGCCAGTCTTGGCCACGGCTTGGGCGACGCGCTTTTGCGTCAATTTGCCGACCGGCTGCACGCCTGCGGGTTTTCCGCTGTCGCACATCTGGGGCAGGGCCAATTTGCCGTAGCGGCCCTGTCGGACGGGACAATAACGAACCAGTTCGAGAAAATCGCTGATACGACACGTGTGTCTTTCAATCTTGAGGGGCATATGGCGGCAGTTGGCCTGAGCGCCGGCTATGCCGAGGCAGATCGCGCGGAAATTCCAGAAACCTGGCTAAGTCGCGCCGAAACCGCTCTTGTTTCCAACGAAAAACGAAACCTTAATCGGCTCGCCATCTATGATGGGTCTCAATCGGCGCGCGTTTCGCGCAATAGAACACTGGAGGCCAAGCTTGCAACTGCTCTGGAGGGGGGGCAGTTTCTCTTGCAATACCAGCCACAAATCGACCTGCGAACCGGCACAACCATTGGTGCCGAAGCGCTTCTGAGGTGGCGGCGCGATGATGAAATTGTCCCGCCGGGAGAATTCCTGCCGATTGCTGAAGAAACCGGCATGATCGTGGATATTACCCGTTGGATACTGGTTGAAGCTTGCCGGACGGCGGCGCTGTGGACGAATGGGATGCGTGTCGCAGTAAACATCTCGGCAATGCATTTCGAACTTGGGGATCTCGTTGCTGACGTTAAGGCTGCGCTTGATGTTGCCGAACTTCCTGCCAGTCGTTTGGAACTGGAAATTACCGAGACAGCGACGATGTCCACGCGGGTAGACGTGATTGAACAACTCGAGGCGCTGAGATCGATGGGAATCACGATCGCTATCGACGATTTCGGGACGGGCCAGTCATCGCTGGCCTATCTTGATCGATTGCCGTTCGACATTCTCAAGATCGATAAGTCATTCGTCGATCGACTGGCCGTTCCAGGCGCCCGGCCCGGTATTGTCACTGGCATTATCGGTATCGCTCACACGATGGGAAAGCGCGTTCTTGCCGAAGGGATCGAACACGCGACTCAAGCCGAAGTCCTCAAAAATCTCGGATGCGAATACGGCCAGGGATACTACTGGAGCCCGCCGACCGATGGCGCGGTCATTTCGCAAGCTGCAGCTTGAGCGCAGGGAAGAATTATGACGGCGCTTGGCGCGCGTTAGCCAACACTAACGCGCCCGACAGTCAATTCATGACCTCGCGACCAAGCCTTGTCTAAGTGGAGCCAGACAGGGCTGCTTGACGCTCGCTTCTCATCTGATATATCAATGCATATCAAAGGGAGGAGCCTGAGATGAAAATGTCTAAACTTTTTAGCGCTGGCCTTGTTCTGGCCACTGGTCTTGTTGCGACTGTGCCTGCAGTGGCGCAAGAGTGGCCGGAGCGGCCAATCACGATTATCGCACCGGCGGGCGCCGGCGGCGGTACCGATGCGACAGCGCGGTTGTTAGCGCTTGGTCTGGAGGAGCAGCTCGGCCAGCCCGTTAACGTGGTCAATCAGGGCCAGGGCGGCGGCGTTGTCGGATTTACCTCGATTACCACTGCTGAACCCGACGGCTACACCCTTGGCGTAATCTACAATTTTGCCCATTACAGCCCGATGGGGCAGGGTGACTTTGACGCCGAAGATCTGACGCCGATCGGTCAGTTCAATTTCGACCCTGCCGGCTTTCATGTCCGTGCTGATTCGGAATGGGCTGACATCAATGCTGCGCTGGAGGCCATCAAGGCTGACCCGGGTGCCTATGACATCGCGTGTGGGGGTGGGTGTGGCGGCTCCTGGCCGCTGGCTTTCGCTTCACTGCTCGATGCCAATGATGTTGATCTGTCTCAGGTGCGTATGATTTCGGGACAGGGCGCTGCGGCGGCGCTTCAGGAAATGGTCGCCGGTGGGTTCGATGTCGTGCCCAGTTCAGTGCCGGAAGCCGGTTCGCTGATCGAGGCAGGCCTTGTTCGCGGCCTTGCGGTCTTCGGGTCGGAGCGGCTCGAAGCGTTTCCCGATATTCCAACGCTCTTGGAAGAAACGGGCATGGAGCTCGAACTCGGCGCATGGCGCGGTCTGGTCGGTCCGGCGGGGCTTCCCGAGGACGTCACTGAAAAGCTCAAAGCGGCGCTTGAGGTCGTCTATAACGATCCCGAATTCCAGAGCGCCATGACCGATCGTGGTTTTGGTCTGCGCTGGCGCGATGCCGATGCGTTCGGCACATTCATGGCCGACGAGGAATCCAGCGTTCGCGAGCTGGTCCGGGTTCTTGAACTCTAGTGATCTTTGGCCTCGCCCTTAAATCGGGCGAGGTTGTTTGCGCCGGGACTTGGGAGGGTCGGTGATGCAACTTGGACAGCTTGGTGTCGCAGGTGCTTTCGGGCTGCTTGGCGCCACATTGATCGTCAACACCGCCAGTCTGGAACCGGTAGCGCATATCGAATTTGGGCCGGCCCTGTTTCCGACGATTGTCGGCTGGATCATGATCGCTCTGGCGGGGTTGGCCGCTTTTGATGCCGCGCGCGCACCGGTTGGCGGGGGTGAAATAAACTCAGAACAGCCTGAACTCCGGGAGACGCTTGATCGTCGCAGGATCATTCTGTTTGCTGCGTTCGCGGCGGCGCCTCTGGTCTATGTTGCGCTTGCTCCAGTGCTTGGATTTCTGCTGACCATGCCCATTATTGTCGGCGGGCTCTCGTTCATTGCTTCAGGCAAGCTTGTGCGCTCGGTCGTACTTGGTATCGCGCTGACCGTATTGCTCCACATCGTGTTTTACCAAGTGTTGCGCGTAACTCTGCCATGGGGCGTGCTGGCCAATTATGCAGGTGTCCTGACATGGAGATGATGGGGCAGGCTTTTCTGCAGTTGCTGACACCGCAAGTTCTGCTGGTCATGCTTGGCGCCGGTATTTACGGGCTCACCATGGGGGCCATTCCGGGTCTTAGTGCTTCGATGGCGGTTGCGCTCGTCATTCCGATTGCATTTTTCCTTGATCCCGTGCCCGCGCTGGCCGGGGTTATGACCCTTGCGGCGATGGCGATTTTTGCAGGGGATCTGCCCGGGGCCTTGTTGCGGATTCCTGGAACGCCGGCATCGGCAGCTTATGTCGATGATTCATACCTGATGGTGCGCAGGGGGCAGGGTGGGCTTGCGCTCGGCCTTTGTGTGATCTGCTCGGCGATCGGTGGCGTTATCGGTGCATTGGTGTTGTTGACTGCCGCGCCTGCGATCGCCCGGATAGCGTTGCAGTTTTCAAGCTATGAAAAATTCTGGCTCGCCTGCCTTGGCCTGACCGCAGCCGTCGCGGTCAGTGGCGGCAAGTGGTACAAGGGCGGCATAAGCCTGATGCTTGGCCTGGCCATTGCTCAGGTCGGACTTGATCCGGTTTCCGGGCAGGTGCGGCTTACCTTTGGGAACAACGATCTGATCGGCGGACTTGCTTTTATCCCCGTGCTAATCGGGATGTTCGCGATACCCGAGGTATTACGCTACGCCCTCTCTCCGCGGGAAATAGCGCCGCCTCCGATACAAGCTCTCGGCAACCTGCTGTCTGGTGTTGGCTCGACGTTGCTTCGCTTAAAGCGGGATGTGGCGCAAGGGTCGGCTGTTGGGGTTGTCATTGGCGCCATTCCGGGCGCTGGCGCCGACATCGCAGCCTATATTTCCTACGCCATCTCCAAGCGGTTCTCAAAGATTGGCGATAGATATGGCACCGGTGTTCCCGATGCACTCGTCGCACCAACAACCTCGAATAATGCAGCGGTTGGGGGGGCATTAATACCTGCCACTGTGTTCGGTATCCCAGGTGACAGCCTTACTGCAATTATCATCGGCGTGTTCTTCCTCAAAGGATTGAACCCCGGACCGACGGTATTCATCGAGAACCCGCTGCTTATCAACACCGTGTTTGCATCGTTCCTTCTGGCCAATATTTTGATGGTGCCTTTGGGGCTTGTCGCGATCAGTGCATTTCAGCGCGTGATCCGCGTGCCGCGTCACATGTTGATGCCTGCAGTTTTGGCGTTTTGTATCATTGGCGCGTTTGCTGTCGAGAATACCCATTTCGCCATCGTCACGATGCTTGTGCTCGGACTTGTGGCGTTTGTGATGGAAAAACATCAGTACCCGCTCGCGCCAGCGATACTGGGGCTGGTGTTGGGACCGATGCTCGAAGAAACCTTTCTGAACTCGCTCATTCGCGCGCGCGGCGATGTGTTGGCCTTTGTCGAACGTCCACTTTCAATGGGCCTTGCGACGCTGACGCTGATCATTTGCTTTACGCCGATCGTCATGTTCATTTGGCGCAAAAATCGGGGGCAAGGGGCCAAATGAGCACAGTCGGGGGCCTTACCGAAAGTCTGGCGGACACCGCGTTTCAGATGATCGAAGAAAAAATCGTCACTCTTGAGCTCGCCCCTGGCAGTCGGGTTACCGAGCGCGGCTTGTGCGCATTGACCGGATATGGCCGAACTCCCGTCAGAGAGGCGTTGTTGCGCCTGTCCCAAGGATTCCTCATCGAAATCCTGCCGCGCAACGGCATCCTGATCGCGCCCATCGACTTCGAAGTGATTGTCATGACACTTGAAGTGCGCCGTCACGTCGAACGCCTAATCGTCGAACGGGCCGCCCGGTACTCAGATGATCGAGATCGGCGACGGTTGGAAAGACTGAAGCCTGCCTTTCAGGAGGCGACCGACAATGGCGACGCGCTGGCTTTCATTCGCACTGATAACCTCTTGAACCAGACCCTCAATGCTGCGGCGCGGCATCCCGTGGCAGCCAAGATCGCCCAGCCTTTGCATAGCGTGAGCCGACGCCTCGGGTTTGCGTTGGGCCGCAGTGGTGGAGCCGGGTTCAATGTGACCGGTCCCATCCATCAGCAGCTCATCACAGCGGTAGTGGCTGGTGATGTGCCGGCGAGCCTGGGCGCTCTGGATGAGTTGCTCGATGCTGTCGATGCCTTGAAGAAGATATATATGTCAGCAGGAGATTTGCGTGTCTGATACCCCCTCCCTCAGTAAAAAACGCGTTGCCTGCTTCGGGGTCGCCTTTGCAGATCGGCTGGGGCAACTGCAAGAAAGCGTTGGGGATGAGTTTGAAATCTTCCCGGTCGCGGCAAGCCAGACTCAAGAGGGCATGGCCGAAGCGTTCAACGATGTGTTTGCAGTTATCGCAGTGAGTACAGCGGACAATTTGCCCTTGCCGCAAGACTTGAAACTTCTGCAGGTGCCGGGAATCGGATGGGATGGAATCCAGGCAGAGCACGTTCCCCTCGGTGCCAAAATTGCCAACGTCGCCGGGCACGAGACCGCTGTCGCCGAGTATTGCCTCGCTCAGATGCTCGAATGGTGCCAGAAATTGCGATCTGCCGATGCAGGTTTGCGCGCTGGCTCCTGGGCGCGCTCAAGTCGTTTTGGCGGCGCACCGCACCGTGAGTTGCGCGGCGCAACCGTGGGTATCGTTGGGTATGGCGGCATCGGACGCGAGCTGGCGGGCATGCTCAAGGCCCTTGGTGTCCGGGTGCTTGCTGCCAATCGTTCGTCCTCGGCCTTTGATGACCAACTCGAGGGCTGTTTTGCGCTATCCGACATCCCCGCAATGTTCGAGCAATGCGATTTCGCCGTGATTGCCGCAGCCCTCACCCCGGAAACAAGAGGTCTGATCGGCGAGAATGCGCTTGAAGCGTTGGGAACGGAAGGCGTGTTGATCAACGTCGCGCGCGGCCCGGTCGTCGACGAGCGCGCGCTCTATGAGGCGCTTGCGGGTGAGCGGATCGGCGGTGCGATCATTGACGTATGGTATCGCTATCCTGATCGTCTTGACGACCCTGATCCCAAGCCGTCCCATTTTGACTTCAGCGCGCTAAACAACGTGTCGATGACACCGCATATCTCGGGCTGGACTGAGGGTACAGCCTCGAGGCGCGTTGCGATCATTGCCGAAAATCTGCAGCGGGCTGCCGCTGGAGAACCGCTTCTAAACGTCGTCGCCACTGGCAAGCGCACAACGTGAACCATTCGGGCCGCCAATATGGCTGGCCGTCCCTGGAGGTTTTGAGTGTCGATTTTGCCAAAGGGCATACATCCTATTATCTACGCCCTGTTCGATGCGGATGGCGCATTGGATCGCGGCGCCATGCGGCGCCAGATCGACGTTTGCATTGGGCAAGGGGCAGCTGGTATCGCCACCCTCGGCCTGGCCACAGAGGTCCGCCACCTCAATGCCCAACAGCGACGCCAGATCGTCGAGTGGAACGTCGAGGACATTGCCGGACGCGTCCCATTGGGCGTGACGGTTTTTGCGCAAACGCCCGATGAACAGATCGAATTTGTCGAGCACGCTTCAGCCGTAGGTGCCGATTGGGTGGCGCTGCAGCCGCCGGCGAGTGCAACCGATGAGGCAGGTCTGGTCGCTGCATTTTCCCGCGTCCTGGAGGCCACTTCAATGCCCGCTGCGCTCCAGAATATGCCGCAGTTTATCGGTGTGGGGCTGAGCGTGGGGGCCATTGTCGAACTGGCCGCGCGGCACAATCGGATTATCGGGGTAAAGCAGGAAGTCTCAGCAACCGAAACCGCAGACCTCGTCGTGCGTCTGGCGGGGCGTGCTCAAGTGCTGTCGGGCCGAGGTGGCATCGAACTCGTTGACTGTGTCGCTGCGGGCGTCGCCGGCAATATACCCGCGCCGGAATACGCCGACCATCTTGTTGCCCTGTGGGACCACATGAGTGCAGGCAGAGAACAAGAGGCGCGCGAGATATATCGGCGTGTATTGCCGATGGCGACGTTTGTCCTGCAATCGCTCGAGGCCCTGACAACGTACGGGAAGTTGTTGTTTTGCCTGCGCAACGACATTGCGTTCTGCCAGCGTGCCGGCGCCATGGCGCCTACCAGGTTCGGGCTGAAAGCCCTTGAAGGTCACGCATGCGGACTGGGCATTGATACCTCGGACTGGGACGATCGCCTGACCGGTCTTTTTTAAGCCTGATGCCTTCAAAGGGTTCGCACAAATGAAAATTACTGCGCTTCGTACATTCGTGGTTGCACCCCGCTGGCTGTTTCTCAAGGTCGAGACGGACGAGGGCATATCGGGATGGGGGGAGCCTGTTCTCGAGGGGCACGCCGAAACACTTGCCACAAAGGTCGCCGAGCTTGCCGATTTCGTTATCGGGCTCGATCCTCGCCGGATCGAAGATATCTGGCAGATGCTATACCGCAATGGCTGTTACCGCGGCGGCCCTGTACTGATGAGTGCGATCTCAGGGTTGGATATGGCGCTCTGGGACATAAAGGGCCGTGCATTGGGCGTCCCTGTCCACCAATTGCTTGGTGGGCCAGTGCGTGACCGGGTACGGACCTATTGCTGGATCGGGGGTGACAGACCCCAAAATCTTGTCGCCGATGCTTTGGCGCTGCGCGACAAGGGGTATGATGCCTGCAAGTTCAACGTCTGCTCCGAATTGCAGATCGTCGATACCTACGCCAAGGTCGATGGCATTCTCAGGACCTTGTTCGAGCTGCGCGATGCTGTTGGATCGACAATGGATCTCGCCCTGGATTTCCACGGGCGTGTGCATGCGCCGATGGCGCGGGTGCTGCTTAAGGAGTTGGAGCCGTTGCGTCCGATGTTCGTTGAGGACGCTGTCGTTTCGGCGATGGTTGAAACTCTGGCGGACCTGTCGCGCGCGACATCAATTCCGTTGTGTATAGGTGAACGTCTGCACAGTCGCTATGATTTCAAACGCGTGTTTGAATTGCGTGCAGCGCAGGTGATCAATCCCGATACCGCCCATGTTGGCGGTATTTCAGAAATGGTCCGTATCGGCCACTGGGCGGAGGCCTACGATGTTGCTTTTGCTCCGCATTGTCCCCTTGGTCCGATTGCCTTGGCTGCTTCGTTGCAGGTGGACGCCGTTTGCCACAATGCATTTATTCAAGAGCAGAGCCTGGGCATTCATTACAATGAGCAGGGTGATCTGGGGGACTACACACTGCCGGGATTTGGCTTCAATTTTGCGGACGGAATGCTGGACATTCCGAGTGGCCCGGGTCTGGGCATTGAAGTGGACGAAGGCGCTGTTGTACAGGCAGCGCAGACCGGCCATCGCTGGCGGGCTCCCGTTTGGCGACACCGCGACGGGTCCATCGCTGAATGGTGACGCCTCGTCGGCGTCATGGCTGTTTCGACAGGAAAGGCAGTGACGTAATTCACTGCCTTTAAAGTTCGTATCGCTTAGGCGGCCAGGATGCCGCCCGTAAGCGGGGCAGGAGCGCCGGTGGTGGTGGGAAAGCTTATCGGCAAACCGCGCAACACCCGCACGGCGAGTAGGGCAAAACACTCAGCTTCAACGGCATCGCCGCGCCAACCAACATCCTCGGCCGGCAGTGCCTCCACAGATGCACGGGTGCCCAGCATTGCCATGATCGCCGGATTGTGACGACCACCCCCGCAAACGATGAGCCTTTCCGGTCGCTGCGGCAAGAGATCAAGAGCTTTGCCCACAGCGCCTGTTGTGAATGCTGTAAGCGTGGCTGCGCCGTCTTCAGCTCCAAGACCTTCGGCCATGGTTGATAGAAAATCGAAACGGTCGAGCGATTTGGGATAAGGGGTAGTGAGGTAGGGATGGGTCAGCAGGTTTTCCAGCCGTGCCTCATCCACCGTCCCGCGGAGCGCCATCTGACCGTTCTCATCCATGTCGCCAAGGCCAAGGTCCTTGACGAAATCGTTGATGGGCGCATTGGCAGGGCCAGCGTCGAAGGCAACAAGATGATCCTTGCCATCCCACCAGGTTACATTGGCAACGCCGCCGAGATTGAGAACTGCCGTCTTGCCGTCAGTGGCGTCGATCCTGCGCAACAACGCCTGGTGATACAGGGCGGCCAACGGAGCACCCTGGCCGCCGGCGCGCACATCTGCAGAGCGGAAGTCGAAGGCGACACGAATGCCGGTCAGTTTGTGCATCAGCGCACCATCGCCCAACTGACGTGTCGCACCGATGCGTCCGGGCTGAGGCGCTCGATGGAGTACGGATTGGCCATGAAAGCCGATAACGCCGATTTCGTCCGGCGTTAGTCCGGCCTGTTTTACCAGATCGAGTACCGCTGCGGACTGGGCACGGGTCAGCGCCTCTTCGGCTTCAGCAAATATTGCAGGCTCTGGGCCCTCAAAGTTCCATATGCGCGCCTGCGCGAGTGTGTCCTCGAGCAGCGTGCGGATCGACTGCGGATAAGGGGCAAGCGTATAGGCGCCGAAGCTTTCGATATTTTCACCGTCGGTGCGCAAAAGCGCCACATCGATGTTGCCGTCGAGCACAGTGCCCGTCATCAGACCAATGGCCCAGAGCGGTTCCATGACTTTCTCCTTAACCCGCGTTGATGATGTCGCCTACTTCACGCCGCAAGCCGATGATGCCGCTGTCGAAATGGCGCGTTGGGTGCACGCGATTGGTGAGCAGGCTCCATGCGTGACCGCGATCGAAATCGATCCAAAGTCCGGTCCCGGTAAAACCTGTATGGCCGATTGTTGCTGGCGAGCAATGCTCGCCGCCTGACCACCCTTCATAGGGACGCTCCCAGCCATGGGTCCGGCGGCCTGAAAGGGGAGTGCGGATCAGCGCATCGGCGCCAGATCCTGCCAGTTTTTCGGCAGCGAAATCGAGCACGGCGGAAACCGTGCCGAAGAGGCCCGCATGACCTGCGCCCTCAAGCGCCGAGCAATTGTCGTCATGTACCTCGCCCACCAGAACGCGATGGCGCCAGTAGCAATCCTCGGAGGCAGCGCTGTTGGCCGGGTCGGAGGACCAGGCAAAGCCCTTTCCGGGATTCATAGAACGGACCCAACGACCCTCGATACGTTCCAGAGCCAGTCCGAGCAAAATGAAATTGATGTCCGAATACACTGCTGGACCTGCCGGCCATTCGTGCTGCAGCAGGAAAGTGCGCAGCAAGTCGGGATCGCGGCCATAGGTATAGAGTGGAAAGACAGCGGGAAACGGCGTCTGATGGCCAAGACATTGGCGAAAGGTGACCTTGCGTTCCCAATTGTCCAGATTGTAGTGCCGGAAATCAGGCAATACGCTGGTGAGCGGCGCATCGAGGTCGATAGTTCCAGCTTCGGCCAGGCCAAGTATGCGCTCGGTTGTAAACAGCACCTTGGTCAACGAGGCCAGGTCGAACCACGTCTGATCGGTCATCGCACGCTGTTCAGGGACGGTCTGGGCGTGGCCCAGGCTCCGTACTGCGCGGTTGCCGTCGGCATCGACCAAGCCCAAAACCCCACCGGGAATGCGGCCATTGGAGATTGCTGTTTCGAGTGAAGCGAAAGCGCGGTCAAGCCGGGCGTCTATCTGGGTCATCGAATATCCTCAAGACGGTAGCTGTGGTCGTCTCCGGCCTCATGCCAATGGGCTGGCGGCGGCTCATATCCCGCGGGACGCACAAGGGAGGGGACCTGGGTCACATCGACTGCAAAATGCTGCTTGCGGCGCTCGATGGCCGGGACCGCCGAGATCAGGCGCTTCGTGTAGCTGTGTTGCGGGTCGGCAAGGACAGCACGGGCATCGCCGATTTCAACGATCTGACCGGCGAACATCACTGCAATGCGATGCGCAATCCGTTCAACCACGGCCATGTCATGCGAGATGAACAGATAGGCCAGTCGAAACTCGCGCTGCAGGTCCACGAGCAATTCAAGAACGCGTGCCTGGACCGAAACGTCCAGCGCAGAAACCGCTTCGTCCAGGACCACGACGTCGGGATTGAGCATCAGCGCGCGGGCGATGCATAGGCGCTGGCGTTGGCCACCCGAGAACTGGTGGGGATAACGCGAGAGCGCATCGACCGGCAGCCCGACCCGCTCGAGCAGGAAGTGCATCCGCGCCTTGAGGGCAGCATCAAGCTTCTGTCCGTTGGCAAGTGCGGGTTCCGCGAGCAGGGCTTCGACGTTGAGCCGGGGGTTGAGCGAAGCAAAAGGGTCCTGGAATACCATCTGCACAGGCCGCCGGGAATGGCCGGAAAGCGTTTTGATGTTGCCGCGTTGCGTGCTGTTGAGGCCAAGAATGGCGCGTGCGGTCGTGGACTTGCCCGATCCGCTTTCGCCTACGATACCGAGAGTTTCTCCAGGCATCAGGTCAAAGCTGACGCCATCGACTGCGTGGATCGCACCGCTGGATTTGAATAGCCCTTTTCCGATCGGGAAACGTACGACGAGATCGTCGACCGTAATGATCGGATCTTTGGTTTGCTGGCGCGCCCCATCATCGCGCACAGCGTTGCCGGCGGTGAAATGGGGGACCGCCCGCAGGAGGTGGCGTGTGTAGTCATGTTGCGGATTGTCGAGAACCCTGTCCGTCTCGTTGTGCTCGACAACAAGGCCGTTCTGCATCACCATTATGTGGTCGGCGATGCCTGCCACGAGCCCGATATCGTGAGTGATAAAGATCATCGACATGCCGGTTTCGGCGCGAAGCTCGGCCAGGAGGGCCATGATCTGGGCCTGTACAGTAACGTCTAGGGCTGTGGTCGGCTCATCGGCAATCAGAAGGCGTGGGCTCGACGCCAATGCCATGGCAATCATCACCCGTTGCCGCATGCCGCCGGACAATTGATGCGGATAGTATTTCAGCCGCGATCGCGCATCGGGAATACGAACCCTGTCGAGGACCTCAAGGCTGGCCTTGTGCGCTGCATCACGCGACAGGCCCTTGGAAAGGCGAAATGCTTCTTCGATCTGGGCGCCAATCGTATGCACCGGATTGAGCGAGGTCATAGGCTCTTGGAATATCATGCCGACATCGCGGCCACGGATGCTTCTCAGCGTCCTTTCGTCGGCCCGGGTGACATCAAGTGTAGTGCTATCGGCTCGGTCAAGCATGATTGAGCCCGATGTGATACGCCCGCCGCCAAAATCGACCAGACGATTGATCGAGAGTGCAGTCACTGACTTGCCGGAGCCGGATTCGCCTACGATGCCCAAAGTGCCGCCGGGCTCGAGATCGAAACTGACCCCCCTTACGACTTCACTGGCTTTGGGATCGCGGCCAAACCCAACGTGAAGATCGCTGACTGAAAGCAGAGACGTCATGCCTGTCTCCTCTGGGTCCGGGGATCGAGTATGTCGCGCAGTGCGTCGCCAGTGAGGTTGAATCCGAGAATGCCGACCATGATGGTGATCGCCGGGAAGATCATGAGCCAGGGCGCCTGCTGCATAAGGTTGCGGCTCTCAGCGAGCATAAGGCCGAGGGAGGGGGTTGGCGGCTGAGTGCCCAACCCGAGGAACGACAGCCCCGCCTCGGTCAGGAGCGCCCACGCAAGAGCGAGCGTGACCTGAACGGCCAGCGGCGCAACAAGGTTGAGCAAGAGATGACGCGTCAGGACGTAGGATTGTGCACTGCCAAAGGTCCGCGCCGCATCGACGAAGTCACGCTGCTTGAGCGAGAGCGCCGGGCCGCGCACGACGCGCGCGAAAATCGGCGTATAGACGATACCGATGGCGGCGACGCTCGTCATTGTTCCCGGACCCACGATGGCGATGATCAAAAGCGCCAGCAAGATGGCAGGGAAGGCCAGCAAGACGTCCATGATGCGCATGAAAAGCCCATCCCAGATGCCGCCCCACCATGCAGACAAAAGCCCGATGACAGTGCCGGCCAATGTTGCGCATGCGACCGAGGCAAAGGCGATGATCATCGATTGCCTGATCCCCACCATGAGCCGGCTGAAGGCATCGCGCCCCAAAAGGTCGGTGCCGAACCAATAGGTGGAATTGGGAGCCTTCAGCCTGTCGATGGCAAATAGCTTGAGAGGATCGTGCGGGGTCAGTCCCGCCGCGCCCAAAATTGCGATGATGAGATAAATTGTGATGATGGCAACGCCGATTCGGCCCGATGGGTGGCGGATTACGGCCTTTGCAAAGCTGCCCATTAGCGCCCCCCGATCCGGATCCGCGGATCCAGCGCCACATAGGCAAGATCCACCAGCAGATTGACCACAAGGAAGTTGAAGGCAATGAACAGAACAGTGCCCTGTACCAGCGCATAATCGCGCTGTGTGATGGCGTCGAGCACCAGTCGGCCAAGTCCGGGTAAAGCAAAAATCTGCTCAACGATCACAGCGCCACCCAAAAGATAGCCGAATTCGACACCGGAAAGAGTCACAACGGGGATAATCGCGTTGGGCAGAGCGTGACGCCATATGACACGAGCAGGGGATGCACCTTTTGAACGCGCGGTGCGGACATAGTCGTCGCTCAACACATCGAGCATTGCCGCGCGTGAAATGCGGGTCACCGAGGCCGCGAAGGCAAAGCCAAGCGTGATGGCGGGAAAGATCAGTTGTTTGACGCTGGCCAGCGGGTCGACATGGAACGGGGTGAAGATGCCCATGGCGGGGACAAAGCCGAAATAGACCGAGAGCACATAGATGATGAGGATGGCGACGACGAAATTGGGCGTGGATTGGCCGAGCATGGCGAGAACGCGCACGACAAGATCGCTCGGGCGCTCATTTCGGGAAGCTGCAAGCACGCCAAGGGGCACGCCGGTACCCAGCGCGATCACCATGGACATCAGTGAAAGTTGCAGCGTGAGCGGGAACCGCTCAAGGATCACGGTCAGGACGGGTTTTCCATAGATCGAGGAAATGCCCAGATCGCCCTGAAACAAGCCGGCAAGCCAGCGCAGATATTGCGACCAGATCGGTTGATCAATGCCGAAATACGCAGCCAGCGCCGACCGCTGGTCGGGCGTTAGCAGTCCGGCCTCGGTGCCCAGCATGGCAACGATTGCATCGCCGGGTATCAGCCGGATCGACACGAAGACAATGAGCGACACACCGAGAAGGATCAGTGGGAAGGTCAGCAGTCGCTGAACCACATAACGCATCGAAAATACCCGCTAGGCGGGCCGGTCCAAAGACCGGCCCTCTATTGTGTTAGTCCATCGAAACTTTGGTCAGCCCGAACAGGGTGCCGGTCGGTGACGATTCAAAGCCGGAAACCGTGTTGCGCTGAGCCGTATAGCTGTAGCCCGTCGAAAGCCAGAGCCACGGTGCCTGCTCGGCCAGGTGACGTTCGAACGCCTGGAAGATCTCGACGCGCGTCGCCGGGTCGGTCTCTGTCTGGCCCTGCTTCATCAGGCTGTCCAACGTCTCGTCGCCAAAGTTGGAAACGTGGGCCAGATTGCCTTCAGCGGTGAAATAGCGGTTATACATCGGATATGGATCCGGCCGGCCGCCGTTCTGGGCGACAGCCATGTCGAACTCGCCGCTCAGCCACGTGTCGACATAGACGTTGAGTTCCATCATCTCGATCTCGAGATTGATGCCGATCTCGGCCAGTTGCGACTGCAGCACCTGAGCCTCGGAAGCGGCAACAGGGGGTTCTCCTGTTGCGGCGATGACCTTGGCTGTAAAACCATCGACGCCGGATTCTTCCATCAGCTGACGCGCCATATCCAGGTCCTGCTCGTAACAGAACAGATCGGAAGGGTCCTGCGCAAAGGCGGGCATGGTCAAGGGGCCGGTTACCTTGCCTTCACCGGCCAGTGCAGCGTCGATGATGCCCTGGCGGTCGATGGCACAGGACATGGCCTGGCGCACCTTGAGGTTGTCCATCGGCTCGCGCGACGGGTTGAGCTGGAGCACATTATACGCCAGCACGCCGACCCGGTTGAGTTCGAGGTTGGGTTCGTTTGGCACAAGGGTTGCGATCAGCGGGTCATTGAGCAGTGCGAAGTCGATTTGCCCAGCACGCAGAGACGCCAGGATTGCCGTCTCGTCGGGAAGAACCGAGATGTCGATACCGTCGATGGCCAACTCGCCACCAGCCCATTCGGGATTGGCGCTCAGCACTTCGCGGGAATTGGGTTCCCAGCTATCGAGCGTGAATGGGCCCGATCCGATTGCTGTCGTGCCAATTGACCCTGCTTCGATTTCGCTCGCCGGCATGATGGCGGCATTGATCGTGGCCATTGCCACAAGGATAGGGACGTCCGCCGCGCTCAGGTTGAAGACGACTGTGCTGTCATCGGGCGTATCGATGCTCGCGATCGAGACGAAATTTGAGCGGGCGGCTGCAGAGGTCGCCTCGTCAAGCAAACGCTCAAACGATGCCTTGACGTCACCGGAAGTCACCTGTGCGCCGGTTGAAAATTTGGCATTGGGGTCGATCGTAAAGGTCAGTGTCTGGGCGTCTTCGGAAAACGTCCAGTCCGACGCAATAGCCGGAACCACGTTGAGCTCGGCGTCGAGCCGGACAAGGGGTTCATAGACCAGCTCGAGCAGGCGCAGCGACGAGAAAGCCGTCTGCTTATGCGGATCCAGCCCGGTCGCGTCCTGCGACCACGCCATGCGCAATGTGTCGGCCTGGACCGGCAAGGCAATTGCTGTTGTCGACAGGGCAGTCGCTACCGCCAGACCTGCCAACACTTTTCGTGTTGTGTTTATGTGCATGGTATTCCCTCCTTTAGTACGGCCCCTCCTAATCGAGACCGAAATGCAGCCATCAGACCCGTTTTCATTTGCCATTTGCAAGCTGGACGCAGGGTCAAGCGGGCGCGGCATGGAATGCTGATCTCCAGAGTAGAGCCTATGAAGTCACAGAACCGTCTGTCAATAATTTTCACACTTGCTGGATGCCCTGAACTTTTGTTTCAATAGGTGCGAGCAGATCATTGGGCTGGAGGAAGTAGGTTTTGGGGATACAATCGACAATTGAAGCCTCGGCCGGCAAGTTGACCCCGGCCATGCAAAGGGTGGCCGCGGTGATCCGCGAGCAGCCAAAGGTCGTTCTGGAGCAAACGATTTCAGAGCTGGCTGCGACCTGTGGCACGTCGGTGGCATCGATAGTGCGTTTCTGTCGTGCCCTCGGCCTGTCCGGCTACTCGCAATTGCGCATGTCGCTGGCCACCGAACTCGGCAAAGAGGCAGCCCAGTTTGGTAGTGATCTCATCCTCGGAGCGGAAATCGCCCAATCTGACACTCTCCAGGAAATGGCCTCAAAAGTGGCGTCGTTGGAAATCCTCGCGATTGATGAAACCGTTTCGGGCCTTGATTACGGCGCGCTGGAGCGTGTCGTTGCAGCAGTTGATCAGGCGGATCGCATTCTGTTGTTTGGAATTGGTGCAAGTCAGTTTGTTGCCCAGGATCTACATCACAAGCTGTTTCGCATCGGTCGGAACGCGTTTTTGCTCACTGATCCGCACGAGGCTTGGACAGCTGCGCTGCTCTCGCCCGCCGGCACGGTTGCGCTGGCCTTTTCTCATTCGGGCACGACGGCAGACACGGTTCGGTACATCGAGATCGCGCGCCAGTCTGGCGCACTGACGGTTGCAGTGACAGGATCACCGGACTCGCCATTGGCGCGGACAGCCGATGAGCGCTTGGTGAGCCGGGCCCGCGAGAGCCGTCTTCGCGCGGGCGCGATGGTCAGCCGCATTGCCCAGCTTGCCATTGTGGATTGTCTCTTCCTGGGTGTGGCCAGCCAGCGCTATGAGCAGACTGTCGATGCCTTGCGGCGCACCCGTGATGTGACCCATCCTCGATAGATCTTCAGCCCCAGAGCTTTGATTGGCCGGTTAATAGGGTGCCATTTGCGTAGACCAGTCCGCCAGCACGGTCTTTGGCGAGGAGCAGTGGCCCATCGAGATCGATCCAGTTGGCATATGATGCCAAAAGGCAGGCCGGAAGCATCGATAGGGACGTGCTGACCATGCAGCCAACCATGACCGAAAGGCCCAAGGCTTTTGCGTGTCGTGCCACTTTCAGGCCCTCGGTCAAGCCTCCAGTCTTGTCGAGCTTAATGTTGATGGCGTCATAGCGTCCGATCAGTTCGTCCAATCCTGCCAGTGCGTGGACACTTTCGTCGGCACAGATGGGGACGGGGCATGTGATGTCTGCCAGGACAGCGTCGTTGGCAGCGGGAAGAGGCTGTTCGATCAGCTCTACCCCGCACGCGGCGCAAACATTGAACAGAGCGGGCAGTTCGGTAATTTGCCAGCCTTCATTGGCGTCAACGATCAGCCGTGTATCGGGTGCCGCCTTGCGCACTGCCTCAAGCCGCGCGGCGTCGCCGGGCGCGCCGAGCTTAACCTTAAGTAGAGGCATCGCCCGTGCTTTCGCTGCGGCTTCCGCCATGACCTCGGGTGTGCCAAGGCTGATTGTGAACGCAGTCTCGAACCGATCTGGCACATTTATGTTCGCCAGTTCCGCTACGGAAATGCCAGCTCTTTTTGCCGCGAGATCCCAAAACGCGCAGTCGATAGCGTTTCGGGCGGCACTAGGCGGTAGGGCATCCTGAAGTTCCGCTTGGCTCAATCCCTTGGTGATTGCTGGTGCAAGGGCCTCGATCGTTGTGAGCGTTGTCTCCGGCGTTTCGCCGTAACGGGCATAAGGTACGCATTCGCCGTAGCCCGAAAGACCGTCACTTTCGATCCGCACCGATACCACGACGGCCTCGGTTCGGCTGCCCCGTGCAATTGTGAAGTGTCCAGCAGTTGCAAAGCGCTCGATGGCTGCGTAGAGGCGAGTCGTCATGGCCCGGTCAGCCGAGCATGGGCCGGATGAAGTGATTTTCGCCGACTTGTACGACCTCGGTCTGTGGCAGTGCAGCCCGCGCGCGGATCGCATCGGTCTGGCTCAACTCATCAGCAAAGCGCGTGTCGTTGAAGCGCCGATCCGGATCGGGCACCGCAGAGAGCAGCAGTCTTGTGTAAGGGTGTTGCGGATCGTTCAGCACGTCATCGACGCTGCCCCATTCAACGATCTGGCCGGCATACATCACCATGATATCGTCGGCGACATACCGCGCCGTCGCTATGTCGTGTGTAATGTAGAGGAGGGCCAAACTCAGCTCGGCCTTCATGTCGTTGAGTAGGTTGAGGATGCCCTGCCGAACGGAAACGTCGAGCATCGAGGTCGGCTCGTCCGCAACGATGACCTCGGGATTGACGGCGAGTGCGCGGGCAATCGAAATACGTTGACGCTGACCGCCGGACAATTCGTGCGGGAATTTGCCCATGATCAATGCTGGGTCGAGTTTGACGCGATCGAGCAGTTCTTCGATGGTCGCCTTGCGCTGAGCGGCATCAAGGCCAGGCTGATGCAGCCGTAGTGGGCGCTCGAGATGATAGCGTATCGTGTGGGTCGGATTGAGCGACGCAAATGGATCCTGGAACACCATCTGCACAGATGAGCGATAGGACTTGATCGCTTTGGCATCGCCTTTGCCGAGTGGCGCGCCGCGAAACATCAGGCGACCCTCGTCGGGGAGATACTCGCGCATGATGAGCCGAGCCGCTGTGGTCTTGCCCGAACCCGATTCGCCGACCAGCGCCAGTGTCCGGCCCGGATGTAGTGCAAACGAGATCGAACGTGCTGCATAAACTGGATTATCGGCATGTCCGAAAACTTTGGAGACATTGTCCAGCGCAAGAATGGGCTGATCTGTGGCCGCGGTGGTCATGGTGCTGTCTCCCGCGCCGTCTGGTTTCCGTAGAGCTTGGGCATCGAGGCCCAAAGGCGTTTGGTGTAGGCGTGCTGGGGGTTTTTATAGATCGATTGCGCGTCGTTGATCTCGACAAGCTCGCCTTCGAGCATGATGCCGATACGATCGCTCACCTGAACCATCAGCCCCAAATCGTGGGTGATGAACAGTACCGAAAAGCCGAGTTGGCGGCGCAGAATTTCGATGCGCTGCAGGATTTCACGCTGAACCACAACATCGAGCGCGGTGGTCGGCTCGTCCATGATGAGCAGCTTTGGCTTGAGGGCCAGGCAAATGGCAATGACGATCCTTTGCCGCATGCCGCCTGAGCACTGGTGCGGGTAGGAATCGAGGCGCTCAGGGGCAATGTCGACAAGCTTGAGGAGCTCCGTCGCGCGCTCACGGGCTTCGGCACGGCTGATATTGGTGTGCGCCTTCAGCACGTCGTAAAACTGCGTTTCGATCGTGAGTACCGGGTTTAGCGAGTTCATGGCGCTCTGGAACACCATGGCCACTTCGCGCCAACGGAAGCTGCGCAAATCCTCTTCTTCGAGGTCGAGCACGTTGCGCCCGCCAACGACGATTTCGCTGCCCTTGCGGATCAGGGCCGGAGCGCGGTGCAGTCTGCTGATCGCAAAAGCAATTGTCGATTTCCCGCATCCGGACTCTCCGGCAAGGCCGAAAAACTCTCCCGGCGCGATATCGAAGCTGACATTCTTGACAGCGTGAAAGTCTGTTTGGGCGCCGACATAATCGATGTTGAGATTGCGGATCGAGAGAACCGGTTCGCTCATATCTTACCCTCCCCAACACGCACCATGCGGGTCCACCGATTGAGCATGCCGCCAGTCCGCAGGCGCGGATTGGCGATTTCGTCGATGGCAAAATTGATCAGCGCAAGTCCAAGACCAAGGAATGCCAGAGCAAAGCACGGAGCCAGCAGATCCCACCAGGCGCCGACCGACAGCGCCGCAGAGTTCTGCGCGTTGTAAAGCATGATGCCCCATGAAACTGTGTTGGGGTCGCCCAATCCAAGGAATTCAAGTGTGGCTTCAGTGATAACGGCAAAGATGACGCTACCGATGAAGTTGATGCCGACAATCGATATCAGGTTCGGGAAGATTTCGAATACCATGATACGTGCGGATGGCTCCCCAAGCATTTCAGCGCTTTTTACGAAATCACGCTGACGGATCGACAGCGTTTCCGACCGCGTTACCCGAACGCCCCAGGCCCAGGAGGTGAGCCCTAAAATGATGGCGATCACCAACGGGCTCGCCTGGCCGATAAACGCTGCGAGAACAAGCAGGAGTGGCAGGTTGGGAACAACAAGAACCATGTTGGTGAAAAAATTGATGACTTCGTCGACGATTCCACCCTTATAGCCGGCGATGATGCCCAGTACGGTGCCGATCAAGGTGATCATCAAACCTGCACCGAAGCCGACGGCAAGGGAAACCCGGGCACCGTGGACAAGGCGCGAGAAGACGTCATGGCCAAGTCGTGTGGTGCCCATCCAGTGCTCCCAGCTGGGGGGCTGGTGTGGACGTCCAACCCGCTTTACCGGGCTATATTCGGTCAATAGCGGAGCAAAGACCGCGACCAGAACGATGATGAGCAGGATGCAAAGGCCGACCATGGCCTTCTTGTTGTGTCGCAATTGGGTCAACAGCTTCATCGTGTCATGCCTTCTTGAGGCGCGGATCGAGAAGCACATAGCTCAGATCGACCACGAAATTGGAAATGAGCATGGCACCGGTCATGATCAGCAGCTGGCCCTGAATAACGGGATAGTCGCGCGCAATGATTGCCTGGTACAGCGTGTTGCCAAGGCCGGGATAGTTGAACACCACCTCGGCGACGAGCGAACCACCGAGAATCGTGCCGATGGCGATAGCAAGGCTTGAAACCGTCGGCAGGAGAGCGTTCCGCGCCGCGTACCACAACATGACCCGCCTGTCGTTTAGGCCCTTGGCGCGGGCCATAACGATATAATCCTCGCCGAGCAGATTGATCATATTGTTGCGCATGGTGACGGCGAAGCCGCCAGTGAGCACGATCACCAATGTCAACATGGGCAGGGTGCCGTGATAGATGATGCTCGAGATGTACTCCCAGCTCCATGCCGGATCGATGAGCGGATTGACGGCATAGCCATTGGGAAACCACCCCAGCGTATAGCTGAAGACAAAGAGCATGATCAATGACACGACAACTGCCGGCACTGAGCTGGCAAAGATCGCGCTTAGCGAAATCGCCGAGTCAATCGGTTTGCCACGACGCCAAGCGGCAAAAACGCCAAGAAATGTGCCGAGCGTGAAGCTGATGACCGTGGCAATGCCCATGAGCCCGAGGGTCCAGATGAGCGCACGGCCCAAGAGTTCCGTAACGGGCAGAGGGAAGTATTTGATTGACCGGCCAAGATCGCCAGTAAACACGCTTTGCAGGTAGCGCAGATATTGTTCGCCCAGGGGTGCATCGATAAAGCCGAAAGTCAGCTTGAGGGCGTTGAGATTTTCCAACGACAGCTCCGAGCCGGCGCTTGCAAACATGATCTGGATGGGATCGCCCGGCATGAGACGGGGCAGAAAGAAATTGATGGTCGCGGCGACAAGGAATGCCGCTAGGTAGAACGCCAGTCGCCGTAGCAAAAAGGCCATGGTGATGTGTCCTCCTGGAAAAGAAAACAGGAGACGCGCCCCGGCGCGTCTCCGTCTATTGTTTGGCTGTTATTCAGCGACCGGTTCCAGGTCGAGCAACTGGAGCAGGCGAGCCGGATTGGCGTTGGACACAACAGGAGAGAACTTGGGGTTCTCGGCATCCGCCCAACCGGTGAACCGGCTTGTGTTGTACTGGTAGAACGAGGGGCTGTTATACACCGGAATGATCGGCATGGCTTCGGCCACGATCATCTGGATCTGATCGAGAACGGCGCTCGCCTCGGCCGGGTCCTTGATCTGGGTGTACTCGCCCAGAAGTTCCATGACCTCATCATTTTCCCAGTGAGGGGCGGTGAAACGGCTCTTGCCGAAATCGTTCGGGTTGAACGAGCGGATATAGGGGAAGTACGGGTTGGCGGCCGACGCCAGGGCGTTCAGCGTCATCGAGTACTCACCCGAAATCAGGCCCGAAGTCCAGACTGCGGCTTCCGGCGTGCTCATCTTTACGTTGAGCCCGGCTTCGGTCAGACTTTCCATCGAGATCTGGACGGCATCGATCCAGTCGGTCCAGCCATTGGGCACCATGATGTCGATGGCAATGGGTGAGCCGTCAGGGTTGTCACGGAAACCGTCACCGTCAGCATCGACGTAACCGGCTTCGTCGAGCAGCGCTGTGCCAGCTTCGAAGTCGAACCTGCCATACTGGCCGTATTCCTCTTCGACTGCAGGGTTGGCAAAGCTCTTGTAAAGCTCACCAAGGATCGCAGGATCTTCGTTGACCAGCGGGTAGCCGTAGCCGGCGATGTCGACGATCGTCTGGCGGTCGATGAGCATCGACAATGCACGACGGAAATCGACGTCGTTGAACGCCTTGCGGTTGTTCTCGTCGGGCGTGATCATGCTGATCTGGAACGACACAAGGCTCGACGGTGTGAACCAGTATTTGTGGTGCTCGGGGTCCTTGGACACAAATGTGTTGTCGATGTCGGGGATGAAGCTTGTCGCCCAATCCAGTGTGCCATCAGCGAGGGCGGCAAGAACCTGGGGATTGTCAGCGAGCTGGGGCATGCGCAGGCAATCGACGTCCAGATTGTCAGCATCCCAGTAATGAGGATTTGCGCACTGCTCGTACACTTGCGGGGTAAACCGGGTGATTTCGGTCATCGGACCCGAGCCAACGGGGTTTTCGTTGGCAAAGGTTACGGGGTCCTCGATGTCGGCCCACACATGCTGGGGTACAATAGGCATACCCACGATCGTGTTGGCGATCAGTGAGTTGGCTTCATTGAGGTTGAACCGGACAGTGCGGTCATCGACCTTTTCGACCGAGGCGAGCTGCTCGGACACGGAAATGAAATCGAGAGCCGGGAACTGCTTGATGTAATCATATGTGAAGACGACATCGTCTGCGGTCAAAGGTTCGCCGTCGGACCATGTAAGGCCATCACGAAGCGTGAAGGTGATTGATTTCAGGTCGTCGGCAAGTTCAAAGCTCTCGGCCAGACGGAAATGGGGCTCGTTGCCGTTGAGGCGGTTGAAGACAACCAGAGGTTCGTACATGAAGTCGAGCGTTGTGTAACGCGCCGAAGTCTGGCCGAACGGGTTGAAATTGCGAACGAAAGTGGTGGTCTGCTCAGAGCTGATCGTCAGCACGTTCTCACTGTCCTGGGCCAGTGCCGGTACTGCCGTCATCAACGTCAAAGCGGATGCCACCGCAACGACTGCTATCCTTGACATTTTATGTCTCTCCTTGCTTGATCGACCCGCCTTCAGGCGAAGCCGTTCTCCCTAAAAATTTCCTCCACCTCGGCATGCAAGGCCTGCACGTCGACACGGGTCGATCCGAGCTGCTTGTTGGCGCGGTCAATACGGGCGAGGCTCTCACTGCTCAGCGGGCGCGCCGCTCTAGCCGCCGCCTCGCTGGCGGCAAGATCGCCCTGGCTGTGCAGGGCAATATCGTAACCGGCATCGAGCGCCGCCTGCACCCGTTCCGGCCACGTACCTGACAATGCCTCCATTGTGAGACAGTCGGTGATCAGCACGCCGTCGTAATCGAGGTCATCGCGGATCATATCGCAGACAATCGGCGACACTGAGGCGGGCCGATCACTGTCGATCTGCGTGAAGATCAGATGGGCCACCATCGCCCATGGCGCGTCCTTGAGCGCGACGAAGGGGCGGAAATCGGAGTTCCGCATATCATCGACACTGGCATCAACGATCGGGCAGTCGAAATGAGGGTCGACGCTCACCCGGCCATAGCCGGGGATGTGCTTGACGATCGGCATCGCGCCGACTTCGAGCATTGCTTCCAGGACAACGCGGCCAAGCGTTGAGACCAATTCGGAGTCGTCGCCAAACGCGCGCTGGCCGATAACATCGTGCGTGTCTTTGCGGGCCAGGTCGACAACGGGCGTCGTGCCGCTGCCAATGCCCAGTTCTGTCATCATCGAACCCATGGCCAACGACGACAGGCGCAAGGCGCGTTTGCCAAGCTCAAGATCCTTGCGGGCCAGAGCCCCGAAATTGCCGAGTGGGCGGTATAGAGGCCAATTGCCATTGTCGAGCCGCTGCACGCGGCCCCCTTCCTGATCGATATAGATCGGCGCGTCCGGGCGTCCGACAGCCTCGCGGAACTGGGCGCACAAATGCTTGATCTGTTCGGGCGTTTCGAGATTGCGCCGAAACAGGAAAAGGCCAAACGGGTTGGTTTCGCGGAAGAATGCGATCTCCGATGGCGTTAGCTCAAGGCCGGGCATGCCCACGAAGAGGGCCAGTGGGGTCGTCATTACTGTGTTCCCTGCGGCTTCTGCTCGATGCGCAACAAGCCCTGATAGATGTCCTGTTTTTCCGACGCAATTGGCATGGCGTCGGCAGCGTTTACGTAAAAATCCACAGGACCGGCAGACCCGACTATGGCATAGGCATAGCCATGTGCCTTCATCGCTGCCAGCGTATGATAGAACAGCGCCACCCCAAGCCCCTTGCCACGCTGATCTTCACAAACGCCTGTGGGGCCGAAAAACCCGCGTGCAGTTGCGTCGTAGCAGGCAAAGCCGACGAGCTGATCATCAACGGTGGCGATCAGGCATCCTGGCGGCTGATGGGCCATTGCTGCGGTAACTTCACTTACCCAATATTCACTGAAATGGGTCCGCACCCAGTCCTTGATGATGTGCTGTTCAGGCGGGAGGGCCACCCGTATCGTTGCATCCACCTTTTCGGCGCGTGCCTTGAGCGCGTGCATGCGGTTGCCATAAAGATTGACGAGCAGATCCATGTCGTTCCCGTTCAGCCGGCAGCGCGGGGCTTGTGCTGGGCGGCTGCGCGACGCAGGAAGCCGCCGGCATCGCGCAAGGCAATTTCCGCTTCGCTCGCCTCAAGGCCCGTCAGTGCCATCAGGATCGCCAGTTTTACGTTGTTGTTGCTGGCAGTCAGGTAGTCTTCTGCCTCACTCGGCGAGCAGCCGGTAACCTCGACCAGCATGCGGGTCGCGCGGGCGGCGAGCTTTTTGTTGCTCACCGAAAGATCGACCATCAGATTTTCATACGACTTGCCGCTGCGGATCATGCTTGCGGTTGTCAGCATGTTGAGCACGAGTTTTTGTGCAGTACCTGATTTGAGGCGCGTTGAACCGGTGAGCGCTTCGGGGCCAACCAGCGGCGAAATTGCAATGTCGGCCATTCGTGCGATGACGGCATCGGGATTGCAGCACAGCGATGCGGTAACGGCACCGACCTCTTTAGCATAGGCAAGGCCGCCGATGACATATGGCGTCCGTCCGCTGACGGCGATGCCGACAACAACGTCCTTGGCACTGAGATTGACGTTTTCGAGGTCGCGGCGTCCCTCTTCAGGAGAGTCCTCGGCGCCTTCGATCGGATAGCGCAATGCTCGGTCGCCGCCGGCGATCAGCCCCACAACCATGCCTTCGGGTACACCGAAGGTCGGCGGACATTCCGAAGCATCGAGTACACCCAGTCGTCCGCTTGTACCTGCGCCCATATAGATCAGGCGGCCACCGGCCTTGAAAGCCTCAACGATTCGCTCGACGGCGGCTGCAATCTCGGGAAGCACAAGGCGTACAGCTTCGGAAACACGCGCGTCCTCCGCATTCATCGCCGCAAGAATCTGTGGCGTCGACATCAAGTCGATTTGCAGGGTGTCGGGGTTGCGGGCTTCGGAAACGAGCTGTTCCAGCTCTGCCATCAGGGTAGTTTTTGCCATGGTGCCTTTGCTCAAATTCCGACGGCGATGTTAGAAGTGAATATTCCGGGTGTCAACGAGACTAGGAATATTGTATTCCGTTAATTGTGCCTCGCAGCGATCATGGCCGACAGCCTTGTCGTGAGAGGCATAGGAGAACTTGGTTGCAATCACGCGCCCTTGCCCTCTAGAGGTTGCATAGCGAGTCTTGGGAGCACGGGCCCGGTGTTACGGAAGCCAGCATGTCCATACTGAAAATTCTCGGCGCCAAGCTGGAATCCATGACCCAGGCTGATCGCCAGATCGCCCAATTCATCATCGATAATCCCGAGCAGATGCTCACCCTGTCCTCGGCGGCGCTTGCTCAAGCCACCGGGCGCAGTCAGTCCAGTGTGGTCAAGTTCAGCCAAAAGCTCGGCTATGCGGGCTACCAGCAGCTCAAACTTGCCGTGAACAAGGCCAAGGCCCTTGAGTGGCATGCACCCGGTGGCGTCATTCATGGTACCATCGATGCCAGCGACAGCTATATTACCATCCTGCAAAAGCTGATTGGCAGCAAACTGCTCTCGATGCGTGAGACGCTCGCTGCCAATAACGAGCAAACGATCGATCTTGCCGTGGATGCTCTTGTAAATGCTCGAAAAATCCAGCTTGCCGGCGTGGGCGCGTCGTCGCTGGTGGCTAAGGACTTTTCCTACAAGTTGCTCAAACTGGGGCGCATGGCTCTGATCGAAAGCGACAGCCACATTCAGATTTCCAACGCTTCGGCGCTTGGCCAGCCTGATGTGTTGCTGGCGCTTTCCCATTCCGGGCGCAGCGTGGAAACCTTGCGCATCGTCGAGGTTGCCAAAAAGCGCGGCGCCACTGTGATCTCAATGACAGGGCTTCAGCCGAACCCGCTGATCGATCTGGCAGACATCCACCTTTTTACTGTTGCCGACGAGGAGCGCGTGCGCTCCTCGGCCATCACCTCGCGCGATGCGCAATTGATGCTCATGGATATGTTGTTCATCCTGCTCATCCGTCGTCAGTCGGACGCTCATGACTATATCCACAGCAGTGAAAATGCCGTCACCGTCCTTAAACAGCGTTAGCGCGGTGACTTAGCGCCATCGGTAACGCCTCTGCGCTGACGGGCACGGCTGCCATACATGCGCAGTAATTGTATATTCTTGACATTCATTTTTTTTGGAATTTAGTATTCCATGATTGCGAGCTTCGGACTGTGGTTTGCATGACTGGGATTCTTGCCTGATCGGCAGGGCAGACGGAGGATTGATTTGGCCCAGCTTTCGCTTCGCGGCATCAAGAAGCGCTTCAAGACCACCGAAGTGTTGCACGGCATCGATCTGGAGATCGGGGATCGCGAACTCGTTGTATTTGTCGGCCCGTCCGGCTGCGGCAAGTCCACTTTGTTGCGACTGATCGCCGGTCTGGATCCGATCAGCGACGGGGAGTTCGTACTCAATGGAAAGCTGATGAACGATGTGGCGCCCTCGCGGCGCGGTATCGCCATGGTGTTCCAGTCCTATGCGCTATACCCGCATATGGATGTCTATGAAAATATGGCATTTGGTGCCCGGCTGATGGGGCTTGAAAAGGTCGAAGTCGAGCGTCGCATCGCCGAGGCGGTCAAGATGCTGCGCCTCGATGAGCTGTTGCAGCGCAAGCCGCGGGAGCTTTCAGGTGGGCAGCGCCAGCGTGTCGCTATAGGCCGTGCCCTTGTACGCAAGCCCGACGTCTTTCTGCTCGACGAGCCGCTCTCCAATCTCGATGCGGCCTTGCGCTCGGAAGTGCGTCTGGAAATCGCCCGCCTTCACCGTGATATCGGCGGTACGACGATTTATGTGACCCATGATCAAGTTGAGGCGATGACGCTGGCCGACAAGATCGTGGTGATGAATGCAGGGCGGATCGAGCAGGTCGGCTCTCCACGCGATCTCTACGAGCGGCCGGCCAATGCGTTCGTCGCCACATTTATCGGGTCGCCGCGCATGACATTGGTCGATGTGGCGCGCGATGGAACTTCGCTCGGCATGGCCAATGGCGGCTCGGTCGCGATGGGGGCAATCCCGCAAGAGAAGAACCAGCGGCTAGGGCTGCGCCCCGACGCAGTAAGATTACACGACGGGCATGTGGATCAGGGCTTCCATGCCCAGGTGATCTATACCGAATATCTGGGCGACAACGCCTATGTGTATGTCCGTCTTGCCGATGGCACGCTGCTCGCCGCCCGCACTGCACCAAACGACAATTTTGCACCCGATGCGCCGGTGACCGTGACGGTCGATCCGGCGACGGCGCATTTCTTTTCCGCCGAGGATGGTCGGCGGCTGATGCCATAGGGCACCGGGACAAGACCTTCCACAGACGTTTCAAGGAGAGGGAACTTCAATGAAAAAAAATGTCATCCGTATGAGTGCGGCGCTCGGCGCCGTGATTATTGCCGCACCGGCGCTTGCCCAGGATCTAACGTTCTGGAGTTGGCGTCAGGAAGATCGCGCTGCCTATGAGCAGTTCATCGAGACGTTCGAGGCAGCCAACCCCGGTATCACAGTCAAATTCGAAACCTTCGAAGCGACCAATTACAATACGATCCTGTCGACTGCACTAGCCGGTGGCACTGGTCCCGATGTGATGATGGTTCGGGCCTATGGCGGTCTGGAAAACGTAGCTTCGGCTGGCTATCTTGAACCACTCAGTGCCGAGAGCGTTCCCGCTCTTGCAGACTTCGCCGAGCCCGCTCTGGCCGCTGAAAGCATGCGATCGGACGGCACGATCTACGCAGTGCCGTTTGCCAGCCAGACCCAGCTTGTCATCTACAACAAGACAATCTTTGACGAGAATGGTCTCGAAGAACCCCAGAACTGGGCCGATCTTGAAGCGCTCAGCCAGACACTTCTGGATGCCGGCGTCATCCCTTTTGCCAATGGCACTGCAACCGCATGGCAGAACGAGACAGTGACCTTCGGTCTTGGCTCGTCGCTTATGGGTACAGATTTCTACAATGAGCTGATTGCGGGTGAAACCGACTTTACCGACGAACGCTTCACCAATGCCCTCGGCGCAGTGAACGATATAGCCCAGGCATATTTCGCTGATGGCTTTATTGGTCTCGATTATCCTTCAGCCCAGCAGCTGTTCAGCTCGGGTATGGCCGGCATGTTTATTGGTGGTTCGTATGAACTTGCCAACTTCACTGCCCAGAACCCCGATATTGAACTGGGCATGTTCGCAGCGCCCGGCGAGACTGCAGCGGACGAAAAACTGGTCGGGCTCTATTTTGACGGTGGCTACGCGGTCAATGCAGCTAGCGCCAACAAGGACGCGGCGATCACCTTCGTGAACTACCTTGCAAGCCAGGAGTTCGGCCAGGCTTTTGCCAATACGCTCAACAACATCTCGACAATTCCGGGCGTCACGTTCGACAACCCCTTGCTCGCCGAGGTGGCTGAACTGAACCAGTCCTCGATCCCCTACCTCATGCTGGCGCATTTCCGCTATGGTGAGCCTTCGGGCTCGGTGTTGATCCAGAGCGAAATGCAGAAGCTCTTTGCCGGTGAAACGGAGCCCGCCGCTATCGGTGAAACGCTCACCACCGGACTTGCTGCATGGTACGAACCCTTTCAGGACTAGTCTGCAACTAGAAATCGCCCCTTCCCGCCAAACGGGGAGGGGCATGTCTTAGATCTCCAGAGCGAAGCGACAGCACATGCCACACCTCAGGATGACCGGGCGCGGTCTCTGGATTACCGCCCTGATCGTACCGCCACTGGCTTTTGTGGCCCTGTTCGTCGTCTACCCGATCATCTCCGCCTTTGCTTATGCCTTCTTTGACTGGCAGGGCTTGCGCCGCGGGGATTTCGTCGGGCTGGAGAATTTCCATACAGTGCTGTTTGTCGAGCCGTATCGCAGCTGGACGATCAACGCCTTCAAGAACAACGTTATCGTTTTCTTTGCGCTCATGGTGCTCCAGAACGGCTTGGGGTTCATCCTTGCCTATGCGCTGTGGCGCGAACTGCCCGGCGCACGTTTTCACCGGGTCGCGGTCTTCCTGCCGGTGGTGCTCTCGACAATTATCGTCGCCTATCTCTTCAAGCTCTTTTATCATCCTCTGTTTGGTGTCGTGAACATCAGCCTCAAGGGCATCGGCCTTGGTGAACTGGCCCAGCCCTGGCTGGGGCAAAGCGGAACAGCGCTGTGGAGCATTATCGTGGCGCAGGCCTGGCACATGGTGGGGTTTCCCACGCTGGTATTTCTTGCCGGCATGCAGCGCATTCCTGGCGAAATTCTCGATGCCGTGCGCATGGAGACAGAAAGCGAATGGGTGAAGATCACCAAGATCGTCTGGCCGCTTGTCGCACCCAGCGCCACGATCGTCTTCACACTGCTGTTCGTGGGCGCCTTCAACTGGTTTGAACTGCCCTTTATCATGGGCGGCCTCGATGGCTCTCCGTTCGGATCGACAGACGTCCTGGGGCTGTATTTCTACCGCACGGCGTTTGGTAATGTGTCCGCCGGGCAGCAGGATTTCGGGCTCGGATCTGCCCTAGCTGTGCTGATTTTCATCTTTATCGCGCTGGTCGCCGGCGTCATCACCACACGGCTGCGGGCCAGGGAAATTCAGCTATGAGCCGTGTCGCGACAAATTATTATGACCGCAAGGGGATGTTTGCGAGCTTGGGGCGCGACGGGTTGCTGCAAATCATCCTGATCGCTAATACGATCATCATGCTGGCGCCCATCGTCATCATGGTATTTTCGGCGTTCAAGACAACGCCGCAGATCTTTCAAGCGCCATTTTCGATCCCCGATTTCACGCAGGTTTCCAATTTCGTCAGGATATGGACCGAAACCAATTTCCTGCGCTACCTGCTGAATTCTTTCGTGGTCACCGGCGCTTCGATGGTGTTGATCCTGACCCTTGGGACAATGGCGGCCTACGCCATTGGGCGATATGCGTTTACCGGTTCTGGCTTCATTCTGATGTTCTTTATTGCCGGGCTGACCTTGCCACTCAAACTGGCGATCATTCCGCTGTTCATGCTGATGCGTGACCTTTCGATCCTCAACAATCAGCTTTCCCTGATCTTCGTTTACACAGCAATGGGTTTGCCGACGACCGTGTTCATCATGACCGGTTTCATTCGCAGCCTGCCCAATGAACTCGAAGATGCAGCGCGTATGGACGGGGCGAGCGAAGCGCGGATCATGTGGGCGATCATGTTACCGCTGGTCCGTCCTGCGATGGTGATCGCAGGCATCCAGAACGTCGTCCCGATCTGGAACGATTTCTTCTTTCCGCTCGTGTTCATCCAGAACGATGACCTCAAGACTTTGCCTCAGGGGCTCACGACCTTCATGGGCGAATACACGACCGATTGGGGCGTCCTGTTCTCGGGACTGACAATGTCTGCGGCGCCGATCATCCTGATTTATATCTTGCTCTCGCGTCAGTTTATTGCTGGCATGACTTCGGGTGCCGTCAAATGAAACTGCCAAAGGGACTTGTGGTGTCCTGCCAGGCGCGGGCAGACAATCCATTGCATGGCGCGCAATTCATGGGGCCGATGGCTCTGGCTGCGCGCGATGGTGGAGCCATTGCTATCCGTGCCAATGGCCCGGACGATATCGCTGCCGTCAAAACGGCGGGGCTTCCCGTCATCGGTATCCATAAAGTGTTTTCCGAAAGCCATCCCGTCTACATTACCCCAAGCATTGCGGCTGCCGAGGCGATTATCGCTGCTGGTGCCGAGATCGTGGCTCTTGATTGCACCGAGCGCCCTCGCGATGGCGAGCACCCGCGTGAAATCGTCCGGCGCATTCGCGAGGAGCTGGGTGCTGAGGTGTTCGCCGATGTGTCTAACTTCGAGGAGGGCCTGGCAGCGGCGGACTGGGGCGCGCATTATGTCGCCACCACCTTGTCAGGATACACACAGGCCAGCCAGCCACGTCCTGAAGCTCCGGATATGGCTCTGCTCGAACGGCTGGCCGCGCAGCTCACGGTTCCGATCGTGGCCGAAGGGCGTTACAATACCCCCGAGCTCGTGCAGCAGGCGTTCAGTGTCGGCGCCCATGCCGTTGTAGTGGGGACAATGATCACCAATCCTCGTGAAATCACCCGGCTGTTTGTCCGCGACGGCGTGCCGTCATGATCTCTGTGCATCTCGGGCTTGATGTCGGTGGTACGGCCAGCCGATGGGTTGCGTGCGACGTGTCCGGCGAGGCCGTCGCGCGCGGCAGCCTTGGTGGTGCGACTGCCCATGTGTTCAATCCCGCCGAACGGGAGCGGCTTGTTGGGGTCATGACCCAGCTCGCCACAGCCGCAAATCAAGCCGACTTGCAGGTTCTGAGTCTCACAGCCGGCTTGACCGGATTTGGATCTGCGGCAGGCACTGACATTCGTGATCTCGCGGCTGGCGCGCTCGGGGTAACGCCGACATCGGTGTTGGTCCTGGATGACATTGTGTTGGCTTATGCTGGTCTGTTCAGGCCGGGTGAGGGGCATTTGGTCTCTGCGGGCACCGGCTCTATCGGCGTTCATGTGCGTGAGAGCGGCGACGTCGTAAGGGTGGGTGGGCGTGGCATCCTGATCGACGATGGGGGGTCTGGAAGCTGGATTGCACTGCGCGCCCTCGATCTGATTTACCGAACCTGGGATCATGCCGGCACATTCAAGGGTGTCGATATCCTCGCCCATCACGTGTTTGAAAAAATCGGCGGCACTGAATGGCACGATGTTCGTAAGTTCATCTACGCAGGTGATCGGGGGCTGATCGGCACCCTTGCGGTGGCTGTCGCAAAAGCCGCGGAAGACGGCGATGGGGTGGCCCTGGACATCCTTCGCGCAGCTGCCCATGAACTGGCCGAACTGGCAAGAGCGCTTCAGAAGCGTGCAGGCAAGGGACCGGTTGCGCTCATCGGTGGTGTGCTGCGGCTCCATCCGATCATCTTGGCCGAAATTTCAGGTCACCTTGCTGGCACGCGAATTCTCAGACCCGAGGTCGAAAGCGCCCTCGCCGCCGCCCGACTACAAACAGGCGCTGCCGGTTCCCTATGGCAGGCGCTTTTAGGCTCGGAGCTAGTGCAGCCTTAAGACTGTCGATTGCCTCCCGCTTGTCAGCCTCGACGGTGCTGTATTCGCAAGGCGTTGGGCGAACAGTGCTCTCGCGCATTAGAAAACCGTGAAAAGTAATAATTTTCGTCAAAGCCTACCGACGTTGCCAGCTGCTCGATAGTCTGATCGGCAAGCGTCAGTATTTCCTGGGCACGATCCAACCGTAAGCGCAGTTGAAATGCCTTGGCAGGAACGCCGTGCCGGGCCACGAACCGGCGCCGCAACCTGGCAGGCGATATCCTGAGTGACCGCGCAGATCAGGTCGTTGTCCCTTGTCATGGGCAATCCGGCGCGGCGGCGGCAGCGGATCGAACCCAAGGACCAGACGTCGAACAGCCTATGTAGCGCGGATGGCCGGGCAGGCGTCAGATCCGGCTTGGCTCGGTCGATGTCGCCGGCGCTTTGAGCAAGGCGCGGCAATCTGCCATTGAGCAGCGTCCACATCTCCGACCATATAGTGTCGAGGAGTGGACCGTAGCTGTGGCCAATTTCGAGAAAGAGCCAGGTCTGGGCCGGAGCGCTGATTGCGAAGTTCTCGCTGGCTACGCTCCAGAAAGACCGACTTCACTCACCAACCGGAACCGCCCTAATCTCGATAGTGATCGGCGCTTGACGGAGAATTGGGCGCGCTGAAAACCGGTCGATGTCCGGTGAAACAATCATTGGTCGCTGGACGATTTTCTCTAAGACATGGTCTAGCGATGCCAAGCTGGTTAGTGCACGCCGGTGATCATGGCGATGATTTCGTTCTTGTCGGTTTCCGCCGTTGTGCGCACGCCGATCTGTGTGCCGCGTCGCAGCACGCAGATCCGATCCGATAGCCTGAAAACCTGATCGAGGCTGTGGCTGACGATGAGAACGCCAATGTCGCGCGCCTTGAGACCGGCAACGATCTTTTCGACTTTGGCGGTTTCGGCTACGCCGAGCGCGGCTGTGGGTTCATCGAGCAGGATCAGCTTTTTCGCCCAACGCGTTGCCCGCGCTATGGCAATGCCTTGCCGTTGTCCGCCGGAGAGATCCCTGATGGTTGCGTGCGGTGAGGGTATGCGCACGTCAAGTTCGTCAACCAGTCGCTGGGTTTCTCCGATCATCGCTTTACGGTCGAGTTGCCCGAACGCGCCCTTGGTGATTTCCCTGCCAAGAAAAAGGTTCATGTACACCGACTGCTGATCGGCCAGTGCCAGATCCTGATACACCACTTCGATCCCGTGCTCGCGCGCCTTGGTCGCGCTCGACATGGTGATCGGCTCGCCCTCCATCACAATCGATCCCGATGTCGGCCCATGAACGCCAGAAATGATCTTGATAAGGGTCGATTTTCCCGCGCCATTGTCGCCGACCAGCGCAACGATCTCACCAGCACGCACGTCTAGGGAGAAGTTTTCGATGGCGACGATGCCGCCGAACGCTTTGCGGATGTTCTCGAGTTTGAGCACCGGCTGTGTTTGTGTATCGGTCATCATGAACCTCCTAAACGGGCCAGGATTGGGTTTCACCAAACCCATTCTCGATGGTTTCGACTTTGGGGTTGCCCGTCGAAATTCCCGAAACGCCGACAACATAAGCGCGTGTAACAAACGCCTGACCGCGAAATCCGAACACTGCGGTGTCGCCGGGTTGAGGAGAGTTTGCACCCGCCGCATCAATCATCGCGTAGTAATCGATGGCCGAAGGCGGTGGCACCTCGACCTCGCGCAAAGCATCGGCGCCAACCGTCGGCTCTGCCGAGACCAGAGCTTTGACCGGATAGCTGGGAAAGACCGGGTCGATGTAGAACCCGCCGCCAAAGCAGTAAGCCTTGCCGCCCGAAAGGTGCGAAACCTCGGTGAGATAGAGGACCGCAGGCAACTCGGGCAGATCTTCCATCACGTGCAATGCTGTGGTCCCGTGGATGCCGTTGCCCGGTTCGCATTGGGTGGCCCCGGCTTTGGCAAGACCTTCGAGCAGGACCGACGATGTTGTACCTGGAGCATTGACCTCAATGTCGGTGTGTCCGGCTCGTGCCAGTGCTTCGGCAGCACGCGTTAGTGTCGAAAGATTTGGAGTCGGTTTAACCCTTCGGCTGTCATGGTCAAACAGCAACGCTGGAAACGTCGTGATGCCAGAAAACCGCCCGCCGTCGAGGGCATTGAGCCGCTCGGCAACTTCAGTTACTTCCGCTGCCTCGTATCCCCCTTCGTGCCCGCGATAGAACGTGTCGCCCTCTGCCTTGATGCGGGCGAGGAGGTCTTGCTCATATCCTGCCTTTTTTGCGCCATCAGCAGCTTCTTGGGCCTTGGTGTCGTTAAATACTGTCCAGAAGTCCGGCCGAAAACGGGCTGCCGCAGCATCGGCTTCGGCCCTGGCGATCTGGGAGAGGTGGCCAAGATGACCTACGGCCATACCGGCGCGATGCGTTCCACGGGCGCAGGCCATGTCGACGGCAACAGACTTTTCGATTCCGCCGCGCATCACTGCTTTGCAAAAGCTCGATGAGCGCCCGACTTGCTTGGTCATTGCAAAAATCTTTAGCCCATGGCGATCGGCTTCGCTTTTGAGTGTCCGTGCGTTGGCTTGAACCTGATCAAGATCGATGACGTACGCATTGGCTGGAATTTTTGCCTCGCGGTGCAGCTTCATTGCAGCTTCGACAAATTTGGGATTCCGGCGACGCAGAATGTCGAGAAACATGGATGAAACCTCCTCAGCGAGCTTTTTCGCGTAGCGATACGGCGACGGCGACAAGAATAATAAGGCCGCGCACGATCATCTGGTCGGAAACGGACAGGCCCATCAAGATGAGCCCGTTATTGAGCATGCCCATCATCAACGAGCCCACAAGGGCACCGATGATTGTGCCCTTGCCGCCATGCAGCAACGTGCCGCCGACAATTACCGCGGCGATAACTGTCATGAGATCGGATTCGCCCAGCGTGTATTTGGCCGCTTGCAAGCGTCCCGAATAAAGCAGCCCTGCAAGCCCGGCCATGCCGCCTGAGATCATGAAGACGATGAGCCGGATGCGCGGCACTCGAATACCGGTAACCATCGCTGCGCGAGGATTATCCCCGGTTGCAAGAACATGCGCTCCGAAACGGGTCTGGCGATAAACGAAGTGACCGACAAGGACGGCGGCAATGGTCCACAACACGAGAGAGGGGATGCCGAACAGTGAGCCGGAACCGAAAATTCCGGTAAAGGTCCCGTCGAGTACTGGAATGGACCGCAGATTGGTGAGCGAGCGCGCCACGCCTGCAAAAAGGCCCATCGTTGCAAGCGTTACAAGAAACGAGGGCAGGCGCAGATATGCAACAAGTACGCCGTTGATAAATCCGATTGCCAGACCGGCACTGATACCGGCCAGTATGCCCAGCGGAAAAGCCAAGTCCGGAACTGCGGCCATGACCATGGCCGCGCTCAGGGCCGAAACTGCGACCGTAGAGCCGAAACTGAGGTCAATCTCGCCCGCGCTCAGCGCGAAGACCAGCCCGATGGCCATGATTGTCGCAGGCGCCGTTTGCAAGATGATGTTGACGAGGTTGCGCTGGGTCAGAAAGCCGGTGTCATGAAGCGTTATGGCGAAGAACAGGAAGATCGCCACAAAGCCGATATAGACCACATATTGCTGCAGGTTTAGCCGTGAGAGGCTGGTAACAATAGGGTGTGAGGATTTTGCACTGCTGGGGGTAGTCATGGCAGCCTCGAAACAATCGTGAAGTCGGAGCGCTTGGAGCAAAGCGGCGGACCCTTGCGGTCCTTGAGCGTGACGAGCGTGGCGGGAACCCGGAAGGTCACCCGCCGCGCAGTCCTGATCTATTGTGCGTTCAGGATCGACGCAGGAGCATCGCGCCCAAGCGACTGCTGCCAACCTTCGGCAACCGTGTCCGGACCAACGATGAGTGCGTCGACGACCAGAAACGGATCGACATCGTGTCCCAGCAGATCAGCGGCGGCCGCGCGGGCGGCATAGACACCGATATTGTACGCCTCGTCGGCGATCAGCGCAGCAATGGGGCCGCCGGAAACCATGTCCAGCCCGGCCGGCTCGTTGAGGTCGATCGTGACGATCTTGATATCAGTGCGGCCGAGCTGACGCAGAACTGAAAGCACGCCAGTGGCCGGTTCCGCCCATGGCACGTAAAGCCCGTCGAGATCGGGGTTCTGCATCAGCATGGCGCTGGCAATGTCTTCGATCCGCGCGGGGTCGGCCATGCCAGCCTCAGCAACGATATCGATACCCTCGTAGCTGTTTTCGATCATCCATTTGAACGCGGAGTCGCGCAGATTGGTGACGTGGAAGTCGGCATCATGAAAGATGTAGCCAATCTCTCCCTCACCACCGAGCGCTTCGGCCATTGCTTGCGACGTCTTCTCGCCAATGCCGACAAGGTCTGCGGAAACGGTCGTGACATAGTCTTCGCCGTGAACCAGTCCGGCCGCAGCATTGTCAATAAAAACGATCCGCGCTCCACCATCCAGAGCGGCCGAATAGGTGCTGGTCCCGGCACTGGGATCGATGGGGAGTGAGATCAGGATCGTCGGGTCGAGCGCCATCACGGTCTCGACATCGGCTTGCTGACGGGCCGAGTCGAACCCGGCATCGGTTTCCGCGACGACTTCAATGCCGAGACGCTCGAACTCGTCCTTTGCGCCCTGTGCCACAGCACCTGACCAGTCATAGAGTTCATGCCAGGCGAAGGCGGCAGTGTAGCCACTTTCGCGGATCTGGCTGACCTCGGCGTCGCTAAGTTCAATTTCAGCGACAGGTGTTGCCGGTTCGCCGTTCGGGCCGACTGTCACAGGGGCCTGAGCAACAGCGATGTTGGGGGCAAGGGCTGCGAGCAGCCCTGCCGTCAAAAGAGGAAGGGAACGCATGGTCGTGATCCTTACGTTTGCTGTTACTGCGCGCCGAGAACGGAAGCCGGGGCGTCCCGGTGCAGCGACTGCTGCCAGCCTTCAGCGACATTGTCGGCGGTGATTGTCAGTGCCGGCGCAACGACAAAAGCCGGGCTTTCTTCACCCATCAGGGCTTTGAGGCCAACTGCCGCCATGGCGCGGCCAAGCTCGTAAGCCTCGTCTGCAACGATGCCCGCGACACTTCCGCCACGAACCATATCCAGCGCGACTGGCTCGGAGAGATCGAGCGTCACGATCTTTGTATCGCTGTTCCCCGCGCCGCGCAGAGCGGCAAGGACGCCTTCGGCTGGCTCGGCCCAGGTGACATAGATGCCGTCGAGATCAGGGTTCTGCAAAAGCATCGCATTTGCCAGTTCTTCGGCCCGTGCGGGGTCGGCGATACCTTGTTCAGCAACGATCTCGATGTTGGGGTATTCGTTTTCGATAGTGGCCTTGAAGGCGTTGTCGCGCTGGTTGGTCACGTAATAGTCGGCGTCATGGAAGATCCAGCCCACAGTGCCCTCGCCGTCAATGGCGTCTGCCAGAGTATCGGCAGCCTGGCGGCCCATTTCGAACAGATCGTCGGTGACGATTGCCGCATAGTCGGTGCCGTGCTCATACCCGGACGGCAGGTTGGAAAGGAATACGAGTTTCACATCGCTCTCAATCGCTTCGCGGAAGGCTTCAGCCGAAGTGACTGGATCGAGGGGCAGCGAAAGGATGACGTTGGGCCCCGCGCTTAGCGCTGTCTCGATATCGGAGCGTTGCTTGGCAGCATCAAAGCCGGCGTCTGTCGTCGCGACGACCTCAACTCCAGCGCGTGCGAACTCGTCGGCTGCGCCCGAGGATACCGCGTTTATGAAATCTGACGAGGTGTGCCACAGCAGAGCGGCCTTGTAGCCCTGGCCTTCCAGCGCTGCAATATCGGTGTCCGAGAGCACGACTTGTGATGTCGGGGTTGCGCTTTCACCATTTGGCCCAACGGTCTGGGCAAAAATGGCGGGTGAAATAAGGATGGTCGCCGCAAGAGCGGCACTTCCCAGAATCTTTGCAGTCATAGTTGGTTCCCTTTGTGTTTTTGGTGCTTTTTATCTGCTCTCAACGCCGCAATAGCTGGCGATGAAGATTGCAAATGCCACGATGCCTGAGAGGTACTCCTCGACGCTGACGCGCTCTTCGAACGTGTGGCAATTGCGGATGTCCCCGGGCGCGCAATAGACTGCAGGTATCCCGAGGCGGTTGGTAAAGAACGACTTCTCCGACCAGAACGGCGCCCCCTCGAGCGCTCCCCGACCGGCCATTGCCTCGGCAATTGCGCTTTGCAATTGCACCAGAGCTGGATGGCTGCTGTCGATCTCGCTTGCCTCCCCGCCAAGCGCATGGTCGCGCCCGGCCGGATAGGTAATTTCAATTCTGATGTTTGGATCGTTAATGGCACCGCGCACCGTAGCTTCGATCTCGGCAGCAGCGGCGTCGAGTGCCTCACCAGGTAGAAGTTTGCGGATCAGCGAGATCGAGCAGTGCTCGGGTACGGCAATATACCCGCCGCCTTCTAGGGTCGTGATCAACAAAAAGCCATTGCCGATCAGGTCGTGGCGCGCGCGAGCCGAGACGGCGTCGGAATGCGCCCAAAGTGCACTCATTATCTTGTGGCTGGCTTTGAGCGCGTCGTGTCCAAGTTCGGGAACCCCGAAATATGCCGACTTCCCCTCAATCTTGATGTCGGCGATAAAAAAGCCGATCTGGGCCGGGTAGACGGCAAGGCGAGTGGGCTCGACGTAGATTACGAAATCGGGTCGCGAGATGTCCCCTGCTTCGATCTTCTCGACATAGTGTTTGATCCCGGCTGAAACCCCGCTCCCTGGCTGGCCGCTCTCTTCATCGCCGACAAAGGCGAAATCGATGTCGCCTTTGAGGCTCACTCCGGCGCTGTCGAGCAGCGAAATCGCTGAAAGCGCTGTACAGATACCGGCCTTGAGATCGCCCGCACCACGACCCCAGATTTCTCCC
The DNA here is from genome assembly GCF_048264985.1 of Pelagibacterium sp. Classification (GTDB taxonomy): domain Bacteria; phylum Pseudomonadota; class Alphaproteobacteria; order Rhizobiales; family Devosiaceae; genus Pelagibacterium. The sequence continues at coordinate 496,757 of NZ_JBLXCL010000001.1, forward strand.
TCCATGATCGGCGCGGCAAAGGGATCTTCTCGCGCGTCGCCAGCCCAGTGGTCGCTCCATCCATCGACATGGACAGTGTCGGTATGCCCGATGAAGAGCAGTCTCGGTCCGCCACCATTGCCTTTGCGCGTACCCCAAACATTGGGACGGCCCGGCATGAAGTCTTCAACAATGGGGCCCGAGAGTCCTCTTGCCGCCATCTCCGCTTGTAACAGATCAACGAAATTGGCCTCGTTGCCAGTAATGCTTTGCCGCCCAATTGCCTTTTGCAAGAGGGCGATGGCGTCGTCTCTGTCGAGAATATCTTCCAACGCCGATGCGGACAAACTGGGGTTGGTCATTTTGCTGCGACCTTGAGTTCGAGGCTGTCAGTGGGCGGTAGCGAAATACGCCCACCAAGCACTTCGGCGCCAAACAGCGTGTTGTGCAGATGCTCAAGGCCGATGGCCGCTGCCCCGATCAACGCGGCGCGTGCCCCAAGTGGGCTTTTCTCAATCTCGATTGGACGGGGGAAGAGTGCGGGAAGGTACAAACGCACTCTCTCCAAAAGCTCATCTCGCAGCCCGATCGAGCCACCGAGAATAACCTTTTGCGGATTGGCGATGGCGACGATCGCGACGATGCCTCGTGCAAGGTATTTTGCCGTTTCATCGAGCACTTGTCCGGCATGATCGTCGCCGGTATTGGCGCGCTGAAAGATTGTTGGAACGCTTGCTTCCAGGCCCGACAGGGATCGATAACGATCGATGATTCCAATTGAGGCCGCAACGCGCTCCAGCGCGCCCGAGCGTTGCGATTCCGGGTCGAAAGGGTCGGCCCCGAACGGCAGGAAGCCAAGCTCGCCGGCCGCATGTGTCGCGCCGCGCACGGGCTTGCCATCGACAAGCAACCCGCAGCCCAAGCCGGTGCCAACGGCGATGTAGGCAAGATTGTCGATATTTTGCCCTTCGCCCTGCCAGTTTTCCCCGATCACCGCCAGGTTGACGTCGTTTTCCAGCACGACATCGATGCCGAGCGCATTTTCCAGCGCCCCGGCCACATCCATCCGGTCAAACCCAGCAAGGTTGGGAGCCATGAGCACGCGTCCGGTCTGATTGTCGGGGGCGCCTGGTACGCCGACAACAGCAAGCCGAATACGCTCGCGCGCGATTTCGAGTCGATCGGCAATTCGCCAGCACAGCTCAACGATCTGGGCCACAACAGCGTCGCCGCCTTTAGGGTCTGTTGGTTCTACTTCTTCAGCGAGCACCTGGCAGGATAGGTCGAGAATGGCCACGCGCAGCTTTGTGCCGCCCAGATCGACGGCGGCCAGGAATGCTGCGTTGGGGACCAGCTCGTAGTTAACAGCTGTCCGCCCGATATGCCCGCTGCTTCGCCCGGTTTCCTGCACCCATCCTTCGTTCTCGAGCTGACGGACAATCTCGGAAACCGTTTGTTTCGAAAGGCCCGTCTGCTTGGAAATGGATGCCCGTGAGATCGGGCCGCCCTGGATGATGGCCTCCATGATGGTGCGTTCAGAGAACTTTCGAGAAACTTTAGCGGCTTCGCCCATCAATGCGCACCTTAATTCGTTCTGTAGACGAACTAATTGCATTGCTGCGACGAAATGTCAAGGTGGCCATCGTTGGACGGCGAGGGACCGGCGGTCACGATGCAGGTCAAAACCGGCGACCAGAACGGAATTTCGTCAGATTTTATGGGGAGTTTTGCTCTGAAAAGATGGTTAGACGTCATAGACGCGAAACCGCGCGAAGTTGACGCTAGATCTAAGGACTATCGGTCATTCCAGGACGTTCTCGCCGGCAAGGCGAACGGGGGACTCGCACTCTATTGGTATCGCAGGGTCGATCGTGTCGAAGGCAGCACGCAAACGTGACGACGCCTCTTTAGAGAAGTCGAGAAAGACAGCATCGAAGCTGTATCGCTCGACGATTGCAATTACGCTTTTGATCGCTTCCGGTCCCGAACCGCTCTCCCATGGATAATAGGTAAAATAGACTTTGATCCCGCGCCGCTGGAACGCACCATGGCATCGAAACCGCCAAATTCGCCTTCGCCATCGCTGTGTAGCGATGCGGGTTATAGCGTCCCGCCACGCCGGCCAATCGGCAGGATCATTCGGAGCAGCAAAGATATTGGCTTCATCGCGCACCGACCGATCGGCCCCCGGCGCAAGCGGAAACCTGTGTAGGTCTGTCTATCGAAACGGAGTGTGTAGGGAGAAAAACCTGGGCGGATCATTGTGTGCGCGACAGGTGAGTGCCGGCTCCGGAGCGGTGAGGCCCCGGAGCTTTTGGTCTAGTTTTCGATGGAGGCGGAAACACCGTTGGCGAACATATAGATGAGGCCGTCTCTAAAGCCGTCGCTCCAGACATCCATGCCATGGCCACCATCGACGATGCGCAACTCGGCTGGACTGGCGGGCACGTCTTCCCACTTTTCGAAATCGGCACCGAAAATGTTTTCTCGGTGGAGAGCTGTGTAAAAAGCCACGGCCTGCACCTCCATATTGTATCTGGTGGCATCGTCAGGAAGGTCTTCCTTTTCCGAAAGGTGATTCCAGTCATCATCCCCGGCCACGATAAAGAATGGTACGCGGTGATTTTGGGAAGCATAGGGCCCAACAAGTGCCGGGTAATTGAGCTCATCCCAGCGGGCTGGATCGTAGGGCTCGCCAAACGAACCGCGACCGACGGCTCCTGCCGTTGCAGGGGGCTGGCCCTGCTGCAATGCAGGGCTGAGGAGGGTTGCAGCGGAGAAGACATCTGGATAGGCCAAGCCGTAACGCGCAGCGCCGTAACCACCCATTGAGAACCCAGCAAGCGCTCGGCCCTCGCGTGCAGCGATGGTTGGAAGTGTTTCGTCGATGTGGGGGATGAGATCTTCGATGAACGCGCTTTCGATAGCCCCAAAGGCTGCGGAATCCACCCAATAGGAATTGCCTGTGACCGGGGCCACAGCGATGGTTGGCGGAATGGTGCCGTCGGCGATCATGGCGTCGAGTATCGGCCAGAACGCGTCCCAGGCATCGGATTCACCACCGCTGCCGTGAAGCAGGTAAACCACCGGGTAACGCACGTTACCCTCGGGGGCGAACCCTTCGGGCAGATAGAGTGCGTAGCTTAGTTCGGCGGTTTGAGGGTTGTCGTCATTGGCCAGGGCGGGCGAGACCAGCGTTTCGACGCTAATCTTTTGCGCCGAAGCTGGGTTGGCCAAAAGGGCCGCCATGGTCAGAACCAGTGATTTTGCCAGGGTGTGCATAAAAACGCCTCCTCCTTTAGCGTTGGTGAAATTCAACTCCGGGACACGATTGCGCGCGCGCGGGATATGATCGGAGCGTCGATCATCCTGCCATCGAGGCTAAAGGCGCCGGCTGCCGCCTTTTCGGCTGCCGCAAGAACCCGGTTGGCCCAATCGATTTCCTCCAACGAGGGTGCAAAGACGCCATTCAGGATCGGTACAGCCGAAGGGTGCACGCAGCTCGCTCCGTCAAATCCGTGCCGGCGGGCCTCTTTTGCAGCGTCTTCAATAGCCGCAAGATCGGTGTAGTCCGCCACTGTGCGGAACAAGCCAAATGAGAGTTTTTGGTGCGCTTTGGCTGCGTAGTGGATCAAGAGCTTTGGCGTTCGCAATACATCGGGGTCGGGCAGCGCTCCCAGCGCGGTCGCCAGGTCTTCCCCGCCCGCGGCAAGGCCCGCAACGGCCGGGTGAGCAGCGATGGCGTTTGCTTCGAGCAGGGCCATTGGGTCTTCGATAAGTGCAAAAAGTGGCAGTCCGGGGCTGGCCGCGGCAAGGACGTCAATGCTGCCCCGGCTGGCCTTGGGAACGTAAAGACCGTCAGCAGTTGCTGCAGCAGCTGCATCCTCGTTTGGTGTTTGCGTCGTGATACGAACGAAGACCTTTGCGCCGGCTTGGCCTGCCGCGCGAATGGATGCGGGCAGGGCATTGCGTGCAGCATCTCGATGCGCGGGCCGAACCGAATCCTCAAGATCGAGAATAATTGCGTCCGCCCCGCGCTCATGGGCCTTGGCAATGAACCGTTCATTGTCCGCAGGAACGTATAGCAGCGAACGCAATCTCATCGTGTCAGGTCCAGAGCCGCAGTAATGTCGGCCGGTGCAAATCCGATATCTTTCAGGATGGCCTCGCCATCAGCGCCCAGCTCTGGCGCCGGCAGATAGAAACCACCCGGCGTTGCCGAAAGACGCGGCAATACATTGTGCATGGGTAAGCTGCCAAATTCGGCGTCATCCATTTCGACAATCACTTCACGCTCACGGAAGTGAGGATCCTGGTGGGCATCCGCTATTGAATAGATCGGTCCTACGGTTGCACCTGCATCACGCATGATCTGCAGCGCGTCATCGCTTGTGCGCGCGACAAACCATCCCCCGATTGCCGCATCGACAAGGTCACGGTGCTTGATGCGGTCCGAGTTGGTGGCGAAACGGGGGTCATCGATCATGTCGGCGCGACCGATAATTGTGAAAATCCGCTCGGCTACAGCCTGGGTCGAGCCCGACAGCGCAAGGTATTTGCCGTCGGCGCAAACATAGACGTTGCGTGGGCAGGAAGTGTTTGATGCCGACCCCACGCGCTCTTTGATGATGCCGGTTTTGGCAAAGATTGCAGCTTCCGGGCCGAGAACCGAAAAAATGGGTTCGAGGAGCGAAAGATCTATGACCTGTCCGCCCGCATGCCCCTTCTCGCGCGCCAACAAGGCTGTATTGACAGCAGATGCGCCATAGATGCCGGCGATCATGTCGGCCAGGGCGAGCGGTGGAAGAACAGGTTCGCGATCGGGAAAGCCAGTGCGATAGGCGTATCCGCTCATTGCTTCGACAATGGTCCCGAACCCCGGGAGATGGGCATAGGGCCCGGTTTGGCCATATCCCGACACACGCAGGACGATCAGCGCCGGGTTGCGTTCATGCAGCGCCTTGGGCGCCAGGCCCATTTTTTCGAGCGTTCCCGGTCGGTAGTTTTCGATCAGCACATCCGCACTGTCGATCAACGCCCAAAGAGCCTCCATTGCAGCCGGGCGACGCAAATCGAGAACAATCGAGCGCTTGTTCCGGCCATACACCTTCCAGAAAAATGATGCACCGCCATCCTTCCAGGCGCGCAATGGGTCACCCGAGGGTGGTTCGACCTTGATGATTTCGGCACCGAAGTCGCCCAATTGCAGAGAGGTCATGTTGCCCGCGACGAGCCGGGAAAGGTCGATGACCTTGATTCCTTTGAGCGGGCCGCGCGCATCCGCATCGAACTGCCGCGACATCAACGCAGCCTCGCGCCCGTTTTTGTATCGAACAGCAGCGCCTTTTCGGCATCGGGTGTTATCGAGATCGTATCTCCTGCAGAAAGGATATCGACATTGTGCACGACGATCGAAAGTTCAATCTGTCCGGCGCGCACAGCGAGTTCCTGGCTATCGCCAGTCGGTTCGACAAGAATGATCTCAGCTTTGGCACCGCGGTCGGAGATAGTGAAATGCTGCGGCCTTATCCCATAGGTTACCGGCGCTCCCTTTTCGAGCGCAACCGGAGCGGGAAGGGGCATGCGCGTGCCATCATCCAGCTCGACCTCAGCAATGTCGGGTCCAAGCGTTTTGGCCGACAATAGGTTGATTTCCGGCGATCCGATGAAGCCGGCGACGAAGGCATTGGCCGGGTTTTGATAGACGTCGAGCGGCGTGCCCACCTGGGCGATGTCCCCATCATGAAGCACCACGATGCGGTCGGCCAGTGTCATGGCTTCGGTCTGGTCATGGGTGACATAGATCATTGTCTTGCCCAAACGCTGATGCAGCTTCTTTATTTCCGAGCGCATTTTGACGCGCAACTTCGCATCGAGATTGGACAGCGGCTCATCGAACAGAAAAGCCGTCGGGTTGCGCACGATGGCCCGCCCCATGGCGACGCGCTGGCGCTGCCCACCGGACAATTCGCGCGGCAGGCGGTCGAGCAGGTGGCCAAGACCCAGAATTTCGGCAGCTTCTTTTACCCGTGTTTCGATTTCCGCTTTGGGTTGTCCCGCCAGCTTGAGCGCGAAGCTCATATTGTCGGCAACTTTCATATGCGGATAGAGCGCATAGGACTGGAAGACCATAGCAAGGTCGCGTTGCTTGGCGGGCATCGTGTTGACCACCTTGCCCCCGATTTCGACATCACCCGCGGTTATGTCTTCGAGCCCCGCGATCATGCGCAGCAGCGTCGATTTTCCGCACCCCGAGGGGCCGACCAGTACGACAAATTCCCCCTCCGCGATATCGATGGAGATGTCGTTGAGCACCGGCACATGGCCGTAGCGCTTATAGACGTTACTGAGCGTGATCTTGGACATCGAAGTCCTTCCTGTCCTTCAGTTATTGCTCGACGATTTCAAATCTGCCCACAGCAAACCGACCAGGTCCGCCAAGGCGTAGACCGGATTGCCCGTAGCTGAAGCGATCGTCATTGGCCTGGAGCAATTTCTCGCCATCGACCGACACTGTGATCGAAGTCCCACTGACCGCGACTTCGAGATCGTAGGGCCGACCAAGCTGAATCGTGAAATCCGTCTCGGCGAGAATGCTCTTGCCGAAATCCTCACGGATGATGCGCAATTTGCCGTCCTCGAACCCGGCGGCATAAAACCGAGAAGTGCCCTGAGCGCGAACGCTCACAAGATGGGACGCGCCAGACAATGGCGTAATTTGAGCGCCGACGAGGGCATCGCGGGTGTACAGATGCCCTGTCCACATATCGGCGTCCGTATCGGTGAGGCAGGTGATCGCGGCCCCATCTTTTTTCCAGTAACCGCGGTTCCAGGTAAAGCGTGTGATGGCTTCCCATTCCTCGACCTCGTTGGCTGGATCGATACGGGTTGCGCCCTTGCCCGATACACGGAAATTGGCAATGTAGAGCTTTCCAAGAAATTTCAACCGCCCGAAATATTCGATGTCCAGGCCGATCTCGTCGATCGCCTCACCATCGGCTTCAGGCACTGTAAATTCGATACGGGTCCATCCCGCCGCTGCAGGCTGTTCATAGGCGCCGGTTTCGATGACTGACTTGCTCATCGTTGCCCGGACATAGGGCGCTATGCGCAAATGGCCGTCGCCTTCCCAGGGCTCCATGAAAACGTCGAAGGATACGGTCTGGCCGCTGGCCACCAATGGCGAGAACATCGGACGATAGCGCTCGTCGTCGAAATCGGTGCGTCGATAAAACGGCTTCCAGAACACTTTGCCCGAGTGTCCCCGCTCGAAACGATCGACAAGGATCTCAAGCGCACCGGTTCCCGCTTTGTGGTCCTTGTCGGCCCATTTGAGTTCAAGTTGATTGGTGCCCGAGGTCTTGAAGCCGTGCGTCGAGCCGGGCAACGAGAAATCGAAGTGGACGCCCCGATCCTCCATCGCCTCGGCCCAGCCTTCGGGTACGTCCTTGCCATCGAGTTGCAACGCAAGCGTTGCCAGTTCGCGGGCGAAGGTGGGGATATCGACGATATTGAGAGCACCTGTGACCCCGGAGGTCACGACCATGTCATTGATGGGCTTGCGATATTTGTCCCATGAGGGTTGTACGCCCTCGAACGTGCCGATAATTGCGCCGGCATTGCCAGCGTTGCAATCGGTGTCCCAGCCACACATGGTTGCAATTTCGACAGTTCGGCACAGATCGCCTTCGCCATAAACCATGGCAAGCGCAAGCACACCGGCATTGGGAATGATGTGGCAAACGCCAGGATACCGGTCATAGCCCCAGTCGCGGGTCAGCAGATCCCGGCAGGCGCGCCAGTCATCGGGGGCTGATTTGTGCTGTGCGAGAACAGCGTTGACCACGGCGGCGTATGTTGAATCTTCGGGGATAACCTTCAGACCGATGGAAAACAGCTCGTCGACTGATTTCGCTGTAAAGGCTGCAGCGATCATCGCAGCGCAGAACCGTGCTCCATGCAGGCCTTCGCCGTCATGGGCAACCGAGGCCGCATTGGCTGACATTTCCGCAGCGCGATCGGGATTGCCGGCGTTGACCCAACCCCAGCTATCGATGAAGATTTGGCCGCCGATCTGTTCGGCAATCGCTGCGCCATTTTGGGCAATCGAGCCCGATCTTGGTGCTTCGATTCCGGCACGCAGATTGAGATAGGCGGTGTGCTCGGTCGAACGCCCATAACCGCCCCACCAATACATTCCATGGCCCTCGGCGGCATAATTGAGCCAGGTCTTGGCGACTTCATGCGGGGTGGGTGTCAGCTGGTAGTCGCGCATGGCGCGAATGAAATAGACCGGACCGTTGGTGTCGTCATCTGCGGCAAATGTCTTGAAATCGCGCAAATAGCCGGTGATTTCGCCATAGGTGTCGCGGATCCGCTCATAGCTCCAGATAGTCGGCTCGACCGGTGCGCCCAGGCGTACGCCTATAGCCTTGCCGATGAACCCTGAATAGATGCGATGGACGAGATCGAAGGAGGAAATCATTAAAGGTCCTGTTGAATAGAGAGTCAGTTTTTGCACCGGGAAAACCCGGCACTAGAACATCGCTGCCCGGTGGACGGCCAGTGTTTCAAGTCGCGATTTGTCGGCGCTCATTATGGTGCTGCTCGTTGCTGCGAAGCGGGCAGATTCGGTGGCAAGATCGAGGCGATTGATCGTATCGATCTGTTTGGCGTCGCCACTGTCGATGATGGCCTCGCCATGCATCGCGCCAAGGATAGCGCCAGCCATCACGCCGATTGAATCGGTATCGCGGCCCGAATTGACGCCATCTTCGACGGCCTGGCGGAAGTCACCATTGGCAAAGATCGCAAACCCGAGAGCGAGAGGTAGCTCCTCGATCGAATGAAACCGTGAGGGCTGATAGTTCGGAGTTGGTTTGCCCGCTTTGGCGGCTGTATGATCGAGATCGTCGCCGAGAGGGGAGAACGGGACTATTGCCTTGTGAAAGGTACTGACCACTTCGCCATAATCTGCGCCCTTGGCGCGCAAATCCTTTGCCAGCCCGGCAATTTCACCGATCGCGGCGCGGGTCCCGTCCTTCGCAAGCTCATAGGCGGTGTCGACAACATCTTCGATGGTCGTTGCTGGTACGAAAGCGGCAGCGACCGCGCCAGCCAGAACACCCGCAGCTTCAAGGCCATAACTCTGCTGATGACCCGAGGCGAAGGCAATTGCCTCGTCATAGGCGGCACGGGGGTCGCAGGCATTCACCACGCCCACTGGCGCGATATACATCGCGGCCCCACAATTGACCATGTTGCCCAGCCCGCCCTGGCGCGGATCGCAGCCGGAGAGTTGGTGGCGCTGGAATATCCACTTCTCAGGATAGAAAAGGCGCTCGAGCAAAGGGCATTCGCGTTGAAGCTCGGGTACGTAGCGTTTGACCCAGGCAATCTGGCGCACCATTCCATCGGCCATATCCCAGGCATCGATGTGACGAACGGTTTCGTTATAGACCGCCATCAGCGAAAGCGTCATCAGCGTGTCGTCGGTTACAATGCCATTGCCGCGAATTCGGCCATTGCCTGCGGCAGGGTCACGGCTGGTCCGGTGCCATTGATTGTCTAGCGAAGTCACCCGCCCATACATGGACTGGATTTCAGCCGGTGTGAGTTTTTCGACGGGCGCTCCGATGGCGTCGCCAAGTGCGACGCCATGGAGCAGTCCGCGAACCCGGCTGGAAAAAGCCGGGCCCGTGTTCTGCTGTTTGGTCATTGAAGTACTGTCCTTGCGTGTTCGGTCATCGCCTGGCCGCCAGCGGCATGCCATCCATCGACATATTGGTCCCATTGGTCCATCGACCATTCACCAGAGACGAAGCGGAACACCGAGGTGCGATAATACTGCTCGGCAGCATCAACGCTGGGTGCCAGGTCCGCGGGCCAGACGAAGGCGTTGTCGGCGGTGAAGTACTCAGCGCCCTGTTCGAGCGAGCCCTGGGCAACGTCGGACAACAGGGCAACCGGAGGCGACCAGTAGTCTGGGTTTACCGTCCAGAAGCGCGGATACCATCCGCCCATAGCGGGCAGCACTTCGAACGTGTCGCCGTCGCGGGTGTAATGTTCGCCCTCGACGCCCATCCGGTCGATAAGCTGCCCTTCGGGGCTGGCAAGGAAATCAAGCACGGCAAAGGCCGCTTCCTTGTTTTCGCTCATTGCGTGGATAGCGTAGCCGCGATCTTCCTTAGCAACATTGACGGCCTCCAGCCCATCGGGGGGATCGAGCAGAGCAAGATCGGAACCCGGATTGGCTTCCTGCATTTTGGTCTTGTAGATTTCGACGACCGGCCCGGCAGTGCCCATGATGATACCGACGCGACCCGAATAGAACTTGTCTTCCTTCACTTCCCAGTTGGAGGTGACATATTCGGGATCGAGAATACCGTCGGCATAGAGCATCTGGTAATAGGCAAGTTTTTCGCGCTCGGCATCCGAGACACGGGCATGGATCCATTCTCCGCTTCCGTCCTCAAGCCAGGTCGATGACACACCGAAGGACTGGTTGAAGATCGCGTCGAGCTCGGCGGTATTGTCCGGCGCAAGAATGCCGAAAGTATCGGCTTGACCATTGCCGTCGAAATCGGACTGCGAGATCTCGGTCATGAACGCTGTCCACTCTTCGAGATTGGTGGGCTTTTCAAGCCCGCTCTCTTCGAGCCAGTCTGTGCGCATTACCGGCGATTTCGTGCGTGCCGGAAAAATATAGAGGAGGTAGGGATAGTTTTCGATGCGCGCCTCGTTATGGGCCCACATTGCGTCCTTGATATAGCTCGATTGCTCGATCCAGGGACGCAGATCTTCAAGGATGCCCTGATTGGCAAACTCGGCGTCGGCGCCCTGGAAATAAACTATATCGGGGATTTCGCCTGAAAGCAGACGGAGGCTGAGCGCGTCGGCATAGCCCGAGCTTGGCAGACCGACCAGTTCGATATTGACCGGCGTGCCGGCCTCGGCCATCCCAGCTTCGATACGCTCGAAAAGTTCGGCATCACCCGGATTGTCATGGGCGATGATCTTTACCGTTGGGGCGTCCTGCGCCAGGACGCCGCCTCCCAAACTCAGTGTTGTCGCCACGGCAACAACCGTGGTCATAAGGTGTCTTGCAAGCATCTGGTCCTCCTCCTTGTTGGATTTTTGCTTGTGTTATCCCTTCAGGGCGCCACTCATTGTGCCCTTGGTGAAGAATCTTAGGATCAGCGGATAGACCGCCAATATCGGCAGGATGGTCAGCATGATCATGCCCGCATTGAGTGCGCGCGTGCTGATCTGGGCCGCACCCTGGTAATTCGCCATTGCCGCAAGTCCGACCATCGAGGATTTGTCTCCGTCGAGAACGAATTTGCGCAGCACCACCTGAAGCGGGTGCATGCTGGCGTCGTTGAGATAGATCATCGGCCGCAGAAACTCGTTCCAGTGATAGACGAGGTAGAACAGCGTGATGGTGGCCAGTGCAGGCATGGTCAGCGGCAGCACCACTTTCCAAAGCGTCTGAAACGCGTTGGCGCCATCAAGCTCAGCGGCTTCGAGCAGTTCACCCGGCACTTCTTCAAAAAAGCGGATAAGGATGATGAGGTACCATGCGTTGACGAGCTTATAGAGAATGACGGCCCAGTAGCTGTTGAGCAGGCCAAGCTCTCTGACCACAAAATAATCTGGGATCAGGCCTGGCTCGAAGACGATGGTCGCCAGCACAAAGACAAACAGGATTCGCCGTCCCGGCAGCCTTGGCCGCGATAGAGCCCAGGCCATCAGTGCTGTAAACGTGACGTTGAGGATCGTGCCGGTCACTGTGATTAAAAGCGAGTTGAGCAAGCCGCGCTGAACTTCAGGATTGGCGATCAGAAGCGTCCAGACGTCCAGTGAGAACCCGCGGGGAATGATGGCTAGCCCGCTCATGCCGGGCACCTGGGCCGAATCCGAAAAGGAGATGGCCAACAGATTGAGAATCGGCTGAACGGTGACGACGACCATGAGCAAAAGGCTCGATACGATGATCGTCTGTTCAAGGCGTTCAAGACGGGTGGAATTGGCGCGGTTCATATTACCAAACTCCCTTGCCGGTCAGGCGCTTGGAAATTGTGTGTGCGGCAACGATGAGCACCATGCCGATGACGCCCTTGAACAGGCCCGCGGCGGTTGCGAGCGAGAACTGCCCCGATTGCAGGCCGATGCGATAGACATAGGTGTCGATAATATCGATCTGGTCGCGGATCGCGTCATTTGACAGGTTGAAAACCTGATCAAACCCGGCGTTCATGAATAGCCCGACATTGAGGATGAACAGCGTCGCAATAGTGGGCGCAATGCCGGGTAGCGTAACGTTGACGATCTTTTGCCAGCGATTGGCGCCATCCATTTCGGCTGCATCGTAAAGCTGGGGGTCGATGGCCATGATGGCTGCGAAATAGAGCAGAGAATCCCAGCCGGCCGTGCGCCACATTTCTGAGAACACGATGACCCAGCGAATTGCGCCGGAATCGGTCATGAAAGCCCGTGGAGCGAAACCCAGTGCTTGCCCGATATCGTTGACCACACCGCTCGATGGCGACAGAGCGGCAATGAAAATGCCTGCGATAACCACCCAGGACAAGAAGTGGGGCAGGTAAATGGCCGATTGAATGAAGCGGCGCAAATTGGTGCTGCGCACTTCGTTGATGAACAGCGCAATCAGGATGGGTATCGGAAAGACGAAAGCCATCTTCATTGCTGAAATGATCAGCGTGTTCGCTAAAACCTGAAAGAAGGCAGGTGAGTCGAAAAGCGTGTCGAAGTGTTTTAGGCCCACCCAGAGATTGTCGCCGAAGATGCGAAAATCTTCAAAGGCGAGCTTGGCCTGATAGATCGGGAAATAGTGAAAGATCAGAAAGTACAAAATGCCCGGCGCCATCATCGCATAGTAGGGCCACCAAGCACGCAGCTTTAATCCAAACGCAACATGCTTTGGCATACGACGTGCATTTTTGGGAACGTTCCCAAAATTGGAAACAGTCGAAGCAAGTTTTTTTTCGTCAAGGCTCATGATTAGTTGCTCCCCACGGCCATCATGCGGGCTGGGCTATACCCGTCATTTCGAGCCAGTGAGCCACGCGAGGTGAGTGCGCAGTCCAAAAGCACGCGGCGGTGCTCGAGTTTGCCTTCGATCGTTTCCGCCAGCAATCGCATGCCTTGGGTGCCGATGGTACGGGCGGGCTTCTCGATAGTGGTCAGGCCGGGGTCCGAAAAGGCAGCTGCGGGAATGCCGTCAAAACCAAGTATCGAGATGTCGTCAGGACACCGAAGGCCAGCTTCGCGAACGGCCAGCAAGGCGCCGAGCGCCATTAGGTCATTGGCCGCAAAGATGCAGCGCGATGGTGCCGTGCTGCGTTCCAAAAGGCGCAACGTCGCAGCGCGCCCCGATTCTACGGTATAGCTGCCTTCCTCGATCACCAGCGTTGCAGGATCGATATCGCGGGCAATACAGTAATCGTGGACCACGCGCATAAAGCGCACGCGGGCCAGGCGATTGGCCGAGCCAACCAGCAATGCCGGGCGATGATGGCCAAGACCGGCCAAATGGTCCAGGCCCAGTGCCACCCCTTGTGCAATATCGCTGCCCACGCTGGACAGTTCGGGAAAGCGCTCGGCGCTTGAGCCGATCAGGACCACCGGCAGACCAAAGCGACCCAGCCCGTCTATATTGTCGGCAACGGGATTGACTATAGCACCATCGACGCGGGCCTGTCTCAAGGCGCGCAGATGATGGGCTTCGCGCTCGGGGTCCCAGTCGGAACTGAAAATAAGAAGCGACGCTCCGCTGGCGGCCGCTGCATCTTGAGCGCCGCGCGCCACCTCGGCCCAGAATGGATTGGCAATATCGGGGATTACAAGTCCAATCAGCCCGGTCTTGCCCGACCGTAGTGAGTGGGCGAGATGGTTGCGCTCATAGCCCAGCGCGCGCACGGCATTGAGTACACGCTCCCGCGTTTTTTCGCCGATATGGGGCGATCCCGATAGTGCGCGCGCGACGGTGCTCTTGGAGACCCCGGCCACTTCGGCAATATCGATGATCGTCGGTTGCTTGGTTTTGCGCGTAGGCATCACGTTATGCGGATATACCGCTTCCTCCCAATTTTGGGAACGTTACCAAAAGGGTATTCAGCTGTAAAGTAGGGGCAGATCTCTAATCGCAAGGTTCGTGGTTTCGCCTATGAGTGCTGCCGGGACATCAAGAGCTTTGCGTAGCTGGCATGGAGGCGACAAAAAATGGACCGGTGCTACTGCCTCGGCCCATTTCATAACTTTCAGACAAGGAGCGCTTGCCCCATGTTGGGTTTACGGTGTCAGACGGTGTATGCCTGGACCGCGCCCGGCAGCTTGCTCCATTCGGCATACCAGGTGTCGAACAGGCGAAGCTGATGATCGGCATAGCCGCGCTGACTATCGGTCAGTGCGTCGGTTTCATTGAAGTGAAGGGCGTATTCGCTGTCCCCCTTGGCAACCATCAAGTGCTTGTAGAACAAGACCAGATCCGTGCCTTCGTCGAACGAGGAGAGTACAGCGAGTGCGCTTTCGAGTTCGAGTGCCCGCTGGCGTGCTTCGACGTCGCCATTGGCCGCAGCACGCGACAGCGCGCAAAGATGCAGCACTTCACGCGGAAGGACATTGCCGATGCCGGTGATGGCGCCGGTTGCGCCGCAATTGACGAACCCGTGGAATACAGTGGTGTCGACGCCGACCATGAGCGAAACCTCATCGTCGCGGCTGGTGATGTTCTCGGCAGCATAGGTCAGCGAATCGGCGCCGCCGAATTCCTTGAAGCCGATCAGGTTTTTGTGCTCTTCGCGGAGAGAGAAGAACAGGTCGGCGCGTGTCGCAAAGCCATAATAGGGGCTGTTGTAGATCACAGCTGGCAGGTCGGGCGCAGCCGAAAGGATCGCCTTGAAGTGATGACGTTGTGCAATTGCAGAAGCGCCGCGTGACAGGACGCGTGGGATAACCATCAAGCCATGGGCTCCGACGTCCTGTGCGTGCTTGGCGATGGCGACGGCGGAGGCTGTGTTGATAGCGCCGGTTCCGACAATAACCGGAACGCCCGCCTTGACGAGGCGTTCAACGCCTTCCATGCGTTCCGCGTCGGTCAATAGTGGCCAGTCGCCCATTGATCCGCAATAGACAACGCCGCGCATGCCAGCGGCAACCATTTGCTCGCCCTTGCGTACCAGTGCGTCGAAGTCGGGCGTGCGGTCCGGCTTGCAGGGGGTCATGAGGGCGGGAATACACCCAGAGAAAATGCTGGCGGCCATTTCGGCGTCTCCTTGAGCAGGGGCTGTTCGGCGTTTTACCGATTTGTGATTGGCACACAATACCGCTTGTATTTTATTTGTCGACTAGAATTTTTCGAAGCGCTGGTGGAGTCTCTGGCCGCCTGGGATGCAGCTACAGGGAAATGCGGGCGTTTATGCGCTTGTCGGCCGTGATGTAGGACTGGATCTGGGTTACGATCTGCTGGGCATGAGCGCTGGCCAGACGATCTGCTGCATCGACATCGCGCGCCTCAATCGCTTCAATCATCTGGTCATGTTCGGTGACATATTTGCGAGGCAGTTCGTCGTTGAACGAAGAGTAATAGAGCCGCAAGAGCCGCCGGTTCTGGTCGAGAAGCCTCGCAAACAGATCAGTATAATAGCTGTTGCCGCCAGCACGGGCAATTTCGAGGTGGAAATCGCAATTGGTGGCGATAAGCGCAAGGGCGTCGCGGGCATCGACAGCCTGAGTGAATGCCGCCTGCTTTGTGCGCATCCTGGCAATATCGTCAGGGTGATGATGGCCCGCAGCCAGCCGCGTCGTAACGCGATACATCAATGTCAGCGCGTCGAAGAACTGTGGCAGATGCAGAAAGTCGATATTTGACACGATGGTCGCCCGGTTGGGCAGCGTGGTAATCAGGCCCTCCACCGAAAGCCTTACCAGAGCCTCGCGGATCGGGGTGCGTGAAAGCGAAAACCGATCTGCGAGCTGCAATTCGTCCATCGGACTGCCGGGGGCCAGTGCCAGATCGATGATTTCATTGCGCAGTACATTATAGACATGGCTCGAACCCGACCCGCGCCTGGGTGCATCGGACTTGTCGGCCTTGTTTGGTTTGGTGTCTTTGCTCATACCGCGCCTCTTGGTTTTGTCTTTAGTTCATAAGGGATGGAGCACGGTGCAGGGAAGGTGTCGATAACCAATATTTTCATTGTCGACAGAAGCGGTGCCCAAAGATATATACACGATAGCGCTCAATTTAAGGGATCGAAATATCATGCGTGTCGCCGTGGTCGGAGCAGGGGTCATCGGTGTGACTGCAGCGCTTGCCCTGGCTGAGCGCGGTCATGCGGTGACAATTTTCGACAGAAAAGGCGTGGCTTCGGGCGCTTCTGGCGGCAATGCGGGCGCATTTGCGTTCTCAGATGTCATCCCTTTGGCAACCCCGGGTATCATGAGCAAGGCACCAGGTTGGCTGCTCGATCCCAACGGGCCATTGTCGATCCCTCCCGCCTATGCCCTGAGAATCACGCCCTGGCTCCTTGCCTTTTTCAAGGCTAGCCTGCCTGCTCGATACCATGCTGCAGTTTCTGCTCAGGGCGCTCTTATGGCGCACTCGGCCTCAGCCCTCGAACGGCTCGTCGCAAAATGCAGTCTTGAAGGACTTATGCGCCGTGAAGGGCAGATACAGCTCTATGAGAGCGAACGGGAATTCAAGGCGAGTCTGTCGGGCTGGGAAGAACGCCGCGCGGTGGGGGTAAACTTCAGGCTCCTAACCCGTTCCGAAGAAATCGCCGAAATCCAACCTGGGCTGTCCCCGCGCTTTACCCATGCTGGCTTCACGCCCGACTGGAAGAACGTCACCGACCCTTCGGTGTGGACGAACGCTTTGGCAGACAGGGCCATTGTACAGGGTGCCAAACTCGTCAGCGCCGAGATCGGGCGGATCACGCATGGCGAAGATGGTGTGTTGCTTGAGGGTGCCGGCCAGGATTTCAAGTTCGACAAGGTCGTGATCGCCGCCGGCGCACATTCGGCCCGTCTGACCAAGCAGCTCGGTGTCAGACTGCCGCTCGAAACAGAGCGTGGCTACAATGTTACTCTGCCAGCGGGTGCATTCGACTTGCGCACTCATGTGACGTTTGCCGGTCATGGATTCGTTGTCAGCCGCATTGGCGAAGGCATCCGCGTCGGCGGTGGCGTCGAACTTGGCGGGCTCGATCTGAAACCGCGTATGAGTCGCGCCGATTCCTTGCTCGCCAAAGCAGCCCGGTTTATGCCTGATCTGAACGCCAGCGGCGGACGCCGTTGGATGGGCTTCCGACCATCCATGCCTGACAGCCTGCCGGTCATAGATATTGCGCCTGGAAATCCTCGCGTCATTCTGGCGTTCGGACATGGTCATCTGGGGCTCACCCAATCGGCGGGAACCGCAGAGCTTGTTGCCGATCTTGTCAGCGATGCCCCGCCGGCAATTGAAATTGCCCCCTTCCGTGCAACCCGTTTTTGAGAAGACACCGATGAGCCAAAAGACATTTCAGTGCATTGATGGGCACACATGCGGCAATCCCGTACGACTGGTTGCAGGCGGCGCGCCCTTTCTCAAGGGCGACAACATGCTCGAAAAGCGGGCGCACTTTCTCGCCGAGTATGACTGGATCAGAACCGGCTTGATGTTCGAGCCGCGCGGCCACGATATGATGTCTGGCTCGATCCTCTATCCCCCAACCCGTTCTGACTGCGAAGTTGCCGTACTCTTCATTGAAACGTCCGGCTGCCTGCCTATGTGCGGGCATGGAACCATCGGTACCATCACCATGGCGATCGAGAACGGACTGATTACGCCGCGTGAGCCAGGAAAACTGTCAATCGAAACGCCTGCCGGCAAGGTCGATATCACTTATCGCCAAGAGGGGCGTTTTGTAGAAGAAGTGCGCCTGACCAATGTTGCCTCTTTCCTGCATGCCGAGGGGCTGACGGCAGAGATCGAAGGGTTCGGCGAACTTACAGTTGATGTGGCCTATGGCGGCAATTTCTACGCCATTGTCGAGCCGCAGAAACGGTTTGACGACATGGCAGACTTTACAGCGGCCGAGCTGATCGGCCTATCGCCCAAGCTGCGCAAGGCGCTCAACGAAAAGTACGAGTTCGTCCACCCCGAACACCCTCAAATTAGCGGTTTGAGCCATATCCAGTGGACCGGCAGGCCCACCCAGGATGGCGCTTCCGCGCGCAATGCCGTTTTCTACGGCGATAAGGCCATCGATAGATCGCCCTGTGGTACGGGCACATCCGCCCGCATGGCGCAGCTGGCAGCTAAGGGAAAGCTCGGCGTCGGCGACGAATTTATTCACGAGAGCATAATCGGCTCGCTGTTTTCTGGGCGGGTTGAGGCGGAGGCCAAGGTGGGGGGCACCCCGGCAATCATTCCCTCAATTGGCGGTTGGGCGCGTCAAACGGGCTTCAACACGATCTTTATTGACGATCGCGATCCATACGCTCACGGCTTTACAGTCATCTGAGAGCGGACTGTTCGGCTCTATCAGACGGCAACTGATGGTGTGGGCCGTGGAGCGCCGCCGATCGATTGAACCGACATTGAGCCGGCCGATACCCCGCCCTCAAGGCAGGCGTCCAGATCGAGGCCGGCAAGATAGGCATTGAGCAGCCCGGCGTTGAAGGCATCGCCTGCGCCGGTAGTATCCCGCACACGCACTTTGGGAGCTTTTGCCGACAGCCGGGTTTTGCCGGCGCCCAGCAGGCCACCATCGCCGCCACATTTGATTGCAACGATTGGAAAGTGCTCGGCCAGGACATCCAGGGCTTGGGACAGATCGTCTTTGCCAGTGATTGCCGCAGCTTCTTGTGCGTTGGGAAGAAAGATGTCGACGCCAGCGCAACCGTCAAGCAGGCCCGGCTTGCTGATCAGTGTGTCGTCCCAACTCGGGTCGAGCGCCACAGTAAGTCCGCCCGATTTAGCGCGCGAGACAAGATCAGGCTGTTCGGCCAGGGTCGCGTATTCGGCTATGTGCAGCAGAGCTGCCCGATCCCAAGCAAGCGCATCGCCAGACCGGGAAGGGACCGATGGGCCGGCCCGGCAGGACAGAAAGGCGCGATCCTGCGCGCCGGTCATCACGACGGTGACCTGCGGTCCAGCATCGGCCCTACGTTCGAGAAAGCGCAGATCGATGCCGCTTGTTTCCAATTGCGGCTCCAGGGCCAGCGATAGCGGGTCAGTACCATACGAGGCGAGCAGGGCCGCCGGGCGCTCAAGATGCACCAGATGGGCAGCGGCGATGAACGCGCCGCCGCCAAGCACTGGATCCATGGAATTGGCAAAGACCTCGCGGCCCATTTGCGGCATGCCTGACAGGCCCGCGAAGACGAGGTCGCAATAGATGCGGCCGACGCTGATGACAGCGTCGCGCGGCGTTTTTAAAATCATAGACGCCCCAAGGCCTTTTCGCTCTGTGCGTCGAAGAGATACAGACTCCCCGGTGCAGCCCAGGCTGTGACCGTGCTGTCGACGGCAGGCAGCAATTTGCCCGGTGCCGTGGCAATCGCCGACGCGCCAGCGATATCGAGGTGAACCAGCGTTTCCGATCCTAATGGCTCGACGGCTGTTACCTTGCCCTGGAAGGCAAGCGCAGCATCGGCTGGTGCCTCCCCGACCAGCAGATCGTGCGGCCGGATCCCGACAAGGATTCTCCCCGATTGGCTGGGAGGAGATGTCCCGTTGACCTTCGCGCCGCCAGCGGTGAGGCCGTCACTGTCGGCATTGCCTTCAATCAGGTTCATTGAGGGACTGCCGATAAACCGCGCTGTAAATACATCCACGGGGCTGTCATAGAGCTCAGTCGGCGTGCCGACCTGAAGTATGAGCCCGTCGCGCATTACCACGATCCGGTCAGCCATTGTCATGGCTTCGATCTGGTCGTGGGTCACATAGACAATTGTTGTCCCCAGGCGCTGGTGGAGCCGTTTGATTTCGATACGCATTTGCGAACGCAATTGTGCATCGAGATTGGATAGGGGCTCGTCGAACAGAAATGCTGCCGGATCGCGCACCATGGCGCGGCCGATAGCTACACGTTGGCGCTGACCGCCAGAGAGAGCAGCGGGCCGACGCTCAAGGAGGTCCTCAAGGCCCAGTATCTTGCCGGCTTCCTCAATTCGTTCCTGCTTTTCGGCCTTGGATAGTTTTGATGTGTAAAGTCCGAACCCGATATTCTGGCCCACGGTCATGTGTGGATAGATCGCGTAGTTCTGAAACACCATGGCGATGTTTCGCTGCTTGGGCTCGTATTGATTG
The DNA here is from genome assembly GCF_048264985.1 of Pelagibacterium sp. GTDB lineage: Bacteria > Pseudomonadota > Alphaproteobacteria > Rhizobiales > Devosiaceae > Pelagibacterium. The sequence continues at coordinate 517,056 of NZ_JBLXCL010000001.1, forward strand.
ACGACCTTGTCGCCGATCTTGAGGTCGCCACCCGAGATTTCCTCAAGTCCGGCGATCATGCGCAGGGTTGTCGATTTTCCGCAGCCGGATGGGCCTACGAAGACAACGAACTCGCCATCGGCAATCTTGAGGTCGATGCCATGAACGGCGGTCACCTTGCCGTAGCGCTTAACAAGGCCTTCCAATTGGATTTCTGCCATCACGCCGCTCCTAAAAGTGCATTGAATTTGGTGTTGAGTTCGGTATGTGCGGATTTCATCCGCTCGTCGCGCTCTTGCGCCCGGTTCGACAAAGCGCCGAGTTTTTCGCGGTATCGACCCAGTGAAGTGCGCAGTGCCGCAGGGGCCGGTCCGCCAAGGCGATCGCGCACCATGACGAAATGCTGGGCGGAAACCAGTTCGGCAAACCGCTCGGGCGAAAGCGTTGATGCCCTGCCTGTCGCCTCGTGGAATGCCTTGGAAAAAGGCGCAAATCCATCTTCGACAAGCGAGCCGTCAGCAGCGACGACCGATTTTGCAACCGCAGCGGCGACTTCGTGCGCCTGCCGAAACGAGAGGTTTTCCAGGCGGACGAGGCTGTCTGCCAACTCGGTGATCGTGATGCAGGAGCGTTTGGTATTGATCTCGACCCGCTCGGGGTTAATCGAGACCTGTGCGATCAGCGCGGCAAAAAGATCGAGCACGCGATAGGCGGCATCGAACGCCTGATAGCCCATCGCCTGGCTTTCGCCTTCGCTGTCATTCATGTCGGTAAAGGGCGTGTTGTGCATCACATCGAGCATCGCCTTGGCGCGCCCATAGGTCTGGCTGGCCAGATGGCGCAGATGTTCGATCGGCACTGGATTACGCTTTTGCGGCATGATCGAAGAAATCTGAACCAGCGCATTGGGGACGTAGAGTTGCCCCACTTCAAAGCTCGACCACACTTGAAAATCCTGAATGGGTCGACCCAGATGCAGAAAGCTCAGCGCCATAGCGCCGTAAATGCCTGTGATGTAGTCCACTGAGGCAATGCAGCCATAGGAGTTTTCAAGCGGCCGCGAAAAGCCGAGCAGTCCTGCCACGCGTTCACGATCGATGGGAAACCCTGAAGTGGTGATGGCGGCGGCACCCATTGGCGAAAGATCGATCACTTCGAGAGCGGACTCGACTTTCTCGATGTCCCGGATCAACACTTCGGCCATTGCCCCGAGATAATGTCCGAACGTCGTCGGCTGGGCAGGCTGGCCATGCGTATAAGCAACGATAAGTGTTTCGGCTTCCCGTTCCGCAGTCGTGAGGACGGCGTCGAGCAGTGCCCGCATCTTTTCAAGGAGAGCTTCAGTGCGCGGCTTGAGCCCGAGTTTGAAGAGGGTGTGGTCGATATCATTGCGCGAGCGAGATGTGTGCAACCGGCCTGCAAGATCAGGACCGAGGCGCGCTTTGAGGTGCTTTTCTATGAGGAAGAAGAAATCCTCGACCTCGCCTGTATAGACAAGACCATCGAGATCGATTTCTTCATCTATGGCAGCCAACGCACCAGCTATTGCCGCCGCCTGTTGTCTGGTCAGTATGCCGGTTTCTTCCAGCATCACGAGATGGGCTCTGTCGATGGCCCTGAACCCGTCCGCGTGATGGTCCTTGGCGCCGTCAAACAATGGGCGCAGAACCGATTCCGTGTAGACGGGATCGGGGAAGACGCTTGTGTCTTTTGGTGTGGTCATCGATCAGCCCTTTAGTCCTGCCAGCATGACGCCGCGCACGATGTAACGCTGTAGAACGAGGAACACGAGGAGGGTGGGGATGGTGGCGAGCGCTGCGCCCGTCATGATCATTTCCCACTGGATCGATTGTTCGACAGCAAAGCTCGAGAGCCCAACCGGCAGCGTATAGAGTTCGCGGCTGTTGGTGACGATCAGCGGCCAGAAAAATGCTGTCCAATTACCGAGGAAGGTGAAGATGGCCAGTGCCGAGATGGCTGGAGCCACCATGGGCATGGCGATCTTCCACCAGATGGTGAATTCGTTCAGCCCGTCGACACGCGCTGCCTCGAGGAAATCGTCAGGCACAGTTTCAAAGAACTGCTTCATCAGGAATGTGCCGAAAGCCGTCATCATGCCCGGAAACATGATGCCCCAATAGCTGTCGATCCAACCAAGCTGGGCACTCATCAGATACCATGGGATCACCAGCATTTCGGTGGGGATCATAAGGGTCGAAAGGATGGCGATGAAAATCAGATACCGGCCACGGAACTGGAACTTGGCCAGTGTGTATCCGACCAGCGAGTCGAAAAAGACGTTCGACAGCGTGACGCAAACAGCGACCAGCGTTGAGTTGAAGAACCAGCGCACGAAGCGCCCGTCCGACAGCACCTTGATGTAATTGTCAAAGGTGGGTGCGGCAGGGATGAGTCTGAGGTCATAAACCTGACCGGCCGTCTTGAGAGATGTCGAAAACATGAACAATAGCGGCGTTATCATGAGAACGCCGCCGATGAACAGCAGCGTCCATATCAGGATGCGGCCGGGACGGATCGAGGCACTGTTGGATTTGAGCTCGGAACCTGTAGCGACTGTAGCGGTCATCAGCGCGTCCTCAAAACCCAGAGCTGCATCAGGGAAACGATCAGAAGGATGGTGAACAGCACCACCGTCTGCGCCGCCGCGTAGCCCATGTTGAAGGAAGAAAATGCAGTCTGATAGATCATCAGAACCAACGGTTTTGTCGTGTTGAGCGGCCCGCCGGGATCATTGCTGGTCATGTTGTAGACCTGATCGAAAATCCGCAGGAATCCGATCGAGGAAAATACAACAAGAAACACTGTGGTCGGCTTGAGCAACGGCAAGGTGATCTTGCGCAGGATTGCCCATTCGCTCAGCCCGTCAATGCGTGCGGCTTCGTAATAGGTCTGCGGAATGGCCCTGAGCCCCGCCATAAAGATGATGATCTGAAATCCAAGACCCGCCCAGATTGCCGTGACCATGATGGCTGGCAGTGCCTGTTCGGTCGAGCGCAGGAAGGGCTGTGCGGGAAGGCCAACCATGCCGAGAAAACCATTGATGATCCCGATTGGCGGCGGCTGGTAGAACCAGCGCCAGACCCAAGCCATCGCAGCAGCGGTCGTGAGGAAGGGAAGGAAATACAGGGCGCGGATAAAGCTGTGCATGAAGCGTACGCGGTCAAGATAGTAAGCGACGGCGAACGAAATCACGAGACTGATCGGCGTCCCGATAATCAGATAGGCGAACGTATTGCGGAATACCTGCCAGAACAGGGGGTCGTTGTAGAGCTTGACGTAGTTCTCAATGCCGATGAACTGCGCGGGGCGTAGAAGATCCCAGTTCGTGAAGGACAGCCAGAAGGCCTGCACGGTGGGATAAAAGCGGATCACCACGTAAAATACAACGGGCAGGGCCAGGAAGGTCCACACCCAGATCAAGCGCTTCTGTCCGATGCTGAGCCGATTCCAGACCCCGGATCGCTCCCTGGTGTCGGTAACCGATGCTGCCGAAGTCATCGCCTGCCCCTCCTGCTGATTTGCCTAAGCGGTCCGGCCGGGCTTTGGTCCGGCCGGATTGCAATATGATGCTTGAGTGTGGACCGACGAGGTGTCGGTCCACATCTCCCGATTTTACTGATTGGCGAAGAAGGCGTCGAGGATTGCCTGTTCTTCCTCGGCAGCCGCAGCAAGCGAGTCTGCTGGCGACTGTCCCTGCAAGGACATGCGGCTTTCCATGTCGATGGCTACCTGGCGCTGTGCAGCTTCGTCCACGAAGATCGTAGTGTTGGCGTACTCAAGGCCAGCAAGGAATGGGCCGTAAACCGGATCTGCGAGATTTTCTTCGGTCAGGGCAACGTTCTGGCGTGCCGGCAATTCTCCAACGACTTCGAGCCAGATCTCCATGGCTTCGGGCGAGCTGATATAGGCCAGGAACTTTTCCGCAGCCTCGAGCTCTTCACCTTCGGCGCGTGCGCCGATGGCATTGGCAAAATAGCTGGCATAGTTCGAGCGCATGCCCTCGGCATTGGCGGGAAGTTCGGTTACGCCCCACTCGAAATCGGTGATTTCACCGAATGCCCCGAGCCGGAATGTGCCGTCGACGGTCATCGCTGCGCGACCGGCGCGGAAGGCAGCCTGAGGCTCGTCCATGAACGCAACCTGGGTCACGGCATCATCGCCGAGATACAGGTTCGCCTGCCAAGTCGTGGCGGCGATGCCAGCTTCGTCATTATAGGTAACGGTGCGGCCATCGTCGGAATAAGGCTGGCCACCGAACTGGCGGACCAGGCCTTCGCGCCACCACTGGTGGTCCTGTCCGGCCATGCCCATCGCAATGCCGACCGAGGTAATGTTGCCTGCGCCGTCGCGCTCAACAGTGGCCTCTGCCGCTTCAACCAGTTCGTCGAGAGTCTGGGGAGGGCTTTCAGGGTCGAGGCCGGCGGCTTCGAAGATGTCCTTGTTGTAAAACAATGCAAGCGAACGCACGGCAGTCGGCAGGCCCCAATACTGACCGTCACGTTCCATTGCCGAGACGATGGGGAAGAACTCGCCCTCAATCTCTTCGGTTGCGAATGTCGCCGAATCAAGAGGCTGGATCAGCCCGCCGGCGATGAAGTTGTCGAGCCAGCCGTAGAACAACTGCACAACGTCGGGTCCCTGGCCGGCCACATTGGCGGCTACAACACGCGTTTGATAATCGGCGTAGGGGAATGTCTGGTGGTTGACAGTGATGTCGGGGTTGGCTTCTTCGAAATTGGCGATCAGCTGGTCCATGGCCTGTACGCGGGAGTCGAACACATACTGCCAATATTCGATTTCCACGGCCTGGGCCGAACCCAGCGCAGCCAGGCTGACGCCGGCTGAAAGTGCTGTCAACGCGAGTGCTCTACGCATGCTATTGCCTCCTTTGGGGCAGGGAAAGAATCTCCCCTGCGTGATTGTTTGGCGGCGCGGACCCCTCCGTCCACCATGCCTTATGGTCAAATGATGTGCGCTCTCTTGTCAATAAAATAATTTACTTTCGTTATTATCGGCACTCCGACTTGCCAGCTTCGATTAACGCTTGGCGCGGCCCGAAAAATGAGAACAATGCGCTGTCGGCGGCGACTGTCGGCGGTCGGGGCAAGCGCCGCGCCCGATTAAATTAATCTACTTGTGTTATTCGGATGGCCTGCCTAGTCTATTGATCCGATACCGCGCATCCAATCGGCAAAAGGGGACACCTTGACCAGTTCGGAAAAGCATGGTCGTGGCCAGCGCCTCGTCATCGGGTCCAATCCCGAGCGTAATCGTGCCCATAACAGGCGCGTGGTGCTAGAGGTCATTCGTACCCATGGGCATATGGGGCGTACCGAAATCGCCCGGCGCGCCCGCATTACGCCCCAGGCTGTTGCCAACATTGTCGATGAACTCCTGGGCGAGGGCATGCTGGTTCAACTCGGACGGCTGCGCTCTGGACGCGGCCAGCCACCTATCCAGTTTGCGATCAATCCCGATGGCCCATTGACCGGTGGCGTGGAAATCGCCGCCGACCACATCGCGACGACCTTGCTCGACCTGTCGGGGGCCGTTCGGGCGCAGACCATAGCGCCGCTTGAGTCGGCAACACCCGATCAGGTGCCTGCCAGGGTGTCCGATGAGATCGACAGGCTCTGCGCTCAGATCGGCGCCTCGCGCGATCGTCTCATCGGTTTTGGTGCGGTGATGCCCGGACCGTTCGAAATCGAGGGGATGAGTTCGGTCGGCCCGGCAACGCTGCCGGGCTGGAAAGGCATAGACGCCAAGGCGACGTTATCTCTGGCAGTTGGTCAGCCGGTCTCCATTGAAAATGACGCTACTGCCGCGGCTGTTGGCGAACGCCTCTATGGCGCTGGGCGCCAGATTTCCAATTTCTGCTTTCTCTATTTTGGCGTGGGCCTTGGCCTTGGTGTGCTCAAGGACGGTGTTCCCTTGCGTGGCGCCTTCGGCAATGCTGGGGAAATCGGCCATGTCGCCCTCGTGCCCCGCAATGGGGTGCCCATTTATGGGCCGGACGGCGCGCTCGAGCGCTTTGCGTCGCTTTATGCTCTGCGTGAAAAGCTAGGCGCCAGCGGACGCTCCAATATCGATAGCGAGGCCCTTGAGCCGCTCTTCGCTGACAACGACCCAGTGCTCAAAACATGGATTGCCGAGGCCGCCGACTATCTCGCGCCGACGGTCGCAATGATCGAGAATATTTTCGATCCTGAAACCATAGTGTTCGGCGGCAACCTGCCTGACGTTATTCTCGATGCGTTGATCGCCGCGCTCGAACCCTTGCCGGTTTCGGTTTCGACCCGCTCAGGACGCACCCAGCCGCGCGTTGTTCGTGGTCAAACCGGACGGTTTACTGCAGCTTTGGGTGCCGCCGCCCTTGCCCTGCACGATATCTTGTCGCCCCAACTTTCCCTCGAATATTCGCCGTCGGTCGCTGCCGCACGGCCATAGGACTGTCAATGCCCCTATCGCGCTCCGAGCTTTCCCATCGTTTTGCCCAGCGTCGTGCCAGCCCCAGACTTGTTGCGCTGCATCGGGCATTGTCGCGCCTGAAGTCGACAATCACGGTACTCCATACCGGGGCCCATCCCGATGATGAGCAAAATGCAATGCTCGCCTTCATGCGATTTGGGCTCGGCATGCGCACGATCATCGGCTGTTCTACTCGCGGTGAGGGCGGACAGAATACGCTTGGCCCCGAGCGCTCAGGCGCACTTGGCGTCGTGCGCACCCGCGAGCTTGAAGAAGCGGCTCAAGTGATTGATGCCGACGTCGTCTGGTTCGGCTTCGGGCCCTCAGACCCGGTCCATGACTTCGGTTTCTCCAAAAACGGCCATGACACGCTTGAACGCTGGCAGCATGATCTGATCGTTGAACGTATGGTGCTCGCCTATCGCAGCGAGAAGCCAGACATCGTCATTCCTACTTTCCTCGATGTTCCCGGCCAGCATGGCCATCATCGCGCGATGACCATGGCTGCCGAGGAAGCGATAGCGCTGGCTGCGGACGACAGCGCATTTCCCGAGCATTTCGCTCAAGGATTGGCGCCGTGGACTGTCACCAAATACTACCTGCCTGCGTGGTCAGGCGGGGGCTCGACCTATGACGACGAAGTGCCGCCGCCAGCCGAAACTGTAAAGTTCGTCGCAGCGGATACCGATTTCGCCACTGGTGTACCGTTCGATGAAATCGGAGAATGGTCTCGGCTCTATCACGCAAGTCAGGGCATGGGCCGCTGGCCCGAAAACCCGCAGACAGAATGGCCGCTCCATTTGCGTGTGGGGCCTGCCGATTCTGGCGCCATCATCGATAATCTTCCATCGTGCCTCGCCGATATTGCACCTGGGCTCGCTCCAGCAGATGCGGCAATTTCCAAAGCCATCGCCGCGTTTCCCAATATAGACGAGGTCGTTGCGCCGCTGGCGCTGGCGCTCGAAATCATCGAAGCGCAACTTGATGCAATCCCAGCCGAACACGTTCATCGCATCGAGACAATGATTGCCGACCTTGAAGCTGCCATGCTGGCCACAACGGGTGTCGATTGTGTTGCTGCGCTTGACAGGCCGCTCGTGTCGCAAGGTCAGGCAATCGACCTGACCCTGACGCTGCGCGGCGTGCCCGATGACGTTGCCATTGATCTGATATTGCCGGACGGTGTTTCGATCATCGCGCAATCGCCGGGCCGATATACACTCGAAGTTGCTCCCGATGCGCCGATTACCGAGCCGTTCACACAGTCTTTTTCCGCTTCGGGCGCCAATGGCGATGCGTGCGTAATCCTCACCCTTGCTATAGCGGGCCGCTCGATTTCGCGCGCCTTTGGCCTTGAACGTCCGCTGACGATTGTTCCTGCGGCTTCCGTTAGCCTTTCCCCACGCGCTGTGCTGGTGGCCACAGGTGTTCCGTTTTCCGATGTATCGGTGGAAGCTCGTATTGAGGGCGCCGCAAGCCACCTGAGTCTATCGCACGCCGACGGCGTTGAATTTGCGCCCACCAAGGAAGGCTTTAACCTTTCGAGCGCGGGATTGCCCGCGGGGCGCTATACGCTTGATGCTCTTCTTGATGAGGCCCCGGCCTTTACCGCCAGTGCCATCGATTACGCCCACATCGGCAAGAACGTATTCCTCGCTCCGGCGCGCATGGATATCCTCGCGCTTGATCTTGCACTCCCCAAAGACCGTCGCGTTGGTTATGTCGGTGGTGGCGCCGACAATGTCAGCTTGTGGCTCAAGCGCATGGGCTTCGAGGTGACCGAACTCGATGCCCTCGCGCTTTCGGAAGACCTGTCGGGCTTTCCTGCCATCGTGGTTGGCATTTTCGCTTTCGGGCTGCGTCCCGATCTGGCGGCGAGCACCACAGCGCTGCATGCCTATGTCGAGGCTGGGGGCAATCTCGTCACCCTTTATCATCGTCCCTGGGACGGTTGGACCCCGGACGTGGTTCCTCCGCGCTTTCTCAAGATTGGCCAGCCCTCATTGCGTTGGCGTGTTACCAATCCGCAGGCCCCGGTCGAGATAGTTGCTGCCAACAATCGCGTGCTCGCCGGTCCCAATCCTATCACGACACGTGATTTTGATGGGTGGAACAAGGAACGCGGTCTCTATTTTGCCGCCGAGTGGGATGAAGCCTACACCCCACTTCTTTCGATGAGCGACAAGGGCGAGAGCGCCCTCGCAGGTGCTCTGTTGACAGCGGAAATCGGCAAGGGTCGGCATACGCATACCAGCCTGGTCCTGCACCATCAGCTGGACCATCTGGTACCCGGCGCATTCCGCATCATGGCCAATCTCGTGGCGGGTGGCCGCATGTAAATGGCCGATCCGGCACCCTCTTATCGCAACGGCATCGCATGGCTTCTGGCCGATATGGCTCTGGTCACGGCGATGACGGTGCTCGTTAAATTCGAGGGCGCCGTGTATCCGGCAATCCAGCTTGTGTTTATGCGCTCGCTGGTTGGCCTGGTGTCCATTTTGCCCTTGGCGTGGCGCAAGCGACGCGCCGTAATTGGAACGAAACAGCCGTTACGTCACCTTGTGCGGGTGGGCTGTAATACGGCTGCCCTTACCTGCAACTTTACTGCACTGACCGCCCTGCCATTGGCGTTGGTCAATGCCATCGGTTTCATGCGGCCCCTTGTCGTCATGCTTTTTGCGGCCTGGTTGCTTGCCGAAAAAATCGCGCCAGTGCGTTGGGTCGGAGCCGCCATCGGGTTTGGCGGAATTATGGTCATTCTTGCGCCGGGAGAGGTTGTATTCTCGTGGGGCCTGGCGGCAGCGTTCGGCTCGGTGCTGTTCGGTTCGCTTGCTGTCATTCAGATCCGCGCCATGGAGCATGAGGACACCGCTGTCCTCATGGTCTTTTACACTGTCGGGCTCTCAGTGTTGACCGCACTTCCTGCCGCTTACGTCTGGCAGGAGGTCGCAATTGGCGATTGGCCAATGCTTCTGGCCATCGGTATTTTAGCGCAGATCGGCCAATACTGCTTCTTGCGCGCCTACCAATCCACGCCGGCGCGGATACTGGCGCCCATTGGCTATCTGTCCATCGGTTTTGCTGCGCTCGCAGGGTTCGTCTTTTTCAACGAAATCCCGTCCTGGGCAACGATCGTTGGCGTTGGCATCATTCTCGTTGCGCTGCAATCGACAAACATGCTCGAAGCCGCAGCAAGCCGGCGAAAGGCCAATGTCGAAACTGATCGTACCCCATAGGCCCGAAAAAAAACGCCCCGGCGAGCCGGGGCGCTTGTCGTTACAACCGATCTTTTGGCAACTATTCGGCCGGCTGCACGAGATTGGCCAGAAGGCGGAAGGCACCTGGAACCAGATGGTCGAGCTGGTGATGCAGGATCAGGCTGGTATGGGTATGCCGACCGGCGCCGATCTGGGCCGAAAGCAGTGAGCCGTCCAGCGCGTCTTCGCCGCTATCGTGCATCGAGAGCAGGGGCTTGTAGGCTTCATCCCATTCCTCTGCAAAATAGAGGCCACGCTCCTTGTCCCAATTCGCCCAGTCATCGGCCCCGATTGTGTTGGGGTAGTTGAGCAGCGGATGGTCTGGCTCGAGTACGCCGACTTCGGCATTCGGGTCAGTCACCCTGAAGCGGATCGAGGGTGAGCCGATCTTGAGATAGGCGACCGGTATGGTTTCCGGATCCCAGCCGTCCGAGGGGCGATGGTAAAGGGTCACCAGATGCCCCCCGTTGCGCACCCAATCGTGGATGGCTTCGATGTTTTCGGCAAGGTCGGGGCGACGGCCGAAAGCAAAGATACCGACCACTATGGTTTGCAGGTCGGTGTAGGTTCCGCTCGAAATATCTTCGGGCGAAAGTTCCACGACTTCCAGACCAAGCCGGTCCATCCACAGACCGACATTGTCGTTGCCACCCGACACATACCCGATCCTCTTGACCGAAGGGAGTTCGGCGCCAACGGCTTGTACCGGAACAGACACTGCTGTTGGCACGACTGAACGTCCGATGTGGGGATAGGTGAAGGTATCGATCTGATAGGCCTGCTCGCCCAAGAGTTCGGGCTCGATGTCGAAGCGCGACTGCGCGAGCCCATCGGGCGGAACCAGTTCGAAAGTGCCGCTCATGTCGGAGGCGCGGTTGGTCTCGTCGAGAGCCCAGCCATCTGGCACCGGCATGGTCAGGTCGGCGAGTGTAGCGTTGTTCAAGGTCGCGGTCAGCGGGACCGGCCCCAACGCAGCAGTCGTATTGAAGACCACGGCGTTTGGCTCGATGGTCATCGAAGCCTTGGGGATGACGCGCAACTGGTCCTCGAGATCGACATCGAGCACCACTGTCCGTCCGGCGATGGCGAGCGAGACCTTGGTATAGGCGTCGCCATTGCCGCCAAGCGGGTCGAACTCTTCACTCAACGGGTTTGTGTAGCTGGCGTCTTCGGCAACCGAAACGGTATCCCCCGATGCCATAAGGCCATCGCGGGCGACAATTTCCACGCCCTCGATCGTCACATCATCCGGGCCGTCCACCATGGTCTTGATGACCACTTCTTCTCCCGGCGTGACATCCCCACCTTCAGTATACGAGCGGATCTGCACACCGGCGGCAGCAGCCAGCACCTGATCGATCTCCTTGACCTTGCGATCCAGACGATGGGCAACGCGTCCTGCCAAGGCGTCGGGCAGTGTTTCTCGGGCCATGTCGATGGCTTCGCCAACCCGTGCAACTTTTTCCAGTACCACGACAGGGTCGCCATAATCGGCGATAGCTTCCTCGATCAGCCCCTGGGCTTCGCGCAGCGCTTCGGCCGTGTCGCCTGGCATGCCATCGAGTTCCGCGATATCGCCGACAGTTGCAATGAGCCCCTCACGGATGTCGTTTTCCGCTCCGCCTTCGCCACCGCCGGAGACGCGAGAAAGATTGAGCTCCCATTCGGTCTGTGGTTCGGGCCGCCAGCGGCCCATGCGCTGCGTGAGGTGGCACGAGCGGGACCATTCGCCCATCTGGGGGAAGGTGGCTCCGGAAATCTTGTCGCGCTCGGGCGCGGTCACGACCAGTGTTACGGGCGGAGGAGGGACTTCATCATCATAGACGCCGCCGCCGCCGCCATAAGCCGGCTGGTAGATTTTCGGCACTTCCCAGGTGTCGAGGCCGCTGGCGATCTGGTCGGGGAATTCTGCTGCATTGCCCGACAGCTCGGCCGCGATGAACGTCGCTACATTGGCCGCTCGGTGGTGCCCGTGTTGGCCGGGGACATCGAGGAAGCAGTTCATGATAATGTCGGGCTTGTACTTGCGGAACGCGGCCGTCATGCGCTCGACAATCTTGTCTCGGCCCCACTGGTCGATTGTCTCGTCGGGGTCTTTGGAAAATCCGAAATCGTGGACCGAATCGGTATGCCCGAAACTGCCGAATGCCAGCGAGGCATCGAGCGAGCGTGAGGCTTCTTCCATTTCGCGCGTACGCAGCACGCCAAGAACCGAGCCGAGTTCGGGCCCAATCGAGTTCTGGCCGCCTTCGCCGCGCGTGATGGCATAGACCACAGGATGAATGCCATAGACGTGGCGTAGCGCCGCGAGCATAGCCGAAGGTTCGTCATCGGGGTGAGCCCCGGTGGTCATGATCGTTGCCGTCGAAGTCAAACGCTCAAGACGGCGATAGAGGGTAACGATGGCTGGCTCCAGCTTTTGCTGTGCAATCAAATCGAGATCGCTGAGTGGAGCTGCCCAAGCCGGGATGTGCGTAGCGGCATACATCGCTGGCAAGGACGCAATAAACATGCGTCGTGTGATCTTGGTCATCGGGACAATCCTACCTTTGAATTTTCGCTCGATGGCCGGTTCTTCCGACCTGCTCACTGGATCTTTTTGTCCAATTGGACCCGAGTATGCGCTGCCAAAAACAATAACACAAGTGAGTTACTTTATTGGGCCGAGTGTCGATCTTCCGGCTCGCTGGCACTGGCTTGAGGGCTGTGACGAGCATTTCGCAAAGCAGAAATCGCGGATTTCATCAAAAAAAATATTGGGACACGCGTTAGCGTGCAGGGATTTTCCGGTCCTTGAGTGATCGCTTTTGTGCTGCAATTCTGAACTGAGCGTTGGGTGCGCCATAGCCGTTATAGCCATAGCGTCGCTCGACAATTTCAAAAAAGAATCCGTCGCCGTAGAGCGATGAATAGAGCTGGAAATACTCCCCCTCGCCATCGCGGTCATAGAGGATGTTGTGGGCCTTGAGCCGGTTGACGAAGCTGTCTTCCAGGCCGAAGCGGGCCTGAAGATCGGCAAAATAGTTGGGAGAGATTTCCAGGAAGGCAAACCCGGTGTCCTTGAGCGCAGCGGCTGTGCCGAAAATGTCGCTTGAGGCGAAGGCGATGTGTTGGACCGACGAGCCAAAACTCTCCGAAATGAAATGGCCCGCCAGCGTAGAGCGCTGATCGGCGCCATTGAGCGTAAACCGGATGGTGCCCGAAGTGTTCTCGATCACCTGAGAGCGCACCAGGCCTGCCGGGTCGACAACATCGAGCATCGGGGTTTTCCGCGTATCGAACAGCGTTGTGTAAAACAGCAGCCAAGTGAGCAGTTCTTCATAATTCATGGTCTGGCCCACATGGTCGATATGGGTGATCCCCATGTCAGGCGTTGCCGGCACTGAGACTGGGTTGAACTCTGTTTCCCAGACCTTGACCAATGCGGTTTTGCCGTCAACGAAGTGCATCAACCCACCGCCAACTCCGCGAATGGCCGGAATCTTGAGCTCGCCCGGTCCGACTGGCTGCTCGAACGTCTCGGCTCCCAAAGCGCGCGCGCGGTCCACAGTGGCTTGCGCGTCCTCGACCCTGAGCCCGATGTCGCACACACAGGTGCCATGCATGAGATAGGCAGAGTGAGCAAAACCTTCGCGCTCGGTGTTGATGACAATATTGACCCCACCGGTTCGATACAGATCGACATCCTTGGCAATATGGCGGCCGGCATGAGCAAAGCCCATCGAGCCCAACAAGGTCCTTAGGTCTTCGGCTTCTGCCTCGTTGGCGGCGAACTCGATGAACTCGACCCCTTCGACGGCGATTGGGGCCGGCATGGGGGCGAGGTCGGTCCTGATGGCCGGTTCGGTGCGTCGCACGGCGTCCATCAACGCAATCAGCGACCGGTGGCCGTCGGCCGCGATTGTGCCGGGCGATCCGCCGCGAAACTGGTCGTTGAATATCTCAAGCGACCACATGCCCGCATACCCGGTTGCCGCAACGGCAGCCGCAAAGCCGGTCACATCGAGATCGCCCTGTCCGGGCATTGTGCGAAAATGTCGGCTCCAATAAAGCAGGTCCATGTCGATCAGCGGCGCGTCCGCCAATTGCACAAAGAAGATTTTGTCGCCCGGTATTGATCGGATTGTTTGAGGGTCGATCTTGCGGGCTATGGTGTGAAAGCTGTCGACGATCAGCCCGACATTGGCATGATCGGCGCGCCGCACGATTTCCCACGCATCACGGTGATCGTTGACATGCCGCCCCCAAGCCAGCGCTTCGTACCCGATGCGCAAGCCGCGCCTTTCCGCGCGCTCGCCCAATTCGCGGAGGTCAGCTGCGGCGCGATCGATCCCGCCTAGCGCGGCGGGCGAAACATTCGAGCAAATCAGCACCAGGTCGGTGCCCAATTCTTCCATCACATCGAATTTGCGCTCTGCCCTGTCCAATGCTCGCCCGCGTTCAGGTTCGGGCAGGCCCTCAAAATCCCTGAAGGGCTGGAACAGCGCGATTTCCAGCCCATGATCGCGCACCATCCGACCCACTTCGACTGGTCCGCCATCGAAGGCCAGAAAGTCGTTTTCGAAAATCTCGATCCCGTCGAATCCCGCCCCGGCGATCGCCGCAAGCTTCTCGCGAAAGTCACCGCTGATCGACACCGTCGCAATCGAGGTTTTCATTGCCGCTCCTAAAACATACGAACTGGTTCGTACATTCTATAGATGCCGGACGTGCACGGTCAATCCGCTGCCCGCGTTTCACAGCGCCTCAAATCCAGGAGAAAAAAGCGAGGTCAGATAAATTCCGGTTTGGCCAGATAGCGGAACACCATGTCGATAGTGTTCTGGCGCAGGCTGGCCTGACTGTCGGCAGAGCCCATATCGCGGCCAAAAAGATGAGAAAACGTTGCCCTGTTCGACACATTAAAAAAGCACAATGCGCTGATCTGCCAGTGAATTTCCATGGGATCCAGGCCATCACGGAATACGCCGTCCTCCACACCCTTTGCATAGATCGACCCGATCCGGGCAATGGCAGCCTCGTTTACCGTTTTCAATCCGGGCGAGCGCTCCATGTAACGGCCCGAATGAATGTTCTCGATCATCACCATGCGGATGAAATCCTCATGTTCTGAATGATGGTCGAACGTGAACCCGACGAGCCGACGTAGCCCCTCCAGGGGAGGCAGGCTTTCGATATCGAGTTGGGCCTCGCCCTCGCGCACCACGCGATATGCGTTTTCCAGCGCGCTGACATACAGGCCCTCCTTGTCCCCAAAATAGTAGTAGATCATCCGCTTGCTGGCGCGCGTCTTCTCAGCGATCTCGTCGATTCGTGCCCCGGCCAGCCCGTTCAGCGCAAACTCGTTGGATGCGACCTCGATAATGTTGCGCCGCGTCCCTTCGGGATCCTGCTGGCGCCGGCTTGGCCGCTTTGTGTCTTCGGTATTGCTCAATATCCCGCCCTCGCCACAGCGCTTGGCCGATTGACTAAACTAACTAGTTCGTACATTAATCACCTATTGTCGCGCCTGCATTTAGGTCGAGACACTGAAAAAACACAAGGGCGCCAAAGCGCTCGAGGGGATGGACTTGACTGCGGTCTCATCACGAACAGGATCTTCAGGCATGACGAATTTGGGCAACGGCCTTGCTGAACTGCTCGATATCGGCGCCAAGGGGGCCATTCATATTGGTTTGCTCGGTCGCGGCATCGGTGCATCTTTGTCCCCGACCATGCACAGGCAGGAAGGTGAGCGCCAGGGCATTGACTATCATTACCACCTTATCGATTTCGACGCTTTGCATCTGGGCAATGAAAATTTGGGCGACATCGTTGATCTGCTCGAAAAGGTCGGTTTTCGTGGCGTCAATGTTACCCACCCGTTCAAGCAAGCCGTTCTTGATCACCTCAATCAACTCGCGCCCGATGCCAGCGAGATTGGTGCCGTCAACACTGTGATCTTTGATGGCGGGCAGCGGATCGGCCACAACACCGACTGCTGGGGGTTTGCTGAAAGCTTCCGGCTGGGGCTGCCCGATTCGCCACGCAAGCATGTGCTGCAAATCGGAGCAGGGGGTGCTGGCGCTGCAGTTGCGCGTGCGCTGATCGAGGTCGGCGTTAAAAGTCTTTCGGTGCTCGATACCGACGCAATTCGGAGCCAGGCGCTCGCCGCGCGCATGCAGGATATGGGCTATTCGGTGAATGCCCTAACCGAGATTGGCGCGCTGACTGGATTTGATGGAATCGTAAATGCAACGCCCATCGGCATGGACAAATATCCCGGCACGCCCGTTGCGCCGAAGCTTCTGAACGCCGGCCAATGGGTTGCCGACATCATTTACTTCCCGCGCGAAACCGAGTTGGTACGACGCGCGGCTTTGATCGGATGTGCCACGTTGCCTGGCACCGGAATGGCAATCTTCCAGGCGGTCAAAGCGTTCGAGCTGTTCACCGGGCGCGTGCCCTCGCGTGAGGAAATGACCCGCAGCTTTGAGGCAGCAGCGTAATCGGGAGGCTCCTCCTAGAGCCTGCCAGTGCTCAGGATATGGTCGATGCCCGAATGGATGTGCTGGGCCAGCTTGGCCTGCGCTCCGGCTACATCGCGCTCCAGCGCCAGCCGGAACAGTTCCTTGTGATCTTCCGATACCCCGTCGCCGCGAAAACTGACCGCGAGCAGGTGGTAGCGCATGAATCTGTCGAAAATAGATTGGTGTATGGCCAGCAGAGATTTCGAGCCACAGGCCGAAATCAGAGCGTGGTGAAATGCGAAATCATACTTGATCCACTCGAAAGTGCGGTTCGCGTCCCCGCCCAGCAGTGCCTTTTCAATCGATGACAGCTTGTGATGGGCTGCAACGACGTTGGCCTCCCAGTCGAGATCGCCGGCGGCAAATGAAAGCGCAAGCGCATGGTTCTCGAGGACGAGCCGCAAATCGCCGACTTCGCGGAGATTGTCCACCGAGGCAGGGCTGACTTCGAAGCCACGCTGCCCCTCGGCCACCACCAGATCCTCCGTGGTCAGTCGATTGAGAATTTCGCGCAGTGTGGAAACACTGACCCCGTATTTGCTTTTAAGGTGCTCGA
The DNA here is from genome assembly GCF_048264985.1 of Pelagibacterium sp. Lineage (GTDB taxonomy): Bacteria > Pseudomonadota > Alphaproteobacteria > Rhizobiales > Devosiaceae > Pelagibacterium. The sequence continues at coordinate 533,846 of NZ_JBLXCL010000001.1, forward strand.
GCTTGAGCTTTTGCCCGGGCTTTAGGTCACCTGAGACAATGTCGCCGCGGATCTTGCGAAAGGCCTGTTCGCCAACGGTATCGGAAATGTCGTCCATTGTGTCGTGCAGCGGTTTTGCGTTTGCCATGATTGTTTATTCCCCGTCGGCTGTTCCTGCCACGTCTTCGCGCGCTTGTCACCTTCACGTTATCACAGCGTAAAATTGTTTCATATGAGATTTTGAAAATTGACAGACGTTATTGATAAAGATAGACGCATAGTCAGCAGGTGGAATGCTGCTTGACATAAACGAACTAGTTCGTACATTCGGCTCAGGCGACAGAAAGGGGAGATGTCGCGCGTCGTGACGCTGCGCCAATCATCGCCTGAGGTAACAAGGAGGAAAATCGCAATGCTATTAAATCTCACCCGTCGGGCCGTGATGCTCGGCTCGGTTGCTGTTGCCGCAGCGGTATCGATGCCGGTGATGGCCCAGGATGCACAGACGCTTCGGTTCTCGGCTGTGTTCTCCGATCAGGATATTCGCGCCGGCATGATGGGCCAGTTCGCCGATGCGGTTCGCGACATTGCCACCATCGAGCCCTATTACGGCGGCACCTTGTTCCGTCAGGGCACCGAGCTTGTCGCGTTGCAGCGCGGCAATCTCGAAATGGGCAATATCGCGCCCCAGGACATTTCCAATCAGATCCCCGAATGGTCGCTTCTGACTTCGGCCTATCTGTTCCGTGATGCGGACCATCTGCGCGCATTTTTTGACAGCGAAGTTGGCGATCAGTTCAAGCAGATGGCTGAAGAACAGCTTGGCATTCACATTCTCGGCCCGACATATTTTGGTGCGCGTCAGGTCGGTCTTCGTATCGACAAGGAAATTCAGACACCCGCCGATATGGAAGGCGTTCGTCTGCGCATGCCCGGTGGTGATGCCTGGCAGTTCCTTGGCAGCGCCATTGGCGCCAGCCCCACCCCGATGGACTACGCAGAGGTCTATACCGGCCTTCAGACCGGCGCCATCGACGGCCAGGACAATCCCCTTCCCAACGTCCAGAACATGAAGTTCTACGAAGTGATGGATCAGATCGTTCTGACCTCGCACCTCATCGGCTACGACCTTCTGGTCATTTCGTCCGATGCATGGAATGCGATGTCAGCAGAAGATCAGGAAGCCTTCGAAGCTGCAGCCGCCGAGGCGATCGATTGGAGCCAGGCCGAACACATCGCCATGGAAGATCAATTGATCGGTGAATTCGAAGATGCCGGTCTCAACATCTACGAGCCCGATCAGGACGCCTTCCGCGCCTATGCGCAGGAGCAGTACCTGAACGCGGACATTTCGGCCAGCTGGCCCGAAGGTGCGCTCGAGGCGATCAACGCTCTTTAATGGCAAATGTCGGGCGCCGTGGTTATTGCCGCGGCGCCCTTTCTGTATTTCCCTGATATCGCACCGGCTCGGATAGATGTCGTTCCAAGGGAGAGGAGTTCCTCATGTCCGGACTATTGCGCGTTGGGCGCTGGCTTGCTGCACGGGCCGAAAACGTTCTGGCGCTCATGCTGGCTGCCATGTTCGCGCTTTTTATCCTGCAAATCGTCTTTCGGTACGGCCTTCGCATGCAGGGTGGCTGGGCTTATGAGCTCAGCGCAATTTTATGGGTCTGGATTGTCCTGTTCGGTGCGACATTCGTCTTGCGCTCGCGCGACGAAGTGCGCCTCGATATTGTCTATAGCTCGGTGAGTTCGCGCGCCCGGCGCATAATGACAGTGATTTCGGCGATCGCGCTTGTTGCCCTTTTCGGTGTCGCACTGCCCGCCATCATCGACTACGTGCTCTTCATGAAGGTGGAAAAGACCGCCTATCTCAAGATCCGCTACGATTACGTCTACTCAATCTTCGTCGTTTTCACGGTTGTGACCATGGCTCGCTTCATCTGGCGTGCAGGTGTCGCCGTGTGGGGCAAGGATGCCGATGACGAGCTTGAAGGCTCCGCACAATGATCTTTCTTGACCCCTTCTTTCTCTGCATTGCGTCAATTCTGGTTCTGGCCGTTCTCGGCCTGCCCATTGGGCTATCGATGATCGCCGGATCGATCCTCTATCTCTTTATGTCGGGCCTCGACATGGGCATCGCGGCCGAGCAGTTCCTCAACCGCATGTATTCCAATTACATTATCCTCGCGGTGCCACTGTTCATTCTTGCTGCCGAGTTCATGAACACAGGCTCGCTCTCGGATCGGCTCTTGGCCTGGTGCAACGCGGTTGTTGGTCGGTTCCGGGGCGGGTTGGCCCAGGTCAACGTGCTGCAGTCGATGGTGTTTGCCGGCATGTCTGGGTCTGCCATTGCCGATGCTGCCGGTACCGGCAAGATGATCTATTCGCTCATGACGCGCGACGGCAAATATCCTGCCTCGTTCGCTGCGGCGCTCACAGCGTCTTCCGCGGTCATCGGGCCGATCATTCCACCATCGATTCCAATGGTTCTCTACGCGCTGGTTTCAGATGCCTCCATTGGCTATCTGTTCCTCGGCGGTATCATTCCTGGCGCCATCATGGGCCTCTCGCTGGCGTTCATTGTCTATTTCAAGGCGCGTGCTAACGACTTTCCGGTCGAAGATCCTCTGCCGCTGCGTGAACTTCCCGCCATCACCTGGCGGTCGCTCCCGGCGCTGATGATGCCCGTGGTTTTGCTGTTCTGCATCTACAGCGGTATCACCACGCCAACCGAAGCCGCGGCTGTAGCAGCAGCTTACGCGCTCATCATTTCGATCGTTCTTTACCGCTCGATCAGCCTCAAGAGCTTTTATCAGTCGCTGGTGACGTCATCTAAGACAACGGTGTCGATCGGCATGCTGATCGCCGGTGCGCTGGTTCTCAATTATGTGGTGACTGTCGAAAATATCCCGGCCAGCCTCAGTACGATCCTGACCGAATGGAACCTCGACCCGATTACCTTTCTGATCTTCGTCAATGTCGTGCTCCTGCTTCTCGGGTGCATGCTTGAAGGGACGGCAATCATCCTGATTATCGTGCCGGTTCTCGTGCCGTCGGCCGCGGCGCTCGGCATCGATCTGGTCCATTTCGGTGTCGTTGTCGTCATCAATGTGATGATTGGCCTTATCACCCCGCCTTACGGCATGCTGCTATTTGTCATGCAGTCAATATCGAAGGCCAAACTGCGCCATATCGTCGGCGATACACTTCCCTTCCTTGGCGCCCTCCTGTTGGCGCTGATCCTGTTCACCTTCGTTCCCGATATCGTCCTCTGGCTGCCGCGCATGTTCGGTTATCAGGCTTAGTTTTCGAAAGTTCGCGTAATGACCAAACCCATATTCGTGCTCAATGGTCCCAATCTCAACCGGCTTGGCCTGAGGGAGCCCGAGCTATACGGAACGACCACGCTCGCAGAGGTCGAGGCACTCTGCCGCGCAAATTCGGGCGGCCGCTCAGTGGCGTTTCGCCAAACCAATTCCGAGGAGCGTATGATCGATTGGGTCCACGAAGCGATCGATGATGCAGCGGGGATAATCATCAATCCTGCCGCGTTTACCTTCACTTCGCTGGCACTGCTCGACGCGCTCAAGATGTTTCCGGGTCCGATTTTCGAGTTCCACATCACCAATGTTCATCGGCGCGAAGCCCTGTACCATCACTCCTATGTTTCAAAGGTGGCGACTTCTGTCTTGGCGGGACTCGGCGCTGAGGGTTATGCGCTTGCCATGCAGGCCATGTGTGCCCGCAAGGATTTGCTGGCTTGACGATGCAAAAGGCGTCTCTTCCATTGGCCAGCGCTGAAGCGGTCGTACGGGCGGCGATGGATAGCGGGCGCGAGCTGGGGCTCGCGTTGGCCGTCGCTATAGTTGACGATGGCGGATGGTCCCGGATCCAGACACGCATGGATGACACGTTTCCCGCTGCTGTAGATGCTGCGCTGGCAAAAGCCCGAAGCGCCGCCCTGTTCAGAAGGCCGACTTCTGAGTTTTCCCGGCGCGTCAAAGACGGCATGCCACTGGCCCATTTGCCGCACGTGGTGCCGCTCGGCGGTGGCGTGCTGCTTGAACGCGATGGTGTTTTATATGGCGCCCTGGGCCTGAGCGGCGCGCGGGAGGATACAGAAACGACGCTGGCCGAAGCCATCGCCACCCAATTTGCTACCGGGAAAATTGCAACGCGCTAGAGCTTGATGGCCGCTGAGCCACGGTCCCGGCCCCAGATTATCCATTTCATTCAAATTGGCGCCTGACACATCTTTGTGTCGGGCTTTTCGGTATTGCGTGTTTTAACGTCTAAAATGGCTATTAGCATATGAAATGAAAAATCTCATATTAAATGTTGCATGGCTGATTTTATCGTGCAATCAATCGCGCAGGGTCGGGATCGGCGGCAGGCTGGCGCAGGTCGTCGCGTCTGAAGACGTTGCCGACCGACTGGAGACTTTGGAGGAGTTCAACTAATGACCAAGCTGATCGCACGCCTTGCAGGTGCAGCTGCTATGCTCGCTGCCGTGACGAGCATGCCCGTTCTCGCGCAGCAACCAGAGCAATACACGACATTCGAGAAATACGGCTTTTGCGGCAGCGTCGACGATAGCTGCTACAATGATTGGTACGATCGTACATCGGGCGAAGAGGAACCTTGGAAGGTCTTCATCTTCTCCCACGTCGCAGCAGGCGTGAACCCCCATGACAATCGCGACGCGGGCGTTGAAGCGCTGACCGATCTGCTTGAAGAACAGGGCTACGAGGTTACTGCCAGCCAGGACCCTGCCGACCTCGAAAGCGGATTTGCACTGCGTCCCTATGATGCAATCGTGTTTTTCAACACCGGCCGTGATGCTGTTTCGAGCCTGGGGATGATGGCTCTGCGGATCTATGTCGAAGGCGGTGGCGGTTTTGTCGGTATCCACAACGCCTTTGGTACCAACTTCAACTCGACTTGGTTTGAGGGCCTGCTTGGTGCGCAGCTCTACGATCATGGCCCGCGGCAGGCAGGCACGGTCATCGTTGAGAGCGAGAACGACGTGTCGGTCGCTCATCTCACTGAGGGTGCCCAGTTCAACGACGAGGAATTTTACAATCTCAATCCCGATCCGCGCTGGTTGAGCGATGTGCGTATCCTGCTCAGCGTCGATAACGCTTCGCGCGAAGAAGGGATTTCTGGCTATTACGGAAATCCGGGCATGGGAGACACCAATCCAGTGTCCTGGTGCCATTACTACGACGGCGGTCGGGCATGGCTCACCACGCTTGGGCACAGCTTTGAAGTGCTTGAAGACGAGAACTGGCGCCAGCATGTGCTTGGCGGCATCGACAGCGCGATGGGTAAAGAACCCTTCTGTCAGGAATAGTCCATTCCCACGAGCAGGCTTGCCGGATGCGCCCGACGCGGTCCGGTAGGCCCTCGGCTGCTTTGCTTTCCATCATACCAAGAGTGGAGTTCTCAGTGAAAACGCGCCCCCACCCATCAAAAATGCCGCATTTCTCATCGACCAGGCGCGGCCTTGGTTGCGCCCTTGTTCTCACCGGTCTTATCGCCTTCCCGGCAATAGCCCAGGACTACGGGCTTGAGGGTGGCGCCATCGGGGTTGAGCAGGTTGAACGCGGCCAGCAGGAATATCTGGACAATTGTGCGAGCTGCCATGGTGAAGATCTGCACTCGGTACTTTCCACGGCACCCGATCTTACCGGCTCCGTTTTCAAGTATGGATGGGCCGGCCAGACGGTTGGCGCGAAATACAATGTGATCTCGGCAACAATGCCCGCAGGCATGGGCGGATCGCTGTCGGACCAGACCTATATCGATATCGTCGCCTACATCCTGTCGGTCAACGGTATTGCCACAAGCGATGATGGCGAACTGCCGGCCGACCCCGAAGCCCTTCAATCAATCACCATTGCTGCGCCGTGATCGATCTCCCGTTTGAGGAAAGCGGCGCGATATCCATTGTGGAGGAGAAAAAACAATGAAAATCAAATCGATTGTCAGCGCTGCAGCGCTCGTGGCTGTTCTCGGCACATCCGTCCCGGCCTGGGCGCAGGACGATGCGTTTGCGCCGGTGACCGACGAAATGTTGAGTGCACCAGCCGACGGCGACTGGCTGCTCTGGCGGCGCGCCCTCGATAGCTGGGGCTACTCTCCGCTTGAGGAAATCAACCGCGATACCGTAGCCGATCTGACGCTGGCCTGGGGCTGGTCCATGGAGCCCGGTTGGCAGGAAACAGCGCCCATCGTTTACGACGGCGTAATGTATCTGGCCAATCCCGACGGCATCGCCCAGGCACTCGATGCTGTCACTGGCGACTTGCTCTGGGAGTATCGTCGCGAAATGCCCGAGGGTTTCCGTTCGGGCATGATGAGCCGCGGTCTGGCCATCTATGGCGACAAGGTCTTTTTCGCCACTCCCGATGCCGGACTTGTTGCACTTGATGCCGCAACCGGCCAGGTCGTTTGGGAAACCGATGTCGCAGGCGAAGGCAAGACGGTAACGGCCGCCCCGGTTGTCGCCGATGGCAAGGTCATTGTCGGCTATATGGGCTGTTTTGGTTTTGTTCAGGACAAATGCGGCGTCGCTGCCTTCGATGCCGAAACCGGCGATGAAGCCTGGCGTACAATCACAGTATCGGACGCACCCGAAGGCGAAGATACCTGGGGCGGTATGCCCTATGTTCTGCGCGGCGGCGGCGACATCTGGACTTCCGCGTCCTACGATCCGGAAGCTGACCTTGTCTATATCGGCTCGTCGCAAGCTAAGCCTTGGGCGCGAGCCAGCCGAGGCCAGGATGATGCGTCTCTCTACACGAGCTCGACGCTGGCACTCGATCCCGAGACGGGCGAAATCGAATGGTTCCGCCAGTACATTCCGGGCGAAACCAACGACATGGACGAAGCTTTCGAGCATATCCTTGTCGATATCGACGGTGAACCTTCCTACGTCAACATGGGCAAGCTGGCCATTCTCTGGCGCGGCAACCGTGAGACAGGTGAGCCTTATCCGGCTTTCGATCTCGGCTGGCAGGATCAGATCGACATCACCGAAGAGGGCACGTTTGCCAGCTATCGCGAAGGCAAGATTGCCGAGCTTGGCGAACCGATCACCATGTGCCCGAGCACGACCGGATTCAGAAGCTGGCGCTCGCTGGCCTATAGCCCCCAGACCCGAGCGGTCTATATTCCCATGAGCATCAACTGCGACACCGCCATGGCCTATGGCGAAGTCGAGATGGTTGAGGGCGGCGGTGGCAACGGCCAGGTCGGCAGCACCCGCGCAATCCATCCCGATAGCCCTGACAACATCGGTCGCTTTGTAGCAATGAACATCGATACCGGCGAAGTGCTTTGGGAAAATCCCTCGCGCTCGCCCGCCAACACAGCGATGCTGACCACGGCCGGTGGCCTGGTGTTTGGCGGTGATTGGGATCGTCACATGTACGCCTGGGATGAAGAAACCGGCGAAGTGCTTTGGGAAACCCGTTTGCCCCAGGCAGCGCAGGGGTATCCGATCGCCTACGCAGTCGACGGGAAACAATACATTGCTGTTCCGGTCGGGGTCGGTGGCTATTCCTGGTCTTCGAGTGTTCCCAGCCAGTTGACGCCTGAAATCAAGCGTCCAAGCTCGGGCAATGCTGTGCTTGTTTTCGCACTGCCAGATCGCGATTGACCATATCGCCTAGCAAATCGATGGGTCGGCGCATGCCGGCCCATTTTTCGTTACGGTTCATAATCGAAGCGGAGGGTCGCATGACTGTCATATCGTTAAGGCGCACGATCTGCGCAGCCGGTTTACTGATTGCGCTTCTCTCGGTAACACAGCCGGTGCTGGCCCAGCCCTTTGTTCCTGTCGAAAGCTACAATCGGACACGGCCGGACTTTGGCAACACTTTACCGCTCTGCGTTATCCCCAACAGTCCGACTCTTGAACGCGATAAGGCTGTCGCGACCGAGCTTGCCCAGCTCCTTCTGCTCGACCCGAAAATCGTTGAGATGGACGTCAACATCGATCTTCTCGACAATGAAGGTATCTGGCCTTCCATCCTTGTTCACCTTGCCGAGAAATGTGTAGGTGTCATGGGCGTCCAGATCATCCCCGGGGAGATGACGCCGGATTGGTTGACACTTTCGCGGCCCTATTACGAAGCGCCTTATGTTCTTGTCAGCCGCGATCCACAGCATAATGCCCTGACCGATTTGCCGGCTGGCACGCGCTTGGGGGTGCCGCTCTATACCACTGTGGATGCCGATATCATGCTGGCCATTGCTGCTGGAACCCTCGATGGAGTGCGGCGCCTGCCATACGATCGGGCAGAGCTGATGATGACTTTGATAGATGAGGGGGCGCTTGATGCGGCCATCGTATGGAAGCCACAGCTCGATCGTTTGGCGCTCGATGTCGCCGGTTTCCATGTGCATGACGCCGCACTGGCCCCACTTGAACGCGATAGTCGCGCAATGGCTGTGCTGTTGCGTACTCAGGACCAGATGCTGCGCACAATGCTCGATCAGGCCATCGCAGCGCTGCCGGCCCAAGGCAGTTAAAGGCCCGTCACAATGAACGCGTTATACATCGATGCTCGAATCCGGATATAATGACAGCCCAGTTCCATATTGCCGGTGTAAGTGCACTTTGAACGATAGAGCCAACCCCACGGAAACCGAGATCCTCGTCGTGGCCGAGACCTTCAAGCTGCTCGGTGATCCCACGCGGCTGAAAATTCTGCTCGCCTGCCTCGATCAACCAATGGCGGTTGGCGACATCGCCCGCAAGATCGACGCATCCCAATCGCTCGTCAGCCACCATTTGCGCCTGCTGCGCGCTGCGCGCCTTGTTCGCGGAACGCGACACGCAAAGCACGTTCACTATGAAGCTGACGACCATCATATCCGCCACGTCGTATCCGACATGATCGTTCACGCCTGCGAGCATGATGACCTTGACGCCGCCGACTGAGAGCAATCTAGACTGTTGTGGTTTTCTCAGAGTGGCAGGATGCCGTCGTCCTTGACCTCTTCGATCACCGGGTAGGAGCGGGTTTCGCTCACACCCGGCAGCGATAGCAGGACCTCGCCTAGAAACGTCCTGTAGCGGGCCATGTCGGGGAGCCTTGCCTTGACCAGGTAGTCGAAGCCTCCGGCAACCATGTAGCATTCAAGCACTTCAGGTTGCTTACGCACGGCGGCAGCAAATTTTTCGAAAATGTCCGGCGTCGTTTTATCCAGCGAGACCTCGACGAGAACCAGCAAGCCAAGCCCGATCTGGTCGGCGTCCAGGATGGCCCGGAATCCTTTGATAAAGCCGTGCTTTTGCAGTCGCCGCATCCGGTCACTCATCGATGTCGGCGCCAACCCGACCCGTTGCGCCAGTTCGGCATTGGTGATGCGACCGTCGCGCTGAAGCTCAATGAGAATTCTGCGGTCTATCCTGTCGATATCGGACATCGTACTGATATTTCCTGGTCTACCGGGAAAATTACGCCCCGACTGTATTGCAGTCGGAGAGTCGAAATCTAGTCGGCACTGGTGATCGCGGCAAGAAATGCTGCGCCATAGCGCTCGAGCTTGGCATCACCAACACCAGGCAGGGCGCGCAATTGATCGAGCGTTGCGGGTGTATGCAGCGCCATAGCGCGCAGCGTCGTATCCTGAAACACAACGTAGGGCGGAACGCCCTGCGCCGAGGCGATCTCGCGTCGTTTGCGCCGCAGCCGTTCGAATATGGCTTCGGCCAGGGGGGAAAGGGCTTGGTCGCTGCTCAATGCGCGGTTGGTATCGGATTTCTTGCGCTCGGGATCGCGCCGCAACATGATGGTGCGCTCTCCCCGAAACACCGACCGTGCGCCTGCGTCCAGATACAGCGCGCCATGCGCTTCATGGTTCACATGCACCAGGCCCATTGCCGTCAGCTGCCGCAAGACCGAGCGCCAGGTCTTGACCGAAATGTCCTGCCCAACCCCGAACACCGGCAAATGCTGGTGACGAAATTTTTCAACCTTTTCGGTCGTCTTGCCCATAACCACATCGATCACATGGGCCGCACCAAATCGCTGTCCGGTGCGATAGATCGATGACATCACCTTGTTTGCGGCTTCTGTGCCATCCCAGCTGTCCACCGGGTTGACGCAGGTGTCGCAGTTTCCGCAATTTCCCGGATGCTGTTCACCGAAATGGGCAAGAACGGCCTGCCGCCGGCAACCGGCGGTTTCGCACACGCCGAGCAGTGCGCTCAGCTTGGTATTTTCCAACCGCTTTATGTCGTCAGGTGCGTTGCCCTCGGCGATCATCCGCCGCCGCTGGCTGACATCGGACAGCCCGTAGCACATCCAGGCTTCCGAGCCTTGGCCGTCGCGTCCGGCCCGGCCCGTTTCCTGGTAATAGGCTTCGATCGAAGAGGGCAAATCCATGTGCGCGACGTACCGAACGTCGGGTTTGTCGATGCCCATGCCGAACGCCACTGTCGCCACAAGGCAAACTGCCTCTTCCTTCAAGAACGCATCTTGATTGCGCGCACGCACACTTGCATCCAGGCCGGCATGATAGGGTAGGGCGGGTATGCCCTTGTCGTTTAGAAATTCGGCAATCGCCTCGACCTTGGCACGCGACAGGCAATAGACAATGCCGCTCTGATTGGGGTGGCGAGCTAGAAATTCGAGAAGTTGGCCGCGAGCATTTGCACGCTCGACAATAGAATACCCGATATTGGGCCGATCAAAGCTCGATATGAACAGCTTGGCTTCCTCAAGGCCCAGCCGTTCAATCAGATCGGCGCGTGTCGTGGGGTCCGCGGTCGCGGTCAGTGCTACGCGCGGCACATGGGGAAAGACCTCGCGAAGCTTTGCCAGTTCGCGATACTCGGGCCGAAAATCGTGGCCCCACTGGCTGACGCAATGGGCTTCGTCGATTGCAAACAGCCCGATTTCAAGGCTGGTCAGAAGTTCGAGAAACCCCGCCGCTGCCAATCGCTCAGGGGCGACGTAGAGCAGGTCAAGCGCACCATCGCGCAACGCCTGGCGTACGCTGCGGATTTCGTCTGGCGACAGTGAGGAATTGAGCGCAGCGGCTCTGACGCCGGCTTGCTTAAGGGCTTCGACCTGATCGCGCATCAAGGCGATCAGCGGGGAGATGACAACGCCCACCCCACGCCTGCCGATGGCAGGGATCTGGTAGCATAGTGACTTGCCAGCCCCGGTGGGAAACAGAACGACGGCGTCTCCGCCGCCCATCACGTGCTCGACAACCTCCTGTTGCTGACCACGAAACGCATCCAGTCCGAAAACGGACCGTAGGATATCCAGCCCACCGGTCGGCGCAGCATCGATGGCCGTAGCGTTGGAAAAAAGCGACATGGAAGACAAGGCAGTCCGGCGGTCAGGGAAAATCGATTCGCCGGCGCATTTGACTCTTAACACTGCCCCGGTGCAACCCGCGGCACTGCGATCAGGAGAGCTTGCTCAACAACTCAAGCAGCGTGTCGCGCGCCTTGTTCCCTCCAAGCCGCGCAACGCAGTCGGCCTCGAATTCGTCCTGCACCGCCCGTGCCCTTGCAAGAAAGCGGGTGCCTTCAGCTGTAAGATAAAGCGCATTGGCCCGACGGTCTCCGTCCGCCGTCCGGCGCTCGGTTAGTGCTCGGCCCTCGAGACTGTTGATCAGGGCGACGAAATTGGCGCGCTTGATCCCCAGGATTTCTGCTATCTCGGTTTGCTTGCGACCCGGATTGTCGCCAATCAGCGCCAGTGCGGAATATTCGGCGGGGCGCAGGTCCAGGCTTTCAAACGCCGCGAGAAACCGTTGAAACACGCTCAATTGTGCCCGGCGCAGGCGATAACCGACGATATCTGTGGTCGACCCGGTTTCGAGTATGGCCTGGTCGGGGGCAGACCCCGGAACAGCGGACATGAGCACAACCTTGTTTGTTATGAAGCAGAATTTAATGGCCCTGACGAAAAAGGCAATCGTCACCAGTCGGCACAACAGTCGCGACTTGCCAAAAGTAGTTATGATATATAAACATTAATGCGGAGGATGGCAGGGCCGATGTTCGGATCGTCCTGTCGTTTGTGTGCATAATCCATTGTCCGGTCAAACGGCTGCAGACAAGGGTTGGCATGGCATAAACGAATGATAGAGAGGTATCGTTCGTACGTGCTCGGGAGGATAAGTTTGTTCCAGGATCAATCGCCCTTGGGGCGCTGTGTTTATGGCTTGGCAAAGCTGATGGCACTGGTCGGCGGCGTCGTGCTGATCGGTCTGGTGCTTCTGGTCGTGGTTAGCGTGGCGGGACGCGCATTGATCTGGGCAGGCTTGCGTCCGGTCCGTGGCGATTATGAGCTCGTTGAAGCTGGAATTGGCTTTGCAGTCTTTGCCTTTCTGCCCTGGGCCCATCTTGAGCGCGGACACGCGATCGTCACGATATTGACTGACCGCTTCGGCTCCGCCGCCAATCGTTGGATCCTCGTTGTTACCGACATCATGATGCTAGCTGCCGCCAGCTTTATCACATGGCGCCTCTATGATGGCATGCTCGACAAGTTCCGCTACAATGAGACTACGCTCTTGCTGCGCATGCCGCTCGGCTGGTCTTACAGCGCCGCCCTTGTCGGTGCAGTGATCTTTGTTGTCGTCGCGATCTATGTGCTTGGCCGTTCGATCTCCAATGCTCTGGCCCGTCGTTCTGAAGGACAACTTTCGGGAGCCGATCTGTGAGCAACGTACTTATTGGCCTGCTCTCGTTTCCAGTAATACTGCTGCTCATTTTTCTGCGGGTGCCCATTGGGCTTGCCATGCTGGGCGTCGGTGTTTTCGGCTCGTGGCTTTTGACGGGCACGTTCAACCCGGTCATGGCCCAGTTCAAAAGCCTCACCTATTCAACCTTTGCGTCCTATTCACTCTCTGTAGTGCCGCTGTTCATCCTCATGGGCCAATTTGCGACACTATCGGGCATGTCGGCGGCGCTGTTCAATGCAGCGGCATCGTGGCTCGGTCACCGAAAGGGCGGTGTGGCCATGGCGGCGGTTGGTGCCAGCGCCGGGTTCGGCGCCATCTGCGGCTCTTCGCTTGCCACAGCGGCGACAATGGGCCATGTCGCGCTGCCTGAACTTAAGAAGCATGGATACTCCGGCGCCCTTTCGACCGGCGCGGTTGCTGCCGGCGGTACCCTGGGTATTCTTATTCCGCCCTCAGTCATTCTGGTCATCTTCGCCGTCTTGACCGAGCAAAATATCGCAAAACTGTTCATGGCCGCGTTTGTGCCGGGTATTCTCGCTGCCCTCGGCTATCTCATCGTGGTGGCAATCTATGTTCGGATTAGTCCGGAGTCGGCGGGGGTTCGTGCGCGGGTGCCATATGGCGAACGTTTTCGCGAGCTTGCGACGATCTGGCCGGTCGTCGCGATTTTCGTTCTTGTGATCGGCGGCATCTATACTGGCATTTTCACCCCCACCGAAGCGGCGGCCATCGGTGCCGCGGGCACGGGGCTGGTGGCGCTTGTATCGCGAAGTCTGTCTCGCAAAGGGCTTAAGCAAGCAATTCTGGGCACGGCGTCCTCGACGGCAATGATCTTTCTCATCGTATTGGGGGCCGCCGCGCTCAACGGATTTCTGGCGCTTTCGCAGCTTCCTCAGTTCGCAGCCGGTTGGGTCACAGAGCAGGGGTTCAATCCCTGGCTGGTCATGGCCATCGTGCTGCTGCTCTATCTCGTGCTCGGCTGCGTTATGGATTCTCTGTCGATGATCCTGCTTACAGTTCCGATAATTTTCCCTATGATGTCAGCTCTCGATTTCGGGCTGACCCCTGACGAGTTTGCCATCTGGTTCGGCATTCTGGTTCTGATCGTCGTTGAAGTCGGGTTGATAACGCCTCCGGTCGGGATGAACCTGTTCATCATCAATTCGATGGCCAAGGGGACGCGACTGTCCGATACCTTTCGCGGCGCGCTGCCTTTCGTGGCCAGCGACATCATTCGCACAATCATTCTCGTCGCCTTTCCCCCGATTACTCTGGGGCTGGTCTGGCTTTTGTACTAGCGGGCGGGAATTTTCAGGAGTTCACACGCCACAAGCGTGAAACAAAGGGAGAAGTCCAAAATGAAACTGAAATCCATTCTGCTCGGGGCAATTGCCACCGTCTCGTTTACAGCCGGCGCCATGGCTCAGGATGTGACGCTGCGCGTCCATCAGTTCCTGCCTGCCCAGGCTCCAATTCCCTCTCAGGCGATAACGCCCTGGGCCGAAGCGATCCAGGAGCAGTCCGATGGCCGCATCGCTGTCGAACTCTACCCGGCCATGCAGCTCGGAGGTGCGCCCGACAGCCTGTTCGCGCAGGCTCAGGACGGAGTGGTGGATGTGATCTGGACGGTGCTTGGCTATACGCCGGGCCGCTTTCCCAAGTCTGAAGTCTTCGAACTTCCGTTCCTGATGACCAATGGCGAACAAACCTCTGCAGCGTTCTACAACTACGTCATGGACAATTCGGCCGACGAGTTTGAAAGCGTCCACGTCATTGCGCTGCACACGCACGGTCCTGGACTGTTCCACACCAAGGATCCGATCACCTCGCTAGAAGACCTCCAGGGAATGAAGATCCGTGGCGGTTCGCGCATTATCTCGTCAATGCTTGGCGAACTCGGTGCCGAGCCGATCGGCATGCCTGTGCCCCAGACCACCGAGGCGCTCTCGCGCGGTGTGATCGAAGGCACAACAGTGCCCTGGGAAGTGACGCCCTCGCTTCGTATTGCCGAACTGGTCACCAACCACACAGGCTTTTCCGGTGAAAACGGTCTCTACACCCAAACTTTTGGCTTCGTTATGAACCGGGGTACCTATGAGGGCCTGCCCGAAGATCTCAAGGCTGTGATTGATGCCAATTCCGGCCTCGAAACCTCGATGATGTTTGGCCGCGTCATGGACGAAGCCGACCTTGTTGGTCTCAAGATCGCACAGGATGCCGGCAATTCGATAGTTACGCTCGACGAAGCGGAAACCGAGCGCTGGAAGGAAGCTTCCCAGTCCACCATCGACCAGTGGTTCGCCGATATGGATGCAATCGGAATTGACGGCGAAGCGCTTTACGCTGCTGCGCAGGAAGCGGTTGCTGCCGAACAGTAAGTATCGATGTATCGCATAAAAAAGGGGCGCTTTTGGCGCCCCTTTTCTTTTGGTCCGAATGTCCGGTCAGACAATCACTGCAGGCTCACTCTGCCCGCGACCAACACCTTCGGCAAAGAATACATTGCCCGATTCCGGGTGTTCGGCCAGCGCCTCTGCATCCAGCCCCTCGCGGGCCGTTGTGCAATAGAGCGTGGTCAAATCCGCGCCGCCGAACGCTGGGCACGATGCGTGTGGAGCGCCGACCGCAACCGATTTGAGCAAGGTGCCGGACGGGTCGTAAACGGCAACCCGAGAAGCGCCCCATTGCGCTAGCCACATATTGCCCTCGGTATCGATAATCGCACCATCGGGGTTGAGCCCGTCCGTGCTCAGATCAAGATAGATTTCAGGCTCGCCAACCGGCGCGCCTGTCTCGCTGTCGAGGTCGACGCGCTTGACCAGTGCGCGGTCGGTGTCGGCGAAATATCCGTGGCGCCGGTCAGGCGTAAAGCAGATGGAATTGGGTATGGTGATCGACGAAAACAGCTTGGTCACGTCGCCACGATAGTAACGATAGATGGCGCCCGCATCTTTTTCGGCCTTTTTTCCCATTGATGAGAACCAGAACCCGCCCCAGGGATCGGCACGTCCGTCATTGGTCCTCAAGCCCTCGCCAATATCGATTTTTGCGACGATCTCGCGGCTGCGGGTTTCAAGATTAAGCTTGATCAAAGCGGTTTCGCTCGACACCAGAAGCGTGTCGCGATCGATCCATCCGGCTGCCGATACCATGTCATCAAACGTCCAGGCACCAGTATCGCCGCCCTTTCGGGTCAGAAGCGTGCGACCGATGATGTCGAACCAGAAAAGCTGCTGGCGCTCGGGATGCCAAAGCGGACCCTCTCCAAGAAAACACAGCCGATCGTCGAAAATATGAGCGCTCATGACATGACCTCGTCATAGGCCGAGACAAGCTTGCGGGCGCGGGCCGCCACTTCGCTTGCAGCAAGGCCGGGTGTGTAAAGTGCGGTACCGATGCCGAACCCGTCGGCGCCGGCAGCCCGCCATTGCCCGAAATTGTCCGGGCCTGCGCCTCCCACTGCATAAACCGGAACCGATGCGGGAAGCACTGCCTTGAGCGCCGCCATCCCGTTTGGTCCCATGATCGAAGCAGGAAAAATCTTCAGCCCGTCGGCTCCGGCCTTGAGCGCCGCGAAGCCCTCGGTGGCGGTAAAAACGCCGGGGAACGACTGCAAGCCTGCTGCCTTTGTGGCGCCGATCACCTCGGCATCGCAATTGGGAGAAACGATAAGCTTGCCGCCGGCCTGAACCACGTTTGCAACGTCATGCGTGCTCAACACAGTTCCCGCGCCGATCAACGCGTCATTGCCAAATGCGCTCGCCATCCTTTCAATGCTCTCGAGCGGTTGGGGCGAATTGAGCGGCACTTCGATTGCAGTGATCCCTGCTTCGATCAGGGCCGCGGTCACCGCCAGCGCTTCATCGGGCTTCAGCCCGCGCAGGATGGCAATAAGGTTGCGGGTCATCGTGCGTCCTCCATGGCCGAGCGGGCGGCGCACAGCCCGGCCAGCGTCATTTCGTGTGTGTCGTACTGGTGTGCAGAAATGCCGGCCAGTTCCAATGCGCTCTGGTATAGCGCGCTCAATCCCGATGCGCCAATCAGTGCAACAGATTTGCCTGTCCAGAATTCGCGCGTCCCCGCCAGTTCCGCCCCGATCAATAGCCCTGACAAGCGGGCTTTTGACATTTGTGGTGATGTGCCATCGAGCAGGCTGGCGGCGCGAATGGAAAAGAGCTTTGTCACGAGATCCGGTGTCTCCAGGCCCTCGCGGACACCGCCGGAAAATGCGTCAGCATCCCAATCGCTTGTCGCAACGCTATGACGCAGGACTGACTTTTCGGCGAGCAAAGCAAAAACTTCCCCGGTCATTGCCGTGCGAAAACGCTCGATCTTGCCGCCGGCGATCTCGACCCATTTGCTATGTGTTCCCGGCAAGCAAACGACGGAGTGGTTACCCTGGCTGGTCATGTATCCGGCAATCTGGGTTTCCTCGCCGCGCATCACATCGGGTGGCGTCGCCTGGCTGACTCCTGGCAGGATGAAGACGGCGATGCGCTTGTCCTTCACGGGAGCGCGCGTCGGTTGAGCGGCGATCGGCTGGGTCGGCGTTGGCGCATATGCAGCTTCCATCCAGCCCTGCCGTGCGCCCACCATCCCACATGCAAAGACCGGTATGACGGCGTTTGGATCGAGCCATTCGGCGATGATTTCAAGCAGGGCGGGTTCGAACTCGGACGGGGCGAGCTGGCCCATGCCCTTGGAACCTTTCTCATGCGCCAAAATCGCGTTGTCGGGCCCCATGGCCCAAGCGCGCATGTTCGAGGTGCCCCAGTCGACGGCGATCCAGTCGGCAGTCGTGCTCATATGTCCTTCCAAATCTTCCAGATGGCCAATTGCTTCATGGATTGATTCTTTCCTAAAAGGGACTGTGCATCGCGTCTTTGGGGCATCGATGCCTGCAAGTGATCAATTATCTTATTATATTTTTATTTTGACAATCCATCACCGCTTTTGTCATGTTCGGCCTACGCCGTGTTTTGCCCGGCGTTTTACTGGAGATGCAGCGGCATGGCGGGAACTATCGATGATCGGGAAGGTGCGGGGTCCGTAGCCGCGCACACACCCGGACCCGCACGGCGCAAGCCGCACAATTTCCATGCCCATGTCATGTACACGCTCGGCACGGCAATTGTTGGTGGAACCTATAATGAAGGCCAGATCCTGCCGGGGGACAGCGATCTGATCGATCAGTTCGGTGTGTCCCGCACTGTGCTGCGTGAAGCGCTCAAGACGCTTTCGGCCAAAGGCCTCGTGGAGGCGCGAGCCCGTGTCGGCACTCGGGTCTTGCCCAGAGCCCGCTGGAACATGTTCGACTCCGACGTGCTGCTCTGGCATCTGGATTCGGGAATCTCGTTTGATTTCATAGCCTCGCTCGCTGAAATCCGCATGGCTGTTGAGCCGGATGCTGCCGCGCTGGCTGCCGAACGGCGCTCGGTTGCCCAGGCCAACGAACTAATGGGCTGGTTGCGGGGCATGGAAACAAAGGGCCTGACGGCCGAAGAATTCGCCCGCAACGATGTTGGGTTTCATCAGGTCGTGGCAGCAGCCTCGGGCAATCCTTTCATGGTGTCACTCTCCAGCGTCGTGGAAATCGCTCTGATGGCTTCGTTCACAATATCCTCGCCCGTTGAGGATGGCGTAGCCTTCGATAAGGCGGTGCGGCTGCATCGCAATATCGCCGAAGCAATAATGGCAAAAGATCCTGAAATGGCCCGTGTGGCAATGCGCCAGGCCATTCAGTCGGGCGTCGATCGCGCGACGACCACGCTGGGCAGCACCCAGGGCTGATCAGCGACATTTTGCTCTTGCTGCACATATGGGTGTGGCGAGGTGTTGGAAAAGCGCGTCGGGCCAAAACTCAGACTTTACAAATAATCATACTATATGCAAATGTGGAGGATCGCTGCGCCAAACGCGTGGCACGGGAGGTCGCTACGACGAGAGGCGTCGGGCGAAACTGACAGGGAGAAACTTCATGAAATCGATTTTGGCAGGGCTGGGCGCCCTGGTGATGACCTCTGCGCTTTCGGCGATGCCTGCAATCGCGCAGGATGCCGGCTCGGTGGGGATTTCCATGCCCACCCAATCGTCTGCCCGCTGGATCTCGGACGGCAATTCCATGGTGGAGCTTTTCGAGGCTGCCGGTTACCAGACCGATCTGCAATACGCGGAAGACGACATTCCCAATCAGCTTGCCCAGATCGAGAACATGATCGTACGCGGCGTTGACGTCCTGGTGATCGCATCGATCGACGGGACCACATTGAGCACGGCGCTTGAAAATGCGGCTGCCGCCGGCATTCACGTCATCGCCTATGACCGGCTGATCCGTGGTTCGGAAAATGTCGATTACTACGCGACCTTCGACAATTTCAAGGTTGGCGTGCAGCAGGCTCAGTCGCTCGTTGACGGGCTTGAAGCCTCCGATCGCGAAGCGCCATACAATATTGAATTGTTCGGCGGTTCCCCCGACGATAACAACGCCTATTTCTTCTATGATGGCGCCATGAGCGTCCTCCAGCCACTGATCGACGATGGCACGCTCGTCATCAAATCTGGCCAGACGGGCATGGATACAGTCGGCACCCTGCGCTGGGACGGCTCGGTTGCTCAGGCGCGCATGGACAACCTTCTGTCGGCCCATTACACCGATGACACTGTCGATGCGGTGCTCTCGCCCTATGACGGGCTGTCGATCGGCATCATCTCATCGCTGCGCGGCGTGGGCTATGGCTCGGGTGACATGGCGATGCCGATCATCTCCGGCCAGGATGCTGAAATTCCTTCGGTCAAGGCCATCATGGCAGGCGATCAGTATTCGACGATCTTCAAGGATACGCGTGAGCTCGCGCGTGTGACAGTGGGCATGGTTGAAGCGTTGATCAACGATGCTGAACCCGAGATCAATGACACCGAGACTTACGATAACGGCGTCAAAGTGGTCCCATCCTACCTGCTCGAGCCGGTGCTGGTCACCGCTGACAATCTTGAACAGGTTCTTGTGGGTTCGGGCTATTATACCCAAGACCAGGTCGCCAACTAATCAGTCTCCAAAGCCCGTACGGTGGGGTGCTTGAAGCGCCTCGCCGTGCGCCCTTGGAACTGAGAGCGGGAACGCCATGACGTCCATTCTCGAAATGCGCGGCATTACAAAGAGCTTTCCGGGCGTCAATGCGCTCGAGAACGTCAACCTCGTGGTCGAGCAGGGCGAAATTCACGCGCTGGTCGGCGAGAACGGCGCCGGAAAGTCGACCCTCATGAAAGTGCTGTCGGGCGTCTATCCCGCTGGCGATTATGACGGGCAGATCTTTTTCGAAGGCGAGGAGCGCCATTTTTATTCAATCGCCGAAAGCGAAAAATGCGGCATTGTCATCATCCATCAGGAGCTGGCTCTGGTCCCGCTGCTCTCGATTGCCGAGAATATCTTTCTGGGCAATGAGCGCGCCAACAACGGGGTCATCGACTGGTCGGAAACCTACCGGCGCACTGAAGACCTGTTGCAGCGCGTGTCGTTGAAAGAATCCCCGCGCACCAAGATCACCCATCTGGGGCTAGGCAAACAGCAACTTGTCGAAATTGCCAAGGCGCTGTCCAAGGAGGTCAAGCTTCTCATCCTCGATGAGCCGACTTCCTCGCTCAATGAAACCGACAGTCAGGCGTTGCTCAAACTGTTGGTCGAACTCAAGGAAAGAGGCATCTCCTCGATCCTGATTTCTCACAAGCTCAACGAGATTTCCCAGGTCGCCGACCGCATCACGGTTCTGCGCGACGGCCATACTGTCTCCACCCTCGATTGCCAGACAGCTGAAATTTCGGAAGCCGATATCGTGCGCGACATGGTCGGTCGTTCGCTCACCGACCGCTTTCCGCCGCGTGATCCCAAGATCGGTGACGTGTTGTTCGAGGTGAAAAACTGGACGGCGCACCACCCAATCCATGCTGAGCGCAAGGTTGTGGACGATGTCAGCTTTTCAGTTCGCGCGGGCGAGGTCGTGGGCATTGCGGGCCTGATGGGCGCCGGGCGCACCGAATTGGCCATGAGCCTGTTTGGCAGGTCGTATGGCGACAGGATTTCCGGTCAGGTGCTGTTGCGCGGCCAGCCGGTCGATACCTCCTCGGTCCCAAAATCCATTGCAAACGGTATTTGCTACGCCACCGAAGACCGCAAGACGTACGGGCTCGTGCTCGATCAGCCGATCCGCGACAATGTTCCCTTGGCCAATCTCAATGGCATCGCCAACGGTATTGTCGTCGACAATCAAAAGGAGCGCGAGGTCGCCGAGCGCTACCGCCAGCTGATGGCGATCAAAAGCTCGGGGATCAGCCAGAAAACCGTCAACCTCTCAGGCGGTAACCAGCAAAAGGTCGTGCTCTCGAAATGGCTCTATGCCGGCCCGGATGTCTTGATACTCGACGAGCCGACCCGTGGCATCGATGTGGGGGCCAAATATGAGATCTATTCGATCATCAATGACCTGGCGAGCCAGGGCAAGGCAATCGTGCTGATCTCATCGGAAATGCCTGAACTGCTGGGCACATGCGACAGGATCTACGTCATGAATGCCGGTCGGTTCGTCGGTGAATTGCCGATTGCCCAAGCCAGCCAGGAAAAGATCATGTCGATGATCTTAAAGACGGGAAAAGCTGCATGACCGCCTCAATCCCTGCACCAACGGAACGCCGCAATGACTGACCTTACCCAATCCTCGTCCGCAACCGGCGGCCAGTCGGTATTTCTGGGCTATTTGAAAACCCATCTGCGTGAATATGGTATTCTGTTCGCGCTGATTGCCATCGTCGTGTTTTTCCAGATCTCCACAGATGGCATTCTCCTGCGTCCGGCAAATGTCACCAATCTGGTGCTTCAGAACTCCTACATCGTCATCATGGCCGTGGGTATGCTGCTGGTCATCGTGTGCGGGCATATCGATCTTTCCGTCGGCTCGGTCATGGGCTTCGTGGGCGCGCTCGCTGCCGTTCTCATGGTGCAGTTCGGTCTCCATTTCGTGCCCGCTGCGCTGATCTGCCTTGCCGTCGGCGCCGCCATCGGTGCGGTGCAGGGCTATTGGATTGCCTATTGGAAGATCCCCAGCTTCATAGTCACCCTGGCTGGAATGCTGGTGTTCAAGGGCCTTATGATGGTGCTGCTCAAGGGCCAGTCCATTGGCCCGTTCCCGGATTCCTTCCGCCTTATAGCATCGGGCTTTATCCCCGATATCTTCTCGATCGAGGGCATCCATATGCTCTCGATGATCCTGGGGGTGGCCGCCGCGGGGATCCTCGTTCTGCTCTCCATCCGCGCACGCGCCAAAGAGGCAAAGCACGGCACACCCGATGAGCCGTTCGCGTTTTTCACCGGGCGTAATATCCTTGTCGCGGGCGCCGTGATCTATCTTGTCTATCTGCTGGCCACGTCGCGTGGTCTGCCCAACGTCTTCATCATCATGGCTGTGCTGATTGCCGGATACAGCTTCGTATCCAAGCAAACCACAATAGGCCGCCGCGTTTATGCCGTTGGCGGAAACCAGAAGGCGGCCAAGCTCTCGGGCATCAATTCCGAGCGGCTGACATTCATGGTCTTTGCCAATATGGGCATGTTGGCGGCGCTGGCCGGACTGGTGTTTGCGGCAAGGCTCAACATGGCTACGCCAAAGGCCGGCGAAACGTTCGAACTCGATGTCATCGCAGCCGTCTTTATCGGTGGCGCTTCGATGGCCGGTGGCGTCGGTACCATCGTCGGGGCGGTCATCGGCGCCTTCATCATGGGCGTGATGAACAATGGCATGTCGATCATGGGCATCGGCATCGACTGGCAGCAGATGATCAAGGGTCTTGTCCTGCTCGCCGCTGTGATTTTCGACGTCTACAACAAGAACAAGGCCGCCTGAATACCGCCGGCGCGCCACCTGCGCGCCGGCCCGTCCTCTTCACGGAGTTATATAAAGTGTTGCTCTCCCAGATAATCGATTCCAGCGGTTCCCAACGCGTCGTTGCCCGCCAGGGCGAAACGGCAAATATTGTCAACGGCGCCGATTCTGTTCTTGGCCTCGCCAAGCGCGCAATTGCCAGGGATATGACCATTGCCGCGCTTATCGCCGAACAGGGATTGGGCGACAGCGTCGATTTGGAAACGGCCTATGCCGAAAATCGCGTGCTGGCTCCCATCACGCTCGATGACCCTGCGCGCCTGCACCTCACAGGCACGGGGCTGACGCATCTTGGTTCGGCCTCCACCCGCAATGCAATGCACCAGAAGGCCGGCGCTGAAGAGAACGCTACGGATTCCATGAAGATGTTTCGTCTTGGCGTTGAGGGCGGCAAGCCTTTGGCCGGCAAGACCGGCGTGCAGCCCGAATGGTTCTACAAGGGCAATGGTCATGCCCTGGTGGCGCCGGGCAAACCCATCACCTCGCCCGGCTTCGCGCTCGATGCGGGTGAGGAGCCCGAGATCGCCGGCATCTACATCGTCTCTTATGAAGGTGTGCCGCACCGCATCGGTTTCGCGCTGGCCAACGAGTTTTCAGACCACGTCACCGAACGTCAGAACTACCTCTACCTGGCCCATTCCAAACTGCGTCCGGCCTCTATCGGTCCTGAAATCCTGCTCGGCGAACTGCCCGGACATATCGAAGGCATGTCGCGTGTCGTGCGCGACGGGGCTGTACTCTGGGAAAAGCCGTTCGTCTCAGGAGAGGCCAATATGAGCCACACCCTGGCAAATCTCGAGCATCATCACTTCAAGTACGAGATCTTCCGCAAGCCTGGCGACGTGCATGTCCATATGTTCGGCACAGCGACATTAAGCTTTGCCGACGGCGTGCGGACCCAGCAGGGTGACATTTTCGAAATCGAATCCGCCTCTTTCGGCTTGCCGCTCAAAAATCCCCTGACCATCGACACAACACGCTCCGCGGACGCACCTGTCGTCGTCAGAGCGCTTTAGGGAAGGGTAGGGCAATGGCATTCGAGAAGGCTCAATGGCCGCGCAAGCTCCGCTCCCAGGAGTGGTATGGCGGTACATCGCGCGACACCATTTATCACAGGGGCTGGCTCAAAAATCAGGGCTATCCGCACGATCTGTTCGACGGTCGGCCGGTCATCGGCATCCTCAACACATGGTCCGATCTGACCCCGTGCAACGGGCATTTGCGCGAACTGGCCGAAAAGGTGAAGGCAGGAGTCTGGGAGGCCGGTGGGTTCCCGCTTGAAGTGCCGGTGTTCTCGGCATCGGAAAACACGTTTCGCCCTACGGCCATGATGTATCGCAACCTCGCGGCCATGGCGGTCGAAGAGGTGATGCGCGGCCAGCCTATCGATGGCGCAGTGCTGCTTGTCGGGTGCGACAAGACAACACCATCGCTGCTGATGGGCGCCGCTTCGACCGATATCCCATCGATCGTGGTCACCGGTGGTCCGATGCTCAACGGCTGGTTCCGTGGAGAGCGGGTCGGTTCGGGCACTGCGTTGTGGCAGATGAGCGAGGCGATCAAGGCCGGAGAAATGAGCCAGGAGGAGTTTCTTGACGCCGAACAGGCAATGAGCCGTTCCTCGGGCACCTGCAACACAATGGGCACAGCCTCGACAATGGCCTCGATGGCCGAGGCGCTCGGCATGGCGCTATCGGGCAATGCTGCAATTCCCGCTGTGGATAGCCGCCGCCGCGTCATGGCCCAACTGACCGGGCGCCGCATTGTCGATATGGTCAAGGATGACCTCAAGCCTTCCGACATCATGACTCGTCAGGCGTTTGAAAACGCGATTATGACCAACGGCGCCATCGGTGGTTCGACAAACGCCGTCGTTCACCTTCTGGCGCTTGCCGGTCGCGTTGGCGTTGATGTCGGCCTCCAAGACTGGGACCGGCTCGGTCGCGACATTCCCACAATCGTCAACCTCATGCCCTCAGGCAAATACCTGATGGAAGAGTTCTTCTATGCCGGCGGTTTGCCCGTTGTCCTCAAATCGCTTCTCGATGGGCAAAAGCTCCACGGCGATGCGCTTACGGTTTCGGGCCGCACTGTGGCCGAAGAAATTGAGGGCGCGCGAAACTGGAACGAAGACGTCATCCGTCCGGTCGATAAGGCATTGACCAGCCAGGGTGGTATTGCCGTCCTCAAGGGCAACCTTGCCCCCAATGGCTGCGTACTCAAGCCTTCAGCCGCCAGTCCGCACCTGATGGTGCATACGGGCCGCGCCGTGGTTTTCGAGGACATCGATGACTACAAGACAAAGATCAACGACGAAGCTCTCGATATCGATGAGAACTGTGTCATGGTGCTTAAAAACTGCGGCCCCAAAGGCTATCCCGGTATGGCCGAGGTCGGCAATATGGGGCTGCCGCCCAAAGTGCTGCGCAAGGGCATCAAGGACATGGTGCGGATTTCCGATGCCCGCATGTCAGGCACCGCCTACGGCACTGTAATCTTGCACACCTCGCCCGAAGCGGCGGTGGGTGGTCCGCTCGCCGCCGTTCGCAATGGCGATATGATCTCCATCGATGTGCCCAATCGGACAATTCATCTTGATGTGCCTGATGCCGAGATTGCGGCGCGATTGGCCGGATGGACCCCATTGCCCGACCAACCGCAATCGGGGTACGCCAAGATGTTTCTCGATCATGTCGATCAGGCCCACACTGGCGCCGATTTCGATTTTCTCAAGGGCTCGCGTGGCAGCGATGTCGGCAAGGACTCTCATTAGATGACTCACAGGATCGCCATCGTCGGACTGGGCAAGATTGCCCGCGACCAGCACCTGCCCTCAATCGCCAAGAACGCTGAGTTCGAGCTTGCTGCGATCGTGTCGCGCAATGCAGAACTCGATGGTCTCGACCATTTTACCACCCTTGATGAAATGCTCTCCGCGCGTCCAGATATCGACACTGTTGCGCTATGCACGCCCCCCCAGGTGCGCCGCCAATACGCCGAAGCGGCAATTCGGGCGGGGCGCCATGTGTTGCTCGAAAAGCCACCCGGCGCGACAGTTGCAGAAGTCGACTGGCTCCGGAAACTGGCGGCCGAACATGGCGTGACGCTATTTGCGACATGGCATTCGCGTTACGCCCACGGCGTCGAAGCAGCGCGTGCCTGGCTGGTCGATAAGGCGATCACGCGGGTCGATATCGTCTGGCGCGAAGATGTACGCCGCTGGCATCCCGGTCAGGATTGGATATGGATACCCGGCGGCATGGGCGTTTTCGATCCTGGTATCAACGCGCTTTCAATTTTGACCCACATCCTGCCAGCGCCCGTTTTGGTCACCGGCGCGACCCTTGAAGTGCCGGAAAATCGTCAGACGCCTATAGCGGCAAAAATTGATTTTCTGTCGATCACCGGCCATCCCGTCACAGCCGATTTCGACTGGCGGCAGGAAGGGCCCCAAACCTGGGATATCACTGTGCGGACCGATGCAGGCTTGCTTGAGCTCTCAAGTGGCGGCTCGGTGCTCGCAATCGCAGGCGAAACCGCATTGTCCGGCGACGATACCGAGTATGATGGGATTTACGCGCAGTTCGCACGCTTGTTGTCCGAGAACAAGAGCGATGTCGATGCATCGCCGCTGCAATTGGTCGCCGATGCTTATATGCTTGGCGACATTCGCAAGGTTGAAGCCTTTATCGAATAGGCAATGTCTTCGCCTTCGATCCCGGCATTGGTCGGGATCGGGGGAGATTCATCGTCTGCAAATCGAAGCAAAAAATTTTACCAAAAGGTCAAAATTACCTCTGTTGCTCTCTGGACCTTTGTGATTGACTGATCGCAAAGCCAAGGGGAGTGCCATCGATGTCGGTATTTAAGACCGGGCCGGAGGGGTTGATCGGCTATGCGGTGATGCTCGAACAGTTCCACCCGCGCGATTGTGTGGAGCTGACCGAATATGCCGAGCAAAACGGCTTCAACGGCGCGATGGCCGCCGATCATTTCCAACCGTGGGTGCCCCAGCAGGGCCAGTCCGCTTTTGTCTGGAATGTCCTGACGGCCATTGGCGAGCGTACGCGGGGCGATATGGGGCCGGGGGTCACCACGCCGACATTTCGCTGGCATCCGGCAATGGTCGCCCAGGCGTCAGCAACCCTTGCAGCAATGTATCCAAATCGGCACTGGCTCGGCGTCGGGGCGGGCGAAGCGCTTAACGAGAGCTTTCTCGCTCAATACTGGCCTGATGTGGGCGAGCGCTCGGCGCGCATGTTCGAGGCCGTTCAGATCATCAAGAAGCTGTTCGAGAATTCGGCAGCCGGCAAGAACACCAAGCACAATGGCGATTATTACAGGATGGAATCCACCCGGCTGTGGACCATGCCTGAAACCATCCCTGAAATCCTCGTCGCCACGGCGGGACCGATCAACGCCAAAAAGACCGGAAAATTTGCCGATGGCATCATCACGGTCGGTGCGCCGCTTGAAAAGATCGAGATGCTGTTCGAGAAGTTTGCCGAAGGGGCGCGCGAGGCGGGCAAGGACCCTGACACGATGCCCAAGGTGCTCCAGCTCCACATGAGCTGGGCGCCGACTTATGAACAGGCCCTTGAAAACGCAATGGTCGAATGGCCCAATGGTGGCATGAAATTCCCCAAGGCCGACATCCGCTCGCCGTTTGATTTCGAACAGATGGCCAAGCTTGTGCGGCCGGAGGACTTCAACGGCCGCATGGTCATTTCTCCCGATCCCCAAGAGCATCTCGAACACATTCAGAAATTTGCCGATTTTGGGTTTGACCGTATCTATCTGCACAATGTGGGCCGTAACCAGCGCGAATGGATTGACGTCTTTTCGCGCGAGGTGTTGCCAAAACTCAAGAAGCGCTGATGGCCAACCGCCTGACACTCTGGGGGATCGAGGGCATTCCGGAAATCGCGGCCGGTGACGATCTGGTCGCGCTGATCTGCGATGCAGTAACCGCGATGACGACAGCCGAACCCGGCGCTGCGCTTGCCGATGGCGATATCCTCATAGTGACCTCCAAGATCGTCTCGAAAGCCGAGGGGATGCAGATACCCATTGAGGCCCGCGAACTGGCAATCGATGAGGATACAGTCCGCATCGTAGCCGAACGTGTCCATGCCGGCGGGGTCACAAGGATTGTTGAGACTCGACAGGGCCTTGTGATGGCCGCAGCGGGGCTCGATACCTCCAACGTCCCGGACGGGTTGGCCCTGCGGTTGCCCCGCGATCCCGACATGTCGGCAAGGCATTTGTGCAGGGCGTTGCGTGAAAAAACCGGAAGGCATCTGGGCCTGATCATCACCGATACGCTTGGACGACCCTGGCGGGTCGGACAGACAGACGTCGCCATTGGGGCCGCCGGCGTGCAGCTCGTTGACGATCTGCGCGGTGGGGTCGATGCCAATGGAAGGCCCCTGAATGTCACGGTCACAGTCCTGGCCGACGAGCTGGCCGCTGCCGCCGACCTTGTCAAGGGCAAGGCCTCGCGCATGCCTGTTGCAGTCGCGCGCGGCTTGTCGCGGCTGGTCACCGATCTCGATAGCCCCGGCGCCAAGACCCTGGCCCGGCTCGGAAATGACGACATGTTCCGCTTGGGCTCCACCGAGGCCTATCAACAAGGCTATGACGCGGCCACGCGCGTGCTGACGGACAGCAAGGAAAAGGTCAAATGAGCCAGTCGACCAAGAGCCACCTGGTCGTCGGTAGGAGTGCGGTCCGATTGCCGACGCTGCCGTCTGCCGGCAATTGGCTCAAAGTTGCATCGCTCTCGGTGCTTACAGCTTTGTCTGTTGCCCCTGCTAAGCCTGGTTTCGCCACAGACTATCCGCTTACCCTCGTGAACTGCGGCACAGCAGTCACGTTCGATGCGCCGCCGGAGCGCGTCGTCGCCATCAAGTCCACGGCAACCGAATTGCTGCTGGCCCTCGGTCTTGCCGACAGGATCGTCGGTGTCGGATTCCAGGACGGGGCCGTGCCCGATGGATGGGCGCCAGAAACGCCGCTGACGGTGCTTGCCGACCGCGTGCCGTCTCAGGAAGTTGTGCTCGAAGCCGAGCCAGATCTTGTCTATGGCGGCTGGGAGTCGAGCTTTGCTGCAGATGGCGCTGGCACCCGTGATAGTCTGCACGCGCTCGGCGTTGCAACCTATGTCGCGCCGACGGCCTGCCGCTCGGGGGCGGCGCCTGAAAAGCTGTCGTTCGAGGATGTGTTCGACCAGATTTCCGAAATGGGCAGAATATTCGATGTCGAAGATCGCGCCGCCGAGCTCTTGGGTGCCCAACGCACAATGCTCGAAGAGATCAAGCCCGTCGCGGGCCTGACAGGGGTCTGGTACTCTTCGGCCACCGATACGCCCTATGTCGGTGCCGGTCTTGGCGGCCCACAGATGACTATGGAAGCGCTGGGCATCACCAACATCTTTGCCGAAATCGATGACACATGGACCTCGGCCAGTTGGGAGGCAATTGTCGATGCCGACCCTGACATCATGGTCCTTGTCGACGCCGCCTGGAATTCGGTCACCCAGAAAATCAGGCTCCTGAACGACAACCCTGCTACAGCCAATCTCAGTGCCGTTCAGAACGAGCGCTTCATCGTCATCCCGTTCCCCGCAGCCGAACCGGGCATTCGTTCCATTCCCGCTGCAGCCGATCTGGCGCGCCAGCTTCAAGAGCTGGATTTGGGGCAATGACGCTCACTTTTCGTTTCCTGTACAACAGTCGGAGGCCATGGCGGGGCGCCTCGGGTGCCGGTGTGGTGGCCAATGCTGCTGGTTCCCGGATCGGATCCGGGGCAGCGACGTGGAGGGCGTTCTTCTGATGGTCGACGCCCCGCTCGGCCTGTCCGCCCTGACGCCCGCTGCCTTGCGGCGGCTCAGATTTCAGACCGGGCTGGCGGGGCTGGCACTGTTGCTCTGCGCATCCCTCGTCATCGCTGTCACAATTGGTCCCGCAGCGATCTCCCCTGCTGAGGTCTGGGCGGTGATCGCACACAAACTCGGTCTTATCGCAGAAAGTCCGGTCACCAGTTTGCGCGAGGGCATCGTGTGGGAATTGCGCCTGCCGCGGGTTCTCGCCGCTGCCGCGGTTGGTGCGGGGCTGGCCATTTGCGGTGCAGTGATGCAGGCCCTGACACGCAATCCGCTGGCCGACCCCTATCTTTTGGGCCTGTCCTCGGGGGCATCGGTCGGCGCGGTGGCGATGATGCTTATTGGCGCAACGCTCTTGCTGCCGGTTGGAGCCTTCATCGGTGCGCTGCTGGCCATGGCGCTGACCCTTGGCCTTGCCCGCGCCTTGGGCACCATTACGGCCTCACGCGCTATTCTCGCGGGGCTCGCTGTCTCTGCGCTTGCCGCTGCGCTGACGTCATTTTTGATATTTTGGACAGCCACCGGGGATTCCTATCGCGAAATTCTGTCTTGGCTGATGGGGTCGCTGGCCGGCACGCGCTGGTCCGATACCGGTCTTGCTCTGATCGCGCTTGGATTGGTGGGGATGCCTCTCATTGTCTCGGGCCGCATACTCGATGGCTTTGTTTTCGGCGATACCGCCGCGCACGCGTTGGGTATCGATGTCGAGCGTACGCGTTGGATCATGCTCGCCGGTACGGCGCTTTTGACAGGGGTGCTGGTCGCGATGTCCGGCGCTATCGGCTTTGTTGGCCTCATCCTGCCCCACGCTGTGCGCCTCATCGCTGGCGGACGGCACCGTCATCTTCTGCCACTGGCTGCGCTGGCCGGAGCCGTCTTTATGGTTTGGACAGACACAGCGGCGCGTACCCTGTTCGACCCGCGCGAATTGCCCGTCGGCATCGTGACCGCCATGATCGGAGCGCCCGCCTTCTTCCTTATCCTCCTGCGCAACAGGGGGGCGACATGAGCCTTGTCATTGAAAACGCAACCCTCGCGCTCGAGGGTAAGACCATTCTCGACGATGTCTCCTTTGCCATCCGGCCTGGTCGGCTGAACGCCCTGATTGGCCCGAACGGCGCGGGAAAGTCCTCGATCCTGCGTGTGATCCTTGGCTTTGAATCGTCGGCTCGCGCCCATATCGACTTTGAAGGGTCAGATTTTCACGCCCAATCACGCCGCGCGCGGGCCCGTATTGCCGCGCTCGTTGAACAGACCGCGGCCACCGAGCAGCCAATCGAAGTACATGACGTTGTGATGCTGGGCCGGCTCCCGCATCAGGGCATGTGGGCCGCTGACAGCGAGAAGGACGATGAAGCTATCGTTGCCCGTGCCATGACCCGTGCCGGGGTCGCCGGGTTTGCCAGCCGGCGCTTTTCAACCCTTTCTGGCGGCGAACAACAGCGCGTGCACATTGCTCGTGCCCTGGCGCAGTCTCCGCGCCTGTTGTTGCTCGATGAGCCGACCAATCATCTCGATCTCTCGGCCCAGATCGCCGTTATGAACGTCCTCCGCGCACTGGCCGATGAGGGACTGACGATCCTGGTCACCATGCATGACCTCAATCTCACCGCCGCATGGTTCGACACGGTCATTGCGCTCGATCGGGGCAGGCTGGTGGCACAGGGTAACCCCGACACGGTTATCGATTCTGCCTTCGTGGCCGAGGTTTATGGCGTTGCTGCAACCATAGTGCCAAACCCTGCAACGGGCCGCCCGATGATCGCCTACGGGCCATAGCGAATTTCTCTTGCGTGGTCGTCAAAAATTTGATCGTCTGGTCAAAATATTCCCGTTCGGCAAAAACGGGACAGGCTCGAACAAGGGGTAGGGAACAATGGAATTCGGGGTCACCTTCAAGGGCTTTGTCGATCATGACAGAGCGCGTTATTTGATCCAGGCAGCCGAATATGCCGGGTTCACATATTGCTGGTTCTACGATTCCCATATTCTTTGGCGTGACCCCTATCCGGCCATGGC
Source organism: Pelagibacterium sp. (assembly GCF_048264985.1). Classification (GTDB taxonomy): domain Bacteria; phylum Pseudomonadota; class Alphaproteobacteria; order Rhizobiales; family Devosiaceae; genus Pelagibacterium. The sequence continues at coordinate 565,379 of NZ_JBLXCL010000001.1, forward strand.
CATGGGTATGGAATGGACAAGATCGATGCGGTTCGGTCCGCTCGTCACCAACCCCGATGTGCGCGACTGGTCGGTTGCTGCCTCGCTGTTCGGTTCGCTCGCCAAACAGAGCGGTGGGCGTTTCGACCTTGCCGTTGGTCGTGGGGATTCCTCGCGCCGCGTTATGGGGCACAAGCCGGCGACACTGAAGCGCGTTGCAGAATTTATCGCTAAGACCCGAGCCATGGTCCGTGGTGAAGAGGTGACGTATGGGAATGTGCCCAATTCCGTGCAATTTCCCTGGGCCGTCGGCCATGAAATGCCTGCATGGATAGCCGCCTACGGACCTCTGGCGCTCAAAACCGCTGGCGAAAGCGCCGATGGTGTCGTGCTTCAGATTGCCGAGCCCGGCCTTTGCAAATGGTTTACCGATCAGTGCATCGCGGCAGGTAAGGCGGCCGGGCGCGATATGTCGACCTATCGTTCGATGGCTGCGGCGCCGGCCTATTTTGGTGACAAAAAAAGTGCCATCGAAGCCACCAAATGGTTTCCCGCCATGGTGGGAAACCATGTTGCCGATATCGTTGAGAAGTATGGCGCCGATTCCGACAAGGTGCCCGCCAGCCTGACATCATATATCGAGGCCCGTCGCGGCTACGATTATTCCAAACACGGTCAGTCCGATAACCCCTATCTTGACTTCATCACCGACGAGATCGTTGAGAGCTTTTGTGTGTTGGGCGAGCCAAAAGATCACATTGCCAAGATCCGCGACCTCGAAGCCGCAGGGGTCACTCAGTTCAACATCTATCTCGATTCAGGCGAGGAAGAAGACATCATCGCCCGCTATGGACGCGAAGTTATTCCGGCGTTTCGGTAAGTGCGGACGGGGCTTGGGCCCCGCCCGTTACTGATCGCGTTCCAGTCCCTCGATCATCTCAAGGCAGGCGCTCAACTGATCGAGTTCGACAAACTCGTCGGGCTTGTGTGCCTGCTCGATCGAGCCGGGCCCGCAGATCACAGTGTCGATCCCCATCTCCTGAAACAAGCCCGCCTCGGTCGAAAACGCCACGCATTCGGCGGGATCCTCGTTGCCCGTCAGCGCCCGCACAAGCGCCACAGCTTCCGATTTGGTCATCGGCTCAAGGCCGGCGACTTCGCCGATCGTCTCGGTGATCACGGCAGCATCGGGATGGATATCGACCATCTTGGGCAACAGGGTTTTCTCGACAAAGGCTGTGATCTGTTCATGGGTAAAGGAAAAATCGCCCGAATTGACGTGGCGCAATTCCCATTCCACCGAGCATGAGCCGGGGATGATGTTGCGGGCAATGCCGCCAGCCATTTTACCGATCTGGATTGTCGACCAGGGCGGATCGAACCTGCTGCCTTCCGGCGCGCGGTCTTTTAGCGCCCCACCGATTTCGAGCAGCTTGGTGACATACTGCACAGCATATTCAACAGCATTGACGCCCCTCTCGGGCATTGATCCGTGACCCTCAAGTCCAGTGAAATGCGTCGTGTATTCGCAGCATCCCTTGTTGCCCTCGACAATCTTCATCATCGTTGGCTCGCCCACTATGCACAGTGATGGCTTGCGGCCCGTCGTCTTGAGTTCCTTGAGCATCACATGCGCGCCAAGACACCCCACCTCCTCGTCATAGGTAAAGGCCAGATGGATCGGGCGTTTGAGGTCGATCTCCTGGAAGTAGGGCGCAAAGGCCAGCGCGCACGCTATAAAGCCCTTCATGTCGCACGACCCACGACCGTAAATCCGCCGATTGCGCAGCGTGGCGGTGAAGGGATCCGAACTCCAGTCCTGTCCCTCGACAGGCACCACATCGGTGTGGCCGGACAGCACAATGCCCCCGTCGGCCTCAGGCGGCCCCAGCGTTGCGAAAAGATTGGCCTTGTTACCGGTCTCGTTGAGCGTGAGGTAGGTCCGCGTCCCGATCTGATCGAGCCTATGATTGATATAGGCGATCATTTCGAGGTTGCTCTCTGAGGATACCGATTCAAACCCGATCAGATCCGCGAGGATCTCCAGCGTTTCACCGAGCAGTCTATGGGCCAAGGTTTTCTCCAATATTGATATGTGTTCTTGGCGAAGCCCCAAACCCTCCAAGGCGCGAAGGGGCGTCCATCCCTTTTAGGTTTTCACGAACAGTTCGCGCGGCACATTGGCCAGGCATTCCGGCCCACCATCGTCGGTAATGCGCATGGTCTCGGTGATTTCCAATCCCCAATCGGGCGTCCAGATGGCCGGCATGAAGTGAAACACCATATTGGCCCGCAGGACTGAAGGATCGCCCGGACGGATGCTCATTGTGTGCTCGCCCCAATCGGGAGGATAAGACAGCCCGACCGAATATCCGGTGCGTGAGGTTTTCTCGACGCCATATTTCTTGAGGACGCCGAAAAACGCGTCGGCGATCTCCCCGCAGGTATAGCCGGGCTTGGCCACGGCCATGCCGGCAGCCAGACCTTCGAGCACCGCCTCTTGCGCCTTGAGCATGTCCTTGGGTGGCTTGCCCAGATAGACGGTCCGAGAAATCGGGCAGTGGTAGCGCTTGTAGCACCCTGCAATTTCAAAGAACGTGCCTTCGCCTTTGACAAGTTCCCTGTCGTCCCAGGTCAGATGAGCAGCGGCGGCATCCCGCCCCGATGGGGTCAGCGGCACGATGGCCGAATAGTCTCCACCATAGCCGTCGGCACCGACAAGGGAGGCATGATAGATTTCGGCGACAAGCTCGTTCTTGCGCAATCCCGGTCGCGTCACCTCCCGGATCCGCGCATGCATGGCCTCAACGATGCGCGCCGCCCGGCGCATATACTCGATTTCGGCCTCCGATTTGACCGAACGCTGCCAGGTGACAACCGAGGTCGCATCGACAACAGCGATGTCGTGGATTTCGGCACGCAACGTTTCAAGGCATGCGGCGGTGAAATAGTAATTGTCCATCTCGACGCCGATACGGCGCTGATCCCAGCCCTTGTCCTTGAGCACGCCGCTCAGATGCACATAGGCATGTTTTTCGGGGTTCTGGACGAAATCGTCGGGATAAAAATAGATCGAGTCTGTCGACAGCCATGTGGTCTTTTCGGCGCCCACGGCATCCATGGGGCGTCCCCACCACAACGGCTCGTCGGTCAGCGAAACGATCACCGCCTGATGCACGTAAAAGCTCCACCCGTCATACCCGGTCAGCCAGTGCATGTTGGAGGGATTGGTCACGATCAGGACATCGATGCCCTGCGTCTGCATCGACCGGCGCACGGCCTCCAGGCGCTCGTAATATTCGGGTAGTGTAAACGGCAGGCGGGTGTTGGGCATTTTGCCTAAGCGCTCCAGAAATAGACCTGACAATCAGGTCTGGATGAGTGTGCCCGCGCCGCTCGTTTGCGCGCGCGTTCGGGCCAGGGTGGCGATAGCGGTATCCTGAACCCCGGTTCCGGTGAGGTCGACGAATGTGATCTGGTTGGGATCGGTGCGTCCCGCCCCGGTTCCGGCGATCACCTCTCCAAGTTCGGAAAACACTGCGTCATCATCCACATGCCCCGTCGCTATTGCGTGGTGCAATTCGCCCAGCAGACGTGTCTGGCTCAGACGGTCGGCGATGTAGACATCCGCTTTTTTCACTAGCGCCGGGTCGATTTCGTTCTTGTGCTCCGCATCCGATCCCATAGCGGTCAGATGCTGGCCCGGTTCGATCCAGTCGGCCATGACAAGTGGTGCTGTGGCTGGTGTTGTGGTCACGATTACATCGGCCCCGCGCACAGCGGCCTCGGGGCTGCTTGCCACCAGCGCCGCGATCTTTAGGGTCTGGGAGGCGTGGCGCGCCAGATCTTCGGCTTTGTTCCGATCGCGCGCCCAAATCACAGCCTTCTTGATCGGTCGCACCAGCGCGAGCGCCTCGAGCTGCAGTTTGGCCTGCATCCCGGCCCCGATTATGGCGACACTCTCGGAATCGACGCGCGAAAGATGTTTGGCCGCGACTGCTCCCGCCGCCGCCGTCCGAACATCTGTCAGATATCCGTTATCGAGCAGCAGCGCTTCGAGCAGTCCGGTCTTGGCCGATAACACAACCATCAACCCATTGGTTGAGGCCAGCCCCAGCCGGGGATTGTCGAAAAAGCCCGGACTCATCTTAATCGCAAAGCTGTCCAGTCCGGGAACATAGGCAGTCTTGACGTCCACCTCGCCATTCGCCTCGGCAATATCGAGCCGCAAGATCGGCGGCATGACAACATCGCCCCCGGCCAGCGCCACAAAAGCGCTCTCGACACAATCGAGCGCCTCGAGATCAAGCGGTACGAGCGTTCTCAAATCGGCTTCTGTAAGGATCTGCACATCAGCCATTATGCCGCCTCGCGCAGGGCTTTGTGCGTGCCGGCAACGATCTGACTGTGCACGGACATGTCGATATTGCCGCCCGAGAGCACAAGAGCTGTCGGCCCGCTCGGTTTGAACTTTCCGGCAAGGATCGCCCCGATCCCCACAGCTGCCCCGCCTTCAAGCACTGCGCGTTCCTGGAAATAGCCATGGGCGATGGCCTGGGCGATTTCGCGTTCGCTTAAAACTATGGTTTCGTCGACGAGCTCGCGCACCATGGAGAAGGTGTAGCGATTGGCCAATCCGATCCCCCCGCCGAGCGAATCGGCAAGCGTTTCAACCTCTTCAACATCGATGGGCCTGCCCGCCGCAAGGCAGGCAACCATCGCAGCACCGCGCTCCATGCTCACCCCGATGACTCGTGTGCGCGGCGACAGGGTTTTTATCGCCAGCGCAATCCCGGCAATCAGCCCGCCACCCGAAAGCGGCACCAGCACAGCATCGAGCTCGGGCGCGTCCTCCATGATTTCAAGCCCGATCGTTCCTTGTCCTGCGATCACTTCGGCCCGGTCGAACGGCGGGATATCGACAAAACCGGCCTCTTTGACCAGCCGGTCCACCTCGATTTGCGCATCGTCCTGACTCTTGCCCACGATCCGCGCTTCCGCCCCAAGTGCCTTTATCGCTTCTATCTTGTTGGTCGGCACCAGTGATGACATGCAAATCACCGCCCGCGTTCCTGCGGCGTTGGCGGCGTGTGAAAGGGCGCGACCATGATTGCCGGTCGACGCGGCGGTTACCCCGCGAGACCGCTCCTGGTCGGAAAGGGAAAGTACGGCATTGGTGGCGCCACGCAGCTTGAAGCTGCCGGTCAGTTGCTGATGCTCGTTTTTCAGGAGGATCGTCTGTCCGGTCGTTTCGGACAGCGCCTGGCTCGTCGTTTGCGCTGTGCGGTGCACAAGCTTGCAAATGCGTCGGCGGGCCGCGAGAACCTCCGCCATCGTCACCATTGCGGCCATGCACCACCCCTCAGTTCTGCACGCGAGTCAGCCGACACACCGACCCTATGCGCCACGTGCGGGCTTGTTCGGCATTTCATTTTCCTTCGACTATGCAGCCACGTAGCGAGGGTGGTCCTTCCATTTTGACCAAACTTGGCAGGACATCTTGCTGCCAAACCCCGCCCTATATAGACGTATCGTCCCTCGACTTGTGGCAAGAAGTTGGCAACCCTAGTCCGTGTTAAAGCATTATGTGCAGCGAACGCTCAAGTTCGGCAGTGACGAGGTGGCTTTGTCCCTGAATAGATTTCGGGTGCGATGCCGCCCGACTTTGAATGAATTGTGAGCCTATTTGGCTTCAATTTTGGCACTGCGCACAATGTCAGCGATAATATCAAAGGACAGGAACATTATGCACACAACAATTTCCAAGGCCCTCAAGACAACCCTGCTCGCCGGCGCAGCCGCGCTCACCTTTGCAGGCGCCACTCAGGCCGCAAGCCTTGAAGAAATTCAGGAGAGCGGTTCGATCCGCATCGCGGTCGCCAATGAAATTCCCTATGGCTATATCGATCCGGTTTCGGGTGAAGCCATGGGCGCTGGTCCCGATGTGGCAAAGTACGTGGTCGAGCAGCTCGGGGTCACCGACATCGAATGGATCACCACTGACTTTTCGTCGCTGATCCCTGGTCTGCAGGCCGACCGTTTCGACATGGTCGCCGCTGAAATGGCGATCATTCCGACCCGTTGCGCCACGGTGATCTATTCCGAGCCAAACACCTCGTATGGTGAAGGTCTCCTGGTCCCTTCCGGTAACCCTGATGGGTTGAGCGGTTATGCAGATTTCGCAGAAAATTCGGACCTTATGGTTGCCATCATGGCCGGTGCTAACCAGCTCGACATGATGCAGGCCCTTGGCGTTTCCGAGGATCAGCTTGTGACCATTTCGTCCAACGCCGATGCGATCTCGACAGTATCGACGGGCCGGGCAAATGCCTACGCAGCAACCGGTTTGACCGCCAGCGAGCTGGCCGGCCAGAGCGACGCTGTGGAAGTGGCCGAAGGCTTTACCGATCCGGTTATCGACGGCACCGAACAACGTTCGTGGGGCGGCTTCGTCTTTGCACAGGGCAATGAAGAGCTGCGCGATGCGGTCAACGAAGTGCTCGGCGAGTACAAGCAGACCGATGACTGGCTGGCTTCGGTTTCAGGCTACGGCTTTACCGATGCTGATACGTCGCGCTCGTTCGACATGAGCACTGAAGAGCTCTGCACCGAGTAACCTCGGCTAAGTGACCTGATCTGCCAGCGGGCGCTGCGTTTAAGCGCCCGCTGGCGAATTGGTTAAGCTTCACCCGTATCCAGAAAAGCTAGGTCGAGAACGCCTTCATGGATTGGACCCAATATCTCAACCCCCTGATGCAAGGGGCTTGGGTGACGATCGAACTGACGATCTATTCAACTGTTTTTGGTGCGATCCTCGCGTTCGCCGCAGGGATCGGAAAGCTCGCTCACAACCCGCTCATCAAGGCGATTTCGATTGGATATATCGAAATCTTCCGTGGCACATCCCTGCTTGTACAGCTGTTTTGGCTCTATTTTGCATTGCCGGTTGCCGGACAGGCTGTTGGACTTGATCTGCGCCTGCCGCCCGTCGTTGCCGGGGTCATGGCATTGTCGCTCAACATTGGCGCTTATGGCGCCGAAGTTGTCCGGGGGGCCATCGAGTCGGTCTCAAAAGACCAGTACGAAGCTGCCAAGGCGCTCAATTTCACACCGCGCAAAACGCTCTGGCGCGTAGCGCTGCCCCAGGCCATCCCCGAGATGATGCCGTCTTTCGGCAATCTCGCGGTTCAAAATCTCAAGGATACAGCGCTTGTCTCGCTGATTTCCTTGTCCGACCTGGCCTTCCGCTCCGAGCAGCTACGCAATTTCACCCAGGATTCGACGACGATCTATACGATGGCGCTGCTCATGTATTTCGGTTTGGCCCTGGTTCTGACGGCTATGATGAAGCTGCTCGAACGCTTCGTCGGCCGTTGGCGCGCAGGAGCGAGGTAAGACAATGCTATTTGGAATTGCATGGGATACGTCGTCCGGCTGGGCTTTCGCCGCCTCCATCCTGCCAATCCTCTTGATCGGCATGTGGGTGACCATTCAGGCAACGGTGCTTGGCTTTTTCATCGCTCTGGTTGTCGGGCTCGTCTGGGCCGCGCTCAAAGCCGCGCCGCTCAAGATTATTTCTTGGCCCGCTGCGGTGGTTACGGAATTTTTGCGTGACACACCGCTACTGATCCAGTTGTTCTTTCTCTATTACGTGCTGCCCGAATTCGGCATCGTGCTTCCCGCCTTCATGACGGGTGCGTTGGCGCTGGGGCTGCAATATTCGGCCTATACCTCCGAAGTCTATCGCGCCGGCATCGAAGCCGTTGCAAAGGGACAACATGAGGCAGCGCGCGCCCTTAATCTGTCAGGAACGCGCACCTTTACGCACATCATTCTGCCCCAGGCCGTGCCGCGCATCGTGCCAGCCATGGGCAACTACCTTGTGTCGATCATGAAGGACGTGCCGCTGCTTTCGGTGGTGACGGTTCTTGAAATGCTCAACGTTGCGCGCATCATTGGCGATCGCACATTCGATTACATCATTCCGCTCTCGATGGTGGGCGGGATCTATCTCATCATGACTTTGGTGGCTTCAACGGGGGTCCGCTTCGTTGACCGCGCCCTGCCCAAAAGAGGGATTCCGCTTAAATGACCGACCCCATCATCAAGTTCGACAAGGTCGTCAAACGCTTCGACACCTTCACGGTCATCAATGAACTCGATTTCGAGGTTCAGCGGGGCGAAAAGGTCACCATCATCGGGCCGTCCGGGTCGGGCAAGTCCACAGTGTTGCGCATCCTGATGACGCTCGAGCCGATCTCGGACGGCGTCGTCTATGTCGATGGCGATACGCTCTGGCATGAAAAAGCCAATGACGGCAGTCTCAAACCGGCCGGCGAGGGCCATCTGCGCAAGATGCGCGAGAAGATGGGCATGGTGTTCCAGCAGTTCAATCTGTTCCCGCACATGACTGTGCGCCGCAATCTCACCGAAGCGCCCACCCAGGTGCTCGGTGTCTCCAAGGCCGAGGCCAAGGAACGCGCTGACGAATTGCTCGAAATGGTTGGGCTGACTGCTCACGCTGACAAATACCCTCACCAGCTTTCCGGCGGCCAGCAACAGCGCGTCGGGATTGCAAGGGCGCTGGCCATGCGGCCCAAGATCATGCTGTTTGACGAGCCGACCTCGGCGCTCGATCCTGAACTTGTGGGTGAAGTGCTTGGCGTTATCCGGCGGCTGGCCGAAGAGCACGATCTCACCATGCTGCTGGTAACTCACGAAATGAATTTCGCGCGTCAGATTTCCGACAGGGTCTGCTTTTTCGATCAGGGCAAGGTCCTCGAACAGGGCAAGCCCGAGGATCTGTTCACCGATCCAAAGGAAGAGCGCACGCGCGAATTCCTCAAAGCCGTTCTGGAAGACAACTAGCTCTTTCCAACGGCGTGCCGCATTCTTGGCTCATCGGAGGGGTTCTCCGGTGAGGCTTTGCGCTGTGAAACTTTTTCTTCGTAAAAATCTGGACGTTAGGCCACCCAAGAGAGTAGTTTGCGCCGATGCAACAGCTTTTGGCAAAAAGGGGCGCTGCCATTCGCCAGGCTCAATTCAAGCTCGATGACAGAGACCTGAAAATTCTGGCGATCCTCCAGCGTGAGGGCCGCATACCAAAGGCTACGCTCGCTGAACGGGTCAATCTCACGCCCACGCCCTGCTGGGAGCGTCTGAAACGCCTTGAAGATGCGGGTATCATCGAAAGCTATGGCGCAAAAATTTCCCTGCGCGCTTTCGGTCCGCTGACCATAGTGTTTGTGCAGATCGAGCTTGAGAGCCACCAGGCCGAGGTGTTTTCCCGATTCGAAGCCGCTATCGGCAAGATCGACAGGATCGTTGAATGCTGGGCCGTCGGCGGGGGTATCGACTACATGCTCAAGATCATCACCCGCGATCTTGAAGATTACCAGAAACTCATCGAAGATCTTCTGGCGGCCCAGATCGGCGTGCGACGCTATTATTCCTATGTCGTGACATCGCCGGTCAAGGATATCCCCCTCCCGGTTACCGCCGTGGCAGAGGCGAGTTGAGAACTCTCCTCACCCAGCGGTGCCATGCCTGCTGTTAGTTTGTTCGATTACGGCAGTGTATGGCCGGCTGCCGTAAACAGCCGATACCATTCGGCCCGGCTTAGTTCCACGTCGGATCCTGCTGCCGCTTCTGCAACGCGGGTCGGCTTTGTGGTTCCCAGGACGACCTGGATGTTGGCAGGATGCCGTGTGATCCACGCAACGGCGATAGCGCCCGGTGTTACCCCGTGGGTAGCGGCAACATCGTCAAGCGCGTCATTGAGGTCTGGGAACCGTTCGCGATCGCCAACGAAGACTCCGTCGAAAAACCCGGCCTGGAACGGCGACCACGCCTGCAGCGTCATCTTGTTGATCCGCGAATATTCAAGCAGTCCGTTGTCGCGGCTGGCCGATTGCTCGAGCCCGGCCATATTGGCCGCCACCCCTTGTGCGAACAATGGCGCATGGGCCAGCGAAAGCTGCATCTGATTGAAGATCAGGGGTTGGCCGGCCGCTGTTTTGAGCAGGTCGATCTGCCCCGGCGTGTGGTTGGACACACCGAAATGGCGCACCTTGCCCGATACGGCCAGCGTATCGAATGCGTTTGCCACCTCGTCGGGTTCGACCAGCGTATCGGGGCGATGCAGAAGCAGGATATCGAGGTAGTCCGTCCCCAGTGCGGCCAGCGATTCATCGACACTTGTCAGAATATGGTCAGCCGAAAAGTCGAAATAGCCTTTGCGGATGCCGACCTTGGATTGAATGAGAATGTTTTCGCGCTCGGACGCTGACAGGCTCACCGCTTCGCCAAACCGCGCTTCGCATTTGTGCCTCTCGCCGCCATAAATATCGGCGTGATCGAGGACGGTCACACCCACATCGCGGGCCCCGCCGACAAGGGCGTCGATTTCGCTGTTTGTCATCTTGGCAATACGCATCATGCCCAGAACGACACTGGAGACTTCCCGGCCGAGCGCGGGAATTTCATAAGTTTTCATTGTGGGTCGTACCTTTGCGATCGCAGGAAACGAATGGCGGGAGCGCAGCGAGTCGCGCTGTTGCCAGAATAACCCTCTTCGGTTCGGCCTTCAAACCGAGAGAACCATCGCCTTTACCCCCATCAGTTTGGCGCACGTCTCTCCCCGATCCTCGCTAGTATCGCTTTATGTTCCCCAAGCGTGCGGTCGAAACGAGCTGGAGACTTTTTCTCGTCGGCCTGCGCTATAAATCGAAGGACTTCGCGCGCCATGTCGACCCTGTCCGCCAAGCATGCCCCGTACGGCCTTGCCGCCAGCCTTGCCGACCCCGAACTGCTCTGCCAGTTGGCCCATGTGGCTGGCCGCCCGGTCGCCGCAGCCTCGGGCGAAGATATTGCCGTCACAGATCCGGCAACGAGCGATGTGATCGGCACAATTCCCGCGCTCAGCGCAGAGGAATCCTCTGCCGCCATCGATCAGGCCGAAACAGCCTTTTCCCATTGGTCCGCTCTTCTGCCCCAGGAACGCTCTGCGATCCTGCGTCGCTGGTACGATCTCATCATGGACGCGCGTGAAGATCTCGCCCAGATCATGACCGCCGAACAGGGTAAGCCCATTTCCGAGTCGCGCGGCGAGATCGCCTATGCTGCCTCGTTCGTTGAATTTTTTGCCGAGGAAGCCAAGCGCCCCAATATCGAATCCGTAACCTCGCATCTCCCCGATGCTGAAGTGGAAATCTGGCGCGAGCCTGCAGGCGTGGCAGCGCTGATCACGCCCTGGAATTTCCCTTCGGCCATGATCACCCGCAAGGCCGCTGCCGCTTTGGCCGCGGGCTGTACATGTCTTGTCCATCCATCGTCGGAAACCCCGTTCTCGGCGACCGCGCTCGCTGTGCTCGCTGCCCGTGCCGGGATTCCTGCAGGGGCGTTCAACGTGGTGACCGGCAAGGCGCCGACAATCGTCGAACCCTGGACTGCCGATGCCCGCGTGCGCGTGCTCTCGTTCACAGGCTCCACCGAAATTGGCAAGCTGCTCTATCGCCAGTCGGCCGACACAGTTAAGCGCCTCGTCATGGAATTGGGCGGTCACGCGCCCTTCATCGTCTTTGCCGACGCCGATCTCGATCAGGCTGTCGAGGAGGCTGTGAAAGCCAAGTTCGCCACGTCTGGCCAGGATTGTCTCGGCGCCAACCGGTTTTTCATCGATCGTCGTGTTTACGAGAGCTTTGCCGAACGCTTTGCCGAGGCTGCTGCCGCGCTTTCGGTTGGCCCGGGTTCGTCCGATCCCGATATCGGCCCGCTGATGAACGAAAAGGCCGTCGCCAAACAGGTGTCCCATGTCGAGGACGCGCTGGCCAAGGGTGCGAAATGCCTGACCGGGGGCAGGGTGGATGACAGCGGTCCGCTGTTCTTCCAGCCTACAGTCCTGACTGACGTGCCCGCCGACGCCCTCATCATGAATGAGGAAACCTTTGGTCCCGTCGCCGCTCTTTGTCCCTTTGATAGCGAAGAGGAGGCTATTGCTCGCGCCAACGCCACGGAATACGGGTTGATCGCGTATCTGCATACCATGGACCCGCGCCGTATTTACCGCGCCTCCCGCCAGCTCCAGTTCGGCATGGTCGCGGTCAACCGCACCAAGGTCACCGGCGCGCCCATTCCTTTCGGCGGTTATAAGCAATCGGGCATGGGCCGGGAAGGCGCACGGCTCGGCATGGAGGAATTCACCGAGGTGAAATATGTCTGCCGCGACTGGGGCTGAGGGGCAGCACCCGCCGGTATCAAGTATCAAGAATAAAGGACCAAAAAGATGCTCACCAACGATCAGCTCGACCAGTGGGATCGGGAAAATTTCTTCCACCCCTCGACCCATCTCGCCCAGCATGCGCGCGGCGAAAGCCCCAATCGCATCGTCAAGACAGCATCGGGCGTCTATATCGAGGACCGTGATGGCAACAAATTGCTCGACGCCTTTGCCGGGCTTTATTGCGTCAATGTCGGCTATGGCCGCACCGAAATCGCCGACGCCATTGCCGAGCAGGCCAAAGAGCTTGCCTATTACCACGCCTATGTCGGCCACGGCACCGAGGCCTCGATCACGCTGGCCAAGATGGTCCTCGATCGCGCGCCTGCCAATATGAGCAAGGTCTATTTCGGGCTCGGCGGGTCCGACGCAAACGAGACCAACATCAAGCTGGTCTGGTACTACAACAACATTCTCGGTCGCCCGGAAAAAAAGAAGATCATCTCGCGCTGGCGCGGCTATCACGGCTCGGGCCTGATGACTGGCTCGATGACCGGGCTTGCAACTTTCCATAACAAGTTCGATCTGCCGCTCTCTCAGGTTATCCATACCGAGGCGCCCTATTATTATCGCCGCCCGCGCCGCAATATGAGCGAGGCCGAATTCGTCCTCCATTGCGCCGCCGAACTCGAGGCGCTGATCGAGCGTGAAGGCGCCGATACCATTGCTGCGTTTATCGGCGAGCCGATCCTTGGCACCGGCGGCATCGTTCCGCCTCCCGCAGGCTATTGGGAAGCCATCCAGCAAGTCCTGGAGCGGCACGATATCCTGCTCATCGCCGACGAAGTGGTCACCGGTTTTGGCCGCCTGGGGACCATGATGGGTTCGGACCATTACGGTATGCGGCCCGATCTCATAACAATTGCCAAGGGCCTGACCTCGGCCTACGCCCCGCTGTCGGGCTCGATTGTTGGTGACAGGATGTGGCAGGTTCTGATGGATGGGACTGATGAAAATGGCCCTATCGGCCACGGTTGGACCTATTCGGCCCATCCCATCGGCGCCGCAGCCGGGATTGCAAACCTCAATCTGATCGACAAACTCGGCCTTGTTGAAAACGCCGGCTCGACCGGAGCATATCTCAACGCCCAGATGAAGGAGGCTCTTGCCGATCACGCCAATGTCGGCGAGGTGCGTGGCGAAGGCATGCTGTGCGCTGTCGAACTGGTCAAGGATCGCGACACGGCAACATTCTTTGATGCTGGCGAAAAGGTCGCGCCGCGTATCGTTGGCGAAATGGCAAAGCTTGGCGTTATTGCCCGTGCGATGCCGCAGGGCGACATCATTGGCTTTGCGCCGCCGCTGTGTCTGACCCAGGCCGAGGCCGATATCGTAGTCGAAAAGACGGCTGCCGCCCTAAATTCAGTGCTCGGCTGATAGGTTCCGAGCAAAGCCGACCCGGCGCGCGCGACTCAAATTGTGCGCCGGGCGCATCAACGGCCTTGTTTTGGGCGCAGTAGCGTTGTAATGAGTATCTTCATACGTTCGATGCGCTTGGCTACCTGATCTGCCGGTACTTTTCCGGTCACTTGGATATCCTTTATTGCAAGACGTTGGGTTCGGCGCATGTCGCGCCCGAACTATTCGCCATTCGAAAGGATCTCTAGATGATCACTGGCAAAGTAAAATTCTTCAACACCACCAAGGGCTTCGGCTTCATTCAGCCTGACCAGGGCGGCCAGGACGCATTCGTCCACATTTCCGCTGTAGAGCGTTCGGGCATGACCACTTTGGTCGAAGGCCAGGCCGTTTCTTACGAGCTGGAAAAGGGCCGCGACGGTCGCGCTTCAGCAGTTAACCTGCAGGCAGCTGACTAAGCGCTTTCTTGCAGAGCGCGTGTCGCCCTGCAATTTGAAAGCCAATCGGTTTTGAAAAGGCCGCCGCGAGGCGGCCTTTTTGCATGTTATGGCCGGAACAGAACTTTGCCCTTGCGGCCCGGCGTCTGTGCTGCGTCCAAGGCGCCTTTGAAATCATCAAGGCTATATATGCCGTCGACATCGAGCGGCAGCTGGCCCTTGGCGGCCAGCGTCACCAGTTCGCCAATCAGGCGGCTCTTGTCGGTATCGGCCATCTCTGGCAGCACCTTGGCGCCCCAAAATCCCTTGATGACAAGCTGCTTGAAAATAACGGCGCCGGAATCGAGTGTCATGGGTTCGCCGGCGGCTGAACCGAACGAAACGAGCAAGCCCTTATAGCCGAGCAATTGGGCAAGATCGCCGGCCAGCTTGCCACCGATTGAATCGACTGCAGCGCGGGCGCCGTCCTCTCCGATCACCTGTCGGGCACGTTCGCGCCAGCCGTCGCTGCTGGTCGAAATAACGTTCTTGATGCCCAACGCCTCAAGCTCGGCAACCGCCGCGTCGCGACGAACAAGGTTGAGCACCTTGATGCCGCGTGAAGTTGCCAGCGTATCCAGGATCTTGCCAACTGCGCCATTCGCTGCGCTCTGGACAATCCAATCACCGGTTTTTGCTTCAAGGGATTCGAGCAGCGCAATGGCGCTGAATGGCATTGCCATGAGTTGAGCGGCGGCGTCATCGGCGATGGCGTCGGGCACCGGCAGCACACTAGCAGCGCTTGCCACGTAAAACTGTGCCCAGGTGCCTGCTCCACCCGCCACGACGCGCTTGCCCACAAGGCTCGCGTCGACGCCGTCGCCAACCGCATCGATTATGCCCACGGCCTCGCTGCCGCCGATAGCGGGAAGCGCGGGCTTGTAGCCATAGCTACCGGCAATCGTCCAGAGATCGTGATTGTGGATCGGGGACAGGGTTGTGCGAACCAGCACCTGGCCTTCGCCCGGTTGTGGGGTGGCCACCTCGGACACACCGATGACCTCGGTTGCTGGGCCGAACTGGCTGTACTGAAGCGAACGCATGAGATGTCCTTGCTTTAAAAACGTCAAAGGGCCGGCACACATAAGTGTTGCCGGCCCATGTTCAACGGGAGCGAATGTCGCGGCCTAGCGCCGTCCGGCCTCATCGAGCGCCGCGAAGTCTTCATCGGAGAGGACAATTGCCGCCGCTGCGACATTTTCTTCGAGGTGGCCGATCTTCGAGGTGCCAGGGATGGGCAGCATCACAGGGCTGCGCTTGAGCACCCAGGCCAATGCGATCTGGCTCGGCGCTGCTTGGTGCTTTTGGGCGATGTCATCGAGAACCGATCCGGGTTTGGCCAGATTGCCCGCTGCCAGAGGAAACCATGGGATAAAGCCGATGCCGTTCTTCTCGCAATAATCGAGCACATCCTCGCTCTCGCGATCGACAAGATTATACTTGTTCTGCACTGTCTTCACCGGAAAGACCTTCTGGGCCGCCTCGATCTCCTCGACGCTCACCTGGCTCAGCCCGGCATTGGCAATGATGCCTTGGTCGAGCAATGCCTTAACCGCGCCGAACTGTTCCTCACTTGGCACGCGCGGGTCGATACGATGCAATTGCCAGAGTGCGATCTGTTCAACGCCGAGTTTCTTCAAACTCTTTTTGGCCTGCTCGATCAAATAGTCGGGCATCCCGTTCGGCGCCCAGCGATCGGGACCGGCCCGGGTCAGGCCGGCTTTGGTGGCCACCACAAGGCCTTCATAGGGATGAAGCGCCTCGCAGATCAGTTCTTCTGAAACATCGGGTCCATAGGAATCGGCAGTGTCGATGAAATTGACGCCGAGTTCGGGCAGGCGTCTGAGCATTGCGATCGCCCCGTTACGGTCTTCCGGCGGTCCCCAAATCCCCCGGCCGGTGATGCGCATGGCACCAAAGCCCAGTCGGTTGATCGAATGATCCCCCAGCGAGAATGTGCCCGATCCGGCGGCGTTGATTTCGCTCATGATTCATATCCTTTCGACTCCGAAAAGAGTCTAACCCGGTGCGTCCGGCACGACAAATAACCGGGCTGCGCCTGCTCCCGATGGGAGGCAAACGCCTTGCGACCGGATGCGTTCAGGCCCACTGCTTCTTTTTGCTGGTTTTGCCGATGCCGGGGTTGAAGCTGTTGGTGGGGTCGAGAGACTTATAAAACTCTTCCAGCGATGGTTTGGCGGCGTAAAGATGTCCGACATTGTGTTCGGCCGGATACTCGGCGCCCCGCGTGTCGAGCAAAGCCAGCAATTGCGCCTTGATGGCAGCGACGTCGGCGCCCTTTTTGATCATGTAGTCCTGATGCATGACGTGGCAGAAAAAATGTCCGCAGATCGATTTGTATTCGATCTGGGCTTCCAGCTCGGCGGGCAGTTCGGGTGTCCAGTCGATCTCATTGCGCGGTAAGGCCACATCGAGCGCCAGAATGTCTTCGACATCATGGGGGTGGGTGGCGCGATAGCGCACTGCGGCGCCCCCGAACGCAAAGCGCTGCAGAAAGGCGTCGGCGCCCTCTTGCGGCGTACATTCGAAATAGTCGCCGTTCGACGAGGGAAAGATGCTCTCAAGATAGGCTCGTGCTTCGGCGACACCGTCCCCGCCCATTCGGATGATCAGATGATGCTCGTAGGTATCGCGATAGGCGTTCATGCGGCGCGGCAGGTGCTCGGGCAAAAGACCGGTAATCACCTGGACAACTCTGTCCGAAAGCGTTCCGCCCAGTCCGAGTTTTTCGGTAATTCCGTCCACCCAGCTTTTCGCGGCAAATGCAGCCGGTATCCTGTCGGTGCCGAACATCTTGATGATCAGGAATGTGTCCTTGCCGTATTTCTGGGTCAGCTTGTAGCCGTCGCGGTGCAGATATTCCCCGGCAATCGGCAGGTGGGTGAACTGGCCCAGCATATGCCGTCTGATCGTGTTGAGTTCGCGTGGATCGTTCGATCCGATGTAGAACACCTGAGTGTCCTTGTCGGCAGCGAACGTGTCGAGCCGCAACGCGAACACTGCAAGTTTGCCCGCGCTCCCCGACGCTTCAAACAGCTTGCGTGGGTCCGCGTTGAACCGGGCAGGCGTGTCCGCTTCGATGTCGCGGACATGGCGGTGATAATCATGGTCTGATGCCCGACGGTTGCCCTCGGGAGCGACGTCCGTGGGCGAGTATTGGCCAGTGTCGAGCCGCGAGAGGATGGTCTCTGCATCCTCACCAAGTTCGACACCGAGGTGGTTCACCAGTTTCAGCGTTCCATCGGCATCGATCTGGGCATAAAGGGCCAGCTCGGTATAGGCCGGGCCGCGCTGGATCAGCGAGCCGCCCGAATTGTTGCAAACGCCGCCGGTCACCGAAGCGCCGATGCAGCTTGATCCGATCACCGAATGGGGTTCACGCCCGATGGGGCGCAAGGTCTTTTCGAGTTTGTCGAGCGTGGCCCCTGGAAAGGCAATAACCTGGCGGCCGTCCTCGATCATGTCGATGCGCGAAATGCGCATTGTGTTGATGATGACGATGGGCCGGTCATAACCTTCCCCAAACGGTGTCGAGCCGCCGGTCAGCCCGGTGTTTGCAGCCTGGACGATGACAATCACACCGGCCTCGACGCACGCTTTGAGCGTCCGCCACTTTTCGAGAAGCGAGCCGGGCCGCACCGCGGCCAGAACCTGTCCGTCGCCATAGCGGTAGCCTTTGCGGTAGCGGCGGGTTGCGCGATCGCCCACCAGCACGTGGCGGGGGCCGGTAATTGAACGGAAAGTGGAAACAAGCTGCTCAGTCATTGGTGGTCCTTAATCGTATGGCGGGACCATAACGCCATGTGCGGGGAATGGAAGAGGCCCATGCTGCGGGCGACGCTTGCCTGAACCAAGCATTTGCTATAGTGTTATTTTATCACGTTGGATGCTCTTGGCTACCTGATCGCCCGGTTCGCCGGATACTTGGATATCCTCAATTGCTAGACGTTGAGCCGCAAATTCCTATGGGATTTGGGCGGCCTTGGCGCATGTCGCGCCGGGGTCCACTGCCACTGAAAGGATCCACGATGATCTCGGGCAAGGTAAAGTTCTTCAATGCAACCAAAGGCTTCGGCTTCATTCAGCCCGACCAGGGCGGCGAAGATGCATTCGTGCACATCTCTGCTGTTGAGCGCGCCGGAATGGCGACGCTGGTCGAAGGTCAGGCCGTGAGCTACGAGCTCGAAAGCGGTCGTGACGGACGCAAGTCGGCCATCAATATCCAGGCTGCCTAACACTACGAAGGCCGCCCTCAGCGTTTCCAGGATAGGTGTACGCACCTATCCTGTATAAAAACGCGACATAGGGGCGGCCTTTTCCCTTTAGGAGAACTATTCGATGGACGCTCCCCCCAAAGTCAGCCCTCAGCGCAAGCATGCCGAAATGGAAGCGCGCCAGAAAGAGGCGCTGCGCCAGGAAGAGATCGTGCTTGAGGCAACGCGTGCCAAGACAGAGCGTCTCAAGGCCCTGCGTCTTGAACAAGAGCGCAAGGACGCCATTACCAAGGCAGCCAAGAAGGCGGCCCCCAAAAAGAAGGCCGCCCCCCGGCGCAAATCGACGACGGCCTGAGGCCGTCTTGTCCTAGTGTTCGCTGGGTTCGCTCAGCTTCGCCTCGAAATCGGCCTTCCGCCCAAGCGGATAATACGCATCGTCATAAAGTGCGTGCAGATCGTCAGGCGAATAGGTTCGCCCCTCGACGATCATCAGTGCCCCGCGAAGACTCACGGGTGGCACTTCTTCAAGTGCAAATCGGATGGCTTTTGCAGCGCTCGGGAATCGTCTCGATCCCTGCTCGAGCGCACTGCGCCAGTCGCGGCCCAGATAGAGAGCGGCTTCGGCATTGTAATCTATGGTTTTCATATTGCTTTCTGACCGTCATTGCACGGCCTCGTCTGAACAATAGCGGCGCCACACTTATCGGGCAGCCATGCTACGGTTTTATGATTGTTGGAGAACACGGCACTGAAAAAGGCGCTGCCATTTTGGCGTT
This sequence comes from Pelagibacterium sp., assembly GCF_048264985.1. GTDB lineage: Bacteria > Pseudomonadota > Alphaproteobacteria > Rhizobiales > Devosiaceae > Pelagibacterium. The sequence goes on from NZ_JBLXCL010000001.1 coordinate 584,481, forward strand.
TCCAGCAAAAGCGGTTTTTGCTCTTGCGGTCCAGGAAACGCGACACAGTCTGTCGCGCGCCATTGAGCCTGCCAGTTATATAGCCGCTCGCCCCTGCAATTGCAAGGTGGGCGAAAAACAGAAACGGGCCCCGCGCCCGCTGCTCAGCACAAGATTCTTCCCGTGTAAGAAGAGCTTGGCGCGCAGGTCCGGGCGCGGGGGCACACTTGCCCTGCCAGTACTCAGATCGTTGGCTAGACTGCTTCGAGCGCCGCCGCGATGCCTTGGCCTACGCCGATACACATGGTCACCAGCGCGCGCTGCTTGCCTGTCAGGCTCATTTCCAGTGCTGCCGTGCCAGCGATACGCGCACCCGACATGCCCAGCGGATGCCCCAGCGCAATCGCGCCGCCATTGGGATTTACGAAATCGGCATCCTCGGCAATTCCCAACCCGCGTAGCACTGCGATCCCTTGAGATGCGAACGCTTCGTTGAGTTCGACCAGATCGAAGTCTGCGGTGCTCAGCCCGAGCCGCGCCATAAGCTTTTGCGAGGCGGGAAGGGGCCCGATGCCCATGACCCGTGGTGGAACACCGGCTGTCGCGCCACCAACAATCCGTGCAATGGGCCTCAGTCCATATTTTTTCACTGCGGCTTCGGATGCGATGATCAGCGCCGCCGCCCCATCATTGACGCCCGACGCATTGCCAGCCGTCACGGTGCCGCCGTCCTTCTTGAAAGGCGTGGGCAGTTTTGCCAAGGTTTCAAGTGTCGTCGACCGCGGATGCTCGTCCTTATCGACCACCACCGGATCACCCTTGCGCTGCGGGATGGTTACGGCAACGATCTCTTTGGCCAGGCGCCCGTTTTCTTGCGCCGCTGCCGCCTTGTCCTGGCTGCGCACTGCAAATTTATCCTGATCCTGGCGCGAGATAGTATAGTCGGCGGCAACGTTTTCGCCGGTTTCGGGCATGGAATCCACGCCGTGGGCGGCTTTCATCGCCGGGTTGACGAACCGCCATCCGATTGTCGTGTCGTAAATCTCGGCATTGCGCGAAAACGCAGTATCGGCTTTGGGCATCACAAAGGGCGCGCGGCTCATGGATTCGGTGCCGCCTGCGATCATAAGATCGGCTTCGCCGGCCTTGATGGCCCGTGCCGCCGTCAGAACCGCGTCCAGCCCCGAGCCGCACAGCCGGTTGATGGTCGTGCCGGTCACGGTCTCAGGCAAACCCGCCAGCAACAGGCTCATCCGCGCCACGTTGCGGTTATCCTCGCCGGCCTGATTGGCGTTACCGAAGATAACATCCTCGACAGCTTCAAAGTCCACGCTCGGATTGCGCGCCACCAGTGCCTTGAGCACCAGCGCGCCAAGATCGTCGGGTCGCACTTTGCTGAGCGCGCCGCCGAACCGCCCGATAGGTGTGCGGATGTAATCGCAGATATATGCCTCGGTCATTACGCTGCCTTCCCGCCCGAATGGGCGCGCTTTGTGCGCTCCTGCAGATCACGCAGGGTCGACAGTTCCAATGCGCTCGGGGCAGGGGTCTGTTCGAGATTTTCTGCAAATTTCACAGTCCATCCGCAAGTTTCCTGCACCATTTCCCGTGTCACGCCTTCATGGAGCGAAACGACAGTGAATTCCTTGGTCTGCGGATCGGGTTTCCAGATTGCAAGATCGGTAATCAGAAGCGTTGGCCCCTTGGTCTTGATCCCCAGCCGTTCGCGGTGATCGCCGCCTTCTCCGTGACCGAACGAGGTGAAAAAATCGATCTTTTCAACCATCGAGCGGGTGGCCTGTTTGAGCGTGATGTAAATCTCGCCGCACGATGTTGCGATTTCTGGTGCACCGCCGCCGCCTGGAAGGCGGACCTTTGGGTGGTCGTAGTCGCCGATCACAGTCGTGTTGATATTGCCGAACCTGTCGATCTGCGCAGCACCCAAAAAACCGATGGAAATTTTGCCGCCTTGCAGCCAGTAGCGAAACATTTCCGGCACGGCGACTGTCGAAACCGCCGTCTCGCACAACTCGCCATCGCCAATCGAAAGCGGCAGCACTTCGGGCGCTGTGCCTATGGTCCCGCTCTCGTAAATAAGCGTAATATCGGGCGCATGGGTCAGGCGGGCCACGTTGCAGGCGGCCGAAGGTGCGCCGATGCCGACAAAACAAACGTCTTTCGATGACAGTGCGCGGGAGGCGGCAATCGTCATCATTTCAGTTGGGGTGAAATCGCTCATCGTCAAAGCCCCTTGATCCGGTCTGCGAACGCTTCGGGCGTCGCCTTGAGAACGTTCTCGTCCATCCATTTGGTAAACAGGTCGCGGTCTGCCGAAATCTCGTTCCACGCAAGATACGCAGCATTGTCGCGCGCGTAATAGCCATGCGTATAAGACGGGTGTGCGCCGCCCTTCACCTTGGCGATTGCCGTTACCGTCCAGTGGGGTAGCACGGTGAGGTTGGGGTGCATGCCGGCGAAATCGGGTACGATCTCTTCGACGGTCACGACGACCTTCTTGGCAGCCAGCGCGACTTCCTTTTGAACGCCGACAATGCCTTCGATCAAAACGTCGCCCTTCTCGTTTGCCTTTTGCGCATGGATGAAGGCCACGTCGGGATTGTGCGCGGGCACCGTTGCCAGCTCTTCACCCGTATAGGGGCAGGTGATCGATTTGATGTCCGGGTTGACCTTGGGCAGGTCTGCGCCCTTGTAGCCGCGAAACACGGCGCAGGGCAGCCCGGCCGCACCGGCGGCATACGCATTGGCCATTGCCGCGTGGGAATGCTCGACGGTTTCGATGGCGCGTGGATATTGGTTTTCGATGGCGTCGCGCATCCGGCGCAGCAGGCCGACGCCCGGATTGCCCGCATAGGAAAAAATGACCTTCTTCGCCATCCCCATGCCAATCATCTGATCGTAAACAATGTCGGGGGTCATGCGGATCAGGGTCAAATCTTTAAACCCCTGCCGGATCGCCTCATGGCCTGCAGCATGCGGGATCAAATGCGTGAACCCTTCAAACGCGACTGTGTCGCCATTGTTGAGGTTCTCGCGCACCGCCTGATCGAGCGGCATGATTTTGCTCATTGGTCTCCACCCCGGAAAACAGTTCTATAACTTGGCGCGTAATAAACACTGGCAAATCGGCGCGGTAAAATGATAAAATTACGTCAATATATAAGTTATGAGAATATATAGGTCGAAATGTCCGTCGTCTCAGTTCCGCCGGAACGCTGTTTCCATCGACTGTGGGAGGTGCTGCACTTTGCCCAACCCACCCAAGCCGGACTATGTCCACCATGCCCCTTCTCGACCCGCGCATAAAACTCCGGCACCTCACCTGCTTTGTCGAAACCGACAGGCAAGGCGGTGTGGTGGCCGCCGCCGAGGCTCTGGGCCTGTCCCAACCTGCCATTTCCAAATCCCTGGCTGAACTTGAAACCATTCTGGGCGTGGCCCTGTTTGACCGCTCTCGCCGCAAGTTGGCGCTCACAGATTATGGCGCCGTTTTTTTGCGTTCTGCCAATTTGGCTCTCGCCGCTTTGCAGCAGGGTGTGGAATCAGTGTCGCAGGCCGGTAATGGCGATGCCGTTGTGCGCCTTGGCGCGCTGCCCACCGCCGAAGTCGAGGTGGTGCCACGGGCTGTGGCGCACTTTGCCATGGGTCCGCTGGCCGCGCGTGTGCATGTGGAAAGCGGCCCCAGCCCTCACCTTCTCGGTCTTCTTCGCGGCGGGGGGATCGATCTTGTCGTAGGTCGTATGTCGGCCCCTGACGTAATGGAAGGGCTCACTTTCGAGCACCTTTACTCAGAACCGCTTGTTCTCGCCGTCCGGCCCGCTCACCCGCTGCTGGCGCAAACTGAACACGCATTGCGAATGGTCGAGCCTTTCCCCGCGCTCGTTCCCCCGCGTGGCGCCATCATCAGGCAGACTGTCGAGACCGTCTTGCTTGCCGCGGGCATCACCAGTCTGGCGCGCGAAATCGAAACTGTATCCAATTCCTTCGGACGGGCCTACGCGCTGCTTAGCGATGCCGTTTGGTTCATATCGCACTCGGTGGTTGCCGCCGATCTCGCAAGCGGCGCGCTGGTAGCGCTCGATGTCGATATGTCCGCCAGCTTCGGCGCCATCGGCATAACCACCCGTGCCGGCGCCGAGACCGACCTTCCAACTGCGGCCTTCATTGCTTCGGTCCGGCAGGTAGCCGGGTCTAGCTCTTGAGTGCGTTATGGGGCGCTGTCTGCGTCTGGCGCGCGCGGCGTCGCTCCAGCCTTGCCTTGCGGGCGGTCTGAAATCCGCTCACCAGTCCGCGCACGATCAAATAGAAAAACACCCAGCAAAACAGTGCGATCGGCAAAGCGCCGAGCATCATGGTCTGGAACAGCGGCAAGATCGCTGCAAGATCGAGCGAGAACAGCCCGCCCGACAGAGCAGTTGTGTCGACATGGCGCATGATCGCTGCCGGATCGTCGGGAAACAACGCTGCGCGCATCGACGAGCCGAACTGAAAGCTGAGCGAGAAAAAGAGCGGAAAGGTTATGGGATTGCCCCATACCGTGCCGATCGCCGCGGCCAGCATATTGCCGCGCGTCACAAACGCCAGGACGAAGCCAAGGAAAAAATGCACGCCGATCAGCGGAAAAACCGAAACCGCAGCGCCTGACGCAACGCCCGCCGCAATCGCATGTGGGCTTGCCGTCAACCGAAGTACGCGCTTTTGCAGATAGGTGAGGTAGCGCCTGATCCCCATTCGGGGCCAAACAGCGTCCCGCATCCGCGTGCGCCAGTCCTTCTTATGCCTGCTCTCTGTCATTGATGGGCGGTCGTCCTTCATAGTCCAGACAAATGGTAACCCTGAATAGGGTCTGCGGCTAGACAAATGACAAGTGTGTGGCGGATTTGCGCAGACGCGGTAAAACAGTCCTCAACGGTCACGATTTATGACTAGACTGTCACAATGGATGTGGCCAAGCGGGCCGAGGTTCGTTATGGCCTCGGTAAGTCGTCAATACCGAAATTCATATGGAAACTTGGTTTCCAGGGGCACCTTAGCACTCATGTCCAAACCCGCCATCGACAAGGATCTCAAGCGCGTCCGGCAGTTGCACGAGGCAACCCGCGACTCCTCGCGTGCAATGGCCGCGCCCGGCATTGCCCTGGTTTTTCTGCTCGCCGCGCTGGTTTGGGCCACGTTCGTCGTGTCGTCCGGTCCGTTAAGTTATCTCGTCGTCATCGCCACGGTCATCGCCGCCTATATGGCGCTCAATATCGGTGCCAATGACGTCGCCAACAATATGGGGCCGGCCGTGGGGTCCAAGGCCCTCACCATGACCGGTGCGCTCGCTATCGCTGCAATATGCGAGGCGGCCGGCGCGCTTCTTGCCGGTGGCGATGTGGTCAGCACCATCTCGCGCGACATAATTGTGCCTGGCGCCCATATCGACGGTACGGCGTTTGTCATGGTCATGATGGCAGCGCTGCTTTCGTCTGCGCTTTGGGTCAACCTCGCCACGATTATCGGTGCCCCGGTTTCCACAACCCATGCCGTGGTTGGTGGGGTTGTGGGCGGCGGCATTGCCGCCGCCGGGTTTTCGGCCATCGTCTGGCCCACAATCGGCAAGATCGCAGCGAGCTGGGTCATCTCCCCGTTGATGGGCGGTCTTTTGGCCGCGGTTCTGCTCACCATCGTCAATTTCACTATCCTGCGCGAGAAGGAAAAAGTGGCTGCCGCCCGGATCTGGGTGCCAGTCCTGGTTGGTGTGATGATCGGCATTTTCGCCATGTACATGTCCACCAAGGGGCTGTCGCGCCTTTGGAAGCCGCAGGGCCACATCGTGCTGCTGATCGGCCTTCTGGCCGGCGGGATTGGCTGGATGGGAGCCCAACCATGGGTCCGCTCGCGTACGCAGGGCATGGAAAATTCCAACAAGCAGGTTGGAACGCTGTTTCGCTTGCCCTTGATTTTTGCAACGGCGCTCTTGTCCTTTGCGCATGGCGCCAATGACGTGGCCAATGCCGTCGGTCCGCTCGCGGCCATCGTTTCTGCTGTGCAGCAAGGCGGAGAGATTGGCGGTTCAGTCGCCTTGCCGATCTGGGTTCTGGCCATCGGGGCGCTCGGTCTTGCGCTTGGGCTTGCCCTGTTCGGTCCGCGCCTTATCCGTACGGTGGGCGAAAAGATTACAAAGCTCAACGAGATCCGTGGCTATTGCGTCGCGCTCTCGGCAGCGGCCACGGTTCTTGTGGCATCGGCTCTGGGCTTGCCGGTGTCCTCAACCCATATTGCTGTGGGCGCCGTCTTTGGCGTCGGCTTTCTGCGTGAGGGCTTTTCCAACCAGAACATCCGCAACAAGGCCGTCAGCCCCGAAGGCGTATTCTTGCGCACTGACCATCTCAACAAGACCGCCGAGGAAGCTGTCGCCAATTACCAGAAGCGCCAGCGGCGTTATCTCGTGCGCCGCCAGCACGTGCTCTCGATCGGCGCCGCGTGGATCATCACGGTCCCGGCCTCGGCAGTTCTCTCGGGCGTTATCTTCTGGGCGATGGTTTTGCTGTTCGGGCTCTGATCGTCAACCGCGCGCGGCGGGGGCGTCAAACGCCCCTGGCGGCCAAGAACACCTATCGTGATGCAGCGCGAGACATCGGCTTGCTCGTTTCGCGCTGCGCCAGAGCCAGCGCCACGTCGGCCAGCCCGTCATGGGTAATCAGCCGCTTGGCCTCGGGCAAAACCGCCCAATGGCGATAGCGCTGTCCCATTTCTTTCCAGTCGTCGCGCTGGTCGGTGACCAGTAGCGGGAACATCAGGACTTCGATCGGCTGGGGTCGTTCCTCGGTGATGGGCAGAAAATACGAGCCGATCGGCTTGGTTTCGATTTCGCCGACAACGCCGGCCTCTTCATAGGCTTCAAGTTCGGCGCTTTCCCAGGGTGTTTTGCCTTCCATCTGGCGGCCCTTGGGAAATATCCACTTTCCCCGCCCGCGAGATGTAATCAGCAGCACGGCCAGCTGCCCGTCCACGATCCTGTACGGCAGCGCACCAAACTGCGGCCCCACCGGCTCGGCGGGGGGCTTGGCGAAAAACCGCGACCAAAGGCGCATCGGCATCAAAACGACTCCATGGGCAAACACCCTTAAAGGATTAGGCCGATTTGGTCGGCAAGGTCAAAGTAAACACCAATGGCTGTGAATCGCGGCCAAGGGGGTTGTGCAGCCCGCTTTGCCAGATGCTAAGATGGCGTGGCTCGGTTCGTCCGAGTCCAGTCTCGAATCACCAACCAATTCCGCGGAGCAGGCAAAAGGCGATGACCGTCGATATCGACATGGGCACGACAAAAACGGCGACGCCCGCAAAGCTCGATCTCGAAGAGTTGCTGGCCACGCGTCTGCTTGTACAGGGCAATTCCGGTTCGGGTAAATCTCACCTGCTGCGGCGCCTGCTCGAACAGAGCGCGCCCTGGGTGCAACAATGCGTCATCGATCCTGAAGGCGACTTTGTAACCCTTGCTGACAGGTTCGGTCATGTCGTGGTTGAAGCCGACCGCTCCGAACATGAGTTGACCCGCATCGCCGGTCGCATCCGCCAGCATCGGGTGTCGGTGGTCCTTTCGCTGGAGGGGCTTGAGGCCGAAGCCCAGATGCGCGCCGCTGCCGCATTTCTCGGCGGGCTGTTCGATGCCGACCGCGATTTCTGGTATCCCATGCTGGTCGTCGTCGATGAAGCCCAGCTTTTTGCCCCCGCCGCTGGCGGCGAAGTGTCCGACGAGGCGCGCAAGCTCTCGCTCGGCGCCATGACCAACCTCATGTGTCGCGGCCGAAAGCGTGGGCTGGCCGGTGTCATCGCCACACAGCGCCTTGCCAAATTGGCCAAGAACGTGGCCGCCGAAGCGTCCAACTTCCTCATGGGGCGCACATTCCTCGATATCGATATGGCTCGGGCCGGTGATCTTTTGGGTATGGACCGGCGCGGCACCGAAATGTTCCGCGATCTTGAAAAAGGCAATTTCGTAGCGCTTGGTCCGGCGCTTTCGCGCCGTCCGTTGCCCATCACAATTGGCAGCGTTGAAACCAGTGCCCGCTCGACCTCTCCCAAGCTTATGCCACTGCCGGAAACCGGTGCCGATGCCGCCGATCTTATCTTCACGCCCGGCGCCGAAGAAGAGACGCGCCCCTTGCCGCGCCGTACAGTGCAGCCGGCTCCGCGCCCCACGGCTGATATCCTCGCCCAACTCAGCCAGCCAGCGCCAAAGGCAGCTTCCGAGCCGGCAAGCCTGTTCCCCGAAATCGATGAGGCCGAACGTGCAGCGGCCATCGATGCCGTCTTGGCCGAAATTCTCGAAGATCCGGACGCAAGTTTCCGCTCGGTGGCTGTGCTCTATCAGGATTTCCTTGTGCGCTGTCGCATCCGGCGCGTACCCGGTACGCCGCCCGATCTCAACGACTTCAAGCGCCGCTTCGCCGTCGCCCGCGCCGGTGTGGATACGGCCTCTGCCCAGTCCGATGTCTGGCAGTCAGCACTCGATCTTGCCCGCACGCTTCCTGAAGATCTCCAGGGCGTATTCCTGATGGTGGCCCGCGCCGCTGTTGAAAAACTGCCCTGTCCATCGGACGCCACATTGGCGCGCGCCTATGGTTCGCATTCGGCAGCTCGTGCGCGCCGCCTCCTGACCTATTTCGAGGACCGCGGGTTGATCGTGCTGCGGGAGGATTTTTCCAACCGGCGCATAGCTGCTTTCCCCGATCTGGGTACCGAGACCGCCCCCGGCGATGCCAGCGGTCCTGCAGAAAGCCCTGACGGTCGCGCCGCCGCTGAATAGCGGGCTCAGGCTGCGGACCCGGTGACCGGAGATTTGCCGCTCCGGCAAAATCGCCAAATCTCCGCTTTTGACGAAATGGCAGCTTGCACCTTGTCCCCCTCCCGCTAGTTTCGATGCATGATCCTTGCTCTCGACATCGGCGGCAGCGCCATCAAGGCTGCGTATGCGCATGACGCGCGCACCATCGTGCAGATGGGGCGCATCGAAACGCCGCGCAATGATTTTGGCGCATTCGTCGAAACCTTGCGCGGTATCCTGGCAGCGGTGCCCGAGCGGGCTGAGGCCATATCGATATCGATTTGCGGGGTTATCGATATCGAAACCGGCAAGATGATCTGCGCCAACGTGCCGTGTATTGATGGCCGCGTTCTCGATGTTGAACTCGGCGAGGCGCTCGAATTGCCGGTCTCTATTGCCAATGATGCGGATTGTTTCGCCTTGGCCGAAGCCGGTCTGGGGGCCGGGCAGGGCCATGACGTGGTCTTCGGCATTATCCTTGGCACCGGCGTCGGAGGTGGGCTGGTTGTTGAGGGCCGATTGGCAAATCGCCGTGGTGGCTATGCTGGCGAATGGGGCCACACAACCATCCTTGCGACAACGGCGGGAAGTCCGCCTGCCGTTATTCCCCATTTCCAGTGCGGCTGTGGCCGTATGGGCTGCGTGGATACGGTAGGCGGGGCGCGGGGCCTGGAAAAGCTGCACATGCACTTGTGCGGCCAGGCGCGCGACAGCCGGGAAATTGTTGTTGGCTGGGCCGGCCGGGACGAGGCTGCAACGCGCACTATGGAAATCTATGTCGATCTAGTTGCTGCCCCGCTGGCTTTGTCCATCAACATCACCGGTGCCTCGATTGTTCCGGTCGGCGGTGGCATGGCTGGCGCGCCCGGCTTGATCCCCGCACTCGATGCCGCCGTCCGCGCGCGCATTCTCCGCCAGCTCGAACGCCCACTTGTGGTCGCTGCCCAATGTGACATGGAGCCCGGCCTCGTGGGTGCCGCCCTTTTGGGGCTTGATCGGTTCGCCTATGCCTGAACCCGTTCTCGAAATCTGCGTCGATGATGCCGCCGGTCTGGCTGCCGCCATCGCTGGAGGAGCGGACCGCATCGAGTTGTGCTCCGCGCTGGCTATCGGGGGGCTTACAGCCACGCCTGGGCTGATGGCACTTGCGCGGACGTCGCCGATACCGGTTTACGCGATGATCCGTCCGCGTCCCGGCGATTTCGTATTCTCCGAGCACGATGTGGCGACAATGGAGATCGATATCGATACCGCCAGTGCCGCCGGCCTTTCCGGTGTGGTGTTGGGGGCCTCTCGCGCGGATGGCACTTTGGACGGAGCGGTTCTTGAGCGCCTTGCCGCCCGTGCCGCGGGTATGGGGCTCGCGCTGCACCGGGCGTTTGATCTCGTGCCCGATTTTTCAGCTGCAGTAGATACAGCCGTCGATCTGGGGTTTGAAACGATTCTCACCTCCGGCGGTGCGCCAAGGGCTATCGATGGTCTTGAAAATCTGAGGCAGATCATTGCCCATGCCGCCGGACGCATTGCGATCATGCCCGGATCGGGCGTAACTGCCGAGAACGCCGCAGAACTGCTTGCCCTCGGGGTTAACGATCTTCATGCTTCGGCAAGCGAAACCATCGACGTCCCTCCCGGCAGGGCAGCCAAATTGGGTTACGTGACACCAGGTATGAAACGCACCGATGCAAATCGTGTAGCAGCGCTCAAGCTTGCAATGAGCAGGCCTTGACGCGCCAGCCATCCAAAGCGCAAATCGGTACGGCAACCGCGCCCTCGGACCTTGCCTGCAATGATGTCATCAAGCATGCCCCTGTCCGAAGGCGGCAACCGTCACATGAGACTTGCGCCAATGCTGAACCGATTTGTGCCGCTGTTTCTTTTGGCAATGCTTGGCGCCTCGGCGTCCCAGGCGGCCGCTCAGGATCATCAGTGCGGCGTCAACCCTGCACGCATCCTGCAAATCGCCTATCCCGAGGGCACCAAGGGGACCGATCAGACGTTTTTGGCCGAGGGTGGCTCCATAAGACTGCCGAGCGCGACTTCAGCAGATTACACTTCAGACATGATGGTCTGTCGCATCTGGCCGGCACATCCACACAACCGTCTTGTTGCCGTCCCCATCATCTATGCCCAGTCACCCGATGGGCGCGACGGCGATATCGATCTGCTTGTTCTCGACAGTCGGACCGACGCTATCGTTGCACGAAACCGGTTTGCCGATCTGGCATCTGACGATGCTATCCGCATTCATAGCGTGGCATTTGATACGGCCTATTACGCACTTGCTCCGGACCGTGTCGCCTTCGGGCTTCGGGTTATAGAAGCGGGCAGCTCGCAGGCCAACCCGTTCGGGCTCACGACGCTTTGGCTGTTCGAGCTTGAAGGCGGAAAACTCACAACGATTGTTGATCGCCTGATTGTTGCCGCAAGCGGCGGTGAATGGGACACCGACTGCGTTGGCACATTTCACGCAACCACCCGCACGCTGGCCATGGCGCCACGAACCGGCGCTGCCATCGCGGACATCGTCGTCTCGTCCCGCAGTGAAACAAGCACAGCACACCAGCGCGATGGCACCTGCACGCAAACAGTGACTCACACTGCACCGGATCCCGTTCGCCTTGTCTTTGAGGGCGGGAATTACAGCCTGCCTGACCGTCTGACACGGCAGTGGTAGTCGAGCGGTTGCATATTGCGTGGAACAGATTTCCACTTTGCACCCAAACCCGCTAAACACCGCACCATGCACCCCGACGATCCCTTGCCCATAGACGCTGTTTTACCTGCGCTCAAATCTGTGCTGGAGCAAAATACAGGCGCCGTACTCGTTGCTCCGCCCGGCGCGGGCAAGACAACGCGCGTGCCGCTCGCTTTACGTGATGCCCCCTGGTGCGGCGACGGCAAGGTCGTCATGCTCGAGCCACGTCGCCTTGCGGCCCGTGCCGCCGCGCGCCGCATGGCCCAGACGCTGGGTGAGCAGGTCGGAGAAACGGTCGGCTACCGCGTTCGTCTCGATACCAGGATTTCAGCCAGAACGCGCATTGAGGTCGTCACCGAGGGCGTCTTCACGCGAATGGTTCTCGATGACCCCGGGCTGACCGGCATATCGGCGGTTGTGTTCGACGAATTTCACGAACGCAGTCTCGATGGCGATCTCGGTCTGGCGCTCACAATCGACGCGATGGCCCTGCGCGAAGATCTGCGCATTCTTGTCATGTCGGCAACGCTGGACGGCGCCGCGGTGGCCGGCCTTCTTGGCGATGCGCCGGTCATCGAAAGCCAGGGCAGGGCGTTTCCTGTCCAGACCCATCACATTGTCCCAGATGCCAATGCACGTCTCGAACATGCGCTCGCCGCCGCCGCTCGCCGCGCGTTGGCCGAGGAAACCGGCTCGATCCTGATGTTCCTGCCCGGTCAGGCCGAAATTCGCCGCACGGCCGAAGCGTTGGCGTCGATCATCGGGCCGGACATCGACATCGCGCCGCTATACGGTCAGCTCACGCCCGCCGATCAGGATCGCGCGATCCAGCCGGCAGCCCCCGGCCGTCGCAAAATCGTGCTTGCCACGGCAATTGCCCAGACCTCGCTCACCATCGAAGGCGTGCGGATCGTTATCGATTCCGGCCTATCGCGTTTGCCGGTCTACGAGCCTGATACGGGGTTGACCCGCCTTGAAACGCGCCGCGTCTCGCGCGCCAGCGCCGACCAGCGCCGCGGTCGGGCAGGGCGCACCGAACCGGGGGTCTGTTATCGCCTCTGGCACGAAGGGCAAACCGCCAGCTTCGCGCCATTCGACCCGCCCGAAATCTTGCAGGCTGACCTGACTGACCTTGTGCTCGACCTTGCCAGCTGGGGCGTGACTGATCCAAAATCCCTGGCATTTCTCGATGTCCCTCCGGCCCCTGCTTGGTCCGAGGCCGTGGCATTGTTGGTGAGCCTCGATGCGCTCGATGCCGCTGGCCGCATCACAGCGCATGGCGCCCAACTCGCCAAACTCCCACTCCACCCGCGCCTTGGGCACATGATTGCGTTGGCAGCGACCGAAGGCACTGCCCATGATGCCGCGTTGCTCGGCGTGCTGGTCGGCGAACCGGGGCTCGGCGGCAACAGTGCCGACCTTGCCGATCGGTTCGAGCGCCTGCGCCGAGACAGCGCCAAACGCGCCACCGAAGCAAGGTCATTGGCCACCCGCTGGGCGCAATCCGTCGGCGGCGAGAAGGCTTCGGGCGGAAAAGGGCAGATGGCCGGTACAGATCTCGCCCGCCATCTCGCCCGCGCCTATCCTGATCGCGTGGCGCAACAGTCAGCGCCGGGCCGGTTCCGCCTGGCCAATGGACGGCAGGCACGGATCGAGGAAACAGAGCGGCTGGCGCGCGAAAAATTCCTCGTCGTGACCGACATGACCGGTGCTGCCGCCAGCGCCTATATTCGCGCTGCCATCGCCATTGATCGCGAAGAGATCGAGGATATCTTTTCTGCCCATATCACAACGGCCACCGAGCTTGCTTTCGATACCGCCGCCAGGGCCGTCCGCGCGCGTCGGCAGCGTCGGCTCGGTGCGCTCCGCCTCGAAGACGGCCCCGCCGCCATCGACGATCCTGCGGCCGCGGCGCCCATGCTCGCGCGTGGCATCGCGTCGATCGGCATCGACAAACTGGGTTGGACAAGGGACCAGCGCACATTGCGCGAGCGTTCCGGGTTTCTCCATCGCACTGTTGGTCCCGAATGGCCCGATCTGTCCGACGCCGCGCTGGCGCAAAATGGAGCGGGCTGGCTCGTCCCCCATGTTGAAGGTCTCTCGCGCCTCGACGCCATCACCTCCGACCACCTCTCGGCTGCCCTTTTCGATCTCTTGCCCTGGGACAGGCGCCAACAGATGGAAACGCTGCTGCCGTCGCATTTTTCTGTTCCTTCGGGCAGCAATATCCCAATTGACTACGCAGCAGAGAACGGCCCGGTCCTTGCCGTTCGCGTGCAGGAACTGTTTGGCCTCGACACGCATCCGGCCATTGCCAATGGCAAGGTGCCGTTGCTGCTTTCGCTGCTCTCACCAGCCCACCGGCCCATCCAGACGACACGCGATCTCCCCGGCTTCTGGCGCGGATCCTGGTCAGATGTCGCAAAGGATCTCAAAGGGCGTTATCCGCGCCATTATTGGCCCGACGATCCGCTTTCGGCTCAGGCCACCAACCGTGCCAAACCCAGAAGCTAGGCTAGCTCGCGTTGCGCCAGCTCTGGCTGTTTACGAATTGGGTTACTGCATTGCCATCCATCGGCCGGGCAATGGCGTAGCCCTGCAAGGCGGCGCAGCCCATCTCGGCGAGTATCCTCGCATGCTCGTGACTTTCCACGCCTTCGGCAATCGCTTCGATGCCCAATGACGCCCCGATTTCAATGATTGAGCCGACCAGCCTGCGCTGTCCGGGTGAGCTGGTGATTGGCATAACGAGCTGGCGGTCGATCTTGAGCCTTTTGGGGCGCAATTGCAGCAGTGAGACAATCGAAGCATAGCCGGTGCCGAAATCATCGATTTCGATGTCGATCCCGAGATCCTTGATCCGGTCGATGTTGAAGGACACCAGCGTATCGCGCTCATCGAGATAAATCGATTCAATCAGCTCGAACGACACTGTGCCCCGCTCGATATTGAGCGCTTCGAGGGTGCCGATCAGCCCTTCATCATTGAGCCGACGCGCCGAAACGTTCACCGAAACCCGCGGTACGTCCAGCCCCGCTGCTCTCCATTTCCTATGCTGGGCCAGTGCCTGCTCTAGGATCAGCTTGTCGATGGCCGCAACCACGTTGAGATCTTCTGCGATTGCCATGAATGCATCGGGCGCCAGCATGCCTTTGATGGGGTGTTTCCAGCGCGCCAGCGCTTCCATGCCGACGATGTCGAGGGTCTGGGCGTCCACCTGGGGCTGATAGAAGGCGATGAACTCGTTGTTTTCGAGCCCGGCCAGAATCTCGTCTGCTGTCCGCTTGGCGGTAATGATTTCAGCTTGCAGCTCTTCCGAGAAGAACTCAGCTCGGTTGCGTCCACGTTCCTTTGCCCGATAAAGCGCGATGTCGGCATTGACCAGCACTTGCTTGGCGGGCGTCGTGGAGACATCGCCTCCGGCGATGCCGATGGAGACGCCAAAACGGCACTCATGGCCCTGATAAGAAACCGGCGTGCGCATTGCAGCGATGATCCGCTCTGCCATCGCACGCAGTTCCGCGTCCGATTTTTCCCCGATGCTGAGGATGACAAATTCATCGCCGCCGATCCGCGCCACGAAATCTGATGGTCTGACTGAGGCCTTGAGCACTTCTGATGCGTGAACCAGCATGGCATCGCCGGCGGCGTGACCAAGCGTGTCGTTGATCTGCTTGAAGCGGTCAAGATCGATATGCTGGATCGAGATATATCCGCCTTCGCGCGTGCTCCGTCGCGTATGCATGTCCAGAATGTCGTCGAGATAGCGCCGGTTGGGCAGTCCCGTCAGCGGGTCGTGCATGGCGTTGTGCTCTATGCGCGCCTTGGCGGTTTCCAATTCGAAATTTTTTGCCTCGGCCTGGGTCTTGGCGCGCAGCAGCGCTTCGGAGAGCTTGGCATCCGGCGTCGCATCCCAGTTTACGCCAACGATACGCGGAGAGGTTCCGGGGTCCTGGTACACAGTGCCGATAGCCCTGATATAGCGCGTTTCCCCGTCGGGTGTGACGATGCGATAGTTTGAAAAATATCGGCTGCCCGATCGCATGGACTCGTTGAAATCGCGTTCGGCGCGCTCTAAATCGTCCGGGTGCAGTCTGTCGCGCCATTGGGTATAATCGCGCTGGCTACCATCGGGCTCATATCCGTAGAGCTCGTTCATCCGGTCGTCCCAGGCCAGAGTGCCGTTGGCGATATTCATTTCCCAAACGCCGACTTGGGAGGTTGCCAGCGCCAGTTCGAGCCGCCGCGACAAGCGCGCCAATTCGTTCTCGCGCCGCCGCTGTTCGATCATCCGCCGCCGACGTTCGTCGTTGAGCCGCCCCAAAAGCACGATTGGCACAAGGATCAAGGTTGCCGCCAGTCCCATGCCTAGCCGCAGCCCGACGGTGTTGGGCGGGTTGGAGCCCCACCCCCCTTCCGGCACAGCTGAAATGACCCAGTTTCCCGATGGCAGAACAACTTCTGCCTGCACCGGACTGTCGGACAGAATTGTAGGGTCGCCATAAAACACTGCATTGTCGGCGGCTTGACCATCACGCCCTGAAATGGCGATTGCGATCTGGCTGCTCAACATGTCCAGCCCGCTTTCGGCGTACAATGCGTCGGCATCCATCACTGCCGATACGATGCCCCAGAAGCGCTCATCGCCGCTCGCATCGCGATAATAGACAGGATAGCGCCCGATAAAGCCGCGCCCGCCCTGCACAAGATGCACTGGCCCCGCCAGCACTATATGTCGCGAGTCGCGGGCCTGCATCGCCGCGTCGCGCTGTTCTGCGTTTATACGATAATCAAGACCCAGCGCAGCCTCGTTCCCAGCCAACGGATAGACCATCCGCACAACAAGGTCGGGCGCTGCAGCGATATTGCTGATCTGGCTCGTATGCTGAAACAGGTAAGAGGCAAACTGGGAGAACCGCTCTTGGTCGATATCGGGTTCGGTCACAATAGCCCCGACAAGACCATGGATCAGTTGCAGATTGGCGTTGACGTTGCCCTCAAGCTGCGCCCGCACAAGCCCCAGCTTGTCGAGCACCATGGCACGCTGGGACTGGGCGTAAATCTCACGGTTCTGATAATCGCCAAAGCCGATTGAAACCGCAATCACAAGCACGGCCATCAAAGCAGGCACGTTGCTGGCACGCAGCATTGCCCGCCCCCATCGTTTCAACCTGCTCCAAATCTCATTTGCCAAGCTGCAATGCCCCTTGCACCGAATTTTCGATACAGGAAACTGTTAGAGCCAAGGGCTTAACACGCCCTTTAGACGTCGCTATCGGCCGACTCTAGAGCAGAGCAGCCAGCAATGCCAACATCGCACGAAATTAGCGCCCAAGCAGCCACTCATGTTCAGGTTGGTTGTAGAATTTCCATTGCCTGTGCGGTCCAGCCATCACGTTGAGATAATAGAGGTCATAGCCGTGGATCGCAGCGCAGGGATGATACCCTTTGGGCACCAAAGTGGTCACGCCGTTCTCGATCAACAGCACCTCGTCGAGCGAGCGATCTTCAGTATAAACGCGTTGAAAGGCGTAGCCTTGATGGGGGTTGAGCCGGTGATAATAGGTCTCTTCGAGATAGGATTCTTCGGGTAGCGCGTCCCTGTCGTGCTTGTGCGGCGGATAGGACGAGGTGTGCCCACCCGGTGTTATCACTTCGACGACAAGCAGGCTGTCCGCCACTCCGTCGGTTTCAGGAAGGATGTTGGTGACATGGCGCGTATTGGTGCCTTTGCCGCGCACCTCCTGGCTCATGGCATCGGCCCCGATAACGACAATTTCGCGTGAAGTAAGGGCTGGAGCTGAACACACAGCAAGCTCGACATCGCTCACGGCCGTCACCGACCAGGTGTTTTCGCCTGGCACATAGACGGCGGCAGGCTTGCCCTCGAATGGGCTTTTTCTGCCGCCCATTTCGCCCAAAGCGCGTCCGCCGGCATCGACCCGCCCGGTCCCTGTGACAAAAACCAGACAGACTTCGCGCTCTCCAGTCTGAGCAGAGACGGTTTCTCCAGCCGCCAGCTTATGCAGTTCAAACCCCACATATCGCCATCCGGCGCTCTGCGGTGTAATCTCGATCACCTTGCCGCTGGTCCCCGATGGCCTGACGAGCAGTTCAGACATAGCCGTTTCCTCTTTTCTATTGATCGTCGGTCCGCTCAGCTGACTTGGCAATCGATTGCGATCGCGCCCTAGGCAACCACCTCGAACCCGGCCTTTTCAAGCACATCGCGCAAATGTCCATAACCCATCTTGGCATAGGTCAGCGGGTTGGCTTTCTGTGGGTCTTGCTCGGCTTCGACGATCACCCAGCCCTCATAGGCACTGAGTTCGGAAAACACTGCAGCGAAATCGATCAGCCCGTCTCCCGGCACCGTATAGACCCCAGCCAGAACCGACTTGAGAAAGCTCCAATCGGCGCCGTTGGCCTGCAACATGACATCGGCGCGTACGTCCTTGGTGTGCACGTGCGCGATGCGCGCAATATGGTTGCGGGCCACCCGCGCTGGGTCGCCTCCGCCCCAGGTGACGTGCCCGGTATCGAGCAGAAGGCGTACAGCATCGCCGCTCGAAGCCATCAGCCGGTCGATCTCGGCTTCGGTCTGAACGATCGTCCCCATGTGGTGATGATAGACGAGCTCTAGTCCATAAATCTGCCTGAGCTTGAGCGCAAATGCGGTCAGCCGCATCCCGAACCGCGCCCATACATCGTGTGGCAAAACGGGCCGCTGGGACAGCGGGGTTTCCATCTGTCCGTGGATCGCGTTTGAGGTCTCGCACACGATCATGACCGTGCAACCCATGTCCCGCAGCAATGCCGCGTGTTCCGCCACGGCCTCGAGTTCCTGGTTCTCGTCCCGTAGCAATAACGCGGTCGAATACCATCCGGAAACCAGTTGGTGCCCGTAGCCATCCAGAACCGGTTGCAGCGCTTGGGCCGCGCGTGGAAACTTGTTGCCAAGTTCCATGCCGGTAAATCCGGCCTCTTTTGCCTCGGCCAGACACACCTCAAGCGGCGTCTCCCCGCCGATCTCGATCATGTCGTCGTTGGACCACCCAATTGGGTTCGCACCGATCCGGATCATTTACTGTCCATCACTCTCGTTGTGTTCACGCACTTCAATACCGCCATCCCCAATTTGAACCAGGATGGCCTTGCAGCGCCAGCCATCTCAGCCGATCCGCTGTCCCGTTATCTGTTTTTCGTAATCCGCCCGCCTGGCTTGTACGTCCACGCGGTCGCTGATCTCGGGCACTGCCACATCCCACCAATGTCCGCCAGCTTCGGTTGCGATCAATGGGTCGGTATCGATGACCAGCACATTGACTCCACCACGCGCCCGTGTCGCTGCCAGCGCGGCCTCGAGTTCGGAAATGCCTGCAATTTTCTGCGCATGAGCACCCATAGCGGCGGCATGGGCGACGAAATCGATCTCTGGCATCTTTGCCTTGCGCGCGTCCGCAAACAAATTGTTGAAGTTGGCGCCCCCGGTTGCCATCTGCAGCCGGTTGATACAGCCGAACCCGCGATTGTCGAGCAGTACAACGGTCAGTTTGACCCCCATCATGACTGCGCTAGACAACTCGGAATTGGCCATCATGTAGCTGCCATCGCCCACCATGACGACAACGTCGTCATCGGGGCGCGCCAGTCTGACCCCCAACCCGCCGGCGATCTCATAGCCCATTGTCGAAAAGCCGTACTCGAGATGATAATTGCCGGGCTTTTCCGCCGCCCAGAGTTTATGCAACTCGCCCGGCAGGCCACCCGCAGCGCACACCACAATAGCATCGCCCAGCGTTCGCTGTGTCGCCCCGATGACCTGAGCGTCCGATGGAAGGGCAGCGTTGCCCGCACGCGTCGCCGCTTCGGCATCGGCCAGCCAGGCCGCCTTGCCCGTCTCGGCGTCCGCGCGCCAATCGCGCGGTGCCCGCCATTGGCCAAGCGCATCGTCGAGCAGGCCCAGCCCCACGCGTGCATCGGCCACCAGCGCCATGGCACCATGTTTTGCGGCATCGATAGCGGCAACGTTGAGTGCCACAAACCTGGCGTCGGGATTTTTAAACAGCGCCCGGGAGCCTGTTGTGAAATCGGCAAGCCGCGTCCCGACCGCCAAAATCACATCGGCCCGTTCAGCCAGGGCGTTGGCGGCGCTCGTGCCTGTCACCCCGACCGATCCCATATTGAGCGCGTGGGAATGGGGCAGGACCGATTTGCCTGCCTGCGTTTCCATGGCGGGAACATCATGGTTTTCGATAAACCGTCTCAGCGCCTCACTTGCGCCCGAATACAACACCCCGCCGCCTGCAATGACGATAGGAGTCTTGGCGCCGCGGATGGCGGCAACAGCCCGTGCCAACTCGTCGGTATCGGGCTGTACCCGGCGCTGGCCATGAACCGTTCGGGCAAAAAACGAGACTGGATAATCATAGGCTTCGGCCTGCGTATCCTGACACAGCGACAGGGTCACGGGGCCACAATCGGCCGGGTCGGTCAGTACCTGCATGGCCCGCCGCAAAGCCGGCATGATCTGCTCGGGACGCGTGATCCTGTCGAAATAGCGCGACACGGGTTTGAAACAATCATTTGCCGATACGGTGCCATCGGCAAAATCTTCGATCTGCTGCAACACGGGATCGGGCCGCCGGTTGGCAAACACATCGCCGGGCAGCAACAGCACGGGCAGCCGATTTACATGGGCCAGCGCCGCCGCCGTCACCATGTTGGTGGCGCCTGGTCCGATCGAGCTGGTGCAGGCCATCATCCGGCGCCGGAAACTGGCTTTGGCAAAGGCAATTGCAGCGTGGGCCATGCCCTGTTCATTATGAGCGCGGAAGGTTGGCAGGCTGTCGCGTACGCCATGCAGTGCCTCGCCCATGCCCGCCACATTCCCGTGGCCGAATATCGCCCACACCCCGCCGAACAGGGGCAGGGTTTCGCCCTCGATCTCGGTCATCTGCGCCGCCAGAAAACGCGCAACGGCCTGCGCCATGGTCAGCCTGATTGTTTCGGTCATTGCGTCCGCGCCTCCCATGCGTCCACCAGCCGTGTAAATTTTTCGGCCATATCGGCGATCGCCGCCTCGTCCTCGATCTCGCCAGCCAACCATTTTTCGGCGGCGCTGGCAAAGATCGTTCGCCCCACAGTAAAACCCTTGACTGTTTTCGATCCTGCGGTCGCACGAAACGCGGCTTCAAGATCGGCTGCGGGCGCTTCCAGTCCCAACAGCACAACGCCCCGGCACCAAATGTCGTTGGCCACTATCGTTTCATCGATCAGCGCCCAGGCACTAGCATCGGTTTGCGGTTCGAGCTTCCACCAGTCGGGTTTGATTCCCGCCGAATACAGCTCGCTCAAAACCCTGGGCAGGGTCTGCGCGTCGACCGGCCCGTTTTTGCCGGCGATGATCTCGATAAGGATTTCCCGGCCAACGCTGCGCGCCGCATCATAAAGCGCGCCAAGCTTTTCGACTTGTTCAAGACGCATTGCGTCGGGATCGTCAGGGTGGAAAAACGCTAGGCACTTGATGCAATGGTCGACGGGCCATTCGATCAGCCGGCTTCCCATATCCTGGGAAAATTCGAATTTCAGTGGACGCGATCCCGGCAACTCAACAGGGCGCCCGATCCAGAAATTGGGTTGTTTGGCAGCAGCGAACAGCGCCTCACGGCCGTGCTTGTCGTCAAGCAGCATCCCAAATCCGTCGCGCCCGTCTGCCACTCTGGCAGCGGCGGCGACGGCCAGCAATTTGAACCCGGATATCCGAGCAGGGTCGGCACCCACCCGCGCGGCCATGTCCTCGAACTGTGCCCGATGATCTACAGCCAGCCCTTTGAGTGTCGGGTAGTCGCGCCGCCGCCCCGTCGTTGCCCAGTGAATATGGTTGAGCGCCCGGTCCTTGCGCAATGCTGTCTGCGCACTGCCATGCGTGAGGAATTGGGAAAGCTCGTCAAAGCTTGGAATTTCGGGAGAACACAGCAGCCGCGAGACGGCGAACGCACCACAGGCATTGGCCCAGGTGGCGCAGACCTCCAGCGGTTCACCCCGCAGCCATCCGCGCAGGAACCCGCTCATAAACGCGTCGCCGGCCCCAAGTGTGTTGTAGACGTCGATGGGAAAGCCCTCGCCCACGATGCCGTCTTCGATAGTGTAGGGGATGGCACCGTCATAGACGATGCAGCCCATGGGGCCGCGCTTCAGAACGATCACGGCGGAGGAAACCTGTCTGATCGTTCTGAGCGCAGCATCCAGATCGGCTTCTCCCGAGCCGATGAGGATTTCTTCTTCGGTGCCCACAACCAGATCGCAATGTGGCAGGACCGATTTCAGCCGCTCCGATACAGTATGGGAGCGGATATAGCGCTCCTCGCCCGCCCCATGCCCTGCCAGTCCCCAAAGGTTGGGCCGGAAGTCG
Source organism: Pelagibacterium sp. (assembly GCF_048264985.1). Taxonomy (GTDB): domain Bacteria; phylum Pseudomonadota; class Alphaproteobacteria; order Rhizobiales; family Devosiaceae; genus Pelagibacterium. The sequence goes on from NZ_JBLXCL010000001.1 coordinate 606,399, forward strand.
ATATCGAAGATCACCTTGGCGCCATAAGCCTTGGCGAAATTGATAGCGACCTTTTGCGCCGCAGCAGTATGCGGGCGTGAAAAATGCGTCCCGGTCACCAGCACCGATCTTGCGCTCGCTATGAAATCCTCGGAGACATCGCCCTCCGTCAGCGCCATGTCGGCGCAGTCCTCGCGATAGAAAATCAGCGGGAAGCGCTTGTCGTCTTCGACGCCCAGGATCGCCAGTGCTGTCAGCCTGTCCTTGTCGATGATGATCCCTTGGGTCGAAGCGCCTTCGCGCGCCATCTGCTCGGTGATAAAGCGCCCGAATGCTTCATCGCCCACGCGACCCAGCCACGCCGCGTTGAGCCCCAGCCGGGCAGTGCCGATGGCAATATTGGCGGGACATCCACCGACCGATTTGGCAAAGCTTGTGACGTCTTCGAGGCGGCTGCCGATCTGCTGTCCGTAAAGGTCGACCGAGGCGCGTCCGATGGTGATGACGTCGAGCGTCTTCTCGCTCTCTTCCATGGCGCACAAGCCTCCCTTAACGCACTGATCGAAGCATTTGTCCGCCGCACTTCTAATCAGCTTCAATTGAAACATCAATTCCGAAAACCTGTCAATTCGGAATATATGTTCCATTTTTGCAATTGCGTTCCACTTTGGAGTGACGCAAAAATGCTGGTGTGCAAATGTTTGGCAATCGAGAGGTCAATTGCGCACAAGTCCATAGCTTTTGCAGTCAATGTTGCCACGTTGATTGCGTGTTTCGGGAGGATTTTATGCTGCGTTTCGGAATTCTGGGAGCGGGTCGCATCGGCAATGTTCATGCCCGCGCCATTGCGTCCTCGGGTCGTGCTGTTGTGCGATACATTGCAGATTCCATGCCCGACGCGGCAGCGATACTTGCCGGCAGCGTCGGTGCTGAAACCGCATCGGTCGATGAGATTGTCGCCTCCCCTGAAGTCGATGCAATCTTGATTGCCACCCCCACCGATACCCATGCCGATCTGATCGAGCAGGCGGCGCTGGCGGGCAAAGCCATCCTCTGCGAAAAGCCGGTTTCGCTCTCGGTCGAGCGGATACGGAGTTGCCTCGACGTGGTCGAGAAGGCAGGGGTCCCGCTCATGATCGGCTTTCATCGCCGCTATGACCCGAACTTTGCCGTTCTTGAAAGGCGCCTGCGTTCAGGCGAAATCGGCGATCCCGAAATCATTACCATTACCTGCCGCGATCCATCGGCACCCCCGGTTTCCTACATCGAGCGCTCGGGCGGTCTGTATCGGGACATGATGATCCACGATTTCGACATGGCCCGCTTCCTGCTCGGCGACGAGGAGCCGGTCACCGTCCATGCGCTCGGCGGCGTTCTGACCGACCCTGCAATTGCCAAAGCCGGCGATATCGATACAGCCAGCGTGCAGATGCAGACAGCATCGGGCAAGATCGTGGTTATCACCAACTCCCGTCGCGCCACCTATGGTCACGACCAGCGCATTGAAGTGCATGGTTCCAAAGGGCTTCTGCGCGCCGCCAATGTCCATAATACGACAGTAGAGTTGGCCAACCAGGGTGGCTGGACGCAGGATGCAATCCCATTTTCATTCGTCGAGCGTTACCAGCCCGCCTACACCGCGGAAATCCATAGATTTCTAGACTTTCTGGAAAAAGGCGAGGCGCCGCGTGCGTCTGGGTATGACGGGCTTATGGCGCAGAAGTTGGCCGAAGCTGCGAGCGAAAGCCTCAAGAGCGGCCAGGTGGTCTTTATCAAGTAAAAGGCGGCCCCGAAGGGCCGCCCAAAAGTCCGGTTTTCCGCGCTTAGCGGAAGATATAGACGATTTCCCGGCTGGCCGGATCGATCAGAACCGGCTGGCCGTTGATGTAGACATAGTCGTATTCGTATTCCGGGATGGCCTCGACCGTCACCGTATCGGGTACCTGCGCGCCGACAACGACTTCGCCCTCAAGATAGACAGGCTCCATGGGGTTTGACGTCACATAGGTGCGAGCGGTTTCCGGCGGATCGATCACGACGCCTGTTGTTGCGCCCAGTCCGGCGCCGATCGCTGCACCCACGGGGCCGCCAATCAATGCGCCGGCAATGGCGCCACCGGCAGCGCCGGTCACAGTGGAGTTGGCGGTTGTGGAGGGTTCTGCGACACCGACAAGTTCGGGCGGACGTTCGGTTAGAACGATGGCTTCACCCTGGGCTTGCGCCTCTACGGTCAGATAGTCGGAATAAGCAAAGCCCATTGTTCCGCCGTAATCGATTTCGCACCACATGGAGTCGGTCACGCAGCCGGTTACTGTTGCGCTGTCGCCCGAGGCGATCACGCCCACAGTTTCAAACTGAGGCCCCGGACCCGAACGGATGTTGAGATCCGTGGTAGCTGTCGCCGTGGCGGTCTGAGCCAGCGCGGTGCCGGTCATCAATAGCCCGGCGGTCGTTGCCAGAAGTGTTTTTGCAAGAGCATTTTTCATTGTTAGTCTCCGTTGGTTTGACGGCTGGTCGTCTTTCGAAATCGGCAATTTTGCTGTTTCGAAAAGACCGGCTTCGTTTCCCCGCGGTGACCGAACGGCGTCCGTGCAGCTTCGTTCCAAAGCGCGATGGAACTGAAAAACAATCAAGTTTGGGTGTGTTCAGGTCGCAACATTGTAACTGGCGCTCTTGTCCTAGTCGTCGACAACCCGCACTTTGAGAGGCGCGCCAGCATCTAGCCGCACCACCATCGCACGCACCTCGTCATTGGAAAAAACGCCAGTGATATGCAGGGATCCTGCCGTGATCGCTGACTGGATGCGAGGTGTTGTCAGGACTTTGCCATCCAGCGAGAGTTCGACGACCGAGGATATGTGGCGAATTGTCAAATCGCCGAACGCCTTCGTCGATTCTGGGCTTAATCGGATTTGCAGCGCCGGAAGGCCAGTCTGAGGATCGATGGCCAGTGTCGCTTCATCTACGCCCAGTATCAGCGTTTCAGCGATAACAGGATTTGATACTGAAAGACTCGTGGCCAAGCCGATGCAAAGGGCAAAAAGCGCTTTTCGCATATCTATCGTCCTTTTTGATGCCTGACGGCTGGTAAGGTAAGGCATCGTTTCATTCAAGCAATCCTATGGCAGCCAATGGTTGCCACGATTGACGCCGCGCGGCGCAACGGGCTAGGTCAACGCCAGAGGTAAGATCCATGCGCACCGACAATCGGCTCTCCCGCATGCTGCATGTGTTGATTCACATGAGCAAACTGGAGGGCGCCGCAACGTCCGAAACGATTGCAAAAATGCTCTCGACCAATCCGGTGGTCGTGCGCCGCACGATGGCGGGTCTGCGCGAGGCTGGCTATGTCACCTCGTCCAAGGGGCATAATGGCGGGTGGGAGCTGGCCGTGCCGCTCGAAAAGGTCACCATGGCCGATATCTATCGCGCCCTTGGTTCGCCGGAAATGTTTGCGCTTGGCCTGGCAAACGACGATCCCAAGTGCCTGATCGAAAAAGCGGTCAACGTCCGAATTGGCGACGCGCTTGCTGCTGCCGAAGCCATGATCGTAGAGCGGTTCGGAGCGATGACGCTGGCTGAACTCCGTGCTGATTTCGAGCAGGGGCTGGCCGCAGTGCCGCCCGGCGACCGCTGCGACTGAGGTTTCGCGCGTGTGCGCAATAACGCTGGTTCTGCGCGCCTAACTTTCCCGTGCCTTTCGCCTGTCCGCCAGCGCCACGGTCAGTGCCATTGCCAGCGTCATGCTGGCGCTCATCGAGCGGAAGCCCTCGAAATCGGCCTCGGCCACCTCGAACCAAGCTTCGGCTTGTGAGGCGAGCGGGGAAAATATGGTATCGGTGATGGCCACCACCTTGGCGCCGGCCTCGCGAACCTGGGTCGTTAGAGCAACGGTTTCGCTGGCATAGGGTGTAAAGCTGATGGCCAGAGCAGCATCCTTGGCGCTGGCGAAATTGGCCTGCTCGGCCGCCAGGCCCGCAACGGCGTCGATCAATATCGTGCGTATGCCGAGCTTGCCCATGGCGTAGGCCATGTAAGAGGTCACCGGAAACGAGCGCCGCAAACCGATAAGATAAATTGTTTCCGCAGTATCGAGCACGTCGAGCGCGCGTTCGAATACTGTGTGGTCGTGCCGCGAGGTCAATGCTGAAATCGAGCGCAGCGAAGCCTGCGCAAAGCCGTCGAGGATCATTGATGCGCGCGAAGATCCTTCTCCATGTTCGCGCAATTGCGCCATGCGCTCGTCATAACCAAGCACCTGGTCGCGCAAACGCGAGCGAAACACTTCCTGCAGGCCAGAAAAGCCCTGATAGCCCAGTGCCTGGGAAAACCGCACGAGCGTCGATGGCTGGACGTCGGCTTTGGCTGCAATTGAGGCGGCCGTGCCGAAGGCAATCTCGTCGGGATTGTTCAGTGCGTATTCGGCCACTTGTGTCAGCCGGCGCGGCAATTCTTCCCAGCGCGCCAGAACGCGCTCGCGCAGCGCCGCGAAATCGCGCGGAACGTCGATCTGTTCCTGACTGTCCATGGCTTTGCTACGCCCCATGCTCGGTTGCTCCTATCCTTATCCCCGCGCGGCCCTGCGCATCTATACTCTCCCTCTCATTGTCCCCGGCATTTCCCGGTTTTCTCAAATTTTGGCGTTTTCATCGCCTTTCCTCGCTGGAAGCGTCCCGATTTTTACCCGACGCCCTGCGATTGGGTCTTGACGCATTCTGTACGAAATGGAATAAACATTCCACAAATATAAATAGTGCATCAATCGTTCTATTTTAGCTTGTGCAGGAGGAGGGGAGAGGGACATGGCCGCCACCGGTACGGCACTTCTCGAAGCACGTGGAATCGCCAAATATTTTGGTGCCATAACCGCACTCGACGACGTTAATTTCCACGTCGGTCACGGCGAGGTGCTCGGGGTTGTGGGGGACAATGGCGCTGGCAAATCCACGCTGATGAAGATCCTCTCCGGCCTCTATCAGCCCTCCAAGGGGGAGCTGATATTCGATGGCCATCCGGTTCATTTCTCCAGCCCCAAGGACGCCCGGGGCAAGGGCATTGAGATGGTTTATCAGGACTTCGCTTTGGCCGGTAACATGGCGATCTACGAGAATATCTACATGGGTCGCGAGCCGGGAAAGAAGTTCGGACCCATAACGATAATCGACCACAAGAAGGCCCGCGAGATGGCTCAAACTCATCTCGACAATCTCCATATCCATGTAAAGTCTGTTTCCCAAAACACCGAAGATCTCTCGGGCGGCCAGCGCCAGGCGGTCGCCATCGCCCGCGCTACGGCATTCGATGCTCAGCTTGTCATCATGGACGAACCGACAGCGGCGCTGGCCATCAAGGAGGTCGGCAAGGTGCTTGATCTCATCAGACGGCTCAAGGATCATGGTGTCGCCGTTATCGTCATCTCCCACCGCATGGACGACATTTTCTACTGCTGCGACAGGGTCATGGCTCTTTATCAGGGTGCCAATTTTGCCGAGAGCGAATTGAAAGACACCTCGCGTAACGAGGTTATCGGCTGGATCATGGGCACAAAGGGACACACCGAATCCCTGGCCCATGACAGGTTGAATTAAGGATATCCGGGCGCATGTTCTACAATCCCAGGCTTTCCAAATTCCTCGAAACCTACGGCATCGTTCTTGTCGTTATCGTGATGATGGTGGTCATCGCCCTCTCGCGCCCCGAGGTGTTTCTGACACCGCAGAACCTGACAAATATTTTAAAGCAGAATGCCACGCTGGCCCTGGTGGCTCTGGGTATGTTCGTTGTGATCGTCACTGCCGGTATCGACTTGTCGGTCGGCTCGACGATGGCGCTTTCGATGGTGACGCTTGCGCTCGCCAGCCGAGCTGGTTTGCCATGGCCAGTTGTGCTGATGGTCGGCCCGATGGTTGGGATCGCTGTCGGCCTGGTCAACGGGGTAGGGCTGACTTGGCTCAAGCTGCCTCACCCGTTCATAATGACGCTAGGAACGCTTAACGCAGTGCGCGGTATCGCATATCTGGTGACAAATGGCGCTCCGATTTCCGGCCTCCAGGATGAGGTGCGTTATCTCGGCCAGGCCTATTACGACATTGGCTTTCTGGCGCCGCCCGCCGGCATTCCCGCCAGTTTGATCGTCGTTGCGATCTGTGCCGTCGGTTTATGGTTCTTTCTCGAAAAGACCAGCACTGGACGGCACATTTATGCCATTGGCGGTAACCCCCAGGCGGCGCGGGTGTCGGGCGTCAACGTCGATAAGGTGTTGATCCTTGTCTATATGATTTCCGGTTTCATGGCCGGGTTGGGTGGGCTGCTGTTGGCTGGCCGTACGGATTCAGGATTTCCGAATGCGGGCCTGATGCTTGAACTCGATGCCATCGCCGCCGTCATCATCGGGGGTGCCTCATTCTTTGGAGGACGCGGAACGGTGCTCGGTGTCCTCGCTGGCGTGTTGATTATGGGTCTTTTGAGGAACGGACTCAACATCAACAATGTCAGCTCCTTCTGGCAGATGGTGCTGATCGGTGTGGTCATTATCTTTGCGGTCTGGATCGATGTGGTCCGGCGCAGGGCTTCGGTACGCCGATAGGATTTACCACCATTGCGGTGCGCTCCAGCCGGAATGGCCGATAATCAAACGGAGACTGGTCAAAAAGGGAGGACCACGAAATGAAAGCAGTGCTTCTGGCAGGCTTGGCGCTCGGCGCCATGACCGTCGGCGCTCAGGCGCAAACCTATGTTCTGGGCATGAAAGGCCCTGGCGCGGGCAATCCGTTCTGGGCCGCAGTCGAGGCGGGGGCCATGGCGGCGGGTGAAGAACATGGCGTCGAGGTGATTGTCGTTGCCCCACCCCAGGAATCGGACGTTCAGGCCCAGATCAATCAGATCGAGGATCTGATTGCCCAGGGTGTGGATGGTATCGCGCTTGCGCCCACCGACCCCAATGCCCTGGCTCCGGTTGTCGATTCCGCCATTGCTCAGGGCATTCCTGTCGTGTTCGTCGATACTCGCGGCACCAACGAAGGCGTGTCCTTCATTGGCACCAACAACCAGGTCGGGGCAGCGCTCGCCGCCCAATACATGTGCGACAATCTCGAAGCCGGCTCTGACGTTGCCATACTTCAGGGGCTTATCAGCCAGTCTACCGGCCAGCAACGCGCTCAGGGCGCCAATGAGGGCCTTAGCGAGTGTGGCCTTAACATCGTTGCTGAACAACCAGCGAACTGGGACCGTGCGATGGGCCTATCGGTTACCGAAACCATTTTGGCCGGAAATCCTAACATCAGGGGTATTTTTGGCTCCAACGACAACATGGCGCTTGGCGCTGTCGAGGCGCTCAAACAGGCTGCCATGCTTGAAACGGTGATGGTTGTAGGCTTCGACGCCAATCCCGACGCCGCCAATTCCATCATGGCCGGTGAAATGACAGCTTCAATCGCTCAGGCTCCCGACAACATGGGACGCTTCGGCATTGAATCCCTCATCGCTCTGACCAATGGTGAAACCATTGAGGAATGGGTCGATACCGGAACGGTTCTTGTCGACGCCTCCAACGCGGCCGACTATCAATAACCGATAGCTGTCCAGAGCTTGAGGGCGAGGTAAAGTGAGTGTCACCCTACCTGTTCTCAAGCCTGAAATGGCATCGGGCATGGAGTTGATCGCTCGTTTCAAGTCACGCGCTGAACAGCTTCAAGTGTGGCAAAAGTTGAACGCCGCGAAAGAAATCGCGTCGTTTTGCCGCCATGGTCCTTGAAACTTTCCTGCCAAGGCGCGTATTCTGGCCTTCTTCGCGAGAGCGCGAAGGGCAAGAGCAACCTCCGGCGGCAATATGAGCTTCTCATATTCCGCCGTCTTTTTTTGCCTGGAGCGCTGCGCAATGACATCCCTCGGCGTCGGTCTTATCGGAACAGGGTATATGGGCAAATGCCATGCCCTGGCATGGAATGCGGTGGCGCCGGTCTTTGGCGATGTCGAGCGCCCTCGTCTCGTTCACCTAGCCGAAGCCAATGCCGAGCACGCAGCTAAACAGTCGGCTGCTCTTGGGTTCGAGAAGTCGACTGGCGATTGGCGCACGCTGATTGCCGATCCCGACGTCGATATAGTCTCGATTACCACGCCCAATGTCTTCCACCCCGAAATGGCCATCGCCGCGCTCGAAGCGGGCAAACACGTTTGGTGCGAAAAACCGATGGCGCCTGCGTTTGCCGATGCCGGACGTATGGTTGAAGCGGCGCGGGCCTCAGGCTGCGTTGCGGCCCTGGGCTATAACTACATCCAAAACCCGCTTATCCGGCACATGAAAAAGGTGCTGGCCGAAGGTACCATCGGCAACGTCCATTCGGTGCGCGTGGAGATGGATGAGGATTTCATGGCCGACCCTTCAGCAGTGTTTTTCTGGAAAAGCGAAGCAAGCTCTGGCTATGGCGCGCTCGACGATTTTGGCGTGCACCCGCTCTCGATACTCTCGATTCTGCTGGGGCCAGTCGAGCAGGTGATGGCTGACCTTGCCAAGCCTTTTCACACCCGTCGCACACAAGAGGGCAAGGATCGCGCCGTTGAAACCTTCGATATCGCTCATATCCTTTTACGATTTGCAGGCGGCGTGTCCGGGGCCATCCAACTTTCCCGTTCAGCCTGGGGGCGCAAAGGTCGCATCGCCATTCAGCTGTTCGGATCGGAAGGCACGTTGCTGTACGATCAGGAGCGCATGAACGAGCTCCAGATCTTTACACGTCAAGGAAAGGCCAGCGAACAGGGGTTCCGCACGGTGCTGGCTGCGCCCAGCCATCACCCTTATGATAAATTCATACCGGCGCCGGGGCATGGTCTGGGATTCAACGATCTTAAGATCATCGAAGCACGAGAGGTAATGCGCGCCGTGTCCGGGGAGGGGGCGCACATTATCGACTTTGAAAAAGGCTTGGCGATCGAAAGAACCGTTCACGCTCTTGCCCACAGCCATCGCGACGGCTGCTGGGTCAAGTTGTGAAGTTCGCCTTCAAGCCATCTGCAAGCGCGCAGGTGTCGCTCTGCGCTCGCTCCACAAGATGAAGCTGGACGCGCCAAGGATCAAAAGTGCGCCGGGCCAGAACCAGACCGACGGCACCTGCGACAGTACAACCCAGCCCAGCAGCGTATTGAGCGGAAGCTTGAGATCGTCGAACGGTTGCAGGTAGGTCGCATCCGCGACCTTGTAGGCAAAGCTCAAAAAGTACTGAGCGCCTGCAGTCACCAATCCCAACAGCACGATCAGACCGAGCGCTGCGCCCACCGGAAGTTGGAAATCGAACCCAGTCGCAAGCCCGGCAGGCAACGTTCCTGCCGGCAGCATGGCAACAGCCACGCCGAGCATAAGACCGATCAGGAAGTGGTTCGGTGTAATCAGCACCAGCATGTAGAGCGTGAGTGATTCCGGTTCTTCGTCACGGCTGAGATATCGGGTGATCACCGAAACCGAGCCCCAGCACAGCGCGGCAAGCACTGGCAGCAGCGAGGCGGTGGTGAACTGCTCGGTGCCGATCTGGGAGACCATCACCGCCCCGACGAAGCCGGTAATCGTTGCCCCGAGACGCTGAACGGTCAGACGCTCGCTCAGAAACAATGTGGCACCAAGCAGAATGAAAAATGGACCTGTCATGGAAAGCGCCACCATCTGCCAGACCGGCACGCCGAGTGCGAACCCAAAAGCGAAGAACTGCACGCCTAGCGCTGACAGAAGTGCGCGGGTTTCATGCCAATAGGGGTGCTTTGTTCGCAATTTCGACATTCCGATCCGCAGGATCAGCGGTAGCGCAAACAGCGTGGCGATAATGTATTGCCAGAACACGACAGCAGTGGATGGTACACCCATCTGGTAGGTGATGATCGGCGTGAGGATGTTGGTGATCGCAAATGTTATGCCGGCGCCAACCATGAACACGGCACCGAGAACCGGTGCGTGTGGCAGCGAGGAAATCTGGTTCATAAGTCGTCCTTTCCGTAACCAGTTTCCTCAGGGTTACGGGAGACGACACCAGAACAGCTCCGCATTCCTAATGAATGCGGCGCGCAATCTGGCGCAATTCCCGTTCTCTCTCATCCGGACTATGACCGTCGGCTTCGGAGTTGCACCGAATCTGCTGACCCCTGCCAATAATGCAAGGCGCTCGCGGGCTTCAGTTGTCATCAACTGTTACCGCCGGTGGGGACTTTCACCCCGCCCTGAGAACGTAAATTTAATAATGTGGCGCTCCATCGTGAAACACCAATAGTTGATTTAGGTGCCTTGTCCGCGCCAATCAAGTTCACAATAGAGAAAAGGACTGTCCGATAACTCGAACAGTCCTTCCATGATACCGTCACACGGGTGACTTGAACCGTTGGAACCATAAGGACCAAGCGGTCCAGAGGGAGGGTTATCTTTGCGAGGGCTGCCTCATCAAAATCACCTCATACCCAAAGTCGCTCCCGCCTGCGCGGATCTCACTAGACATTGGATCACCTCCTTTCGCTTGGTTAAGACCATCATCATGGTGACCTGAAACGATAGTTCTGGCAAGCCCGTTTTGCTTGGTGAGTGCTGCACGAATGTTTGAGTGGGTATGAGAAAAATAGGGATTCTCAAAGGCTTGTTACTGCCTCATACTTCGCCGTCTCGAATCAGGCGGGTTCTGACCGTACGAAATTCCCTCGCGCCGACGTCACTGTTTCGGCTATGAAGTCGGCCACCACCGATACTCTTTTGATGGCGCGCACGTCCTCGTGCATCACCATCCAATAGCTGCGATCAAGGCCGGTATCAGGCAGTACGGGTATCAGTTCGGTGTGCTGACGCGCCAGAAAGTCGTGCAGGATGCCAATCCCGCCGCCGCCGCGCACCGCTTCGGTCTGCCCTAGCGCGCTGGACACCTCGATATCGGAACGCCAGCCCTTCCAAATGTCGCCTGCGTAGTCGAGCGATGGCGTGAAGATCAAGTCCTCCACATGACCTACAAGACTATGTTCGTTCAGATCGGCTAAAGTACTTGGCTGGCCATACTGCTTTACGTAGTCAAGGGACGCATAAAGCCCAAGCCGGTAATCCACTAACTTTCGGTACACAAGCCGCCCTTCGGTCGGGCGCGCAACGGTGATGGCAATATCGGCCTCTCTTCGCGAGAGCGAGAAGCTTCGTGGAACCGGCACCAGTTGAATTGTCAGCGCCGGATGTCGTGCCCGCAATGTGCCCAACCGTTGCGCCAGGAAACCGACCCCGAACCCATCTGGGGCGCCGACCCGTACAGCGCCTGAAATGGATGCATCGGTTCCTCCGATTGCCGATTGTGCATTGAGCGCGGCCGACTCCATCGACTCGGCCCGCTCAAGCAGCGCTTCACCTTCGGCCGTGAGGTCGCATCCATTGGTGCGCCGCACGAAAAGTCGCGCGCCCATTGCGTCTTCCAGCGCGGACAGTCGCCGCGCCACAGTTGCGTGATTGACGCCAAGTCCACGCGCCGCGGCCAGAATTTGCCCTTCGCGCGCTATTGCGAGGAAAATACGAATGTCGTCCCAGTTCATGATGTTCTACAGTTTCCGCACATCGAGTGTTATTCATATCGCATTGAATGTGGATTTGTGTGCACTCATTGTCATGCGGAAACCGTAGGGAGTACGCAATGAAGACGATAGGGCATTTCATCGATGGCAGGCTGGCCGAAGGGGTTTCTGGGCGATGGGCTGACGTCTTTAATCCAGCAACTGGCGAGGTGACTGCAAAGCTCTCTCTGGCCGATGGTTCGGAGCTTGATGCAGCAATTGCATCTGCGGCGGCGACGCAACCGGGTTGGGCGGCTACCAACCCCCAGCGCCGGGCGCGTGTTTTTTTCCGCTTCGTCGATCTTATCAATACCCATATTGATGAACTGGCTGAACTGCTCTCTGCCGAGCATGGTAAGACCATCGAGGACTCCAAGGGTGATATCGTGCGCGGCATGGAGGTTGCTGAGTTCGTTTGTGGTATCCCTCATTTGCAAAAGGGGGAGTTTTCCGAGGGCGCTGGGCCGGGAATCGATATGTATTCTATGCGCCAGCCCATCGGCATTGGCGCCGGCATTACACCGTTCAACTTCCCGGCGATGATCCCTATGTGGATGTTCGCGCCGGCGATAGCTGCGGGCAACGCCTTCATCCTCAAGCCTTCCGAACGTGCGCCGTCGGTCCCTATGCGGTTGGCCGAACTGATGGTTGAGGCCGGATTGCCCGCCGGAATTCTCAACGTCGTCAATGGTGACAAGACGTCCGTGGATGCCATTCTGGCCCATGATGAAATTGCCGGGGTGAGCTTTGTCGGTTCGACGCCAATTGCCCGGCACATCTATGCAACCGCTGCCGCACACGGCAAGCGGGTGCAGGCGTTCGGCGGCGCTAAGAACCATATGATCGTCATGCCCGACGCCGATATCGAAAAGGCCGCCGATGCGTTGATTGGGGCCGGCTATGGCTCGGCGGGAGAGCGCTGTATGGCGGTATCCGTCGCTGTGCCTGTTGGCGAGGAAACTGCAGACCGGCTGGTCGCCGCGCTGGCGCCCCGCGTTGAGAGTCTGAAAATCGGTCCCTATACCGACGCGACCACAGACCTTGGGCCGGTCATCGCCAAGGCCGCGCAAGTGCGTATCCTTGGGCTCATCGACAGCGGGCAGCGTCAGGGTGCGGATCTTGTCGTCGATGGACGAGGTTTTTCACTTCAGGGTTATGAGGACGGCTATTTCATCGGCGGCACGCTGTTCGACCGTGTGACCGCAGAGATGGACATTTACCACGAGGAGATTTTCGGTCCCGTGCTCTGTGTGCTACGCGCCTCGACTTATGAGGAGGCCTTGTCGCTGCCAATGAAACATGCTTACGGCAACGGCGTGTCTATTTTCACACGCGATGGCGATACGGCTCGCGATTTTGCGTCGCGCATCAATATCGGCATGGTGGGGATCAACGTGCCCATTCCCACCCCGCTTGCGTATCATTCCTTCGGTGGCTGGAAGGCATCTGCATTCGGCGATCTCAACCAGCACGGCACAGATTCGATCAGGTTCTGGACCCGCACGAAGACCGTGACAGCACGTTGGCCGTCGGGACTAAAAGAAGGTGCTCAGTTTGCGATGCCGACAATGGCGTGAGATGAAAAAAGGGCCGCCGGATAGGGCGGCCCTCCAGGGGATCAGGTCAAAATGAAGCGCCTGCGGTATTCGCTTGCTGCGTAGACCAGAAGTCCCGCAACCACCACCCCGCCAATCACTTGTATCCAATCGATGCCCGTCAACATCAGCGTCGCCAGTTCCAACCCGTTCCAGGGCTGCCCAGTTAGCCAATACCCCTCGAAATCGAGACCGTCGAAGCTCAGCTCGAAGCGCTTGCTGATGAAGGACCAGAAGGCGCCTTCCTCTGTGATGTTGCGCATCACGACGCGCTCAAACAGGCCGATGACCGCCGGTATGAGAAACGCTAGTGGTATGGCCCAGCGCTTAAATATCGTGCCGAGCAGACCGACCCATGCCAGAAAGGGCAGGTACCAAAGTAGCGAGATCGCAAAGAGCACGATCGCCGACGCCATGATGTTGAGCCAGGCGTTCAGTGTCTCGACGATCGTTGGTGGCGCAAACCCGCCCAGGAAATTACTGGCGATAACAGTCGGCAGATAGGCAATAATGCCGCTCATGGCGAGTGCAGCCAGGATGGCAACGGGAAACACGGTCAGTGAAGCGGCCACTTTGGATCCGAAAATCTTGAGGTCGCTCTGTGGCATCGACTTCCAGAACAGCATTGAATTGCTGCGGCTGTCTGCCGAGAAGGCATCGCCATAGTAAAAGAACAGCATGATGATCAGATAAGCCAGCCAGCCAACGGCGCTTAGCGCAAAGGCAGTCTCATAAAATCGCAAGACTGTGGGCAGCGAACCGCTGAATTCGCCCCTGAAATCGGTTCCGAAGATCGCATAGATTGCTGCGAGTGTTCCAAGCGCAAGCAGCAGGATCGGCCCGTAGATGAAGGCTCCCCGGTGTTCAAGGTATTCGCGTTTGATAAGCGCAATGAAAGCACGCATCATGCAGCTCCGGCATTATGTGTTTCACGCTGCATAAGCGCGACGAAAAGATCAGAAAGGCTGGGCGTGGAAATCTGGCCCAATGGGTTGAGCGTATCGCGATCGACACCGTCGAAGACCATGACAGTCTGTCCAAACCGGCTTTCGGTGAACACTGGTTTCAAGGCATTTGCGGCCTCGATATTTGCAGGGTCAGAAATGACCAATTGGCTATAGCGCGTATTGACGGTTTCCATCTGCATATGGACGATGAGGTCTCCGTCCCGGATAAACATGATGTCGGAAAGCATGAACTCGATTTCATCCACCTGATGTGTGGTGATCAAGAGTGTACGCTCTTCGGTCATGTAGTCTTCGAGCAGGCGCCTATAGAACCGTTTGCGATAGGTGATATCCAGTCCCAGCGTAGGTTCATCGAGGACCAATAGCTTGGCATCGATCGCCATGACCACAGCCAGATGAAGTTGGGCAATCATCCCCTTGGATAGATTCTTGATCTTGGCTTCCGGCTTGATATCCGTGCCCGATAGAAAGTCACGCGCCTTGTCCTGCGAGAAATTGGGGTGGATGTTGCTCAAGAGGGCGAAAAGTTCACGGACCCGCAAGAACCGGGGCAGCGATGCTACGTCGGAAATAAAGGCCACGTCGTTCATCAAGGCGGCACGGTTGGCAAAAGGGTCCAGCCCGAGCACCTCGATCTTGCCTTCGCACTGCGTCAGGCCGAGAAGAGCATTCAGCGTCGTCGTCTTGCCGGCGCCATTGTGCCCGACCAGTCCGTAGATGCGTCCGGCGGGAATATCGAAATCTAGCCCATGCAGGATTTCGCTCTTCCCGAATTTCTTGCGCAATCCGCGCGCGGAAACGATTGGTGTTTCAACGGTCATTTCTCGTCTCCATGCTCGAGCAATTCGCTGGCGGATAGCCCAAGAGCGGCAATGCGTGCAGCAATAGCCGGCCAGTCGTCTTTAAGAAATTTGTCTTTTTCATGCGTCAACAGGGCAGATCGCGCGCCCTCTGTGACGTACATGCCGAGACCGCGGCGTTTCTCCACCGTGCCCATGTCGACCAGTGACTGATATGATTTGGTTACCGTCAGCGGATTGACCGAAAGCTCGGTTGCCACTTGTCGGACAGAGGGCAGAGGGTCGCCCTCGTTGATCGCCCCGTTGAGGATCATTTCGATCATCCTTTGCCGGATTTGCAAGAATATTGGTTGGTCATCGCGCCACTGGGTCATGTGTGCTTCCATGTAGTGTGCTACATAACTAATACACCATTACGATGCAGTCAAGCATCTTGTCGCATCCCTCGCTCTGTCCTAGCGTAATCCGACAATCTTTTTATTCGGGGAACAGTATGGCGGGCGAAGCGGCACAAGGGTTCGATCTGCTTCCGGTCGTCGGAATCTTGGCGGCGGGGGTCATCGCCGTCCCCATTTTCAAACGTCTCGGGATGGGCTCAGTTCTAGGGTATTTGGCCGCCGGGCTGGCCATAGGCCCATTCGGGTTCGGCCTGATCACCCATCCGGACACGATCCTGCACACCGCCGAACTTGGCGTTGTCATGTTTCTCTTCATCATCGGGCTTGAGATGCAGCCGCGGCGACTTTGGAGCTTGCGCAAACAGATATTTGGCTTGGGCGTATTACAGGTGGCAACATGTGCGGCGCTGATGACCGGAGCCGGGATCCTTATGGGCCTGCCGTCGACAGTTGCGCTTATTGCTGGGCTCGGTTTCGTGCTTACCTCGACCGCTATTGTTTTTCAGGTGCTTGAGGAGCGTGGCGAAATTGCCAGCCCGGCGGGACAGAAAATGGTCTCGGTGCTTCTTCTTGAAGACCTCGCTATTGTTCCGCTTCTGGCGCTTGTCACCTTCATCGCGCCACAGGCAGAAACTGTCACGCTAGGTCAGCGTTTTGTCGACATCGCCATTGCGCTTGGGGCGCTTGTTGGTTTGATTCTAGTGGGACGATTTCTTCTCAACCCCTTGTTTCGCATTCTGGCCAACGCCCACGCCCGTGAGGTAATGACCGCCGCCGCTCTGCTCGTCGTGCTTGGCGCCGCGCTGGCCATGAATATGAGTGGTTTGTCGATGGCCATGGGCGCGTTCCTGGCCGGTGTCCTTCTTTCGGAATCCACTTTTCGCCACCAGCTGGAAGCAGACATTGAACCGTTCCGAGGCATTCTGCTTGGATTGTTCTTCATCGCCGTAGGCATGTCGCTCGATCTCGGTGTGATCGCAAACAACTATCCCTTTATTATCATGGCTGTGATCGCCTACATGGCCGTCAAGTTCGCCGGCATTTATGCAATTGCCCGATTGTTGCGCTCCAGCCATGCCGAGGCGCTGGAACGCTCCGTTCTCATGGCACAAGGTGGAGAATTTGCCTTTGTCCTGTTTTCGGCAGCTTTGGGCGTCGGAATTCTCGATGCGGAAATGAACGCGATTTTGACCGCCACAGTCATCGTTTCGATGGTCCTCACCCCAATAGCCATCATTGGTATGAATCGCATCATGCCGCGCCAGGCACCTGATCTCGATGGTGTAGACGTGGCGGATGGATTGGCCGGAACCGTGCTCATTATTGGCTTTGGCAGGTTTTCCCAGATTGTCAGCCAGCCGCTTCTGGCAAGGGGCGTCGATGTGGCGATTATCGACAGCGACGTCGAGATGATCAAGGCAGCGGGTAATTTCGGCTTCAAGGTCTACTATGGCGATGGCACGCGGCCGGAAATCCTGCACGCTGCCGGCGCCGGTTCGGCGACCGCGATTTTGGTGTGTGTGGACAAGCCGGGCGCCGCCAATCTGATCGCCGAACACGTTAAAGCCGAATACCCGCTCGCCAAGCTCTATGTCCGCGCGTTTGACCGCGAACATGCGCTCGAACTGGTGCGGCTGGGGGTCGACTATCAGGTGCGCGAAACGCTGGAATCCGCATTGCTCTTTGGTGCCGAGGCCCTCATGGCACTCGGGGTGGATGCCGATGAGGCTGCCGAAATCGTTGCCGATGTGCGCCAGCGCGATGCCGAGCGTTTCGAAATGCAGATCGCGGGGGGCTTTATGGCCGGCGCCGATCGGCTGCAAAGCAATAGCGGTGCGCCCAAACCCACCCCGCTGACCAAACCGCGCCGTCAATCGTCGGGCCTCAACCCCGAGGCAGAAAAGATCATCGGCGTAAAGGGCGAAGGGGCGGCCTGAGTACGATCAGTGAGGAAACGGAGTATACTGCCGTCCGGTGGCAGGCGGCAGGCCGATATCCCGACGCAGATATGGGGTTTCTGGAACGGCCTGGATATGTTTGGGCCGGCCGCGCAGTCGTCCCTTTAACCGGGCGACGAAGGTGGCAAATCGAAGGATGGTGCGGCGCAATGGCCGGGTGGCGGCTGGAACTGACATTTCAAGGCCCTCTTGATTGCAAGACGGCTCTTTTGATAAGACCTCAAGTATAGTTGAGGTCAAGAGATAATTGCCGGAAATGTCCGCAGTCCCGAAGTCAGATCTGTCGGTGGGCCAGGTGGCCGCCCGCAGTGGGGTCGCCGTATCGACGATCCATTTTTATGAAGCGGAGGGGCTGATCGGGGGGTGGCGGACTCGTGCCAACCATCGCCGCTACCGGCGGTCGGTGCTGCGCCGCATCGCGATTATCCGCATCGGGCTCGAGGCGGGCATTCCGTTGCGCGAAATCAAGACCACTCTCGCCACGCTGCCCAACAATCGAACCCCAAAGGCAGCCGACTGGAATGGGTTGGCTGCCCAGTGGCGCGACAGGCTCCAGGCGCGGATTGAGCGGCTTACCCAATTGCGTGACCGGCTTGGCGGCTGCATCGGCTGCGGATGCCTTTCGGTCGAGACCTGTCCCCTGCGCAATGCCGACGACGAACTCGCCGCCCATGGGGCTGGCGCGGTGCTGCTCGATCGAGAGCGGGGCAATGCGGCAAAGTGAGTGCGGCCCTAGCGCACGACGGTTATGCGTTCGGCGGCGCGTGTGATCCCTGTGTAGAGCCAGCGCCGGGCTTCATCGCGAAATACGAAGCTCTCATCGAACAGATAGACGCTGTCCCACTGGCTGCCCTGTGATTTGTGAACCGTCAGGCAATAACCATAGGTAAATTCATCATATTGGCGGCGCAGCTGCCAGCTCATCTCGGTGTCCTCGCCGGTGAAAAAGCTCTGATGTGCCCGCACCTTGGTTTGCACCGAGGTCCTGTCGGCCTCTTCGGGATCGATTGTCATCTCCAGAGTGCCACCGGCTCGCTTCTTTATGGAATTGAGCGTCCATATCTGCCCGTTCAACAGCTTTTTCTGTGGGTTGTTCCGGAGGCAGACCAGCCGGTCTCCTTTCACGGGTATGTCGGTTGGCAGCCCCTTCAATTCCCTTATGCGGTTATTGTAGTCCAACCGTGTCTTGTTGCGCCCGACGAGTACCTGGTCGGCGTCAAGCACTTCGGACTGATCGACATCGCGCCGTGACACTACTTTGCTTTCGCCATAGGTCCCATAGTCCAGCCAACGGCCCTCACGAATGTCGAGTGAGAGCCTGACGATTGGGTTGTCCGCCGCCTGGCGATGAATTTCGGTCAGCATGACGTCAGGATCGCGGGCAGTGAAAAAGCCCTCACCTTGAACTGGTGGAAGCTGAAACGGATCGCCAAGCACCAGCACCTTCGTGCCGAACGACAGCAAATCTGTGCCCAGAACTTCATCGACCATCGACACCTCGTCGATGACGATGAGGTCGGCATCGGCTGCAGCCGATTCCGGGTCAAGCACAAAACGCGGCTCGCCTTCCTTCTCGGAAATCCGCGTGTAAATCAGCGAGTGGATGGTCGATGCGCCCTTGCAGCCGCGTTTGCGCATGACAAGTGCGGCCTTGCCGGTAAAGGCAGCGTATTTCACTGTTTTTACGTCCTTGGCCAGATGGCGGGCCAGGGTCGATTTGCCGGTTCCCGCCCAGCCGAACAGGCGGAATACCTGGGGCCCGTTCTCGTCCTTGAGCCATGTGGCAACGGCTTTGAGGGCCTCATCCTGCTGGCTGGACCAAGCGACCATTTGTGAGACACACTCCGAAAAGCAAACAAGAATCAGTTCCCCGCCAGTATTGACGCGGAGAAGCTGCAGCGAAACCCACAAATGCGAACAAAACGAGATTGGAGACATGTTCATGCAGGCCAGCAATGTTATCGAGTTCTGGTTCGTCGAACATGGACCTAAGGATTGGTATTCGGGCGGCGCCGAGTTCGATGCCCGTTGCGCGGCGAGATTGGGCGATGTCCATGCGAGGGCCGCGCGCTCGGAGCTTTGGGCCTGGCGCGAAACACCAAAGGGCCGATTGGCCGAGATCATCCTGCTCGATCAACTTTCGCGCCAACTCAATCGTGGCAGTGCCGATGCATTCGCATCCGATACGATGGCCCTGGCTCTGGCCCAGGAAGTGGTCACGAATGGCCTTGATTCAGCGTTTTCGGTCCACGAAAAGCTCTTTCTCTATATGCCGTTCCAACACTCGGAATCGCTTGTGATACAAGAGGAGTCCGTAAGGCTGTTCCGCACGTTGGAAAACGACGACTTTTTGACATATGCCGTTGAGCATCACGACATTATCGCGCGCTTCGGGCGTTTTCCATTGCGCAATGCGGCTCTCGGTAGACCTTCGAGCGCTGACGAGTTGGCCTATATGAAAGAGCGCGAAGGCAAGGCCTATTGATAGAACTTTGGCTAGGCTGGATCCGGGGAAATTAGGGCAAAAGCGCGCATCCCACCAAAGATGCATGGGTAAGGGGCTGCAGCGAGCGTAGGCTGTGGTCGTGCAGTAAGAAGGCTCGGTAATCAATGTGCGCGGCACCTATAGCTGATCACCCCTACCGCGAAGCAGTTCTGGCGGAACTGCATGCGCGTCCCGTTGAACTCGTCGCGCCCAATATGCGTGTGCGACGATTGGTTCTTACGGTCCCCAATCGATCGGGCGGCATGAAAAAAGCCATGCGGGAGTTCCGCGAGTATGCGGTGAATGCTGGCTATGCCATGGATGACGATGGGAGCCGCCAATATCAGTTCACGACGCCCGAACGGGTGGTGACCTGGGAATTTCATACCGAATTTATCACGATCACCTGGTATGCAGGGCTGGTTGATACAGAAAATTGGCCCACCGATATCGGGCTTGATGCCGTCGGCGAGGTCGAACTTGTCGGTGCGATGCGGGTGGATCTGATGGATGAACCGGAATTGCCCGATCGGGTGTTTCCTTCGTTCAGTCCAACCAGCCTGTGTCTCGTCGCCGTTGAACATTCCAATGCGCAGCTGGCGACAGATTTTGTGCCCGACAAGGACAAGTTCATTCGTTTTGAGTTTGCCGCCGGCAAGCTTTCGCCCTTGCGCCGTGCCATAACCCTGCGTCGCATTCTCGAGATAGAAACCTACCGTACTATGGCGCTCCTGGCACTTCCTCTGGCGCGCCAGACGGGCCCGGACCTGCGGGCCGTAGAAATGGGGCTGACCGAAGTGATGACCGACCTTTCGGCTGTCGAAACCACCGATGCCGTACAGGACCGATTAAAAAGCCTTCATGCTCTTGCAGTGCGGTCCGGCCAGATTTCCGAGCAGCTCAATTATCGTTTTGCTGCTGCTTATGCCTATGGTGCAATCTTGCGCAATCGGCTTGAGAAGTTGCGCGAAACAACACTCGGGCAAGGGTCTTCGCTCTCGAGCTTCATCGGAAACCGGGTCGAACCTGCCCTGGCAACCTGCGAGGCCATGGACAAGAGACTTGCCGTGCTGCTTGAAAAGCTTGAGCGGGCCGTCGAGCTTCTCAATGTACGCATCAGCCTCGACATGCAGATCCAAAACAAATCGGTTCTCGAAACGATTGCTGAAACGGCGCGCAGCCAATTCCGGCTCCAGCACACCGTCGAAGGTCTGTCGACTATCGCCATAACCTATTATCTTATTGGTATTTTGGGATACGCCCTTGCCGGCCCGCTCGAAGCGACCGGCATAGACAAGGCCTTAGCGATTTCAGTTGTCTCGCCTGTTGCGTTGATCGCGGTTTTCTTCGGTCTCCGCGCCATCCGTCGCGGCTTCGACAAGGGATCAAAGCACTAGGAGCGCGGGCAGAAAAAGTTGGACACTTTTTTCGGTTCGACCGCGCGACCACTTAAGACGCATTTGCGCGGGCAGAAAAAGTTGGACACTTTTTCGGTTCGACCGGGCGGTCGCATGAAGCAGTCAGACCGCTCAAAACCCTGCCTTCTGCGGCGTGTGCTAGGCAAGTGCTTCCTTGGGGATCAGTGCGCCGTGATGCCCGATCACAACCGACGCCGTAGCATGTCCGGCACGCGCGGCATCTTCGGGGCTGGCGCCAGCCAAGCGAGCGGCGAGATAGCCGCTGTTGAAACTGTCTCCGGCACCCGTCGCATCGACGACCGTATCGATTTTGTTTGCGCCAACGCGCCACTTGCCTTCGCGCGTCACCACCAGGGCCGGCTCGGCGCCATTTTTCACGACCACCTCGGAGCACCCCGCAGCGACATAGCGCTTGGCCGTCGCTTCATCGTCGGCGTCTCCGAAATAAGGGACTTCGTCATCATGGGTGGGCAGGAGAATGCTCGACACATTTGCTGCTTGGCTAAGCGCATCGACAACACTTTGGCGGTCGGGCCACAATGCAGGTCGGATATTGGGGTCGAATGCAACAAGCACTCCGGCTGCACGCCGCTTGCCAATCGCTGCAATTAGCCGACTCCGGGCATCGGGCGAAAGGATGGCCAGAGTGATGCCGGAGAAATAAATCAGGCCTGCATCGTCAAGGGCCGCTTCGAGCGCGTTGGCATCATCGGCAAGCAGCTTTGCAGCCGAGGTATCGCGCCAATAGGTGAAATGGCGGTCGCCATCGGCCTGATGGATCATGTAGAGGCCTGCACGCTTGCCCTTGATCGTGCGGATGGCGCGGGTATCGATACCAGTCCGAGCGATAAAGTCGGTCATTTCGCGCGAGTATAGGTCGTCGCCGACCGCTGTTGCATAACGAACGGTCCAGCTCTCATCGAGCAGCACGTTGAGATAGTAGGCGGTGTTGAGTGTATCACCAGCAAAACCCTGCCTGTAAGTGCGGTTCTCGCCTCCGCTCATCTCGATCATGGCTTCGCCAATGGAAACTGCTATGCGGCTCACGCGCGTCCTCCCGTTTTCCCCGCAATAGCCTATCTGGGCTTGGCGAGAAAGCCTTCGGGAGACATGACGATCTTGTGGTCTATTTCGCCGATCGCAGAGAAATCCTTGTCCTTGTAGTCGATCGGCCAAAGAACCGACTGGATGGCTGCGATCCTGGCGCGTTTTTTGTCATTTGCACGGATCATCGTCCAGGGCGTGTCGGGTGTATCGGTTGCCACAAACATTTTATTTCGTGCCTTGGTGTATTCGTCCCACTTATCCAATGCCTTGAGGTCGACAGGAGACAGCTTCCAGACTTTGAGCGGATCATGCTGGCGGTCATGGAATCGCTTGAGTTGCATTTCGCGCCCGATTTCCAGCCAGAATTTGAAGAAATGGATGCCTTCTTCGGTAATCATGCGCTCGAAGGGTGGCGCTTCGTGCAGAAAGCTTTCGGTCTGTGATGGCGTACAAAAACCCATGACCGGCTCAACGACGGCCCGGTTGTACCATGAGCGGTCGAAAAGAACGATTTCACCGCCGGCCGGCAGGTGCGTAACATAGCGCTGGAAGTACCACTGGGTGCGTTCCCGGTCTGAGGGGACGGGCAGGGCGACTGTGCGTGCATTACGAGGGTTCAGATTTTCGAGAAACCGCTTAATCGTTCCACCCTTGCCTGCTGAATCGCGTCCCTCGAAAAGGGCGAGCACACGCTCTCCAGTTTCCGCCAGATGGCGCTGGAGCTTTACCAATTCAATCTGCAACGACCTTAGGTGTTTCTCGTAATCCTTGTCGCTGAGCTTTTTGTCATAAGGATAGCCGCCGCTGGTCAGCGCTTGTTGCTTGATTTTCTCGTCGAGTTCGATTGTGTCGAGGTCGAAGTCGTCCATTTCGATCAAATCCTTTCAGGCAATGTATGAACCAAACGTCACAATTGGCGGGGTCCGCGTTATCATGCCATTGTCATGCATGCGCGATATGGCCATTGTCATGATTGATGATTCACTTGCAATGAGTGCAGGACACACAGTGAAGACGCCACCCGCGAAGGACCGGCCAATCGCCATGGCCTCGCAGTTTATGGTCGGCGCTGGAGCCGTTTCTATTGTCTTGGCACTGGCCGCTTTCGGTCGCTTGGCGCCGATCGATGCGGGTCTTGTTATTGTGGCGATTGTCGCTATCAATGCCATTGCAACGCGGGCCTCATACAGTTCGGATGCCGATAACCAGCAGTTAAATGCTCTGGCCGGCATAGACATCGCTGTTGAAGATTTCTCCGACATTCTGACTGAGCCCTGCTTGATCATCAATGAACGGGCAGTGCTGATCTACCGCAACCCGGCAGCTCTCAAACGGTTCCCGCGCGCCAGGGTTGGTGACCCCCTTGCCTTTACTCTGCGCGATCCTGATCTTGTCGAAGCCATCGATGCCGCTATAACGTCGGGCGCCGCGCAGGGCACGGAACTACACCTGCCAGTGCCCAATGAAACATGGTACCGGGCCTCGGTCGTGCCCTATCGACCAAGCGAAGATCGTAACTTTGTTGCCATCACGCTCTACGATTTCACAGAGCAAAAGCGAACTGACCGTATGCGTGGCGATTTCATCGCCAATGCCAGTCACGAATTGCGGACCCCTTTGACATCGCTGATGGGTTTCATCGATACGTTGCAAGGCCCTGCTGCCAAGGATGAGGCGGCGCGCAGCAGGTTTCTTGGTATCATGCGCAGCCAGTCCGAACGGATGTCTGGACTGATCGATGATCTGCTGTCCCTTTCGCGTATCGAGTTGCGCCAGCACGTCAAGCCGACCACAGAAGTCAATCTCAACTTGTTGCTGCGCGAGGTCGCCGAAAGTCTAGAGCCGAAAATAGAAGCAGCTGAATTGGTGCTGGATCTCAAAGTGCCCGACGCCCCTGTGACAATCATTGGCGATCGCCAGGAGTTGTTTGAGGTGGTCGAAAACCTGGCCGACAATGCCATCAAATATGGCGGTGGTGGCGGTAAGGTGGAGATCGCGCTGATCGCCGGCGCTAGCCGTTCAGGCGCTCATCATGCAATCACGGTCACTGACTTTGGCGCCGGTATCGCTGAAGAGCATGTGCCCCGTCTGACCGAGCGGTTCTATCGCGGAGATGCGGAAGCCAATCGCAAAAAGAAGGGCACGGGGCTAGGGCTGGCGATCGTCAAACACATTGTTGCCCGCCACCATGGCCTGCTGTCGATCCGCTCCAAACTGGGCGAGGGCACCCGCGTGGAAATTCTTCTGCCGCGCTGAAACTCTATCGTCACAAATGTCATTCAAGAGCCGTTTCCCACAGGGAGTGTCGTCTTTCTCTCTTTTAAATCAAAGAGTTACGATGTCATCCAAGTGTCATTGAAAAGACATAGAACCTTTAGCTGACGGCCCTAGGTTGCCCCTGTTTTCGAGATGAAGCCGCAAAGACACATGTCTGGTTTCATCAAAACCCAGGGGCAAATGCCCGGACGCTTCTGACACGAAGGAAGATCAGAATCATGAAGACCGCACTTTACGCCAGCGCCGCTCTCGCGGTGGTTGCAGCTTTCGGCGCAACTGCTGCCCAGGCTCAGAGCCGCGACACTATCCAGATCGCCGGTTCGTCCACGGTCCTGCCGTTCGCCTCGATCGTTGCCGAAGAATTCGGCGCTGCATTCCCGGAATTCAACACGCCCGTCGTCGGCTCGGGTGGTTCTTCGGGTGGCCTGCGTCAGTTCTGTGAAGGCGTTGGTGAAAACACCATCGATATCGCCAATGCATCGCGCAAAATTCGTGCTGCCGAAGTTGAAGCTTGTGCCGCTGCCGGTGTTGACGACATCCGCGAAATCGTAATCGGCTTCGATGGTATCGTGTTCGCCGTCAATGCAGACAAGGGTGACTTCGCTCTCGAGCCTATCCACGTCTTCAATGCCCTGGCTGCTCAGGTCATGGTTGATGGCGAATTGGTCGACAATCCCTACACAAGCTGGGCCGAAATCGACGCCTCTCTGCCCGATCAGCCAATTGCCCTTGCCATCCCGGCTGGCAATCACGGCACCCGCGAAGTGTTCGAAGAGCGCGTCGTTATCCCGGGTTGTGAAGAAGCCGGCGTTGAAGATGAAGAAGCCTGTGTTGCTTTCCGTCAGGACGTTGTCGTGGAAATTGCTGGCGATTACACCGAAACGCTTGCTCGCCTGCAGTCCAACACAGACACTGTCGGAGTGTTTGGCCTGTCGTTCTACGAGCAGAACACCGACACACTCAAGGTTGCAACGGTCTCCGGCGTAGAGCCCACTGCGGCAACTATTCTTGCCGGTGAATACCCAGTGTCGCGCCCACTCCAGTTCTATGTGAAGGGCGCTCATGTCGACGTGATCCCGGGCCTTTCCGAGTATGTTGAGTTCTTCCTTTCCGACGGTATCGCCGGTTCGGGTGGCCGTCTTGAAGAAGCTGGCCTCATCCCGCTTGAAGCCGAGATGCGCGCTCAGATCGTTGCCGACTTCAACGAAGGTGCACAGGCAGAAGCCGAGTAATCGGTTCTAAAAAGTCGGCAGGAGCGCTCATGCGCTTCTGCCGCTCTTATTTCAGGTGCGGTTTCCAAAGGTCCGGGAATGAACAGCTTCGTCATCGCAGCAACCCTTCTTGTCCTGTTGGGGCTAGCCTATCAGGTGGGGTGGTCCAGAAGTCGCGCGGTTGCTGATGCTTCGGGCCGTCGCCTGCATTCCCGTCCGATCTACCACGGCTTGCGCATGGCGCTCTGGGTTGTCATCCCGGCTACCCTGGTTCTCGGTCTCTGGGGGTTGTTCGGTCCCGGCGTCACCGAGGCATTCGTGCATTCGCAGATCCCCGCCGACATTGCCGCAGCGCTCGAGCCCAGTCAGCTCAACAATGCCATAGGCCGCATCCGCGCCCTTGCATCGGGATATGGCATCATTGGCGAACCGCAGCCCTTCGAAGCAGAAGCGGCGCGCGCCCTTGGCCAGTTCCAGCTATACAGCTTCCTAATTGTCATTCTCGCGGCGGCGGTCATCGGTATCGCGGCTCTGCTTTATGCGCGTCGGGGCATAGTGCCTGGCCTGCGTGCCCGCAATCAGGTCGAGCGTGCCATCACAGTTTTGCTGCTTGCCTGCTCGGGCGTTGCCATTCTGACAACAGTCGGCATCGTAGCGTCATTGTTGGTTGAGGCGATCCGGTTTTTCAGCTTCATCAATCCGCTCGATTTCTTCTTCGGCACCGTTTGGAATCCGCGCTTTTCCACGACAGGTACAGGCGGCGCCGGCGAATACGGTTTGATCCCGCTGCTCTGGGGGACGATCATGGTGGCGACTATTGCCATGGTTGTGGCGCTGCCGGTTGGATTGATGGCGGCGATCTATCTTTCCCAATATGCCGACCCGCGACTGCGCAATGTTGTTAAGCCCATCATCGAAATTCTCGCGGGTATCCCCACTATCGTTTATGGGTTCTTCGCTCTTGTGACAGTGGGGCCGCTGCTTGCCGGTTTTGGGTCTGTCATTGGCTTCGATATCCGCGCCACAAGCGCAGCAACTGCGGGGCTGGTTATGGGCATCATGATCATTCCATTTATTTCCTCGCTGTCTGACGACATCTTGCGACAAGTGCCCCAATCGCTGCGCGATGGTTCGTTTGGGCTTGGCGCCACCAAGTCGGAGACCATCCGCAAGGTGATCCTCCCAGCCGCGCTTCCCGGCATCGTGGGTGCATTTCTCTTGGCTATCTCGCGAGCCATCGGCGAAACCATGATCGTTGTGCTTGCCGCCGGTAACAGCCCAATATTGCGCTTTAATCCGTTCGAGCCGACTTCCACCGTCACGGTTACCATCGTCAATCAGTTGACCGGCGACTCTGACTTTGCCGGCCCGCAATCGCTCGTCGCCTTTGCTTTGGGCCTAACGCTCTTTGTTCTGACCCTTATTCTCAACGTGGCCGCTCTGACCATAGTGCGCCGGTTCCGGGAGCAGTACGACTGACATGACCGATCACGCCCTTTCATCGGATGCCGACACTGCCGACCAGCGTCGCGCCCGTATCCGCAAAGGCCTCGCGGGCCGCCATCGTTCTGAAGCCATTTTCAGGGCTGCTGGAATAGGAGCAGTCCTGATTGCGCTCGGACTTGTCGGAACTCTGTTCTGGCAGGTGATGACCAAGGGAGCGCCCGCCTTTACCCAGGCGACGCTCCATCTCGATGTAACCTTCGCTGAAGATTTTGTATCGGCCGGTCCCGCCCCGCTCAGGTCCGACTTTGAATCTGTTGCTGAATATGAAGCAGCCTATCTCGACTGGCGACGTGCGCTGGCCGGGGTCAACTGGAACGCGCTGATCGAGCAGGGGGTGCGTGAGAAGCTGCCAGCACTTGATGCTGAAGCCTCCGACATACGCCAATTGGTCGATAACAATGCCGGTCTGAAGCTGCGCCAGATGTATCAGGACAATCCAGACTTGCTCGGCCAGACAGTCAGTGTCTCACTTCTTGGTTCGGCCGATACAGACAACTGGCTCAAGGGCACAATCGACCGCGATCTGCCCGACGCGCGCCAGCAATTGTCAGCGATCACCCGCGCAATTGCAGATCGGTTCCGGGCGGATGGCATCATCACTATGGATTTTGCCTGGCACATTTTTACCAACACGGACTCGCGTACGGCGCCGGCGTCGGCCGGACTGGCCGGGGCGTTCGTCGGTTCGCTCTACATGATGCTGGTGGTGATTGTTCTTGCCGTTCCCATCGGTGTATCGAGCGCAATCTACCTCGAAGAGTTCGCGCCCAAGAACAGATTTACCGACCTCATCGAAGTCAATATCAACAATCTGGCAGCAGTACCGTCGATTGTTTTCGGCCTGCTTGGCGCTGCGGTTTTCATCAATTACTTCCGCTTGCCGATCTCGGCTCCGATCGTCGGTGGTTTGGTTCTCACCCTGATGACGCTGCCTACAATCATCATCGCAACCCGTTCCGCGCTGCGTCAGGTCTCGCCATCGCTTCGCCAGGCAGCCTTGGGGCTGGGCGCTTCGCGCACTCAGATGGTGTTTCACCATGTTCTGCCGATCACCTTTCCGAGCATACTGACAGCGACCATCATCGGCATAGCTCAGGCGCTGGGCGAGACTGCGCCGCTGTTGCTGATCGGAATGAATGCCTTCGTTGCGTCCATACCTTCGACCCCGTTCGATCAGGCCAGCGCCCTGCCGGTTCAGATCTACCTTTGGCAGGGCAATGAAAACCGGAATTTCTTTGAGGCGCGCACTTCGGCCGCCATCATGGTTCTGCTCGGATTCATGATCTTGCTTAACGCCATCGCAATATTCCTGCGTACCCGCTTGGAGCGCAACAAATGACCGGTATTCTTAGTGCAAGGAGCGCGCGCGAAATGTCAGCGACCAATCCTCAGGCATCGGCAACCCCTGTCCACAAAACGGTGCGGACGCCCGATCCCCACGCGCATCCGTCAAGGCTTAAGGCCAACGATATGTCGGTGTTCTACGGCGACAAACAGGCCCTGTTCGATGTGTCGATCGATATACCGGAGAAGTCGGTGTCGGCTTTTATCGGTCCCTCGGGCTGCGGGAAGTCGACATTCCTGCGCTGTATCAACCGCATGAACGATACTATCGAGGGCTGCAAGGTCACCGGCAACATCTCCCTTGACGATGACAACCTTTATGACCCTAACCTCGACGTCGTGGAATTGCGTGCCCGGATCGGGATGGTTTTCCAGAAGCCCAATCCGTTTCCGAAATCGATTTTCGAGAACGTAGCCTACGGTCCCAAAATCCACGGCCTGGCGCATAACAAATCCGACCTCGAAGAGATCGTTGTCACCTCACTGCAAAAAGCGGGACTGTTTGAAGAGGTCAAGGATCGCCTGCATCAGCCTGGCACCGGTCTTTCTGGTGGTCAGCAGCAGCGTCTTTGCATCGCACGCGCTATGGCGGTCGGTCCCGAAGTCATTCTGATGGACGAACCCTGCTCGGCGCTGGACCCGATAGCGACCGCCATCATCGAGGAATTGATTGACGAACTGCGCACCAACTACACGATCGTCATCGTCACGCACTCGATGCAGCAGGCGGCCCGTGTGTCGCAAAAGACGGCGTTCTTTCATCTTGGCAAGCTCATCGAAGAAGGACCGACAGAAGAAATTTTCACCAATCCGCGTGAGAAGCGTACACAGGATTATATTACCGGCCGCATCGGTTAAGGCGTTTGCACATTAAAGTGGACCCGGTTTTTCGGGTCGCGAATGCGACAAGAGGATGAAAGCGATGCCCAATTCAAACGAACACATTGTCACCTCCTACGAAGACGAGTTGATCGAACTCGCACGCTCGATTTCCGAAATGGGCGGATTGGTTGAGAAGGCCATTTCAAACGCCACCGACGCCCTGATCCGCTCGGACGCCGAACTTGCCCTGGCAACAGTTGCTGCCGACAAGAAGGTCGACGCAATGCAGGCTCAGATCGACGAGATGGCGGTCTCGATCATTGCCCGTCGACAGCCCATGGCGCAGGACCTGCGTCTGGTTATTGCTTCGATCCACGTTGCAAACGATCTCGAGCGCATCGGGGATATGGCAAAATCTACAGCCCGTCGTTCGACCCAGTTCGAAGGCATAACCATGTCGAGCCAGTTCAAGAACGGGCTGCGCCATATGGGCGAATTGGTCCAGCGCCAGGTCAAGCTTGCCTTAGATGCCTTTGCTGCCCGCGACAAGGATATGGCGGTCGACGTCGTCGAGCGTGATACAGACGTGGACGCTCTTTACGTTTCGCTCTTCCGCGAGCTCCTCACCTACATGATGGAAGATCCGCGCAACATTACCATGTGTACGCACCTCCTGTTCTGCGGGAAGAACCTCGAACGGGTAGGGGACCATTCAACCAACATTGCCGAGCAGGCCTATTTCCTTGCGACCGGACAATCGCTGACATCCGACGTCGAGGATTTCAGGCGTGAGCAGATCAAAGGCTAGCCTATGACACCGCAGGTTCTTGTTATCGAAGACGAGGCCGATCTCGTCGAACTTCTGCGCTATAATCTCGAAGCTGAAGACTTCGCTGTCGCGACAGCCGAAGATTCCGAAGAGGCAATGCTGCGCATCGCCGAAAATACCCCCGATATCATTCTGCTCGACTGGATGCTGCCGGGTACTTCAGGCATCGAAATCTGCCGCCGCATACGCGCACGCACGGATACGGCCCGCATCCCTATCATCATGCTCACCGCGCGCGGCGAGGAAGAGGAGCGAGTGCGTGGATTGGCGACCGGCGCCGATGACTATGTGGTCAAGCCGTTTTCGCTGCCAGAGCTTATGGCGCGTATCAACGCTCTGCTGCGCCGCTCTAACCCGCAACTGATCGCTGCGATCCTTAAAGCTGGCGATATTGAACTTGATCGCACGACTCATCGCGTTCGCAGATCGGGTAAGGAAGTCCATCTCGGCCCCACCGAGTACCGCCTGCTCGAATATCTCATGGGCAACCCCGGCCGCGTCTATTCGCGCGAGCAACTTCTGGATGGCGTTTGGGGAACCGATGTCTATGTCGACGAGCGTACTGTAGACGTTCATGTGGGGCGTCTGCGCAAGGCAATCAATAAAGGCCGTGTAAAGGACCCGATCCGCACGGTGCGCGGTGCGGGCTATGCGTTCGACGAAAAATTCGTCGCGCTCTAATTCGTTGCATACGCGGCGTGTGGCTCATGCCTGGTGCGGTGCGCCGATTTCTTTACAATCTAATTGATTTGATTTGTGTTTCATTGAGAAAATTCGACAAAGCGTAAATTTTGTCGCGCATTTGACCGATTAACATGTGTGGCCTAATTAACGCTTATTGTCTGTTTGTTTTGCGCCAATGCCTCGCGCCCGCGATAACGGAGCGAACTTCGTAAAGCGAGCAGGTGCGATGCCCAATTCAGCAAATGCGGTCAAACAGGCTCATGCCGAGAATGTGTTGAGCAATGAGGACCTTCTCCCGCTCGTCCTCGATCTCGACAACACATTAATCCGCACAGATCTCCTCCACGAGACAGTGTTCGCTTATCTCAAGCAGAACCCGTTCGGCCTTTTTTCGCTCATTTTGTGGATGCTCAAGGGGAAGGCGCATCTCAAACAGCAACTCGCTCAGCGCGTTACGCTGCAGGTCGACGACATCCCGCTCAACGATAGCATCGTTGCCTATGCGCAGGCAGAAAGGGCCAAAGGACGCCAGATCGTTCTCGCCACTGCCGCCGATAACCTTCTGGCCATCCGGATGGCGCACCGATTTCCCTTTATCGACAAGACAATTGCTTCGGACGGCATCACCAATCTCAAGGGAGCTACAAAGGCGCGCAAACTGGCCGATCTGTTTCCCGAAGGATTCGTCTATGCTGGAGACAGCAAGGCCGATCTCGCTGTCTGGAAACACGCGAAGGCCGGCGTGCTTGTCGAGACAGCGCGCGGTGTAGCGCGCGATGCAGCCCGATTGACCCGGATTGAGCACGTTATTTCTCGCCCATCGCGGCTTAAGGACTGGATCAAGGAAGCGCGTCTGCATCAATGGGCAAAGAATGCTCTGGTTTTCGTGCCGCTTATGCTCGGCGGCCACATGCTCGACCTGTCGGCCTGGGCCAGCGCGTCACTGGCGTTTCTCGCCCTGGGTATTCTTGCGTCTTCGACCTATTTGCTCAACGATCTCTGGGACATCGCCGATGATAGGCGTCATTGGTCCAAACGCAACCGTCCACTCGCCGCTGGCCGCATATCGATAGTACATGCACTCGCCGTCATGCCTGTTGCCATGGTGGTTGCCTTTGCGATCGGCGCTCTGGTCAATCCACTGGTCGTGACAACACTGTCAGTGTATCTGGGCCTGACGGTGGCTTACTCGATGGGGATCAAGCGCAAGCCAATCCTTGATGCGTTTACGCTTGCTGTCCTGTTCACATTGCGGCTGGTGCTCGGAATCGTTGCCGTCGGCGTAATGGCTTCGCCCTGGCTGCTCGTCTTTTCGATGTTCCTTTTTGCGTCGCTGTCCTTTGCCAAGCGCAACACCGAGGTCCAGCGACTGACCGACAATGGCGGAGCGGGCAAGATCAGCGGGCGAGGCTATTTCACCACTGATGCGCCCTTCATAATGGCAATGGGTGTGTCGAGCGGCATCGGTTCGGTTTTGATCCTGGTCTTGTATTTGACCCAGGACGCGCTCGCTGCTGACTTTTACTCAGACTCTGTCTGGCTCTGGCTCATGCCTGCTGCTCTGTTTCTGTGGATCGGCCGGATATGGATGCTCAGTTTCAGGGGCGAACTCAATGACGATCCAGTCGCCTTCGCCATGAAGGATCCCAAGAGCCTTATGCTCGCTGCCGGCCTTGCGCTCGGGTTTTTCCTCGCCTGGATCGGCATATGAGCCCCAAAATGTTCCTCAAGCTGCCCCAGATAGTGCGCTTCCTGTTGCTTGGCGGCCTCGCGGCGGCCGTCAATTGGCTGGTGCGGTTTCCACTGTCACTGGTTGTGCCGTTTCCTGCCGCCGTTTTTGTCGCCTATCTTATCGGCATGAGCGCTGGATTCACACTTTACCGCGCATATGTCTTTCCCAACTCCGCGCAGCCGCTTGGTTTGCAGGCCACCTTGTTTCTCGCTGTCAATGCGATCGGGGCGGTGGTGGTGATGGCAGTGTCTTTGCTCCTGCTTGACCATATACTCCCGGTTTTGGGCTGGAGCTTTATGCCCGAAGCCTTTGCTCATGGTTCTGGAATTGCCATTGGGGCGGTTGTAAACTTTGTCGGACACAAATATCTGAGCTTTCGGGTCACCACGACCCGAGAGCTGGACCATGCGTAAAACTTGACTTGACGAGTCCAGTTTGAGCGCGCTAGGTCCGGGCGGTATTGAAAGCGATCCGACTATGTTGCGCCGATTTTTCTCCTATTACGCGCCCTATAAGGGGCTCTTTTTCCTCGATTTCGGCTGCGCCGTGATTGTCGGTCTGCTCGAGTTGAGTTTTCCGGTCGTCGTCCAACTCTATGTCGATCAGTTGCTGCCAAGCCAAAGCTGGTTCTGGATTTTTGTCGCCGCTGGCGCGTTGCTCATCGTTTATATTTTCAATGCCGGCCTGCTCTCAATCGTCAACTATTGGGGCCACGCACTTGGCATTGGTATTGAGACCGACATGCGCCGCCAGGCGTTCGATCACCTTCACAAGCTTTCTTTCCGCTATTTCGACAACAAGAAAACCGGACATCTGATTACCCATGTCACCAAGGACCTCGAAGAGGTCGGTGAGATCGCGCACCACGGGCCCGAGGACGTGTTCATAGCGATCATGACGTTCATTGGGGCCTTTGTGCTCATGGCGATGATGAATCTCAAGCTCGCAGCAATCACACTGTTTATCGTCCCTGTCGCCGCATTCCTGATTTTCAAGTACGGGAGCGCCATGACCACGACCTGGAAGAACCTTTATGGTCGGGTCGGCGATTTTAATCAGCGTATCGAAGAATCCATCGGCGGCGTCCGTGCTGTGCGCGCATTCGCCAACGAACATCATGAGCGCAAACTGTTCGAGGGCGACAACCAGAGCTACCGGACCACAAAGCTAAAGGCCTATAAGATCATGACGGCATCGATCTCGATGTCCTACATGGCCAAGAGCCTGGTGCAGTTGATGGTCATGCTCGCTGGCACGGCTCTCGTCATGTATGGAGAAATGACCTACGGCCAGTTCGTTGGTTTCTTACTGCTCATAACGGTGCTGTTCAGGCCGATCGACAAGATCATCTCGGTCATCGAAAGCTACCCCAAGGGCATCGCCGGCTTCAGGCGTTTCACTGATCTGATGGACACCGAGCCAGATATCGTTGACGGCCCAAGCGCCAAGGTCGTTTCGGGGCTGCGAGGCGATATTGTTTTCGACAATGTCAATTTTGCCTATTCGGACACACGCCCGATCCTGAGCGACATTACGCTCAGCGTGAAGGCAGGTGAAACCATAGCGCTTGTTGGCCCGTCCGGTGCAGGCAAGACAACGATTTGCTCTCTGCTGCCGCGTTTTTATGAAATCGATGCCGGCGCCATTACAATTGACGGTATCGACATCCGCGACATGACCCAGGATTCTCTGCGCAGTCAAATCGGCATTGTGCAGCAGGACGTGTTCATGTTCGGCACATCCATCCGCGACAACATCGCTTATGGACGACTGGGTGCGACGGATGAGGAAGTCATGGCGGCTGCCCGCAGCGCGCAGTTCGATAGTGTTATCGCACAGTTGCCCGAGGGTCTGGATACAATGATCGGAGAACGCGGGGTCAAACTGTCCGGTGGGCAAAAACAACGTTTGGCCATCGCGCGGATATTTTTGAAGAATCCGCCTATCCTCATTCTCGATGAAGCAACTTCGGCCCTGGATACAGAAACCGAAATGCAGATTCAGCGGGCGCTTGCAGCACTCTCGGAAGGTCGGACGACCTTGGTTATCGCCCACCGGCTGGCTACGATCCGCAATGCCGACCGCATAGCGGTCATTGCCGATGGTCGAATTGTCGAAGAGGGCGCTCACGACGACCTGGTCGCCAAATCTGGCGCATATGCCCGACTGCATCATGCCCAATTTGGCGCTTGGGCGGCTGAATGAGCTTAGGCTGTCAGCCCGAGCGCCAGAAATGCCATGGTTACCAGATTAAGGCCGATGCCAAACGTCACTAACAGTGCAAGCCCACGGATATCCTTATCGGCGAGTGCCAGCGCCAACATATAGAAAACGATGGGCAACCAGTCGAGAGCATAGCGCTGCACATTGTACTGGGAGTATCCGTTGGAGTGGTAAAACAGCGTCGGCACTGCAATGACCAAGATCGTCGCAATCCCAATCAGCACCGGGCGGCGCATTGGTGCAAAAAACGCGAACAATACGAATGGGCTGGCCGCTAGAAGCGCTGTGCCCGACGGATCAAGAGCCACAGGGTCGACCATGGAATTTCCGCCAAAGTCCATGTGGAAGCCTTGGACGAACATATAAAGCGCGTTGAACAGCACATAGGCCGATGACCAAAGCCCGTGCTCGGCCAGTCGGTAATTGATCATCGATCCGCCCTCGGCGATATCGGCCCCGATCATGTAAGGGTAGCCGGTCTGCATCGGATCGCCGAACCTCAGATAATTATAGGTTAGATAAATCAGTACAGCGACGCCCGCCGGCAGGCCGAGCTTGAGCACCCGAATGATGTGCTGGCGTGAAAAGCTGATCAGCGGCTCAAACCGATCCAGTGACAACGCAAACAGGAAAGGCAGATAGAATACTGCCATTTGCCGGCACAAAAATGCAGCGCCGATACACGCACCAGCAAGGATCAGGCATCCCCCGCGCACCATCTGGTGAATAGCCAGCGATGTGAACATGAACCCGATAGACTGGGCAAAAAACCAGATGCCGTCGCCGCGTATGGTCACGAAGTAAAGCGGGGTTGCAAAAGCCAGCCCCAGCAGCAGCCAGATCGCCACATCGCGGTCCAGCTTGAGCCCTTCAAAAATCTGCCACCACAGCCAGACCGATACCGCGAAGGCTACGGCAGCCAGAAACACAAATCCGGAGAAATTGATCCCGAAAAGCGCTACGAAGGGCAGGGCAATGATCGCCGGTACGGGCGGGAACATCACGAAAATCTTGTCTTCGAACCGCGCGCAATCGCCATCGAAACAAGTTGTGGTGTCGAGCCGCCCATTGAGGAACGCTTCAGCCAGAAGCGCATAACTGTTGGAGTTGGGATTCTCCACAATGGCGTAAAGCGCTAGGCCCGCCGCCAGCGCCAGTGCCATCAGCGCGGCAATGGCAAACAGAACGCCCATAGCGTTGATACGGCTGAGCATGAATCCATCCCCCAAAAATTTCGTCGACCTTGAGGGTTTATTGCAGCGCGCCGTTTAAGATTTGGTGTGGGCGGTTGGCTCTTTCGCGACAAACAGTGCCAGGCCCGCGTGCCAGCCGAGCCAAACTGCCATCAGCCAGCTGACGATCGAGGACGCGACATAGCCCAGCGCGACCGACCATGCCCCGGATCCCGCCAGAAGAAGAGCCTCAAGAGAAAAGGCCGAAAATGTTGTGAACCCGCCGCAAAACCCGGTGACTAGAAATCCGTTCAAAATAGGCGAAGGCAGCCTGCGGACCGACCAGGCGGCTATTAGACCGATAAGCAGAGAGCCGGCGATGTTGGCCACCAGTGTTCCAGCAATCGTCCAGTCGGGGATCGCGGCAAGCGAAAGGAGTGACAATCCATATCGGACCATACTGCCCATCATCCCGCCGGCGGCGATTGCGAAAATCAAACGCTTTTCGCTCATGGCATGGCGCCGCGCGAATAGATCAATACAAAGCCGATGGCCGTAGCGGAAAAGCACAACAACAATGATGCACCGATATTGATCAGTGCGGGGCCGCCATGACCCTCACGCAGCAACGTCAGCGTCTGCAATGAAAAACTTGAAACCGTCGTGTAGCCCCCGCACACGCCCACCACCAGCAAAAGCCATAACGGGGTCGACACCGCGGGCACCTCTCCTGGCGCTATAAAAAAACCGGCGAGCAATCCGATAAGCAGGCAGCCTGTCACATTAACCGCCAGCGTACCAAACACTCCATGCCCAAGCTGCCGCGCAATTGCGCTCGAAACGAAATGGCGAAGAACAGCTCCAAGTCCGCCACCGAGGCCGACGCTTAACAGAGTGAGAAAAGAAGTGTTCATTCCGCGACACTGCCCCCGATTCCGCGGATTTGTCGAGATGGAGCATCACTTCCAGCCGAAAATCTGGCGTCGCGAAATTGCCCTTCAAGACATATTGCTGCCTGCCCTGACTGCCATGCATATCGCGGTGCGAAGCGCTGATCGCACCACGCCGTCGATGCGGCCAAATCAAGGGGTATTGACCGTCGCAGATTTTGAATTGCGAAGAGGGCTCAACTGCGTCGTTTCTGGGATGAAGACAAAACGTGTGCCGGGGGCAGGGGCATCCTGTCGTCCGGTTTCGCGAAAGTGCGATCTCGGTTCTGAGGCCGAACTTGACTTTCCGTTCCGGACTCTTAAATAGCCCTCGTTGAGGACGACCTCCCCGCCAAGGGTACCAATTTCGGGACGACCCGAGCTTTTCAGCAAGGAGTTTCCTGTCATGCGTACAGTCTGGGATCGTTTCCGCCACGCACTTTGTTTCGAAATCATCGGCCTTATTCTCGTAATTCCGATTGGTGCTCTGGTCTTCTCGATACCGATGCATCAGATGGGGGTGCTTGGTATCGTCTCCGCGACGCTCGCGATGGCATGGAACTACATTTTCAATTTCGGCTTTGACGCGATCATGAAGCGCAAGCTTGGCACGACCCTCAAGTCATTACCGCTCCGCATAGCTCATGCCGTGCTCTTCGAGCTTGGGTTGTTGATGATCCTGATGCCCTTTATAGCCTTGTATCTGGGCATTTCCTTGCTGCAGGCGCTCATCATGGATTTTTCGCTCGCCCTGTTTTATATGGTCTACGCGTTCATCTTTAATCTCGTCTATGACCGCGTGTTTCCGTTACCTGAGTGGCGAGAGGCCACTTGACGATCACGTAAACTTAGTCCCCCTCGTCAGGCTTTTCGTTGTCATTGCGGACGATTTCGATCTTTACGCGGGTTGTTAGCGCCGCAATGGCTCCGATAGCCGCTAACCAGGGCGCCGCGAGGGTGACTACACCCCCGGCAATTGCGCCGGCTGTGAGTGGTATTTCGAGAAAGACGTCGCCGTTTCCTGTTTTGATGCGCAGCGTGCGGACGTTGCCTTCGGCTATCAGCTCCTTGATCCGTTCAATGAGCTGGTGACCGGCAATTTCGATCTCCTCGGTGAAGCTGCGTTCGCGCTTGTCGTCGCCATCGTCCATCTTCGGTCTCCTGCAGTTTGTCGATATCGCGACCTGTCATCGTCGCAATTCCATACAATCAGATTGGCGCTGTAATTCGTGCAACATAGTTGAAACGACATCGTCCAGTCGCACATGGGCTTCTGGATGGCGTTCCACAAGAGCCCGGGCTTCGGTTTCGATGTCAAAAGGTGCACGGCTGGCGAGGATGTCGCCGAGGCGATCGGCAATATCTACGGCGAGCAGAAGCTTCATTGCGCCATCTCCCTGCGCTCGAAAACCGGCCATTTGCCCCCATGAGGGCTGATTAAACGCTGCCCAATTGTGGCCGTCAAGAATTCATGCCGCATGACCATCTTCTTCCCGCGCTCAAGCGAGCGACTTTGCTGCTCATCAAATGCGAGGCTGAGACCGCGCAAGGATCGTCGCCCTTCGTCACATCATGGTGGCGACAGGATCGCATGGCGATGCCCTCGATACAGCAAGTCTGGAAGCTCTGATCGATCTGGCTCTCACGACGGGCGGACGAAGCGCGCAGTCTTCCAATGCACCAACCGCCTTCGCGCTAGTGATGTCGTGGCGATGGAGATACAAAAAAGCCCCGGAACGGGCCGGGGCTTTAAAAATATTGCGAAGTCGAAATCTAGCGTTTCTTGCGGTCGATCTGATGGTAGGCGCGCCGCGAATGGAAGTCGCAATAGGGCTTGCCTTCATCGGACTCCCGTCCGCAGAAGTGGAATTCCGTGCTCACCGGATCGCCGATCGGCCATTTGCAGGTTTTTTCGGTGAGCTGGAGCAGTGAAATGCGCTCTTCCACCGGAATGAACAATTCCGCCTTGGTGCTGGCTTCAACCACCATTTCTGCTTCAAGCTCGGTGTCCATCTTGAGTGCGGTGGCCCCCATTGTCGGCGCAATTGTTGTCCGACGCTGGCTGACGGCGCTGGCTGCGGCAGAAGCGGTGCCACGTGGAGATCCCGAGGAACTTGCCGATGGCCTGCGCGGCGCGGTCGGGCGCGGCGCCTTGGCGCGCGGTGCAACGCTGGCCGGCTTGGCGCGCGCCGACAATTTCAGCCTGTGGACCTTGCCGATCACGGCGTTGCGTGTGACACCGCCGCTCAGTTCCGCGGCAATCTGGCTTGCGCTGAGGCCTTCCATCCAAAGTTTTTTCAGGAGTGCTACGCGCTCGTCCGTCCAGCTCATCGATTATGCTCCAGGCCGTATTTTAAATAGAGTCTATTCTTGTGCGGACCAATGAGATTGACCGCCGGCATACTAACTGTCGTATGGTGATGGGGTCTGCCACACGAGATGTCGTGTTCCCAATGGCCTCATACTACACGGGCGGGAAAATCGGTGGCAAGGGCCGCAACCGACTTTCCCCGGTTTATCCCACCTCAATTTTACATGCTGGTGGCAATAGGTCGTGGCTGTTGCATTGTTCGCACAACCATGTTTCGCGCGAAGACATGAACCACCATTGTGGCAACGATGAGTCAAGCCCCCAAAGGCCGGGAAACCGGGCGCTCGATTGACTTTTGGGCTTGCGCCCAGCATAAGCAAACTGGTCATGCGTGCTTGGGACACCGAGCGCGTTTTTCATTTTCAGGGACACGGCTCCCGATCTTTATTTGTAACGAGAAGGCTAAGAACAATGTCTGCGCTCTATGGCACGTATGCCCGGTCCGAACTCGCCTTTGTGCGGGGCGAAGGCATGCGATTGTTCACCGAAGAGGGCACCCCCTATCTCGATTTCGCCGCTGGTATTGCAGTCAACGCGCTCGGCTATGGTGACAGGCACGTTGTCGACGCACTCAAGGCTCAGGCCGACAAAATCTGGCACACCTCGAACATATTCACCATTCCGGAGCAGGAAAAGCTCGCTCAGCGACTGGTAGATGCGACCTTTGCCGATAAAGTGTTCTTCACCAATTCGGGTGCTGAAGCGCTCGAGTGCGCCATAAAGACAGCGCGCCACTATTTCTGGGCAAGGGGCGAAAAGGACAGGGTCGACATTATCGGCTTTTCCGGCTCTTTCCATGGCCGCACAATTGCGACCATAGCCGCTGCAGGCAATCCGGCCTACACAGAGGGCTTCGGTCCTATGCCCGGCTACAAGCACACAAATCCAGGTGATTTGGCTGCAGTCGAAGCGTTGATCGACGACAAGACCGCTGCGATCCTTATAGAGCCAGTGCAGGGCGAGGGAGGCGTGACAGCATTTTCCGACGCTTATCTCAAGGGCTTGCGCGCCCTTTGCGACAAGCATGGGCTCCTTTTGATCTATGATGAAGTCCAATGCGGCTATGGCCGTACCGGTAAGTTCTTCGCCCATGAATGGTCAGGCGCAGCCCCCGACATCATGACGGTGGCCAAGGCTATAGGCGGCGGTTTCCCCCTCGGGGCGTGCCTTGCCAAAGGACCGATCGCTGAAAGCATGGTGCCGGGTACGCACGGTTCAACCTATGGTGGAAACCCCTTGGCCTGCGCTGTGGGCAACGCGGTGCTCGACAGGGTTCTGGCGCCGGGCTTCATCGAGCATGTCGATGCCATGGGCAAGACGCTTGCCCATGAGCTTCATCAGCTCATGCAGAAATTTCCCAACCACATTGTCGAAGTGCGTGGCAAAGGGTTGATCGCCGGTATCAAGATCGCACCGCCCGTTCGTGATTTTGTGGCGCGTCTGCGAGATCACAAGCTGCTGACTGTGGCCGCGAGCGACAACGTGCTGCGTCTATTGCCGCCGCTTATCGTCAATGAAGACGAGATCAAAGAAGCCATCGGGATTATCGCCGCGGCCTTTGCCGAACTCGACGCCGAACATGCCAGCGCAGCCCAATAGGGCCGCAGCACCTTTTCGCTTTTTCAGGATAGCTGACTATGACCGCGAGACACTTTCTCGACCTCAAGGATTTTTCCTACGAGCAACTGCGTTCAATCCTCGATTTTGCCCATGAGCTAAAAAAACGCCTCAAGGCAGGCGAACGTCCGGGGCTGCTCGAGGACAAAGTTCTGGCAATGATCTTTGAACGCCAGTCGACCCGTACGCGGGTTTCCTTCGATGTGGGCATGCGCCAGCTCGGCGGCCAGACCTTGATGCTGACTGGCCAGGAAATGCAACTCGCCCGCGAGGAAACCATTGAAGATACGGCGCGCGTGATGAGCCGCTATGTCGATGCCATAATGATCCGTATCCTCAGCCATGATGATTTGCTCGATCTGGCTGGCGCCTCGTCAATTCCCGTGATCAACGGTCTGACCCGGCGAAGCCATCCTTGCCAGGTCATGGCCGATATTCAGACCTTTGAAGAGAACCGTGGACTGCTCGAGGGCCGCAAGGTTGCCTGGATTGGGGATTCCAACAATGTCCTGGCATCCTGGGTGCATGCAACGGCGCTCTTCGGCAACACGCTCGCTATCGCCTGTCCAAAACAATACTGGCCAGATCAGGGGCTGCTGTCCGACATCGCCGAAGTTGGAGAGGCGGTCAGCCTTGGCACAGATCCCCATACGGCGATCGCCGATGCCGATCTGGTCATCACGGACACTTGGGTTTCTATGGGCGATACCGACGAGGGCGAGCGCCGGCGCATCTTGAAACCGTATCAGGTCAACACCAGATTGTTTTCCCAAGCCGCGACCGATGCGCTCTTTATGCACTGCCTGCCTGCTCACCGCGGCGACGAGGTCACCGATGAAGTGATCGACGGGCCCCAATCGGTCGTATTCGACGAAGCTGAAAACCGCCTGCATATCCAGAAGGCCATTCTCTGTTGGGCCTTCGGGATCGATACGCTTTAGGCGGATTAAGGAACACGCAATGAGCGAGAGCTCTCTCGAACAATTCGGGCTGGATCGGCCCGAGAGCGGGGACGATGTTGCCGTTCCCTTTACGCTCGAAAATCTCGACAGCCGGGGACGCGTTGTACGTTTGGGCATCCAGCTCGACACAATGATCTCTCGGCACGGTTATCCTGAGCCCGTTGCACGCCTTCTGGGCGAGGCGGTGACGCTGGCGGCGTTGATCGGCTCGTCGCTCAAGTTCGAGGGGCGGTTCATCCTTCAGTCGCGCACTGACGGTCCGGTTAGCCTGTTGGTGGTCGATTTTGACACGCCAGATGGTCTGCGTGCCTACGCGCGCTTTGATGAAGACGCTCTGGCAGCGCTGGAAAAGGCTGGCACCACAAAGCCACAAGACCTCTTGGGCAAGGGTGTTCTTGCGCTTACTGTCGATCAGGGCGTTCACATGGATCGCTATCAGGGGATCGTCGCCCTTGAAGGCGAGAGCCTTGAAGATGTGGCGCACACCTATTTTATGCAGTCCGAGCAGATCCCAACGCGCGTAAGGCTTGCTGTTGCCGAGCACTCTGAGCGCGGCCAGTCGCGCTCATCCTGGCGTGCTGGTGGCGTGCTGCTGCAGCATTTGCCAGAACATGGCGGGGCAACAATGCCCGATCTTCCTGGGGACGGTGATTTTGATAATGATGATATGGCCGACCCCGACTTTGTCGAGGATGATCACTGGACGGAAGCAAAGGCATTGCTCGACACCTTGAGTGATGCCGAACTTGCAGATCCTGGCCTGTCGGCCGAACGTCTCTTGTTCCG
The DNA here is from genome assembly GCF_048264985.1 of Pelagibacterium sp. GTDB lineage: Bacteria > Pseudomonadota > Alphaproteobacteria > Rhizobiales > Devosiaceae > Pelagibacterium. The sequence continues at coordinate 649,065 of NZ_JBLXCL010000001.1, forward strand.
GCTGTATCATGAAACCGGTGTGCGGGTGTTCGAACCTCAGTTGCTGGTTGAGCGCTGCTCTTGTTCGGCTGAACGTGTCGAGCAGATGATCAATGATTTTACACCCGAAGATCGGGCAGACATGGTTGTTGATGGGCAGATCGAGGTCGTCTGCGAGTTCTGCTCTACCCACTACCACTTCAACCCCAATCAGTTTTGATTGATCAAAACCGGCGTTTTGAAAGGGCGGCCTCGGGGCCGCCTTTTTTCATGATCAGAAGGCTATTAATCGATCCACGCCCTACTGGCCTTTCCAAAAGTTCATTTGTAACAGTCTGGCGAGGCAGCTAAAAATTTAGAATATGGATCCGCCTCGGCCAGCTCGGCCGCAATACGCCTCGTTGGGCAAGGAAAACGCCTTTGGAAAACCTAACCGGCTCAGGCTATATCGCTTCGTCTGAAGAGACACGAAATCGGCCAGGTCCGGAGGCGCACCGCCCGAGGTTTGGTCTGATGTCTGCCGTTGCGCGTCTCGCGCTCGCGGCGCTCATACTCGCGCTAGCAGTGTATTGGGCGCTGAGTTGGGTTGCCCAGCGACCCGAGGCGCCCCAACGGATGAACCGCGAACGGACCTTCACAGTCGAAGTCATCGACCCGGTATATTCAAGCCACAGTTCGCCGATTTCGGCCTATGGCGAGGTTGCTTCTGCGCGGACAATTGATCTGCGGTCGCTCGTTGCTGGCAGAGTGCTTGAGATTTCACAAGCTTTAGCCGTGGGCTCGCAGGTCCAGGAGGGTGAAATACTGGCCCGCATTGATCCGTTTGCCTATGAGGGGGCAGCTGTGGGCGCCAGGGCAACAGTAGCTGATGCCGAACTTTCGCTCACCGAAGCGCAGGAAGCCTATGCGCTCGAACAGAGCGCGATTACCGCAGCTCAGGATGCGCTGGCCTCCGCTCAAACCGATCTTGAGCGCGCCCGGTCTTTGTTGGCGAGCGGGGCTGCTACCCAGCAGACTGTCGATACGCGCGCGCTTACGGTTTCCGAACGGCAGCAGGCACTCGATCAGCGTCAATCCAATCTTGTGACATTGAATGCGCAAATCCAACGCCAGCGCGCTGCCATCGAGCAGGCACGATACGCTCTGGAGTCAGCGGAACGGGATTTGGCCAATACCGAGATCAAAGCGCCGTTCACCGGCGTTGTTACTGCGCGCAATGTGACGGCTTCGGCATATGTCGGGGCCAACGAGGCCATTGCTTCGATTTACGAAAGCAGTGCTCTTGAAGTGAGCTTTATGGTTTCGGACGCCAATTATGCGCTCCTGCGCGGTGACGGGTTATTTGATCGTACGGTTGAAGTGTCTCGCACCATCGGCAACAGTGGCGAACTGATTGCCGGCCGGATTGCGCGGATTGCGCCTCAGATTGACGCTTCCACAGGTGGCGTCACGCTCTATGCCGAGCTCGATAGCGATCAAGCCGACCTATTGCGCCCGGGTACGTTCGTTAGCGTCGAAGTGGAAGGGGTTGCCCATGAAAACACGCTCCTTGTACCTGAAACCGCGCTTTATGACGACAATCATCTCTATGTCATCCGAGATGGCCGCATGGCCGCGATTGATGTCAACATACGTGACCGGCAAGGCGCTCAGGTCATTATTGCAGCCGACATCCCCGAAGGTGAACGCATAATCACGACGCGGCTTTCCCAAGCTGGCGAGGGGGTTGCGGTGCAGGTCGAGGGTGAAGAGCAACCCGACACGGCGCCAGGAGCGGGCGGCGGTTCCGGTCGCGGACCGGGAGCCTGACAATGCGCCCCTCAATACAGGCCTCTACCGGGGTCATCGCCGCATTCGTACGGCACCGGAATGCCGCAAATCTCTTCATGATCCTGTTCGTTCTCTTTGGCTGGTGGGGGGTGGATAACCTCAACCGCCAGTTGATGCCGAACACCGAAATTCGCTCGGTCGAAGTCTCTGTGAGTTGGCCGGGCGCTACCGCAGAAGATGTCGAGCGCAATGTGCTTTTGCTCATCGAACCTGCGGTTCAGGGCATTGATGGTGTAACAGCCATGAGCTCGTTCGCTCGCGAAGGACGCGGCTCGATCAGCCTCAATTTCGAGCGCAACATTGAAATGCAAACCGCTGAGCGGCTGGTTCAGACAGCTGTATCTTCGGTGACAGGCCTGCCAGATGGTGCTCAAGCGCCAAACGTCTCGGCGCCGCGTTTTTTCGATCCTGTCGCCGCCATAGCCATATCCGGCCCATTCCCCGAAGAGGCCCTGCGCCGCTACGCGCGCGAAATTCGCGATGGATTGCTGGCCTCCGGTGTGGATCGTGTGGAATTTACTGGATACAGGGATCGCCAAATCGTCATCGAGGTCGATGATGCGAAATTGCGTCAGCTGGGTTTGACGCTCGATGATCTTTCAGCCGCGCTTACACCCAATTTCAACGATCAGCCTTCCGGCTCGCTAAGCGGTGACTTCGACGCACAGATACGCGCCGCCGCCAACACCTTGTCGGCCAGAGAGATCGCTCAGACTGAATTATTGTCGTCTTCCAATGGCCAAAGCCTGACGTTTGGCGATGTCGCAACGATTACGGATACATTCGATCCCGATACCCCGCTTGGTTACATGCGGGGCGAGCCGGCCATTAAACTACAGGTCTCACGCGCGGCAAGCGCCGATACTGTCACCACATTCGAAGCTGTCCAAGCCTATGTTGACGAATTGCAGCCCACTCTGCCGCAATCGCTGCAAGCTGTCGTTTTCGATGCGGCTGCCGATCAGGTCAATCAGCGGCTCGGATTGCTGATATCCAATGGCGTAGCCGGCTTCTTGCTGGTGTTGGTCGTGTTGTTTCTCTTCCTTGATGGCCGGATTGCCATCTGGGTAGCCACGGGTATCCCGATCGCCATCATGGGCACGCTCGGCGCGATGTATCTGATGGGACTCACACTCGACATGATCTCCATGTTCGCGCTCATGATGGTGCTTGGCATCATCGTTGACGATGCAATTGTGGTGGGTGAGCATACAGCGACGCTGTACCGACAAGGATTGTCACGAACCGAAGCCGCCATCCGCGCAGCCAGCGCAATGGCGCCCCCCGTCATAGCATCGGCTCTGACGACAATAGCCGCCTTCGCTCCGATCTGGCTCGTCGGCGATGTCGTGGGTCAAATCGTGTCGCCATTGCCCGTTGTCGTCGTTGCTGTTCTGATAGCATCGCTGATTGAGTGCTTTTTCATTCTGCCCGGTCATTTGGCTCATGCGCTGCCGCGTGAGCGCAAGCAGGCCGGGCGCTTCAGACGGACCTTCGACAAGGGGTTTGACGCTTTTCGAGACAAGATTTTTGGACGCGTGGCGTCGATAAGCTATTCATGGCGCTATGCCACGGCAGCCATAGCACTCTCGATAACAATAGGCGCCCTGGGCGTTTATGGGTCGGGCGCATTGCGGTTTGAATTTTTCCCATCGGCCGAGGGCGAGAGCTTTAATATCTCCGCTCAATTCCAGGCTGGAACGCCCCAGTCGGATATGGCTGCCACAATCCAGAAAATCGAGGATGCGGTGGCTGAAGTCGAAGCCGGCCTTTCTCCGGATGGTGAGCAATTGATCGTCACCACATATGCAAGTCTCGAACTTGAAGACGGACGGGCCAATTTCGACGTGTATCTCACACCCTCGGAGGCGCGTTCGGTTCGCACCGAAACCATCACAACGGCCATCAACGAAAGTTTGCCCGCCGTGGCCGGTGTGGAGAGCATCAGCGTCAGACAATACCGCGGCGGGCCACAGGGCTCGGCCGTGGATGTGCGCTTTGTGGGGAGCGACGCTGCGACCCTGAAGCTGGCGGCCGAAGATCTCAAGGACGTGCTGGAAGGTTTTGAAGAAGTCGATAGTGCCTTCGACACGTTGTTTTACGGGAGCCCCGAACTCGTCATGTCCCTCAATGCCCGCGGTACGGCGTTGGGGTTCGATCTGGCAGGTTTGGGGTCGCAGATCCGAAGCGCGTTCCAGGGACGCAACGTGGCAACCATCGCATCGAACGAAGACGAGATCACAGTTCGTCTGGTTCGGACTGTCGATGCCGAAGGATCTTCAGCGCTACGCGACATGTGGGTCCGCGCGGCTGAAGGGACATACGTGCCCCTTTCCTCGATTGTAACGTTTTCAGAACAGCAGGGCTTTGCCTTCATCGCGCGCGAAGAGGGACGTACTGCAGTTTCCGTTCGCGCTTCGGTATCTGAAGGTGTGGACCATGCGGATATACTCGCTCGACTAGAGGCGGACTATCTGCCAGCTATCGTCAATCGCTATGGGATCTCTTATGAGTTCGGTGGGAGGCAGGCCGAGCAAAACGCGGCTTTTGCAGATTTGGGGACCGGGATGATGGTCGCGCTCGCCGTTATGTACATCATCATCGCTTGGATATTCGCCGCCTATTTTACCCCGATTGCCGTCATGGTGATCATCCCGTTCGGCGTCGCAGGAGCGGTTTGGGGACATTATCTGCTGGGGCACAGCCTGACCATAATTTCGATGATGGGCATGCTGGGGCTGGCAGGTATTCTCGTCAATTCTTCCATAGTCCTGATTACGAGAATGAATGAACGCCGGGCGCAGGGCGAGGGGCTAAGAGATGCCGCGATCGGTGCATCCAAGGACCGCTTGCGCGCGGTGTTGCTTACCTCGCTCACAACAATCGGCGGGCTGCTGCCACTTTTGTTCGAGACGAGCCTTGTGGCCCAGATGCTTGTTCCAATGGCTTTGACGATTGTGTCCGGACTGACGCTGGCGACACTGCTGGTCCTGTTTCTCGTGCCGGCCGTACTGGCCATTGGCGCCGATATCAAGGCTCTGCTGCAATGGTTGTTCCTGACGCCCAATGCGCTGACAATGCGAGAGATGTTATCAGGTCGGCAACATCGTGCTCCGCCCACCGAACCTGCGGAATAAAAGGTTCAGGCGCGCCAGAAACGTGGTGTGAACAGTACCAGCACCATGAGCACTTCGAGCCTTCCGACCAGCATCCCGATGGTCAGCAGCCATTTCGTCAGGTCCGAAACATCAGCAAATGTTCCTGCCGGTCCCAATTGGGGACTCAGCGCAGGGCCGACATTGGAAATGGCAGTGGCTGCTGCGCCCAGAGCATCCAGCGGCTCCAGGCCGGACAATGATAGCAAGACAGCGAGCAGCAGAAAGCTAGAGAAATAGATGAAGACAAAACTCTGCACGGATGTGGAAACCGTGTCGGGCAGAGGTCGCCCATTGTAGCGCTTGACGTATACCAGCGAAGGAAAAACGATTTCGCGTATGTGCTGGTAGAGATCGCGAGCCAGAACCTGGAAGCGGAAAATCTTGATGCCGCACGATGTCGACCCCGTGCAACCGCCGATGAACATGATGACAAAGAACAGCGATATCGCCAGCGGCCCCCAGTTCGAAAAGTCGACCACCCCGAAGCCGCTTCCCGTCATGATCGAAACCACCGAAAACAGTCCATGACGGAAAGCTTCTTCTCCGCGCGAAATGTCAGCGCCCACCTGAACGAATACGATGATTAGCGTGGCAAGGCCGATGAGGTAGAGAAACAGGCGAACTTGAGAATCCCGGAACAACTGGCGGAACGAGCCCTGCAACATGCCGATATAGAGAACGAAGGGCAGGGCCCCCAGGATCATGAATACCACCGATACATAGTGGATGGCCGGCTGGGGGAACGCTCCAAGCGATGCATCGCGGGTGGAAAATCCGCCTGTTGCTACAGTCGACAACGAGTGGGTGATAGCATCAAACGCCTCCATCCCAGCCATCCAGTAGGCCACGGCGCAAGCGAAGGTGAGAATGCAATAGACGATGACCATTGCGGTGGCGATCTGCGCGGCGGCGGGTAGAATCTTGTCTGGCGTTTCAAATGCCTCGGCGCGAAACATCTGCATGCCCCCCACCCGCAACATGGGCAGGACGGCAATGGCCATGACCACAACGCCCAACCCGCCGAACCACTGCAGCAATCCTCGCCATAACAATATCCCCGGCGCTGTGGTGTCCAGCGTGGTGATGACGGTTGAACCCGTCGTCGTGATCCCCGACATGGCCTCGAACATGGCGTCAGTGAAGCTCAAGCCCAGATTGGACATATAGAGCGGCAGGGCGCCAAAAAGAGTGAGCACGACCCAGATCGATACCGTCATCAGGAATGCTTGACGAAGATTGAGTTCGGATTTGTGACCGGTCGAGGATGCCCATAATCCTGCGCCAAAGATCATCGTGATGAGCGATGCCGTGAGAAACACCAGCCAGTCTTCATTGCCCACCACCAGGTCGGCAAGAGCTGGCAGCAGCATGGCAAAACCAAGCGCTGCCGTGAGCGCGCCGATTGCCGAAAAGATTGTGCGGAAATCCATGCCCGGCTGCGCTACGCCCTGTCGTCTGAAGTGAGTGTGAGACTAGACCTGATCGAGTCCGAACGAAAGGTCGGCGATCAGATCATCCGCATCTTCGAGCCCCACCGACAGTCGAAGTAAACCATCGGTGATGTCCATCTCCACCTTTTCTTCCGCAGTAAACCGCTGGTGAGTGGTCGTGGCCGGGTGGGAAATTATCGATTTGGCATCGCCGAGATTGTTGGAAATCCCAATGATCGCCAACGCGTCCGCCAAGGCGAATGCTGCCTCCTTTCCACCCTTAGGCGTTAGCGCCACGAGCGTAGAGCCAGCTGCCATTTGCCGCTTCGCCAGTTCATATTGCGGGTGACTTGGATGGAAGGGGTACGAAATAGACTCGATCTTGGGATGCCCGGCCAAAAAGTCAGCGACTTTTTCTGCATTCTCGGTCATCGCCTTTACCCGCAATGAAAGGGTCTCAAGTCCCTTCAGCAATACCCAGGCGTTGAAGGGCGAGATGGAAGGGCCGGTCTGACGTATGATCGTATGGACCTCCGCCTCGATCAGCGCCTTGCTTCCCAGGATCAACCCGCCCATGGCGCGGCCTTGGCCATCAATATGCTTGGTGGCCGAATACGTAACGATATCGGCACCCAGCTCCAATGGCTTTTGCCAAATGGGCGTCGCAAAGACATTGTCGACGATCAATACAGCGTTATGGGCGTGCGCAATCTCGGCGACCGCTTTGAGGTCCACGAGTTCGAGCGTCGGATTGGTTGGGGTTTCGACGAAAACGACCTTTGTATTGGGCTGCATGGCCCGGGCAAAATTTTCGGGATCGCGGCCGTCCACAAGTGTCGATTCCACCCCCCAACGCGGCATGAACGTTTCCACGACATACCGGCATCCGCCGAAAAGCGCTCGGGCAGCAACAACGTGGTCGCCGGCGCGCAGCTGGCTCATGACGGCCGTTGTCACGGCAGCCATGCCTGTAGCTGTTGCCCGCGCCGCTTCGGCGCCCTCGAGCAGGGCCGCGCGCTGCTGGAACATTTCCACTGTAGGGTTGGAAAAGCGCGAATAGATGTGACCCGGTTCTTCACCTTTAAAGCGCGCTTCCGCCCCTTCCGATGTGGGGTAGACATAACCTGAATTGAAAAAAATCGCTTCGGACGTTTCACCGTGTTGGGAACGCTCCATGCCGCCATGCACCATCATCGTCTGCGCATTGCGCCGCTTTGGATCGAAGAGGGGATTGCTGGATTTGTCCGACATAGGGTTACCTCAAAACGAAAAAACCGGCGCGCGATGCGGCCGGCTTTACTGGTCACTTTAGCAGAGAATTTTAGGTGGTCTGCAATCGGACCGGCCAAATCACCACCAACTGCGCGATAAGAGCAGTCAGCACTGAGTTACTCCCAAATGACTCTTGGCGTCAATCGTCTCAATTGCTAAGCCTCTCCAAAGGGTTTGCATAAGGCTGAGATGGATATGAGCGACATTTGGCCGGCCGGGGTATTTTCAACCCGGCTAATTGAGAACCTGTCCGTTGCCGGGGCGATCAGCGCCGGTCGGCCATACGATGCCGACCAGATCCAGCCCGCGAGTCTGGATTTACGGCTCGGTGAAACGGCAATCCGGGTCCGTTCGAGCTTCTTGCCAGGTCCAGGAAAAACTGTGACTGAGCGCATCGAAACATTGAAGCTCCACGAGATCGACCTGACAAAGGGCGCTGTGCTTGAGCGTGGGTGCGTCTACATAGTGCCTCTGCTGGAAAGCCTCGATTTGCCCGAAGAGGTCAGCGCCTCAGCCAATCCCAAATCGTCAACCGGCCGGCTCGATATCTTCACACGCGTAATTTCAGATGCAGCGCGTAGCTTCGATATTGTGCCGGCAGGATACAGGGGCGCACTCTATCTCGAGATTTCGCCCCGCACTTTCCCTGTGCTGGTTCGGACGGGTTCGCGGCTTTCGCAGATGCGCTTTCGTGTTGGTGATGCACGGCTGGACGTAGCGGGTCACAAGGCGCTGCATGCAGAACAAACATTAGTTTTCGATCCGAACATGGACGTCGGTGAAGGTGTGTCGCTCTCGATCGATCTGGTTGGCGAGGGGCGCAACGGTTTGATTGGGTTCCGCTCCAAGCGGCATACAGCAGTTGTCGATGTCGACAAAAAGAACGCACTCGATGTTCTTGATTACTGGGATCCGCTGTTTAATCGCGGTTCGGCCGAGCTGATCCTCGATCCCGACGAGTTCTATATTCTCGTTTCCAGAGAAAGCGTGCATGTTCCGCCTGACTACGCCGCTGAAATGGTGCCTTTCGATCCGCTGGTGGGCGAATTCCGCGTTCACTATGCTGGATTCTTTGATCCGGGTTTTGGGCACTCTGCGGCAGGGGGAACTGGTTCGCGGGCCGTTCTTGAAGTGCGCAGCAGAGAAGTTCCATTTCTGTTGGGCCATGGCCAGACGATAGGAAGGCTGATCTATGAGCGTATGGCCGAGCGGCCAAAATCGCTCTACGGCTCGGCGCTGGGCTCGAACTATCAGGCCCAAAGTCTTAAGCTTTCAAAGCACTTCCGCGCTTATCCCTAGAGCATCACTGCTTGCACGCAAAAAAAAAAAAGGCCGGGGCGAACCCCGGCCTCTAATTGTGGGCTGACGTTTTGCTTACGAAGCTGAGCGAGCGGTTTCGAGCCAACCGTCGACGTCGTCGCGATTGTCTTCGATCCACTGAGCAGCCTGGGCTTCGATATCGTCATCGCCTTCATTCATCGCTGCGTTCTGGGCAAAGATGTCGCCGAGCGGAATTTCCACGGCTTCAAGCAGAGCACCAACGGCGGGGTTTTCACCCAGGAATGCGGAATTGACGACTGGAACGATGTCATTGGCTGGGAAACCCAGCGTGCAGGGGTCGTTCACACAGCCTTCAACGCCATCGATGATGGCGGCGTCAGCAAGACCCATGTCCGGCAGATCAACCTCGGGAACTTCGATCCACATCACGTCTTCGCCTGGGACCAGCTCATTGACTGTCCAGTTCGGAGTCCATGTGTAAAACAGGATGTTCTCGCCTGAATCGTAGGCAGCGACAGCGTCTGCCATCGATGCTGCATATCCAGCCTTGATCGGGTTGATGTGATCGCGCAGGTCATAGGCGTCGAGGTGATGCTCGATGTTGATCTCGCAGCCCCAACCCGGAGGGCAAGCGACCATGTCGGCCATGCCATCGCCGTTGCGGTCGAACGCGGCCTTGACGTCATCACGCTTGAAATCCTCAAGCGAGGTAATGCCGAATTCTTCGATGGCCGAAGAGTTGACGAGATAACCTTCAAGTGCGCCGCCTTCGGCGACAGCGCCCACAAGCTCGGCACCCTGGCTGTAAGTGTCTTCATAGGTGTTGTGGAGAGGGAACCAGCCGTTGACCCAGAGGTCCATATCGCCCTGTGCTACCGACTGGTAGAACGGGGGGTTGTCCAGCGTGGTGATCTGGGGAACTTCGTAGCCCAGTTCGGTCAGCAGCTGACGATAGATTTCAGCGTGGAACCAACCGGTGTCCCAAGTGGCCTGGGCCATATTAACAGTCACGCCTTCGCCAGGGTTGTCTTGGGCGATCGCGGCAACCGGTGCCGTGCCCAAAAGGGCAGCTGTGGACAAAGCGACGATAGTATTTTTGAGACTGAACATGATGTTTCTGTCTCCTCTTTTTTGGTCTTCAGATGGACGGGGCAAACCCGCCATGCGGAAAGCCTGGGCAATTGAGCACAGGCGATTGAAACGGCGACAGAGCTTGCCGCCGCGTCATGGAGTGGGCGGATTAACCCGCCTTCTTTGGCTCGCCCAAAGGCTGGGTGCCCCTGAAGCGAATAATGTTGGAGAGAACCTGGCGCAGGGAAACAGTGTTGCCCGCGTTCTTTTCGCCAAGGCCCTGCGTGATGCGGTCAAGAACGATGGCCAGTATGACAATCCCGACGCCACCGGCAGTCGCACCGCCAACGTCAAGCCGGCCCAGCCCGGTGTTGACCACCAGACCCAGACCACCAGCACCGATCAGGGCGGCAATCACCACCATCGAGAGTGCCAGCATCAGTGTCTGGTTGAGGCCCGCCATGATAGTGCGCAGGGCAAGCGGGATCTGAAGATCGACCAGCATCTGCCACCCTGTCGAACCAAATGCCTGAGCCGCCTCGATCAAATCGCCACGTACGTTTCGAATGCCCAGATTGGTCAACCGAATAATCGGTGGCAGCGCGAAAATGATCGTTGCGATAATGCCGGGCGCCATACCTACGCCAAACAGCATGACGATTGGCACCAGATATACAAAGGACGGAATGGTCTGCATGATATCGAGGATCGGACGCACGATCTTCCAGGTCATGTCACTGCGTGCGGCAAGGATCCCCACTGGGATGCCGATCACGGCACAGAACAGTACCGAAGTAACGATCATGGCAAGCGTCGTCATCGTTTCCGGCCAAAGGCCGATCATGTCGATGAATGCAAAGCCGATCAGCGTGAATATTGCAATCCCACGTCCGGCCCACTTCCATGCAGCCAGAGCGAACACGCCAGTTGTCAGCAGCATAGGCAGGAAGTTGAAGAAATCATCGAGTGCTCTGAGAACAAGCGTGATCGGCACTTGGGCGGCTCGGAATGCCGGCCGAAAATTGGGCACCAGCCAGCCACGTACAAAATCGTTGATCCAGTCGTCGAATGGAATGATGAGGAGATCGCCAGGACTAAACATGCGTGGCCTCCTTTTCTGTCTTGGGTTCAGAGCCGGGTGCAGGAGGCTCCGCTTCGGCCTCTTCGGCGTCTCCCGATAGCTGGGCAAACACATCCTGAGGCTCCACGACGCCAACAAGGCGATCCTTGTCGTCGGTGACGGCAATGGGCAAGCCGGCGCTTGCGGACCCGTAAAGTTCGTTGAGCTGCTGATCCGCATCGGCTGTGGGATACTCTGTCAGCATGACATCCTCGAGCACTGGATTAGGCATGCCGTTGTCGAGTGTGGCCGCTGCCAGATCCTGATAAGTGACGATGCCCGCGACCACGTCCTTTTCGTCAACGACGTAAAGGGCATTGAGATTGAGGTCTTCCATGGTTCGCATGGCGTCTTCGGCATTGTCGGTGCCCAACCTGACCGATGCCGGATCGTTGGAAACGTCCTCGGCGGTAAACACCCGGCCCCGATCGATGTCGGCAACAAACGCTGCGACATACTCGTCGGCCGGGTTCGAAACGATTTCCTGCGCCGTGCCCACTTGCACGAAACGGCCGTCCTTCATGATGGCAATCTTGTCGCCAAGAAGCAGCGCTTCGTTGAGATCGTGGGTGATGAAGACGATTGTCTTTTTAAGCGTTTTTTGCAGCACGAGCAGTTCGTCCTGCATTTCCCGCCGGATCAACGGATCAAGGGCGCCAAACGGTTCGTCCATCAGCAGGACTTCAGGGCCCGTCGCAAGTCCCCGGGCAAGCCCGACACGCTGCTGCATGCCACCAGAGAGTTCCGATGGCAGGCTATCGGCCCAGGCAGCCAGCCCGACCTGATCCAGCGACTTGAGTGCCCGTTCGCGGCGCTCGGCTGGTTTGGTCCCTTTGACCTTCAGCCCATAGCCGGCATTCTCAGCCACAGTCCAATGGGGAAACAGCGCGAAGTGCTGAAACACCATAGTGATCTTCTCGCGACGGATGCGGCGAAGCTGGTCTTTTGAACAGTTGGCCACGTCTTCGCCATCGATCATGATCGAGCCGGAAGTGGGCGGGATCAGCCCATTGAGCATGCGCACCAAGGTTGATTTACCGGAACCCGAGAGCCCCATGACGACGAAGATCTCGCCTTCGTCCACATCGAAACTCGCATCCTGCACGCCCACAGTGGCGCCCGTCTGTTCAAGGATGTCCTCTTTGGTTTTGCCCTGTTCGAGCAGCTCAAGAGCGGTGTCGGATTTTTCCCCGAAGACCTTGAAGACGTTTCGTACTGTTAACTTGACTGCCATGTGTCTCCTGTTGGAAGTTCGCACGCGAAGACTGTAAATATCCTAGTGTATTCGTTTTATAATTGTTGAACACAAAAAGACACCGAACCAGAATCGAGATCGAAGCTGGCCGGTCATCGTGTAGCGATAGAATGTTGATTTAAGATAATAGACGCGCGGCGCTGCGATATCAACAGCGCGGTGCCGATTTTTTGCCGCATTTGCTGCTGAAACATCATTGAGTTGCACGTTTCTGGACCGGAATACGCGCAAAAAGAATTGGAATAGCGGCAAGATAAACTTTTTGAGAAACGATTTATGACGCGCGCTCTGCGCATTCCACCTCACTTGACGCTCGTCGCGATTTGCAGCAAAAAGTCACTCAATCCAGCGTGGATCGCGCGGGTGTAGCTCAATGGTAGAGCAGAAGCTTCCCAAGCTTACGACGAGGGTTCGATTCCCTTCACCCGCTCCATTTTTCCGCCCGGTGTGCCTCCAAATTTCTGATCATGATTGCTGCCGGCCTGGTCCCATGCATCGCGCTGCTCGGGCGCGGCTGTCGATAAAGACTGTCAGCTTGAATTCGGGTGTTCAATCGCGTTGGTTGGGTTCAGACGCAATGTTGGGGCAATGTGAGCCGCATAGGGTCACCTGATCACAGCCCGATGGGCTGCGGTAAAAATAAATGGAGACTCCAAAAAATGTTCAAAAAAACTACAACGCTCGTTGCCGCCCTCACGCTTTTTGCTGTTCCCACGGCGGCCTTTGCCCAGGCCACCGTCGGTGGTGTCGCAGTGCCGACCGATGGCTTGCCCTATGTTGTCAGCTATTGCGAAGACCTCGATTCGATGAGTGCATCGGATCGTTTCGACCACGCTCCGCGCCACGCTCAGTCGGTCGCCTCGGGCATCTCGCTCAAGACGATTACGCTCAACGACTGCCAGCGCGCCGGCCTGATCTAATCGATCGGTATTGGCGTTCTTAGCCGGGTTCTTCGGAACCCGGCTTTTTCGTGCGCTATGGCCGCGTCGCTGCGGTGGTCTAGGTCTTCGCAAGCGGCAGAGAAATCGTAAAGCCCGCGCCGCCCTGTGGCGATTGATCGACCTTTACCGTACCTTTGTGCCTCAAAACGATTTGTTGAACGAGATTTAGCCCGAGCCCAGCGCCGCGGCTGCCGGGCTTGATACGGTAAAATGGCTCGAAAATCTTCGCCCGCTGTCCGAGGTCTATGCCCTCGCCGTTATCGTTGACGCTCAGCGTGCCATCGCTTTTGACGAGCACATTGATCTTGGTCGATTTGCCGGCGTGTGCAATGGCATTCTGAATGAGGTTGGTGACCGCGCGCGTCAGTGCAGCTCTGTCACCGAGCACGATGACCGAACCAGTGTCGGTATCGAACGCGATCTCATCTTCGGATGCGATGACAAGAGGCGCCATGTCCGCGGTCGCATCGGCGCCGAGTTTGACGAGATCGATTGGTTCAAACCGGGTGTGGCCCACATCGATCCGTTGCAAGTCGAGCAGTTGGTCAGCCAGGTTGGAAAGCCGCGCGACGTCCAGCATCAGCTGCGTCCGTTCGGCAGACGGTGTCAGCAAATCGACACGTGTCTGCAATATCGCAATTGGTGTGCGCAATTCATGCGCCGCATCCGCCATGAATCGATGTCGTCTTTCGATCCCATCGTCGAGCCGAACTAAGGCATCATTGAAGGCGGAGACCAGCGGTTGCATTTCCAGAGGCACGTCCTCAATCGACAGGCGCATGCCGCGCTGATCGACATCGATGCGGGTCGCATCCTTTGCAAGCTTGTCGAGGCCGCGCAATTCACGGCGCAGTGTCAGCGGGATGGCGACGATGAGTACCATCGAGAGCGCAGCCGAGAACAACACAAAATACTTGTTGGTGAAAAAGAGGCTGAACGAGAGCCAGCTAAAGCGCGGCCCGCCGCCCGAGGCAATGTGGAGGCGTCCGACTTCGGAATCTGACTGACGTATGATCAGTGAAGCCAGTTCGGGAAACGCTTCGCTGCCAAATTCTCCGAATGAAATGTAGGCCAGACTGTTCAGGGCGGGAAGAAAATCTGGCGGTATGGAGCCATCGCTCGCTGTTTGTCCGTCAATCGATCGCACGTAGTACCAGAAGGTCGGATACCTCGCTTTGATCAGGGCCAGCCCATCGGTCTCATTGAGAACAAGCTCTCCATCTTCGAGCGTTGCCGCTTCTGCGATGACCGAGATCACGCGGTCGTCCAGCACGACGCCCGATGCAAGACGAGAAATTGGAACCGATGCGATCAGTGCAAAGGCGAAAAGCGCAAGAACCTGAAATATCACCAGCTTGCGTGTCAGTCTCGCCTGCAGCGAATTCCAGCGATCAAACATCATTACACTTCTCTCAAGAGATAGCCAATGCCACGGATTGCATGGATCTCGACCCGCGCCGCGACAAGTTTCCGTCGTAGGCGTGATAGATGAGCATCCAGTGCGTTCGAAGCGATGTCGTCGTCGAAGCCATAGACTGCCTGTTCAAGCGTGTCGCGAGACACTGTACGTCCGGCTCGCGTGATAAGCGCTTCAAGCGCGAGCAGCTCGCGTCTTGGCAAATTTATCGGCTTGCCCTTGATGCGGACCGTGCTGTGTTCGGGTTCAAAAACCAGATCGCCAAGCGCCAGCGTTTCCGATCGCATCTGTGCTGGACGGCGCAGAACGGCACGAAGGCGTGCCATCAACTCATCGACAGAAAAGGGTTTGGCCAGATAGTCGTCAGCACCTTCATCGAGTCCGGTCACCCTGTTGTCGAGTGAGCCAAGAGCGGAGAGGACTATGATCGGCATTGCCGGACTTTGTTTGCGCAGTTGCGGGATAAGGGAGAGACCGTCCCCATCGGGCAACTTTCGATCGAGCAGCACGGCGTCATGGTTGTGGCTCAGTGACGCTTCTAGTGCGATTTCCAGGCTGGATGCATGGTCAACGATGATCGAATGACGCACCAGGGCCGACCGTAGGAGCTCGGCCATCTCGTCTTCGTCTTCGACCAATAGAATGCGCATGCATTTGGATCCTTGCCCATGTTGATCTGACAGGGTTGGGTTGCGGCAACATTGCGCAGTTCGTTTCAGACTTGCAATGTTGCTGCAATCCTCTTCGCCGACTCATGCCGCCTGTTTTTACTCGCGTCAGTGTTGGATTATGAACGAGCACACTCAATCGGCTACCCAGAATGCCATCAAGCCCAAGCGTCGCCGTTGGGCTGGTGCAGCTATTGCGCTTCTCCTTCTTGCTGGGGGCGGCCTCGCCTTGAGTGGCGTTCTCGAGCAATCGCAAGCGCAGGACGTTTCCGCTGAGCCAGTGACGGCCGAACCTCGCGCAATGATGCTTAATGGCAGCGAAGTCTATGAGGTCGCACCACAAGACCTTTCAACGGTAATCGCTTTTACCGGTTCGGTCCGCCCAGCCCGGCGTGCCGATATCTCGGCTCAAGTAGCCGGAATAGCCATCGAGGTTCACGTTCAGTCAGGAGACAGGGTTGAACAGGGAGATGTGTTCGTTGAAATCGATGCAACAGATCTCGAACTGCAATTACGCCAGCAGCAAGCCACACTGAGTTCAACGCAAATTCAGCTTGATGCTGCGCGACAGATGCTCGATCGAACGCGTTCTCTTGCAGACCGCGGCCTTTCACCCCAGGCAACTCTCGATGGCGCGATTGCCGAAGTGGATGGACTTGAAGCCAGCATTGCTTCGCTGCAATCGCAGGTGGAACAGGTTCACACCAATATCGAACGCACGGTTATTCGCGCGCCCTTTTCGGGCACCATTTCCGGCCGCATGGTCGAGCCGGGACAAGTGGTCGGGCAGGGTGCTCCCGTCGTTTCACTCGTTGATCTGAGCAGGCTCACTGTTGACGCAATGGTGCCTCTGGCGCGATCGGCAGTGATCGAATTAGGGCAAGTGGCAAGCCTTCAGGTCCAGGGGTTGGATGGACCCGATCTTGAAGCAACGGTCGAACGCATCAATCCCATCGCTGAACAGGGCACGCGGTCTGTGGTTGTGCACTTGGGGCTCGATAATCCTGATGCTCGGCTTCGCGGCGGCATGTTTGTATCAGGCCGAATCGTGACGGAGCTGTCCGAGGCGACCATCGCTGTGCCCCAAGGTGCTTTGCAGGGGAGCGATGAAGGTCGTTACGTGCTCGCTGTTGTCAATGGCGAGCTTGTGCGCCAGCAGGTCGGAGTTGAGCGCTATTGGAGTCGGCTCGGAATGGTCGAGATTTCAGAAGGGATCGGCGCTGGCGATGTCGTCGTTTCCCTGCCGCTTTCAGGTCTTGAAGCTGGTCAGACTGTTGTCGTGGGAGACCTGTAAGTATGTTTCTCACCAAGATTAGTGTCCGACATCCAGTCTTTGCGACCATGATCATGGTCGCAATTCTCGTGTTCGGCATAAACGCCTTTCGCTCCATGTCGATCGAGCAGTTTCCCGATATCGAATTCCCGGTTGTTGCCGTTCTGACGCCTTATACCGGCGCTGCGCCGGAAGCAGTTGAGAGAGAAATTTCGGAAGTTATCGAGGAAGCGGTCAACACCTTGGCCGGAATTGATACGGTCTGGTCGACGTCGAGCCAGGGCCATTCAATGGTGATTGTGCAATTTACGCTCGAATCCGACAGCATGCAGGCGGCTCAGGAGGTGCGCGACCGGCTGGCAGCCGTGACGCTCCCCGACGGCGCCGATCAGCCCCAGGTGCTGCGCTTCGATCCTACGGCTAGTCCGATGATTTCCTTGGCGCTCAGCGGTGGCGGTCAGTCAATGGTACAACTGACCCGCCTTGCCAACGACGTCGTGGCACCGGCGATGACCAACGTCGACGGCGTAGGTAGTGCAACTGTGGTGGGCTCTGTCGAGCAGCAGGTGGATATTCTTATCGATCCGGACCGGCTCAACGCTTATGGAATTGGTGTTTCGGAAGTTGTCGCAGCCTTTGCAAACGACAACATGACCATACCGTCCGGCACAGTGGTGAACGGGTTGAACGTCCAGACGGTTCAACTCAATACAGAACTGGACGCTGTTGAAGACTTCGCTGATATCGTGGTCGCGCGTCAGGGTGATCAGGCAATTTTGTTGGGTGATGTCGCCGACATCATGCTTGGGCAATCCGAGCTCGACGGCGTCGCGCTACAGAACGGAAATCAGGCGCTGGCCATTAATATTTCCAAGGTGGATGGCGGTAATACCGTCGAAATCGCTCACGAGATTCATGCTCGTGTCGCAGAACTCAACGAAGGCAATGTGCTTGGCGGTGCCCGGATCGAGGTGCTGCAAGACAACGCCGAACAGATCGAATCCAATTATCACACACTAGAGGCTACTCTGCTCGAGGGCGCGCTGCTTGCCATAGCAATCGTGTTCTTGTTTCTCAATTCCTGGCGCTCGACGGTCATCACCGGCATGACGTTGCCAATCGCGATTCTGGGCACTTTGGCGGTTATCTCCATGTTGGGTTTCTCGCTTAACATGATGTCCATGCTGGCGCTCACCCTGTCGATCGGCATCCTTATCGACGATGCGATCGTGGTGCGTGAAAACATCACCCGACATTTGCACATGGGCAAGAGCCACTTTCAGGCAGCGCTTGACGGTACCAACGAAATCGGGCTCGCAGTGTTGGCAACGACGCTTTCGATCTGCGCTGTCTTTCTGCCGCTGGCTTTCATGGACGGTATTATCGGGCAGTTCTTCCTTCAGTTCGGCGTTACCGTGTCGGTTGCCGTCCTGATTTCGCTTTTTGTCAGTTTTACCCTCGATCCCATGATGTCGAGCGTCTGGTATGATCCTGACGCCCAGCCCGATGCCAAACGTGGGCCATTCGGGCGGATGATTGCCAAGTTCGAACGCGGATTTGAAGCGCTCGGTCGTCGCTATAAAAAGATGCTCGGCTGGAGTTTGCGCCATCGCCTGACAACGCTGTTGGCGGCGTTGGGTATTTTTGCGTCCAGTTTTGCGCTTCTTCCTCTGGTGGGCGCCGAATTCATGGCCGCCAGCGACGCAAGCCTTGTCAATGTCGAGTTGGAAACGCCTGTCGGTTCTTCGCAGGACTACACGGCGGTAAAGGCGCGTCAGATCGATGCCATCGTGCGTGAAATCGGTGGTGTGGAAAGCACCTATACAAACATCAATTCCGGAATGGCCAGCGGCGAGAATATCGCAGCAATCACTGTCAATCTTGTCGACCCAAGTGAACGTGCGCTTTCGGATGTCGAAATCGTTGAACAGATCCGTCAAGAGACTGTTGTCATCCCTGGGGTCAAGCTAACGGCGACTGCAGGTGGCGGTATGTCCAGTGGCATGGCTCCGATCATGCTCAATATTAGTGGTGGCAACATCGAAGGGATGGCTCAGGGCGCGCAGATGGTGGCCGATGCCGTTGCCTTGGTGCCCGGTACTATCGATGTAACTCTGAGTACGCAGCAGTCTCAGCCAATGCTCGATATCATCATGGACAGACAGGCTGCCAGCGATCTTGGTATCTCCGCTCAGCAGGTTGGCGGTGCCATGCGTGTCATGATTGCCGGCGAAGTGGCAAGCGAATGGACCAATGACAACAGCGACCGCATAGACGTGATGGTTCGGTTGCCCGAAGGCATGAGGTCCGACATCGACAGTCTGGCCGATCTACCCGTGGCGCAGCGCGCCGGTGGCGACACTGCGATATCGGTTCCTCTGGGGCAAGTGGCACGTATCGACCAGACAACCGGCCCGAGCGAAATCGAGCGTGAAGGCCTTGCGCGCCAAATCACTGTGAGCGCCAATGTTGCCGATAGGGTTCTTGGGGACGTCGTGGCTGATATTGACGCGGCCATTGCCGGGCTGGATCTGCCAAATGGAGTGACTGTGACGCAGGGCGGCGATGCGGAAATGCTCGCCGACACGACTTCGAGCATGGGAGCGGCGTTGATTCTGGCAGTTGTGTTTATCTATCTTGTGCTGGCCAGCCAGTTCGGCAGCTTCCTGCAACCGATCGCCATCATGACGGCTCTGCCACTTTCGCTGATCGGCGTGATGGGCGGCCTGCTGGTCGGTGGATCGACGCTCAATATGACCTCGATGATCGGGTTCATCATGTTGATGGGGCTTGTGGTGAAAAATGCCATCTTGCTTGTCGATAACACCAATCAGCATGTGAGAGCCGGTCTGCGCCTCCAAGAAGCGTTGCTCGAAGCAGGCAGCACACGGTTTCGGCCCATCATCATGACCACGCTTGCAATGATTTTCGGCATGTTGCCGCTCGCCCTGGCGTTGCATCCAGGTAGCGAGGCAAACGCACCGATGGCCCATGCGGTAATCGGTGGCCTGATCAGCTCGACATTGCTGACCTTGCTCGTTGTGCCCGTGATGCTGACCTACGTCGAAAGCTTTGGGAAATGGATCGGCCGTTTCCTGCCGCGAGCGCCGGACGAACACGGACATACAGCGACCCATTGATCGCCAAACGCCTCCTCGCCGCTCAAGGCGGGGAGGCTCTACACTTCCAGTTCAAAGAGGCCGACCCCATGGCAAAACGATCCTTCATTCGCTGTTTTGCGCTGGCGAGCGCATTGACCCTGACCACACCTGCTTGGGCAGAGAGCCTTTCTGACGCCATGGCGTACGCGTATGAGAACAATCCGCAGATTGCCGCTGCGTTCTTGTCTGTTCGTTCTGCGCAGCAGGGCATTCGGTCCGCCGAAGGCGCCCGCTTGCCCAGCATTGCTGCAGAGGCGACATTGGGCGCCTCCTGGAGCGGCCTCACCGATGATTGGAGCGCGAGCGACAGTATCGGGCTGGGCTATAATCAGACGTTGTTCGACAACAATGCTTCCGATGCGGCAATTTCGGCTGCCGTCGCTCAGTACGACGCGGCTGTGTATGGGGCAAAAAATGCCGAACAGAACGTGCTGTTGTCGGTTGCTCAGGCTTACGTCGATGTGTTGACCAACCGGCGCGTCGCAGCAATCCGTCAGGACACTGTGGGCTTTGTTGCAGCGCAGCTGCAGTCCGCTCGCGATCGGCTGGAGGTTGGTGAGGGTACACAGCTCGATGTGTCCCAGGCGGAAGCTTCCCTGGCCAGTTCCCGGGCCGCGGCAGCCGGTGCCGTCAATTCGCTGCGTGTTGCCGAATCCAATTATCAACGCCACGTTGGCAAGGCACCCGGGACACTCAACGCGCAGTACGGGTATGCAGCATTACTGCCGTCCAGCCTTGAGGACGGTTTGGCAAGGGCGATACAAGCGCACCCGGCGCTACTGGCGACAGCCGCGCAGCTGCGCGCTGCGCAGTTTGGCTATGAGCAGACGCTGGCTGATTTTGGCCCAAACCTGTCTCTGAGCGGGAGCCTAGGCGCCGGAGGTTGGACTGGCGGCACTGTGCAGCCGAGCGCTTCGATTTCGCTGCGCCTGAGCGTGCCGATTTATACCCCGACACGCGATCCGGCTGTTGAGCAGGCAAACATCGGCCAGATGCAGTCTCAACTCGAAGGGATGGCGACGCGAGACCAGATTGTTGAAGCTGTGCGTCAGGGCTGGGCCGGAATGCAAGCGGCTACCGCCCAGATCGAAGCGGCAACGGCTGCGGTTGCCGCCGGACGCATCGCTCTGAACGCGACAATCGAACAAAATGAGCTTGGCCAATCCACGACCCTCGATGTGCTCAACGCCAGGGCCTCGGTCGCCGGTGCCGAGGAAATGTTGATATCGGCTCAGGCGCAAAGAACCATCGCGGCCTATTCCCTCATTGCTGCATCCGGCGCTTTGGGTGCCGAGCAACTTGGGCTGACAGCTACGGTACCCGTAGCAGGCTCTATGACGGAAGCCGCGGCCGCGCCCGCCGATGCATGGGGTAATTTGCGCTAGTGCAAAAGAGAACGCTGGCTCTGGCGGCGAGAGGCCGCCAGGGGCAAAGGTCTTTGCTGGTGATTGAATAACCTACTGGAGCCCACCCGGCTGAGTGGGGATGGTGTCCATGCCGGTATCAGCCAGAAGCGCAGCAACGGTGCCATCTTCGACCATAACGGTGATGGCCTCGTCCAGCAGTGTCCGCAAATAGCCGTTGCGCGACAAGAGCAAGCCGCCGATTTCGATATTGGCGCCAATTTGATCTGCCAGCGGGCGTATGAAAATGTCTCCGGCGATTGGGTTCTCATTCTCAAACTTGGCCAGCGTCGGGCCATACAGCACCATGCCTGAGATTGTTCCATCAAGAAGGCGCGTGACCATCAGGTCTGTTTCACCATACGGCAGAGCAACAAGGCGCTGCTCGGCGGGCAGGGTCGCAATATAGCGGCTCAGTGCGGCAAATCCGAACGAGCCGACTGGAGCGCCGACCCTGTTGCCGCCTTCAATGTCACCCAGTCCATCGATTGTTTCGTCCGCAACGGCCAAAACATAACTGAATCCAACATAGGGACGCGTCGAAATGAACTCGACGGGGTACATGTTTGCAGCCAGCCCCATGCCTAGCATGACGTCGCAATCATTGGTGAGGCTGACAAAGAGATCTTCGGCAGCATATTCGCCCCCGATACCGTAATTTGCACCAAGCACAGTGAACTCTGCATTGACCAGCAATTGTTGCGCAGCAGCTTCAGCCAGTGCGCGGTCGAATGCTTGCGTCGGGGAGCCATCATATTGGCAGAAGCGGATGATGTTACCTGTTGTCAGCCGCCAGGACTCGAGGAGTGAGCGGTCGACATTGTTGCTGACCTGTCCAGCTGCCGAACCTGCACTGGCGAGCCCCAAGGCAAATGCCAGGGCGGCTTTGGGCCAGTGGCGAGACCGCGAAACGGCAGTAGCTACAACATTATTCATGGTTCACCTCTCAGCGCTATGTCTGGCGGAACAAAAGCAGGGCCCCGGGAAAACAGTTTCCCCGGGGCCCCATAACAATTCAACGCGATCGTCAGTCCTGTGAGGGCAGACGGAACACGTGGATCGAGTTGCCGCCCAAACGAGGCGCTGCAAGGCCCGGTGTCAGGTCAGCATGGGTCTGGTTGCTCTGACCGGCAGCGATAACGAGATACTGCACGCCATCGACCTCATAGGTCACAGGTGTGCCGCCGATCGGTGCCTGCAGACGCTGCTGCCATACAACTTCGCCGGTCTCGTCGTTCATTGCCTTGATGTAGCGGTCAGCGTCACCGACGAAGATCAGGCCACCCGAGGTTGCCAGGATCGAGGAGGTGAAACGCGGACCCTGCTGCACGTCAAATCCGTCGACGCCGTCGACAGCGTTAAGAGCATGCAGTGCGCCGACGCCGGTTGCATCCGGAGCCAGGCTGGTGCCGAACGACTGGAAGAAGCCCATTGACGTGCCGGGTGCAGCTTCGCCGAATTCGCGCGGAGCGCTGGTCTGGCAAGTGTTTGCCGCAGGGAGGTAGAACAGGCCCGTATCGGGGCTGTAGGCTGTGGCCTGCCAGAGACGACCGCCCGGAATAGCCGGACAGAAGGTGATCGATTCACCAAACTCGGTTGGGATGATATCGACATTGGCGGTAACACGTCCGGTCTCCTGGTCGATATCGGAAACGACGTTTTGATAGATCGTTTCAGTGGCCCAGATGAATTCGCCTGTTGCCGCATCAAGCCCGAACGTGATGCCGTTCTTGCCCGGTGTGGTGACGATCATCTTGCGCATTTCGCCATCGACTTCAGCGTCGATGATCATGCGTTCGAACGGGGAATCCAGATCCCAGTTGTCGCGCGGCAGGTGCTGGAAGTACCAGACCAGCTCGCCTGTATCGGCATCAATGGCCAGAGTGGAGTTGGTGTAGAGAACATCGTTATCCCCTGTGCCGCGGGTAATTTCCGCGTACGGGATTGGCATGCCTGTGCCGTAGAAAACCATGTTCAACTCGGGATCATAAGACCCGGTCGCCCAAGGGGTTGCGCCCCAGCGGTTTTCCTGAGGGACGCCGCCCCAGCTTTCCTCGAACGCAGGATTGCTGTCATCGGCCAGAGTATTGAAGCGCCAGAGCTCTTCGCCGTTGGTTGCATCATGTGCTGTGATGTAGCAACCGCCAACGGTGCCAACGATCGAACAACCCGAAGTTCCGGTGAAGATCTTGCCATCGGCGATCAGGGGGCCGGCGGTAAAGCTGTAGCCCTTTTCCCAGTCATTGACCTGAACTTCCCATTCGACCTGTCCGGTCAGGGCGTTCAGCGCAATGAGCTTGGCATCGACAGTGGTTACGATGACGTTGTCACCATACAACGCGACAGAGTTTTTCTGACGCATCGCCTGGTTGTTGTGATAGCCGCCTTCAAACTCCGGTCGGCTGTGGGCATACGACCAGATAAGGTCGCCGGTCACTGCGTCTAGGGCCTCGACATAGTTGTTGTTGGTGGCAACGAACATGATGCCATCATGGATGATCGGCACGACTTCCTGTTGCCCGACTTCGCCCAGAGCCCAGCTCCAGGCGACTTCGAGATCTTCGACAGTATCGCGATTGATCTGATCGAGTGGGCTGTGGCCCCAATTGTCCACTGTGCGGCGCCACTGCAGCCAGTCTGCCGGATCTGGATCGATCAGCATTTCGTCGGTGACCGGTGTATAATCGCGCTCTGCGTCGGAAACCAACGTGACCACCGACGGCGGAACTTCGGCTGCGACAGGCGCTGTCGCTTCCGGTGTCGCCTCGGCGGCTGGCTCGGCTGCTGCGGGGGCATCGTCAGCCGGCGCGGCTTCGATGCTGCGCGGGTCGATTTGCGCAAGAAGTTCGGGGTCTGCCGGCAGTTCCTCGGTGCCTACGGGGTAGCCGTTTTCCGAAAGGAGATAAGCCACGATGTCGGCATATTGTTGCTCTGGCAGGCTGCCCGGCGCATTGGCTGGCATCGCCGTAGAGATGAAATTGAAGAACAGCGAGGCGTCCGGATAGCCTTGGAGCGATTGCACAATGTCCTGGCCATGGCAGCTTGAGCACTGCTGGGCATACGCAGCTTCGCCGCGGGCAATCTGTTCGGCAGTCGTGTAGTCCTGCGCTGAGGCTGTAGTACCCAGAAGGGCAGCCAGCGTAAGGGTGGTACCCGACAACAGGAGTTTCAGGCCGAAGCCGGGAGCCTCCTGTTGTCGTCTGTAGGTGTTCACCGTGTCGGTCACTTTATTCTCCCTGATAGTATCGTCGGTCATGGAAGCGCTGACAGGAGTACGCTCCTGTCCTTCGCAAACGACGTTGCCGCAAAAAAATGGTGGGATTTGACAGCAAGCTTGGGCTGGCGGTTCAATCCGGACCTGTCATGACCGGGAGAGTATCGCACTGCTCTCGATACTTTTCCAGACCTTGATCTGCATTCATGTTTGCTGCGATGGTTACCCGTCTCTTATTGACCGTCAGCAAAGGGCCGGTGACAGTCAAGCTACGGAATCAGCAAGTGAATTTTCTTCCCGATCTGTCATTTCAGCGCCTTGTCTATCAGCTTTTCGCAGCAATCGTAGTGCTGACGGCTCATGGCGTTTTTCTCGCGCTTGGGGCGCGGCTTCTGGGGGATCGCGGGCCGCAATATGACGGTCGGCTTGGTTTGAACCCGTTTTCGCAAACAGACCCGATCGGTGCGCTTGTCATGATAGCGACGCAGCTTGGTTGGGTGCGTCCCGTTACGCTCGATCCCGGCGTTATGATTGCAAAACGATTCGGTCCACTCCTTGTTACTGCCCTGGCACTGCTTGGCACCATCGCGCTTGGGTGGTGTTGCTGGCAGTTGCGACCGCTTGCCTATTCAGTACTGGGAGGAGGGTCGGCTGGCGTAACGGTCATTGGCCTTCTCGAAGTGACTGCGGGAGCCTCGCTGGCGTTTGTGATCATCAATTTGATTCCAATCCTGCCATTGAGCGCCGGTCACCTCTGGATGGGACTGGGGCCATCGATCGCAAGCGCGGTGCATCGGTTTCGAATGCCGATCAGTATCGTCCTGGCACTGGCAATCCTGGCCGGGATAGGCCCTTATGTTCGTGGCCTTGTCGTCGGGCCATTGTCGGGATTTTTTGGCTAGACGCGGAACTCTGCCGTATCAACTCTCGCTCGGAGCTTCTGACATCAACCAGTCACGAAAAGCGATGAGAGGGCGGTAGGTTTCACGGGCTGGCGGCCAGGCAAGCCAGTATGATCCGGTGCCGGCAACAGCTGGCTCAAGCACCGGCTGCAGTCTGTCGGCGGCAATCTCGCCCAGCGCTATGTAGTGAGGCAAGAGTGCGACCCCCAGCCCTGCAATGGCTGCCTCGATCATCAATGCAAACTGGTCGAACATCATCCCTGAGACGGGAAGGGCCTGTGTGCCCTGGCCCATGAACCATGCGTTCCAAGCCAATGGGCGGGTTTCGAGTTGAAAAAGCTGTAGCCCGGCCAATTCATCGGGGGACGAAATCGGTTGCCGATCAAGCAGGCCCGGCGCCGCGCATGCTGTTACGCGTTCGTCAAACAAACGCATGTGACCGGCATCTACGGCGTCTCCTGCTCCAAAATAGATCATCGCATCGAATCGTTCAGCTGCAAAATCGATGGGACGGATGCGGGTTGAGAGATTGATCGTAACGCCCGGATGGGTTGCAAGAAATCCACCAAGTCGTGGGGCGAGCCAACGGGTGCCGAACGCGGGAAGAACGGCAAGCGACAACGCGCCACCTCCCAGGTCGGCGGCTGTTCGCATTGAAGCCCGCTCGATCGCATCGAGGGCTGCCGCAATGTCACGTGCATAGTCGATGCCCGCAGGTGTCGGCAGCAACCGCTTGTTTTGGCGCAGGAACAGGGGACGCCCCAATTGCGCTTCGAGCGAAGCAACCAGGCGCGAAATCGTGCCCTGTGAGAGATCGAGGGCCTTGGCTGCCGCGGTGGTGGAGCCGGTTCTTTGAACGGCCTCGAATGCGGCGAGCTGGGCAATTGAAGGAAGATAGCGGCGTTGGCGGCCCATTATCTATGCACTTTATACATCAACTTAAGACGAAATAGGATTTTCGCCGGCGAAAGTCCATGGTTATGATGCCCAAAATCGATATGTCCGTGGAGAAATCATGACCGAAAGCCAAGACCGCAACAGCTTCAATTGGTCGGATCCGTTTCTTCTTGATGAGCAGCTTTCCTCGGAAGAGCGCATGATCGGTCAATCCGCCGCTGCCTTTGCAGCCGATAAGCTGGCGCCGCGCGTCGCCGATGACTATCTCGATGAACGTGTCGATCCGACGATCTTCGCAGATTTCGGCGCGGCGGGACTTTTGGGTGCTACGGTGCCTGAGGAGTATGGTGGGCTGGGCGCGTCTTATGTCGCCTACGGCTTGATTGCGCGAGAAGTCGAACGTGTCGATTCTGGATATCGCTCGATGATGAGCGTGCAATCATCTTTGGTCATGTATCCGATCCTTGCCTATGGCTCTGAAGATCAAAAGAAAAAATACCTTCCAAAGCTGGCGAGCGGCGAGTGGATTGGCTGTTTCGGGCTGACCGAACCCGATGCCGGCTCTGATCCGGGCGGCATGAAAACCCGCGCCGAAAAGATCGACGGCGGCTACCGCTTGCATGGGTCCAAGACCTGGATATCCAATTCTCCGATCGCAAATGTCTTCATAGTTTGGGCGAAAAGTGTCGAACATGGCGGCAAGGTGCGTGGCTTTGTGCTTGAAAATGGCATGAAGGGGCTGTCCGCGCCCAAGATTGGCGGCAAGCTCTCTTTGCGCGCATCGGTCACCGGAGAAATCGTTCTTGAAGGTGTGGAAGTTGGAGAGGATGCTCTGCTGCCCAATGTCGAGGGCATGAGCGGGCCGTTCGGCTGTCTCAACCGTGCACGTTATGGCATCTCCTGGGGGGTCATGGGGGCGGCCGAGGATTGCTGGCACCGGGCACGCCAATATGGCCTGGATCGCAAACAGTTTGACCGGCCGCTGGCAGCAACGCAGCTGTTTCAGAAAAAGCTGGCCGACATGCAGACCGAGATTGCCCTCGGTCTTCAGGCATCTTTGCGCGTGGGCAGGCTCATGGATGAGGGGCGGTTTGCGCCAGAAATGATTTCAATCGTCAAGCGCAACAATTGCGGCAAGGCGCTCGATGTTGCCCGACTGGCGCGCGACATGCACGGCGGCAATGGCATCCAGATAGAATATCACGTCATGCGGCACGCCCAGAATCTTGAAACGGTCAATACCTATGAGGGCACCCATGATGTTCACGCGCTGATTCTAGGGCGGGCGCAAACCGGACTGCAGGCGTTCTTCTGATGCTGGGCGAAACGCCGCTGGCCGGACTGCGGGTGGTGGAGTTGGCACGGATTCTAGCCGGCCCCTGGCTGGGCCAGACACTGGCCGATCTTGGTGCTGACGTCGTCAAAGTCGAAAGCCCGGAAGGCGATGATACACGCCGTTGGGGACCGCCTTTTGTCGACCGCGATGATGGTCGGGGCGGAACCGAAAAGGTCGCAGCCTACTTCCATGCAACGAACCGCTCGAAGCGCTCGGTAGTCTGCGATTTTCATGACGCAGCGGACCTTGAACAGCTCAAGGCGCTGATCGCCGATGCCGATGTGCTTGTCGAAAACTTCAAGGTTGGTGGACTTGATCGGTATGGCCTTGACTATTCGAGCCTGGCGAAACTCAATCCGCGATTGGTCTATGTCTCGATCACCGGGTTCGGCCAGACAGGCCCAAGAGCCCGCCAGCCCGGCTACGACTTTCTTATCCAGGGCATGAGCGGTGTCATGGATCTGACCGGTGATCCTTTGGGTGAGCCACAGAAGGTCGGCGTCGCCTGGATCGATGTGTTCACCGGCCTTTATGGCGTAATCGGTGTCCAGGCTGCCTTGGCCGAACGTGAGCGCTCGGGCAAGGGCCAGCATATCGATCTGTCGCTCCTTGACGTGGGAGTCGCGGTTCTCGCCAATCAGGCAATGAACTTCCTCGTTTCGGGAAACAGCCCGACCCGGATGGGCAACGCGCACCCGAACATCGTTCCCTATCAGGTGTTTCCCGTCTCCGATGGGCACCTGATTGTCGCCTGCGGCAATGACAGGCAGTTTGCCGCTTTGTGTTCTGTGCTCAATATCCCGGCTCTGGCGGTTGACCCACGGGCGGCGACCAATGCCGACCGCGTAGCCAATCGCAAAATTGTCTGCGGTATGCTGGCGGTGGCGACAGCGACACAGCGCAAGGCCGAACTGATCGCGGCGTTGGAAAGTGTCGGGGTTCCTTGTGGACCCATCAACACAGTGGCAGAGGCGCTCTCAGAGCCCCAGGTCGACGAGCGTGGACTCAGGATCACGCCTGAAGGCGTGCCAGGCATTCGTACACCACTGAGCTTTTCACGCAGTCATCTGGACCTGCAACGGGCCGCACCTGCCCTGGGAACCGGGGCGTGGAGTTGGAGGCCATAAACAGCATGGAGCCAATCGTGGCCCACGCGGTTTACATCTCGTGCCTCATGCCTACATTGGGGCAGCGGTTCGCGGGAAATACTCGGCGGACCTTCGCCGGATCTGTCTTTATGACCGCCTTGAGCGCGCGCGGCGACGGATCCTGAGCAAACACAAGTGAAAAAGGACACAGCATGACCCAGGCAAAGCACGGGGATACTGTGCGCATCCATTACACTGGACGGCTCACTGACGGCACCCAGTTCGATTCCTCAGATGGCCGCGATCCCCTCGAATTTCAGCTCGGCTCCGGCCAGATTATCAAGGGCTTGGATGAACAGGTTCAGGGCATGGATGTCGGCGCCAAGGAAACTGTGACCATTCCTGCCGACGCAGCCTATGGCGCTCATCGCCCCGAAGGGGTGCAGAGCGTGCCGCGTACCCAGATTCCTGATGGCGTAGACACGTCTGTTGGCGCCCGGCTTCAGGCGACTGGCAATGATGGCCAGACAATGGTCCTTACTGTTGTCGATACCGCCGATGATGCAATCACCGTCGATGCAAACCATCCGCTTGCGGGCAAGGACCTGGTGTTCGAGGTCGAATTGGTCGAAGTACTCTGACCGTTCAATGGTCCGGGCCAAGTGTCCGGGCCATTTTCCGCATTGATGATAAGTGCCCCTTTACCATTACGCAGGTTTCCCGGCACTCAACCGGACAAGATGTGTGCCGGTTCAGGCTTTCCCAAGAATTTGCCGACAAGGTCGCAGCGCCAACAATAGCGCGTATACCAGGCAACGGACGGCCCAATCCATGACAGCGGCAACAGATATCGGCGATCTTGCGACGACAAACCGGTCACCACAGGTAATCATTCACGATTCAATCGCGAAGGCCGAACCAGTATGGCGCAATCTGCAGGATATCGGCGCCTACAACCCCTATCAGAATATTGATTGGATCAAGGCCTATCTCGAAGCTGGGTTTAAAGAACACACGCGGTTCTCGATTTTGACGATCATGGATCACGATCGCCCCATTGCGCTGTTTCCATTCGAGATCACGCGTAAATTCGGTCTGCGGGTCGCCCAACTTATCGGAATGGAGATATCTAACGGCGATGCGCCCGTGTTCGATCCGCAATATGGACATCTTCTAACGTCCAAGGCGATGCGCGCTTATTTGGCGCTGCTTCCAGCCGACATCGTCAATTTTCATTGTGTAGCGGCCAAGGTTGGCCAGCATGCAAATCCTCTAGCAGAGCTTGGTGGCAATCCTTCGCCCGACAATTTCTACTTCAACGCCCTTGAGCCGGGTGACGCGCCGTTTATCGAAAAATCCTTGCCTCACAAGCGGCGCACCAATATCCGCCGCTCCCAGCGTCGGCTCAATGAAGGCTTTGGTACAGTCAGGCTACATCGCGCCCAGACACCCGACGAGGTCGACACCATGCTAGAGGTCTTTCTCGACCAGCGGGGGCGGCGTTTTGTGCAGATGGGGGTCGAAAACATCTTCGAGCGCGCCACGTTCAAGCAAATGTTTCGGCAGTTAGCCCTGAACGGGCTGGGACAGTCCAGGCCGGCAATGAGCTTACACGCTTTGTATGCGGGAGAGGCCATCGTGGCCACGAGCGTCGGCACTTACGGGCCAACGCATTACTCGCAATACATAAACTCGACTGACTATGGCGACGCATCGCGCTATTCGCTTA
The DNA here is from genome assembly GCF_048264985.1 of Pelagibacterium sp. Lineage (GTDB taxonomy): Bacteria > Pseudomonadota > Alphaproteobacteria > Rhizobiales > Devosiaceae > Pelagibacterium. The sequence continues at coordinate 679,490 of NZ_JBLXCL010000001.1, forward strand.
TGGGTGTTACCCTTTCTGCGTTGGTCGATGAACTGCGTGCAGATGGGATAACCAGCCTTGATATGGGGCTGGGTGACTTCGACTACAAAACAGATTGGACGCATCGCCACTCAGTGTACGATATCGTGCTTCCGGTTTCCGTACTTGGTCAGGCTGGTGCACCGATGTTGCGCGGCGCACGGTTGGTCAAGCGAAAGATCAAGCAGACGCCGTCGCTCTGGAAGCTGGCCCGCACCGTCCAATCGGCGATAGTTTGGGCGCGTCGCTCGCTGTCTAGTTCCCTGCGAGCCGGGCGAACCCCCTGAAGATCTCCAGCGCGGGCCCTAGAAGCGAAATGACCAGAGCGACGGTTCCGGCTGCGGCCAGCAAATTGGCCCGGTGATGCATTTTGGGTGACGCCTGTTTTTTGAAACCCGGTGCGTCGGCCGGTTTGGTCTTGTTCACCCGCATCGCTCCCTGCAGCACTCACTCATTGTGAGGGTGCGAGAGCAGCTCCGCTATTGGGAGGTTTGCTTATGTGCAGTTTGCATACACCGCGACCTGGCTACTGATTTGGAACGGGCCCACCCTTGTGTCGCGTCTTGGACCAATGATAGGGGCGAAAAATCAGCTCATAAGCAGCGATCATCACCGAGCACCACGCCATCATCCAATAGGCGGGGAGGGCAAACAGCCACGGAGCTATGTTGTTGCGATCGATCCTTTCAAGACCGATGAGACTGATGACGACCGCGCCAGCATATCCAAAGAGCAAGGTGCAGAGGCTAAATACCATCCAGATATTGGTGCCACCGAACACGACTAGATCGTGGACCAGGCTGGCGAGCGTGATGACAAGAAATATCCCGTGCACCGACTGGGAAAGCACCATGCCGCCGACGAATATGTAAAAGGCCATGAGGTTGGCCCACCCCAGGTCGCTCAGTAATTTTGTCGGGCGTGCCGAATGGACAAGCAGCGTCTGCATCCAGCCCTTTACCCACCGCGAGCGCTGACGGATCCAGACCAAAGCCGTCTCGGGGGCCTCCTCTAGCGTTACCGTCGCAAGGCTTTCCACGCGCAGGCCAAGTCTGGCCATACGTATGCCAAGATCGGCATCCTCGGTAACGTTGAAGGCATCCCAGGCCCCGATGTTTCGCAACGTCTCAGTCCGGAAGTGATTCGAGGTGCCCCCAAGGGGTACGGGAAAGCCCGCCCGACCTATGGCCGGCAGTAACACGCCGAAATGTCCCGCGTATTCAGCTGCAAACAGGTTGGCTATCCAGCCGCGCGATTTTTCGGAAATAACAAGCTCGCCCTGCAGGCATTCAAGCGTTTCATCCTGCGCAAAAAGACTGGCTGCGGCGCGCAACTGGCCGGGGTCCGGGATGTCTTCAGCGTCGAAAACAACGACGTGCGCGCCACGAGCCAGTGGAAGCGCGTAGTTGAGCGCCTTGGGTTTGGTGAAGGGCCGAAAACGGGGAACCACGATCAGCGAAAAACGCAGGTCGCCCAATTGCGATTGGGCTGCGCGCACAGTTATCGGACTCGCATTCTCGACAACAAATTTGATGTCCAGTTTTTCCGGTGGGTAATCGAGCGCTTGGAGCGCCCGGGTGATCTGAGGCACCATATGGGCTTCGTCACGCAAGGGAACGAGCACAGTGTAGACCGGGAGATCTTGGTCCTCGAGAAGACGTTCGGGTTTGAGCGCTTCATTGCCGTTGAAGGTGAAGGCCGCCCATATGCGAAAAGCCGACGGCACAGCCAGTGTCAGAGCGAAGACCGCAAGCAAAGGCGACAAGATGTCGAAAACGGGCAGGGCAGCAAGCAATGTGCACACTGCTATAGCCGCCACAAAACCCACCCTTACGCTCATAGGGAGATCGAGATGGGCGCTGGCGATTGGAAAACGGCGCGCCAGACACTGCAGGGCATTTGACGCAAGCGGCTCGGGGTTGATCTGTGCAATAGCGCTATCGAGCGTTGCCGGCGAAACTATGCATAACCTTCGACGCAGGCTGGAATCTTCGTTGACGCGCGCGGCCAGTCCTTCAAGATGGGTAAACCCCGGAGAGAGGAACACTGTTTCTTTCCCCGCAAACCGTCCCCGGATAGAACGCATTCCAGAGAAGCGATCGACATTCACATTGGCATCGAATGGCAGCAGGAAAGGTGTAATGTCTGTCCGGTATGGAACACCGAGTATAGCAGCAGCTTGTCTGTAGGGCCGTTCACGATCGGTCTGGTCCAGCGCTGCCAGAACCTCTATGGGATCGGCACCGATACGATGAGCACGATCAAAAATTGCATCAGCTACATGACGGTCATCTCCCGGCTTCGCAGCCAACGCCTGAGCAAGTTCGACATTGTCAAACCGACGCACAACGTTCATATGCCCCACCCCCAAGCCGGAGATTAGCAAGTGTTTCTTCGGTCGACCACTAAAATAATCAAATTTGTATAGGTCATTGAAATTGGCGATTTCAGCGCTCAGGGCGGTCTTGCTTGCCGCAATCGTTTTTGGAAATGGAACCGGCTTCGCGTCAGCGCAGAACCTGCCCGTTCATGTCGATCCGAGCGCCCGCGACGACATGATCGATCCGATCGCCGTTCCTGCCTTGCGGTTTCTGACAACTGCCGATTTTCCGCCTTTCAATTATGCCGATGACACAGGGCGGCTAGCTGGTTTCAACATTGATTTGGCCGATGCCATTTGCGCGCGCTTGGAAGCGCGCTGCACCATTCAGGCATGGCCTTGGAGCCGCGTGCAGGAGGCGCTAGCCGACAATCAGGGAGATGCACTGATTGCCGGGCTCGATATCGCAGGCGATGCCGGTGAGCGGTTCGACTTCTCGCGCATCTATCTGCAATTGCCGGCCCGCTTCGTGACGAAAAAGCCCATCACACCGGCCTTCGATCCACTTTCGGTGACCGGAACGATTGCAACGCGCGAAGGGTCTGCGCATGCGGATTTGGCGTTGCGAATGCTTGAACGCGCGGAGATCGTCTCTTATGCCAGCGAATTCGACGCGCTCGAAGCTGTTGCCTCGGGCGAGGCAGATGCATTTTTTGGAGACGCTGCGCGCGCCTCCTTCTGGCTCAACGAGAATGCGGATTGCTGCGCTTTTGCCGGAGACGCCTATTTCCGCCCCGATCTGTTCGGGGCAGGGTTGGCTGTTGCAGTCCCTGCCGGACTCGACAATGTGCGGGTTGCGATCAACTGGGCTTTGACCCGCTTGCAGCGTGAAGGCCGGATCGACGAGATTTACCTGCGCTGGTTCCCTGTTAGCTTTTACTGAGACCCGATTGCGCTAGAGCCGGCGGTGCCGGATGCGGGCCGATGTTTCGATCGCCGCCGTTGTCAAACGATCAATCGAGAACGCATCGCGGATCATTTCGAGCATGCGCAGCTCTTCCTGATTGAGCTTGAGATCGACAGTAACGATTTCGACTGCAATAGCGTAGGCGGTCTCCTGAAGTCGAGGTTCTAGGGTCTGCGCGATCTGGTCGAGCAGTGCGTCCAGACCCGCTTTGTTGATCGTGTCAACGCAACTCGAGGCGACTTCCGGAAGGCGCTCGATATCGAAATTTTCGAACACCGGCCATCGGCTGATAAGCGCTGCGAACCGATCCATTTCGCGGTCGGATACGTCCTTATCGGACACCGCGGCCATCACCATCACATGGACGAGAGCGTCGGTTGCTGAAAACTGCATGAAATCACCTGAAGCCTTTTGGGTGGGGAGCCAAATCTAGAAAGTGCGGCGCGCGGGCGCAAGGGGCAGTGGTCGTCGGCATTGACCTTTGGGGGCGGTTGGTGCAACACCGCGGCTTGAATTTTCCCAGTTTGAGAAAAGGATGGGCGAACGTGTCCCAGACCCTGCCCCCTCTCGATCCTTCGGCAATCGCCGCTGCACCCAACGCCCGTGCCTGGCCGTTCGAGGAAGCCCGAAAAGTCGTGCGTCGTGCCGAAAAGCTGGGCAAGGACGAAGTGATATTTGAGACCGGTTACGGGCCCTCCGGGAAACCCCATATCGGCACCTTCGGCGAAGTCATGCGCACAACCATGGTGCGCACGGCATTCCGGTTATTGACCGGCGATGCGATTAAGACGCGGCTGATCTGTTTTTCCGACGACATGGACGGGATGCGCAAGATCCCCGACAACGTGCCGTCCAAGGAGGCGCTGGAACCTTATCTCCAGATGCCGCTGACCGCCGTACCCGATCCCTGGACCAATGAATTTTCCAGTTTTGGTGAGCACAACAACGCCATGCTGAGGCGCTTTCTGGATGCGTTCGGCTTTGACTACGAGTTTGCCAGTGCGACCGATTATTACAAGTCGGGCAAGTTCGACACCATGCTGCTGCGTGCTCTCGAGCGCTATGACGATATCATGGGTGTCATGCTTCCCACGCTCGGTGCTGAGCGTCAGGCCACATATTCGCCCATTCTGCCCATTTCACCAATTTCGGGGCGTGTGCTTTACGTTCCGATGAAGGAAGTCAATGCCAAGGACGGCACCGTCACCTTTGCCGATGAAGATGGGCGCGACGTCACTGTTCCGGTGACCGGTGGCAATGTGAAGCTGCAATGGAAGCCCGATTTCGGAATGCGCTGGGCAGCGCTGGGCGTCGATTTTGAAATGTTTGGCAAGGATCACCAGACCAATCAAATTATCTACGACAAGATTTGCGCGATCTTGGGCGGCACTCCGCCCGAGCACTATGTCTATGAACTCTTTCTTGATGAAGACGGCCAGAAGATTTCCAAGTCCAAGGGTAACGGCATCACCATTGACGAATGGCTGACCTATGCCTCCTCGGAAAGCCTGTCTCTGTTTATGTTCCAGAAGCCAAGAACAGCCAAGCGTCTCTATTTCGATGTCATCCCCAAGGCCGTGGACGAGTATTACACTTTCGCCGCCAAGGCCCAGGGCGAAGATGCCGCACAGTTGCTGGAAAACCCGACATTTCACATTCACTCAACAAAGCCCCCAGCATACGACATGCCGGTCAGCTTTGCGCTCTTGCTCAACCTTGCCACGGCGTCCAACCCCGAAAGCCGTGAGGTCATGTGGGGGTACATTTCGGCGTATGCGCCGGGCGTGACACCGCAAACGCATCCTCATCTGGATGCGCTGGTTGGTTACGCCATGAGCTACTTCGAGGATTTTGTTCAAAAATCCTATCGCGCGCCCGACGATATCGAGCGCAAGGCGCTCGAGGATCTATCGGAGACCCTGGCAACCCTCCCCGTCGATGCGGACGGCGAAGCCATTCAGAACGCTGCCCTCGATGTCGCCCGAGAGATCGAGCGTTATCAGGACCACAAGCGTCTTGGTCCCAATGGCGGTCCAGGGGTTTCAGGTGCCTTCTTCCAGATGCTCTACCAGGTGTTGATCGGTCAGGAACGCGGACCTCGTTTCGGCTCATTCGCCGCGCTGTATGGCATCGAGAACACGCGAAAGCTGATCGAGAAGGCACTGAACGGTCAACTGGCCGCGCAAGGCTGAACCATCATGGGGATCGCTCCGGGCCTCACCGAGCTGCAAGCGACTATCGCCCGTATGCAGGCCCGATTCGATGTTGACCCGCGCGCAGCAGATCTGATGCATCGCTATCGCGATCTCTGCATCCGCTTTGAAGCCGATCTCGCCGACCCGCGCGATATTGCGCTGAGCCGGGCCGCTGCCCTCATGATGATAAATATCAGCTCGATAAACCGGATAGCGACTGCGTCCGACGGCGATAACCGCGCCGCCATCGGCAACCAGCACTTCGGCAGCTTCAGGCGCATGGTCGAACTCCCGACCAAACCTCATATTCCATAGTTGCCGCCCACGAGGACCGTATCGATATCACCGGTTACGGCCTTCAAATGGATCGCACGCCGACAATCGGCCGATGCCACAGAGTGTCCGGCCGCCAGTCGGACGCTTGACTACTGGCTGGCCCACAAGATGCGGGCGATCCAGTCGATTTCATCGGGCTTGAAAATACGCGGCGGATGGTCGGGGTTAATCGAATGAAGCTCGATCTGTTTTTCGGTGCGCCGGTGCAGGATCTTGGCCATCACTTCGCCTTCCTGGGTGCGCGCTACGACGCGATCGCCGCGCCGAAGCTGCTCGGTCGGCGAGACGATGATGTAGTCTCCGTCACGATAAAGCGGCTGCATGGATTCTCCGGTGACCTCGAGCGCATAGGCAGTGCCATCGCCAAGCCCTGGAAAGCGGACCTCGTCCCAGCCCTGTCCGGCCGGGAAGCCCGAAGCATCGAAATAGCCGCCCGAACCGGCCTGTGCGAAACCCAGAAGCGGTACGGCGCGTCCGGTCCCGGCATTCTGGTTGTAGGAAAGACCGCCCGAGAGCAGCGTGTCGAATGTTTCGCTTGTGGCTTCGAGCACCTTGGCTACAGATTCCGTCGACGGCCAGCGCTCGCGCCCATCCTTGCTGACACGCTTTGAGGGATTGAATGCTGTTGCATCCAGTCCTGCCAGCTTGGCAAGACCCGATGCCGACAGGTTGTGTCGGTCGGCAAGGCTATCGAGAGCTTCCCATATGGCGCGATGAGACAACATGGACGTTCAGTTTCCACAAAAAGGAATAATATCCCTATATTATGGAAACTAGTCCTATTACGCTGTTAGTCTCTTGTAAAGAATTTTTCCATGCTTGGCAGGCTGATCCTGGAGCGTTAGACCAATCGCGACAGGAGATTACATGGCTGAACCGATCTATAAAATCGCCTCGACTGATGACTGGGCGCGGGCACGCGCAGCGGGACAACTGGTGGGTACGCCGGTCGATATTGCCGATGGTTACATTCACTTTTCCACGGCGGCTCAGCTGGTCGAAACGCTCGCAAAACACTATCGTGGCGCCAGTGGGTTGGTTCTGGCAACGATTGATCCCGAGTTGATTGGGATTGATCTTGTCTGGGAGCCTTCGCGCGGCGGACAGCTCTTTCCTCATCTTTATGCGCCATTGCCCATGGCGGCGGTTGTCGCCGAGCGCGATCTTGTTGCCCGTCCTGATGGCGGTTTCGATTTGCCGGAGATTGCGTGATGGGGATTTCAGATTTTATGCGTAATGCCGCTGTGCAGAAGTTTGGTCAGGACGTGCTGATGCGCATGGACGCCGAAACCGCACACAGGGCAACAATCAATGCGCTCAAGTTCGGCCTTGTCCCGGCAGGCAACCCCACGCCAGCAAACCTTGCGACCAGTTTTTGCGGGTTGGATTTGCCCAATCCCGTAGGGATGGCGCCTGGATTCGACAAGAATGCTGAAGTGTTCGGCCCACTTGCCAAGGCGGGGTTCGGTTTCGTGGAAGTGGGAACTCTGACGCCGCGCGCGCAAAAAGGCAATCCCACGCCAAGAGTGTTCCGCATTCCTGAAGCGATGGGCGTGATCAACCGACTTGGTTTCAACAATGAAGGGCATGAATTTGCCTTTGAACGGCTCAAGGGCCGCAAGCCCGGCCAGACAGTTGGCATCAATATCGGGGCCAACAAGGATAGTGAGGACTTCGTTGCCGACTACGTGGTCGGAGTGACGAGGTTTTCACCACTGGCCGATTACCTGACGGCCAATATTTCGTCACCAAATACGCCGGGCCTGCGCAGTCTTCAGGCTGAAGACGCGCTCAGGCGTCTGCTGGCAGCTCTTGTGGAAACCCGCGCCGCGCAGCCGCGTCAGACACCGATACTGCTCAAGATCGCGCCGGATCTTGGGGAGGCTGAAATGGACGCGATTGCCAGGACAATACTTGAAAGTGGCATCGATGGGCTGATCGTTTCCAACACGACGCTTTCACGCGACGCTGTAGCGGGGCTGGAAAATGCAGATGAAATCGGCGGACTGTCGGGAAAGCCACTGTTTAATCTGGCAACACGGCGCCTGGCGCAGATGCGCCTGCGGCTAGGCCCGGACTTTCCTCTTGTCGGTGTGGGCGGAATCCATTCAGCCCAAAGCGCCATTGCAAAATTCGAAGCTGGAGCCAATGTCATCCAGCTCTATTCCGCGCTGGTGTATGGCGGGCTCGATATGATCGAAGAGATCAAATCTGGTCTGTCTCAGACGGTTTCCGAACGCGGTCTTGCCGGTGTTTCCGCGCTTTCAGGGGCGGCCGTAACCGACTGGGCCGAGGGTCGCATAACGCTTTAGCCGAAAATTTCGGTCTTCCGATTTTCGATTGCAACTGCATAGATGCCAGCACGCACGAGCAGCAGAACATGAAGCGCGATCCACAATCCCCAAAGGCCCAATATTGGCTGCAGGACCATGGCTGCGGCCAGATAGACAAGCAGTGAGACGATCATACCGTTGCGCATGGTAACGTTCAGCGTCGCACCGATCATCACCCCGTCATATACAAAGGCCGGCATGCCCGTAAGCGGTGTAAGTGCCGCCATGACAAGATAGACGCGCGCCATTTCGCGCACCTCAATATTGGTGGTCATCAAGTCGATCGCCAGCCAGCCAAAGCTCAAAAGCAATACACTAAGCGTCCCGGCAATCAGCAGCCCCCAGCCCAGCGTGAGCCTGGTGGCGCGCTCGAATGCCGGTCGCCATCGGGCGCCGACCGCCTTGCCGCACAATTGCTCGGATGCCGTAGCGATCCCGTCCAGAAAGAACGCCGAGACCGAGAACAATTGCAAAAGAATCGCGTTGGAAGCCAATTCGATCTCGCCCATGCGCGCGCCCTGCGCCGCGAAGTAGGCAAAAGCGCCCATGAGTGCTGCCGAACGGATTATCAGGTCGCGACTGAGCCCGATCATGCGTTTGATCGCGGTTATATCGAGCAGGGCAGGAAGCGTTGTGTTGGCCAGGATGGCACCCATCCCGCCGTAATGCCGCATGGCAATGATGGCCCCGGCAACAGCGGCGACAGCCTGCCCGATGACAGTGGCCCAGGCGACGCCGGGAACACCAAGACCCAATCCCTGAACGAACAGGACACTGAGGGCGATGTTGATGACATTGATGAGGATTTGCAGCCACATGCCGGTGCGGGCATCGGCGCGCCCATAAAACCAGCCGAGCAGGACATAATTGACCAGTACGAATGGCACCGACCACATGCGCACGCCCATGTAATCGGCGAATGCGCCCGCCGCGTCGGCGGGTGGTGCCAGCGCCACGGAAAAGCCGAGATAGATGGGGTAGGACAGCGCCAGAAGAATAACGCTGAGACCGGCCGCCGCCAGCATCGCCCGTGCCATATGCAGCAATCCGTCAAGCGGGTCGCGCGCGCCGATTGCTTGTGCGGTCAGCCCCGCTGTGCCGAAGCGCAGGAAAAAGGCCAGCGCAAACACCACGCTGAACGCTGCAGCGCCAAGCGAAAGCCCGCCTAGCAAGCCTGCATCCCCCAACTGCCCGATGACAGCTGTATCGATTATGCCTGCTACCGGCTCGGTAATAAACGCTACCGAGGCGGGGATGGCGATCGCCCACACATCGCGATGTTGAACCTTGAAGGGGTGGACAGCTGCAGTCATGGACAGGAACCGGAAGAGGCAGGAAACGCAACGCTATCCGATTCCACGTACCCCGTTCTAACTCTCAAAGTCACGCTTTTTGAGCAGAACTGGCCGTGTGGGGACCTGGCAGACAGGCATGATCTCTATGGAATTGACGTTTACATGTGCTGGCAGGTTCGCGAGCCACCAAACTGTATTGGCAATGTCCTCGGGCAAGAGCGGCTCGTTGTCTGCATACATTTTTTCATTGGCCTCGAAGTCGCCACCTGTGCGCACTGCGGTGAATTCCGATTTGGCATGGCCCGGTTCCAGCGACGTTACACGAATGCCGGATCCCATGGTATCAGTGCGCAGATTCATCGAGAACTGATGCACGAAAGCCTTGGTCGCCCCATAAACATTGCCCCCGGTGTAGGCAAAGCGCCCGGCGATAGAGCCGACATTTATGATTGAGGAACCGCGCCCCACCTGCTTGATCAGCGGCAGGACTTCGACGGTTGTATGCAGCAGCCCGACAATGTTGGTGTCAATCATCGTCTGCCATTGACCGGTATCGATTTCTGGAATGGCCCCGGTGCCCAGCGCAAGTCCGCCATTGTTGAACAGGCAGGTGACTGGCTTGAAGTTTTCGGGGATGGACGCGACGGCATGCTTGATAGAGGCTCTGTCAGTCAGGTCCATTTCTATGCAGTGGACGATTTCCGGAAACTCGGCCTCAAGTTCGGCGAGCCGTTCACGCCGGCGGCCCGTCGCAATCACCTTCCAGCCGTTCTTTGCGAAAAGACGCGCCGTTGCTGCGCCGAAGCCGGACGTGGCACCGGTGATGAAAATGACGGGAGACATGGGCAAGACCTTGCATCGCTTTAAACTGGGCAGGGCAAATCAAATGCCCTGCACCATCTTAATCGCCGCCACTGTTCTGCTCAACCAGCTATCGCTTAGCGCCGTCTTCCCGCAGCCATCAGGCGCCCCAAGAACCAGAGCGGCAGGACGATCACCGCGCCCGTCAGCATATAAGCGAAGCCGTCGCGGAAGACTTCGAAGCCATTGTCAAAGATCGAATTGATGAAGTTTTGAATCGACCGGAAAATCGCATCGGGACTGATTCCGAAGATCGACATCAAAAAGCCCACGACCAGGCTCATGAGAATCAACCGGACAGCCACTCGTCCCGGTGTGCCGCCCAGAAACGCTTCCAGCCAGCTTGGTCTTTGATTTGTGTCGCGGTTGTCCATACTCTCGGGCATCGGTCTATCGGGTCCATCGATTCTGCTCATGATGCCACATAGGCGCCGACAATGGCCAATTAAAGAGCTACCGACATCGTGACAGCGCTTTCGCCTATCGTAGCCGACTGGTTCGCCTCCAAGGGCTGGCATGCGCGGCCGCATCAGTTGGCCGTTCTGGAGGCCGAGCGCGCCGGAAATTCGGTTCTGTTGATTGCTCCGACCGGGGCCGGCAAGACATTGGCCGGTTTCCTTCCGTCAATCGAAGATCTCATCGCAAGACCTGTCGATGGACTGCACACGCTCTACATTTCTCCGCTCAAGGCGCTCGCGGTCGACGTTGCCCGCAACCTTGGCGACCCGGTCCGCGAAATGGGCCTCAAGATCAAGGTCGAAACCCGAACTGGCGACACGCCAGCGGCCCGGCGCCAGCGACAGCGTTTCGATCCGCCCCATATCCTGATGACCACGCCCGAGCAGTTGGCGCTGCTTCTCAGCCACCCTGACAGCGCCCGACTGTTTTCCGGCTTGCGGCGGATCGTGCTCGATGAACTCCATGCGCTCGTCACGTCCAAGCGCGGCGATCTGCTCAGTCTCGGTGTCGCCAGGCTCGCGCGATTGTCGCCGACTGTGAAACTCACTGCGCTTTCGGCGACCGTTGCGCAACCCGACATCTTGCGCGAATGGATCGCCGCGCCTGTTGCGCCCAATCCCGCCGTCTTGCTCAATGCGCCGGGTGGTGCCCCACCGAAATTGTCGATACTCAATAGCCAGGAGCGCTTGCCTTGGGCTGGTCATTCGGCTGCGTACGCAGTTCCCGACCTTTATGAGACGATCAAGGCGCATGGCACGACTTTACTGTTCGTCAATACCCGATCTCAGGCCGAGATGCTGTTTCAGAACCTTTGGGCGATCAATGATGATGGCCTGCCCATTGCACTCCATCATGGCTCGCTCTCGGTCGAACAGCGGCGCAAGGTGGAAAGCGCAATGGTCTCGGGTATGCTGCGCGCAGTCGTATGTACCTCGACGCTGGATCTGGGCATTGACTGGGGTGACGTCGATCTTGTTGTGCAGGTTGGCGCCCCCAAGGGCGCTTCGCGCATGCTTCAGCGGATCGGGCGTGCCAACCATCGGCTCGATGAACCCTCCAAGGCCATGTTCGTGCCCGCCAACCGCTTCGAGGTTCTAGAGTGTGAAGCTGCGCTTGAAGCCGTCGCTGAAGGAGCGCAGGACAGTGAAAACCCGCTTGAAGGCGGGCTGGACGTTCTTGCGCAGCACATCCTGGGTCTGGCATGCGCCGAATCGCTTGATGAGAGCGCCATCTTTGCCGAGATTACCTCAGCCTGGCCCTACAAAGACCTCAGTCGGGAAAAATTCGGCCGCGTGCTCGAGTTTGTCTCAACGGGTGGATATGCGCTGAAAGCCTATGAACGTTTCGCCAAACTGCGCAAGACCTCCGAGGGGTTGTGGCGGATCGCTAACCCGCAGATTGCCCAGCAATACCGTCTTAACGTCGGTACGATCGTCGAAGAGCCGATGCTCAAGGTACGGTTGGTCCGCGCCCGTGGGGTGCGCAAAGGGGCGACGACCGGACCGATCGGGCGCGGTGGCAGGGTGCTTGGCGAGATCGAAGAGTATTTCATAGATCAGCTGGTACGTGGAGATACCTTCATGTTCGGCGGTGAGATCGTTGCCTTTGAGGGTGTTGTTGAAACCGAGGCCTATGTGTCGCGCTCGTTTTCCGACAACCCCAAAATTCCCTCCTACATGGGCGGGCGCTTTCCGCTTTCGACGTTTCTTGCCGACAAAGTCCGCAAGATCCTCGCCAACCCCCAAGGCTGGCGAATTTTGCCCGATCAGGTGCGCGAATGGCTGGATCTGCAAAACTATGCCTCTGTGCTGCCCGACAGCGACAGCCTGCTGGTCGAGACGTTCCCGCGTGCTGATAAGCACTATCTTGTGTGCTATCCCTTCGAGGGGCGACTGGCACATCAGACCTTGGGGATGCTGTTGACCCGACGACTTGAGCGGGCACGAGCACAGCCCCTTGGGTTTGTCGCGTCCGATTACGCGCTGGCCATATGGTGCGCATCGGATCTGGGTGCGTTGATTTCTTCAGGCAGGTTGTCGCTCGACCAGTTGTTCGACGAGGATATGCTGGGCGATGATCTTGAAGCCTGGCTCGACGAATCCGCGCTAATGAAGCGCACATTCCGAAACTGTGCCATTATCTCCGGCCTGATCGAGCGTCGACATCCGGGCAAGGAAAAGTCCGGGCGTCAGCTCACCGTCAGCTCGGACATCATCTATGATGTGCTTTATCAGCACGAGCCACACCACATCCTAATCGAGGCTACGAGGCGCGATGCTGCCCGCGGCCTGCTCGATATCGAAAGGCTGGGACAGGCGCTGCGTCGCATCCGACGACACATCAAACACAAGCGACTGGACCGAATCTCGCCTCTTGCGGTACCTGTATTGCTCGATATCGGCAAGGAACCGGTCTTCGGGGAAGCGCGAGAAGCGGTTCTGCGCGAAGCAGCCGAAGATCTGATTGCAGAGGCGATCGGCACCGACGTTCCGACCAACCAGGGATAGACTTTGGCTCAGGCACAGCCCGCCAGCGGCAAGGATGAACGCGAAACGATCCGGTTTGCGGGCAACATCTTTGTTCCGCTGTCTTCCGGCGCGCTGTATTGGCCCGAGCTTGAGGCCCTGCTGGTAGCCGATCTTCACCTTGAGAAACTCTCAAGTTTCGCTCGTTCTGGTCAGCTGCTGCCACCTTACGATACGGCGATGACTCTCAAGCGGCTCGAACGCGACATCGCCCTGATTGGAGCAAAGCGCGTCTTTGCGTTGGGTGACAGTTTTCATCGGGACGAGGGAACCACGACACTTCTGGGTGAAGACCGTCAGCGACTTGCAGAAATGGTCGGTCAGCTCGAATGGGTCTGGATTGCTGGCAATCACGACCCAGCGCCTCACGAACTGGGGGGAACGTGCTGTAACGAGCTGGCGATTTCTGGCTGTGCATTGCGCCATGAACCTCAAGCTGGCAATCCCGGGCTGATCTCCGGGCATCTCCACCCGGCAGCGCGCGTATCGATGAATGGCAGATCGTCAAGGCGCCCATGTTTTGCATGGGATGAGCATTTGATGATCCTTCCCGCTTATGGTGCGTCCACAGGAAGTCTCAATGTATTGTCGCCGGCCTTTGCCGGGCTCTTCGACCAGTCCAGGCTCGAAGTGATGATGCTTGGGCGAGACAGGGTATATCCGGTTAGCCGTCAGCGCCTGGTAATGGGCTAAGCCTTAGCGACGGAACAATACGCCGCCAAGCCAACCGGTAACCAGCGCCAAGAGCACTGTTGCCAAACCATAGAGCAACGGCTGGCTCACCGCAGCCTCACCGACGAACCGCTCGAACCCCGACTTTTGCACGAAGAAATGCTGTGCACTCTGGGCAACGATCTCGCCGTTTTGCACGACAAGGGCTTGAGCCAAAAATATGCCGTTCGGCACGTTCGCCGGTAGTACGACACGCGTGGAGAAAAAGGTAGGCGAAAGAAAGCTGACACCGCGTCCATCGGTCCGAAACAGATTGGCATTGCCCATCAGTCGCACAAGTTCACTTTCGAACAGCGCGACATTTCCCGTCGTTTCTTCCATCGCAGCGGCAATTTGGGATTCTACAGTCAGGTTGCGTTGCGCGATGACTTCGGGATCGAGAATCGTTTCGATCGGTCGGCTCGAAAGCAGACGGTAAAATGATGGCAGGCCCGAAAACAGTGCATGGTCGGCGTTGAGCATAATGCCGAATTGGCGCGACTTGCGGCGCACAACGCGATCCTCGACCGGCCCGCGAATGATGAAGATGACATCGAATACGCCTTGGGGACGGGAACCGTCCGGACTCGGTTCGATATTGCCGAAAAGCGTTATGGTTTCGCCCGCGAAATTTGAATGGATCGAAATCGTCGGGTCTGAAGTGCCGAACACAAGACCTTGGGCATGCGCGGCGGGGAGTGCCGCAAGCACCACCAGAAGGGAGAGGAGGAAGCGCGCCGCGATCACAAGCCTTCTCCGAAGCCGAGCACCGATGTCGAAAAGGGATCGGCAGGCGACAAAAGCAGCGAAAGCGCAAACCGTATCGCCACCCCAAGAACGATCAAAGCGAGCAGGAACCGCAATTGGTCGCCCCGCAGATATTGACCCGCAGACGCGCCGAATTGAGCGCCTGCAACGCTGCCCACCATCAGACAAAACGCCAGTAGGATATCAACGCTCTGGCTCTGATAGGCGTGCAGGACGCAGGTTGCTGCCATAACGGCCAGCACATGCAACAACGAGGTGCCGATAACCACCGAGCCAGGGATGCGCAACAGATAAACCAGTGCTGGCACGAGAATGAACCCCCCGCCAATGCCCAGCAGCGACCCCACAATGCCGATCAGAAATCCGATGCCGATGACCGGAATTACAGAAATATATAGCTTGGAGCGCTTGAAGCGGAAGCGCAGCGGCAGACCGTGAGCCCAGTTGTGTTGACCCGGCATGCGGCGCGGTGGCGGTCCGGCGCGACGCGAGCGGATGAGCGAGCGGATGGCCTCGATCAGCATCAGCGAGCCGATTGAACCAAGAAAGATCAGGTATCCGAACGAAATGGCCAGATCGAGTTGACCGAAAGAGCGCAAGAGATCGAAAATCCAGACGCCGACGCCGGCACCGAACACGCCACCGCTGACAAGGAACATGGCCAATGTCAGATCGATGCCGCCGCGTCGCCAATACGACAACGCACCCGACGTCGAGGCTGCCACAACCTGCCCTGTAACAGAGGCAACCGCCACCGGCGCAGGAACGCCCGAGAAGATCAAAAGGGGCGTCAGCAAGAACCCGCCGCCAACCCCAAACAGACCCGATAGAAATCCGATGGCGGCCCCGATCCCCACAAGGAAGAACAGGTTCACAGACATTTCTGCGATGGGCAAATAGATCAGCACGGCCGGGCCCAATCAAAGGCAGGGAACACAGGGCGTCAATAGGCGCTGCCTGTGGAGATAGTGTAACGACGCGCACCTAAAATAGAAGATTAGGTTCCACGGATCTGTGGCCCAGATAAATCTAGACCGGCTGGCTGCCTAGGACGGCCAACAGGCGCGGATTTATCGAGCCGCTTTCGTTCATACCGGTTGCGCGCTCGAATGCAACAACAGCTTCGCTGGTTTTGGGGCCGGGAATGCCGTCGGGCGAGCCAACGTCGTAACCGAGTTTTCCAAGCAGCACCTGCACACGCATGATCACATCACGGTTGGTGATTGAGGGACCGGGATCGAATTCGTCGTCCCAGGTACCGATCGGCGCGAAATTGGCAGCAATATCGATTTCGACGGGTGTCCATGCAGCCAGGGTAGCGTCGAGGCGCTGAATGGCGTCGGCCTCGAGCGAGCGGGAAACATCGTCGCGCGAATTGGCCGCATCTTCGTCGCCCGAGCGAGCTGCAAGCGAGAACCAGATGTAGGATTTTTCGAAATCCTGATCGACGCCGAGACCACGCGCATAAAGCATGCCCAGATTGAACTGGCTGTCGGTCAAGCCACGACTGGCGGCCTCTTCAAACCAATGTGCCGCGGCGGCAAAATCCTGATCGGCCAGCTCACCGCCAGCGTAGAGCGACGCAAGGTTGTGCATGGACATGCGGTTTCCTGCTTCCGCAGCGCGCTGGTACCACAGACGCGCCATGTCAAGGTCGCGCTCGACACCGCGGCCGCCCTCGTAGAGGCTGCCGAGTCGGTATTGTGCGGGGGCAAAGCCCTGAGCCGCGGAGCGTTCATACCAGGCTGCCGCATCTCCGAAATCTTGTTCGACGACTGTGCCTTCGGTGAGGATGGCTCCAACCTCGAACTGTGCGAAACGGTCACCTTCGTCTGCGGCGTCCCTCAATGCTACGGGCTCAATCGCTGCAGGTGCGGTGATGGCGGGCAGAGTTGCTGTATCGGAAGGCGCTGCGTATCCGCTCGCCGCACCGATCGAAGCCGTCGTCATCGGGTCAATTGTCGGGATTGCCGTCAACGCGTCCGAATCCACCATCGCTGCGGAAAGGCGCGGTTGTTGCTCGATGACCCGAACGTTTGACATCAGATCATCGGCAGATGCTGTATCTGTCTCGGTTGGTTCTTCTGAAATGGCGGGTGCTGCCGAGTCTTCAGGACCTGCAGCTGCCGGGGCAGCGTCGGTGGCGCTCACGTCCGCGGCTGGGGCGCCTTCTTGGGCCGGTGCCTGTGGTTCGACGACCTGGGCGCTTTCCGCGTTCTGCGGTGCAGAGCCTGACGGCATGATGCGTCCCAAAACCAGAGGTGTCGCCAAGGCAATTACTGCAATAACGGCGGTGCCGAGCAACAATGCGCGCCGATTGCGAGCAAAAAAGCTCGGCGCTGCGGCCTCGTGGCCATCGACGTCTTCGTCTTCATGGCGTGGTTCAACGACTGGTTCGGAAGACTCAAGAACAGGTGTGGCCTCGGACACAGGCTCGTCGGAGCTTTCGGTCTCTTCCCGCTGGAAGCGCGCCAGAGCCCGCCCGATCAGGGATTTCGGCTCATCGATCTCATCGGCTGCTGGCTGGCGGGCCGAACGGCGTGCAGCCTCGATGAAACTAGCTCGCGTGGCATTCGAGACAGTCGGGGTTGCATTTGCTGTTGCCGGAGCTGCAGCAGGAGCCGGGGTAGTTTCAAAACGACTTTGGGCTTCTGTAAGGCTCGATTTCGGCTTGGCCGGACGATCGATTGCCGCTGTGTCGAGCGCGAAACCGGTATTGGGTTCGGCAATGTCCACGATCTCCTTTGGCGCTTCGTCGGTATCGACAGCGCCCTGGCCCAGGACGCGCCGCGACGCGCCGGTGGCCGGATCAACCGGCATCGCGTCTTCAGGCTTGCGACGTGGAATATCAGGAGTTGGGGCGGCAGTATGCGTTGTTTCCGGTTCGTTGGTCGTAGTGGTTGCTGGTTTGCTGTTCAGCATGGCTTCCAGCCGGGCAATACGGTTGTCGACCTGCGCAATCGAATTGCGTACGCCTGACAGATTGCTGGCCTCCGCGCCACTCTCGACGCTCCGCGAAAACAACGAAGCAAGGCGATCTTCAAGGGCCGCAAGATCGGCCTTTTCGACGCCGTCCGCGTCCGGGGCGCTCGCGATCGGCGCGTTCTGGGTCTTGCTGGCAATCATGTCGGCCAGGGCTTCAAGGTCGGGACCCGCCGGCGCTTCGCCACTTTCCAGCTCGGCCATTGCCTTGAGTTGCGCGCCGGTTTCGTCGACGCGACGGGCAATCTGGCGCAATTGCGCTTCGATGGCATCGATTGCTGGCGCCTCTGCCGGGGCGGTCATCGTTTCAATGCGCTGTTCAAGCTGGCTAAAGCGCGGCTCGATGGTCTCGGCAATAACGTCGCGCAACATCGTGACGCTTTCGGCGAGCATTGCAGCATCGTCGCGTGAGGGCGCTTCGATAGTGGAAATGCGTGCGCTAATGGCGTCGATTTTTTCGAGAAGGCTGGTCGGCTCGGTCGGTTTGCTCACGGCCTCTGTCAGCGCAGCCATATCCCGGCTCAGGCGCTCGATATCGTCCGAAGGGCGCGACTGGCTCGCTTCAAGAGTGTCGATGCGATCATAAATGGAGCGTACGCTCTGCTCGATCATTGCCATCGCCTGGATCTGACGATCGTCGGCCAGAGCAGCCTGCTGGCTGTCGCGTTCGCTAGTCTGAAGTTGGTGCGTGACGAGTTTTTCGATGGTCGAGGTCAGCTCTTCGATCCGCTGGGAGGTCAAATTCCCCCCCGAGTTGCGGTCCGATGTGATCAGTTCGGCAAGATTGCCGATCTGGGCTTCGATACGTTTGATCTGCCCGGTCTCACCTACGGCGCCGGCAAGCATTTCGATAACTTCGCTGAGCTGGTCGATCTGCCCGGCAATGTTGGAGTTTTCCCCAAGCGATTCAATGCGCTGCCCGATGCGATCCTCGAAGCCAGCAATCTTTTCGCCAATCGCGTCGAGCGATCTGGCGAAGTCGGCAAGCTCTGAGCGTGGCGCGCTAGCCGTCGCGACATTTGCGGGAGCGGGGTTGGGTGCAACGGATGCAGCGCCGCCCGTCTGGCGCGCTCGGATCTGATTGATGGCGTCGACAACGCTTTCGCGCATTACCGGTCGGTCCTCGGGTGACCGGTCTGCAAGACGGCTTACAGCCTGTCGTACGCTGCGCAACGCTTCCGAATGACGATCAGGCTGATGCAGGGCAGGGCGCGGCTGGGCCGCCGGCTGCGGGCTATCCTTGGTGGCCTGGCTTGTCGCGACCTGGTCTTCGACCTGATCGAGCAGCGCTACCAATTCGTTTCGCAAGCTTTCCCATTCCGCCCCATTGGACCGGCGAAGATTGGTTTGCGGCTCATCCCAGTCGTGATGTGGGTTCGTTCGCGCCATATTGCTTTCCGACAGGCTCCCGACGGCACGTCGACCGTGCCGTTTCTGACGATGGAATCGCCTATCCTGACTTTCGTCTTCTTATGGTAAACATCGCGTTAACCGTGATTGCATGTCGCATTGATCTCATTGCTATTTTTACGCATGGATTGCGCGAGGTCTCAGTTCATGGTGATGTTTGAGCTTGAGCCGAACAGCGATAAGACAGCAGCAAGTCATCAATATGAGTGGACCAGCCCGCAAGGACCGCGCGACGCGCCAGAGCGAGGGCCCGGCAATCTATACGATTGCAGAGCTCGCCGATGCGTTCTCGATTACGCACCGGACCCTGCGCTTTTACGAAGACAAGGGCATGTTGCGGCCTCGCAGGGTAGGCAACAAGCGCCTTTATACCAACCGTGACCGCTTGCGGCTTCGCATTATCCTTGATGGCAAACAGGTCGGGCTGACGCTCCGCGAAATTCAGGAATATCTCGACACCTATGATTTGCGGGACGGCTCGTATGATCATCTGCGCCGTGCGCTAGACAAGGTTCATCACCAGCGCCACCTTCTCCAGCAACGCCGTTCGGCCATCGAAAAATCGCTAGCTGAGTTGGCGCGGGTCGAACAGATCATCGAAGGCATGCTGGCTGAGCCGCAAGACCCCGATGGTCGGGGCGACATCATTTAAGAGGGTCGGCTTGCTGGCGGAAAATGAGGTCGAAGCCTCACATCGAAGGCTCAATACGCGTAAAAGACCGACATATGCTTGATTCGCAGCTCGAATTTAGCATTATCTCCATTGTGTTTACTCTTGGAGGCTAGAAGGTCTCCAGTATCGTTCCTGCCCCGGCGAGGTCCAGCGCCCCAATGAGCCACCGTATTATCATCGTCGACGATCACCCCCTTTTCCGGGCCGCTCTGCGCCAGACGCTCGAGGGCCGGGATGGCGGTATGATGTTCGAGGAGGCTGGTGATATCGAAGGATTGAGCGCGGCGCTCGAAACCAATCGCGATTGCGATCTTGTTTTGCTCGATCTGAACATGCCAGGCGTGAGGGGCTTCTCGGGCCTTCTCCTCTTGCGCGCGCAGTTCCCTGAAGTGCCGGTAATGATCGTTTCCGCTGTTGAAGATACGTCGGTCATCCGTCGCTGTTTTGATCTGGGCGCATCGGGCTTTCTGTCCAAGTCGGAAAGCGCTGCCCGAATCCGGGAGTCGATCGATACTATTCTTGCTGGCGGATTGTGGGTGCCTGAAGGGGTCTCACTTGACGGGCATGATGAGCAGACAGAGGTGCTTACGCGCCTTGCAACGCTGACTCCCCAGCAGATCAGGGTGCTCATGATGCTTTCGGACGGTCTGATGAACAAGCAGATAGCCTATGAGCTTTCAATCTCCGAAGCCACGGTCAAGGCCCATGTTTCGGCAATCTTGCAAAAGCTCAATGTCGATAGCCGCACCCAGGCGGTGATCGCCGCCGCCAAGATCGAGCAGGGGCAGTTCGCCCAGCTCGTGGAGGATCAGCAAGCCTGATATTGCTGTCGTATTGGAAAAAATAGACTGGCCCCAGTGTTTGGCGGGGCCAGCTGGTGTTATTGTCATTCACTGAGGCAGAGCGTCCTGAGCATACTGGGATGCAAATTCCGCGCTGGGCGGAATGGGCTTGATGACATCGATCATGGTCCCGTTGGGGTCGCTGACGATGAAATGGCGCTGGCCGAAATCTTCATCACGAATGTCTTGGAGAACTGTTGCGCCTGCAGCTTTCAGGCGATCGTATTCGGCATCGACGTCGTCGACTTCAAAGCTAAGCAGTAGGCCACCTGTCTGGCCGCGGTGCGCGTGTGGAACCGTGTGGTGGGACTTGTCCAGCACGGCAAAGTTGAAAGCTGGGTTGCTGCTCGATTGCAGGTGAACATACCAGTCACTGTCGAACAGGACGCGGAAATCGAAATGCTCGACATAAAAGGCAGCTGATGTCGCGACGTTATCGGTCATGACGACTGGGTAGAAGCTGGTGGGGCGCACGGGGTTTCCTTTCGTTTAAAGGAGACATACTGTCTGTATGTAAGTAGGAATTAACATACAGGCTGCATGTATGCAAGAAGGTTCGTCACGCCGGTCAAACAAGGACCGTTCAGAAGCCACGCGTTCAGCGTTGATCGATGCGGGGCGCATGCTTTTTGTCGAAAGTCCCTATGGGGAAATTAGTACGCCTGAAATCGCGTCCAAAGCGGGCGTGACGCGTGGCGCGCTCTATCATCACTTTGCGGACAAGCGCGAACTTTTCGCTGCTGTCGTGAATTCTGAGGCCACCGCGGTCGCCCACGATATTGTGCAATCCGCCCCCGCGGGCACTTCAGCTATGGAAGCGCTGATGGCGGGTGGGCAAGCCTATCTCGATGCGATGGCTGTTCCGGGGCGCACGCGGCTGTTGTTGCTGGACGGCCCGGCCGTGCTTGGCCATGCTGAGGCGAAGGCGATAGACATGTGCCACAGTGCAGCCACGCTGCGTGAGGGCCTTGCTAACGCTATCAAGGCTGGAGCGATCCGGGCTCTGGCACTTGAGCCACTAACTGCAATGATATCTGCGGCGTTTGACGCGGCCTCGTTGGACATAGAAGCGGGCGGCGATAGAGCAGAATGGGAAAACTGCCTTCAAGCAATGATCAAGGGCCTCGCCCCGGACTGATTGAGCCTAGCAAGCTTGGTCCAGTTTTTTCCTCTCTCCAACCGGTACGGACAACGTCAGAACAAGCCATGCTTTTGATAGAGATTGGTGCAGCCAAATTGTCGCTGAAAACGCCAAGTTCCACGCAGTCGCACCTGCCCTCCAGCGCCAGGTTCATCAATCCACTCAATAGAGCGTCTGCCAATCCTGCAGGCAGTGCATCCGGGCGGACATAAAGACCGTGGATTGAGCCGTACTTGCCGACAATCCGCAGGAAAGCCGCCCCCTTGATCGCCTTGAGCGACAAGCACCACAGCACCGGCTCTTATGGCTTCGGTGTATTGCTCGGGCGGAATGGCGCTTTCGTCTTCATATCCGGTCAGAAATGACTCTGGATGCCGCGCCATCGCCTCCAGCGATAGCATGCGCCAGATCGCTGCATCTCCGGGTCCAACGCGACGGACTAGGGGGCATGGATTAAAGCTGTTTGCTCATTTGCGAGAGCAGTGCTCGCAGTGCCGCTGGCTTCACCGGCTTGTTCAGAACCGGTGTGCCTCTGGTTTCCGCCAACTTCCGGACAGCCGGTGTTTGATCGGCAGTGACCAAAACCGTGGGCAGATGCCCGCCAACGATCTGCTTGAGCCATTCTATAGCGTCAAGGCCAGAGGTCTGGTCGAGGTGGTAGTCCATCAGAACGAGGTCGGGTACCCAACCCTCGAGCATTCCCAATTGCGCTATTTCCTTCAGCGAAGTCGCTGTGCGGACTTCGCAGCCCCAATTCTGAAGTAAGCCCGACATGGCATCAAGGATCGATCGTTCATTATCTACGCACAAGACATGAAGTCCATCGAGCAGGGTGTTGGCGCGCGTGGGCGCGGCGTCGGCCTGTACCGGTTGGCGCGGCGCCATAGCGATAAGCGGCACCGAGATTGAAAACCGCGAACCTTGCCCTACGGTGCTCTCGATTTCCATCGCGTGGTCGAGCGCTGCAAGAATGCGCTGCACGATGGACAGGCCCAAACCCAGTCCCGGCGCAATGCGTGCGCCCTGCTCTAGGCGGGAAAACTCGGTAAAAATCAACTGATGCTGATGGCGGTCGATGCCGATGCCGGTGTCGATAACATCGAGACGGACAGTCTCGCCGCGGCGGCGGCAACCGACAAGAACGCTGCCGCCGGGCCGGGTATATTTAATGGCATTGGAGACCAGATTCTGGATCACCCGGGCAAGAAGCATCCGGTCCGATCTGACAGTAAATGAAGCCCCAACGACCCGCAGCGAAATGTCCTTTTCGGCAGCGAGCGGCTGAAACTCGATCTCGATTTTCCTCAGCAGGTCGAGAATGTCGATATTGGTGCGCGTAACCTTCAGTGCGCCCGAATCCATGCGTGAAATGTCAAGCAGCGTCGACATGATGTCTTCGACAGCATTGAGGGAGGCATCTATAGAGGATGCTAATTCGGCCATGGGCGTTCCGCGCGTGCGCTCGAACAGCGTGGATGTGTAAAGACGGGCTGCATTGAGCGGTTGCAGCAGATCGTGGCTTGCCGCCGCAAGGAACCGGGTTTTTTCGTGGTTGGCAGCGTCCGCCTTGGCACGAGCCTTCTCGAGTTCGGCGTTAAGAAGCGTAAGGGCTCTGGTGCGATCATTCACCCGTTCTTCGAGCGTGTGATTGACCTGTTCCAGGGCCGTTTCAGCGCGGGCCCTGTCGGTAACGTCCGAATAGGAGATCAGCAGTCCACCGTCGGGGAGTCGCGCTGTGTGTATTTCCAGCTGATGGCCCGAGATGTTGGTGCGTTGGGTCAGTGTTGTGGGTTCTGAAGTTATCAGGCGCCGTCGTTGGTCGGCTACAACTTGGGGCGTACCCGGCCCCAAATCGCCCCGTCGCGCCATGAACAACAAGATTTCGTCGAGCAGCGTGCCTGCAAGTGTCAGCGATTGCGGCAACTCCATGCCCGCGCGGTATTGAGTGTTCGCTGAAGCCAGTCGCAGCTCGGCATCGAATATGGCAAGGCCATAGGGAAGGTGATCGATCGCCCCGTTAATGCGGGTATCGTAGGCAAGCTGCTGGGGATCTGTGCTCTCGGGCATGCAATGCTCCTAACCCCGCCGAACTGTGTTGTGGTGGCCCTTGCGTGGCTGAAATGTCAAGTCATTCCAATGGACATGGCGAGGGAATCGGGGCTAGCTTTGAATGGCCGCGCGGGGCGGGGAGCAACGACAGGAGACACCCGGATGTCATTCGTCAAGGAATTCAAGGAATTTGCCGTCAAGGGCAATATGGTCGACATGGCCGTAGGTATCATTATTGGCGGAGCCTTCGGCACAATAGTGTCGTCGCTCGTTGATGACATATTCATGCCGGTTATCGGCTTGCTCCTCGGTGGAGTGGACTTTACCAACCTGTTTATCGTGCTTTCCAATCCCGATGGCGTTGCAGTGCCATCCCTGGCCGTGGCCCAAGCTGCCGGCGTGGCCACGCTCAACATCGGACTGTTCATCAATGCAGTGGTGAAATTCGCCATAGTTGCGTTTGCGCTGTTCATGCTGGTCAAGGGCATCAACATGTTACGGCGCGAACAAAAGGAAGAGGAAAAACCCGCCGAGCCCGCAGCGCCGCCGCGCGAGGAGGTTCTTCTGTCCGAAATCCGCGATATTTTGAAAGCCAAGAATTAGGTAACTGCTCAAAGCTGCAAACCGTTGGAAAGGCCCGCTCAATCGAGCGGGCCTTTGCTTTTGCGCGGCAAGGATACTTGTCCTCTATACGTAGTTTATCCTATTGCTCAAACTGTTATAAGATTATAGTCCTATATGTACGTAGTGAGCGATAGGGCAGAGACCGACCGGCAGAGCCCGCGCCCTATAGCAAACTCGGCTTGCAACTCATGTTTGCAACAGCAAGCCGATTTGACGCCACTACAGAGTGGGCGGGTCGTTGATTGCTCCGGGTGGAGGCGGAGGCAGTTGCAGGGAACGTGCCTGGATTCGGTCGCAAAGTATGGGATCTGGCGGTGCGAGGTGGAGAACACCAGAACGCGGCCTGGTGTGGCCAAATCAAGTCTTTGGTCGGTCGGGTACGGGGCCGCACAGACGCCCCAGCGATGTAGCGCCGGCCAAGGCTGGCGAGAGTTGCCTTTTAAGCTCAATGGGAGAGGAGGGCGTTGTGCGTGATGGACATGACGCATCCCGAAAGAATTGGAGAGAGCAGTGAATTCGGAAATTTCCTATCGGCCGTTTCTCAATCGTGACCGGCTGGTCCATATCGTCGACAGCGATCAGCCCACATGTGAAGGGCTTGATGTCTTGTTTCGTCTTGAAGGCTTCCAAACGGTCATTTCGCGCAATAGCGACGACTTTATTGCGCGTTTTGGTCAGCGGCGGCCAGATGTTGTGATCCTCAATTTCGACCTTGATGGCGAGGACATGCTGCCGGCGCTGCGCCGGATAAAAGACATGCGTTCGGGCATTCCCGTGTTCATGTTGGCCGACCGCCCATTGGTCGATGGAACGGTGGAAGCCATGCGCGCCGGGGCAAGCGATGTATTCGTCAAACCCGTGGATTCGGAGCGGTTCGTCCGCGCCGTTCGGGAGACGCTGCGGCGCGATGTTCATTTCAAACCTTGCCGTGACGGCCAGCGCGAAGTCGAGATCCGCGGTTTTTCGCAACTGACCCCGCGCGAACGTGAAGTCCTGCAATTGCTCACCAATGGTCAATCCAACAAGGAGGCCGGCCGTGAGCTCGGCATTTCGCCCCGCACTATCGAAGTCCACCGAGCGCGGGTGATGGAAAAGCTCGGTGCCCGCAATACTGCCGACCTGATCCGTATAGTCCTGACCAGCTAAGTGTGTTTCGGGTGATGCTGCTCGGTTATCGCCCATAAATGGCGCGCCATATCCGGCGCGCCGATCCGGGTCAGATGAACGTCAAGCTCGGCGTGTGTGCGCTCCCAGACCGGTAGCGCCGCAGCCAGAGCGTCCAGGCCCAGGTCGGTCAGGCGAACCCGCCGTCCACGCCGGTCGTTGGAGTCGACTTCAAGAGCCACAAACTTGCGGCGTTCAAGCGGCTTTAGATTGGCGGTAAGCGTCGTTCGGTCCATCGCCAGAAGTGCCGCCAGCGCACTGATCGAAGGCGCCTCAGGTCTGTTCAGTCCCATTAGCAATGAAAACTGACCATTGGTCAGCCCTGTCGGTCGCATTGCATCATCGAAGCGTCGGGCAAGTGCGCGCGCCGCGCGCTGTGCAGCGAGGCATAAGCAATGATCGCGAACATGAAGCGTTGCCTCGTACGGCACTGGTCGAATCGAATTTGACATTCCTTAGATAGGTTGATATCAACATAAAAGTCAATGCTGGCCATCGTCGAAGGGAGTGTTTCAATGACCTATGTGATGGGGTTTGTCGCCGCAGTGCCGGTGGCTAACAAGAAGGCATATCAGGCGTTTGCAGAAGAATCGGTTGGCTATTTCAAGGGGCTTGGCGTAACGCGAATGCTCGAAAGCTGGGGCGATGATGTGTCGCGAGGCAAGGTGACCGATTTCTACCGGGCAGTCGCTGCAAAGCCGGACGAAGAGATCGTTTATTCGTTTCAGTTTTACCCCGATGCTGCGGCTGCGGCTGCGGCGAACGAAAAAATGGCGAACGACCCCGCCATGGCGGAGATGGGCGCCAAGATGCCGTTCGACGGCGCACGCATGATCTATGGCGGGTTTGACGTCGTTGCTGAACGCCACGGAAAGGGAGAGACTGGCTATCTGGAGGGCTCGATTATCGCTGTCCCCAACAGCGCGCGCCAATCCTACATTGACTATGCAAACAAGCTTTCGGCTCTGTTTCTGGCACACGGCGCCGTGCGCAGTGTCGATGCATGGGGCGACGAGGTACCTGATGGCAAGGTAACCGATTTCAAAAAGGCAGTCGCTGCCAAGAATGATGAAACGGTAGTCTTGGGATGGATTGAATGGCCGTCCAAGCAGGTTCGCGATGGTGCCTGGCCCAAGATGATGGAAGATCCACTGCTGCAAAATGATGGCGTAGGCATCGACGAAAGCCGACGGGTGTTCGGCGGATTCGTGCCGATCCTCGATCGCTAGGTGTAAGCGATGACCAGTCAGGTTGTTCTCACCACCTATGATTGGGTGCCGGAAGGTCCACGCGGGTTCGTGCGCGATCTCAGGATACGCTGGGCACTCGAAGAGGCCGGGCTGGACTATCGGGTTGTCACGACCCCATTCCACCATCGTGATGCTGAGCACTTGGAGCGTCAGCCCTTCGGACAAATCCCATTCATACAAGACGATGAGATCACGCTGTTTGAAAGCGGTGCGATCCTGCTGCATCTGGGATGAAAGAGCGAAAAGCTTATGCCCCGAAATCCTCAGGGTGAGGCTGATACCCTCCAGTGGGTCATCGCAGCGCTGAACTCGATAGAAATGGTGAGCGTCCCATGGTGGTTCATCGATCGTCCCGGACAGAGCGATAACCCCCTGTCCGGCTGGTTGAGCGCACGCGTCGAAAAGCTCTCGGCGGCGCTGGGCGAGAGCCACTGGCTGGCGGCATCGCGCTTTACAATCGCCGATATTTTGATGGCGGACGTCTTGCGTATACCTCTGAAGCGCGGCGCTCTTGATAACTTCGCCAACCTTAGTGCCTATGTCGAGCGCGCCACATCACGGCCGGCATTCATCAAGGCGTTTGATGACCAGCTGGCTCATTTCGAACAAGCCCAACCAGCCATGCCCTGATCGATTGACAGCGTCACGCGTGTAATGCCAGATTGACGAAGGTTTGTGCAGCCCGCCGCTCGCGCCCTCAAGGGCTGGTGAATGCACACATTGGACCCGTGGTTTGACCTTTTTGGGCAGACTGTCGGTAACGCGAGCGCTGACAAAGTTTCTTGCCCAGCAAGGATCAGATCATGTTGGAAACGCCAGCACCAAAAACCATGGCGAAATCGCTCCGAAACGCTTTGGCCGAACATGGCCATGAATTGTCTCATGGCCAGTGCCTCGATCTCGTCGCGCGCCAGTTAGGCTATGCAGATTGGAACGTGTTGTCGGCTCGCGGTTTACGACAAGCACGACCAGATCTTCAGATGCCAGAGGGCTGGTTTGCGGCTTCCCATTCAAGTCATGAACTCTACTGCATGGGCATCGCGCCGGATCAGACTGGTGTCGCCATGATTGCTTCACGCGCGGGTGCAAAAATTCCGAAAGATCACACCGGCGTGCTCATGCAATCGTTTTCAGCGCAATCGTTTCGCGGGAAACGTTTGATGTTGAAGGCTGAGCTCAAAACCCTCGGCGCGACGGCTGGAACGCTCTGGATGCGTATCGATCCCCGCGGCGGCGGCAGATATCTGCGTTTCGACAACATGCTGCGCCGCACTGAAGACGGCGCCCTTAGGGGTGATACTGACTGGACTGAGCGCAGTGTTGTACTGGACGTTCCCTATTCAGCCGAGAGTATTCATCTCGGGTTCTTCCTGATGGAGCAGGGCGCGGTTTGGGCCCGTAATTTCGCGCTGGATACAGTGGGTGACGACGTCCCGGAAACCTCAGGTGGCCAGTTCCCGCACGGCCCAACCAATTTTAGCTTGCAATAGCTGAACGCTGACCGGTCAATTTTTGCACTAACCCGGCAAAATTGACCGGCCATCATCAGGAGTGGCTTAGTTAAGTACTTGTAATATAATGAGAAAAATCTAGGCATGAAACTTGCTCCATGTAACCCGATCGGTTCCAACGGAGAAAAGTGTGATGCAGGTCACAAGCTATGGTGGAAAGGGATTCTACGCTCTCCCGGCAACTCAAGCTTACGGCGGCGGTGCCAATGCGCCAGCGTCAAAGTCCGGTGATCAGCGTGGCAACGACCAGGCGACAATCGTAACCTTGTCCGACGCGGCGCGTGCCGCGAGCGTAGAGGTCAAATTTGCAACCGTCGTCGCGGCGGTGCGCGAAACGCTCAATACATTATTGTCCGAGGCGGGACGTCAAAATCCTCTTGAGGACGGCAAAATTGCGCTCGACATGAGCAGTCTGAGTCAGCGCGAGCTGTTTGCAATCGCAAAGACCGATGACGGCCTTTTCACATGCGACGAACGCAAAGCCGCCGAACTTGAAATGGAACGCCGATTGTCGCTGGCGCTCTCGGGCCCTGCCGGTGTCAGCGATGTCACTGGAGACTTTCGGGCGCTTTACAAAGCTGCTGCCGATCATTTCGACGGGCTGAGCGCCGAGCAAAAGGCCGAACCGGCCTGGCAGGCAGCGCGCAATGCAATCGATAAGGCCCTGATCGCTCTCAATAGCGACCCTGCCAAATTCCCTTCGAAAATTGATGGTGACCCGGTGGCTGCCTGGCTGGCCTCCCGCTCTTCGGGGGACATCGAAGGCGAATTTGCTGGCTCGCTGGTCGGAAACCTTCGCAACATTCTCGACCAACGCTATGCTGCGGCAGACGAGGCGGGTACGCGGGCGACCTTCGACAAAAAGCGTCCGGGCCACTTCATTGACCTCGGTGAATTCGGTTCCCGCGCAGTTTCAGCCATGGCGCTCAATCGTGAAGGCTCATTCTCACCAGAGGAAGAGCACGCTGCCAAATCCGAGATCCGGCTCCGTGCCAATTTGGCGCTCTCGGAGTCCTACAAGGACGCAGCCCGAAGTGGGGACCCAACCGCCTTTTCCCGCAATATCATCGCCATCTATTCGTCGATGAGCGCCGATGAAAGGCTTGCGGCTGGGATCAGCGAAAATCTTCTGTCCGCAGCCATATCAAGCTATGAATCCACAACACGACTGACCGACATCATGGCCATGGGAGCAAATTCCATGGGCGGCATGGAAAGCTGGTTCTCACGCTAGACCATTCTCACATGCGCCACGGCTGCCGCCTACGGCAAATGAATCTATCCCCCGACCGTTGGAAGCGTCAGGTCACCAACGACCAGCTTGTTTTCCATGAGTTTCGACATATCGAAATCGCGCGGGAGATCGAGCTGCTGCCAGACTGAGATCAGCGCGTCGCACAGCTCGGCAATCATGTCGTCAGTGTGATAGGGCGTCGGTGTAATGCGCAGCCGCTCGGTGCCTTTGGGCACCGTCGGATAATTGATGGGCTGGATATAGATGTTATGCCTGTCCATCAGCATGTCACTTGCCGCCTTGCACAAGCGGGCATCGCCGACGATCAGCGGAACGATATGGGTATCGGTTGGCAGAACCGGCAGGCCGGCTTCGGCCAGCACCCGTTTGACGCGGCCAGTTTGCCGCTGCTGGCCCTCGCGTTCGACAGTCGATACCTTGAGGTGCTCGATCGAGGTGCGTGCTGCCGCACAAAGTGCAGGCGGCAGTGCCGTGGTGAAAATAAACTCGGGCGCGTAGGACCGCACGGAATCGACAATGGCCTTGTTGCTCGTGATGTAACCACCCATCACGCCAAAGCCCTTGGCCAGAGTACCTTCGATGATGTCTATCCGATCCATCAGTCCGTCGCGCTCGCAGATGCCGCCGCCGCGCGGGCCGTACATGCCAACGGCATGGACCTCGTCGATATAGGTCATGGCGTTGAATTCATCGGCCAGGTCGGCAATTGCCTCGATCGGCGCGACGTCACCATCCATTGAATAGACAGATTCAAAGACAATCAGCTTCGGGCGTTGCTTGCCCGCAGCTGCGAGCAATTCGCGCAGATGGGCAAGATCGTTGTGGCGGAAGATCTTTTTTTCCATGCCCGACTGCCGCACGCCCTGAATCATGGATGCATGATTGAGCTGGTCGGAGAGGATCAGGCAATCGGGAATCAGCCTGGCCACTGTCGAAATCGTGGCTTCGTTGGAAACGAAACCCGAAGTGAAGACCAGTGCGGCCTCTTTCCGGTGCAGATCGGCCAGCGACCTTTCAAGTTCGACAAGGGGACGATTGGTGCCCGAGATATTGCGTGTTCCACCGGCGCCCGCGCCGAGCCGGCCGGCTGTTTCCTGCATGGTGCCGATCACTGCTGGGTGTTGGCCCATGCCCAGATAATCGTTTGAACACCAGATGGTAATTTCCCGTGCGTTGTCCGCGCCGTCGCGGAAGAGAGCACGAGGGAAATGACCGGCAATACGTTCGATGTCGGCAAAAACGCGGTAGCGCTTTTCAACTCGAAGGGCGTCGATCGCATCTTCGAAGATGCCGCGATAGTCCATGAGGCCTACTCCAATGGCGTCACCGGACAAGGGTGCGGCGGCGCTTATTCTTAGCAATCTGGCGTGCCTTGATTTTGGCAACGTCTTTGTCGTTTCTAAGCCCCAATCCTGCGGGCCATATGATCTCTAACAAATCGTGGGGCGGGATGTCATTGCAAAATCTCGCCATTATTGTCGCATGACACGCTTCAATCGGACTTCATCGCCAGTTCATACAGTTAATAGTTGTTACACCCCCACTGCGGTGGCGCGACCCAATGCCGCGAAACACGGCCCTGGCTCCAAAGGCATCGTTAACTGGCTGGACCTATAGTTCAGGGCAGTTTCTTATAGCCGATTGCATTTTTCATGAGCCATTCCCGCGCTTCTCTGACGACCAATCCCATTGCTGATCGCCTCGACTTTATCGGGTTCGACAATGCTGCCTCCGAACGCTTGGCCAACATAAGCCCTTATATACTCAAGCACCTTGAGCCCGCACTCGACAGGTTTTACGACAAGATCGAAGCGACGAGCACCGTGGCGAGCTTTTTTTCCGGCCGCCCGCAAATGGACACTGCCAAGTCCCGTCAGTCTGCGCACTGGCGGGCTATCTCCACCGGCCAGCTCGATGCCTCTTATTATGAGGCGAGTCAGCGCATCGGCAATCGTCATGCCCAGATCGGACTTGAGCCCAAATGGTACATCGGTGGATACGGCATGGTTGTCGAAGCCCTCATCAAGGGCGTGATGACCGACTGGATGACCGAAAACGCGCCCCGCTTCCGGAAACGCAAACCTGAAGAGCTGGTTGCCGCAACCCAGGAGATGGCTGCGAGCCTGGCCGACATGGTCAAGGCCGTCATGATTGATGTCGATCTTGCGGTCTCTAGCTATTTTGCTGCCCTTGAGGGGCGGATCGAAGAGGGGCGCAAGACGGCTGAGCAACAAGCCAGGGTGCAGCAAGACGTGCTTGCCAAAACGGGATACGCCTTGGGTGAGCTTGCAGCGGGCCATCTCGATACGCGTATTGAAGAAGCCTTCCCCGGCGATTTTGCGACGTTGGGAGAAGACTTCAATGTCGCTGCAGCCAGTCTTGAACAGGCTGTGGTCGGCATCAGGGCTTCAGTGGATACGATTGCGCGCAATGCCGGCGCCGTTGCCGGCTCGGCGCATGATCTGAGCGACCGCATGGCACGGCAGGCTTCAGCCATTGAACAATCCTCCGCCGCGCTTCATGAAGTGACGGCTAATGTCAACGAAACAGCCGCGGGTACGGGCGCTGCAGCCGATCTTGCCAAAGGTGCAAACAGTGCCGCCCAGAATGGTGGCGTGGTTGTTGAAGAGGCTGTCGAGGCAATGCATCGGATCGAGCAATCGTCCACCAGGATATCGTCGATCATCTCGGTTATCGACGATATCGCCTTGCAGACCAATCTTTTGGCGCTGAACGCAGCGGTCGAAGCCGCTCGTGCAGGGGAAGCGGGAAGGGGATTTGCCGTTGTTGCGACCGAAGTGCGGTCGCTGGCACAGCGCAGCGCCCAGGCTGCACGCGATGTCGCCGCGTTGGTTTCGACCTCGGGCAAGGAAGTGGAAAATGGAGTCGGGCTCGTCCGGCGTACAGGAACAGCATTGTCTGGCATCGTCCAGCAGGTCGGATTAATTTCCGAGCATATGCGGACATTCTCGGAAGCATCGGGCCATCAAGCGTCATCCCTGAGCGAGATCAACGCGGCAATCGTGCAGCTCGACAGATTGACACAGGAAAACGCAGGCTTTGTCATCCAGGCCGGCGAAGCGGGGCGCGATCTTTCATTTGAAGTTGCCGAACTCTATGAGCGGCTGTCAGCATTCCGAACCGATGCGCGTATGCCGACGTCCGGGACTGACAGGCGCGCAAAAACAGCCTAGAACAGTGGTGGCTACGTTTCGGCCACAATCACGTTCCTGCCGCAATCGGCCAGCAATGATCGCGGCAATAATCACAAAGCGGTGAGCTCATTATGAAAAAAACGGCAATTGCCTTCACAGCCCTCGCAGCACTTTTGCTCGCTGGCTGTTCCACCAATCCCTACACAGGGGAATCCAAGATTTCCAACACCGCGGGCGGTGCCCTGGTGGGTGCGGGCGGCGGCGCTATCGGTGGCGCGTTGATTGGCTCCGCCATGGGCGATAGCCGGATTGGTGCTTTGATCGGTGCAGGCGTTGGCGCGCTGGCCGGCGGTGCTGTGGGCAACTACATGGACCAGCATGAAGCTCAGCTTCGCTCTCAGCTGCAAGGCAGCGGCATTTCGGTTACCCGCGTGGGGGACAACATCGTCCTCAACATGCCATCCAACATTACCTTTGGCGTAAACCAGTCGGACATCCAGCCGGGGTTCCAGAACACGTTGCGCTCTGTTGCTCTTGTCCTTCAGGAGTACAACCAGACCCTTGTCGATATCATCGGCTATACCGACTCCACGGGGTCCTCGAGCTATAATCTTACGCTCTCCCAGCAGCGCGCCACCTCTGTGCAGCGCCTTCTGGCCCAGTATGGCGTCGATCCGCGCCGCTTCTTTGTCGAAGGGCGCGGCATGGCCAATCCGATTGCCGACAACTCGACGGAAGCCGGGCGCGCTCAGAACCGTCGCGTCGAAATTCGGATTGTTCCGATCCGCAACTAATCGATTGCGACAAAGAAGATGCAAGAAGGGCGCCCCGCAGACAGGGCGCGCTTCTTCGTTAAAGGCTAAATATAAAGCCGATCGGCTCTAGAGCACCACGATTGTCGATCCGAACCGAACATTGTCCGCGAGGTGGATGATATCCTGATGCAGCAGACGTACGCAGCCTGAAGAGACAGCCTGGCCAATGGTCCAGGTCTCGCCTGTGCCATGCACGCGATAAATTGTATCGCGATTTCCCTCATGGATATAAAGCGAACGCGCACCAAGCGGGTTATCGAGGCCGGGAGGCTGGCCATTGCGCCACTTTTCCAGTTCCGGCTGGCGATCGACCATTTCCGAAGGGGGCGTCCAGACGGGCCACTCGCGCGCGTAAGCGATATGGCCACGTCCTGACCACTCGAAACCGGCGCGCCCGAGGCCGGCGCCATAGCGCATGGCCGTGCCGCCCTCTTCAACGTGGTAGAGATAGAAATTTGGCGTATCCACGATTACCGTGCCCACTTTTTCGGTAGTGGGATAGGGCACGCGCTGACGATAGTATTTTTGATCGAGATAGCGCAGGTCTACGGCGGGAATGGGGAACTTCTCGTCGGGCCGTGCTGCGTACATTGCGACGACCTCGGGTGAGATCGGCGGTGGCAGTTGGATTTTGGTTTTCGGGGGCGTGGTGGTCGCGCAACCCGCTGCAGTCAGCGCCAAGAGGCTTGAAGCGCCGGCCATGAAGCCGCGCCGGGACAGGATGAGTTCAGACATTTCAATATCTCACGGTTATTGCGGCGCAAGGCGCGCGCCAATCAAAAATTCAATCTATTGGTGGTGCCAGCCCTCAGGCGCGTGGCGGGGGGATGTCGAGCAGCGGCGCGACGCCCTCGTTGACCGTCGGGTCGAGAGGCAGAGGCCAGCTCGACGAGAATTCGGGTACAGGCGGTTGATCAATGCGCACCAATTGGGCATGAAACTGACAACCGGGCACTAAAATGCCCAACCCGAATTGCTTCCAGCAACGGGTCATCTTGGCAGGGACGCTTGTTCCGGCCTCAGCCTTGGCACCCTTAACCTCACATGTTTGCCCCTGTTCGACAGGCAGGTGGTCCAGCGTTCGCGCGGACGCAAACGAGGTCGACACCAGTAATAGGCCAAAGGCGAGCATTATGATTGGTAGGTAACGGATCATGGCCCATGGGTTACCTTGCCAATAGTGGCGCGATAAAGGCGCTGCTCGGTCACGGAGCGGTGATGCGATGCTGTGCTTGAGCCAGTGTTGCCAACTAGCCACAA
The DNA here is from genome assembly GCF_048264985.1 of Pelagibacterium sp. GTDB lineage: Bacteria > Pseudomonadota > Alphaproteobacteria > Rhizobiales > Devosiaceae > Pelagibacterium. The sequence goes on from NZ_JBLXCL010000001.1 coordinate 714,409, forward strand.
GATTGCTCGGAACCAGTCCTTTTCATGTTGTGGACGCGACGATTGATCCTTTGCACGGGAAAAGATCGCCGCCTAATGTCCGGCAATCTTTTGATCAGTTCCAGGTTCCCATGACCGACATCGCAAAAGCCATCGCCGGACTTATCGCAACTGAAATCTCGGCCCGCCCCGAACAGGTCAAAGCGGCCGTAGATCTTCTCGATGGCGGTGCGACTGTCCCCTTCGTTGCTCGTTACCGCAAAGAAGTCACCGGCGGGCTGGACGATGCCCAATTGCGGACGCTGGAAACGCGCCTGGGCTATCTTCGCGAACTCGAGGCACGCCGGGCGGCAATCGTGCAGTCTATCGACTCTCAGGGCAGGCTGACCAACGAACTCGCCACGCAAATCGCCCGCGTCATGACCAAATCCGAGCTTGAAGACATCTATCTACCCTACAAACCCAAGCGCCGCACCAAGGCAGAGATCGCGCGCGAACGCGGTCTTGAGCCGCTGGCCAACGCGCTGTTTGACAATCGCAGACTTGATCCAAGTGCCGAGGCGTCAAATTATCTTTCCGACGACGTCGCCGACGCCAAAGCCGCGCTTGAGGGTGCACGCGACATTCTCGCCGAACGCTTTGCAGAAGATGCCGATCTGATCGGCAAACTGCGTGATTATATGGAGCGTAAGGCGATCCTGCGCGCCCGTGTGATTGAGGGTAAGCAGGAGCAGGGCGCCAAGTTCTCCGATTATTTTGACCACGCTGAAGCCTGGTCCAAGGTGCCCAGCCATAGGGCGCTGGCGATGCTGCGTGGCCGCAATGAAGACGTGCTGTCCGTCGATCTCGAAATCGACGCGGACGCCGAAGGCAAATACAAGCCAGCTGAAACCATGGTCGCTGCCCATTTTGCAATCCGCGCTGATGGCGGGCTTGCCGACCAATGGCTTATGGATGTGGCGCGTTGGAGTTGGCGGGTCAAACTCTGGTTGCATTTGTCGGTCGACCTGATGGGGCGGCTGCGCGAGCGTTCCGAAGATGAGGCCATCGCTGTGTTTGCACGCAACCTCAAAGATTTGCTCTTGGCTGCGCCAGCCGGTAACCGAGCCACGATGGGACTCGATCCCGGTATTCGCACCGGAGTGAAGGTGGCCATTGTGGATGCAACAGGCAAAGTTCTCGATACTGCAACCATCTACCCGTTCCAACCGCGCAACGACGTTCAGGGCAGCCTTGCCGTGTTGATGGCGCTGGTCGCCCGCCACAAAGTCGATCTCATCGCCATCGGAAACGGCACGGCCAGCCGTGAAACCGAGCGACTGGTGGCCGACATGCTAACGATGATCCCGGCGCCCAAGCCGCTCAAGGTGGTGGTCAGCGAAGCTGGTGCTTCGGTCTATTCCGCGTCTGAGACCGCTTCAAACGAGCTGCCCGGCCTTGATGTTTCGCTGCGGGGCGCGGTTTCGATTGCCCGCCGCCTGCAGGATCCGCTGGCCGAACTGGTCAAGATCGAACCAAAATCGATCGGGGTCGGGCAATACCAGCATGATGTTGATCAGTATCGGTTGGCTAAATCGCTCGATGCGGTGGTGGAAGACGCCGTGAACGCAGTTGGCGTTGATCTCAATACCGCCTCTGCCCCGTTGCTCGCGCGGGTTTCAGGGCTTGGCACCTCGCTCGCCGAAGCCATTGTCGCGCACCGAGATCTCAATGGTGCATTTGCGGCGCGCAAGGATCTGCTTGCAGTTGCTCGACTTGGCCCCAAGGCGTTCGAGCAGGCTGCAGGCTTCTTGCGTATTCGCGACGGTGCAGAACCCCTCGATGCATCCTCGGTGCACCCCGAAGCCTATGGTGTTGCAAGAAAGATCGTTTCGGCTTGCGGCCGCGACATCCGCCAGTTGATGGGCGATAGCGCTGCGCTAAAAAAGCTCGATCCGCGAAGCTTTGTCGATGACACATTCGGTCTTCCAACGGTGCGCGACATTCTTGCCGAATTGGAAAAACCCGGACGCGATCCGCGTCCGGAGTTCAAGACGGCGACGTTTGCCGACGGAGTAGAGGAGATTTCGGATCTCAAACCGGGAATGATGCTTGAGGGAACGGTAACCAACGTCGCTGCGTTTGGCGCCTTCGTCGATATTGGGGTCCATCAGGATGGCCTGGTCCACGTCTCCCAACTCGCTGATCGCTTCATCAAGGACGCCCATGAAGTGGTCAAGGCCGGCGATGTCGTCAAGGTCAAGGTGCTGGACGTTGACGCTAAGAGAAAGCGGATAAGCCTCTCGATGCGCCGAGACGCAACGCCGGACCGCAGCAACGACCGCCCCGAGCGCACCGGGGGCGGTGCCCCACGGCCGAAGAAGCCCACAAGGCCAGAAGAGCCGACGCAAGGCGCGTTCGGTGCTGCACTTGCCGATGCCATGCGTCGGGGCAAATAGCTACATCAGTTGTCCTGGGCGATGTGTAGAAGGTAGCCCAATCCGAATCCGACAGCTGCCGCGACGATCAGAACGGCGCCCGCGCTGGCCGGCGCCTTGTGCGCTGCGCGTGAAAGGACGTCGATATCTTTGCGGGCATGTTTTGCGGCGCGGCGGGCATTTTTGCGCGCCCCGTGAACGAAATCCTCGGCTTCGTCGGCAAGATCCTCGAAATCCAGGCCATGATCGGCAAGGCTTTTCGAAATCGAATTTAGTTGATGTCTGAGTTCGCGAAGCTGGGATTTGACGGGCTTTTCAACCCCGTTAGACAAGCTGAAATTGGCCATAGCGGTTCTCCATGCAAGGACACGGAGTCTTCAACGGTCAGAACCGGCTCACGGTTCCGCGACCTCTACTGGGCAGTCGCGTTCTCTTCGAGGTAAGCCCTGTAGGTGCCCATGCACATCAACTCGGCCAATTCACCGGCTCTGCCCGGAAACGCGCTGGAAGTGCGTAAGCATACGCCCTCATGGTCTTCATGGATCAGGGGGTCGATCAGCCCGAAATAGCAGGTGATCTTGTAACGTTCCTTGAAGCTCGCGCTGACCTCGGGCTTGATGGCGCTCTCGATATAGGCGTCACATCTGTTGATAGCTTCGATATTGGAAAAGCCATGCGCAGACGCCGGGGCCGTATACCCAAGCCCCAGGACACCAGCCATGACTGCTAAAGAGACGCGCATCGACAAAACCTTACACACGAGTGCTCTAGTCAACTGCAAATCGCGACCGGTCTCAACTGTGCTGATGTCGCGCCAGGCATGCGAGGGGTGCTGTGTTGCTCAACTGTCGCAGAATCGGGACATGGGAGCTGTTTAGGGGGCCTCGCAGCTTCCTGGAAGTATGTCTTCAAGTTTGCCTTCGGCGGTGCTCAACTCGCCTTCGGTAATGGCCATCGGCTCAAACGGTGGCGCGGCCTGTATTGCGGGCTGGGACAGTCGGAGCGTGTAGCACCCTGCAAAACTCTCTGTAGAGCCATCGGTCCTGGTCGCCTCAATGGCAGCTGCAATCGTATAATATATCGTTCCGGCGGCGCCTTCGGTGATTTCTGGCCCGACTACAAGCTGTACGGATGCTGTGTCCTGATAGCCTGCTGCAAACGCTTCGAAATCGGCCTGCTGATCGGCACTATCAGCGTGAGCGAAGTAGGACCATGCCCTCAGATATTCCGAGCGGCTAATCGCATTATAGAACGATTCAATGACAGCAGCCGCAGTCGAGCGGTCATCGTAATAAGGATTGTCCGGGACCGGTTCATCCAGATCGTCCGCTCCTGGCGGCGGAGCCTCGATCTCGCCGGGAACCACGGTCACTTCGGCGGCGACGGGGGTCACCGGCGTCACCACTTGTGCCATGGCCTGTGGAACCGCAAGCAGGGCAATGAAGGCGACACTCAATCTAACCATAAAAACTCTCCTTTTCCCGATAACGCGCGGGAAAGCATCAACGTTGCTTGAAAGGCGAAATGCCGGAACTTATCGGAGAGAAATGGTGCTGCTGGACAGGATTGAACTGTCGGCCTCTCCCTTACCAAGGGAGTGCTCTACCACTGAGCTACAGCAGCGCCGGGCTTCAATGGCCGGAGCCATCTGAATGCGGGCCTCTACTGCCACAGGCCTTGTGTGGACGCAAGGGCAAAAAACTGCCACTAGAACGCCAATGTCGTTCGTCAGGGTCCAGCCCATGTCCAATTCTGATCGTGACCAAAGATTGGCCGCAAAGCTGCGGGAAAATTTGCGCCGCCGCAAAGCGCAAGCCAAAGCGCGCACAGCGCCTGCCGGTGGATCGGAACAAGAGAAGGAGGCTGACGCCTCGATACATCCGCCAGCTGGCAAAAAAGACAACTGATCCCGCCGTTTGTTGCAGCCTGTTCCGGGCTGCGTTACCAACAGCTTTAACCTTCGCATCGGCTTTTCGAGGACGATTCGCGCAAAATTCCCTGTTCAAGGAGTGCCGTATGGACCGCATCCGCATCGTGGGTGGCAATCAGCTCAATGGCGAAATTCATATCTCGGGCGCCAAGAACGCGGCGCTGCCCCTGATGATCGCCTCGCTTCTGACCGAAGAGCCTTTGGTTCTCGTCAACGTGCCGCGTCTTGCGGACGTCAAGCAGCTTGAGCGCATTCTCGAAAATCACGGTGTTGATATCGCCGTACATGGTCGGCGGCGCGGCGATACCGAGATGGGCGGTCAGCGGATTACATTCACGGCCTCAGATATCGTCGATACGACTGCGCCCTACGAGCTGGTTTCGACGATGCGCGCCAGTTTCTGGGTGATCGGCCCACTCCTGGCGCGTGAGGGACGGGCCAAGGTTTCCCTGCCGGGCGGCTGTGCCATCGGAACGCGGCCCGTCGATTTTTATCTCGATGGCTTGCGTCAGCTTGGTGCCGAAATCGAAATCGATGCAGGCTATGTGCTGGCGCGCGCTCCTGGCGGCCGCTTGAAAGGCGCTACAGTCAATTTCCCCAAGGTTTCGGTTGGCGCCACCCATGTGGTGATGATGGCAGCGACACTGGCCGAAGGCACCACGATTATCGAAAACGCTGCGCTTGAACCGGAAGTGACCAATCTTGCCGAATGTCTTGTCGCTATGGGCGCGAAGATTTCCGGTATCGGCACCGGCCGTCTGGTCATTGAAGGCGTTGAAAAGCTTGGCGGCGCTATCCACGAAGTCGTTCCTGATCGCATTGAAACGGGTACCTATGCCTTTGCTGCCGCGATGACCGGCGGGGAAGTGTTTCTGCGCAACGCACGGGCCGAACTGCTCCAGTCCGCGCTCGACGTGCTCGCGCGCACTGGTGTCGATGTGACTCCCGAGTCTGGTGGCGTACGGATCAAGCGCAGTGGCGATGCGATCCTGTCCGTCGATGTGGAGACTGAACCGTTCCCGGGATTTCCGACTGACCTGCAAGCTCAGTTCATGGCGCTCATGGCGCGCTCAAGTGGTGTGTCGGTGATCAAGGAAACGATTTTCGAGAACCGTTTCATGCATGTTGCCGAGCTGGCGCGCTTTGGCGCCAACATCCATGTGGATGGTCAGGTCGCGACAGTGACCGGCGTGCCCGAACTCAAAGGCGCTCAGGTCATGGCGACCGATTTGCGAGCTTCTGTCTCGCTGGTCATAGCCGGGCTGGCGGCGCGGGGCGAAACCGTGGTCAACCGCATCTATCATCTCGATCGCGGTTTTGAACGCCTTGAGAACAAGCTTTCGCGTTGCGGGGCGGAGATCGAGCGGATCGCCGGTTAAGCACCAGCGGCAGAATGCGCTTGCACTTTGGGCAGCAAATGCCCAGATGTTGGCCATGACCTCAACCGATCCTCTATCCAAGGCAGCCATGACCGACCTCAAGCTTTTGGCGCTCGACAGCGAAGACCTCGAGATCGTTTCCGCCCATGTCCAGGACGCTGTCGTCCGTGTGGGCGATATGGGATATTCGAAAAATGATCGGCGTTTCGTGCTGCTCATCAATCGATACGCTTGGGAGACGGGAGACAAGCGCGGCCAACGCAAGCGCGCCGGGCTGCATTTCGATCACGTCACCTCAGCGCATGCAGAAGGGTTTGACCTCAACTCCAAAGAGGGTGTTCTCGAGTTGCTCGCTGTAACATTTGAACCTTCCGATGCCCCTGCTGGCCAGGTCTTGCTTACCTTTGCCGGCGGTGGCAGGGTGCGCCTCGATGTCGAGTGTCTCGAAGCCCGTCTTCGCGATCTCGGCGGTGTATGGGCCGCCAAAGCCCAGCCAAAACACGACGTCGACTGACCGGGACGCGATCAGCCACACCATGACTGTTTTTCTTTCAAGCGCAGAGCCGAATTTCGCGCAGGCTTTCGAAACTCTTCTCGGCTCCAAGCGCGAAGCCTCGCTCGAGGTTGGCTCCACTGTCGCGACAATCATTGCCGATGTTCGCGCCCGCGGCGACGCTGCGCTGATCGAGCTCACGCGGAAATTCGACGGACTGGAACTCACGCCGCAGACAATGCGGTTTTCCGACGACGAAATCGAAACCGCCTATGAAGCCGTAGCACCCCAGATTCGCGATGCGCTTGTTCTGGCGCACAGGCGCATTACTGCCCATCACCAAAAACAGATGCCCCAGGATCACATCTATACAGATGAGATCGGTGTGACGTTGGGGAGCCGTTGGACCGCGGTTGAAGCGGCCGGGCTCTATGTCCCCGGCGGGCTCGCATCTTACCCCTCCTCGGTGCTTATGAATGCCATACCTGCAAAGGTGGCTGGTGTTGAGCGGTTGGCAATGGTGGTGCCAACGCCAAACGGCGTGGTCAATCCCGCCATTCTCGCTGCAGCAAAAATTGCTGGTGTGACTGAAATTTACCGTGTCGGCGGCGCACAGGCGATTGCCGCACTGGCGTTCGGTACACAAACCATTGCTCCGGTTGCCAAGATCACCGGTCCTGGCAACGCCTATGTGGCTGCTGCCAAGCGTCAGGTGTTTGGAACTGTGGGCATCGACATGATTGCCGGTCCCTCAGAAGTGCTCATCATCGCTGATGGGTCGGCCAATCCCTCATGGGTTGCTGCCGATCTCTTGGCGCAGGCCGAGCACGGGGCAGGGGCACAATCGATCCTGATGACCACCGATCCCGCTTTGGCGCGCGCCGTCGAAGCAGAGGTCGAAAGGCAGTTGGCAATGCTGCGCGCGCCCGACAATGCCCGTCAGGGCTGGGAGGAGTTCGGGGCGATCATTACAGTGGGCAGTCTTGATGAGGCCATGCCCCTGGCAAACCGAATTGCGTCCGAACATGTCGAGTTGGCGCTCGATGCGCCCGAGCCGTGGATCGACAGGATCCGAAACGCCGGAGCGATCTTTGTCGGCCACAACACGCCCGAATCGATCGGCGATTATGTGGGCGGCTCCAACCATGTGTTGCCTACGGCGCGTTCGGCGCGGTTTGCCTCTGGACTGGGCGTGCTCGATTTTGTCAAGCGGACCTCGATCCTGGGTTGCACGTCGAGCGCCCTTGCCGAGCTGGCGGAGGCCACGGTGACGCTGGCGGAAACCGAGGGACTCGAAGCGCATGGAAAATCGGTTTCCATAAGGCTGAACCGCTGATGGAGAAGCGACCCTTCGATCCCGATAAAGACAGGATCGTAACGGTTACGCTCGACCCGACAACTATCACTTCCGTGGATCCTGACGAAGTTCACGAATGGCGCGTTGCCATTTACGATATTGTCGATTCTAACCGCTTTTATCCTGCGCGCGTCGCGGCCAAAGGACCATATGCGCTGCATTTGTCGATCATTCATAACCATATCGTGCTCGACGTCCGTCATCCCGAGACCTTCAGTCCCATTGCCGCTCACTATCTTTCACTCACTCCGTTCCGAAGCCTGATCCGCGATTACTTCCGCATCCGCGAAAGTTACTACGAGGCGATCCGTTCGGCCTCTACGTTTCAGATCGAAGCCGTGGATATGGGGCGACGTGGTCTTCATAACCAGGCAGCCGAGCTGCTGATCGAGCGCCTGAACAACAAGCTGGTGATGGACCTTGAGACTGCCCGCCGGCTTTTCACTCTCATCTGCGCCGTTCAGCCATACGCCGCTCGGGTCACCGAGCAGGAAAGCCAGCTTCCGACCATCCTCTTCGTGTGTTCTATGAATTCCGTCCGCTCACCGATTGCTGCGGCACTGGCTCGCAAGCATTTCCCCGGTCGTCTGGTTGCCCGCTCCGCCGGTGTCCGCTCGGGCAAGGTCGATCATTTCGTGCACGAGGTCATGGAGGAGATCGGGATCGACATGTCGGTCCACACCCCCCACACGATGGATGAGCTCGTGGCATCCAATTTCGATATTATCGTCACACTGGCTGACGACGCGAAAAAGGCAGTGGCAGAGCGGGGATTGGAGGCCGCCGTCATGGAGCATTGGTCGCCAGCTGATCCATCGGAACTGGAAGGCAGTCGGGACGTGATTCTGGGTGCCTATCGCGAACTGCGCGACACCATGGATCGCAAGTTATGCACGGCCCTTGAACCCATGCTCTACAGGGCCAAAAAGCAGGCCTGAATCAGGGCCTTTCAATTATTCGCGTTTGCGTTTAGTTTGCGCGCCAAATCGCGCCCCGCAGTTGAGTGTGGGCCTTTGGAAGGCCTCAGTCCGCATTCGCGATCCTCATTGGGGCAATATCAGGAGAAAGAATGGCAAAGGAAGAAGTGCTCGAATTTCCGGGCGTTGTCACCGAATTGCTTCCCAACGCGACTTTTCGCGTAAAGCTCGAGAATGAACATGAGATCATCGCCCACACAGCCGGGCGCATGCGCAAGAACCGTATCCGCGTTCTGGCCGGCGACAAGGTGCTCGTGGAGATGACGCCCTATGATTTGACCAAGGGCCGCATTACCTACCGCTTCAAGTAAACCTGCCTCGTGAGCCGATAGTGTCCAGCAGACGCCCCGATCTCATTCTCGCTTCGGCGTCGCCGCGTCGGCTCGCGCTTCTCAATCAGATCGGCATTGAACCCGACCATCTGATTCCTGCGCATGTCGACGAAACGCCTGAGAAGGGTGAGCTGCCGCGTCGGCTGGCGCAGCGTCTTGCCCATGCCAAGGCCGTAGCGGTGCGTAACAAGGCACGTCAAGGCGGTATGGCAGCCGAATCGGTGATCCTGGCTGCCGATACCGTTGTGGCGGTCGGGCGCCGCGTTCTGCCCAAGACAGAGACGATGGATGAGGCCGCAAATTGCTTGCGGCTCCTTTCGGGTCGTGCGCATCGGGTTTTTACCGGTGTCTGCGTGCTCTCAGCATCGGGTCAAGCGCGCGAGCGGCTCGTTGAAACCCGCATCCGCTTCAAGCGATTATCCAACAAGGAAATTGAGGCCTATCTGGCCAGCGGAGAATGGAATGGCAAGGCTGGTGGCTATGCCATTCAGGGGATCGCCGGAGCCTTCGCGGTCAAGCTGAGCGGCTCGTATTCAGCAGTTGTAGGGTTGCCTCTTTTCGAAACCGTTGGCCTCTTGACCGGGGAGGGGTATCCCGTCCAGTTCAACTGGCTTAACGCGACGACACTGCCAGGGGTCTGATAATGCCCGACAACGTAACGCGTCTGCGCACGCCAAAGCCTTGCCCGATCTGTAGTAAGCCGTCGATTCAGCAATACCATCCGTTTTGTTCGGTGCGCTGCGCTGATGTCGATCTTAACCGCTGGCTCAAGGGCAATTATGTAATCCCTGGTGCCAAGTCGTCCGCGGATGAGGACGAGGCGGACACGCCAATTCAGATGGACGAGGATTGAGGCTTTAGCTCGTCGGATCGCTCGCTTCGGCTACTCTTTTTGGGTGTGGCGACAAAGGTTTGAGAAAAAGTGTTGTCCACTCACAAAATTCGTCTCGGAGTGCTGGACAGCCCGGCCCGGACTGCCTATAACCCGGCCACCAACATGGGGCTTTGATTAGTCCCGAACAGATGCCCAGGTAGCTCAGTTGGTAGAGCAGCGGATTGAAAATCCGCGTGTCGGCGGTTCAATTCCGTCCCTGGGCACCACTTCTTCTTAGTCCATTGAAGCTTGTCGCAAGATATGAACTCCGAGCGGCTTGAACAGAAGATCGCTCAGCTTCAGAAGGTTGTCATCAGCTCGCTGCGCCCGTTGCCGGCTGCGCTATCCAGCAATGACGTTAAGGCTTCGGCCCGACTTGCCGCTCAAAAGGACAAATTTCAAAAATCTCGAGGAAACGGAACAAGGTTGTCCGAGTGGTGGGCCCAAGCGCTTTGCGCCTAGGCGAGGTCGTAAACCGCGAGCAGATTGGGCAGAACGGCGAGGTGCCAGTTGATGGATTCGCCAGCAGCGAGAGCCTGGCAGGCCGAGTTGGCGGCGTAGATTGCCGCGAAGGCAAGGATGCGTTTGCGCTTGTGACCGAGCTTGGCAGCAAAAACGTCGGCCATCGCATTGATCCGGATCGGATCGGCGGCAAGCTTCACCTTGCCCCAGGGATGCAGAAAGCTGGCGGCCAGATCATAGGCCGGGTCGCCCCACAGCCCGATTGGCGACCGTGCAATCCAGCCCCGTTCCGCCAGCACGATGCGATCGTGATGCACGGCGCCATGCAGCGGGATCTCCGCGGCGGGTTTGTCGAGGGTCGCGTAAGCGATGCCCACTGAACGCGCGTAAAGGTCACGTGCAGTGTCGGGCCATATCCTCACATCGGCTGCAAAGAAATCGCTCAGATAGGTGCGAAGCGAGACAAGGTTTTCCGGCTCGTCGGGGCGGACAACATGGAGCATGCCCACAAGGTTGGCTATGGCTGCAGTTGCTTGTGCATCCTTCCCATCCAAGGCAGGTTCGGACAGCATCCGTCCCTCCGCCCACTCGGTCAGAATCGCATTTTCGGCTGTGCCGAAATGACGAATGGCACCGTCTCCACGATACCATTCAAGCAGGTCGCCGGCCCGTTCGGGGTCCGATGCGCCAGGCTTGTAAATGCGTAGAGCAGCCAAGCTATTGTCGTCCCGCTGAACCTTGTATGTCCAGGTTTCGGGCGTTTCCGCCACCTGGGTCAACTTGGACAGGCTCCAGCGGATGGCTGCCTTGTTTAGGACAGTGTCGTGCGGTGCGGTGCCGATCGGAATCCCCTGTCAAAAGCGTTTGAGCGCGCGCCGAGAAAGAATCACTCGTCTTTCGATATACACGCTTTCTAGCAAATTTCGGGCAGCCCGTCTGGTTCCGGCGCCGTCAATGATTGGCGTCTACCTTTTGTCCAGCCAGGGCATCAACCGCATGCGGGCCGAGACCTCGGACGGTTTTGGCGTCATGATGACCACATCGTCGGATAACCGCGCATCCAGGTCGTCCAGCCTGGCGATCGCCACGCCCAGAAGGCGGTCCATATCCGCATCGAACCAGACATCGTTTGCCAGCATGACACGCGCCTGCTCAATGCGGTCTTTTGCCAATAGGTATGCTGTCGGCATTGGGCTTCTCCGTGGCTGTCTGCTTTGCACCTACGGGTATGAAGTGCATCTGAGTCGGACCAGCGCGTACCCCCAATTGCGCACAACACTACACCTACGTGGTAAAACCGATTGCAAACCTACAGCATGCATTTGATCTAAATTTTAGGTATTTGAGCGCTTAGAACCTCACCCCACGGCAAACGGTGTTGGGGTAGCGACCAGCTCAGTCCTTCTTGTCAGGCAGATCCTCACGTTTGGTCGACGCGAAATCTTCAAGTTCCTTTTCGGTCATCGAGTCGACCATCTCGCGCGAAGCACCTTTGAGGTCCTTTTTTGGCATCTCGCCACGTTTCGCAGCGAGAGCTGCACCGGCGGCTTTCTGCTGGGCTTTGGATTTGGCGGGCATTTGACGCTCCTTTCTCGCTAGAGAGAAAGGAGCGGATCGCGCCGACGGTTCCATGGCAGGCTAGAGGTCATCCTTCTTTTCCAAAAAGCGCTTTTCAAAGGGGCGGAGCGCGACTGTAATGACCAGAACCAGAACCGTCGCCATGACGGCGACCGAGAAAAAGCCGGCGCCGGCGGCAACCCCTATGGCCCCGGCCATCCATAGCCCCGCGCCGGTTGTAAGCCCCTTTATGTCGGTGCCGGACCGGATGATTGCACCCGCGGCCAGAAAGGCTACGCCCGCCGTTACCGCTTCGATTACGCGAATGGGGTCGAGCCGGGCGATGTTGTCCGCATTAAGATCGACCATCTCATGATAGATTTCGAACGTCATGATGGTGAACGTGGCCGCCGCAGTCGATACCAGCATATGCGTCCTGAGCCCGGCCGAGTGTTTTTTGACTTCGCGCTCGAGCCCGATAAGCGCACCGAGAACCGCAGCGACAAGCAGCCTTATGGCGATGGTGCCGAACGCGTCATGGGTCGGATTACCCCCCAGCGTCAGAAAATTTTCCATAGATCAATCCCCCGAAAATCTTCGGTGGGAACGTGCTTGGAGCCTCCGGGTTCCGAACTCTAGAACGGCCAGACGATGGGGATCATGATCATTGCGATAAAGAAAACCACAACGTTCATAACGGCGCCGATGCGCACGAAGTCGAAGAACTTGTATCCGCCGGCGCTGTAGACGAGCGTGTTGGTCTGATAGCCGATCGGTGTCAGAAAGCTGGCGCTGGCTGCAAACATTACAGCGGCAACGAAAGGACGCGGGTCGACTCCCAAGCTCAGGGCCAGACCGATGGCCACTGGCGTGACGATCACGGCAACGGCGTTGTTGGTGACGATTTCTGTGAGGATAGAAGACAGAATGTAGACGACGCCGAGTGCAAACAGCGGCGAAAGCAGTGCCAGATAGGGTGTGAACACCTGCACGATGCTTTCGACCAGCCCCACGTTTTCCATGCCTACGCCAACGCCAAGCATGGCAATGATCAGGCCCAGAATTCGCCAGTCAACAGCCTGGACGGCTTCGTCTGGTTCCACGCATCGCGTTGCGAGCACGGTGGCGGCCCCGATCACGGCAAGACCGGCAATCGGCATCAACCCCAGCGCTGCGCCGACCACCACTGCGATAAGCACACCGATGGCAATTGGCGCGCGCGCCCGACGGAAGCCGCGTTCGGCTGGCTCGGAGACATTGACCAGATCATAGTCTTCCACCATGCGGCGCAAATCTTCGGGCGCGCCTTCGATCAACAGCGTATCGCCAACTTCGATCGGAGCGGTTTCAAACCGCTCGGCGAGGTTGGCGCCGCGTCTATGCAGGGCGAGGGGGTACACGCCATAGCGACGTCGCAGGCGCAGATGCTTGAGCGTTTTGCCCAAAATGCCCGAGCTCGGGCCCATCAGCACTTCCACTATGGACGATGAACGACTGCCCAGAGACTGCATGTGCTCAGACTCTGGGATGTTGAGATCGCCTTCCTCCTTCATCGAGAGCAGTTCGGCCACCGAGGTGCGCAGCACCACCACATCGCCGGGCTGCAACACGACGTCATGGATGTGCCGGCGCAATGAGAAACTTGCCCGCAAAACGTCGATCAGCTGACGGTCGGAGCGGTTGAAAGCAGCAACTTCGCGCGCTTTCTTGCCAACGTGGGGAGAGTTGTCCTCGATCACCGCTTCAAGCACGAACTTCTTGCTCGATTCAGAATGTGAGATTGAGGAAACGGTTGTCCTGTCGGGCAGCAGCCCGCGCGCCAGCAACATCGTTACAATGCCGGCTACGGCGATGGCGATACCAACAGGTGCCATCTCGAAAATATGGAACGGCTCAAGGCCGCTTCTTTGCGCGACGCTGTCGACCAGGATGTTTGTCGAGGTTCCGATCAGGGTGCAGGTTCCGCCCAGAATGGCGGAAAACGACACGGGGATGAGAAGTTTCGAAGCTGGCGTATCCATGGACCGTGCCATGGCCACGGCAACCGGAATCATCATCATCACGAGCGGTGTGTTGTTCATGAAGGCCGACATCACGGCGATGGCCACAAGAAAGGACAACAGACTGCGATAGGGGTGTTTCTTGGCGCCGGCTGTTGCCCAGCCTGCAAAGCTCTCAAGCGCGCCGGTTCGCACCAGTGCGGCCGAGATCACGAACATGCCAGCAATAGTGGCTGGGGCACTGTTGGACAGTACGCCGAGCAGGTCATCGACTGAAACGATATTGAGAAGAATGAGAACGGAAACCGCGATGGCCGCGCTCACCTCCGGCGAGCGCCACTCCCGGGCAAAGGCGATAAAGAGACCCACGATGACTACGCCCACGATCAGCGCGCCATAGGGCTCGATTAGGCTAGCGAACAAATGCACCCTCCGCTCAGTCCACGGCGCACTCTATGCGATGCGGCCCTCGATTGGAAAGCAGTCAGGCTCGATTGAGAAGTCTTTTTTTCGGCCGACCCTTCGCGAACATTGGCACACTAACGTGCCGTCAGTGTCCGGCTGACTGCGTCCCGCCAACCGCTCAGTTTGGCGTTGCGCTGCGCGTCATCCATTTCGGGAACGAACTGGTGCTCCAGCGCCCAGCTCTTGGAAAAGGCTGTCCGGTCGGGCAAAAGGCCCATGGCCTGTCCCGCCAGCCAGCCCGCACCCAGCACAGTTGTCTCCAGCATATGTGGCCGGTCGACAGGAGCATCGAGAATGTCGGCGAGAAACTGCATTGTATAATCGGAGTTCACCATGCCGCCGTCGACGCGCAGCACGGTTGCGGCGCCGTGCGCATTCCAATCCTTGTGCATGGCGTCAAGAAGGTCTGCTGTCTGGTAGCAGACGGCCTCGAGCGCTGCCCTTGCGAATTCCTCCGGACCGGTGTTTCGGGTCAACCCGAACATGGCTCCGCGTGCTTCAGCGTCCCAATAGGGGGCACCAAGACCGACAAAAGCGGGAACCAGGTAAACGTTCTGATTGTCATCTGCACCGAGCGCCAGTCGCCCGGAATCCGAGGCTTTACCGATGATTTTTAGTCCATCGCGCAGCCATTGCACCGCGGCGCCAGCCACAAAGATCGAACCTTCCAGTGCATATGTCGTCTTCCCGCCCAGACGATATGCGATTGTCGTCAGCAACCGGTTTTGCGAGCGCACAAGCGTTTCGCCAGTGTTCAACACGGCAAAGCATCCGGTCCCGTAGGTCGATTTGATCATGCCGGGTTCAAAACAGGCCTGGCCGATCATTGCAGCGTGCTGGTCGCCCGCCACGCCCCGGATCGGGATCGGTGCGCCGAGCAGGTCGGGATCGGTTATCCCGAAATCGCCATCGCAATCATGGACTTCGGGCAGGATAGCGGCAGGAACATCCAGCAAGGCCAGCAATTCGTCGTCCCAAGTGCCCTTCTCGATGTTAAACAACAACGTGCGGCTGGCATTTGTCGCGTCAGTCGCGTGCACAGCACCGCCTGTCAGTCGCCAGATCAGATAGGTGTCGATCGTCCCAAACGCCAACGCGCCAGCCTCGGCCCGCTTTCGTGCGCCCTCGACGGTATCGAGTAACCATTTCACCTTTGTTCCCGAGAAGTAGGGATCGAGCAGTAGGCCCGTCTTTCCTGTGATCAGCGCCTCCAAGCCGTCATTTTTCAGCTGATTGCAGATCTCGGCGGTGCGCCGATCCTGCCACACAATGGCCTTGTGAATTGGCGTGCCGGTGTCCCGGTCCCACACCAGCGTGGTCTCACGCTGATTGGTGATCCCGATGGCGGCGATATCCCGACCGGACAGGCCGGCCCGCTTGAGCGCAGTGCGGATGGAAAAAACGACCGAATCCCAGATGTCCTCCGGATCGTGCTCTACCCAGCCACTTTGGGGGAAGTGCTGCCGGAACTCTTTTTGGCCCTGTCCAACGACCTTCATCGAGGTGTCGAATATCAAAGCCCGGCTCGATGTCGTGCCTTGATCTATCGCCAGAATGTAGCTCGCCATGGCTGCGCCTCCCTGCATGATGCGACCTGAACGTGCATCAATCGACCCGAGGCGTAAAGATTGACGCATCCGCTCATTCCATGTCTTTTAGTTTTGTCCAGCCTTGTCAAAGCCCTCAGTATGTTTTCCGTTCTCAATGTCATTGCCCCGGTCTTTGTCCTGATCGGGCTCGGCTACCTCGCGGTTCGGATCCGATTTTATCCGCGTGCCGGCGTTGGCGGGCTGATTGCCTATGTAAACAATTTTGCCACGCCTTGCCTGCTGTTCAGGGCGATGATCGATGTCGATTTTTCCACCGCGTTCAATCCAGCGATCATCGGGCCATACTATGTTGGCGCTGTATCGGTGCTCGCGCTCGGCGCTCTGGCGGCGTTGAAGCTCTTCCGGCGGCGGCCGGGGGAGGCGGTGTCGGTGGGCTTTTCGGCGATGTTTACCAACACGGTTCTCGTCGGCATCCCGATCATGCAGCGTGCCTACGGTGACGAGGCAATGCCTATTGTCTATTCGATCATCGGGCTGCATGCGCCCATATTGATGACCCTTAGCATGTTCATCATGGAGCTGGCCCGCCGGGATGGTGGCAAGGTGTCCACGGCGCTGTTTCAGGGGCTCAAGAAATCGCTGACAAATCCCATCCTGATCGGCATAGCGCTCGGTCTCGCTGCCAACCTCCTGGGCCTGGAGCTTTCGGGCGTCGCCGACGACGTCACGCTTCTGCTGGCCGGCACGGTTATGCCCGTCGCCCTGTTCGGCCTTGGCGGGGCGCTCAATGAATACAAGCTGGGGGAGACCTGGGTCCAGGCCCTGATGACCAGCGCCATGCAGTTGATCGTCCATCCGGCAATCGCCTGGGTACTGATGGTGCCGGTTCTAGGGGTGGACCCGCATATGGCCCGGTATGGTGTGCTGCTTGCTGCAATGCCGGCCGGCATCAACGTCTATATCTTCGCGACGTTCTACAACCGCGCGACGGATGTGGCCGCTAACACAATCCTGCTTTCGACTGTGCTTTCGCTTTTCACCATCACCGGCTGGCTATTGCTCTTAGGCGCCTGACTGCTGCTGTTGCTGCTGGTTCATCATCACCTGGGTCACTCGGATTGTGTCTGCTGCCTGTCGCTCCAACGCGGGCGCCAGTCGAACCGGAGCGGTGGATTCAGCGTCCAGGCCGCAGGCAATTCTCACATAAGCCGGTGTCGGGCACAGATTGACTGATGGATCGAAGCCAATCCATCCCAGCCCGTCATCCCAAGCTTCCGCCCAGGCATGTAGCCGTGCCGGTTCATCGTCATCGCCCAGCACATAGCCGGTGATAAACCGTGCCGGGATGTCCATGCCGCGCGCCGCGGCTACGAAAACATGGGCGTGGTCCTCTGCCACGATATCTGGCGTGTCGTCCTCATCTTCCGGTGTAGTTTCGCGTGCCTCATGCAGCCGGGTCATGAGCCAATGCAATATCTCGACCCGGCTCATGCCGGCTTTGGCATGCGTCTTCATTCGGTTCACGAGATTGCCGTTCGGCCGCGTCTGCGCCGTGAACCGTTTGAACAGCGAGAGGTTGGACTCGCCCGACACCCGTCCAAGAACGCCATTGGTATCATCTGTTTCCACAATGCCGGAAACGGCAATGAACAAATCGTCCTCGGGCCGATGCTGGCTGACAAGATGAGCGGAATTGCCGAACGCGTCAGTGAAACTGGCCGCAGCATCGATGCCAGCCATCTTGATTGACCACTCGACAATGGTTTGCGAGGCAGTGTCACGCGGAGTCAAGAGCAGGTGCTGGACAGCATGTGCTAGGCCCTCGCTCGCCGCAAAGCGGAATTCGTGGCGTATCGAAATGCGCATGCGGCCGCCTCCCTCAGTAGAAATTGTAGCTCTCCGAAATTGCGTTGGTGAGCTGGTTGTTGGCCGCCATGAACCCGGTCAGATATTCGTGCAGGCCCTGGTCGAAGACCTTGCTCATATCCCCGGCAGTCAGGAACTGGGCCATCTTGATTGCCTCGTCGTGACAGCCCGAAGGCTCACCGTAAATCTGTTCGAGCATGCCCAGCATTGCTGTCACCGATGTGCAACAAAAGGCGAGCGACCTTGGCATCTCTTTTCTGAAGATCAGAAAGTCGGCGATGTTCAACGCTTTGTAGCGGTCATGATAGATGTGGCGGTAGGCCCGATGGGCCGAAGCCGCGCGCAGGATCATCGTCCATTGCTGGATATCGACATCGCCGCCGACCATCGATGTGCGCGGCAGAAGCACGTAATATTTCACATCCAGAATGCGTGCAGTGTTGTCGGCCCTCTCGATGAACCCGCCGGTCTGAGCGAAAGCAAAGCCATCTGTGCGCATCAAGGTCCCGAGAAGGGCGCCGCGAAACTGGTTCGAGCTTTGTTTTACCGATTGCAGAAAGCTCGGAAGCCTGTTGCCAAGCACATATCTGGGTTGAACCTGTTCGAACTCCAGCCATGTGCCATTAAGGCTCTCCCACATGTCTGTGGTGATCTCTGTGCGGACCGACTTTGCGTTGGTTCGCGCGTTGAAAAGGCACGATTTGACCGATGAGGGATTGTCGGTGTCGAACAGCATGAAATGGGCAACGCTGGCGACGTCGACAGTTTCATGTTTTAGCATGAAAGCGTCTTCGGCCTCTGCAGCCTGAAGCATTGAGAGCAGATATTCGCTTGAGCCATCTTCGCTGCGTTCGGTCAGGCTCATGCGATAGCCCACTTCGAGCAGCCGGGCCATGTTCTCGGCGCGCTCCACATAGCGCGACATCCAGAAAAGGTTTGCGGCAGACCGTCCGAGCATCATTCTTCGAGCACCCACGTGTCCTTGGTGCCGCCCCCTTGCGAGGAGTTGACCACAAGAGACCCTTGCTTGAGGGCGACACGGGTCAGCCCGCCCGGTGTAATCCTGATCTTGTCGCCCACAAGCACGAAGGGCCGCAAATCGACGTGGCGCGGCGCAATGCCCTTGTTGACGAAGGTCGGGCAGGTCGAAAGCGCCAGTGTTGGCTGAACGATATAGTTGTCGGGCCGCGCCTTGATCTTTTCGGAAAACTCGGCGCGCTGCTTTTTGGTTGAGGCCGGCCCGACCAGCATGCCGTAGCCGCCCGAACCATGCACCTCCTTGACCACAAGCTGCTCAAGGTTCTCGAGCACATACGCACGCTCGCTGTCATTCGAACAGTTGTAGGTGGGTACGTTTTTGAGGATCGGCTTTTCACCAAGATAGAATTCGATGATCTGGGGCAGAAATGTATAGACCGCCTTGTCATCGGCGATCCCCGTTCCGGGCGCATTGATCAGAGTCACGGTCCCGGCGCGATAGGCGTCAAACAGGCCCGGAACACCGAGCATCGAATCCGCTTTGAACGTCAGGGGGTCGATGTAATCGTCATCGATACGCCTGTAGATCACATCGACACGCTGCGGGCCGAGAGTGGTCCGCATATAGACCTTGCCGCCATCCACGAACAGGTCTTGCCCTTCGCAAAGCGTGGCGCCCATCTGGTCGGCGAGAAATGAGTGTTCGAAATAGGCCGAATTGTAGATGCCCGGCGTCAATACGACGAGATTGGGGTTGCCCGTGCAATTGTCCGGCGCAACGCTTTCCATGGTGCGCCGCAGATTCTCGGGATAGGTCTCGACAGGAGCGACCTTAAGCTTGTGAAACAGGTCTGGAACCAGGTGCATCATAGCCTCGCGGTCCTCCAACATGTAGGAGACCCCCGAAGGTGTGCGCAAATTGTCTTCAAGCACGTAGAAGTCATCGGGTCCGGTCCGCACGATGTCCACGCCGATAATGTGCGAATAGATGCCCTTGGGCGGATTGAGCCCCATCATCTGCGGGCAAAATGCCTCGTTCTGGACGATGAGTTTTTCAGGCACGCGTCCGGCGCGGATAATATCCTGGCCGTGATAGAGATCCCAAAGAAACATGTTGAGCGCTTTGACGCGCTGTTCGATGCCCTTTTCCAGCCGGCGCCATTCCTGAGCAGCGATGACCCGGGGGATGACGTCGAAAGGGATCAGTCGCTCGGTCGACTCGGTAGCGCCATAGACCGCAAAAGTAATGCCGAGTCGGCGGAAAATCATTTCCGCGTCTTGCGACAATTGTCTGAGTGCCTGCTTGGGCTGGCCCTCCAGCCACTCACCCAATATGCGGTAAGGTTCGCGGACAGATCCGTCCGCATTGAGCATTTCGTCAAAATACTTTGCTTCGCTCATACGCCTTCTTCGTGCGATGACGGTGTGCGACCTTCCCGACGCATATTCCATTGGTGCATATTTATTTTGCCTCGTCCAGCGTTGCCGTCGGAAGTTTGAATAATACCGTCAATGCCACGGAAGTTCCCCGGCTTGCCTGTCTAATTGTTTTGGGCAATTGTGACCGGGTTGAGAAAATGCGCGGTCGAGCATTCAATATCTCGCCGCTGGTCATCGAGGGAGCATGAAATGTACAAGTTCGAAATCTACAAGGACAAGGCTGGCGAATTCCGGTTCCGGTTCCGCGCTTCCAACGGTGAAGTGATGTTTGCCTCCGAGGGGTATAAAGCCAAGGCATCGGCGCAGAGCGCCATCGAATCCATTCGCAAGAACGTGCCGGACGCCGGTCTGGACGACCAGGCCTGACGTAACCCTGTCCTGCTGCGTCCGGCGTTATTCTAAGCGTTGCTTGGATCGAGAAACGTCTGGACGATGCGCGACCCGTCATGGATGCACATCATCTTGAGCATGCCATCACCAATGTTGTCGAACCCGTGCGCTGTCTCGGGTTCGACAACCATGATATCGCCCGGGCCTGCCTCGATTGTTTCATGCCCGGCGCGAAAGCGCACACGCCCTTCCTGCACGATCCAGGTTTCGGTGTAGGGATGGACATGCAGCCCGACACTCTTTCCTGGCTCTGAAACAACTGCAAAAAATGAGATGTCTGCACCGTAAGGCGCGCCCTCGAACTTGATTGTCTTTGGAGCGTCCTTGGGGCGGTCGGCTGCGCGCAGGATATGAGGCATTATCGTGTCCCTAGGCGATGCGACGTGTTGTTTCAGGATCGAAATAACACGTCTGGGACGTGTCGACGCTCAACTGAACCGCGTCGCCGACAGCGATGCGCGACTTGCCCGGCAGTCGAGCCATGAGAGCCTTGCCAGCAAGGGCAAAGGTCGTGAAAGTGTCCGAGCCTGCATGCTCGCTCATGTCCGCCCGCAATGTCAGATCGGCTTGGCCATCCTTTGTCACTGCAAAATCTTCGGGCCGCATGCCGACAATCACCTGTTTGCCATCATAGTCGCCAAGTGCTGACGGCGGATTGACGGCGCTGATCGTAACCGCGTCGGCTCCACTGCCAAATATGATTGATGCATTCCGATCTTTGAGCGCGACCGTCGCCGGTATCAGGTTCATGGGCGGTGAACCCATGAAATCGGCGACGAAAACATTGGCCGGTGTGGAGTAGATGTCTGCAGGTGTGCCGAACTGCTGGATAATACCATCCTTGAGTACGACGATGCGTGTGCCCAGCGTCATCGCTTCAATCTGGTCATGGGTGACATAAACGATCGACGCGCCCAGCCGTTGATGCAGTGCCTTGATTTCGGCGCGCATTTCGACGCGCAGCTTGGCATCGAGGTTGGACAGAGGTTCATCGAATAGGAACAGTTTAGGTTCGCGCACAAGCGCCCGCCCCATGGCGACCCGCTGGCGCTGCCCGCCCGAAAGATGCGCCGGCCGACGGTCGAGCAGGTGCTCGATCTGCAGCAGCCGCGCAACATCGGTGATCTTGCGATCCTGCTCGGCCCGCTCGACCTTGCGGATTTTCATGCCGAACGCGATGTTTTCAGCCACGGTCATGGTGGGATAGAGCGCATAGCTCTGGAACACCATGGCGATGTCCCTGTCGCGTGGTGGGACTTCGGTTACGTCCCGCCCGCCAATGGAGATTGTACCCCCGCTGGTCTCCTCAAGTCCGGCAATGCAATTAAGCAGGGTCGACTTTCCACAGCCCGAAGGCCCGACAAGAACGAGGAACTCCCCTGCCTGGATCGAAAGCGAAATCGATTTGAGAACGTCGACGGCGCCGTAGTTCTTTTCAAGCCGATCGATTGAAAGTATCGGGTCAGGGCTGTGTTGAACCGGTGGTGGGTTCACCATGATCGGTCTCCATCTTGAGGCGCAGCTCCCGTTGAATTGCGCACGATCAAATCCACATTTGCCGTTTTTTGGAGGCTCTTTGGCGTGGCGCCATTGATCCGCTTGTAAATCATTTCAGCAAGGGCAAATCCCGCCTCCCGGATCGGCACGCGGGTTACAGTCAGCGGTGTCGAAAAATGTTCCGAGCGCAGATGGGGGAGAACGTCATCATGTGCGATAATCGAGACGTCCTTGCCAATTTCCAGCCCCGCTTCGCCCGCGGCCCGCATAACCCCGATAGCCATCAGCGTCGAGGAACACAAAAATGCAGTGGGCGGCAAACCATGCAGACCAGAAAGCCATTTGGCTGCTTGGTGATACCCTGCATCTTCGCTCATGTCGGAATGGGAAACGAACCGCGCGGGAACGTGGATGCCCTGTGCGGCAAGCGTTGTGCGGAACGCAGCCTCGCGCTGCACGGCAAAGGCCAGCCCTGACGACCCGTTCAGCAGCGCAATTCTCCTGTGCCCCAGCGCAATGAACAGTTCGGTGGCCCGTGAAAAGGCGCCGTGATTGTCGATGTCATAAAATCCGTAGGGAACGTCTTCGCCCACCTGGCCGTGGACGACGAAAGGAAAATCGCGCTCAGTCAGCATTTCGACCCGTGCATCGCCAACTTCCGGCGCCGATACGATAAGGCCATCCACGGCTCCCGAGGCGATCAGGCGTTGATAGGCAGACAGCTGCGCGCCCGGCGCCGCGTGGCGCAGGATCAAATCCAGCTCACGCTCGGCGAGCCCCATGGACAGTCCCGCGAGATACTCGACGAAATGGGGGTCGACCAGCAGGTTGCGTGCGGCGCTGAAGATGATGCCGACCATGCCGGATTTGCCGGTAGCCAACCGCCGCGCGTTGGTATTTGGACGATAGTTGAGCGCCTTGGCCGCTTCTACGACGCGAATGCGGGTCTTTTCGCCCACCTCGGGAAATCCGTTGAGTGCGCGGCTTACTGTGGCCGGCGACAGGCCCAAATGGGTGGCCAATTCTCGTAATGTCGTCACCCGAGCCTCCCCCTCAAGCGATGGTCCTCAAAGCGATATCGCTGTACTCATGTCAACTTAAAGCGGTTTGAAAATGATGTGTCAATCATCGCCCGCTGCGCAAAATTCTCAGTTGACAGAATATCTAAACCGGTTTGAATTAATGGGGTGAGACGAATGAGTGAGGAGGATTGTAATGTCGGATTGGTGGCGCGGCGGGGTGATCTACCAGATTTACCCGCGCTCCTTTCAGGATAGCAATGGCGACGGCATCGGCGACCTGCGTGGAATTCTCGATAGGCTTGAGCACGTCGCATCGCTCGGTGTGGACGCGATCTGGCTCTCTCCGATCTTCACCTCGCCCATGGCCGACATGGGGTACGATGTCTCGAACTACACCGATATTGACCCGCTGTTCGGTGCACTCGCCGATTTCGATGCGCTAATCGAAAAGGCTCATGAGCTTGGACTGAAAGTCATTATCGATCAGGTGGTCAGTCACACCTCCGACAAGCATCCATGGTTCATTGAATCCAAATCCTCGCGTACCAATCCGCGCTCGGATTGGTATGTCTGGGTTGATCCCAATGAAGATGGAACCCCGCCCAACAACTGGCCCTCGGTCTTTGGAGGTCCGGCCTGGGAATGGAACGGCACGCGTCGCCAGTACTATTTGCACAATTTTCTAATCGCGCAGCCTGACTTGAATTTTCACAATCCCGAGGTTCAGGACGCCGTATTGTCCACCATGCGGTTTTGGCTCGAGCGCGGTGTCGATGGCTTCCGCTTCGATACAGTGAACTACTATTTTCATGACCAGAAGCTGCGCTCAAATCCGCCGGCGCAGCGGGAAGAGGAAACCCCGCTCGAGGCAGATCCCTACGGCATGCAATTGCATGAGTTCTCAAAGAACCGGCCGGAAAACATCGATTTCCTCAGGCGTGTGCGCATGTTGCTCGATGAATTTCCCGGAACGACAACGGTCGGTGAAGTGGGAGAAGCCCACAAGGCCATCGAGATCATGGCGGCCTATACTGCCGGCGATGACCTTTTGCACATGTGCTATTCGTTTGACATGCTCGGCCCCAATTTCACGCCCCAGCATTTCCGCTCACGCGTCGAAAAATTCTTCCATGGCGCTCCCGATGGCTGGCCGTGCTGGAGTTTTTCCAACCATGATGTGAACCGGCATATTTCCCGTTGGGAGGGGCATGCCGTCACGCCCCGCACCCTGGGCCGGCTCTGTGCAGCGTTGCTTTTGACACTCAAGGGTTCGGCTTGCATCTATCAGGGTGAAGAACTCGGATTGCCCGAGGCAGAGCTTGAATATGCCGAACTGACCGATCCTCCGGGTCTGCGCTTTTGGCCGGACAACAAGGGGCGAGACGGTTGCCGAACGCCAATGCCCTGGACCGACGAGGTCAATGGCGGGTTCTCCGAGGTCAAGCCGTGGTTGCCCGTTAAGGGCCCGCATCTCAAGCGCAATGTTGCGGCGCTTGAGGCAGACCCGGACTCGTTGCTGCACTATTATCGCGCGATTCTGAAATATCGCCGCGAAAACCCCGCGCTGATCGACGGCGAGATTGTGTTTCACGACGCCATGGCGCCGATTCTGGGCTTTTCGCGATACAATGGCCAGGATGGCCTGGTTTGCGTCTTCAATCTTTCAGCAAAGCCCGGCGCACTGTCGATCGATGGACTGCCGCACCTGGCAGCGCTGACTGGCGTCTCCAACGGTGCGGTGCTTGATGGCGCATCGCTCAAGCTGGAGGGCAATGGCTTTGCCATTATCGAATGCGGTGCCGGGTTCGATCCGGCCGCTATCTCGCTGACCCTGTCAAAAGGGTGAGCTGTGCGTAACGTCCGGCAGGCTGCCGAGGAGCGGCATCGGGCATCGTCGTGTCAGGGAGGACACAATATGAACAGAACGGCTTTCAGCGTCGCCGGTGCATTGTTTGCGCTCGCCGCTTCCACATCGATGAGCCAGGCGTTTGAAGATGGCGCCATTGTTATCTGGCAGGACGATCGCGCCCCAGATCTCATCACCGAAATCGGCGAACAGTTCGAAGCCGATCTCGGTATCCGCGTCATCGTTGAAAACGTCGATCCGCTGACCGATCGGTTCCAGCAGGCCGCAGCAACCGGCGATGGCCCCGACATTGTCCTGTGGGCACACGACAGGCTCGGCGAATGGGCAGCGGGTGGTCTTATTGCTCCCGTTTCGCCAAGCGCTGGAACAGTTGAGGCTAATCTTGAAAGCGCTTGGGACGCTGTAACCTTCGATAACCGCATTTGGGGTTATCCTGTTGCCGTCGAGGCGATCGGGCTGGTTTACAACCGCAATCTCGTCAATAGCCCGCCACAGAACTTTGAAGACATCGCAACGATGGATCTTCCAGATGGTGTGACCCCCATCATGTGGGCTTATAACGACACGTATTTCACCTTTCCGATGCTTGCGGCCAATGGCGGTTATGCCTTCGAAATGGTCGATGGCAGCTATGATGGGAGCCAGACCGGCGTGAACACCGACGGCGCCATTCAAGGCGGTGAAGTGCTGGCCGAGCTTATCGAGTCCGGCACCATGCCGCGCGGTGTCGATTATGGCGTCATGGAAGGCGCGTTCGCCAATGGCGAAGTCGCCATGATTATCAATGGCCCATGGTCTTGGGGCGGATATCAGGACGCTGGTCTTGAGATCGGCGTTGCCCCGCTCCCGGCGGTGGCCGGCGCGCCCAGCCGTCCGTTCCTGGGCGTGCAGGCACTGGCGCTCAACGCGGCATCGCCCAATCAGGATCTGGCTGTCGAGTTCATCGAGAACTATCTTTTGACCGATGAGAACATAGCGCTCTGGAATGCCGACGGGGCCCTCGGCGTCCCCACCGACATTTCGGTCGGCGCTGCTGAAGACGATGACAAGATCGTTCAGACTCTCGCCAACGCAGAAGTGGGCGTGCCGATGCCGTCCAATCCAGAGATGGGCGCGTTCTGGTCGGCCATGGAACCGGCGCTGGGCAATATCACTTCAGGCGCCACTTCGGTCGAGCAGGCTCTCAACGATGCCGCTGCCCGCATTTTGGGCGAATAGGCGCGCAATGGAACAGGGTGGCGCGAGCTGCCCTGTTCTGTTTTGAGCACGCGAAGCTGAAAAGTTTCCAGGTGGGAGGAACGGGCGATGTCGGTTGCAATGGCAGCCCAGCTTGCCGATCGCGGTCCGCTTTGGCGCGATCTATTGGCCAAGACGCTAGTCGCGCTGGTTTCGCTGGCCATCCTGTTCGCCGCATGGGTGGTTTATGCGGTCGGCCAGGCGCTGTTCGGTGCCTGTCTTGTCATTGTCGCTTTGGCCTTTTTCGCCATCTATGGCTTCCGGCAGTTCTATTTTGCGCGTTTCATCTTTCCCGGTGCGGCTGCGGTTCTGCTCTTCATCCTCTTTCCTGTGCTCTATACGATCTATCTGGGCTTCACCAATTACTCGTCCTTCAATCTCCTGACTTTCGAACGCGCCCAGAACGTCCTTCTGTCCAGCCGCATCATTGACGAGGAAACGCGCCGTCCATTCGCTCTGGTGTCCGAAGGAGATCAGTACCGCGTCTTTCTCCCGCAAGGGGAGGCTGGTTTCCTTTCTGAAGCCACAGCGCTCGATGGGGAACCGGCAAGTCTTGCAGCCGAGCCTGTTGATAGCGCGCCCCAGACAACGCTCGAAATGCGCGACGTTGTTGCCTTGCGCGATCCACTGTCGCAAGTCGAAGTGACGCTTCCCGACCAGACGGTGCTGCGTGCCTCTGGCTTGCGCGAATTTGCCTATGTTCAGCCCGAATATGAGTTGGTTGAAGACGAAAAGCTCAGCAATACCCAAACAGGCGAAATCCTGACGCCGGATCAGGATATCGGATTTTATCTCAGGGAAGACGGAACCCGCGTTACCCCAGGCTGGCGCGTTTTCATTGGCACAGACAATTTCGAGCGCATCTTCCAGTCGCAGGGTATTCGCGGGCCACTCGTCGGCATATTCATCTGGACGGTTGGCTTTGCCGTCGGCTCGACGATCCTGTGCTTCTCGCTCGGCTTGTTTCTCGCCACCATTTTGCAATGGGAGCATATGCGTTTTCGGGCGGCCTACCGCATCCTGTTGATCTTGCCCTACGCTGTGCCCGCGTTCATTTCGATCCTCGTATTTCGCGGACTGTTCAATCAGAATTTTGGCGAGATCAATCTGATCCTCAACGCCCTGTTCGGCATACGTCCTGCCTGGTTTACCGATGGTTTTCTGGCGCGGGCGATGCTGCTCATCGTCAATGTGTGGCTGGGATATCCCTATATGATGCTGTTGGGCATGGGCTTTCTGCAGGCCGTACCCCAGGAACAAAAAAAAGCAGCCATCCTTGAAGGGGCAGGGGCCTTAAGGGTGTTTTTCACAATAACGCTGCCACAGATCCTGCCACCCTTCCTGCCACTGTTGCTGGCGACCTTTGCGTTCAATTTCAACAATATCGTGCTGATCCTGCTGCTGACCACAGGTGGCCCAGACATTCCAGGGACGGTCATCCCTGCCGGTCAGACCGATATCTTGGGGTCTTTCACTTTTCGGATGGCCTTTATGGATTCAGGCCAGCAATTTGGTTTGGCCGGCGCCATTACCCTCATCATCTTCCTCGTCGTGACGCTTATCGCCTACGCCAATTTTGTCGCCATGCGGCGCGCGCAAAAAGGGGCAGTCCTATGATCGTGGAAAACAAGCGCGCCCTCCGTTTCAAAAAACTTGCCGCCCATGCCTTCATGATCGGGTTCATCGCCATCATCATGTTTCCCTTCCTCATGGTGGTTTCCATCTCGTTCCGGGAAGGCAATTTTTCCGTCGGCACCCTGATCCCCACCAATCCCACGCTCGAACACTGGTATTTGGCGCTCGGGCTTGAATACACGCGCGCCAACGGCACCGTCGTTCAGCCGCCGTATCCGGTGCTGCTCTGGATGTGGAATTCGATAAAGCTGGGCGTCATTTCAGCCAGCGGCGCTTTGGCGATTGCGACGATATCGGCTTATGCCCTCAGCCGTATCCAGTTCCGCGGCCGCATGGCGTTTCTCGATTCCTTGCTGATCATTCAGATGTTCCCCACGACATTGGCTCTTGTCGCGCTCTACGCCATCTTCGACACGATGGGCGGCATCTCGCCCATCATCGGGCTCGATAGCCACACCTCTCTGGTACTGGTCTATCTCTCCGGCGTCATGATGCATATCTGGACGATCAAGGGCTATTTCGACAGTGTCGATCCCGCGCTGGACAAAGCAGCGGCGATCGACGGGGCAACGCCCTGGCAAACTTTTCGCTTTGTCTTCCTTCCGCTGGCAGTGCCAATTATGGCCGTGGTGTTCGTTCTGGTGTTTATCGGGGTCGTCAACGACTACCCAATCGCTTCGATCCTTTTGCGGTCGGAAGGAAATCTGACCCTGGCCACAGGATCACGCTTCTATCTCAGCGAGTTCGAATATCGATGGGGCGATTTTGCAGCCGCCGCCATCCTGTCAGGCATCCCCATTACAGTGGTTTTCCTGATTGCCCAGCGCTATCTGGTGTCGGGGCTGTCGGAAGGCTCGGTCAAGGGCTGACGACCCTTGACCAGCATGACCACAAGCGGAATGGCTATGGTCAGCATCAGCAGACGCGCCACATGATGAGCGGCGATAAAAGCTGTGTCATAGCCAAGGGCGATGCCCAACGCGCCCATCGATTCCAGCCCGCCGGGGGAAAGCCCAAGCCAGATCTGGCCGATTGGCATTGAAACGAAAACACCTGCCGCCAGCGCAAAGAGCGTCGTCAGCCCCACGGTGATGGCAGTGGCAACAGTGCCGCCGAGCGCCGCCTGCATGAACTCGGCGCGCGTCATGCCTGCAAAGCGCGACCCGATCAGTGCGCCCATCCCCACAAAGGTCAAATCCACGAGGATTTGGGGCAAGGCGCCATCGAAATGACCGGTCAGCTTCATCACCGTCGCAAACCCCATCGAGCCGAGTACATAGCCGGCGGGCATTTTGAGACGCGTGAACACCCAGCCGACAAAAGTGCAGCCAGCCGCAACCATGGCGAGCGTCGTCAAGTCCATGGCCTGTGTGCTTGCGCCAGAGAACGCGCCGACCGGCAGAAACAGTGCGCCGATAGGGGCGAACAGGGTCAGAAACATCACCCGTTGCACCTGAATGATAACAATCTGGCGGGGGTTGCCGACACCTGTCGATGCCAGCGCCATAATAAACGACAAATGACCAGGGAACGATGAAAGATAGGCTGTGCCCGTGTCGAACTTGAAAAGGCGACGCAAGACAATGCCGCACACAAGGACAATAACAACAAGCTCAATCGCAAGAGCGGCGAGCGTTATGGGCCATTGGCCGATCAATTGCAGGGTATCGGGCGCGACGCTTGCGCCCATCGAGAGCCCAACGCAAATGAAAAGCACGTTGCGCAGCCCGTTGGGCACGGCCGCTTGAAACCCTGAGAGTGCCGCAATCGACACGGCAAGAGCGCCGCCCATCAGCATTCCACCCGGAATGCCGAGCGTGCTCATCGCGTAGGCGCCGACGCCAGCGATGGCAAGGGTCAATGCGGTGAGCAATGCCGCGGGCATCGACATGCTCCCTACCGCGCCGCCAGTGCCCTTTCCGCCAGCCGCACCCAATAGCTCACGCCCAGATCGATGGCTTCATCATTAAAATCATAGGTATCGGTGTGCAGGTCGGCGCTGTCGCCATTGCCCAAGAATATATAGGAGCCGGGTCGCGCGTTGAGCATGTAGGCGAAATCCTCGCCGCCCATTGTCGGATCGACGCCATCGTTCACCCGATCCTCTCCGGCGATCTCGCGCGCCACATCGGCGGCAAAAACCGTCTGTTCTGGAGCGTTGACCGTGACCGGGTATCCCCGCATCCATTTGACCGTCGCGGTGGCGCCGAAAGCCTGCGCAAGCTGCGGTGCGAGCCGCTTGATACCCTCTTCCATCTGGGTCCGGACGTCCTCGTCCAGCGTGCGCACTGTGCCAGTTAGCCGTGCGGTGCGCGGTATGACATTGTAAGCGGTGCCTGCGTTGACTGTCGTAACAGAAAGCACTGCCGAGCGGATCGGGTCGACAGACCGCGATACCAGCGTCTGCAGCCCCGATATGATGTGCGCGGACACGATGACGGGATCAACTGCCAGATGCGGCATTGCGGCGTGGCCGCCATGGCCTTCGATATCGATAGCGAACTGATCGGTTCCTGCCATGATCCCGCCGGGTCGAATGGCAAATTCTCCAAGCGGTATACCGGGCATGTTGTGCATGCCGAAGACCTGGGCAATTTCGAAACGTTCCATCAGCCCGTCTTCAACCATAAGGCGCCCACCGCCGCCACCTTCTTCGGCAGGTTGGAAGATGACGATAACGGTGCCATCGAAGTTCCGTGTCTCGGCAAGATAGCGCGCGGCGCCTAGCAGCATTGCTGTGTGGCCGTCATGGCCGCAGGCATGCATTTTGCCGGTGTTGGCCGACGCATAAGGCTTGCCCGTGCGTTCGGTGATCGGCAGTGCGTCCATGTCGGCGCGCAACCCAATAACCCGATCCGAAGCGCCTTTGCCTCGAATGACGCCAACCACTCCGGTGCGACCGATGCCGGTCACAACTTCATCAACGCCAAATGCCTTGAGCTGCTCGACCACGAACCCTGCGGTCTCGTGGACATCGTAAAGGAGTTCGGGATTGGCGTGCAGATGCTGGCGCCACGCTGCGATATCGGCGTGGAATTCGGCAACACGATTGATGATGGGCATGGGGGAACCTGAAGGCGATACATAAGGAAAGTTCAATGTCTGCGTCTCGACGCGTCCCGTCAACGTCTCTTGTCTCTGGCGGGGTGGGAGGCTATCTCCCTTTATACAATTGGACCCGCAGATGCCAGACGCCGACCCAGCCTCATCGCCGATCGTTATCGACTTTGTCGGCGGCGCCGTCGGCTTCCGCCTGCGAAGTGGCGAGGGCAGGGGGCAGCCATTGCCAAGGGCATGCGGCATGGCCAAGGGGGCGCTGCCCACCGTCGTCGATGCAACAGCAGGAATGGGGCGCGACGCGTTCTTCCTCGCCTCACTCGGTGCTGAAGTTACCTTGATAGAGCGGAGCCCGCAGGTCCATGCGGCCCTTGACCGGGCCATGGCGTTGGCGAGCGCGCATAGCGACGATCTCGCCGCTATCATCGGCCGGATGAAGCTCGTGCTGGGCGATTCCCGTATCATTCTGCCCACGCTTTCGCCCCAGGTGGTGCTGGTCGATCCCATGCACCCGGAACGGACCAAATCGGCGTTGGTCAAAAAGCAGATGCGCGATCTGCGCGATGTCGTGGGTGCCGATCCCGATGCGCATGAGCTGATGGCGGCGGCGTTGGCGGCAGCCACGAACCGCGTTGTCCTGAAATGGCCGCAACGCGCGGCGCCCATCGCTGGGCTGAGAAAACCCAGCCACCAGATTTCGGGGAAGACCACGCGCTATGATGTGTTTGTGACGAACACATAGCCGGTCCATTGCATGTGTTGCGCAAGTTTACCTCGAGGCAGCGCGCCCGATAGCAATTGCGAATTCTGGGAGGACCGCCGCCGTCTTCATCATGGCTTGCGGTAATGGCTTTTCCGCGACGCTCCGATCGGGTGCCAGTTCTAGGTTTGGCTGTTTTTCGCAAAACCATTCCGCCGTCTCGATGCCACCGGCCATTGCATTAGCGTCGGGGGAAACTATAAAGACCGCGCGCCTTTTCCCTATCCAAGCTCGAGAGCGAGAATGTTCGAGACCCTTTCCAAGGCACCCCAGGACAAGATTTTTGCACTGATGGCCGAGATTGCAGCCGACGATCGGCCAGCCAAGATCGACCTCGGTATCGGCGTCTACAAGGACGACGGGGGCAATACGCCCATCATGACCGCGGTAAAAAAAGCCGAAGCCCGCGTTGTTTCGGACTCGAAAACCAAATCCTATATCGGGGTTGCCGGCAACAAGGGCTTTGCTAAAGCCATGGTTGATCTCGCGCTCGACGGCGCGGTGTCAGACGATCGCGTTCGCGCCGCTCAGGCGCCCGGCGGCACTGGCGCCCTTTGGGTGCTGTTGACCCTTTTGAAGCGCGCCAATCCCGACGCGACGGTCTGGATTTCCGACCCGTCATGGCCCAACCACAAGCCTATGGCCGAACAGGCAGGCTTTAAGGTCGCGGCTTACCCCTATTTCGATCCAGAGACTCGCAAGGTCCGGTTCGACGATATGTTGGCCAAGCTCGATACGCTGGGCAAAAACGATGTCGTCTTGCTTCATGGCTGCTGCCACAATCCGACAGGCGCCAACCTCGACCATGATCAGTGGCACCAGGTCATCGCTTCGCTCAAGCGCACTGGCGCATTTCCGCTGGTCGACATGGCCTATCAGGGCTTTGGCGATGGGTTGGACGAAGATGCTTATGGTCTGCGTGCGCTAGCTGCCGAAATCGAGGAGTTCGTCTGCGCGACGAGCTGTTCGAAGAATTTCGGCATATACCGTGAGCGCGTCGGTTGCGCCATCGTGGTGGGCAAGGATGCAGCCCAGGCCGATATCGCTAACTCCCAGATGCTCAACGTCATTCGCGGCGCCTATTCTCAGCCGCCCGATCACGGCGCTGAAATCGTCCGCATCATCCTCGAAGACGCCGAGTTGCGTGCTGAGTGGAAGGCAGAGCTGGAGGCCATGCGCAACCGCATGATCGCCAATCGCCAAGCCCTTGCGGATGCTATCCGTTCGCGCTCGAACAGTTCCGATTTCGATTTCGTTGCCGAACATCGCGGCATGTTTTCGCTTCTGGGACTGAGCGTTGAGACTGTTGACCATTTAAAAGCCGAAAATGCTGTCTATATGTTGGATGACAGCCGCATAAACATCGCTGGCCTGGCTGACGAACGCATTCAGCGCCTCGCCGATGCCATAGTTGGTGCGACACGATAACGCCTGGCACTCGAAAGGCCATTGTTGCGGCACAACCATTCCATGTTACACCTTGGTCATTAGACCAAAGTATTATCCCAAGGGGGAGAAAATGAAGTTCTTCGTCGACACCGCCGACATTAGCGAAATCCGCGAACTGCACGAAGCAGGTCTGCTCGACGGCGTCACCACCAATCCATCGCTGGTGGCCAAATCGGGCCGCGATTTCAAGGAAGTGGTCAAGGAAATCTGCGATCTGCTGCCGGGCCTGCCCGTGTCCGCAGAAGTCGCCGCTACCGATTATGATGGCATGATGGCCGAAGCTGACGTGCTGGGTAAGATCGCCGATAACGTCGTCATCAAACTGCCGCTGACGCTGGCTGGCTTGAAGGCTTGCAAGTCGTTGACCGACAAGGGCGTCAAGACCAATGTCACGCTTTGCTTTTCGGCCAATCAGGCGCTGCTCGCCGCAAAGGTCGGCGCGACTTACATCTCGCCGTTCCTGGGCCGTCTCGATGACATCAACCTCGATGGCATGCAGTTGATTGCCGACATCCGGGTGATCTACGACAATTACGGTTTCGATACCCAGATTTTGGCCGCTTCGATCCGTTCGCCCAACCACGTTTCCGATGCCGCTCTTGCCGGCTCGGATGTGGCGACAATTCCGCCGGGTGTGCTCAAGAAGCTTGCTGACCACCCCCTGACCGACAAAGGCCTCGACGCTTTCGTCAAGGATTGGAAATCCACGGGGCAGTCGATCCTCTGAGACTGACTTGACCGAAGATATCGTACGCAAAAAGATCCAGGACGCGCTGGGCACCATCGAGGTGCCTGGCGGGTCTTCGCTTGCCGAGTTCCCGGGTCTGTCCGATATCATTGTGACCAAGGGCGCCGTTGCTTTCGCCATCTCGGTATCTCCGGGTATGGAAAAGGCATTCGCACCGGCCCGCACAGCTGCTGAACAGGCCGCGCAGCAGGCAGCCGACGGCCGTAAGGTCATGGTTTCGCTCACTGGTGACAAAGCGCCGGCGCAGGCCGCTCCCAAAAGCGCATCTTCGCGCCCCGGGCCTCCGCCCAAAACCGCAGTCCCCGGCATCAAGCACATCCTTGCCGTCGGGTCGGGCAAAGGCGGTGTCGGCAAATCTACCTGTGCGGTCAACATAGCACTCGGACTTGTGCGGCAGGGACTGAAAGTCGGTATTCTTGATGCCGATCTTTATGGTCCCTCCCTCCCCAAACTTCTTGGTATCGAAGGCAAACCCGCGGTGCGGGACGATGGCATCTTCAAGCCTTTTGAGGTCCATGGCCTCAAGGCCATGTCCATCGGCCCAATGCTTACCGGCACGCAGGCGGTGGTCTGGCGCGGGCCCATGGCAACCTCGGCGCTGCGTCAATTGCTGCGCGAAACCGATTGGGGACAGCTCGACGTCCTCGTTGTCGATCTGCCGCCCGGTACCGGCGATATCCAGATTTCACTGGTTCAGCAGGTTGAACTGGCTGGAGCGATCATCATCTCCACACCGCAGGATCTGGCACTGATCGATGCCCAAAAAGCTATCGACATGCTTAGGCGGACCAAAGTGCCAGTGCTCGGCATCGTGGAAAACATGAGCTATTTTATCGCTCCCGATACCGGCAATCGCTACAACATCTTTGGCCATGGTGGCGCAAAAAATGCTGCCGCCGAGATGGGCATTCCCTTCCTTGGCGAGATCCCGCTGGTCATGTCGATCCGCGAAGGCGCCGATGCAGGGACGCCAGCAGTTGCGGGTGGAGAAGGCCCGGAAGCCCGGGCATTTATTGCCATCGCAGAGCAAATAGCTGCCAAGTTCACCCGCGCAGAAATCGTTTGAACCAGCGCGATGCGCCCCATGATGACAAAACGGCAAAACGCTGCTAATCATAATGTAACCGATTACAAAAATCGAACTCTGGGCGGAGAGCCGAACATGTTTAGTCATAAACGCGCCGAATTCGGCGACGATTTCCTGTTTGGCGCGGCAACGGCCGCCTATCAGATCGAAGGTGGCCAGACAGATGGCCGCGGCTCATCGATCTGGGATACATTTTCGACGACCCCCGGCAATGTCCACAACGGCGAAACCGGCAAGATTGCCTGCGATCACTACAATCGTTGGCCCGAGGACCTGGACTTGCTGGCCAATGGCGGCTTCGATGCCTATCGCTTTTCGTTCGCCTGGCCACGTCTGATCCCCGAGGGTGCCGGTGCGGTCAATCAAAAGGGCGTCGATTTCTATGATCGCCTCATTGACGGCATGCTCGAGCGGGGGCTGAAACCCTTTGCAACGCTCTATCACTGGGATCTGCCCAGTACGCTGCAGGACAGGGGCGGCTGGCTCAATCGCGATATTGCCGGCTGGTTCGCCGACTATGCAGTGATGATCCAGAAGAGATTCGGCGACCGGCTTGTGGCCACGGCCACTATCAATGAGCCATGGTGCGTAGCATTCCTCTCCCATATGCTCGGTGCTCACGCCCCCGGCTATCGCGATATTCGCGCTGCGGCGCGAGCCTCCCACCACGTTCTGCTTGCTCATGGTACGGCCATCAACGCCATGCGCGCCGAAGGCGGCAAGAATCTCGGTATCGTCTGTAATTTCGAAGTCGCGCAGGGCGCCAGCGCCAAGCCCGAGGACATGGGCGCCGCACGCCTATGGGATGGTATCTTCAATCGCTGGTAC
This sequence comes from Pelagibacterium sp., assembly GCF_048264985.1. Lineage (GTDB taxonomy): Bacteria > Pseudomonadota > Alphaproteobacteria > Rhizobiales > Devosiaceae > Pelagibacterium. The sequence continues at coordinate 750,041 of NZ_JBLXCL010000001.1, forward strand.
CTCGACGGCCTGTTCAAGGGCAAATACCCCGCGGATGTTCTCGCCCATTTCTCGCCGCACATGCCCGATGACTTCGCCGACGACATGTTGGTGGTTTCAACACCCATCGATTGGTTCGGCGTCAATTATTACACACGGGGCCTGTACGAACATGCTCCCGAACGTGGAGCCTTCCCGCTACGCAAAGTTGATGGCCCACTCGAAAAAACCGATATCGGCTGGGAAATCTTTCCCGAGGGCCTTGAAGAAATCCTCACACGCATTGCGGCCGACTACACCAACCTGCCGCTCTACGTGACTGAAAACGGTATGGCCGAAGTCGAAGGTATCGAGGATGAGCGCCGCGTGGCCTATTACGACGGTCATTTAGGCGCCGTGCTTGCCGCCCAAAGGCGCGGGGCCGATGTGCGCGGCTATTTCGGTTGGTCGCTGCTCGACAATTATGAATGGGCCGAAGGCTACAACAAGCGCTTCGGGTTGGTTCATGTCGACTACAAGACCCAGAAGCGCACGCCAAAATCGTCCTATCGCGCCTTCCAAACCCTTCTCACCGGCGCCAATCGCACCCAGGTCGCCTAGAGATCTCCCGGACAGGGACGCACCTATCGGCTCCGGCGGCGCTCTGGCGCAACGGCGGTTTTCCCGGTGCTCTGAACCGTAAATGAGTTACGAGCGGAGGCGGATCTGGCCTGGTGTCGGCCTTTGCAATCCGGTGTTACCCGCTTGGCAAACCAATGGCTTTGTGCAACCCTCGAATGGCCGCACGACAAAGCCCATACTGCTAAAAGGGGCGGCAAAAACGTTTTGGTTGCCAAAACGTTTTGGAATGTCGTATTCGGCGAATGGGCGCCGTAAATTGCGCCTTAATGTGCTATGGGAGGACTACATGCACAAAACTCTTTTGGCCGGAATTTCGGCCTCTGCCCTTCTGCTCGCCTCAGCGTCAGGAGCGTCCGCCGTCACGATGGAAGACATCGCAGCGATGGACCTTTCGGGGCAGACATTGACCGTATTCGGTCCTTGGCTGACCGAGGATCAGGAGCATTTCGAAGCCGTCATCGCGCCCTTTGAAGAGGCAACTGGCGCGAACGTCCAGTATTCGGGTTCCGACAGCTTCGAACAGCAGATCGTCATCGATACGCAGGCCGGATCGGCGCCAAACATCGCCGTCTTTCCTCAGCCCGGTCTTGCAGCCGATCTCGCATCGCGCGGCTACCTTGCACCGCTCAGCGATGACACCGGACAATGGGTTCTCGACAACTACGCCGCCGGACAGTCCTGGGTCGATCTTGGTACCTATGCCGATCAGGGTGGCGAAGACCATCTCTATGGATTCTTTTACAAGGTCGATGTGAAATCGCTGGTCTGGTACGTGCCGGACAATTTTGCCGACATGGGATATGACGTTCCCGAGTCCATGGAAGATCTTCTTGCGTTGTCCGAACAGATCGTCGCTGATGGCGGCACGCCCTGGTGCGTTGGTCTGGGGTCAGGGGCTGCTACAGGCTGGCCCGCCACCGACTGGGTCGAAGACCTGATGCTGCGCTTGCATGAGCCTTCGGTCTATGACCAGTGGGTGTCCAACGAAATGCCCTTCAACGCACCCGAGGTCGTTGAAGCGATCGAAGCGTTTGGCACGTTCACACAGGATGATTGGGTTGATGGCGGCCGGGCTGCCGCTGCATCCACTGATTTCCGTGACAGCCCTGCCGGACTCTTCTCGGTTCCGCCGCGCTGCTACATGCATCACCAGGCATCTTTCATCCCATCTTTCTTCCCTGAAGGCACTGAGATGGGCGTGGACGCTGACTTCTTCTACTTCCCGTCCTATGCCGAAAAGGATCTGGGCAACCCGGTTCTTGGCGCTGGCACACTCTTCGCCATCACCAATGAGAACGATGCGGCGCACGCCTTCATCGATTATCTCAAGACCGTAGAGGCCAACGAGATCTGGATGGGCCGCGCCGGCATGCTCACACCGCACACCGGTGTCAGCCTCGACGCTTACGCGTCTGATGCAGCCCGTGCACAGACCGAGATCCTTCTCGCTGCCGATACTTTCAGGTTCGACGCATCCGATCTGATGCCCGGCGCTGTGGGTGCAGGGTCGTTCTGGACAGGCATGGTCAATTTCCTGGGTGGTGAGGATGCCCAGTCGGTTGCCGATGAGATCCAGGCATCCTGGGACGCTCTGGACTAATCAAGGCTTGAGTTGGCCCGGCGCCTCTGGCGCCGGGCTTTCGAATTAGACAAGCTACCCGGCGCAAGCGCTCGGGGGAGGGGTTGGATGGTACAACAGTTTTTGGGTGCGCTCTTGGCCGTCGTCGGCGGTGTCGCTGCCTGTCTGGCCTATTTCTGGGGATCGAACTGGATATTGGACCGCTCTCTCGGCACCAGCACGGCGGGCGATGGGGTTGCTTCGGCGACCCAGGACCGAAGGCGAACTGCAATTCGTCCGTGGCTTTTCCTGTTTCCCGCCCTGTTCTTTATGGGCGTGTACCTTCTGTTTCCCGTCGTCGAAACGCTTCGGCTAACTTTTTTTGATCGCACCGGCTCGAACTTCGTTGGCCTGTTCAATTATGTCTGGGCCTTCAACGATTCAGGTTTCCGCCAATCGGTTTTCAACAACCTGCTCTGGCTCATCGTCGTCCCCACGCTATCGACTGCGTTCGGGCTTATTGTTGCGGTTCTGGCAGACCGCATATGGTGGGGAAATGTCGCCAAATCGCTGATCTTCATGCCGATGGCCATCTCGTTTGTTGGCGCTTCGGTCATCTGGAAGTTTGTTTATGATTTTCGGGGGCCCGATGCAGATCAGATCGGCATTCTCAACGCCATTGTGCAGATGTTCGGCGGCACGCCGCAGGCCTGGATTACCATTCCGTTCTGGAACTCGCTGCTTTTGATGTTCATCCTGGTCTGGATTCAGACCGGCTTTGCAATGGTCATTCTCTCCGCTGCCCTGCGCGGTATTCCAGAGGAAACGCTCGAAGCGGCTCGGATCGACGGCGCCAGCGATGTCCGCATTTTCTTTGACATCATGATCCCGCAGATCTTTCCCACAATTCTCGTGGTCTGGACGACGATCACCATCGTGGTGCTGAAGGTTTTCGATATTGTTTTGGCCATGACCAATGGCCAATGGAGCACACAGGTTCTGGCCAATTTGATGTTTGACTGGATGTTCAGGGGCGGCGGCGATTCTGGCCGCGCTTCGACGATCGCCATCTGCATCATGCTCGCCGTCATTCCTATAATGATCTGGAACATTCGCCAGGCAAACCGTGAGGAGGCAACCCGCTAATGGCCACGATCACGCAAGCTATGCCTGGTGAACGCACTGTAGCCCAGAGTGGTTCGTCTTGGCTCGCACGCCTTTCGGTCGGCAAGATTGTCGCCCAGCTCGCACTCTTGTTTCTCGTTATTGTCTGGACTGTGCCTACTGCCGGTCTGCTTATTTCTTCGGTTCGTGACAAGGACCAATTGCGCATTTCCGGCTGGTGGGAAGCACTGGTTACGTCCGAGGGCAACGAGGCTCTGGCACTGCCAACTGCGGTCGATCAGGTGCAGGAGGGCGACCAATACGTCATCCGTGGTAATCTTTTGCCCGAAGGTGACAGCCGGACCATCGTGCGCTTCGGCTCATCGATCAACAACCCGGGCGAGGCCGAAGTCGGCGAAACGCTTGAGATGCGCATCGGTGGCCAGATCACGGTCAATGGTGATGGCAGCTATGAATGGGTTTCCGAAACCCCGTTCGATCATGACCGGGCGCGTATTTTTGCGGTAACGGGCATTCCCCCCACCTTCACGCTGGAAAACTACGCCGAAGTGCTGACATCGAACGGCATCGGTCGCAGTTTCATCAACTCGTTCACAGTGACAATACCCGCAACGATCATCCCGATACTGATTGCCGCTTTTGCGGCTTATGCCTTGGCGTGGATGCAGTTTCCAATGCGCGGGCTCATTGTCGCGCTTGTGGTCGGTCTGCTGGTCGTGCCGCTTCAGATGTCGCTGATCCCACTCCTGCGCATGTATAATGGTATCGCAGGGATCACCGGGGGGCAGTCCAAGACATATTTGGGGATATGGCTTGCCCATACCGGGTTCGGTCTTCCTCTAGCCATCTATCTGCTGCGCAACTACATGGCCGGATTGCCTCGTGAGATCATGGAGAGCGCCCGTATGGACGGGGCCTCCCATTTCCAGATCTTCACGACGATGGTCTTGCCACTCTCATTTCCAGCGTTGGCGTCCTTCGCCATCTTCCAGTTCCTTTGGACCTGGAATGATCTGTTGGTGGCAACTGTCTTCCTGGGCAACAACGAGAGCCAGATTGTCCTTACTGCGCGTCTGCGTGAGCTGCTCGGTTCGCGCGGCGACAATTGGGAAATCCTGACAGCTGGCGCGTTCGTTTCGATCGTTGTTCCGCTGATCGTGTTTTTCTCGCTGCAGCGCTATTTCGTCCGCGGCCTGCTGGCCGGGTCGGTCAAAGGCGGCTGAAGACACAATCATAGAGCAAAAAGGCCGCCACCAGGGCGGCCTTTTTTTATGCGAAGTGAACACGGCCGGCGATAGCGTCACCGGAGACCCCGTCGCCGAGATCGAAAAGGGAAGGGATAAGCGTACCGCTCGTTTTCTTGCGCTCGCATTGCCTGATCACCTCGGCCACCAACGCGCGACCGGCGGCCCGCAATGATGAGTGGACGTAAGTAATCTGGCCCTCGACCAGTCCGAGATTCAGGTACTGCAGCTCGTCATTCATCGAGGCAATCATGACGTCTTGTCCAGGGATGCGCCCGGCGCGGGAAACCGCAGTTAGCCCTTCGGTCGCCAGCAGGATCGATGAATACAGAAATGCCGTTACCGATGGGTCGGCGAGGGCCAGTTCGGTAAGCTGGAAGCCAGCGCCCACCATTGGGTGCGTGCCCTCGAGATAGGTCACAGTGTCGGGAGAATGCCCGAGATCGCGCACCGCATCATAGACTGCCTGGCGCCGGGTCGACGCATACAGAAAGCGCTCGTCACCATTGATAAAGGCAATACGCTTGTGCCCATTGGCCAGGATCAGTTTGGTCAGATTGTAGAAATTGCCGTAATTGTCGACGTCCACCCAACCATAACGCTCCTGCCGCTCTTCGCGGCCATGCACGACAAACGGCACATTGGCTTCGAGCAGGAAATTTATGCGCGGGTCGTTGGGACGGGGCAGGTCGACGATAAACCCGTCGACGCTCCCGTCACTGACATAGCGTTCATAGGCGGCCAATTGGCGCTCGGGTGTCTCGCTGGTCATGACGATGTCGTAGTGATCGTTCCTCGCTTCACGCAAAACACCGGCCATCACTTCAACGAAATGAGGGTCGACGAATTTGTTGTCGTCGTCCGATTGGACCCAGGCGATCGAATGACTGCGCTGCGTTACGAGCCGTTGCGCGTTTCGGTTGGGCGTGTAGCCAAGCCGACGGGCTGCATCGGTAACCTTCTTGCGGGTCTTTTCGCCCACATCGGTATAACCGTTGAGCGCTCGCGAAATCGTGGTGATCGAAACGCCCAGCTCGGTCGCCAGATCCTTGATCGTGACGTTCCTGTTCAGCGTTCCGGCATGCTTGCGTGACCGGTTCGAGCCTGTCGTCATGGTCTTTTTAGGGCTCCCCACCCAAGCGCCTTATCCTGTCTTCGCCCCGTCGCCCACATTGCCAGTTTCACGCGACCGCGCGCTGCGATTACATGCGAAAGCGCACACCGGCAAATTGCGCCAAAAAGCTCACGAGCCGGTCCGGCTTGGTGCATTAGCGGCGGTCAGCGAATTCAGCCTGACAGGGCATTGTCGCCTCTTGCACAATATTGCGTCGGACAATGCAAGAGCCGGTTGACGCCAACCGTGGCGCCAGCGTAAGGATTCTAAGCCAAAACGTTTTGGATACAAGTATTAAGGGCGTTTGGCGTGTCCCTGCGGGCACTTTGAAAACAGGGTTTTACATTCGCGGACATGGGAAAACCCATGCCGTGATCTCGCTTAGGGGAGTTCACTCGGCGATGAGTTATTTTGCGACCGAGTCACGTCAGTTCGTGCATCCCGAAGACACATCTTCCGCAGCCCGGGACTGGTGGCGCGGTGCGGTGATCTATCAGATCTACCCACGCTCGTTTCAGGACAACAACACTGACGGCATCGGCGATCTCGTCGGGATCACGTCGCGGCTGGAATACGTTGCCGATCTGGGAGTCGACGCCATCTGGCTGTCCCCCGTGTTTACGTCGCCCATGAAGGATTTCGGCTACGACGTCTCGAACTATCGTGATATCGATCCCACCTTCGGCTCGCTTGAAGATTTCGACCGGCTGCTGGAAAAAGCTCATTCGCTAGGTCTCAAGGTCATCATCGATCAGGTGATTTCGCATTCATCGGACCGCCATCCCTGGTTTGCTGAAAGTCGCCTTTCGCGCACCAATGAACGCGCCGATTGGTATGTCTGGGCCGACCCAAAACCCGATGGCAGTCCGCCCAACAACTGGCTCTCGATCTTTGGAGGCTCTGCATGGCACTGGGATGGTCGGCGCATGCAGTATTACCTGCACAATTTTCTGACCTCTCAGCCGGATCTGAACTTTCACAACCCAGCTGTTCAGGATGCGCTGCTTGGCGAAATGCGCTTCTGGCTCGAGCGTGGCGTGGATGGCTTCCGTCTCGATACCGTCAACTTCTATTTCCACTCAGTGGGGCTGGAAAACAATCCGCCGGTCAAGCCCGAGGATTTCAACGCCTCCACAGCGCCCGCCGTCAATCCCTACAATCTCCAGGAACACCTCTACGATAAGAGCCAGCCTGAAAACATTGCCTTCCTCAAGCGCGTTCGCGCGCTGCTCAACGAATATCCCGGCACCACCGCCGTCGGTGAGATCGGCGACGCCCAGCACCAGCTTGAAGTCATGGCCCAATACACCTCGGGCACCGACAAGCTGCACATGTGCTACACATTCGATTACCTCGGGGGCGACTATGCTGCGGGCCATTTCCGCGATGCGCTGAGGCTGACTCAGGAAAAGGCGCCTGAAGGTTGGATCTGTCTCGCCTTTTCCAATCATGACGTCGTCCGCCATGTCAGTCGCTGGGCGCCGCACGGTTTTGAGGATCGCCTGACCCGCCAGGCCGCGCTGTTGCTTCTGACGATGCGCGGCTCCGTTTGCATCTATCAGGGCGAAGAGCTTGGGCTGACCGAAGCGGAAATTGCCTATGACGATCTTGTCGATCCCTACGGCATCGAGTTCTGGCCCGAGTTCAAGGGCAGGGATGGTTGCCGTACGCCTATGGTCTGGCAGTCGCACGTTCGCAATGGCGGGTTTTCGACAGCCAATCGTCCCTGGCTTCCGGTGCCGGCCCAGCATCTGCCCTACGCTGTCGACCAGCAGGACAATGTTGCAAATTCGATTCTCTCGCTCTATCGCGCCATCTTGCGTTTTCGGCGCGAACACCCGGTTTTGGTCAAAGGTGACCTTGAGTTGGTTGCGGCAACGCCAGAGACGGTTCTCGCCTTCGCCCGTGCTGTGGGAGAGGACAAGCTGTTCTGTGCCTTCAATATGAGCTCCGAGCCTGTCACGCTCGACGTCCCGGAGGGCATGGCGCTCGAAGATGCGGGCGCGCCGGGTGCCGATGCCCAGTTGGAGGGCAGTCGATTGAGTTTCGGCCCGTTCGGGGCCTATATTGGACGCATAGTCTAGGACAGGAACTGTCCAGGGGAGGAACGATGGCTGACCTGAAGATTTCCAATCTCTACAAGCGCTACGGCAATGTCGAAGTGCTCAAGGATATCAATCTCGATATCAAGTCCGGTGAGTTCGTTGTCTTCGTGGGTCCTTCGGGTTGCGGTAAGTCGACACTGCTGCGCACGATTTCCGGTCTTGAAACCATTACCTCCGGCCAGCTCGAAATCGGTGGCCGGGTCGTCAACGATGTTGCCCCCTCCAAACGTGGCATAGCCATGGTGTTCCAGTCTTATGCGCTCTATCCGCATATGAGTGTGTTCGACAACATGGCCTATTCGCTAAAGCTGACCCGTACGCCGAAGGACGAAATCAAAAAGAAGGTCGAGGCCGCAGCCGAAATGCTGCAACTCGGCCCCTATCTCGAACGTCTCCCCAAGGCGCTTTCGGGCGGCCAGCGCCAACGCGTCGCCATCGGGCGCGCCATCGTGCGCAACCCGCAGGTCTTCCTGTTCGACGAACCGCTCTCCAACCTCGATGCCGCCCTGCGCGTCGCGACCCGTATGGAGATTGCCAAGCTCAAGGAATCCCTGCCCGGTACCACAATGGTCTATGTCACCCACGACCAGGTCGAAGCAATGACCCTGGCGGACAGGATCGTCGTGCTTAAGGATGGTGTGGTGATGCAGGTCGGCACGCCAATGGAGCTCTACGACCAACCCCAGTCCCTGTTTGTTGCCGGCTTCATCGGTTCGCCCAAGATGAACTTTTTAACCGGCAAGAACGCAGAAGGTTACAAGGCTGCCACGGTTGGCGTACGGCCCGAGCACATGGAAATCGTGCCTGCAGGAAAGGGCGCCTGGTCGGGTAAGGTCATTTATTCCGAGGATCTCGGCTCGGACAGCTACATCTATGTCGATATCGGCGAGCCCGAGGCTGTAATCGTTCGTCAGGATGGCAAGACACCTTACAAATCGGGCGCCCAGATCAGCTTCTCGCCCAAAGGCGAACTCTTCCATCGCTTCGATGAAGAGGGTCGCCCGCTTCTGGCCGGCGTCGCGACGAAAACCAAGCCGGCTGCCGCCAAATCGGCAAAGTCTGCAAAGCCGGCCAACCCTGTTACGGAGGGAACACCCGACGCGGGTGTGGTGGGCTCTGCGGGAGCTGTCGCAATGCCCGCCAAGCCTGCGCGCAAGCCCGCTGCTAAAGCTGCGGCAACGCCTGAAGCCGGCACTGTCAAAACAGTGGCGACCAAAAAACCGGCAACCCGCAAAGCCCCGGCCAAGCCCAAATCTTAAGCCGGTTGTGAGCGTTATGGATGTCGATCTGGAGCATTTCGGGCGTCAGCCGAAAGGCGCTCGATAGCGCTAGTGGTCGCCCCGTCCGGTTCGCGCCAGAAGCACAACCGGCAGGATTCCGATCACCACGATAATCAGCGCTGCCAGCGCGGCATCTTCGTAGGTGCCACGCGCCGCCTCGCCATAAAGCAACGTTGCCAGGCTCTCGAAATTGAGTGGCCGCAACAAAAGCGTTGCCGGTAATTCCTTCATGCAGTCGACGAACACCAACAGTCCGGCTGCGGTCAGTGTGGTTCGAGAAAGCGGCAGATGAACCTTGAACAACGTGCCGGTGGCGCTTTGGCCCAGCGTGCGTGCGGCGTGGTCATATGAAGTGGGTATGCGGCTTAGCCCCGCTTCGATCCCGCCGGCCGATATCGCCAGGAATCGCGTTGTATAAGCATAGATCAGCGCGCCGCCCGAGCCCAAAAGCAGAAGCCCCGTGGAAATTCCGGTCCACTCGCGCATCAACCCGTCCAGCGTCCGATCGAACGCGGCGACGGGAATCAGGATGCCGATGGCCAGAACCGTTCCTGGCACAGCATATCCCAGTGTTGCAATGCGCGCCGCAATCGAGGTCTTGTGCCCGGGCTCCAGCCGCGCCGCGTAAGCAATCGCGAAGCCAAATACCAGAACGACAACAGTTGCGATTGCGGAAACCGAAACCGTATTGATCGTCGCGCGTATCAGTGCCGGCGAGAACCCGGCAAATTCGATGCGCTTTATCGCTTCGAGAACCAGATAGATGGCCGGTCCCATAAACCCGATAAGGATCGGCAAAAAGCCCAGAGCAAATGCACTTGCACCCTTGAGACCGCTAAGCCTCCGTGGTGGCATGGGCCGGGCGCGTTGGGCGCTGGCGGCAAAACGCTGGTTGCGGCGTGCCCAGCGTTCGAAAACGATTAGCGCAATGACCACGGCCAGCATGGCTATAGCAATCTGGGCGGCGCCCGCCAGATCAGTGCGAACGATCCAGGTGGTATAGACGGATGCCGTCAGCGTGCGGATGCCAAGAAACTGCGCGGCACCCACATCGTTGAGGGCTTCCATCAGCACAAGCGATACACCAACGGCAATCGCAGGACGCGCCAGTGGCAGTGCCACGCGCCAAAAGATCCCGCTACGGCTGACTCCCAGCGTGCGGGAGACTTCAACAAGGTTTGCCGCCTGGGTCAGAAACATCGCCCGTGTCGTGAGATACACATACGGGTAAAGCACAAACCCGAAAACCAGTATGGCGCCCCACATCGATCTGATATCGGGCAGCCTGAAATCGCGCGGGCTGGAATATCCCAGCACCCAACGGATCGCGCCCTGAATGGGACCGAGGGGGCTAAGCACGTCGAGATAGGCATAGGCCATGATGTATGTCGGCACGGCCAGAGGCAGCAGCAGCGCCCATTCGAGCACGCCCCGCCCGCGGAAATCATAGGCCGATACCAGCCACGCCGCGCCCGTGCCCACGCAGGTCGCGATTACGCCGGTGCCCAGCAGCAGGATTGCTGTGTTCCAGGTGGCTTGCGGCAGGATATGTGTGAGAACGTGAGACCAGAGCGAACCGGTGTCGGCTATCGCTGTTAAGGCAATCGTGGCTACCGGCAACAGCGCAAGAACCGCGGCGGCAAATGCCATCGCGGCCCAAAGCGAAATTTTGATGCGACGCCGTCCCATAGGGCGGCTTGCGACTAGCGTTGCCATGAACCAAGGCGCGGCGGGTTACCCCGCCGCGCATGTCCTAGTTTTCGAAAGTGTCGAAATTGACTTCGTCGATCAGCTCGCTGGCCCGGGTGCGGAACGGCAGCACTTCGGTCAGTGACAAATCGTCGGCTTCAAGGTCGCCAAACGCGGCGATGATCGGATGAACCTGGGCAGAAGCTGAAACCGGATACTCGAAATTGGCTTCTGCATAGAGCTTCTGGGCATCATCGGAGACGAGGTACTCAAGAAGCTGGACAGCCTGGTCATGGTTGGGTGCATGCGCGGCCAGGCCGGCGCCTGAAATGTTGACCAGCGTGCCGCCGTTTTCAAATGTCGGCAGGATAACCTTCATTTCGTCTGCCCATGCTTGCTGTTCTTCACCGCCAGCCCCTGATGTCATCAGGCCCACATAGTAGGAATTGCCGATGGCGATATCGCAAATGCCCGCTGCAATGTCGCGCGCGCCATCGCGGTCGCCACCTGCTGCAACGCGTGCCTGATTGGCCTTGATGCCTTCAAGCCAGGTGCGCGTTTCCTCTTCGCCATATTTCGCCATGTAGGCAGCAAACATCGCTGTGTTGTAGGGATGTTGGCCCGAGCGAATGCAAAGACGTCCGCGCCACTCTTCGTCGTCGAGCTGCTCATAGGTGAAGCTGTCGAGATCGAGGTCTTTTGCTGCATAGAGCACACGCGCCCGGCCAGACAGGGCAAACCAATTGCCTTCGGGATCGCGCAAGGCTTCCGGCACAGCTGCGTCGAGAACGTCGGACTGGACAGGTTGGGTCAGGCCAGCATCGACCAGATCGATCAAAGCCCCGAAATCGACTGTCATCAGGATATCGGCAGGCGAGCTTTCGCCTTCGGCCGATACCCGCTCGATCAGCCCGTCCTGCAGAAAGACAGTATTGACGGCGATGCCGGTCTCTCCGGTAAAGGCGTCAAGGATCGGCTGGATCAGGCCCGGCTCACGTGTTGTATAGATGTTGACCTCTTGGGTCAGTGCGGGGGCGGCTGCGCCCAGCGCCAGGATGCTGGCTGCCGAGAGGGTCTTCAGAAATCGTGTCATTGGTTGATCCCTTGGTGCTTGTTTTCATCAAGGGGCGCCGAAGGCCAAAACGCGCCCAACCCGGCATTACTCATAGCTGATCAACTGAGTCAAGAAATTTCAGGCCCAGTTTAGAATCGTTCTAAGCTATTGATATCTCTTGCTGTTATTCCGCTGCCATCGGAACGCGGGGCAGGGCCGATCGGGCGGTCTCATCAGCCGCAAATACCAGAACGTCCTTTGCGTCGACGCTGATCTTGATGTCCTGCCCCACGGCAAATCCGCGCCGTGCGCTTGTGCGCATCACGATTGGATCTTCAAGACCCGCAACTTCCAGGGTGACTTCTTCAAGCTCGCCCAGCAAGATTCGTGCACAGACTTTGGCATCTGCGCCATCCGCGCTCACTGTGAGCGCCTGTGGGCGGATGAACAACTGGACCTGGCCCGAGCTGCCGCATGGTGCGGGGAAGCGTCCAAGCGCACTGTCCAGCCAATCTCCCGTGCGGCGTGCAGGAATTCGGTTGATCTGGGAAAAGAAGGCGGCCGCATAGGCCGTCTGGGGGAAACTGTAAATGGCATCGCCGGTGCCGCTTTCGATCACCCGCCCCTTGTGCATCAAGACGACCTTGTCGCCGATAGCCAGCGCTTCTTCGGGATCATGGGTCACGATGACCGCAGTCGTTCCCAGTTGGCGTAGCAGGGCCAGCGTTTCGCGCCGTATAGTGTCGCGTAATCCCCGATCGAGATTGGAGAACGGCTCGTCCATAAGCAATATGCGCGGTTGCGGCGCGAGGGCGCGTGCAAGGGCAATGCGCTGTTGCTCGCCACCCGAGAGCATGTGCGGATATCTCTCGGCCAACGCGCTTATGCCCAGCCGATCGAGAATGTCATCGACTCGGGCCGCAACGTCCTTTCGGCTCATCCCCTTGAGGCCGAACCCGATATTCTGGCGTGCCGTCAGATGCGGAAACAGCGCGTAATCCTGAAACATGAAGCCGATGCTGCGATTTTCGGGTTCGACGAACCCTTCAGCTCCACTCACAGTCTTGCCGGCCAGAACCACCGTTCCGCTATCAATGTGGTCGACGCCAGAAATGGTGCGCAGCAAAGTCGATTTTCCGCACCCTGAATGGCCCACAAGACACACGATTTCGCCAGCGGCGATGTCGAACGACACTCCATCGAGGGCTGCCACGCTGCCAAAAAAGCGCGAGACGTTTTCCATCCTCAGGATTGGTTCGAGTTTGCTCATGGCAGCGAGTTAAGGCCGACAGGACCCATGCTTGTCAAGAACGCACAATGTCATACCTTCACCACGAGGCTCGAGGGGATGGTCAGTGTCATCAATGTTCCGCTCTCGCTTGCCGGTGCGAGGCTGAGCGAACAGGCATTGACCGCTACCAGCGAACGGGTCAGCGTCAGCCCAATGCTCGAATGGGTTGGCTTGCGTTCGCTGCCGTCTGCGGCCACCCCGTCGCGAAACACCATGAAGCGTTCCGCAAGGGCATTGGGCGCCTTGGCGGCGTCGCGCACATGGATCGACACCGATCCGTCATCCTCGACTTGTCCAGACAGCACCACCTTGGAGCCTTGGCTGCCCTCGCTTATGGCGCTGGCCAGCATGTTGAGCACAGCCTGTTTGAGCGTTGCGGCATCGACCCGAACATAGGGGAGGCGCTCGCTTATCGCGCTGCGCAGCAAGACGCGGGCTTTGCCCGCCGGCCCGCGCACCCGCACGAGGCTTTCGGCCAGAAGCGTGCCGATATCGACATCGGCTGGCGAGAGCGCCAGTTCACCCTCGGCGAGCCGCACATAGTCATCAAGTTCGTCGGCAAGGTCGCCGATTTCCCCACTCGCCGAGCGGATATCGCGCGCATATTCGAGATAGCGTGGATTGGCCAATGGGCCGAACGATTCCGAGGCAATCAGTTCGGAAAAACCAGAAATCGTGTTGAGCGGACGCCGCAGACCTCGCGTTATCCGGCTTAGCGTTGCCGTGGGAAGGCCGCTGCGGGGGCCGGGTGCAACGGCTTTCCCATCGATTGGTCCAAGCAGCCCGAAATAACCCGATACGATGCCGGCCCGTCCCTCGGCGAAAAGAGTAAGCATGTGCCCGGCCCGTTTCGCCTTGAGCGAGACCGCGGGCCGAACACCACCAGCATAGCGAGCCGGCAGGCTCAAAAACTGCCGCAGCGCCGAATGCTCGCTCTGCGCGATCAGATTGGTAAGCGGCGTCCCGATGTCGACACCCGGCCCGTCGGTCCCACGCCCTTCAAAACTTGCGATCAGCCCGGCGCGGTCGGCAGTGACAAATTCGAAATTGGCGACCTTGGACCACAGCGACGCAAACTGGCCGACTTCGGCTTCTCGCAATGGCTCGATATCATTGGCTCTGGCCGAGAGCATAAAGCCGGGGCGGCCCTGCCACGTGACGGCATTGAGCCTTGCATTGACCGATATCTTTTCTCCATCCCGGCGTAGCAGGTGGCTCACGGGCCCAGCCGGTTCACCGCCATCGACAGTGGGAAAGATCGCCGAAAGCCCAAGCCCGCGCAGCGTCGTCGCGTTCTCATAACCGGTCAGATCGACCAATGCGCGATTGGCAAACAGGATTTCCTGGTCCCGGAAAATAAGGATGCCGATCGGCAGTCGATTGAGCACAAGCGCTTCTTCGCTAAGCGCTACAAGCTCCCCGCCCGATCGTTGCGGTGACGTAGGCACGGGCGCCGGTGCAGGTGAGTCGTCCCGGTTCACTCTGTCGGTCAGGATGCGCGAAAGCTCGTCAAAATTGTAACGTGTGGTTCGTTCGGTATCGTCCGTTACAGGATCCGTAAGCTCATCGTCATCGTGCTCGACCATCTCCTCGACAGCCGATTGGTCGTCATCATCATCATAGCTGATGCGCGTCACGTTCAGTCCACGACCGGTGATTTGCCAAAGCCCGGTACGGCCCGCCCCATCCTCCTGGCTCCCGTCGGCAGCAAACGCTGCTTCTTCGACAGCCAATGGATCTTCCTCATCCCAATCCGAGCTATCTTCGCCTTCGGCCGCCTCGATGGTCTCATCGAACGCGATTCCGGCAAAGTCACGGCTTGGAACCGCGCCATCAAACGGTGCGTCGTCTTCCGAATCGAGAGGGTCGAAAAGGTGTTCATGGCCAGCCAGCTTGTCGACAAGCGCCGCAAGGCCATCGACTTCGATTTCGTCGATTTCTCTGTCCGCGACGACACCATCCGCAGGCTCGGGCGTCTCGCCTTCAGGAGCAGGGGGCGTTTCAGCCAGATGCGCTTCCATCACCGGTCCGGGAATCGCTTCGCTTTCATGGGTTTCCGCGTCAGGCGCGGTTGCGCCAGCGGCGGCCATAACCTCATCGCTGATCGGATCGACACCAACCACCAGTAGGTAGAGCCTGTCATCGGCCAGCCGAAGCGGCGTGCAATGGCAGGTTGCAGACAGCGGCTTGCGACCGGCCAGGAACTGCATGCGCGACAGGGTCGAACGTCCCATCAGTCCAAGCCGCACGATCCGGGCGATCTGGCCCTTCACGGGCATGGCCGGATCCAGCGTTTTCAGTGAGTCGTCTTCGATCTTGGCGCCAAGCAGTCCGGCAGCCCGGTTTGTCCAGGCCGCATGTGCGCTATCGACGGGCCACAGCCACGCCGGACGCTGGTCATCGCTGTACCGCGTCACGGTTTGGGCCTGTTCTTGGCTAGTCCACTCGAGCGTCATGTCATGTCCGTATGTCGGGCCTCGTCCCGGTCCGGGGCGATGGTTGACGAAACCTTAAATATAGGGACTCCGCCAGCCGGTCCATGTCTAGCGCCATTCTTGTGCGTTCAAAGGTTGGAAATGGTTAAGGCGGGCAACTTCGCCGGTGATCAAAAAACCTGTAATTGTCTGCACAAGCGCCCTTGTCTTTGATACGATCTCGACCTATGTTCCGCCGCGTTTCGGGACGACGCTGCCGCAAGCGTCGCGATGTCCGTCACCATGCCGTCGTAGCTCAGTTGGTTAGAGCGCTAGATTGTGGATCTAGAGGTCCCCCGTTCAATTCGGGGCGACGGTACCACTCCTCCTCCATGCAGGTTTCAGGCTCTTCGACGGGCCGCGCGCAATTCGTGATCGCCCATTTTAAGGCTTTGTTAACCATAAGGGATAACCCTTAGCGCGTTAGCCAAGCGTATGGGGGCTCAGAAAGGACGTGCAGTGTACGACTTTGCTCCAAACGCCAAACTGGCGGAGGCTATGGTCGGGTTGCCGGTCGCCGAAGTGGAAAGAACACTGATTCTCGCCACGCTGCGACAAACCAACGGCAATCGCACCCGCGCCGCCGCAATCCTCGGGCTTTCGATCCGTACGGTTCGAAACAAGCTCAAGGACTATGCCGATAAGGGGTTCAACATCCCTCATGCGGCCTGAACCGTAAGCGCTCAATCCGCTTCGGATCGAACACGCGAGCTCTTGGCCCGGCGACCTGGGTTGCCGAGCCTAAACCACGACCACCTTGGCCCCGACGGGGACGCGGCCATAAAGATCGATCACATCCTCATTGGTCATGCGGATACAGCCCGATGAGACTGACCGCCCGATGCTCCACGGCTCATTGGTGCCGTGGATTCGATAGAGGGTCGAACCCAGATACAGCGCCCTTGCGCCCATCGGATTGTTCGGCCCTCCTGGCATGAATTGCGGCAATCCCGGCTGGCGGGCATGCATCTCCGCCGGCGGCGTCCAGCTTGGCCATTCGCGTTTGGCGCTCACCCTGTGCGTACCGCTCCATTCGAACCCGGTCCGTGCAACCCCGATTCCATATCGCATCGCCTTGCCGTTCGGCATCACCAGAAACAAGTAGTGCTGGCGGGTATCGACGATGACTGTGCCCGGGGCCTCGCTGGTCCTGTAGCTGATGACCTGGCGCAACCACATGGGGTGGCTGACATACTCGGTCTGGTACTCGAGCATGGTCTGGGGCGTGTCCGGCGTCAGAACCATTCCCGGCGGTGGCCCGAACATCGCATTGAGATAGCCGCGATAGCCTGAGCCGGCCTGAATTGGTGCGGCCATCATAAGCAGGGCAGTGAAAGCAAGGGCGAGGCGGATCATTGGCATCTCGTGTCCAGCTTGAAAACTGGAGCGATCCTGCCTGCAACCGGCAAAGATTGAGTCAAATGGGATGGTTAAAACTTGCCCCACACCTATAGTTACTCAACCGTTTGCGAGTTGATTCCATGAGCGATATCGAGCCAATCCGTTGCCCCTGGCCGGGCAAAGATCAATTTTATCAAGCCTACCACGATACGGAATGGGGCTTTCCTGTAACCGATGACACGCGCCTGTTCGAAAAACTTTGTCTTGAAGGGTTTCAGTCGGGACTGTCCTGGCTGACCATCTTGCGCAAGCGCGAGAACTTTCGTGCAGCCTTCGCCGGTTTCGATATCGACAAGGTCGCCGCGTTCGACGACGCAGATATCGAGCGGCTTGTGGCCGATGCGGGCATTGTGCGTCACCGGGGCAAGATCGTCTCGACAATAAACAATGCGCGCCGCGCGCAGGCTCTGCGCGACGAGTTCGGCACCCTTGCCGCTTATTTCTGGAGTTTTGAGCCGCGTCCCGAAGATCGGCCAGTCGATTATTCCTGGGAAACGCTGAGTGCCCAGGCCACATCTCCGGACTCCATAAGGCTGTCCAAGGATTTGAAAAAACGTGGTTTTTCCTTTGTTGGCCCAACCACGTGCTATGCGTTTATGCAGGCCATGGGCATGGTCAATGACCATATCGAAACCTGCCATTGCCGTGCACCGATAGAGGCCCAGCGCGCCAAATTTGTTCGTCCCTGATGAATATGAGCCTCCCCGCTTTTCCAACAAAGGCGGGAAGGCCAATTTTGCGTCCCGTGAATGCGCCGACGGTTATGGCCGTGCGTAGACCATCATCACCGTCGGCATACTAGGCGGGTCCACGATTAAGGGCAGCCCGATGTCCGCGCGGATGACATTGGACAGGTCTTGCGGGTGGACTGTTTGCACCCTGTTGCTGCCGCGGACCATAGCTTTTACAGCTGCTGTTACCACGCGCCATTTGCCGTGTTCGGCAACAAGCGTATCAAGGGAGACGCGAAGGATTGCGCCTTCGGCTTGCATGTTTACGTGCGACATCGTCGTCACCCAGGCGCGCAGAGGCGCACTGGCTCCATGTTGTTGGAGACATTTCTCGAGTCGAGTTATCCCGCCCGGAAACGCGTCCAAAGGTTGAGTCGGGTTGGAATCCGGGCGGCAGGACGCAATTGTGCTGTCGTCTGGATCGGTTGGTTCAGGGGGTGTTTTTGAAGATCAGGCCACGAAGGGCGACCCGTTTATCGCAGCAGATGGCGTCAGGCTTTGACGCCGGTGCGATTGAAACGGCGGGACGTGGCCCGGCCGAGGGCTTCAACACCACTGGTGAGGACGTTTGCGAATGCTGTCATAGGAACGCCTCCCTTGGAGGTTCGTGTTGAAGACGACGAATTGATAGCTAACGAATCCGTGATCGCCAACCCCTTGATGTGGCAGCTTGTCGCGCTTGTTGGTTGTGTGTGGCGATATGGCAACACGCAGCGCTTGCCTTGTCTCGAAACCGCTTATCGTTTAGGAACGGCCAACATTGCAAAAAGCCCCGTAATCTCGGGACTTCAGGGACTATATCCATGGCCAAGAACTCAGCGCTCATCGAACCGCGCCTGCCGCGCGGTTTTGTCGACTCCGAACCCGCGGATATCGCCGCCATCGAGCAGATGGTCGCCAAAATCCGCCATGTGTACGAGCGCTACGGTTTTGATCCCATCCAGACACCGTTTTTCGAATACACCGAAACACTGGGCAAATTCCTCCCCGATACGGACCGGCCCAATGCAGGCGTGTTTTCGGTGCAAGACGATGACGAGCAATGGATGAGCCTGCGCTACGATCTGACGGCCCCGCTCGCCCGCTATTTCGCCCAGAATTATCAGGATCTGCCAAAACCCTTCCGCTCCTACCGGCAGGGCTGGGTATTCCGCAACGAAAAGCCCGGCCCCGGCCGCTTCCGCCAGTTCATGCAGTTCGACGCCGACACTGTTGGTGCCGCCGGTCCGGAATCAGACGCCGAAATCTGCATGATGATGGCCGACACGATGGACGCTCTGGGTTTGCAGGGCAAATACGTGGTCCGGGTGAACAATCGCAAGGTACTTGATGGTGTGATGCAAGCCATCGGTGTCACCGACGAAGCGCAAAAGCTCACTGTCCTCCGCGCCATCGACAAGCTCGACAAATTCGGTCCCGAAGGCGTGCGCCTCCTGCTTGGCGAAGGGCGCAAGGATGAGAGTGGCGACTATACAGAGGGTGCAAAGCTCGAAGCGAACCAGGCTGATGCGATCATTGAGATGATGGCCGCCGCGCGGCTTGACGATCTTGTCGATCTTGAAGACGACGCAGGGCCGGATGGCTTTCTCGATGCCGAGTTCAAGACCGCTGCCCTCTCAAAGTTCAAGATAACGCAGGCGTTTGCTGAAGGCTTTGCAGAACTTCAGGCCATGGCGTCCCTGTTTGCATCCGCAGGCTACGGCCCCGATCGCATCGATATCGACCCCTCCGTCGTCCGCGGCCTCGAATACTACACCGGCCCAGTGTTCGAAATCGAGTTGACCTTCACGGTTCAGAACGAAAAGGGCCAGGACGTCGTGTTCGGTTCGGTCGGCGGCGGTGGCCGTTACGATGGCCTCGTCTCGCGCTTCCGTAATGAGGCGACCCCGGCCACCGGCTTTTCCATCGGCGTCTCGCGCCTCGCTTCGGCCCTCAAACTCACCGGCAATCTCGATTCTGCCCCGGTTACCGGCCCCGTCGTCGTCACCGTCATGGAAAAGGAAAGGATCGCCGATTATCAGAAGATGGTCGCCGATCTGCGCGCCGCCGGCATCCGTGCCGAGCTGTTTCTTGGGAGCTCCAAGAACATGGGCAAGCAGATGAAATATGCCGATAAGCGCAACGCACCTGCAGTCATTATCCAGGGGGCCGATGAGCGTGAACAGGGTGTCGTCCAGATCAAGGATCTGGCCGAAGGGGCTGAGGCCGCCGCTTCGATCACCGACAATGCAGCCTGGAAAACCGAGCGCCCCGGCCAGTATTCGGTTCCGGTCGGGGAAATGGTCGAATTTGTGAAACAGATCCCGACCGTCGCCGCTTGGATGAAGGCGAACGGCTGATGACCGCGATCGCCCGCCGCTCAGCCTTGGATGCGCTGGTTTCGGCGCCCGGCGTAACACTTGCCGCGCCGCCCATTCTCGTTTCCCCCGCTGCCTATTTCGATCTGGCTGGCGAGGAGCTGGGCGCGCGGATGATCCTCACGCAGGGGATGGACGGGTCCGAATTCTGCCTGCGCCCTGATTTTACGCTGCCCATCGCCATCGAACACATAGCCAATGGCGCAGCCACACCGGCAGCCTATGGCTATCTCGGTCCGGTCTTTCGTCAGCGCACCGATGGCCCCGCCCAGTTCGACCAGGGCGGGATGGAGCTTCTTGCGCTTCCCAATGCAGATGCAGCGCTCGATCAGGTGATCGGATTTGCTCGCGCCGTTACCGATATCTATGGCGTCTCAGCTCCCAATATTCGGGTGGGCGATATCGATCTGTTCGAAACCGTGTTGGCCGGCTGTGACATGCCCGATGTATGGCGCCCGCGCGTGCGCGCCCGCTTCGGCCACCCCGAGGCCATGACAGCGCTGCTCGACCGCCTCGCCGATCCCAGGCCCCCCATGCCCGGTCCGGCCGGTCTGCCGGCCGGCGATATCGCCGATTGGGTCGGCGAACTCATGCTCACTAACGGGCTCAGCCTCACTGAAAGCCGCTCGCCAGAGGAAATCGCCGCCCGCTATCTTGAAAAGCAGGCGCTCGAAGCCCAACGCGTTCCCAGCACGACAATCGATCTGCTGCGCAGCTATCTCGCCATCTCCGGTCCTGCCGAAAATGCGCTCGCATCGATCGGTGCTCTCGGCAAGTCCGCCGGTATCGATCTCGCGGCAACGTTGGAAGGCGCCAACCGTCGCGTCCAGCAGCTCTATGATGGGCTTAAAGCAAATTCTGTCCTGTTTGACGCCGGGTTTTCCCCGCGCCTCGATTATTACACCGGCGTAACCTTTGAGGTGACCGGGGCAGGGGGGCTGGTGCTGGTTTCGGGCGGGCAATATGATCGTCTGCTCAGACGCCTTGGCGCGTCTGAAGATATCCCTGCCGTCGGTTGCGCTGTCTGGGTTGATCGTCTTGAAGCCGAATGTGCGCATACTGGATACGCGGAGGCCAGCTCATGAGTTCGATCATGCTCGCTCTGCCTTCAAAGGGCCGTATCCAGGAAGAAGCGATAGCGGTCTTTGAAAAAGCCGGCCTGACCATCGAACGTCCCGGCGGCGCGCGATCCTATCTTGGGGAAATGGCCGCGATGCCCGAAATTATCGTCCGTTTCCTCTCGGCCTCCGAAATCGCCAGGGAATTGATCCGCGGCACCATCGATATCGGCATCACCGGCGAGGATCTGATCCACGAGACCGCCGAAACCGGCCCCCAACAGGTCGAGATCGCCAAACGGCTTGGTTTTGGCCGGGCCGACGCAGTGGTAGCGGTTCCAGATAGCTGGATCGATGTCACTACAATGGACGACCTTTCAGATGTAGCTGCTGATTTCCGGGCCCGACATGGCCGCTGGCTCAAGATTGCCACCAAGTTCGTCAATCTCACCCGTCGCCATTTCGCTGCACATGGCATCGCAGAATATCGCATCGTCGAAAGCCTTGGTGCCACCGAAGCTGCTCCGGCATCGGGCGCCGCCGATCTTATCGTCGACATCACAACGACCGGCTCGACCCTCAAGGCCAATGGCCTGCGCGTTATCGAGGACGGGGTGATGCTCAAAAGTGAGTCTTTGCTGCTGGTCGCCCGTAATGCAGAGTGGCACGCGGGCAAGCTTGGCATCGTCAACCGGCTTGCCGACGCTGTCGGCGCCACGCGCTTCCGGCTTTAAAAAAAGGGCCGCTCTTGCGGCCCTTTCTCGTTTCGAGTGTGTCGAGACGTTACTTGCGGCTGTCGATAGCCAGCGCGCCTGCACCAAAGGCGATGACGTAGAGCATGCCGCCGGTGATGGCGATATTTTTGAGAAAGCTCGTCATTTCCATCTGGTTGGAAAAATCGGTGTGAAAGATCAGCGCTGCAATCAGGGTAAAGGCCCCCAGTGCCGCCGCCGCCCAGCGGGCCTTGAAGCCAACGGCCAGCAGGACGCCGCCGACGATTTCGACAATGATGGTCGGCCAGATCAGAATGCCCGGCACCCCGAACATTTCCATATAGCCAACATTGCCCTCGATGGCCGGGATTTTGCCCAGGCCGGCAAGAATAAAGATCAGGGCCAGAAAGATACGGCCAATTGTCGGAAGATAGGTTTGAAGCGCGTTCATGTCGTTTTGCGTCCGGTCCAAGTTTTGCGATGGCCGGACTGTGCAATATGGTGTTGTTTTGAAAAAGTCACCTGACGCCAACAGATTGTTCGCCAATTGGCATATAGTAGACTGTCCGGCCAGTATCGATCCAGTTGCAATTCGGTGTGCTTCATGCAAGCAAGCGCCGGTTCGATGCGCGGTTCCGCGCCAGTTTAGGGATTGACCTTTCAGTGTACGATATCTGGCTACTTGTCGCGCTCGGCGGTGTCGGCGTTATCGCCGGGTTTGTGGATGCAGTTGCCGGCGGTGGCGGGCTGATCACGGTACCCGCGCTGCTCTGGGCGGGCGTGCCCCCGCTTGGCGCCATCGCCACCAACAAGGCCCAGTCGATCGTCGGCACCACGATGGCCGCCTGGACCTATTGGCGCAAGGGCTACGTCTCGATCCTGTCTCTTATTCCGTCCATCGTCGCCGCCTTTGCCGGTTCGCTTCTCGGGGCGGTTGTCGTCAAACAGGTCGATACCTCTGCGCTTGAAATCGCGATCCCCATAGCTGTGATCGCCGTCGCGCTCTATTTCACCTTCTCGCCCTCGATCAAGGATATCGATGGCGCCGCGCGCCTCAAATTTTCGACCTTCGTGCCGGCCTTCGCCTTGGTGATCGGTTTTTATGACGGTGTGTTCGGTCCGGGAACCGGCTCGTTCTTCATGCTGGCCTTTGTGGCCCTGTTTGGTCTCTCGGCAGCGCGCGCTTCGGCCCATACCAAGATCCTCAACGTCACCTCTAACCTTGCAGCGCTGATCTTCTTTGTCATCGCAGGCGACGTCATCTGGCCTATTGCTCTGGTGATGGCCGGCGGCCAGATCGTCGGCGGCTATCTCGGTGCCATAACCGGCATCCGCTACGGCGCCAAGGTCATCCGGCCCCTCGTCATCGTCGTCTCGATCCTTCTCGCCATCAAGCTCCTCTTCTTTCCGTAAGTCGAAACGAAAAGGGCAGCGCCGAAACGCTGCCCATCCCGCACATGGCGTGCAAGCCTGCTTTGTCAGGCGCCGACAAAGCCGTGCAGGAAGCGATCGAACGGGCCCAAACGGAAAGGGCAGCGCCGAAACGCTGCCCTTCCCGCACATGGCGTGCAAGCCTGCTTTGTCAGGCGCCGACAAAGCCGTGCAGGAAGCGATCGAACGGGCCCAAACGAAAAGGGCAGCGCCGAAACGCTGCCCTTCCCGTTCGAGACCCTGGAGAGGTCTCAATTCTTGTCGCGTGGAGCGATGGATTAGAAATCCATACCGCCCATGCCGCCCATGCCGCCGCCGGCGGGCATTGCCGGAGCTGCTTCCTTGGGGATTTCGGCAACCATGGCTTCGGTGGTGACCAGAAGGCCTGCAACCGAGGCAGCGTCTTCGAGCGCTGTACGGACGACCTTGACGGGATCGATGATGCCCATCTGGATCATGTCGCCATATTCGCCGGTCTGGGCGTCATAGCCGAACGTGTCCGAACCATTGTCGAGGATCTTGCCCACAACAACCGAACCTTCGTCGCCTGCGTTGTTGGCGATCTGACGGATCGGCTCCTGCAGAGCGCGCTTGACGATGGCGATGCCGGCCTGCTGGTCGGCGTTTACGCCCTTGACGGTCAGCGCGTTCGAGGCGCGGAGCAGAGCAACGCCACCACCGGCAACGATGCCTTCTTCAACGGCAGCGCGGGTTGCATTGAGCGCGTCGTCGACGCGGTCCTTGCGTTCTTTCACTTCCACTTCGGTCGAACCGCCGACCTTGATCACGGCAACACCACCGGCCAGCTTGGCCAGGCGTTCCTGAAGCTTTTCCTTGTCGTAGTCAGACGAGGTTTCTTCGATCTGTGCCTTGATCTGGTTGACGCGGCCTTCGATGTCTTCCTTGGAGCCCGCACCATCGACGATGGTTGTGTTTTCCTTGGTGATCTCAACGCGCTTGGCAGTGCCCAGCATGTCGGTGGTCACGTTCTCGAGCTTGATGCCGAGGTCTTCGGAAATAACCTGGCCGCCGGTCAGGATAGCGATGTCTTCGAGCATTGCCTTGCGGCGATCGCCGAAGCCAGGAGCCTTGACAGCAGCAACCTTGAGGCCACCGCGCAGGCGGTTGACGACGAGAGTTGCAAGCGCTTCGCCTTCAACGTCTTCTGCGATGATGAGGAGCGGACGGTTGGACTGAACGACGCTTTCGAGAACGGGCAGCAGAGCCTGAAGGTTCGAGAGCTTCTTTTCGTGCAGCAGAATGAGCGGATCGTCGAGCTGGGCGACCATCTTTTCGGTGTTGGTCACGAAGTACGGCGAGAGGTAGCCGCGGTCGAACTGCATGCCTTCAACGACATCGAGTTCGGTTTCTGCGGTCTTGGCTTCCTCGACGGTGATAACACCTTCGTTGCCGACCTTCTGCATGGCGTGAGCGATCATTTCGCCAATGGCTTTTTCGCCGTTTGCCGAAATGGTGCCAACCTGAGCGACTTCGCTTGTGTTGGAGATCTTGACGGCCTTGGAGGCCAGGTTCGAGATCACTTCAACGACGGCCAGGTCGATGCCGCGCTTGAGATCCATCGGGTTCATGCCGGCAGCGACGGCCTTGACGCCTTCGTTGACGATCGACTGTGCGAGCACTGTCGAAGTCGTGGTGCCGTCACCAGCGATGTCGTTGGTCTTGGAGGCAACTGTGCGCAGCATCTGTGCGCCCATGTTCTCGAACTTGTCTTCAAGTTCGATTTCCTTGGCAACGGTCACGCCATCTTTGGTGATGCGCGGGGCGCCGAACGACTTTTCGATGACCACGTTGCGACCCTTGGGGCCAAGCGTCACCTTGACCGCATTGGCCAGGATGTTGACGCCGCGGACCATCTTGTCGCGGGCGTCTGTCGAGAATTTTACTTCCTTGGCGGACATGTAAATTTGCTCCGATTAAAACTGTGAAAAGGACGGGAGAAAGCCTGTTGGAACGTTGTCGGGGTCACCGGATGCCGGTTGTGCCACGCGACAGCGCGCCGCCAAATCAGCCTTCGATCACGCCCATGATGTCGGACTCTTTCATGATCAGCAGGTCTTCGCCGCTAACCTTGACTTCGGTGCCGCTCCACTTGCCGAACAGCACGCGATCGCCTGCCTTGACGTCGAGCGCGACAACCTTGCCGCTGTCGTCACGGGCGCCCGGGCCAACGGAAACGATGACGCCTTCGGAAGGTTTTTCCTTGGCAGTGTCTGGGATAATGATGCCGCCAGCGGACTTTTCCTCGCTGTCGACGCGGCGGACCACAACGCGGTCATGCAGGGGACGGAAGCTCATAGTCGCTCCTTTGGAACGTGAAGTTGAGATGCAATTTCTCCACTGTTAGCACTCTTGTAGCGGGAGTGCTAACAGTATGTGGGGGAGATAGGAGGGCGGCACGTTGGAGTCAAGAATGACGCACTCAAAAATTTTGCATCGCGGACGGCAGCTTGTTATGCCCTTGCGCGATTTGCCTGAGTGGCGTTCATGCGGGCACAAAAAGACCAGACGATGACAGAATTGGAAACTATGACCGCACAGTCCTGGAATACACCGACGCTTTCGGTCATCGTCCCCACATTCAATGAGCGCGATAACATCGCCCCGCTGATCGAGAAACTGGAAGTGGCGCTGGCCGGTACGGAATTTGAAGTCATCATTGTCGATGACAACAGCCCCGATGGAACTGCCGACTTGGCCAAGCAGATCGCGACGGAAAAGCCCTACGTTCGGTGCATTCACCGGGTCGGGCGGCGCGGGCTGTCATCGGCCTGCATAGAAGGCATGGCCTCCTCGGCCGCCGAATTTGTCGCCGTGATCGATGCCGACCACCAGCACGACGAAGCGATTCTGCCCAAGATGCTGGAACAAGCGCGGGCAGGCGCAGATATTGTGGTTGGCTCGCGCTACACAGGAGAAGGCAGCTCGCAGGAGGGGTTTTCCTCGAGCCGTCAAAAAGGATCAGAACTGGCAACACGGTTGTCCGGCATTCTCACCGGCAAGGCGCTGTCCGACCCCATGAGCGGCTTTTTCCTTCTCCGCCGGTCGCTGTTCAACGAAATCGTGCCGCGCCTGTCGCGCGAAGGCTTCAAGATTCTGCTAGACATCGTCGCAACGGGCAATCGCCAGCTCAAGCGCAAGCTCACTATCACCGAAGTCCCTTACACGTTCCGGCCTCGCTTCGCTGGCGAAAGCAAGATGAGCGCGCTGGTTGTCGCCCAGTTCCTTGGCCTCATCGTGTCTCAGATTTCACGCGGCATCCTGCCCACAAGTTTCCTGTTGTTTTCGCTGGTTGGTGCCTCTGGCGTTGTGGTTCACCTCTCGGTACTCACCTTGGCCTTTGAGGTTCTCAATTTCAATTTCGCCAACAGTCAGCTTGTGGCGACTCTTGTGGCCATGACCACCAATTACCTGCTCAACAACGAGTTGACCTATGCCGACAAGAAGCTGCGCGGCCGAAAGTTTTGGATCGGTCTGCTCAGTTTCTATCTCGTGTGTGGTTTTGGCACGCTTGCCAATGTTTCGGTGGCCAGCATGCTGTTTGAAACCCATATGGCCAATTTCATCATCGCAGGGATTGCGGGCGCGGTGATGAGCGTGGTTTTCAACTATGCCGTCACACGCATCTTTACCTGGCGGTGAACCATGAACTCGCCTGATCGTATCGGCCCGTTTACCCCGGGCCAGGCTACCCTCGTTCTTATTCTCGTAACGCTCATACTGCGCGTGATCGGAGCGGCTCTGGTTGGCTGGGGCACGGGCGAAGCCTATTACCTGGCTTCGGCGCGTCAGTTTCATCTGAGCTATTTCGACCAGCCGCCCATGTCATTGTGGACAATCTGGGCAACCTTGAAGCTGGCCGGCACCGACAATCTCGTTGTTGTCCGTATGCCATTCATCGTGATGTTTGCGATATCGACCTGGCTGGTTTTCGATATCGTCAAGCGCATCCACTCCCCGCTCGGCGGCTTTTTTGCAGCGCTTATCGTCAATGCCTGCGTGCTGTTCTCACTGTCCATCGGTTCCTGGACGCAGCCGGATGCACCGATGATGCTTTTCTGGCTCGCAACAGTGCGTGTCTTGCTCGAGATTTTCTTTGGCAAAGGTGCGCAGCGGCCCTTTTTCTATTGGGGCCTTGCCGGGCTTTTCCTTGGGCTGACATTGCTTTCAAAATATCACGCGATATTCCTGGTTGCGGGCACTGGTCTGTTCATTCTTGCCAACTCCACCCAACGGCGCTGGCTGGCGCACCGTGCCCCGTGGTTTGCGCTGATAATCGCATTTGCCATATTTTCTCCGGTGCTTGTCTGGAACGCTCAAAACGACTGGGTGTCCTTCGGCTTTCAAGGGGGCAGGGCGCTGGCCGAATCTGGCCTGCGGTGGGACGGCTTTATCCGCATGATATGGGGGCAGTTGCTCTACATGGTGCCCTGGTTGGCGCTTCCGGCGCTCTATGTCGGATCGCGTGCCGTGGCCGCCGGACCGCGTGGTCAGTTTCCTTGTGGGGCCGAACCGGGCGCGGCGGCTTTGTTTGCCTATATCGGCTGGCCGCCGGTCATCTTTTTTACCCTCGTCGCATTGTGGTCGGACACCCAGTTCCATTTCCACTGGCAGGCGCCGGGCTATTTGATGCTGTTCATGCTTATGGGGGCCTGGGCGGCCAACCGTGACGGTCGGAACGTTCGCGCCTGGCTGTTTGGATCGGCTCTCGCCACCTTCGCCATTCTGTCATTGCTCGTTTCGCACGCTGCGACAGGCTGGGCGCGTACAGTGTTTCCGGGTCAGTGGGAGGATCCCACGGCGTTACAGCTGCCCTGGACAGAACTCGGTGAAGCGCTCGATGCACGCGCAGCGTTTAATCAGGCCCAACTGTTTGTTGCCGGCACCAACTGGATCGATTGCGGCTATATTGATACGCAGGTTTCCGGGCGCGCGCCGCTCGCGTGTTTTGGTGGCGACCCGCGCAATCTCGAGTTCAATTTCGACAAGCAGGCCCACCGAGGCTGGGATGCCTATATCGTGGCACGGACGCCCGCGCCCGATCAGGTGGCCACCGCATATCTCGAAATGTTCGAAAGTGTCGACCACATCGGCGCCGTAGAGATTTCACGTAATGGCCTTGTCGAACTGGACAACATCCAGCTCTATTATGCGCAGGGATACAACGGCAACTGACGGGCCGCCATGCTTGAGATGGTGTTCGAGACAGACGTTATCGATTGGCGCGGCCCAGCGCCCTTCTTTTTTGCGCGCGTGCCTGAGCATCATTCGGAAGCGATCCGCAGTGCTGCAAAGCGCGTAAGCTATGGTTGGGGCGTTATCCCGGCATCGGCCATCATCAGTGGCGTTGCCTTTACAACCTCCCTGTTTCCCAAGGACGGCAATTACCTTTTGCCCCTCAAGGACGCTGTGCGGAGACAATGCGGCATTACAGCGGGCGACACGGTAGTCGTGGAAATGACCATAGGCGCGCCGGACCGTTGAGCCTTACCCTGCCTGTGGCCAGGTCACTGCGTGTCTTGGCAAACCGGATTCGAGGTCGCTCAGGCGGCCCCGGCCCGCTCCCAGCCCAACCGCTTGCGATAGATCGTAGACGGGCTGATCTCAAGCGCAGCTGCGGCGCGGGCAATATTGCCCCCATAGGCGCCAAGCGCATCCTCAATAATTTTTTGTTCCTGCTGCCACATGGGCAGGATATCGGGCAGTGGGCCGCCGGGAAGCACCGTAACCTCATAGGAATCGCGTGATTCGATATCGGCAGCCAGCGCCATCTGGGAGGTCACCATCCCGCCATCGAACATGACGACGATGCGCCTGACCAGGTTCTGAAGCTGGCGGACGTTGCCCGGCCATTCACGCGCCACGAACAGATCTGCGACATCGGGTGCGAACCCGATAAAGCCCTTGCCCTCTTCCTTGGCGAATGAGGCAAGAAAGCTCTGTGCCAAAGGCATGATATCGCCGGGGCGCTGCCTGAGCGGCGGCAGATGGATGGGCAGAACATGCAGGCGATAAAACAGGTCTTCGCGGAACTTCTTTTCGCTGACAAGCTGCATTGGGTTTCGGTTCGTCGCACAGATCACACGCACATCGACAGGCCGCGAAATGGATTCGCCGACCCGCGTGATCGTTCCGGTCTGCAGAAACCGTAGCAGTTTCGATTGCAGCGCGAGGTCCATCTCACCGACTTCATCGAGAAACAGCGTGCCGCCATCGGCCATTTCGATGGCCCCTTTGCGGTCCTCATGGGCGCCCGTGTAGGAGCCTTTCACGGCACCGAACACTTCTGATTCCATAAGTTCGCGCGGGATCGCACCAGCATTGATAGCAATAAAGCGCTTCTTGGCCCGCGGGCTGCGCTTGTGCAGCGCTTCGGCTGTCACTTCCTTGCCCGTCCCGCTTTCCCCGGTAATAAAAACCGGTGCCGCCGAGGGAGCAATTCTCAGGATCTGGTCGTAGATCGCCTGCATCTGCGGCGTTGTGCCGACAAAGCCCTCGAAATCGGGATGCTTTTCGACAAGCGCGTCGCAAACCATGGCGCGGGCCTTGCCGTGCCGCTGGCCGAGTTCGCCAAGCCGGGACGCCAGAACAGGACCGGAGATCGGCATTGAGAGATAATCGTGAGCGCCAGCCCGCATTGCTGCCACCGCCAGCGAAACCGATCCGCCATCGGACAGCGCGATTATCAGTGCACCCGCCGATGCGCCGGCCAGGGTGCCGAACGCTGCTTCCTGATCGCGCGCCAGCCCTTCAAGACTGCCGGTTTCCACCAGCAGAACGTCGAAACGTTTCTCCTTGAGATTACGCAACGCCTGTTGGCCGCTCGTGCAATGCACAAGCGTGATGCCATTACCCCATTGGCCAAAAATGGCCGACATGGTGGCGCGCGCCCGCTCGGGCGAACACTCGATCAGCAACAGATTTACATCTGCGTCCGACGGGGTTCCATCACGCATCAGGCGGCTTCTCCTTGCCAGATGAGGGTTCTACTCTTCGGACCCACTATCGATCCATTAGGGTAAACAAAGGGTTGGCGCCCCGCTTTTTAGTCGCCCTCTGGAGTGGTAAACCTTTAAATGAAAGCCGAATTTGATTCCCGCAGGGGGCATTGAGCCGGGTGCATAATCTGGTGTTGATTTTTGTTGGGATCTGCGGCGCCGCTCTTGGCGCAGCAGCCTATTTTGCCCTCGGCTTCACACCCATTGAAGCTGGGCTTTTGGCGCTGGTCATCATGCTCGGCGGTGTCATAATCGAAGAGCGCAGGACCCGCCGCCGCGCCTTTGCCCGCCTTGAACGCGGCGTGGAGGAGATGGGGCACCTTCTGGCCACCGATGCCAAGGCCGGCCAGGTCCTCAGTCAGCGGGTCAACGCGCTTGCCGATCTCGATCTGGGCCCGCGTCTGGATATGATCGAAGCCGACATGAGTGTTTTGGGCACCGTGGTCCGTCAGGTCGCCGAGGCTGTGTCCGATCTCGAGACTGCCCAGGCTGCCTACGCGCCGTCTCCCAAGGAAAATTTCGACGCGATCGGCGAACCCCAGCACCGACGGGCCCCGACAATCGCGCTCGACGAGGTCAAGCGGGCGCTCGACGAGGGCAGGTTGGTCCACCATTCTCGCCCCATCCTTACGCTGCCGCAGCGTAAAATTCATGCCTTCGACATGGTGCCGCGTCTGCATGTCGATGGCGGCCGGTTGGCAGAGCCGCCCGAATACATGCCCATTCCGACTGGCGAGGGCACTGTGGTCCTGCGCCGTATCGACCGCATCTGCGCCGAGGAGGGCATTCGCATCGTCCGCAGAGCGCGCCTGAGCGGTGACCCGGTGCGGTTACTTATCGATCTATCCCCCGCCAGTCTTGGCGACAAGCCTGCGCTCGATCAGACATTGACCCTTCTCGCTGCCAATCGCGCAGTCAATTCCGACATCGTTTTTGCTCTCGACTATGAGGATTGGACGTCGCTTTCCCGTCCCCAGTCAGATGGCCTGGCCAGTCTCGTGCAGCAGGGCGTATCGGTCGCGCTGCGTAACGCGACGACCTTGCGTCTCGATTTCGCATCGCTCGCCGAAAAGGGTGTGCGCTACATTGAGACCACCGCCGCCGCGTTCCTAAAATCACCGGCCACGCTGACCGATTTTCATTCATCCGACATCAATGATTATATTAAGCGTTTCGGGATCAATCTCGTTGTCACCGATCTTGAGACCGAGGGCGAGATCCTCGCCTTGCTCGATGATGGTATAAAGCTTGCGCGAGGGCCGGTCATGGGAGAGGCCGGGCCGCTGCGTCCCGATCTGCGCGACGAAGGCGACGACAGTCTGCGCCGGGCCGCGGCGCGATAACCGAATTTGAATTAAGGATATTTCATGCCTCCTCTCTCCGGCCCCACGCCAGGACTTTCCAGCCTCGTTGGCCGCTATGGCGCTATCCTCTCCGATGTCTGGGGCGTGGTT
Organism: Pelagibacterium sp.; assembly: GCF_048264985.1. Classification (GTDB taxonomy): domain Bacteria; phylum Pseudomonadota; class Alphaproteobacteria; order Rhizobiales; family Devosiaceae; genus Pelagibacterium. The sequence continues at coordinate 781,736 of NZ_JBLXCL010000001.1, forward strand.
CACAATGGCGTCTCTCCCCATTGGAGCGCTGTTGAGGCGCTGAGCCAGTTCCGCGCCGCCGGCGGCAGTGTCGTGCTCATCACCAACGCCCCACGGCCGGGGGGCTCGATCATTGCCCAGCTCGACGAAATGGGTATTCCGCGCGACGCCTATGATGGGCTTGTGTCCTCGGGCGATGCTACCCGTGCTCTGCTCGAAAACTGGCGTGGCCGCACTGTCGCGCGCGTCGGACCGTCGGTCGATGACATACTGTTCGAGGGACTCGATCTCGTGATCGGTGCCGACGAGGAGGCGACGGCCGTTGTCGTGACCGATCTCGATACCGATGACGACACGCCCGATGATTATCGCGACCGCATGGCTATCTGGAAGTCACGCAATCTGCCGTTGATTTGCGCCAATCCCGACAAGGTCGTCGAGGAAGGCGACAGGATCGTCTACTGTGGTGGCGCGCTCGCCGATGCCTATGAGGATATCGGGGGCAGGGTGATGATGGCCGGTAAACCCTACAATCCTATCTACGAGCAGACCAAGGTTTTGGCTGACGAAGCCGCAGGCAAGCGCTTCGAGAAAAGCGAAATCATTGCCATTGGCGACTCCGTGCGCACCGATGCCATGGGCGCGGCCCAGTTCGGCATCGACCTGCTTTTTATAACGGGATCGATCCACGCAGCCGAACTCGACGCGTTCAACAACCCACCCGCTCGGAGGGTTTCCGATTTCGTTTCGGTCTCGCGCGCCAATATGGTGGGCTTCATGCCACGGCTAGTCTGGTAGAAAAAACTCGGGAAAATGGAGCAATTGACGCCTTTTGAGAAAAAGCGGATTGCTCGAGAAACCAGGGCCAGGCGCTTTATCGCCGAAAAGCTTCCTGTGGCTTTGGCCCCCGGCCTGCCAGCCATAAAGCTCCATCTTGCAGTTCCGCACAGTGGGGTCTGGCAATTGGCCCCTGATGGCGTGCCGCCCTATTGGGCATGGTGTTGGCCGGGCGGGTTGGCCCTTGCCGTCCATTTGCGCGCCCATCCTGAACTTGTCTCAGGGCGCTCTGTGTTCGACCTTGGAACCGGCTCTGGCCTTGTCGCCATTGCGGCTGCAATGGCCGGTGCGCACGAGACTGCTGGATGCGACATTGACGTAAACGGCCTTGTCGCTGTCGGGCTCAACGCAGCGCTGAATGCTGTGACCATCAAGACCGTTCTTGCCGATCCGCTCGACGGCCCGGCCCCGATGGTCGAAGTCATTTTGGTTGGCGATCTGTTTTACGATTTTGCGCTCGCACAACGGGTCATAGCGTTTCTCGATACTTGTCTTGATGCCGGGGTGGAAATCTACATTGGAGACATCGGGCGCGAACATTTACCCGAGGAACGGCTTCGTGCGCTCGCCGCGTATCCGCTTGTCGATTTTGCCGAACCTGCCACCGCGAAACCGCGTCTCGCGCAGGTCTGGCGCTATATTGGTGCCTCAGGCTGATCCTCAGCCCTTGCAATCGCGTCGACAAAAATGCAATTTCCGCGCAACTGAACATTTCAGAGCGGTTTAGGGCCAGGTGCTTGGCCTTCGATCAGCACGACGAAACGATCCTCACGATATGACCGCAGGCATTACTTTCGCCCGACTTGATGGCCTTTCTTCGGTTCCGTCCGCCCTAAGGGGCGGTGTGGTTGCGATCGGCAATTTCGATGGGTGCCATCGCGGGCATCAGCAGGTTTTTGAGGCCGCCCGCGCCATGGCAGCGAAAAAAGGCGTTCCCGCGCTCGTGCTCAGCTTCGAGCCGCACCCGCGCGATGTCTTTGCGCCCCAGCCTTTTCTCTATCGTCTCACTTATGCCGATCAAAAAGCGGCCCTTGTCGAAGCCCTGGGCTTCAATGCCGTCGCCTTTATGGAATTCTCGCGCGATCTTGCCTCGGTCGAGGCCCCCGATTTTGTCGCGCGCTACCTGCTCGATGCGCTTGAAGTGTCAGGGGTTGTGGTCGGCGCCGATTTTCAGTTCGGCAAGGGCAGGGCGGGTACGCCGGATTTCCTTGTCGCTCAAGGCGAGGAGCATGGCTTTTCGGTCGAAATCTGTTCAATGCTTGATGACGGCACGCACCCTGTTTCCTCTTCGCGCATCCGCGAAGCGCTGGCCGTTGGCGATGTAGAAACCGCCAATGTTCTTTTGGGCTACCACCACATTTTCTCCGGCGTCGTTGTCGAAGGCGACAAGCGCGGACGCGAACTTGGCTACCCGACAGCCAATATGGGGGTCCCCGATACATTCGGTTTGGCCCAGGGCGTCTATGCAGTCAAAGTCCGCCTTGATGGTGAGGTCTTTGATGGCGTCGCTGCCTATGGCAAGCCAATGTTCGATAACACCAAGCCCCCTTTCGAAGCCTTCATTTTCAACTTCGACAGGACCATCTATGGCGAGGCCCTTGAAATTGCATTGCTTGGGTTCATTCGCGGCCAGATGAAGTTTGATGGTCTTGAAGCCCTGATTGCGCAGATGGATTTAGACAGCGACAAAGCGCGAATTATCACCGCCCAGGCGCGTCCGCTTTCCAGCCTGGACGCCGCCCTGGGCTATTTCAATGGGCCGATTGGCTAGTTTGGGTCCCACGTGACGCTCGTGGCTTCATCCCGGTTCCGTGCCGGAATGCAGCACGCACCACGGCCGGCACCTCTCAGGACCCTGCCGCCAAACCCATTGGCAATTCCACGCCGCCGCTGTTAAAAGCGGTCCCGATCTCATGACCCAAGATTTCCGCGAGTTCTTATGACCGACACGCAAACAGGCGCGACACCAGATCAAGACAATTCTGGGCGCGACTACTCAGATACGCTTTTCCTGCCCCAGACTGATTTCCCCATGCGAGCCGGTCTGCCTCAGCGCGAGCCTGAATGGCTCAAGCGCTGGGAGGAGATGGACCTCTACAAGATGCAGCGCGAGCAGAGCCGCGATCGTGAGAAATTTACGCTCCACGATGGTCCTCCTTACGCAAATGGCAACATCCATATCGGCCACGCGCTCAACAAGACCCTCAAGGATCTCGTGTCCCGCTCCATGCAGATGCTGGGCTACAACTCGGCCTATGTGCCGGGCTGGGACTGCCACGGCCTGCCCATTGAATGGAAAATCGAAGAACAATACCGCGCCAAGGGCCGCAATAAGGACGAAGTGCCGGTCAACGAGTTCCGCGCCGAATGCCGTACCTTTGCCGAGCACTGGGTCGACGTCCAGCGCGAAGAATTCAAGCGCCTCGGCATCAATGGCGATTGGGCCAACCCCTATCTCACCATGAGCTTCGACGCCGAAGCCACCATCGCGTCCGAACTGATGAAAGTCGCCGCCTCCGGCCAGCTTTATCGCGGCTCCAAACCCGTCATGTGGTCGGTCGTCGAACGCACAGCGCTCGCCGAAGCCGAGATCGAATATCAGGATTACGAATCCGACGCGATCTGGGTGAAGTTTCCGGTTGCCAAGGTCGAAGGTGAGTTCGGAGCCGAATGGGTTGGCGATGCTGGCGACGTGCCCATGCTTGACAGCAAGGCGCTGGAAAACGCATCGGTCGTCATCTGGACGACGACGCCTTGGACCATTCCGGGCAACCGTGCGGTCTCGTATTCCGATCAGATCGCCTATGGCCTGTTCGAAATCGAGAGCGCTGAAAATGACTTTGGCCCCCAGGCTGGCGAAAAACTGATCTTTGCCGACAAGTTGGTCGATGAATGCCTCAAGAAGGCAAAACTGACGGCAAAACGGCTGGGCAATGTGACTGCCGAACAATTGGCCGCAATGACTTTGCACCATCCATTGCGGGGTCTGGCCGGCGGGTACGAATTCTCAGTGCCTCTTTTGGCAGGCGACCACGTCACCGACGATGCCGGCACCGGCTTTGTCCATACAGCGCCCGGCCACGGTGCTGACGACTTTGAAATCTGGATGGCCGAGGGCCGCGCCATCGCCGCAAAGGGCATCGACACCTCCATCCCGTTCACCGTCGATGATGCCGGTTTCTACACCAAGGATGCCCCAGGGTTCGGCCCCGATGTCGAAGGCGGCGCTGCTCGCGTCATTGACGATAAGGGCAAGAAGGGCGACGCCAACCAGCGCGTCATCACCGCCTTGATTGCAGCGAACACCTTGTTTGCGCGCGGCCGTCTCAAGCACCAGTATCCCCACTCATGGCGCTCCAAAAAACCCATCATCTTCCGCAACACCCCCCAATGGTTCGTCTATATGGACAAGGACCTTGGCAAGGGAGCGGATGACACCTTGCGCACCCGCGCTCTCACCGCCATCGACGCCACAAAGTTCGTGCCCGCCGCCGGCCAGAACCGCCTGCGCTCGATGATCGCCGATCGCCCCGATTGGGTGCTCTCGCGCCAGCGCGCCTGGGGTGTGCCGATCACCGTTTTCATCAATTCTGACACCGGCGAAATCCTCAAAAACGATGCTGTCAACGCCCGCATCATCGCCGCCTTCAACGCAGAGGGCGCCGACGCCTGGTTTGCCGAAGACGCCAAACAGCGCTTCCTCGGCAATGATTTCGCAGACCTGGAAAACTGGACCAAGGTCACCGACATTCTCGACGTCTGGTTTGACTCGGGCTCGACCCATGCCTTCGTTCTACGCAACAGGGAAAAATGGCCGGATCTGAAATTCCCCGCATCCATGTATCTCGAAGGCTCCGACCAGCATCGCGGCTGGTTCCATTCCTCGCTGCTCGAAAGCTGCGCCACCAACGGCTTTGCCCCCTATGAATCTGTCCTGACCCATGGCTTCACCATGGACAGCAAGGGCTTCAAGATGAGCAAGTCCGTGGGCAACACCATTGCCCCCCAGGACATCATCAAGAAGTTCGGCGCCGACATCCTGCGCCTTTGGGCCGCGACCATCGATTACGCCGAAGATCACCGCATTGGCGACGAGATCCTCGCCAACACCGTCGAGATGTATCGCAAGATGCGCAATTCCTTCCGCTGGCTTCTGGGCAACCTTGCCCATTACAAGCCCGAGGAAGCGGTTGATCATGCCGACATGCCCGAGCTCGAAAAACTCATCCTGCACCGCCTCGCAGTGCTCGATGGCGAAGTGCGGGCGGGCTACAAGGCCTATGACTACAAGCGCGTGGTCAACACCATCGCCAACTTCATGAACCTCGAACTCTCTGCGTTCTACTTCGACATCCGCAAGGATGCGCTCTATTGCGATCCGATGTCCTCGGAAAAGCGCAAGGCCGCCCTAACGGTCCTCGATCAGCTCTATTCCTGCCTCACCGCATGGCTCGCACCGGTGCTCGTCTTCACCATGGAAGAGATCTGGCTTGAGCGTAACCCTGGCGCCACCTCAAGCGTCCATACCCGGACCTTCCCCGAGGTGCCGTCCGAATGGCGTGATGACGCGCTGGCGGCAAAATGGGCAAAAATCCGTGCGGTGCGTCGGGTGGTTACCGGAGCGCTCGAAATCGAGCGCAAGAACAAGGTGATCGGGTCGTCGCTCGAAGCGGCTCCGGTCGTCGCCATTACCGATTCTGCGCTTGCTGAAGCTGTCGAGACTCAGGATCTCGCAGAATTGTGTATTGTCTCGGCAATTTCCACTCAACTCCATAGCTTTTCGGACCAACAATTCTTCAAGTTGGACGAGGTCCCAGGGGTCGAAGTGGTGTTTGCCCGCGCAGAGGGAACCCGGTGCGCTCGCTCGTGGAAGGTCTCCTCAAAGGTTGGTTCTGACGCCGATTATCCCGATTTGACCCCCCGCGACGCCCAGGCGATGCGAGAACGGGTTGCTGCAGGGTTAAGCGTATGAATGTATTGATGAAACCGTCGGTCCTGTGGAGTTTTTTCCTCGGGTTGGACGTTCTGATTTTCGACCGACTGCACAAATACTTTCAGGTCGATATTGCCGGTTGGACGGGCGGCGAAATTATCAACGTCGCCCCGTTCTTCGACTACACGCTTGTCTGGAATACCGGCATCTCCTACGGACTGATGGGCGGGGTGTCTCCGGAAATGTTGTTGCTTATCATGGCCTTGGCTGTGGTCGCATTGGCGTGGTGGTGGGTCAAGGAAGACTCGCTGCTTACGCGTATCGGCATCGCCCTGGCAATTGGCGGGGCCCTCTCGAATGCCATCGACCGGGTCGTTTATGGCGCGGTCGCCGATTTTTTTGCGTTGAGCTTTTTCCCCTATGTGTTCAACTTGGCCGACATGGCCATCAGCGCCGGGGTTATCTTACTGATCGTCGACGTCCTCCGTCCCCGGCCCGAGCCGGAAGCGAAATCGTAAATCGGTCAAATTCTGGCCTTACGCCCGCCAATGGGCTATAACGCCACAAACTTACGGATCATCAGGGTGGTCGAGACGTTCATGGGTACAGCTATCAACAGCAAGGGCAGGACTAAGCGCCTGTTGCGTCTGACATTTTTGGCCGTCTCTGCGGCCTCCGCGCTTGCGGCATGCACCACGGTCGAGGGCACTAATGCGCTCACAGATCCCCTGACGTTCGAGCGAGAAGTGATGCGTTCTACGCTGCAAGGCGTCGGCATTGTGCCTCAGGAAGAAAAGGACATTGTGTCGGGCGAACGCAGCCCGCTGGTGCTTCCGGCCTCGGGCGCAACCCCGCCACCGCCGAGCCAGTCGGCAGCGGTCATCCCTGAGGATTCAAACGCAGTCACCATCGATGCGAGCGGACTTACCACCGCTGATCTTGACGCCCTGCGGTCAGGCCGTGTCCTGTCGTCTGGCGCCACCGCGGGTCGTCCGTTGACAGAAGCAGAGGCGCGTCAGCTCGCTGCACGTATGGCCGCATATCGCAATGCGCAAGGAATGACTGAGCGCAATATCTATCTGCCTCCTGAGCAGTATTTTCAGACAGTCGGCGGCCAGCAAACGATGTGTCAGGCGGCCAATGGTGATTTGGTGAGCTTGGCCGATCCGCGCTGCCCGCCCGATGTGCGGGCTGCAGCGTCGCGCTGATCGCACGAATACAACAGGAATTTGCGCAGGGCGGGGCCGTTGGCCTCGCTTTGTTTTGATATCTCCAAATTGAAAGAAAGACGCTCCAATGAGCGAGAAGTCCCCACCCCCACCCGGCGAGCGTCTCGCCAAGGTCATCGCTCGTGCAGGTGTCTGTTCGCGTCGCGATGCAGAAGCCTGGATTACCGCTGGCCGCATTGCGGTCAATGGCAGCGCGGTCAAGACACCTGCGTTCAATGTTGTCGAGAACGATACAATTGCTGTCGACGGCAAGCCTTTGGCCCGCAAGCAGGCCACCCAGCTCTGGCTGTATCATAAGCCAGCGGGCCTTATGGTGACTGAAAAGGACCCCGAGGGCCGGGCAACGGTATTTTCCGAGTTTGAAAAGCTCGGTCTGCCGCGCGTTCTCACTGTCGGCCGCCTCGACTACAACACAGAAGGCCTGCTGCTGCTGACCAACGATGGCGGTCTCAAGCGCACGCTTGAACTGCCGGCAACCGGCTGGGTGCGGCGCTACCGTGTCCGCGCCTTCGGGTCGGTTACCCAGGAAAAGCTCGATACGCTGGCCAAGGGTATCTCGGTTGAGGGTGTCGATTACGGGCCTATTGAGGCAGTGCTCGATAGTACCAGTGGAGCCAATGTCTGGATCACCATGAGCCTGCGCGAGGGCAAAAACCGCGAGGTTCGCAATGTGCTCGGCGCCCTTGGCCTTGAGGTGAACCGTCTTATTCGGCTTTCCTACGGCCCGTTCCAGCTCGGGGATTTGCCGACAGGATCGGTCGAAAAAGTCAAAAGCCGGATTCTCAAGGATCAGCTTGGTGCGCGCCTGGCAGAAAGCGCCGGTGCCGATTTTGACTCTCCGGTTCTTGAAGAGCCAAATCAGCCACGCCGTCGCTCGCCGCAGCGCGAAAGCCAGCCCACTGAACGCGATCGCTTTGGCGGCTTGCGCAAACGCCCTGATTTCAAACGACCAGAGCGCCGCGAAGAGCCGCCTCGTACGGTCCATTTTGATGATGGACGTCCATCGCAGAGCTTCACTCCGTCCGGCGGTGACCGCAGGGGTAAACGCGATGAGGCAGGTGCTGCCGATCGACCGAGACGCGAAGGTCCGGGCGGCAAAAGCTTTGACCGCGGCGAGAGATCTTTTGGAGATCGCCCGCAACGCTCGGGCGGAAAGTCGTTTGGCAACGGCCCGCGCGACACTGGCAATGGAGATAACCGTCCACGTCGGTTTGACCGGGCTGAAGGCGGCGATCGTCCGTTCCGTAAGGATGCGGATCGTCCGCCGCGCCGTGAGTCGGCAGGTGGTGAGCGCCCCTTCAGCAAAGGACCGCGTCGTGAGGGTGGAAGCGACCGCCCATTCACCAAAGGTCCGAGGCGCGAGGGCGCGGACAGCGATCGTCCCTTTAGCAAGGGCCCGCGTCGTGAAGGTGCTGGAAACGAACGGCCCTACTCAAAGGGTCCTCGCGGCGATAGCGCTGGCGGCGATCGTCCTTTTTCAAAGGGCCCCCGTCATGAAGGTGGGCGCGGCGACCGTCCTTTCTCCAAGGGCCCGCGTCGTGAGGGGGCGACTGGTGATCGGCCGTTTTCCAAGGGGCCCCGCCGCGAAGGCGCAGGGCCGGAACGCCCCTTCTCGAAGGGCCCTGGCGGTCAGACACGTCCTGGAGGCAAGTCGTTTGCAAAGGGACCACGTCGTGAAATTGGATCTGAAAAGCCAAGCGGTCCACGTCCGCCGCGGCGAGATTCCAGACCCTCGACAGGTCAGCGGCCCGATCGGCCGCGTCGACCGCGCCCGGACGGGGACAAATAGGTAGATGCGTATCGTCGCAGGAAAGTTCCGCGGCAAACAACTCGAAACACCGAAGTCGGACGACATTCGTCCGACTTCCGATCGTGTCAGAGAAGCCGTATTTTCCATTATTGGAAGTCGTATCGGTCCTCACTTTGAAGGATTGTATGTGCTGGATATATTTGCCGGCACGGGCGCGCTCGGTTTCGAAGCGCTATCGCGTGGTGCTGCGCACTGCGTTTTTATCGACACCGGTATTGAGGCGCGTGGCTTGATCCGCGGCCATATCGAAGCATTTGGTGTCGGTGGCCAGACCAAGCTCTTAAAGCGTGATGCAACAGATCTTGGTCCTGTTGAGCGGATCAAACCCGCCGAACTCGTGTTCGCCGACCCTCCTTACGGCCAGGGACTGGGCGAGAAAGCCATTGCCAGCGCCGTTGCCGGCGGTTGGATCGCGCCCGATGCGCTTATCGTTCTCGAAGAGCGCAAAGACGTCGCCATCGCTGCACCTAAAGGTACACGGATTGTCGATCGTCGCGAGTATGCCGAGACCGCTGTTACATTTCTTGAACTCGAGTGACGTCGACACTGTGAATGATAGCGGGGAAAGTGGCTTTTGCCACACACTCGCCACAAATTGGCCATCGCCAGCCTTTTTTCAGGAACCGCGCCCGCGACGTGTGGGTTGCTCCCCTACCGAAATCAAGCTGGAGCCGATACAATGGCACTCGTTATCCTGGGTATTCTGGGCGCTTTGGTCACGCTGGCTGCTGCAACGGCAGGCCTACTCATCTCTGCCCAGGCCGAAGTCGACAAGGCAGGTTCCGCAACTGCAAAAAACGTTTGATTTAGGCTGGGTCGCAGCCGGCTTTAACGCCGCCCGAAAAGGCGCTCAAGATCGCCCTTCTTCATTTCGATATAGGTTGGACGACCGTGAATGCACTGGCCAGAATGAGGCGTTGCCTCCATCTCGCGCAGGAGCGCGTTCATCTCGTCGGCGCGCAAGCGTCGACCCGAGCGAACAGACCCATGACATGCCATACGCGCAATAATCGCATCCATACGTTCTTCAAGAATGGCCACATTGTCCCATTCGGCCAAGCCATCTGCCAGGTCGCGCACAAGTCCTTCGATGTCGGTTTGTCCCAATAGGGCAGGAGTCTCGTTGATGGCCACTGCGCCTGGACCAAACCGCTCAAGATAAAGCCCCAGTTTTGCAAGCACGGGAGCCGCGTCTTCGAGTCGCCCGCAATCTTCCTCGGGCAGATCGATAACCACGGGAATGAGCTGTCGCTGACTGGCAACAGGTCCGCTGCGCAGTTGGGTCCGGAAGCGTTCGTAAACCAGTCGCTCATGGGCGGCGTGCTGATCGATCAGAACGAGCGCGTCACCGTTCTGGGCAACGATGTAGTTCTCAAACACCTGTGCTCTTGCAACACCGAGGGGGAAGTCCTGCTGCTCAACCGCCGCGGTTTCCTTCATCTCGTACCGCGCGCTGGGAGCGTCAAACTGACGGATCTCGGCGGCTAGATCTGGAGAGAGAGTTCTCTGCTGCCCCAGCATGGGCGAGGGGGATGTGTATCCGGCCGATGTGCCGGACGGTTCAGCAAAAGTGTTGGACGGCTCTGAGCCGCCATGCGCGATGGGCGTGCGGAAACTGGCCAGTGCCGAACCGGCAACGCTGGATGACGCACGAAAGCCCGCAGCAGCCAGCGCCTCTCCGATCGCCCGTATGACTGCACCACGTACGGCGCCCTGGTCGCGAAAACGGAGTTCGGCCTTGGTCGGGTGTACGTTCACATCTACCTCGCCCGGATCTATGGCGACGAAAAGGGCAATGACCGGGAATCTGTCACGGTGGAGAAAGTCGGCATAGGCGGCGCGTACAGCGCCCAGCAAAACCTTGTCCCGCACCGATCGCCCATTGACGAAATAGAACTGGTTGAGCGTATTGGCACGGGAAAATGTCGGTAACCCGGCAAGCCCTCCTACAACGATACCTCCGCGCGAAAACCCGATCTGTTGCGCGTTTTCGGGAAAGTCAGCGCCGATGATTTGTGCAAGCCTTGCATGAACCGCATTTTCGCCGGTTTGCGCGGGCCAGTTGATCGGTTGTCGGTCGGTGCCCGACAGGACAAAATGCACCCCCCGATGGGCCATCGCCAGGCGTTTGATGACATCGGTAATTGCGCCAGTTTCCGCGCGATCGGTCTTTAGGAATTTGAGCCGGGCCGGAATGTCGGCAAACAGGTTCTTGACCTCTACAACGGTACCGCGATTTATCGGATGGGGAACTGGTCCGGATTTGACGCCGCGCTTGAGACTGATTTTTAGTCCAGTTTCGGCATCCTGCGTGCGCGAAGCAATCGAGAGATCGGAGACCGAACCGATTGAGGCCAGGGCCTCGCCCCGGAACCCGAGCGTGCGAATGTCGTCGAGACCGTCATTGGGGAGTTTGGATGTAGCGTGACGCTCTACCGACAACGTTAGATCGGCTTCACCCATGCCATGGCCGTCATCCTCGATGCGGATCAGGCTCTTGCCACCAGCTGCTGTCGTAATCGCGATGCGTTTGGCCCCAGCGTCCAGCGCATTTTCAACAAGTTCTTTCACGACACTGGCGGGCCGCTCGACCACTTCGCCGGCGGCAATCTTGTTGACCAGATCGTCTGGGAGTTGGCGAATTGCCATCTGTGCTGATTCTCCTTTGCGACCACTCTAACGGGGCGGACATGTAGCACCAAAGCTGATATGAGCCCTAAACGATGGACACGCCCGACAATCCAATGGAAATCGCCTTCGCGCTCGCAACCGAAGCTGCCGACGCTGGAGAGGTTCCGGTCGGAGCGGTCATCATGCGCGATGGCAAAGTGCTGGCAACGGGCCGCAATACAATGCGCGCGAACAATGATCCCACCGCCCATGCCGAATTTAACGCAATACGCGCAGCGCTCATGGCGGACGGGACGGGGCGATTAGCCGATTGTGACCTATACGTCACTCTTGAACCGTGTACCATGTGCGCCGGGGCCATTGCCCATGCAAAGCTGCGTCGTGTCTATTACGCAGCCGAGGATCCCAAAGGTGGCGCGGTGGATAATGGCGTGCGGTTTTTTGCTCAGCCCACCTGTCATCACGCACCCGAAGTGATCGGCGGCGTTTCGGCTACTCGGGCCGCCGAGATGCTCAGACGGTTTTTTTCTGAGCGGCGATAAAGCCTTCGATCTTAGCGGCGATGGCGCGCTTGAAGCGATCCTTCTCGGCTTCGCCTGCCTTTATGATTTCTCGTACGCGCCAATATTCATGGGCGCCGATATTGACGTGATGTGGCCGGAAATAGAGGTCGGGAGGATAGGCGGCTATCATGTGTGCGATCAACTGATGCATCATGATCTGGGCCGAGCCGAACCCGATATCGAGCATCGTCGGGATATAGCCATCCGGCCAGGCATGAGGATCGCCATTGACATCGATGCCCACCAGAATGTCGGTGTCTGCTGCGGCATGATCGAGTGGCAAGGGATTGACGACGCCGCCATCGACAAGAACTGTCTTGTGGTAATGAACGGGCCGATAAAGGCTCGGTACCGCCAGTGATGCCGCGACGGCTGGTTTTAGCGCACCCTCATGAAAAGCCACCTGGTGCCAAGACCTGAAATCGGTAGCGACGCAGGTAAAGGGGATCTTCAGCCCACTAAACGTGTCTGGCATATCGTCTGGTGTGAAGGTATCGACCACCTGTACGGGGTCGAGTTGAATTGAGATGCCTTCACGGAATATCTTGGCCATCGACCGTACTTGCGTAGACAGAAGACGCCCAAACAAGCCGTTCATCGTTCCGAGCATTTCATATGAAAGGCCCCGGATTTCGCGGCCTTTCAGTCCGGCAGCCCATCCCGATCCGATAAGAGCGCCAATCGATGTGCCCGAGATCCTTTGGGGGACAAGCCCCAATTCGTCCATCGCCTCGATAAAGGGAATGTGAGCCAGTCCGCGAGCTGCTCCGCCGCCAAGAGCAATTCCGATTCTGGGATCGCTGATTGTCCCCATGACAAAGGGCCCTCCGGTTCTTCCGAAAGCCTAGCCTAGCCCTTTAGGGTTGAGAAGTGATTGCCGTTAGAGTGCGCGCCAGCCGATGTCGCTACGGCAAAAGCCGTCGGGCCAATCAACAGCTTTGACGGCGGCGTAGGCGCGGCTTCGGGCTTCGCTGACGCTTTCGCCGAGAGCCGTCACGTTTAGAACCCGTCCACCATTGGCCAACAGTGTATCGCCGTTCCGAACCGTGCCGGCGTGGAAGATCTTTACGGTGTCACTGTCGATGGCGTCGGCACCTTCAATAACGGTGTTTTTGTCGTAGCTGCCCGGATAGCCATTGGCCGCCAGGACGACCGTCAGGGCAAAACCGCGTTTCCAACGCGGAGAGACCCCTGAAAGGGTGCCCAAGGCTGTACCTTCGAGAATGTCGAGCAGATCGCTCTCAAGCATCATCATCAGAACCTGGCATTCTGGATCGCCAAAGCGGGTGTTGAATTCGATGAGTTTCGGGCCGTCCTTGGTTATCATCAGACCCGTAAACAGAACGCCTGAAAATGGAGTCCCACGCGCCGCCATCCCCTTAATCGCAGGGGCGACGATTTCGCGATAAGCGCGCTCGATCAGCGCATCGGACATCACCGGAGCCGGAGCATAGGCGCCCATGCCGCCGGTATTGGGTCCCTTGTCATTATCGAAGGCGCGTTTGTGATCCTGCGCGGCAGGCAACAAAACTGTGTGCTCTCCATCGCAGATTGCGAACAGGCTCGCTTCTTCTCCAACCAGACACTCTTCGATCACCACTTCGGCGCCGGCGGCACCGAATGTGCCTGAAAAGCAATCGCGCACGGCCTCGCGGGCCTGTTCGAGAGTTTCAGCAACGGTAACGCCCTTGCCTGCAGCGAGACCATCGGCCTTGATGACAATCGGAGCTCCTTGCTGATCGAGATAATCCAGAGCAGGCGCAAGCGCGTCGAACCGGGCGTAAGCCGCTGTAGGGATGCCCATTTCATCGCAGAGCGCCTTGGTAAAGGACTTGGATCCCTCAAGTTGCGCGGCGACCTTGGAGGGTCCGAAAACCGCGAGCCCAGCGGCGCGCAGATCGTCGGCAATCCCCGCAACCAATGGTACTTCAGGACCCACAACGACCAAGTCTATCCGCTCTCGCACTGCGAAGTCGACGACGGCTGCATGGTTGGTCACATCGAGCGCGACATTCTCGGCGATTGATTGGGTGCCACCATTGCCGGGCGCGACAAACAGCTTTTCCAGCCTATCTGATTGGGTCATCTTCCAGGCGAGGGCATGTTCGCGTCCGCCAGATCCGATCAGCAATACCCGCATGTGGCACACCCTCTTTGCCTTCAGTTTTGCGCCCATCTATCATGTGCGATGACAACTCGCCACCCTTGACGGCGATCCCAAGCTCGGTCACCAACGACACCATGAGCGACAATCAATCCAACGCCTTCGAATTTACGGTTTCGGAAATCTCCCAGGCGGTCAAGCGTACCGTCGAGGACCAGTTCGGTTACGTGCGCGTGCGTGGTGAAATCTCCGGGTTCCGCGGCCAGCACAGCTCGGGCCATTGCTATTTCACGCTCAAGGATGATTCTGCAGCTATGGATGCTGTGGTCTGGAAAGGCAGTTATTCACGCCTGGCCTTCAAGCCTCAGGAAGGGCTGGAGATTATTGCCACTGGGCGACTAACAACCTATCCGCGCTCATCAAAGTATCAAATCGTAATCGAAAACATCGAACCGGCGGGCGCTGGCGCGCTCATGGCGCTGCTGGAAGAGCGCAGGAAGAAATTCATTGCCGAGGGCTTGTTTGCACCTGAACGCAAGAAGGAACTACCTTATCTGCCACAGATCATTGGTGTGGTGACGTCGCCCACCGGAGCGGTGATCCGCGACATTCTTCATCGCCTCGATGATCGTTTTCCTTCGCATGTCATCATCTGGCCGGTCCGCGTTCAAGGCGATACATGTGCCTCTGAAGTGACCGCCGCCATCGATGGCTTTAATGCGTTTTCGCCCGATGGGCCGATTCCGCGGCCCGACCTGCTGATCGTGGCGCGAGGCGGCGGTTCGATCGAAGATCTGTGGGGATTCAACGAAGAGAGCGTTGTTCGTGCCGTTGCGCGTTCCGACATACCGGTCATATCCGCAGTCGGCCACGAGACCGATATAACCTTGGTTGACTACGTTGCCGACCGCCGGGCTCCGACGCCCACCGGTGCCGCCGAAATGGCTGTGCCTGTCCGCGGTGAATTGATAGCTTATGTTGAAGATTTAGGCGCCCGCCAACGCCTTGCTGCACGTCGTATCTCGGGCAATCTCAAGGACCGCCTTCGCGCAGCTTGTGGCGGATTGCCTCGCCCGGGTGACCTTGTTTCCACCCAGCGCCAGCGCCTCGATCTTGCCACAGCCCGCCTCGCCTCTGGCCTGCGCGCGGCGCAGCACACAAAGGCAATGGCTCACCAACGTGTCGCTGGGAGACTGGCAATTGGGTTGTTGCGCCAGCGGCTCGATGCTGCAGCCAACAGATTGCAAGCCGCGTCAACGCGCGGCCGGCATGGTCTGCAAACGCGTGCTGGTCGAGCTCGCGTTGCTTTCTCCCCAATCGCCAGCCGATTGCGCCTTGGTCTCATGACCACGCCAATTGAACAGGGACGTCGTCACCTCGACGCGATGTCCGGCCGCATGGACCCAGCCTTCATTCGGATCGCGGAAACCCGTCGGGCGCGACTTGACGGGCTTTCAAAGCTGCTCTCCTCGGTAAGTTACCATCAGGTTTTGGCGAGAGGCTTTGCATTGGTCACCGATGCCTGCGGCAATCTTGTCCGTGCGTCCGATGACGTCAAACCGGGTGATGCGCTAAACATCGATCTAGCACAGGGATCGATCGCTGCAACAGTTTCGGGAGCGCCATCAATCCCCAAGCGCAAGCCAAGGTCCGAAGAGGGCAGTGGTGAGCAGGAAAGTCTGTTTTGACCGCGGACGCAAAGCTCGCTAGAAAACAGGCAGAGGAAACCTGCCCATGAATATTCTCGATTCCGGCTTTGCGCCGTCAGAAGCTACGATCCGCTACCTTGATGCCGATTATGTCGTCGTCAAGCCTGGTACGTTCGTGCGTTGTGCGATGACCAATGCGCCCATTCCGATTGAGGACTTGACGTATTGGAGCGTCGACAGGCAGGAGCCTTACGCAGATGCGCAGGCCGCATTCGCGGCCTATCAACGCTCCATTGGCGAGAAATAGCCTGGGTTTGGATCAGCTCGATTGAGCCGGATCCAAAAGCTTGTGCATGTGCACGATGAAGTAGCGCATTTCGGCATTGTCTACGGTCATCTGCGCCTTCTGTTTCCAGACGGCATAGGCCGATGCGTAATTGGGGTAGACCCCGACGATATCGACTTCATCGAGGTTTTTGAACTCGACGCCTTCAAGAGCTGACATCTCTCCACCGATGACGAGATGGAGAAGTTGTTTGGCCGGTGCTTCGCTCATGCTTAAGCCTGTGGTTCTGGATTTTCGGAATCGGGTTGCGGGCAGCCATAGACGACGCGCAAGGCATCGCACAAGGGCGATAATACTGAATTGTCAGCAGTTGCGGCAAGCGCGGCGTGGCGAGTGTCGGTGCCGTTGTAGCGCGGCGTGCCAAGGCATACGTCCTCAAGGCGTGCTCCGGCCTCCGAAAGGATGATATCGGCACCTGCAATGTCCCAGTCCTGCGCGCCGCGCCGGGCAACTGCCGCATCAAGCTTGCCCGCGGCCACCTGCACCAGTCGATAAGCCAGCGAAGGGTAGGCAGGGCCTTTAGTGTAGTCGAACCCGAGTGCGGTCAATTCGTTATATACCGCTGCGGGCGCTGGGATGAGGGGCGCATTGGACGTTGTTCGTCCGGCAGTGATGGGCACATCGTTGCAAGTTGCGCCCAGCCCCAATCCGCCGACATACATTTCGTCGCGCACAGGCGCGTAGACCACGCCGGCTACGGCGACGCCGTTCTCGACCACGGCAAGAGATATCGTCCAGCTGTCTTCGCCGCGTATATATCCGCGTGTTCCGTCGATAGGATCGACGATAAAGACCCGTTGGTGATCGAGCCGAGCAGGGGAGTCCGCGGTTTCTTCGCTCAGCCAGCCATAGTCCGGCCTGGCCGCGCGCAACGCACCGGACAGGAAGTTGTCGACAGCGATATCGGCTTCGGAAACCGGGGAGGTCAGATTTTTGGTCCAGGTGCGCATGTCGGTTCGGAAGAAACCGAGCGCGATGATCCCTGCATGGACTGCTGCAGATTTTAGCAGCTTGATGTCGTTTTTAATGTCCTGGGGGACAGTGGTGGGCATGCCCACTCCCAAACCGATCAGTGTCAAACGTGCTCCCCGCGGGCGCGGATGGCACTTCGCGGTCCTTGTTAGGCTGATAATCGGGCAGGCGCAAGCGGCTCGGTTAATCGCTTCTTACACAGGGTGAGATTCCGCTAACCCATTTTGACACAAGAGAAACTTAACCCCGTTTTTTAAGCCGATGATGAGAGCGCCGCGCTAGATTGGTTTCAACGAAAAGAGAGCACCAAAAACAAAAAGCTCTCGGAAGTTGACAGGAAGGCTCACTATGGTTTTCGGCATGATCGTTGATGGTTTTCCATCGACTCTTCTGCAGGGCGCGGTCTACCCGCGGCATCGGATTCACAATGCTGCCAATGATAATGGACGGCGTGATGACATGATGACCGTGACCGTTCGGCGCAAGCTCGAAAAGAGCGGCGTAACCGTCAAGATCAAGGTGCCGGTTGCCGAATATATTGGCGTCGCCGTTTCCACCCGCATCACCGACGAGGGTAATCTGTCCAGCGCCATCGAGCTGGTTCACTCAAATGAGGATCTCCACTATCGGGTCTTCGAAGAGGAGGGCAACTCTAACGTCGTCGCTGAATGGCAGAACTGGGGCCGCAAGCTGCGTCTTCCGCTCTATATTCGGTCGGGGGATGGCGCGCTCGTCGCTTATTCCCAGCAGATCGATGGCGTGATGGTTGGTAACTCGAATGGCCGTCGTATGCTTTCGGTCGAGGCCGAGCGGCGCTCACGCTTCGCCCGCCGTCGCAAGCCGGGTGAAAAACAGGCATAATCGACTATCCTGCGACCTCCAAGTGCAGGTACTGCCCCGCCACAATCGGCGGGGCTGTTTTTTGTCGGCTAGGTCAACCCTTCGATGATAAAAGCTGCTGTCAATGCAACGCCGAGCCAGTGATTGGACTTGAACAGCATCAGGCTCCGCGCGCCGTTTTTGCGTTCTATAGTCAGGACCTGCCAGGCAAGCAGCCCCGCCGTCGCCAAAAAGACGCCAAAAAACACAAGTCCCGCGCCAGCCATGAAAGCCGCTGTTCCCCAAAGGATAGCGGCCAGCCCGTAAAATGCAGCAACAAATGGAATGACATTCTCGCCGGCCAGACGCGCCGTGGATTTGACGCCGATCAGTACATCGTCCTCGACGTCCTGGAGTGCATAGATTGTGTCGTACCCTATGGTCCAGGCGATACACCCGAAATAGAGGACTACGGCTGGCCATGCCAATGTGCCGGTCTCTGTGGCCCACCCCAGCAATGCACCCCATGAGAAGGCCAGTCCGAGAAAAAGTTGTGGCCAGTAGGTGATCCGCTTCATGAACGGGTAGATTGCCACGAGCCCGAGGGAGGCGATTCCGAGTAGGATCGAAAACCCATTGAACTGAATCAATACGGCAAGCCCGACCAGCGATTGTGCCACCAGCCAGACAGCGGCCTGCCGGACAGTGACCTGGCCTGATGGGATCGGACGCGAGCGGGTACGCGCCACCTTATCGTCGATGTCGCCATCAACGATATCGTTAAACGTGCACCCTGCACCGCGCATGGCAATGGCGCCGAGAAAGAATAAGACGAGATGCCACCAGTTGAACGCAGTGCCGGTTGCTATGCTGACCAATCCAAGCGCATAGGCACACGGCCAGAAAAGCAATTGGTAGCCAATGGGCCGGTCGAGACGCGACATGCGCAAATAGGGTTTGGCAAAAGACGGTGCATAGCGGTCGACCCAATTGCCTTTGGGAGCATCGGCGACTGTGCCCGTAATGTTATCCTGCATGACTTGCCTTTTTTGCCGGAACGTTGTCTGGCAAAGAGGCTCTACCCGCTCACAAGCCTAAGTCAACAGCCCCATGCCGCGCACCCATAAGACTCTGCCCCGCCTTTTCGTGGAAATGCCGCTTTCAAGCGGGATAGAGATTGCCCTGGACAAGGTCCAGACCAACCATCTGATCAACGTGTTGCGCCGCGCGCCGGGCGACAATTGTGTTGTTTTCAACGGCACAGACGGCGCATTTCTTGCAGAAATCGTGCAGGTGGCAAAAAAACTGGTTTCCTTGCGACTGATTGCACAGACATCCGAGCAGACGCCGGCCAACGATCTCTGGTTCGGTTTTGCGCCCATCAAGCGGCTCGATTATGAGATCCAAAAGGCTACGGAAATGGGGGCGGGGATAATCCAGCCCGTCATTACGCGCTACGTTCAAAATGCCCGCCTCAACCCCGAAAAGCTCAAGACGCATGCTGTTGAGGCTGCTCAGCAATGCGAAGTTCTCAGCGTTCCGGATATAGCGCCGGAGATAGAGTTTGACACACTGTTGGCTCAATGGGCCGATACCCACGGTGACCGTGTTCTGATCTTTTGCGATGAAGCTGCGGCGTTAGCCTCGCCATTGGATACGATCTCGCGGCTCAAGGGAAAACGTTTGGGACTGCTCATTGGACCCGAGGGTGGATTTTCTGATGACGAGCGTGAACGCCTGCTTGGGCTCGAATTTGTTGTGCCGATCAGTCTGGGGCCCAGAATCTTGCGCGCCGACACCGCTGCGGTGGCCGCGCTGGCATTGATTCAGGCAGCAGCCGGCGATTGGTAGATTTATCGTAAGATGACGATAAAGGGTATTGATCTCAGATCAGCGCTGGTTATTGTCGCCGCTCCGGCATGCAACCATGCCGCTATTGTTTGAGGTATTCCATGGCCGACAAGGCTTCGCCCACGATCGAATCCAAAACCCAGTTGATTGAAGCGATCTCGCGCGGCAACAAGCCAAAGGCTGACTGGCGTATCGGGACCGAGCACGAGAAATTCACTTTTTATCGCGACGACAACCGTCCTGTCCCCTATGAGGGCGAAAATGGAATTGGCGCGCTTCTCGACAAGGTTCAAGCCGAAACCGCATGGCTCCCCTATTATGACCGCGACAAGGTAATCGGGCTCAACAATCCATTGGGCGGCGGCGCCATATCTCTGGAGCCAGGCGGGCAGTTCGAACTGTCCGGCGCCCCGCTCGAAACGATTCATCAGACCTGCAGCGAGGCCAATGAGCATCTCAAGCTCTTGCGCAAGTTTACCGATCCGATGGGTATCGACTTTCTCGGCATTGGTGTGACACCGACCTGGACGCTCGACGAGATACCCGTCATGCCCAAGAGCCGCTATGGCATCATGAAGCCCTACATGGAGAAAGTGGGCACGCTGGGAACGTCAATGATGTTCCGTTCGGCCACGGTGCAGGTCAACCTCGACTTTTCATCGGAAGCCGACATGGTCAAGAAAATGCGAGTCAGCCTTGCGCTGCAGCCTATTGCAACGGCTTTGTTCGCCAATTCGCCCTTCCTCGAAGGCAAGCCCAACGGGTTGCTCTCGTTCCGCTCAAACATTTGGCTCAACACCGACAGGGACCGTACTGGCATGATGCCGTTCGCGTTCGAAGATGGCATGAGCTTTGAGCGATACGTCGATTATGCACTCGATGTGCCAATGTATTTTGTCATCCGCAACGACGAATACGTCAATTGCGCGGGAGAGAGCTTCCGCGCATTTCTTGACGGCAAGCTGCCTCAGCTGCCCGGCGAGCTGCCGACGGTAAAGGACTGGGAAGACCATCTTTCCACCCTCTTCCCCGAAGTGCGCATGAAGCAGTTCCTTGAAATGCGCGGAGCCGACGGCGCCCCTTGGCAAGGCATTTGCGCGCTGCCTGCCTTTTGGGTCGGCTTGCTCTACGACGATACGGCGCTCGATGCCGCCTGGGACCTTGTCAAGGATTGGACCGATGCCGAGCGCCAGGCGCTACGCGATGAGGTGCCGCGACTGGGACTGAAGACCCCATTCCGCAGCGGCACCTTGTTCGACATTGCCAAACAGGCCCTCGTCATCGCGCGGCACGGCCTCAAAGCGCGAAACAAGCTCAATTGGGAAGGCGCCGACGAAACGGTGTTCCTCAAACCACTCGACTACACTATCGAAACCGGAAAGACGCCAGCCGAGCGGCTTCTCGATCTCTATCACGGCGAGTGGGATGGCGACCTTGGTCGGGTTTTTGCCGACTATGGAATGGCCCGCCACGCGGCATAACGAGCGGGGCGGGAGCAAAGCCGGTATAATGCTTCACGGCAATCGTGCAGTGGAGCAATTCCCTTTGCTCGTGAGAGATTGCGCGAGAGCGGTTTCGATGCCGTGATCGTTTCGTAGTTGCTCGGATTTCGTCGGCCCTACTTTGTCTGTGCCTTGAACACCCGTGCACCGAACCAGGCGCCAATCACAACGAAAACAAGGGCAATCGCAAAGCCGAGCAGCGTTTCCGGGGCGAAGATTTCACCGCGATACACGGCACGCAGCCCCTCAACGACGTGTTTGATGGGGTTGAAGTCGGAAGCAGTCTGCAGCCATCCCGGTGCCAGCGTCATTGGAAGCAATATTCCTGACAGCAGCAGAATCGGCAGGGCGAACATGTTGATCAGTGGCGCAAAGGCATTTTCGCTCTTGAGAGTCAGCGCGGCGCCATACGAGATGGCCGAGAATGCAGCGCCCAATAGACCAACCAGCACAAGACCCAGCAAAATTACTTCAAACGGCACCCGTAGCCCCATCAGCGTTGCTGCCGTTACCAGAATAGCCCCTTGGGCCATCACCATAAGCGTATCGTGCAGAACACGCCCGCCGATCAACGACCAGCGACTGGCAGGCGTGACAAGCATGCGGTCGATGACCCCCGAGCGCCATTCGGCGATAATCCCGAAGCCGACGAACGATGCGCCAAAAATGCCAAGCTGGACGAGCAGTCCGGGCACGAAAACAGTCCAGGCGTCACCTGCAGGAAAGCCGGGCGTCTGCGCAACTTGCTGTAGCAACGGGCCAAACAGCGTAAGGTAGAGAATGGGTTGCAGGATCGATATCGCCATCCATGTCGGATTGGCCAGCGACAAGCGAAGCTGGCGCTGGAATACTACAAGGGTCTCACTGATAAAGCGCATTGCGATGTCCTTGTTTATGCCGCTTCACGAAGCGAGCGCCCGGTGAGCGCAAGAAAAACGTCGTCCAGTGTCGGTTGCTTGAGTTCCACGCCGACGATCTCGACGCCCTTGCGATCAAGATCCCGCAGAAGGCGCGGCAGCACCGCTCCGCCGTCGGGAACATTGAGGCTCACTGTGCAGTCTTGGACGGTGGGCGTATCCGCGCCCTCCAGCTGACCGGCCAGTTCGGCTGCCGAAGCGACATCTGTCTCACGGGCCATGGTTATGCTCACCATATCGCCTGACAACTTCTTTTTGAGTTCGGCCTGTGTGCCCTCGGCAACGATTTCTCCATGATCCATGACCAGGATGCGGTCGCAAAGCTTGTCAGCTTCATCCATATAATGTGTGGTGATAAACACCGTAGTGCCCATCTCGTCGCGCAGTTTGCTGATATGGCCCCACAGATTTGCGCGGCTTTGCGGATCCAGACCGGTAGACGGTTCATCGAGAAACACGAGCAGCGGCTCGTTGATTAGCCCCATGACGATATCGAGGCGCCGTCGTTGTCCGCC
This sequence comes from Pelagibacterium sp., assembly GCF_048264985.1. Taxonomy (GTDB): domain Bacteria; phylum Pseudomonadota; class Alphaproteobacteria; order Rhizobiales; family Devosiaceae; genus Pelagibacterium. The sequence continues at coordinate 804,393 of NZ_JBLXCL010000001.1, forward strand.
CGAAAGCGCATTGCACTTTCGATCCCAAATGCCCTCAAGATCCAGTGCTTTTAGCAATGCCTTGCCGCGCTCGGTTGCCGTTTTCTTGCCAATTCCGTAGAGGCGTGCGTGGTCGACAATTTCGTTGCCTGCCAGAGCCTCGCCCAGTGTGCTGCCTGATTGCGAGACATAGCCTATGCGTCGCCGCACATTTTCTGAATCGGTTCGCAGGTCGCAACCGGCGACACTGCCCGTACCATCTGTTGGCTCGAGGAGTGTACAAAGCATTTTCAGCGTTGTGGTCTTGCCCGCGCCATTGGGTCCGAGAAAGCCGACGATTTCGCCGCGCCTGACGGTTAGGTCAACGCCACGAACCGCGTTTATCTCGGATTTGCCCGTCTTGTAGACGCGTTTCAGCCCCCTGGCCGAGATCATGATCTCTGGAAAGTCTTTGGTCATTCTCAGCTATCCAATGCGTGTGAGGTTGCGTGCCCGGCAGGATGAGAGCGGCACCGCCAGCGACCGGTTCGAGGAGCGTGGCTATTGGGCAGCAGAGGCCGCGCTGTCTGCCTCGTCTCGCGCATAATACGAGCCTGGCAGATTTCCCATGCTTTCGACAATATGTGTAGCGAGCGCATCGTAGATACCGCCATAAGCGTGCGACGCGCGCAGCAACGCAATTTGGGCGTCATTGAGGCGCGGCAGGCCCTGGTCTTGAGAGATCACCCGCATGCCGGGCTGGAGCGCGCTTTCCGGCAAGAAGCCGACAGCCAGGTCCGAAAGCACGGCCGAAGAAATCGCCGTAGCGTTCGATGAGGTGTAGGCCACGCGGAAATCGCGATTGATACGGTTCAGTGCTTCCACTGCATCGGCTCGCCAGGTGCAATAGGATGGACCGCAAGCCAGGGGTAATGGATCCGAGGCCAGTGCTCTACCGCCGTGACTGGCGACCCAATGCATCTTTTCGGTGCGAAACAACTCGCCGAATTCGTGCATTGTGCCTTGGGTGAATACGATAATGTCGTAGCGCCCCGAACGCATTCCGGCCAGCAACTCTTCGGAGGGCTGACAGCGTACGTCGACGGTTATACGCGGATGTGTGCGTTGAAAACTCGACAAAATGACGGGCAGCAATTTGACCGCATAATCGTCAGGCACGCCGAACCGAATATTGCCGACAAGGTCATCCTTAGAGAACATATCGATGATTTCAGCGTTTATTTTGAGCATACGCCGGGCGCGTGCATAAAGCGCTTCACCTTCAGTCGTCAGCGACACCTTGCGTCCGTCGCGTAGAAACAGCGGCTGAGCAAGTCGCTCCTCAAGCCGCTTGATCTGCATTGAAACTGCAGATTGCGTCTTGTAGACGCGTCGCGCGGCCTCGGTGAAACTGCTGCAGTCGGCAATGGCGCAGAAAGTCTGTAACTGGTCCAGATCGAGCGGGCTGGCCATGGCCAAATCCATCACAAAAATTGATCATGAGAATGAAATCTATTTGTTTGAATAATGGAGGGCAAGTCCCTATCTACCGGGTGCAGACACAAGCCTCCCATTAAACTCTATCAAAACGATAGAGTGGATGGGGTGATGGAGTTAAGATCATGGCCCTGTTCAATTTCAAATTCCGTTCCGGTGCTGGTATGCGCCGCTCGACCCTCCGTTCAATGATGCAGATGGACGCCTCATTGCTCAGCGATATGGGTCTGACACGATACGATATCGCGGAAGCGATGCGCCATGGCGGCGGTGCCGCTGGCCAGCTTCTCGATGCGCGCCGCAACGCGCGCTCAGCAGAATGGCTTCGGTGACCCCTTGCTGAAGCCCTGATCGGGTTCCTGGTCTTTGCGTATTTTGCCAGTACGCTGAGCCGCTTGAGTGGAGCCCGACTGAAGCAAGGTCGATTTTGCCTTTGGCCTTGTTTCCTAGCCCCAGCCGGACCGCTTGCGGTCCGGCTTTTTTGTGCCTGAAATTTCTTGTCTGGCTCGGGGCAGTTATCAGGGCAGGGCGGCGAAGCCTTCTTCGAACCCGTTGAGCGAAACGGGGATGCCGATGCCTTCTTCAGGGGTGCGGAAAACGATAAAGATCGCGTTCTCGCCTTCCGAGAGTTGGTCCATCAAAGTCTCGTCCATCACCACTTCGGCCACACAGCCATTCGGCAAGCATCGAACGAATGCAACGCGTCCGAGGTCTTCGCCATCAATGTTGAGCCCTAGGCCATTGGGCAGCAATACGCCGAGGGGTGCGAGTACGCGCAGCAGGCGGGCCTCCTGGTCGGCTGTCTTGAGGGCAATTACCGAAAGGGCAACATTGGGTTGATCCTCGGCAGTCACGTTCTGGATCAGGGCGCATTGCTCGTCAGTCGCGCCGGGCACGAGGTCGCAGGTCATTTGCCAGTCGCCGTGCTGGGACCGTACGGCGCCTTGAGCGGCCGCTGGACCGGCGAGGCAAAGCGAAGCCATGATGGCGGCAAGAGGGGCAAGATGGCGCATGAAAGCTATTGTCTCCTGACATTTCCCGGCGAGCGGGTCGGTTGGTGATGTGTCGGGCAGGGCAGCGGTCCTTGTCAACATGGCCGGGCCAAACTGGGCAAAAATCCCACAACTGGGGCGGCCTCAAGGCGCGATTGGCGCGATTTGACGCATGAAATGTGACCCGCAGTCCAATTGCCTTGCTCGGAAACATGTGGTTTAGCTGCATCGAGAAAAATCGGGCACCTCAGTATGAGTCGGGAGTGTGCGGCATTTGCCGCGCGGAGCGGACATGCTAGGGAGCGCAACAACAAAATTATGTTCAGGAGAAGTCCAGGTGACAGGATTTTCTTTCCGTCTGGTCAGAGCCTCACTCGTCGCGCTGTTTTTTGCGCTGATTCCGACCATCGCGTCGGCCCAGATTGCCGGGCAAGCCGCTCCCGGTCAGCTCGGCCTTCAGGCGTCGGTTACGCCCATCATGGATTCCATTGTGGCATTCCATGACCACCTTTTGATGTGGGTCATCACCGGGACTGTCCTGGTTGTTCTGGCGCTTCTGATCGTGGTGATCGTGCGTTTCAACCAGCGCGCCAACCCCACGCCATCCAAGGTGACGCACAATACGCTCATAGAGGTGGTCTGGACGGCGGTGCCCGTTCTGATCCTCTTTGTGATCGCGATCCCTTCATTCGGCGTCCTTGCTGACCAGCAGACCATTCCTGATGGCGAGCGGACCTACCTTGGGTCGCAGATTTTTGGTGGTGACGTTGTCGTTCCCGAGCCTGCGCTGACGATCAAGGCCACCGGTTACCAGTGGTACTGGGGATACGAATATATGGAAGAGGGCGTCGACTTCGTGTCGATCATGCTCAACGAAGAGCAGCGCGCTGCGGAGAAGCCTGAGCAGCCCCGTCTTCTTGCCGTCGATAATGAACTCATTGTTCCGGTCAATACCACAGTTCGCGTCCTTGTGACGGCGGCAGATGTTCTGCATGCGTTTGCTGTGCCGTCCTTCGGTATTAAGGTTGACGCGGTTACCGGGCGTAACAATGAGACATGGTTCTATGCACGTGAGACCGGTATCTATTACGGTCAGTGTTCGGAATTGTGCGGCAAGGATCACGCATTCATGCCAATTGCTGTGCGTGTGGTCGAGCAGGATCAGTACGACGCGTGGCTGGCAGCAGCCGGCGAGGGTAGCCTTGCCGATGCAAACACTGCGCTGATGGCGTCGATCCAGTAAGCGGCAAGCGAATTAGAAGGTAAGAACATGGCACAAGCTGAAGCAGCTCATTCCAGCGACGCTCACGGAGCTCCCGCCGGTTGGAAGCGCTGGGTTTATTCGACCAATCATAAAGATATCGGCATCCTGTATTTGATCTTCGCGATCATGGCGGGCATCGTCGGCGGCGCGCTTTCGGGCTTCATGCGCTGGGAACTGGCTGAGCCGGGCATCCAGATTTTCCCTGGGCTTGCCCAGATGGTCTATGGCGTTGGCGGTGATGCGTCGATCGATGCCGGCAAGCACATGTTCAACGTGTTCACGACCGCTCACGGTCTGATCATGGTGTTTTTCATGGTCATGCCCGCTGTTATCGGCGGCTTTGCCAACTATTTTGTGCCGCTCATGATCGGTGCGCCGGACATGGCGTTCCCGCGCATGAACAATATTTCGTTCTGGCTCCTTCCTCCTGCATTTTTGCTCGTTCTTATGAGCTTGTTCATGGAAGGCCCTCCAGGCGCCATGGGCGTTGGCGGTGGCTGGACTATCTATCCGCCCTTTTCAACGACGGGTCAGCCCGGGCCTGCGATGGACTATGCGATTTTGTCGCTTCACCTTGCCGGTGCGTCCTCGATCCTTGGTGCCATCAATTTCATAACCACGATCCTGAACATGCGTGCCCCTGGCATGACCATGTTCAAGATGCCGCTTTTTGCCTGGTCGGTGCTGGTTACTGCGTTCCTGTTGCTTCTGGCTCTGCCGGTGCTTGCGGGTGCCATTACCATGTTGCTGACTGACCGTAACTTCGGCACTGCGTTCTTCGATCCGGCCGGCGGTGGTGATCCAATTCTCTACCAGCACCTTTTCTGGTTCTTCGGTCACCCTGAAGTGTACATCATGATCCTGCCGGGCTTTGGCATCATCAGCCACATCATCTCGACCTTCTCGCGCAAGCCCATTTTTGGTTATCTGGGCATGGTGCTGGCTATGGTTGCGATCGGCGCAGTCGGGTTCATCGTGTGGGCACACCACATGTATACGACGGGCATTTCGCTGAACACGCAGCGCTACTTCGTTGCAGCGACAATGATCATTGCGGTGCCCACGGGCATCAAGATCTTCTCGTGGATTGCAACCATGTGGGGCGGCTCGATGCGGTTCACAACGCCTATGCTGTGGGCAGTGGGCTTTATCTTCCTGTTCACAGTAGGTGGTGTTACGGGTGTGGTTCTCGCCAATGCTGGCGCTGACCGTGCGCTGCACGATACCTATTACGTCGTTGCGCACTTCCATTACGTTCTGTCACTGGGTGCTGTGTTCACCATCTTTGCGGGCTGGTACTACTGGTTCCCCAAAATGTTCGGTGTGATGTACAGCGAGTTCTTGGGGAAATTGCACTTCTGGATCATGTTCGTCGGTGTGAACCTGATCTTCTTCCCGCAACATTTCCTGGGTCTGGCCGGTATGCCGCGCCGTTATATCGACTATCCCGACAGCTATGAACTGTGGAACAGTGTGTCGTCCTGGGGCTATTTGGTAACCTTGGCTGCCATGATGGTATTCTTCTACTCTGTGTTCGATGCCTTTGCCAAAAAGCGCAAAGCTGCTGACAATCCATGGGGTGAGGGGGCGACCACGCTGGAATGGACTTTGAGCTCGCCTCCGCCATTCCACCAGTTCGAGACGCTGCCGCGCTTCAAGTAGGCACGCACGATCCGAACCGAACGTTAAGCAACCCGGGAAACCGGGTTGCACTTTGATGTATATCTGAGCCGGAACCTCACATTGGCTTACGCAGACGACAGCAGCGCTAACAAATCCGTGCACCTCGGTGGGCAGGTTGAAGACTATCTGGAGCTCCTGAAGCCCCGGGTAATGCAGCTCGTCGTTTTCACGGGCTTCGTGGGTATGCTGGTTGCGCCAGGCGGCATTAATCCTGTTATCGGTTTTATTGCTATCCTGTGCATCGCTGTCGGCGCCGGTGCGTCGGGCGCGCTGAACATGTGGTACGATGCCGACATCGACGCGATCATGAGCCGCACCATTAATCGGCCAGTGCCCTCGGGACGGGTGAGCGCTGAAAATGCCCTTGTTTTTGGTGTAACGCTGTCCGGCTTTTCAGTCGCCACTCTCGGCCTTGCCACCAATTGGCTTGCCGCTGGCCTTCTGGCGTTCACGATCTTCTTTTATGCCGTCATTTATACGATGTGGCTCAAACGCTCTACGCCGCAGAATATCGTTATCGGCGGTGCTGCCGGCGCTTTCCCGCCTATGATCGGCTGGGTGGCGGTTACTGGGTCGGTGTCGTGGGATGCTGTGATCTTGTTCATGATCATCTTTCTTTGGACGCCGCCGCATTTCTGGGCGCTGGCGCTCTACAAAAAAGGTGACTACGAAGCCGCCGGTGTGCCCATGCTTCCCAATGTTGCCGGGGAGCGCGCCACGCAGAACCAGATCGTGGTTTATACGATCCTCCTCACAGCTATCGGTTTTGGTCCCGTGCTGACAGGTCTTGTCGGGTGGGTCTATGCGATTGCCGCAACGATCCTTGGGTTCATTTTTTCTGTTCTGGCGATTCGCCTTCGTTTTTCAGAAGGCGTGGAAATGAAGCGCCGTGCCCGCGTCCTTTTCACCTATTCCTTGTTCTATCTGTTTGTGTTGTTCGTAGCTCTGCTGGCCGACGTTGGCCTGATTAGATGGTTCGGAGTATTTTAATGACCGTCGAGCAGAACTTGACCGAGCAGCAGAAGGAAGCTTTCCTCAAGCGCCGCCGCAAGCGTTCAATCGCCATAGGCATCGCGTTGGTTGTTCTTGTGGCGATTTTTTACGCCATCACCATCATCAACATTGGTCCCGAAGTCATGGTGCGGGAGCTTTAGGCGATGGCATCGATCGAACACGGCCCTCAATCGGGTGGCAACAAAAAGACGCTGCTTTGGCTCGTCGGCGTTGCAGTATTCATGCTTGGTCTGTCGTTTGCCGCAGTGCCGCTTTACGACATGTTTTGCCGGGTTACGGGCTATGGCGGCACGACACAGGTGTCGCAAAGCAATGTCAAGGGCGTCATCGCACGCGAAATGGCAGTTGCCTTTGATGCGACGATTGACCGAGGTATCCCCCTCAGTGTTGAGCCGGCACGCGTTGAGACAAACGCCATCGGCACCATATCGACAGTGACCTATCTAGCGACCAATTTGACCGATGAGCCGCTGAGAACCACGGCGAGCTTTAATGTCACGCCCGATAGCACTGGTATCTATTTCAACAAGATCGAGTGTTTTTGCTTTACCGAGCAGGTCATCGCGCCCAATGAGACGGTCGAAATGCCTGTAACGTATTTCATTGATCCTGATCTCGACGAAAACTCTGAATTGCGTACAATCCGCCAGATTACGCTGTCTTACACATTTCACGATTCCTAACGGGGGATAGAGCCAACATGGCAGCCCATGCAAAGAACCATGACTACCACCTGGTAGATTTGAGCCCGTGGCCGTTTATCGGCTCATTTTCGGCCTTCTTCATGGCCGTCGGTGGCATCATGTGGATGCACGGCGGCGTGCCCTGGCTGTTTGCCGCGGGCCTCGTCGGCGTCCTGTTTACGATGGCCTCCTGGTGGGCTGACGTCATCAAGGAAGCCAATACCGGCTTTCACACCCCGGTCGTACAGCTTCATCATCGCTATGGGATGATCCTGTTCATTGCGTCTGAAGTCATGTTCTTCGTCGCCTGGTTCTGGGCGTATTTCGACGCAGCTTTCTATCCTGATGAAATCGCACAGGTCGGTCGTGTCGCCTTTACTGGCGGTGTTTGGCCTCCGCAGGGAGTAGAAGTGTTCGACCCGTGGCACTTGCCGCTGTTTAACACTTTGGTTCTGCTGCTTTCGGGAACAACGGTAACATGGGCGCACCATGCGCTTCTGGAGAACGACCGTGAGGGCTTGAAATGGGGGCTCGTACTGACTGTATTGCTTGGCGCCTTGTTCTCGTGCGTCCAGGTGCTTGAATACACCCAGGCTTCTTTCTCGTTCTCTGGCAACATTTATGGCGCCACATTCTTCATGGCGACCGGGTTCCATGGCTTCCATGTTTTCATCGGCACCATATTCCTTCTTGTTTGCCTGATCCGCGCCTACGCCGGCCAGTTCACGCCCAAGCAGCATTTGGGCTTTGAATTTGCAGCTTGGTATTGGCACTTTGTTGACGTGGTATGGTTGTTCCTTTTTGCCTCGATTTACGTCTGGGGTTCCTGGGGCGCGACCATCGTTCACCACTAGATTTTAGAAAGGCCGGGACTGCACTCGCGGTCCCGGCGTATATCATGACGAATAATATTGAGGGGCCTTCCCCACTCGCGACCGGACTCAAGGGCCGCTGTCCGCGCTGTGGCGAGGGCCATCTTTTTGACGGCTACCTGACAGTGGCCGAAAAATGCGATGCCTGTGGGCTGGATTACTCATTTGCTGACAGCGGAGATGGTCCGGCTGTCTTGGTGATGTTTCCAGTCGGCACCATAGTTGTTGCCGGTTGGCTTATTACAGACGCAATGTTTGGCTGGCCAGCGGTCGCTCAACTGGCGATCTGGTTGCCGATGACGCTGGCGCTGTCAGTGGCCTTTCTGCGCCCCTTCAAGGGGGTGATGATCAACATGCAGTACAAGACCGGTGCTCGGCCCGGCGGCGAACTTGGTGAACGCGACGACGGTTGAGAGGTGCGGCTCCCGGGCGACGTGCTGGGGGGCGCGCCCAACCTGCGATGGCCATGACAAGGAATGAGATCAGATTGAGCGATTCCAAAAAGAGCGAAGATGCTCTTGTGGCCAAGGGCGAACCGCGGAGCGCCTATTGGGGGTTTGCGCAGATCAGCTTTGTTGCGCTGATGCTGGGCCTGATGGTGCTGTTTGTGACGCTCGGCACCTGGCAGGTGGAACGCCTAAGCGAGAAGGACGCGCTTCTCGCAAATGTGGAGGCGCGTTTTAGTCTTGACCCGCGCCCCTTTCCCGCCGCAGGCGTCTGGGCTGATATCGATCCCCGAACTCTCGATTATTCCCGCTTTGAATTGACCGGCACTTTTGACAATGCCGCTACGGCGCTGGTTTTCACCAATCTGCCGGACCCTGTAGGGCGGTATGGCGGGGTGGGCTACTGGGTCATGGCGCCGTTTGAACTTGGTGATGGTGGCATCGTCTGGGTGAACCGCGGCTTTGTTCCCGAGGCGGCAGCCGAAGACTTTGCTACAGGCGGTGATGCACCAGAGGGGCGCATGACCATTGAAGCGGTTGCCCGCCGTCCCGAAATGGCCAACAGCTTTACGCCCGAACCGGACTTGGAGTCTCGTCGGGAATGGGTACGTAACCCCGATCGGTTGACCCGTTTTCTCGAAGATAACACCGGCCCGATCGCGCCAATAACTGTAGATATGACAGAAGGAGCGCCTGGCGCTCTGCCACAGGGTGGGGAAACCCAGATCGCGTTTCCCAACCGGCATCTCGAATATGCTGGCACCTGGTATCTTTTCGCCGCCATTACGCCGATCATGCTGGGGTTCTGGTTGTGGCGTCAGCGGCGCCCTAGAAATCTTGCTCACGAGGACAAGGACAATTAGGGTGCGTCCCGATGTCTAGGAGGGTGCTTCTCTAATGCAGTATGTCAGCACGCGCGGTCAGGCGCCCGCGCTCGGTTTTTGTGATGTTGTGCTGGCCGGTCTGGCGCGGGATGGGGGGCTCTACGTCCCGAGCGAATGGCCGCAGTTTACTGCCGAAGAAATCCATAATTTTGGGAATCGTCCATATCAGGACGTAGCACTTGCCGTGATTTCCAAGTTCGTTGGCGACGAGATCGATCAGGGCGCACTCAAAGCCATGATCAAATCCGCCTATTCGAGCTTCAACCACCCGTCTGTCGCGCCGCTGGTTGAGCTTGAGCCAGGCCACTTTGTTCTCGAACTCTGGCATGGGCCAACCTTGGCATTCAAGGACGTCGCCATGCAGTTTCTTGCACGGGTGATCGATCATATTCTGGGTGAGCGCGGTGAGCGTGCGACCATTGTGGGTGCCACTTCGGGGGATACCGGCTCGGCAGCAATCGAAGCTTTTCGCGGACGCGAGAACACCGACATCTTCATCATCCACCCAAAGGGCAGAACCTCTGAAATCCAGCGTCGTCAGATGACGACGGTACTCGACGATAACGTCTTTAACATTGCGCTCGATGGCACATTCGACGATTGCCAGGCCCACGTCAAAGCCATGTTTAATGATTTTCGCTTTCGGGACGGCGCCAAGCTCAGTGGCGTGAACTCAATAAATTGGGGTCGTATCGCGGCTCAGGTCGTCTACTATTTCACCTCGGCAGTTGCGCTCGGTGCGCCGCATCGCAAGATAACGTTTGTCGTGCCTACCGGCAATTTTGGCGACATTTTTGCCGGTTACGTTGCCAAGCAAATGGGCCTGCCTATCGAGAAGCTGGTTATCGCCACAAATTCGAACGACATCTTGCGCCGCGCCGTGAAATTTGGCCGGTATGAAAAGCGTGGTGTTGCGCAGACCGTCAGTCCCTCGATGGATATTGAAGTGTCATCCAATTTTGAGCGACTGCTGTTTGAAGCGCTGGATCGTGATGGCGATAAGACGGCAGGGTTGTTTGCATCCCTAGCCCAATCGGGAGGTTTCTCCATCCCGGAGTCCGCTTTGGATGCGATCCGCGAGGAGTTTGGGTCGGGTATGGCCGATGAAACGGCCACAAAAACCATTATTTCCGATGTTCTGGCTCATTCGAACTACCTCATTGACCCCCATACGGCCGTCGGTGTCGCTGTTGCACGGGGATACAATTTCGGACATACGCCGCTGATTACGCTCTCGACAGCACATCCGGCCAAATTTCCCGAAACGGTTGCGGCCGCTACGAGCCGCCATCCTGAACTACCCGCTCACATGGCAGATTTGGGTGAACGCGAAGAGCGGTTCACCGTTCTGGCAAATGACGAAAATGCAGTGAAAGAGTTTATCCGCGCCAAGACACGCGCCTGGGAGGATTGATTTTGACCGTACGCACAACGACCCTCGATAATGGAATGACCGTTATCACCGATGCCATGCCGCATCTCGAAAGTGCGGCGCTGGGGGTCTGGGTCAAGTCCGGTTCGCGCAGTGAAACAGCTCAACAACACGGCGTATCCCATTTGCTCGAACATATGGCGTTCAAGGGGACGAGTCGGCGTTCTGCGCGGGAAATCGCTGAAGCTATCGAATCGGTGGGTGGTGACATCAACGCGGCAACCTCGATCGAGCACACTGGGTATTTTGCCCGCGTTCTCAAGGACGATGTGGGCCTGGCAGCCGATATTCTTGCCGATATTCTGCAAAATTCAGTTTTCGATGAGAATGAGTTGGCCCGTGAGCAACGCGTCATCTGCCAGGAAATCGGGGCGACCCATGACAATCCTGATGATCACGTCTTCGACCTGTTTCAGGAAGCCGCGTTTCCCGATCAGGCCATAGGGCGCACGATTCTGGGTACTGAGGGTTCGGTGCGTGGCTTTAGCGCCGAGACCATTCGCAACTATATGGATCAACACTATGTGGGCGACCAGATGGTGATTTCTGCTGCAGGTAACGTCAATCATGACGAACTTGTCGATCTCGCCAACGATCGCTTTCACCATCTCAAGCGGACCGGCGCGCCAATACCTGAAAAGGCGAACTATGTCGGCGGTGAATTCAGAGAAATTTCCGACCACGAGCAGGCCCATATTGTTTTGGGCCTCGAGGGTCGACCTTACAATTCCGACGGTTTTTACGCTGCTCAGATACTCTCATCGATTCTCGGCGGCGGCATGAGTTCGCGCCTTTTTCAGGAAGTGCGCGAACGGCGGGGCCTTTGCTATTCTGTCTATGCCTTCCATTGGGCTTTCGCAGATAGCGGCGTGTTTGGCGTGGCCGCGGCAACCGGGGCCGACGACGTGGAAGAGCTCTTGCCCGTCATGCTTGAGGAGCTCCAGAAGGCGACCCGCGACATTACAGACGCTGAAGTCAGCCGCGTTCGTGCTCAGATCAGGGCGGGTCTTTTGATGTCGCTCGAAAGCCCGGCTTCGCGCGCTGGACAACTGGCACGGCAACAGATCCTCTGGGGACGTCCTATCGAGCTTCAGGAAACCGTCGATCGTATCAATCGAATCGATGCCGATCGCGTTTGCCATGTTGCGGGACAGATGTTTTCCCAGGCAAAGCCCTCAATTGCAGGCATCGGCCCGGTAAAGGGTATCCCCGACTATTCGCGCATCCTGGACAGCTTCAAATAAGGCTGCGGCCCAATGTTTACATTTGCGGCCATTCGCCAGACCACGCCTGAGATTACTGGTGATGGCCTTGTTCTGCGATCGCCGCGCCAAACCGACCACAGTGCCTGGCGCAAATTGCGTCTGGATAGCCGAACCTTCCTAACGCCTTTCGAGCCACGCTGGTCCGAAACTGAACTTTCTGCACGTAGTTTTGCTGCTCGCGTGCGGCGCAATCGCCGCGATGCGCTGTATGGCACAGAGTTTTCGCTCTTTATTTTTGTCCAGAGCAGCGCCCGTTCCACCCTTGTCGGCGGCATGACGTTGTCAAATATTCGGCGCCGTGCCTTTCAAAACGCCACATTGGGCTACTGGATGGGCGAACAATTTGCGGGAAAGGGCATTATGACGCGCGGCGTTGCCCTGATCTTGCCTTTTGTGTTCGACAGTTTGAACCTCCACCGTATCGAGGCAGCCTGCCTGCCCGACAATGTCGCTTCACGTCGCGTCCTGTCGGGAAATGGGTTCCGCGAAATTGGAATTGCCGAGAACTACCTTCAGATCAATGGAGAGTGGAGAGATCACATGCTGTATGCGCTTACCAAAGAGCATTACGAGGATCTCGCCGGTTGAAAGCCGTGTTCGCTTGATTGCCAAACGGCGCCAAATCCCGCTACCACTTGATACTGAATTAGGATCATTGATTAATGCCGTTTAAGTCCGCTCGTTTTCTTGTCTTTCTGGTTGTGCTGTTTGCGGCACTGGCTGGTTTGACCGGGCGGGCTGCGGCCTTTGAAGTTGTCACGATCCCCGAAGGCATCAATGCAGTTAATCTGGGAGCAGCGCTTGACGTTCTGCCTGGCGAGAATGGCCGTGTGCAGATCAGTACAGCGCCCGGTGAAGACGGCATCATCCGCCGCATTGAGATTGTTTCGATCACCGAAGGCGCAAATCCGAATTGGGCGGTGTTCGCACTGCGCAACGAGAGTGACGTGCAGATCGAACGGTTGCTTGTCGCGCCCTATTTCCGGTTGCCCGGTTCGGGCGTGTTTCATCCCGATCTTGGCTCTGCCCGCATTACTGCGCTGACCCCTAGCCACGGACTGCGTCCCGAACGGGTGCCCGATGCGGAAGCTGACGTATTTGACGTTGTGATCGATCCGGGTGCTACCGTGACGCTGGTCGCCGAATTGCAGTCTGGAACACTGCCAGAGCTGTATCTCTGGGAGCCGGATGCCTATCGTGACTACAAGAACTCTTTCACGCTCTTCCGCGGAACTGTTCTGGGCATTTCGAGCCTGGCCGCCGTGTTCCTGTCCATCATGTTCGTGGTCAAGGGCAGGGGGGTTTTTCCGGCAACGGCGCTTCTCGCTTGGGCAGTTCTTGCTTATCTCCTTATCGATTTCGGCATATTTGGCCCGCTGATCGGTGTGTCCAACGCACTTATCCAGCCCTTCCGGGCGGCGGCGGAGGCCGCCCTGGCGACAACACTTTTTGCGTTCCTGTTTATCTACCTCAATCTGCACCGATGGCATTTCAGGTTCACTCATGTTGCGCTTGGGCTTTCGGCCGTGTTCCTCGCCTTGTTTATCTATGCCTTTTTCAACCCGGCCCTCGCTGCAGGCATCGCTCGCACCTCGCTGGCCCTGATCGGGCTGGTTGGGTTGTTTCTCGTTCTGCTCCTCTCGATCCGAGGGTACGATCGCGCGGTTCTTCTCGTGCCCACATGGGTGATCTATCTCGCCTGGCTGACCTACGCCTGGATGGTCGTTTCGGGGCAGGTATCAAACGATATTGCGCAGTCGGCAATTGCTGGCGGACTGGTCCTGATCGTTATGTTGCTCGGCTTTACAGCAGTCCAACATGCCTTTTCGGATGGGCAGGTCTCGATTGGGGCGCTTTCCGAGGTTGAACGTCGAGCACTCGCCATGACTGGTTCGGGCGATTTTGTCTTCGACTGGAACATCGACCGAGATCGTGTGAACGTCTCCGACGAACTGGCCGTCAGACTCGGCGAACGCAAGGGCGCCTTGCGCGGCGCCATAAAGCGCTGGCTCGATCGTGTTCATCCCGAGGACCGCGACCGGTTTCGGACCGCGCTTGATACGCTGATCGAATTGAAACGCGGAAAGGTCAATTCCGATATGCGTATCGCTGGGTTCGATGGCAGCTATCGCGCCTTCCGCATGCGGGTCAAACCGGTCTTGGGCGGCGACGGGCAGGTCAACCGCATAGTTGGCACTCTGCAGGATGTAACCGATGAGCGTGCTGGCCGCGACCGTCTGCTTCACGACGCAATTCACGACAGTTTGACCGGCCTTCCCAACCGACAGCTCTTTCTGGATCGTCTCGAACGGGCGCTCCTACGCTCGCGCGAATTTAGTGAGGTCAAACCGGCGGTCTTTCTCATCGACCTCGACAAGTTCACCGATATCGATGAGCGGATCGGGCACATGGCCGCCGACTCGTTGTTACTCGCCGTCTCACGTCGCCTGTCGCGTCTTTTGCGGCCACTCGATACGCTCGCTCGCGTTTCGGGTGATCAGTTTGCTGTCGTCTTGCTTTCTGAACAATCTGCTTCAAAGATTGCCGACATCGGCGAACAGATGCGCAAGGCCCTGCGTAATCCGTTCAACTTCGGCGATCGGGATATGACGCTGACAGCCTCCATTGGCATCACAATTTATGACAATAAGCCCGCCAAGGCTGAGGATGTATTGCGCGACGCCGAGCTTGCCATGCACTACGCAAAACGGCACGGCGGCGACAGAATAGAGGCATTCCGGGCGGCCACGCGTTCGATCGCAGTTTACGCACAGGCGATGGAAGATGATCTCAAGGAAGCGCTGGATCGGCGTGACCTGCAGCTTCTCTATCAACCTATCGTCGATATTCAGAACGACAATAAGATCGTTGGGGCCGAGGCATTGATGCGTTGGAATCACCCAGAACGCGGTCAGGTTAGCCCGTCGGCGTTTATTCCACTTGCCGAACGTACCGGTCAGATCGAAAAGCTGGGACGGCTAGCCTTCGAAGAGGCTGCTGAACAGACGCGCCAATGGATTGCTGCAGTTCGGTTGCCCGATGACTTTTTTGTTTCGGTCAATCTTTCGGCGGCCCAACTATCCAGCGAAACGCTACTAAACGACATGAAATCGCTTGTCGCACAGCACAAATCGGTTGCAGGGCACATGAAGCTCGAAATTACCGAAAGCCAGGTAATGGGAAATCCCGAACACGCTGTCTACATGCTCGAGGCCTTCAAGGAGCTTGGGTTGGGCTTGGCGCTGGACGATTTTGGAACAGGATATTCTTCGCTCTCTTATCTCCATAGATTTCCCTTCGACACTATCAAGCTGCCGGCGTCATTCGTACAAATCCGGGATGATAGCGGCATCTCACGGACCCAAATTCCGATCATCAATTCAGTGATTGGCTTGGCGCGGGAACTCGATCTGGCGATGATTGCTGAAGGCGTGGAAACCGAAGACGAAATTGCCCGGCTCAAAAGCCTCAATTGCCGTTACGCTCAAGGTTTTGCGTTCGGAGCTGCCATGCCAGGCCCCGAACTTCTCAAACGCCTACAGTCCCAGATTTCGGGAAAATAACGACTAATAAAGTTTAGGCGTTTCCGGCTACAGGGCTCAACGTCGCGCGGGTCACTCCCAGTGCGGCAAGCGCTGCCTCGTATTTCTTGCTCGCCGGAAGCGAGAATAACAGCTCTTTGGATGATGCTGCCGTCAGCCAGCCATTAGTGCGAAGCTCGTCCTCAAGTTGTCCGGCGGTCCATTCGCAATAGCCCAGCGCAAGCAGGCTTGCATCTGGACCGTTGCCCGACATCATGGCCCGTAACACATCCAGGGTTGCGGTCAGGCAAACCTCGCCATCAACTGCAAATGAGTTGCCGTCCCGGAAGTAGTCAGATGTGTGCAATACGAAGCCCCGGCTGGCGTCGACGGGGCCGCCCTTGAATACGCTTTGCCGCAGAAGTCTTTCGGGGATGCGAATGGCATCTTCCTCGTCGTCGAGATCGATCTCGGCAAGAATGTCGGAAAGGTTGAGATCATCCATGGGTTGATTGACGACCAGCCCCATGGCGCCATCATCGCCATGCGCGACAAGATATATGACGGCTTCGGCAAACCGTTCGTCGCCTATATCGGGGGTTGCGACGAGGAACTGTCCTTTGAGTGTGTCCATAATCAACTCACTTTCTATTCCCGCCCTTCTATGAACGTAAAGACTTCCCGCTGGGTTTCAAATCCCCAACGATCACGAAGCGATGATCAAACGTATCTTTCCCATTCCTGCGCTCTCGATTAATGACTTTACTCATGAAATTTGCGATCGCCACCATCATGACCTTTGCGCTCGTCGCAACGGGCGCTGCCGAAGAAACCGCTTGGGTGGAGGTCGCCCCCGACGTTTCTGTACGCCTTGTCTCATCCGGCGTGCCTGATGCGGATGGCATCGTGTGGATGGGGCTGGACATCGATATGCCCGCCGATACCAAGACCTACTGGCGTGTGCCCGGCGAGACAGGATTGCCTCTGATTTTCGATATTGCACGATCCAGTGGTATCGACAGCGTACAAATTGCCTGGCCCTATCCAACGCGCGAAATCACTGACGGCTATCTCGATCATGCGTTCTACGGCCATGTCCTCTTGCCGCTCGCGGTCACCGTCAGCGACAATAGCCCCTCTCTCGTTGCCGAAATCACGATGGGCATCTGTTCTGATATCTGTGTACCGGCAAATGTCAGTCTTGAGCTTGCCCCCGCGCTTGATATGCCAGACAGCTCAAACCAACATCGGATCGGACAAGCATTGGCCAATGTTCCGCTACCCCATGATGGCGCGGACATATTGGGCGATGCAAGTTTTGATATGTCGACCGAGGCGATCACAGTTGCCCTCCTCGATCCCGGCTTCGACCATGCCTCGATGATTGCCGATATTGCCAACACCACCCTCGTTTTTGGCAAGCCTGAACTCATTGCGCCGGGGCAGCTGTCGTTTGCCTTGTTGGGCCGCTCAGGGCCCGAAACACTGCGTGGTGCCGTGGCCCATTTCACCTTCGAAAACGAGAGCGGACCCTTCGAGATCACCCGGCTGCTGGATTGAGCCGGCAGCTTCGGCCAATAGCGTCCAAAGCTTCCCCGCAAACCTCGACGGATGTCGAGAATTCTCCTATGAAAGTCGAGATCCGATTTCAATGCGATGAGCGGTCAACCTTAGTCCCGCCCGATTCATCCTGTGTCTGTCTATATTAGCGTGAGGACGCCCATGACCATTCAACCCGGCCAGAAAATTGTTTCGGTGCAGGTAAAACACGTCACCGAAAGCGGTGTCGCTGATGCGACAAGCGCCGATATATTGGGCAATGGAACTGTCGTGTTTTTCACAGTCCCCGGTGCGTTCACGCCCACCTGCCACCTCAACCATCTTCCCGGCTATATTGCAGCAGCCGAAAAGCTTATGGCCGCCGGGGTCGACAAAATCGTGTGTGGCACCGTCAACGATCATCACGTGGTAAAAGCCTGGGCCGAAGCGACCGGCGCGCTCGGGCAGATCGAATTTATTGCTGACGGTTTGGGTGAACTTGCCAATGCCCTGGGATTGGAACGAGATTTGACCGGTGGAGGGTTGGGGATGCGGTTCAATCGCGCCTCGCTGCTGATCCGAGACGGAGTTGTCGAACGCGTCAATGTCGAAGGAGCGCCGGGCGAGGTCACCAGCTCGGGCGCGCCGGCCATGCTAGAAGCGCTGGAGGCTTGAGCCAAATGAGAGTGAAGGGGATCATGGTGGGTTCGGTTTTGCGTTTGGCGGCGGGCACGGCCATGGCTGTTCTTCTCGCCGGCTGTTCAATGGGGTCGATGTTTGGCGGTAGCGACGATGCCAGCTACGCCAATGTAAATGCCAGCCAGACCCAGGTGGCCCAAGCTGCCAGCGGCGCGTTGCCGGCCATTGCAACCGAATGTCCGCCGATCCGCATTCTCGAAGGTGCCGAGTTCTATCGCACCTATGCGGGCAATCGGACGTCCGATGCAAGCGCTCTGCGTTATCAAGGCGTCCTTGATAGAGTTTCGCGCAATTGTGTTGTGTCCAATGGCATCATCACTGTGCGCATGGGGGCTGTGGGTCGGGTCATCATCGGGCCCTCGGGGGGAGACGGAAACATCACGATGCCACTGCGCTTTGCGGTACAGCGCGATGGGCTTGCCGTTTTTTCGGAGCGTTATGACGTCCCGGTCGCGGCCAGTTCGTCGAGCGCCAATGAATTCAGCAAGACTGTGGAAAATGTCGCCATACCTTATGTGGGCGGCGAGCAGATAACCATTTTCGTGGGCTTTGATAACTAGCAGATTGACGAGGGCGGGACTTTCTTACATGGTCCGGCCATCAGCGGAAGAGATCCTGGCCCTCGAGTCAGGGCGCCGAAGGAGCAACCGCCCCGGAACCTCTCAGGCACAAGGGACCGCTGAGCCTGGACTATTGCCATAAGGCGAATGTCGCCTTTTGATAGTGGGACAGGCGAAAGAGGTCGGGCGCGTTCTGTGTGAACAGGCTGGTGCCGACCAAAACTCTGGAAAGCGGAAGCACATGCTTCCCACCGACGGGTGTAGCCGGGTTTTGTGGCAAGCAAGCCGCCCGGGAAATCTCTCAGGTTGACCGACAGAGGGGGCACTACGTTACGATGCATTACTGTGCGTCGTCGTGTGGTGCCGTCCATCGCGTAACCCGGAGAGACTCATATGGCCCCCCAGGCCCAGACCGATTTGCTTAGAACGGCGCTTTACGAACGGCACGTCGCCGTCGGCGGCAGGATAGTGGAGTTCGGCGGCTATGCGCTGCCAGTCCAGTATGCCGGGATCGTAGCTGAGCATAACCACACAAGACAGGCGGCCAGCCTGTTCGATGTTTCCCACATGGGGCAGGTGGTTATTACCGGACCTGATCACGCAACCACTATTGCCGCGCTAGAAGCGATTACGCCAGCCGATCTGGTTTCCCTCCAACCCGGACAGATGCGCTATACCGTTCTTCTCAACGATCAGGGCGGAATTGAAGACGATCTCATCATCACTCGACCTGCCGAAGGTCAGGAGCCTGATGGTGTGATGTATATGGTCGTCAATGCTGCGCGCAAGCATCACGATCTCGAGTTTATCAAGACCAGGGCGCCTGCTGATGTGACGTTCGATCTCCGCGATGGTCATGCGCTGATCGCGTTGCAGGGGCCACGTGCCGCCGAAGTTCTTGCCAAGCACTCGGACATTACCGAAAAGCTTGGCTTTATGCAGGCAGGACCGACGCGGATCGGAGGCATTGTCGTCGATGTTTCACGCTCGGGCTATACCGGCGAAGATGGCTTTGAGCTTTCGGTCGCCAACGAGCATGCACCGGCCCTGTTTGATCTTTTGATCGCCAATTCGCTGGTCGAGCCGGCCGGGCTGGGCGCTCGCGACAGCCTTCGCTTGGAAGCTGGATTGTGCCTCTACGGCCACGACATGACCGATAGTGTCGACCCGGTATCGGCCGGCCTGCTCTTTGCCATTGGCAAGCGCCGACGCACCGAAGGCGGTTTTACTGGCGCCGAGGCTATCATGAAGCGTCTGGCCGAAGGTGCCGATGATAAGCGTGTCGGGATACGTTTCGAGGGCCGCCAGCCTGTACGTGAAGGTGCAGAACTCGTTGATAACAGTGGCACCGTTATCGGAAAGATCACATCCGGGACATTTGCGCCCACTGCGCAAGCCTCGATTGCCATGGGCTACGTGCCCGCAGAAATCGCCCGTGAAGGCGAACATGTAACAGCTATGGTGCGGGGTAGGCCGATCGCTGGCACCGTCGCCAAAATGCCGTTTGTTCCCCAGCGCTATTATCGCAAACCGGCCTGATCCAGAAGGAACCTCACAATGACGACACGCTACACAACAGATCACGAATACGTCCGCGCCGAAGGCAAGACAGGCACTGTAGGCATTTCCGCCTTCGCCCAGGAACAGCTTGGCGACATCGTTTTTGTCGAACTGCCGACAGTCGGTACGACGTTCAAAAAGGGCGACGAAGTCGCAGTCGTTGAATCGGTCAAGGCTGCTTCGGAGATTTACGCTCCAGTGTCCGGCACCGTGACCGAAGTCAATGACGCCCTGTCCGACGAACCTGGTCTCATCAATTCCGATCCGGCGGCAGCCGGTTGGATTTTCAAGCTTGAGCTCTCCGATGATGCTGAACTTGAAGCCCTTATGGATGAAGCCGCCTACGCCGATCACACGGCCTAACGCTTTTTGATTGTCGCTCTTGCGCCTTATGGCTCAACGGCA
This sequence comes from Pelagibacterium sp., assembly GCF_048264985.1. Taxonomy (GTDB): domain Bacteria; phylum Pseudomonadota; class Alphaproteobacteria; order Rhizobiales; family Devosiaceae; genus Pelagibacterium. Next base: position 824,667 of record NZ_JBLXCL010000001.1, read on the forward strand.
ACTTTTCTGGAAACGCCCTGAACCGGAGCCGCGATGCGCTACCTCCCCCATTCCGCTGCCGATCGACAGCATATGCTGTCCACCATCGGTGCGTCTTCTATCGATGATTTGTTCGCCGCGGTGCCCAAATCCGTCCTCGGCACGTTTAGCCCGGATCTGCCGGACCATCAGCCCGAATTTGCCGTCGAGGCACATATGCGTGGGCTGGCCAAGTCCAACCATGCGGCCGGCGATGGGCCCTTCTTTGTCGGGGCGGGCGCTTACCGGCACCACGTTCCGGCTACGGTCGATCATCTGATCCAGCGCTCGGAATGGCTCACCGCATACACGCCCTACCAGCCAGAAATCTCGCAGGGCACCCTCCAGATGCTTTTCGAGTTCCAGACACAGGTCGCAAATCTGACCGGTATGGATGTCGCCAACGCCTCGATGTATGACGGCTCGACAGCAACGGCCGAGGCCGTGCTGATGGCCCGCCGCATCACGCGCAAGAACAAGGTTTTTCTCTCCGGCGGTCTGCATCCGCAGTATCGCGATACGGTTATGACCTATCTTGCCGGAGAAGATGGCCTGGAATGCCTTTCGCCTTCACCTGAAGGGCAGGGCGATATCGTGGACCGCATCGACGACGACACGGCTGCAATCGTCATCCAGACCCCAGATTTTTATGGTCATCTGCGCAATGTTTCAGCATTGGCCGAAGCGGCCCATGAAAAGGGCGCGCTGCTGATCGTTGTGGTCACTGAGATTATCTCGCTTGGGCTTCTTGAAGCGCCCGGAGCCCTTGGCGCCGACATCGTGGTCGCCGAGGGGCAGTCGCTGGGCAATCCGCTGACATTTGGTGGCCCTTATGTTGGGCTTTTGGCTTGCCGCGAAAAGTTTGTGCGCCAGATGCCTGGCCGCTTGTGCGGGGAAACCGTCGATGCGGACGGAGAGCGCGGGTTTGTTTTGACGTTGTCGACTCGTGAGCAACATATACGCCGCGAAAAGGCGACATCGAACATCTGCACCAATGCTGGCCTGTGCGCTCTTGCATTTACCATTCACCTTTCGCTTCTCGGTGAGAGGGGGCTGACACGGCTTGCCAAGCTCAACCATGCGCGGGCGGCAGCTCTCGCCGATGCGCTGGAAGGCGCCGGCATTTCTGTGCTCAACAAGACATTTTTCAACGAAATGACAGTGCGCCTGCCTTCACCTGCCGCGCCCGTGGTTGAAGCGCTGGCTGCGAAAGGTATTCTCGCCGGCCTGCCGGTTTCCCGTCTCGAGCCGGGAAAACCGGACGTTGAAAATCTCATGATCCTGGCTGCAACCGAACTCACTACGGACGCCGATATCTCCGCACTTGTCTATGCCTTGAAGGGAGAAATTGCATGAGCATGAACACCCAGGGGCGCCCAACTGCACCCAACGTTGGCACCGCTGCAGCAAGTGCGGGACCAGCGGCCCTGCTTCCGGCAGAACCATTGCTCTTTGAGATCGGCGACCGCGATCATTCCGGTGTGGATCTTCCAGACATCGAAGTTTCAGACGATCGGCTCGGCGGTCTGCGCCGCAAGAGTGAACTTGATCTGCCCGGCCTGACCGAGCCCGAAGCTATGCGCCATTATGTTCGCCTGTCGCGCCGTAATTATTCGATCGACTCAGGAATGTACCCGCTCGGCTCGTGCACGATGAAGCACAACCCCCGGCTCAATGAGAAGATGGCCCGGCTTCCCGGCTTTGCTGACGTTCATCCTCTGCAGCCTGTGTCCACCGTTAAGGGCGCGCTTGGTGTCATGGAGCAGCTCAGCCATTGGCTGATGGAGCTGACCAACACCGCAGCGGTCGCGCTTTCACCCAAGGCTGGTGCGCATGGCGAACTGTGCGGCATGATGGCTATCAAGGCGGCGCATGAGGCGAAAGGACAGGGACACCGCAAGGTCGTGCTCGTCCCAGAGAGCGCTCACGGTACCAACCCAGCAACCGCGGCATTCCTCGGCTATTTGGTTAAATCGATCGATGCCAATGAAAACGGAACTGTCGACGTAGAAGCGGTAAAGGCCGCGCTGAGCGACGACGTTGCAGCGATCATGCTGACAAATCCCAACACTTGCGGACTTTTCGAGTCGCAGATTATCGAGATCGCGGCTGCCGTCCATGAAGCCGGTGCATATTTCTATTGTGACGGCGCGAATTTCAACGCGATCATGGGCGTGGTCCGTCCCGGCGATCTCGGCATCGATGCCATGCACATCAACCTTCACAAGACGTTCTCAACGCCTCACGGCGGGGGAGGGCCGGGTTCCGGCCCCGTTGTGCTTTCCGAGGCGCTTGCGCCGTTCGCGCCCGTTCCCTTCCTGCGCAGGGACGGCGACAAGATCGATCTCGTCGAACATGCTGACGGCCAGGCATTCGGGCGGTTGACAGCGTTTCACGGGCAAATGGGCATGTATGTCCGTGCCCTGACCTATATGCTCAGTCACGGTGCAGATGGATTGGCCCAGGCAGCGCGCGATGCCGTGCTCAATGCCAACTACCTCAAGGCGCGTCTGGATGATCTGTTCACAGCGCCCTTCGACGGCCAACCTGTCATGCACGAAGTGCTGTTTGATGACGAGTTCTTAAAGGGAACTGGAGTGTCGACCCTCGACTTCGCCAAAGCGATGATCGATGAGGGCTTTCATCCCATGACCATGTATTTCCCGCTGGTCGTACATGGAGCCATGCTTATCGAACCGACCGAAAGCGAATCGCTCCAAACCCTTGATGTTTTTGTAGCTACGATGCGTGAACTTGCTGAAGACGCGCGTGCAGGCAATGCTGAACGGTTCACTTCTGCGCCGATGCGGGCGCCGCTGCGACGGCTTGATGAGACCCGTGCTGCCCGCCAGCCTAGGCTGAAATGGACAGCACCGGCTGACAAGCTTCAGGCCGCGCAATAACAATCGGCCTCCCCGCCACCGGTGGGGAGGCAAAAACACCTTTGATCGGCACGCCAAACCCCTTAAACTTCGACGGTACTAGTCGGAGGGCGTCAATGTCGAATATGAACCCCCACGTGCTTGAGACCTTTCGGTTTCAAGCCGAGGCCTGCCGAAGTCTGGGCTCCCCATTCACCGCCAATTTGTGTGATCTGCTCGCCGAGCGGCTCACTGATTCGTCTCGATTCGGCGCGCGAATTTTGAACTGGCCCGATTCGGCCCGGGCTGATGCAATTGCGTTGCGCGCTACCGGTGCGCTTCATGGCCTTGTTCGCTCGGGTCGTGCGCGGGAACTTGCCTCTTTGTATCCGCCGCTTGAGGCAAAGCCGGACCAGCTCTGGGAAGCTATCGCGACAGCTATCGAAAAACACGACGACTTCCTTCACGATTTTCTTGATAGCCCGCCCCAGACCAATGAGGTGATGCGCTCCTCAGCGCTGCTGGGCATGGCTTTGCGGTTGGCCGAAAGGCTGAAGATGGGTTTGGCGCTTTACGAAATCGGTGCCAGCGCAGGACTTAATCTTGCTTTCGATACCTATCATTACGCTCTGGGCGAAGACCGCGAATGGGGCGAGAGCAATGCATTGGTCAATATCGACAGTGAGTGGCGCGGCCATATTCCGCCGCTCGAAGCGGAGCTGGAGATTGTCAGCCGGGAAGGTTGCGATCGTAATCCGCTGGATCCGCATACGCCCGAGAGTGTCGAGCGACAGCTTGCCTATATCTGGGCCGATCAGCACAATCGCATCGGGCGGGTCTCGGCAGCCCTTTCCGCTGCCGCATCACGGCCCTACGCAGTAGATCGCGCGGATGCGGCCGATTGGGTTGATGCCAAATTGGCAGAAACCGCCAAGCCAGGTGTGGCACGCGTGTTTTTCCACACCATCGTTTGGCAATACCTTCCCGATGCCACAAAGGAGCGGATTGCCGAGTCGTTTGCAGCAGCGGGTGCCGTCGCGACCCAGGAGGCGCCGTTGGTCTGGATGTATATGGAAGCCGAGGGGCATCCCGCTGGGGCCGTGCTCAAGCAAACCGTTTGGCCCGGTGGAGAAAAAGAAACCGTAGGTCTTACCGACTACCATGGCCGCTGGGTCGACTGGTCATAAAGAAAAGCGGCCCTGGAGAATATCCAAGGGCCGCTTTTGAATGCGCTGGTTACGGGTTTACTCAGTCGAGAGCAGCCACTGCGATGATTTCCACCCGCAGATTCGGTGAAGCCAGGCGCGCTTCATAACAGGCGCGCGCCGGGGGATTGGCCGGGTCTATCCATTTGTCATAAACCGAATTCATTGCCGAGAAGTCGGCGATGTTGGTCAGCAACACCTGAACCGAGAGAATCTTGGACTTGCTCGTTCCCGCTTCGGCAAGCAACGCGTCCATTTTCTCAAGGGCTTGCGCTGTCTGGATTTCGATCGTGGCGAATTCATCCTTTGCTACTTGTCCAGCGAGATAGACAGTGTTGCCGTGTTTAACGGCCTGGCTCATGCGTGGGCCGGCACTAAGGCGTTCGATAGTCATGCTGAGGTGTTCCCTTGTCTTCACGTGAAAACGGGCCCCGTAGGGCCCGCAAACTCGACATTGTCTATCGGCTCTAGTTAAGCCGGCTTGCAACGTCTTTGATTGACTGATCGACCAATGCGCCGCCACTGTCCTTGACCTGATCGGCAAGAATAAGCCGCGCGGCTTCGATGGCGACGTCGGCAGACCGAGCGCGAACATCAGCAAGGGCCTGGGCCTCGGCCTGGGCTATCTTGTCTTCTACAGCTTTGGTGCGGCGGGCGACCATGTCTTCGAGTGAAGCTTCGGCTTCCGCAGTCATACGCTCAGCTTCTTCCTGAGCGGCGGCGACGATCTCTTCAGCTTCGCTTTCGGCGGCTTTGCGCTTGCGCTCATATTCCGCCAGAAGGGCCTGTGCTTCCTCACGCAGACGCTTGGCTTCATCAAGATCGGCTTCGATCTTTGCAATGCGCGTGTCGAGCGTCTTGGTGATCATGCCCGGGACCTTGAAGTAGATCACGATCCCAATGAAAATCAGCAGCGAGATAAACGCCCAGAATGTGGCATCGAGTTCCATGTCGGACTACTCCTTGCTGGCCTTGGCGACGGCATCGCGTGCAGCTTTAACCGGCACTTTGCCGACCAGCTGAGCGACGACAGCCTGAGCGGTGTCTGCGGCGATCTCGTCGACGTGTCCCATTGCCTCTGCCTTGGTTGCAGCAATCCGCTCTTCAGCAGATGCAACTTTCTTGGCCAGGTTGGTTTCGACCTTGGTACGAGCTGTATCGAGCTTTGTCTTATTCTCCGCACGGGCCGCTTCGGCGATCGTGTGTGCGTTTGAACGGGCTTCAGCCAGTGCGGCCTCGTAAGACGCGATGGCCTGATCCGTTTTCTGGCGCAGGCGTTCGGCTTCGGCCAGATCGCCTTCGATCCGGTCGCGGCGTTCTTCAAGGATTTCGCCAATCCGGGGCAGCGCAAGCTTTTTCATGACGAAATAAAGCGCGGCGAAGGTAATGGCCAGCCACAAGAGCTGAGAGGGGTATGTCGTGGCATCGAACGGAGGAAACACGCCAGAGACGTGTGCTTCGCCATCTGCGCCGATGACCTCATGGGTTTCGCCGTCGGGAGAATCTTCGAGCGAAATGATGTGGTCCTCGAGCGGCTCAACGGCCTCTTCGAGTGCTGTTTCCTGTGCCTGGACCTGGCTAATCATGCGCTATCCGCCAATTGAAAAGTCTGGTGTGCCGGCCAATGCCGACACATGGCAAGGCAGCCGAAGCGTGCTCCGACCGCCTTCAAATGTGCTGTCGACGATCAATTAGACCGCGAACAGGAGCAGAAGGGCAACCAGGAACGAAAAGATGCCCAGAGCTTCGGTCACGGCGAAGCCGAAAATCAGGTTGCCGGATTGGCTAGGGGCAGCCGACGGGTTGCGCAGGGCACCCGACAGGAAACTCCCGAAGATGTTGGCCACGCCAATGGCGGCGCCGGCCATACCGAAACATGCAATGCCTGCACCGATGTACTTTGCGGCTTCAGCTTCCATTTTGTGATCCTTTCGAAGCTTTGGAACTTAACGAGGTCTAGTGGATATCAATGCGAAGGATGGATCGCATCGTTGAGGTACATGGAGGTCAGAACGGCGAAGACATAAGCCTGAACCGCGGACACCATGAATTCGAGAGCTGTGATTGCTACGCCCATGATGAGCGGCAGCACGGCACCTGCGATGCCTACGGCCCCGAGGGACGCAAGCGAAACAACGAAGCCGGTGAACACTTTAAGTGTAATGTGGCCAGCCAGCATGTTTCCGAACAAACGCACCGAGAGCGAAATGGGACGCGAGAGGAACGAGATAACCTCGATCGGCGTCACGATCGGAACGATGTAACCCGGCACGCCCGAAGGCACGAAGAGCTTGAGGAATTTCGGCCCGTTCTTGATGAAGCCATAGGCCACAACAACGGTCATAACCAGCATGGCAAGCGCGAAGGTCACGATGATCTGGCTGGTGAAGGTGTAGAAGTAAGGGATCATGCCGAACATGTTCCCGATAAAGATGAAAGTGAACAGCGAGAACACGAAGGGGAAAAACTTCATACCTTCGGTTCCGGCGCCACTTCGCACCATATTGGCCACAAATTCGTAGGCCATCTCGCTGGTCAGCTGCCAGCGGTTAGGAACCAACCCGCGTCCACGCGTGGACAGGATAAGATACACGCAGATCGTGATCGTGGTCAAAACCATGAACAACGATGAGTTCGTAAAAGAGAGCGTTATGCCGCTCCCTTCGGTGCCGTCGCCGCCGATGGTCCCGAAGGTGAAGATGTCATAGATGACAAATTGGTGAATCGGATCGTTCGCCAAGGTTCTAAAGCCCCTATCTCGCCCTTCAGTCCACACTATCCGCATCGTTCGATGCGGTTTTTTCTGTATTCAGTTCTGCCACTACACGAGTGACATTCACAATTCCAGCGGCAAAACCCACCATGAACGTGATGAGCAGCGCCCATGGGCTTGTCCCCGCAAACATGTCGATCAGGTATCCAATACCTGAGCCCACAAGGATCGCCGCAACAAACTCGGCACCAATACGCAAACCGCGCGCCAGCGTCGACATGTCGCCCTGCCGGGATGCCTGCTGACTGCCATCGGCGGCCGCACGCGCGTCCTGAGCTTTCCTGATCCGCGCCGCCAGTTCGGAAGTTTCCGATTGGCGCGGGGAAGTCCCGTCCTTGGCCGGTTTGTCGTCGGAATTGGTCACTTCAAAACCACCGCTCCAGCCTAGCCGGACACCCGGCAAGTGGGTGCCTTCAAAGTCGCGCGCACCATAGTTGCGGGGCCCCAAGGTGTCAAGCTGCGCGCGTTGTCAAAAAAGGCCAATAATTCAAATACTTAGGCGATAGTTGTCAGGGTGCGGCATCCCGTCAACGCGCCCATTATGGTAACACGATGGCACGCCGGTGGATTCTCTTGGCGGTTGGGCCTTGCAGCCGGCATGACTATTGGACCGGTCAAGTCACTTGCGTCCTTGCTTTCAGCTCGCTTCAAGAAACGTCTCTGCGGTCCGTAGGTCGACTGAAACGAGTTGGCTCACTCCGCGTTCGGGCATGGTGACGCCGAACAGCCGGTCCATGCGCGCCATGGTAATTGGATTGTGGGTGATGACAACAAACCGTGTCTCAGTGCGCTGACGCATCGATTCCAGGAGATTGCAGAAGCGCTCCACATTGGCATCATCGAGTGGCGCGTCCACCTCGTCGAGTACGCAGATCGGGGCCGGGTTGGTCAGAAACACTGCAAAGATCAGGCTCATCGCCGTCAGCGCCTGCTCTCCACCTGAGAGCAGTGTCATAGTTTGAGGCTTTTTCCCCGGCGGCTTGGCGATGATTTCCAGGCCCGCCTGCAGCGGATCGTCGCTCTCAACGAATGTCAGTTCTGCGGTGCCCCCACCGAACAATGAGGTGAACAGCTCGCGGAAGTGATTGTTGACCTTTTCAAAGGCCTCGTTGAGCCGGGCGCGCCCCTCACGGTTGAGGTTGGAAATTCCGGTCCGGAGTTTGGCGATCGCCGCGATGAGATCTTCGCGGTCAGCTACCATCTTGTCCAGCTTCTCTTCGACCTCCAGGGCTTCCTGTTCGGCCATCAAATTGACCCCACCCAATCGCTCGCGCTCGGCTTTCAGCCGATCGACGCGCGATTCGGTTGCTGATTCTTCGGGCAGGGCAGCTTCGGGCTTGATTCCGGCCGCTTCGGCGGTCTTGTCAGCGGAAATTCCCAGTATTTCTGCGATCTGGCGTTCAATCTGCTGGCGAGACGCGATGTTGCCCTTGAGACGCTCCTCGACCCGTGCCATTTCCGCGCGCGTGTCGGCGAGCCCTTCGGCGGCGAGACGCGCTGCCTTGTCTGCCTCGCGAAATGCGCCCTGAGCTTCGTTGAGCTTGTCCGATGCGCGCTTGCGGGCATATTCTGCATCTTCTATCTGGTCTTCGAGTTCGGCACGCCTGATGTCGAAAGCATCGGGAGTCGCGTTGAGGTCGGAGATCTGTATCGCGATTTCGCCCTTGCGCCGCTCTAGCGTTTCAATCTGACTTTGCGCTCCTGCCTGCCGCCGCTGCCAGCTTTCAAGTTCCTGCGCAATCCGCGATAGCCGCGATGCGCGCATCTGCGAAGCGCTTTCAAAGCCTGCTAGCCGCACGCGGGCCTGTTCGGCAGCTTCGCGCAGATTGACCAGCGTGCGCTGTCGGGTTTCGGCCTCGCGTACGGCATCGCCTTCGGCTCCGAGCTCTTCGAGAGCTGCCTGCGCGTCTTCGGCAATTGCGACGGCTTCGGCCAGGCTTTCTTCGATTCGGACGCGCGATTCTGCCAATGCGGTACGGCGCGCTGTCAGCTCAGCCAAATTCTTGTGCGCAGAGTCGACACCGGCCTGGGCCGCGGCGATGCCCCGCTGGGCTTCTCGCCATGCGGCCCTGCGGGCAATTTCGGCTTCTCGCGTCGTTTCCACCCGGGTGCGTAATCCCGATATTTTCGCCTGCGCTTCATTGCGCGCAGCGCGCAGACTGGTGATTTCGCTATCGAGGTCAGCCAGTCTGTTGCGTTGGGACAGTCGTTGGGCTGCAGCGCTCGGGGCGTCCGGCTTTGCTACAAAACCATCCCAGCGCCAGAGTCCACCGTCGACACTGACCAGACGTTGACCTGGCTTGAGCAATGCCATGAGCCGTTCGCCCTCGGCAGCGCTATAGACGATGCCGATTTGGTCGAGGCGCCGTTTGAGCAAAGGCGTCCCCGAAACATGAACCGATAGCGCTGGAACGCCCTCGGGCAATGCTGGGTCGTCTGGCCCTTTACTCTGCGTCCAATACAGCGGCGCCGCTGAGTCGTCTGAAGCTTCGAGATCATCGCCCAATGCTGCGCCAAGTGCCGTTTCCATGCCTGGCGCAACACGTAGGGCATCCACGATCGCCGGCCAGAGTGATCCACCATCGACATTGAGAATTCGCGCAAGTGTCTCTGCCTCGCTCTCTAGTCGATGAAGCTTGCCTTCTGTCTCGGCCAGTTGTGGCTGGGCGCTTTCGAGCGCATCGACGGCCTCGGCGGTTTCGAGCTCAGCTGTTTCGACCTCGGCTTCGGCAATGGCAAATGCTTCCAGCACTTCGTCAAGCCTGGCTTGTCGCTCCGCAAGCGTGTGGTCGGCTGCCAGGCTCTCTTCAAGTGCAGCGACATCGCGCATGAGATCAGATTGCTGTGATTGCAGCCGCCCGACACGTTGGCTGGATTCTTCTGCGGCCCGGGTGGCTTGTGCCCGTTGGGCACGAATGGCCGCAACAGCGTCGGCGGCTGAGCGTGCCGCAGCTTCCGCCTCGTCGAGCGCAGCGCGCGCTTCGTCTGCCTGGGCGCGGGCCATCTCGCTTGCTTCGCTCTCGGCTTCGGCAGTCTCAGCCAACTCCAGACGCTCGGCTTCAAGAGTTTCGATCAGCCCGTCACTATCGCCGATCAGCGCTGATTCGCGCTCGATATCGGTGTCGATCTGCTTGAGCCGGTCATCAAGTTCTGCGCGTCTCGAATTGGCCCGCCGTAATTCCTCCTCGAGTTGTCCCCGCAATATAGTCAAGCGCTGCAGTACAGCGCCTGCTGCAGCATCGGCGTCGCGCAAAGGCTGAATCTCGGCGTCCATCGCCTCGACTAGCTTTTTGGCCTGATGTTCGAGGTGGGAGGCGTCGGCCAATTGGCTGATCAGGCGTCCCTGTTGAGCTTCTGTTTCCTTTTCAGCATAACGGGTTTTGACCCAGCGGATGTGATAAAGCGTTGCTTCGGCGCGCCTGATATCGCCCGAAAGCGCGCGATAGCGGGTAGCTTGCCGAGCCTGCCGTTTGAGCGTTTCAAGCTGCACTTCGACCTGGGCGATAATGTCGTCGACGCGTTCAAGATTTTGTTCTGCGGCCCTTAGCCGTAACTCGGCTTCATGGCGGCGAGAATGCAGACCGGAAATACCGGCTGCTTCTTCAAGCAATGCGCGTCGCTGGGTTGGCTTGGCGGCAATCAGTTCGCCAATTTGGCCTTGCCGTACAAGGGCAGGGGAATGGGCACCAGTCGAAGCGTCGGCAAACATCAGCTGCACGTCGCGCGCGCGAACGTCGCGGCCATTGATGCGATAGACCGATCCCTGCTCGCGTTCGATGCGGCGTGAAATTTCTATGGTGTCGGCAGTATTGAACGCCTGCGGTGCCGTGCGGTCGGAATTGTCGAGTACGACAGTAACTTCTGCAGAATTTCGGGCTGGACGATTGCCCGAACCCGAAAAGATCACGTCATCCATGCCCGACGCGCGCATGGCCTTGTATGAACTTTCGCCCATCACCCAGCGCAGTGCTTCAACGAGATTGGATTTTCCACACCCATTGGGGCCGACGACCCCGGTAATGCCGGGTTCGAGAACCAATTCAACGGGATCGGTAAAGGATTTGAAGCCCAGGAGCTTGAGGCGCGAAAATTTCATTCCGCGCCTCGCAAAGGAGCAGAACTAGAGGCGGTTCTCGATTTCGGCGGAAAGCCCTGCATAGTCGGGTGTGCCCTCGAACTTATCCCCGTTGATATAGAATGTCGGTGTGCCCTGCAGTCCGAATTCATTGAGTGCCTGCTCGCGGGTCGCTTCGATAGCAGCCAACAATTCCTGGTCGGTCAAGACTTCCTCGAACCTTTCCTGTGTAAACCCGAACTGTTCGGCGATATCGAAGATCGCCTGGCGCGGATTTTCACTGGCAGCCCAAACATTCTGGCTTTCCATATAGGCGCTGAGAATTTCGTTGTACTGTTCGCCCGAGGCTTCGGCCACCATGAAAATGGCAAGGTCGAGTACGTTGCGGCGGAACGGGCGGGCTATAAAGCGGATGCGACCGGTGTCGATATATTCTTCCTTGAGCTGGGGCAGCGCGGTCATGTGAAAGGCGGCGCAATGCGGGCAGGTGGGGGAAACGTACTCGACGACAGTCAGCTCAGCGTCCACACCGCCCATCGGCCGGTCGGCGAGTGGGGGATTGTTGATCGCATCACCATTTATCGGTTCGATTGCCGATCCGTCATAGAGCGCGACATCGCCTTCCGGAGCGGTTTCTGTGACGACATTGGCGGTGACTTCGGCTTCAGCGTTGGATTCACTGCACCCGTAGATCAGAGTGGCAAGCCCGACGCTGGATCCGGCGAGTAGTAGGCTTCTGCGATTGAGCGACAATGTTTTGCTCCTTAATGGCTAAATAAATTCCAGCGCACACTACACCGGGCGATTCCGGCGGCAAGGGGGCAAGGCGTTCACATGCCGGTGAAACCGACGATAAACCGCTTCATTGTCCCCAGCGAACATCAAATGATCGGCTATCTATCGCGTTTTGCCAAAACACCCCGCCCCAGTTTTTGCAAGGCTTCGCGCAGCCCATCATCCTCGATACCGCCTGTCTGGGCCTTGATGGCCTCGAGCGTTGCCAGCGGCAATTGCGTTGATTTTGCCGGTATCGGTTTTTCTGCGATCAGCGGCATTGGCGACAAGCGTACCGACCCCACGATCAAATAGCCGAAATACCGGTTTACCGCCGAGGCTATGGTTTGCGCTTCGTGGGTCAGCGCCAACCCATGACCCTCAAGACACCGGAGGTGGAGGATCGCGCCCTCCGGGTCGGGTCGATCGCGGCGCGGCCAGACCAGCTTGTCAGGCATGGAAATCTTGTCCCACGGCGCGGGTGCTATCGTTTGCCAATGGCTGATCAGGTCGCGACCGGCAAATCCGCGCTTTTTCAATGCGGGATCGAGCGTCTTGCCGATCATGTCACCCAATTGCACAGTGCGGTTGCTGCGCTTTGGCGTCGAAGTTTTGCTGGTCATGCTTGCGCCAATGTCCTTTGGCTCTGTAGGTGTTCATTATGGCTCAAACAGCCTCCATGCAACATGCCGCGCATTTTCAGGACTGGGGGAAACCAGGTGTCCGGTTGGAAACTGCGACAAAAACAAGAGTTCAGATCAAATTGAGCGGTGCGCAGATAAGCGAAGAAAATCCAGATGATGCAGCGCTTGACGCCAATGCAGTGCTCGGTTGGTATGATCGTCACGCGCGCGATCTTCCTTGGCGCGTTCCGCCCGCTGAGCGTGCGCGCGGGGTCTTACCCAATCCCTATTTTGTTTGGCTGAGCGAGATCATGCTTCAGCAGACGACCATTGCCGCAGTGCGGAAATATTTCGCTGCTTTCACGGCGCTTTGGCCCACTGTCCAAAATCTCGCCGCAGCCCGCCTTGATGATGTGCTCGTCCAATGGGCCGGGCTTGGCTATTACGCCCGCGCTCGAAATCTCCATGCTTGCGCTATTGCGGTGGTTGAACACCATGGCGGCGTGTTCCCGAGAACTGCCGCTGCTCTGCGCGAATTGCCTGGCATCGGTGACTACACAAGTGCGGCCATCGCCGCCATCTGTCATGACGAGCCTGTCGCAGTGGTCGATGGCAATGTAGATCGTGTCGTGTCCCGCTATATTGCGCTGCCCAAGCCGGTCCGTGAGGAAAAGCCCCTGGTCCGGGCCACTGTGCAAAGCGCCGTGCCAGAGCGGGCAGGTGACTTTGCGCAGGCCATGATGGATCTGGGGGCCACGATCTGTGCACCGCGACGCGCCAATTGCCTTTTGTGCCCGCTGGAAACTGGCTGCAAGGGGACAAGAACCGGCAGCCCGCTTGCCTTCCCGGTTCCGCCGGTGAAGGCGGTCCGACCCACGCGTTACGGTCATGCTTTCGTTATTTTCCATCCGGAGGGCAAGATCTTCCTTCGCCAGCGTGGGCCGAAAGGGTTGCTGGCGAAGATGACCGAAGTTCCGGGCAGCGAATGGACTTCTCAAGAGACGGAGCCCGATTTTCCCTTTGAAGCGAAGTGGAAAAGTGTTGGATCTATCGAGCATGTCTTTACCCATTTCCGTCTCATCGTCGAAGTCTGGACGATCACGCGCGATCATCCGCTTGACGAAGGCTGGTGGGCCAGCATGGCTGCGCTCGATAATGAAGCACTGCCCAGCGTTTTCAAAAAAATGCTCAAGGCGGCCGGGGCGATGAAATAGCCCCGGCTAAGCGCTACACCGGATGGCCATCATACTGTTTCGCCTCGTCGCAGATCCCGTACCAGGCCGGCTTTTCACAAACAAACTCGTGAAAACTGTTTCTGACCTCGATTTCGCTATCAAGGGTATTTGCCGCGATGGGAAAGCTCTCGTCCTGTGAGAGGATTTCGCCAAGCGACGTTCCGCATATGCCACAGAAACAACGCCCGTACTTATAGGGTGGTGTCGGTGCATACAGTTCAACCTTGTCGCGACCTTGAATCCATTCCAGGTCCTCTTTCCTGACAAACACAAGGACACTGGCGCCTACCTTGCGGCAACGCGTGCAGTGGCAAGTCCCCATCATGGTCGGCTCCGCCAACAGAGTAAATCGGACTGCCCCGCAGCAACAACTTCCGCCAATCATTACCATCTCCCTTGAATCGATCCTGCAATTATTCAAGAACAATGCGTGAACATTTTAAATTTCGCAACCAGCGGGTCGAGGGCAGTTTTGGCAAAAAAAAGCCCCCGGTGGAGACCGGGGGCGAGAATGCCTGACTGATTGGAGGTCGAAATCAGGCAGAAAGCTTGTACATGCGAGTTCGAACGTCCTCGCGAAGGGTGTCGAGGGGCATCAGCTTGGAGCCATCCTCATAGTGCCAAAAGGTCCAGCCATTGCAGGCTTCAAAGCCTTGCACGAGAGCGCCGACACGGTGGATCGAACCACTTTTGTCGTCGCTGACCAGTGAACCGTCAGCACGAACCACGGCAGAGTAACGCCGCCCGGCACCGAAAAGTTTCGTACCCGGTGCAATCAATCCTTGCTCGATTAGTGAGCCGAATGGGATGCGCGGGGCAGACCGCTTGGGTACGGTCGTTTCAATGGCAGCTAAATCGTGCGGTTTGATGGCGGCAATGCGTTTCAAAGCTGCATTTATGTAGGCGTTTTCGCGCTCGATGCCGATGAAATGACGGCCCAACTTCTTGGCGACGGCGCCCGTAGTTCCTGTGCCGAAGAAGGGATCGAGTACGACGTCCCCCGGCTTTGTTGTTGCCATCAGCACGCGATAAAGCAGAGCTTCCGGCTTTTGGGTAGGATGGACCTTCTCATCGTTTGCGTCTTTGAGGCGTTCGCCGCCTGTGCAGATCGGAAACAGCCAGTCCGAACGCATTTGAGTATCGTCATTGGAAAGCTTCAGCGCTTCATAATTGAAGGTGGGTCGGCTTTTCTGGCTGCGCGAAGCCCAGATAAGCGTCTCATGCGCATTGGTGAACCGCGTTCCTCTGAAGTTGGGCATCGGATTTGCCTTGCGCCACACGACGTCATTGAGCATCCAGAATCCGAGATCCTGAAGTGCAGCGCCAACCCGGAATATATTATGGTACGAGCCAATCACCCAGATCGCGCCATTAGGCTTGAGTATCCGGCGGGCTGCTGCCATCCAGGCGCGGGTGAAATTGTCGTAATGGGCAAAGCTCTCAAACTTGTCCCACTCGTCATCGACCGCATCGACTTTTGATTGGTCGGGCCGGGTCAGCCCGTCTTCGAGCTGAAGGTTGTATGGGGGATCTGCGAAGATGAGATCGACCGAGGCTTCGGGAAGCGCATTCATATGCGCGATGCAGTCACCGACTAATATTGTGTCGATGGGGAGGTGGCCTTCAAAAGCCTCCGGCGCGCGCATCCGCGCCGCTGAACCTGTACGCAACATACTGATAACCCTAACGCAAAACTAACACGCCATTTGTACCGCGTTAGGGTTAAGCGCCGCCTAAATGTTAGGGTTAACAGGAGGTTAGCGACGTCTATTAGCGCTGCGCAGCGCGTACTGGAGCAAAGCTCATCCGATGCAGATCGCACGGTCCATGAGTGGCAAGCGCTTCAAGATGCAGTGCAGTGCCATACCCTTTGTGCTGACCGAAACGGTAGTGGGGTAGTCCGTTATCCATAACCTGGCACATTCGGTCGCGCACCACCTTGGCCACAATCGATGCTGCAGCGATTGAAAGCGATTTTCCGTCGCCTCCAATCACGAATTGCCCGGAGCAGGAAAGGCCCTCGGGCACATCGCGGCCGTCGACCAGCGCAAGGTCTGAGCGGACGGGCAGGGCATCAAGCGCCTGGCACATGGCCCACAACGTTGCCCCGCGAATGTTGAGCCTGTCGATAAGTTCGACCGGGGCTGCACAAAATCCGACATGCGCTGTCGCCATGATCTGGGCAAACAGAGCTTCGCGCTTTTCTTCAGTCAGTTTTTTGGAATCGTTGAGCCCGACCGGTATTGTCTGTCGGTTCAGAACCACGGCAGCTGCGACGACCGGGCCAGCCAGTGGCCCCCGGCCTGCCTCGTCGATGCCTGCTACCATAGTGCTGCCTGCAGCAAGTGCGGCAGCTTCCAGCGCGTAGCTGGGCGCACTAACTATGGTGTTTATTTTCGAATCAGATCTGGCCATTGGACAAACCAATCTGATTTTCAGCGTCCGATAAAGGTCATTCAATCAGTCCGGGCCGATACCCATGCTCGCCGCCAATCCGGCGCATCGTAAGGCTCGGGCCAATATTCGGTTATTTTCACGATGCGATCATCAGCGCATTCAAAGATCGATACGGCGAAGGCATTAGTGGTCCCGTCGGATATTGCGGTCTCAGTGACCGCGCGCTCGCCGGCGCCAATCAAGCGTTTAATTGAAAACTGCCATTTACCATTGGCGGGATAGGCTGCGTTTAGGGCGACGAAGTCCTCGGCCGAACTTATTACCTCACCCGATTGCGGCCAAACGATCTCGATGTTGTCAGCAAACAGTTCAGCGGCGAGGGACCATTGATTGGTGTTCATCCGACACCAGAACTCCTGCGCAAGTGCTGCCGCATCTGTCACGCAACATCTCCTCGTTCAATTGAAAATAGAAAATGCTCAGCTCAACGCCATCAAAGTGCCGGCGTTCGTGCCCACGCCGCCCTCCAATCAGAACAAGCTAAGCTGCGCCGTTTCCTTTTGCGGGTGAGCAAACAGATCGGTTCGCAAAGGCATTGCATCTTCCTCAAGTCCAAGCCGGGAAATTGCCTTGTCAAATCGCTGTTGCATGAGCACGGCATAAGGACCCTCACCGGTGAACCGGGACCCAAACCGTGGGTCATTGTCATGTCCGCCACGATAATCGCGTACGAGATTCATCACATGCTTGACCTTGTCCGGGTAGGTCTTGAGCAGCCATTCCCGGAAAATGTCGCGCACTT
This sequence comes from Pelagibacterium sp., assembly GCF_048264985.1. Taxonomy (GTDB): domain Bacteria; phylum Pseudomonadota; class Alphaproteobacteria; order Rhizobiales; family Devosiaceae; genus Pelagibacterium. The sequence goes on from NZ_JBLXCL010000001.1 coordinate 841,430, forward strand.
CGCCGGGCAGACGTAAAAGTATCATTGAGGCGGTGCTGGCCCCCTGAGCCTTGCCGGCATCAAGAATGCGTTCAAGTTCGTGATCGTTTACCGCCGGAATCATCGGCGCCGCCATAATGCGCGTTGGGATGCCAGATTCCGAAAGTAGCTTGATGGCTTCGAGCCGCCGCGACGGCGTAGACGCCCTGGGCTCCATGAAACGCGACAGCTTATGGTCCATAGAGGTCACCGAAATGCCAACGGAAACCAGACCGAGCTTATTGAGCTTTGTCAGGATGTCGAGATCGCGCACGATCAGCGCGGATTTGGTGACGATCGTCACCGGATGCCTGGCTTCGAGCAGCACCTTGAGCACCGAACGCATGATCTTGTATTTGCGTTCGAGCGGCTGATAGGGGTCGGTATTGGTGCCGATGGCGATGGGTTTTGCCTTGTAGCGCGGATTGGAAAGCTCAGCCCGCAGCAATTCGGCCGCATTGACCTTCACATAAATATCGCGCTCGAAATCGACGCCGGCCGAATGGCCGAGATAGGCGTGGGTCGGCCTCGCGAAGCAATAAGAACATCCGTGTTCGCAGCCCCGATAGGGATTGATTGATCGATCGAACCCTATGTCGGGGGAGACGTTTTTCGTGATGATCGACTTGGCACGCTCTATATGTTCGCGCGTTTCGAACCCTTCATCGGGTTCAGGCTCCCAGCCATCGGCGAACATTTCGCGCTTGTGGGGCTCAAAACGCCCGCTTTCATTGCTGGCCGCCCCGCGGCCACGCAGTTTGGGCGTCTCCAGCATAGGACGGCTCAATAGGTCCACATCGCGTGTGCCGAACAGCCGCCGTCTGGCTTCGCTGCGACTTGCACTGTTTCCCATTTCGGCCACGGCCAGCGCTCCCATCGTAAAGATACAGGAACAAGCCGAATCGTGGCCCGTCCGTTCCATTAACTCTAACGAAAGAAATGGAACGAAACAAGAACGGATTCTTTTTTGGGCGCTAGCGTTCAGTCAGTCGGGGCATGACTTCAATGAAGTTGCAAGGCATGTGGCGGCTGTCGAACTGGTATTTCAGAATTGCTTCCCAGGCATCCCTGCATGCGCCGCGCGATCCAGGCAGGCAAAAGACGAAAGTAGTCCCCACCAGTCCTGCAGTGGCGCGTGACTGGATCGATGATGTTCCAATGGTTGTGGCCGAATATTGATGAAACAGCACGGAGAACCCGTCCATGCGTTTATCAAACAGCGGCTCGACAGCCTCGGGCGTAACGTCTCGTCCTGAAAATCCCGTGCCCCCGGTCGTGATCACGACGTCGATTGTGTCTTGGGCAGTCCACGCAGTGACTTGTTCTGCTATCGCCTTCCTGTCGTCTTTCACAACAGTGCGGTCAAGCACCCGGTGACCCGCGTGCTCGATCATTTCCTTGAGCAGCGCGCCCGAAGTGTCGGTTTCAAGCGTCCGCGTGTCGGAAACGGCAAGAATTGCGAACGTGACTGGGACAAAGGGATGGCTGTCATCGATCTTGTAGGGAAACATGTTTTAACCTTGCTGGGGCTCGGCGCCGTCGGCTGGCGTTTCGCCAATATCATCATCAAGTTCGAAACCGTTCTCCTCTGAGCGCGGATCGAGATTCAGCGTTTCACCAGTCACCAGGCGCTCGGACGGCATGGGCTGGAAGGGCGCCCGGTCTTCTGCTGGCGCCGCGTCGCGGATACGCATCCTGAAGAACGCTGTCGCTGCAAGTGCCCCGTGAAAGGCCACTGGCACCAAAAACAACGCTGCGGGCCCCAACCATTGCATTGTCAGGGAAGCAACAACCGGCCCCAGCATCTGGCCCGAGCCCAAAACGAGCAACATGCCCGAAGCCACCTTGGCGAAACTGCCTTCGTCGGCAAAGTCGTTGGCGTGCGCTACGGCAATAGCATAAAGCGAATAGGCAGCGAGCCCATACATCGCGAACAGCCCGTAGAGCAGTGCGTTTTCACCGGGATTGAAAGCGATGGTGAATATACCTGCGGTCGATCCGATCAACGCTACTCCCATCATCACCTTGCGGCGGTCAATTCGATCGGACAGCCGCCCAAGTGGCACTTGGGCAATGGCACCTGCAAAAATCGCAAGGCTTATCAAATACGCGATTGTCGCCGTCGAGAACCCGCGCTCGATACCGTAGACCGGCGCCAGCGTGCCGAAAGCCCCGTTTGCCATCCCGACAGAAAAGGCAGCGACGACGGCAATGGGCGACGTTTTGAAGAGCGTGCGCACGTCGAGGCTGACAGTCTGCAATGGCGCCGGCTGTGGTGTGCGGGTTACGGCAGTGGGCAATACTGCAGCGATATAAGCGATGGCGGCGAGAACGAACGGAATATATCCGGCCACCCCGGTTACAGCGATTATCATCTGTCCTGCAGTCGATGCGAACAGCGTGACACTGACGTAGATCGAGAACGTTGTTCCCCGGCTCTCATTGTCCGAAACTTCATTCAGCCAGCTTTCGACAACCATTGCAGCGCCGGCAAAGCAGAACCCTGAAAAAATGCGCAGCAGGATCCACGCGATGTCGTGAACAAAAATAAGGTTAAGCAGAATGGTCATGCAGGCAACTGCCGCCATGACTGCATAGGCCCGTATATGGCCCACGCGCCGCACCAGGTGCGGTACGGAAATTGAACCGGAAATAAACCCGATGGACCAACCCGTGCCGATCAGACCGAGCGCAAGAAGCGAAAACCCTTCCTCGGCACCGCGAACCGGCAGGATGAGGCCGTGCATTCCCCCCGCTATCATCAGCAGAGCGGAAGACATCAAAAGGGCGGAGATTTTGACCACTTGCGACATATGGGACCTTGGATGGCACTCTTGTTTGAAAGGCAGGTTAGCGCGTTACTCTTGGTCTGCCTACAGCGCAAACGTGACCGGATTGCAATTCGTTTCGGCAAGTGCCGAAAAAATCTTCGCTAGCTTGTCAGCGCTTGGATTCGGGGCTAGCGATAGGCTTCCGACATCCTGCCTGTGCGGCATCATATCCCTCTCCGAAAGCGCTATCTGGTGTCCAATCCTGCTCTGCCCGTATCCACGCCCACCACATCGCCAGCGCCGCGCCGCAACGTCATGCTGGGCATCGGGCTAAAAATCGCTTCGGTTTTTGTATTTGTTGCAATGAGCGCCATTGTAAAGGGGGCAGAAGGCGTTCCCGTCGGCCAGTTGATTTTCTTCCGCTCTGCCTTCGCTTTGGTTCCGGTTTTTCTTATCCTGGGCTTTCGTGGGCAGTTGATTGAGGGGTTCAAGACCACCCGCCTCGGCTCGCATATCTTTCGCGGAATTTTGGGCACGACGGGGATGATCCTGATCTTTTTCGGCCTGACACGCCTGCCGCTGCCCGAAGCGACAACAATCAATTATGCGACGCCACTGTTCATCGTCATATTCTCGGCGGTTTTCCTGCGCGAAAAGATCAGGCTGTTTCGCTGGAGTGCTGTTGTGGTGGGGCTGGTCGGTGTGATCATTATTATGTGGCCACGCCTGACCTTTCTCTCCAGCGGCACGGGAACGCTTGGTCCTCAGGCTGTCGGCGCTCTCGCTGCATTTGCTGCCTGTATGGTCTCGGCTACGGCGATGCTCACGGTGCGCAATCTGGTCAAGACGGAGCGCAGCGCGACGATCGTAATTTATTTTTCACTGGTCAGCACTGTGATAGGTCTTGCCTCAATTCCGTTCGGCTGGGTGCCACTGAGCTTTGAGGAATCTCTGATTCTCATCGCCGCTGGCATTAGCGGTGGGGTGGGACAAATCCTTCTCACTGAAAGCTATCGGCACGCCGAACTGACCACAGTGGCGCCATTCGAATATTCGTCGATGATTCTTTCGATCGCCATCGGCTTTCTGATCTTCGGCGAAGTGCCAACGCTGGAAATGTTGATCGGCGGTAGCATTGTAACCGCCGCCGGTATCTTCATCATCTATCGCGAGCACATGCTTGGTCTTGATCGTGCCAAAATGCGCAAAGTATCCAGTCCGGCCTGACGATCACATTAGTCGAACATCAAAGACTTGTGGCACGCGGTGCCCGCCATAGTACCATCACCAACCGCCAGTGGCACCGACCCTGCTGCGCGCGCCGCGTCGCCGCAGGCGAAAACATGGCGAACGCCGGTGTGCTGCATGTCGTCAGTGACGATCTGGCGCCCATTGGGTAAATCGTCAAAAGCGCAACCCAAACGTTCGGCAATTGGGCTGGATGGGGAAACGATCGATGCAACAAAGAGCCCGTCAAACGACAACAAACGGCCATCAACCAACCGGACGTCGGCTTTTCCAGTGACTTCGGCGATCCTGGTGGTTTCCAGTGCCGTGCCACGAGCATCAAGTTGGGCCAGCGCCGCGGCATCGGGTTCAAACGTTCCATTTGGCAGAAAGGTGACTTGTCCCCAATCGGGCAGCATCAGTGCTTGGTGCATGGACATCGGGGCCACCCCGATCACGCCGATCTTGCCCTGGTTCAGTTCGTAGCCGTGACAATAGGGGCAGTGAAATACGCTTTGTCCCCAGCGCTCCTGCAGGCCTGAAATCTCGGGCAGGTTGTCGGTTATTCCATGGGCAAGGATCAGCCGTCTCGAGGAGAAGTCACGTCCATCCTCCAGCGTCACTGTAAACCCATCATCCCGTCTATTTGCGTCCATTGCGTTGCCCTCCAGCCAGGTCAGGGTTGGATAGGCAGCAAGTTGTACGCCGGCCTGTGCAGCGATGACATCTGGCGCGACCCCGTCCTGGGTCAAAAAACCATGCGAATGGCTGGCAAACCGGTTGCGGCGCTTGCCACCATCAACAATCAGGACACGGCGCCGGGCGCGCAGCAGCGGAAAAGCAGCGGACATGCCGGCATAGCTGCCGCCGATGATGATGACGTCGTAAGTCATTGGTTTGGCCTCAATCGCACTTCGACCCTCCAATCGAGAGGGGCATCTTGTAACTTCATGTATTACGTAATGTTCGAAGTTACAAGCGGCGAGTTTGGTCGTACCGGCGCTATTGTTTGAGGTATTTGCGCCAATTGTGTTGTTCGACGAAGCCCAGAACGTCGCGAATCTTGCGGTTCGAGATCGGGGCTTCCTCTGTCCCCATCTCTCGTGCGATGGGCGTCGCAGGTGCCCATTTTGCGAGAAACTCGGCACTGGGTTCACTGGCGGTTATCGTGTCGTTGACGGCGTTGAAGACCTCAAAGCCCAGGCCGTCCTTGGCGATACACAGATCAACGATCTGTCCAAGGTCGCGTGCATCGATATAGCTCCAGGCATTGCGTTTGCGTGAAGCAGGGTTGGCGAGAAAATCGGCAAATTTTGGATATTCATGCGGCTCGATGACATTGCCGATTCGCAAAGCATAAATGTCGGCGCCCGAGCGCATGGCAAAGGCGCGCGCTGTCTTTTCGTTGACCACCTTGGATAACCCATAACTGTCCATCGGATCGACGTCGTAGTCTTCTTCCAGTGGAAAGCAGTGGTAGTCCTTGTCGCCCTCGGCAAAGCAAACGCCATAGGTCGTCTCGCTCGACGCGATGATGATTTTCCTGATGCCCAGCTTCACTGCCGCTTCGATCACGTTGTAGGTCGATACAGCGTTTGCCTGAAACGTCACATTGTCGGGCTTGAGCAATATGCGCGGCACCGCAGCAAAATGAACGACGGCATCGACCGGGGCAGGGCCGGTACCGCTGCCAAGTCCTTCGAATCCGAAATGCATGGAGAGTGCATTGAACGCTTCGCCGCTATTGGTCAAATCGGCACTCAGCGTATTGACGCCCGGAAGATCGAGCGGTTGCAGGTCGATGTTGAACACTTCGTGTCCCTTGTCGAGAAGATAGGGGACGACATGGCGGCCGGCCTTCCCGCTACCACCGGTGAAAACGATACGTTTGCCCACTTGAAATATCCTATCGCTAAAGGCCCATCGCCGCCTTGACCGATAGCAGATCGGCCCATGCCAGACGTTTTGCAGCCGGTTGGCGCAGCAGATAGGCCGGATGCAAAGTTGCCACCGCACGCATCGAGTGAGTGCCGACCTCAAGATCGCGCCACTGCCCTCGCAAACGCGTTATGCCCGTGTCCGTTTCAAACAATGTCGAAGCAGAAGCACCACCGAGAGCGATGAGTACCTTGGGTGCTACCAGCTCGATCTGTCGGTACAGGAATGGCAGGCAGACCGCCACTTCTGATGGCGAGGGCGCACGATTGCCTGGCGGGCGCCAGGGTACTGTGTTGGCGATATAAACCTGGGTTCGATCCAGCCCGATAGCGCCCAGCATTCGGTCCAGTAATTGTCCTGAACGGCCAACAAACGGATTGCCCTGAAGATCTTCTTCGCGACCGGGAGCTTCTCCGACCAGCATGATTTCGGCATCGGGATTGCCGTCAGCGAAGACCAGATTGGTCGCCCGCAATTTGAGTCCGCAGCCGTCGAAGGTCTCGAGCATGCCGCGCAATTGCTCAAGGCTGGTCGCGCTTGATGCCATTGACCGTGCTTCACTAGGGTCCGCATCTGCAGGTCCACCGGCAACCGGCAGTGGAGGCGCCGGGCGCTGTGCGGCTTGCGGAACGATCGATGGCACAGCGCGCCGCTGGGCTTGGGCGGGCTTTATAGCTGACTGCGCAAAACGGTCGATCGGTGTCTCGCCAATCGCAATATCGACACCCGCAGCGACGTACCAGTCGAGCGTGGCCAAAATTTCTTCGCGATTTAGCTGTCGATTTGTCATGTTGATTTTTGTTATGTCACACCCCGACCTGTGCTTCCACCTCACATGGGAATGACCGATGGCCGATGCGATTGAACGCGAGATAATGGAAACCGGCGTGGTGATCGTCGGTGCCGGGCCCGCTGGCCTTTCGGCGGCCATAGCGTTGAAACAGAAATCTCCCGATCTTGAAATCGTCGTCCTCGAGAAATCCGCCGATATAGGCGGACACATACTTTCCGGCGCCGTCATGGATCCGACCGGCCTTGATGCGCTCATTCCAGATTGGCGGGAAAAAGGTGCACCGGTTGGCCCTGACGTTGCTAAAGATAGCTTCGTCTATCTTACAGAAAAGTCCGCCCTGCCATTTCCGCACGCCCTGATACCACCGATTATGAAAACGAAGGGCGGAGTCATCATTTCGCTGGGCGATCTGTGCCGCTGGCTGGCGGAACAGGCAGAGGCAATGGGCATCGACATTTTCCCCGGCACTGCCGCCGCCGATCTGATAACAGGTGAGAACGGCGAAATCCTCGGTATCGTCACTGGCGATATGGGCATAGCCCGAGATGGCAGCCACAAGCCCACATTTACCCCCGGCATCGAGCTGCGCGCAAAATATACGTTGATTGCCGAGGGCGCCCGCGGCTCGCTCTCCAAGCGCCTGATTGCCAAATTCGGGCTTGACGAGGGCCGGGCACCCCAGAAGTACGGGCTTGGCATCAAGGAAATTTGGGAAGTCGATCCGGCGATGCATGAACCGGGAAAAGTGACCCACTTCATGGGTCACCCGCTTGGCAATTCCACAAGTGGCGGTGGCTTCTGTTACCACGCTCAGGACAATAAGATCTATATTGGGCTGGTCGCCCATCTGGACTATGAGAACCCGACGTTCTCACCCTACGGCGAATTCCAGCGCTTCAAACAGCACCCCGAAATCGCCAAACTGCTCGATGGCGCGACCTGCATTTCATACGGCGCGCGCGCGCTGACCTCGGGAGGCTGGCAATCGATACCCAAGCTGGCATTCCCCGGCGGCGCGCTGATCGGATGCGCTGCGGGATTCATGAATGTGCCACGGCTCAAGGCTATCCATAATGCCATTCGTTCGGGCATCGCCGCCGCCGCGGAAGTCGCTGCAGCCATTGCAGACAACCGTGCAAATGATGAAATTGCCACGCTCGACGAGGCTGTATTGTCGTCCGGCATTCGCGATGATCTATATCCGGTACGCGCAGTCAAACCTCTGTGGAGCAAGCTGGGGACGATTCTCGGGGTTGGGTTAGCCGGGGCCGACATGTGGGTGTCGAGCCTTGCCAAACTTTCCCCGCTGGGCGGGTTGGTTTCTGATAAGCCCGATTTTGCGCGCCTCAAGCCAATCTCGGCAGTGACGCCGATCGACTATGCGCGCCCGGACGGCAAAACGGCATTTTCACGCACCGAATCGGTCTATCGCGCCAATATCGCCCATGACGAAGATCAGCCCGTCCATTTGCGATTGGACGATCCCGAGGTGCCGATTCGCGAAAATCTTCCCAAATACGGCGAGCCAGCTCCGCTCTATTGCCCGGCAGGAGTTTATGAGATTGTCCAGGACGGCGCCGACCCTGTTTTCAGGATCAACGCCCAAAATTGCGTTCATTGCAAAACCTGCGATATCAAGGATCCTGCCCAGAACATCACTTGGGTGCCGCCCGAGGGCGGCAGCGGTCCCAACTATTCGGGAATGTGAAATCGACGTGAGCCTTCAAGGCTTGCAGCGCAGGAGCATTTGCGTGAAAAGGTCTCGTTAACCTATGCGCCCAACAATCGACAGGATTGCCGCGCTTGGCTATCGGAAATGATAGGCTGGCGTCCGGCCTACAAGCGAGGAGTTCGGGAACAATCGTGCTAAAGCTGATTAAACGGCCGATCCATACCCTGATCGTTGCCGCGCTCTGCGCTGGCGTTCCACTCTCATCATCGGTTGCGCAGCAGGACATCCTTCCGATGCGCGCTTCCAGCACCGTGGGCAGTTACCTTGCTGGTCTTGCTGCTCTTGAAGCTCTGGATGCAAGCCGCGCCGCTTCCCTGTTCATGCAGGCTGCTGAGAGCGATTGGGACAACCCTGTCTATTCGGGCCAGGCCTTCCTCGCCTATTTGCTTGCGGGCAATATTTCTGAAGCCGCAACGATGGCCCAGCACGTTATCGACCTTAACCCCGAAGACGAACTGGCTTATCTCGTGCTCGGCTCGGTGGCTCTAAAGCAGCGCCGCTATGCCTCTGCCGATCAGATGCTCTCGCGCATTCCAGACGCGTCCCTGGTTGGCATAATCGCTGCTGTTACGCGCGCTTGGTCAAAGGTCGGCGAGGGCGATATGTCCGCCGCCAATTCCATCCTGAGCCAGGTGGGGCAGGGGGGCTTTGACGAGTTCATCATTTTCCACCGCGCAATTCTTGCCGATGTCGGTGGCGAGCGTGACAGGGCAATCGCTCTTGCGCGGGAGGCGTACGAGCTCGATCCGCTCGTTCCGCGCATTGCCGAGGCCTATATCCGCATGCTCGGCAATGCCGGCCGCTTCGAGGAAGCTCAGGCCGTACTGGATACATTTGCCGAACAGGGGGTTGAGCATCCGGTCGTCGATTCGCTGCGCGACCCTATTGCCAACGGCAGGAAACCCGGCCTGTTTGCAGGGTCGGTTCAGTCCGGCGCGGCCGAAATGTTGCATGGACTGGGTACAGCACTGGCACGCGACGGCTCGATAGAACTGGGAGTTGGCTTTCTCCAGCTTGCCAATTATCTCGATCCTGATGCTGCGATCATTTCCATCTCGCTCGGAGAGCTCTTGGCGAGTGCCGGCCGCTACAACCAAGCAGACACGATTCTTGAGACGGTGCCTCACAGTTCTCCGCTACGCATCAATGCGTTGATCCGTCTTGCCGAGAACATAGACCTTCGAGGCGATCGCGAAACAGCGATTTCGCGCCTGCAGAACATCGCAGTTTCCAATCCCGATAGTCAGGAAGTGTATGGGATACTTGGCGATACCCTGCGCTATGCCGAGCGCTGGGAAGAAGCTGCCGATGCTTATTCCGAGGTCATCGACAGGCTCGATCCGGCCCGTCCCAATGATTGGCGGTTTTACTACGTGCGCGGCATCTCCTACGAGCGCGCTAAGCAGTGGGATCTGGCAGAGGCTGATTTCCTGAAAGCGCTCGAGCTGCGCCCCAATCACCCGGACGTGCTCAATTATCTTGGTTACACTTGGGTCGATCAGGGCAAGAACCTCGAGGAGGCGCTCGAAATGATCGAACAGGCTGTCGCCCTCTCGCCGCGTAACGGTTACATCGTCGATAGTCTGGGTTGGGCATTCTACAAGCTTGGCCGCATCGACGAAGCAGTCGAGGTGCTCGAAGATGCCGTCAATCTTCTGCCTGCCGATCCCGAGGTGAATGATCATCTCGGTGACGTCTACTGGGTGGCAGGGCGCGAGCGTGAAGCTATGTTCCAGTGGCGGATCGCAATCGATGTCGACGAAGAAGGCACAGTGACCGAACGCGCCACGCCAAAGCTGCTAAACGGTCTGGACCCCAGCGCGCCTATCGGGGACTGATGCCGGTTTCCGAACCTGCCCCCGCAAAGGTCAATCTGGCGCTCCACGTCGTGGGGCGACGGGATGATGGCTTTCATCTCCTTCATACGCTTTGCGTATTCACCGAGCTGGCCGATCTGGTTTCGGCAGCGCCGGCGCGTCAGGACAGACTTCATGTCTCGGGCCCCTTCGCCAGCGATTTGCCGAATGGGCGTTCCAATTTGGTCATTCGCGCGCTCGAAAAGTTCCGGGCGCGGTTTCCCAATCATTTGCCCGAAGGTATCGAGATCCATCTTGAAAAGCACCTGCCTATCGCCGCCGGTCTTGGTGGTGGTTCGGCTGATGCTGCAGCCGTACTGCGCATTCTTGCCCGCATCAGCCAAAACCCTGTCGCAAGCGCCGACATCTTTGCATTGGCAACGTCGCTTGGTGCGGACGTTCCCATGTGCCTTTTGAGCCAGCCTTGCGAAGTCACCGGCATAGGTGAGAACCTCGCTCCGCTCGCAACCTTCCCCCTAATGCACCTTGTTCTGGTCAATCCGCTTGAGCAGGTGTCCACGCCTGAAGTCTTCAAGCGTTTGACCCAAAAGCAAAACGCCCCCATGCCCGAGCTTCCCGCCCCACTGGACCGCGCGGCGCTGCTTTCGCTCTGGCTTGCCGATACCCGCAATGATCTGGAAGCGCCTGCTGCTGCCCTGGTCCCGGCAATTTCAATGATTGTTGAAGCAATATCCGAGACACCAGGTTGTGTGACAGCGCGCATGTCAGGCTCGGGCGCAACCTGCTTTGGCCTCTATGGCAGCGCCGCCGCCGCCCATCAGGCCGCTCACGACCTTCGCGAGCGGTTCTCGGGCTATTGGGTTGCTGCCACCCCGCTGCTCGGGCAATAATCCCTCACCAGCCACCGCCGCCACCACCACCGCCGCCGCCGCCGGAAAACCCGCCGCCGCTGGAGCCGGAGGAGCTGGAAGCTTGTGGCTGCGACGAGATCATAGCGGCACTCAGCCCTGTCGCGACCCCGCCCATGGCGCGCGCGAAATTGCCCGATGAAAAGTTGCCACCTCTGTACCAATGCGGCTCATAGTCGGTTTGAGTATCCTTGACGGCATGGCGCGCCAGATCATTTTCGAACCGAGAGGACCACGGTTTTTCCACGCCAAGCGCCATAGCATAGGGCAGGATGGCTTCGAACCGGGATACGCTCATCTCGGGCTCTTCCTGGAAATTGAGCCGCTCTTTCTCGGCGGTTTCAAGATACATCCTGAACCCGTCAATCTCGTCCATCACCTTGCGCCCGTGCACGGTGGGGGCGCGCATCAGAACTGCAAACACCAGCGTCACGGCGATGATTGTAACCGCCGCGATAAACGGGAAGTCGATATTTGCCAGGTCGAACATGTCCAAAGCGAACGCGCCACCATTGGCTACGAAGATGCCCATGATGGCGAGCCCGAAGAACCGGCCGATCCCTTCGCCTTGCCAAAACGAGCGCGCGGCAGTGCCAAAAATTGACAGAAACACGGCGCCAAACGCGGCAAAGAAAACAAAAAGTGGCTGCAAAACGCCCGTAAGGACCATGATCACGAGAGCGCCAAGGCCGATCAGCACGCCGAAAACGATGTAGAGGGTGTGGTTATTGAAATAAACCTTACGGTTCTCAGATTCCAGGGCAGACAGAAATTTGGTCTTGGTCTTGCTCAGCTTTGGACCGCTGGTCTTGTCGATCGTCACAGGGCTCATTGATTTCAGGTCACCATAGATCACTGCTTCACCGGGCGGCAGTGGGCTCTCAGGCTGTTTTCCGGTCACGATCAGGATGTTTTTCTTGCCCTTCTTTTCGATCTCGAGCAGCCCCTTGGTGGCCAATGAAATCAGGGCCGCTGAAAACGCCGTCCATCCCGATTTGCTCCACCCCATTGTGTGAATGTAGTGAACAATGGCCGGCGAATAGCCCGCTGGAGGATGGAAGCGGGGAAAGATAACGCCTTTGGCGGGATCGCGCCCCACAGCTCCCCAGGCTAGGGCGTTGTACGCGACCACGATCAGTATCATGGCGAGCGGAACGACATAGTCACGATAGTCCGAGAACCAGAAGGCTACCGCATCGGCACCTTGAGGTGGCGTGAGCACACCCTTGGCAAACGAGACCGACACGGTCAGCCCTTCGCCTGGCCCCAACGCGCGCGTAACCGTAAACCTTGCGCTGCGATCATCGATCTGTTCAATCGCGGCGCCTGCGCCGTTCAGACCGGTTTGTCCTGTATAGGCGTTGAGCTCTGTGATTTGCGCCCCTTCGGGCAAGGTCACCAGCGCCCTGGCGCGCAGGATCGGGAAACTCCAGTAATTTCCTGTAGCGTTCCAGTAAAACTCGTCATGTTCGTCGAACAGGCGCGCCGCGCGATCCATCCGATAGACGATTTCATACCGCTGTTCCCCAATGCCCAGAAGGGCGTCGGCAGACCCGATCCTTATTCGTTGTCCGCCCGAAATGCCGTCAAGTGAGTAAGGCTCATTCTCCCCGTTTCGGGTCACCGACAAAACGTCCAGCGGCAACCGGATGGTCCGTCCATCGGGCGTTTGAAGTAGGGTAGGGATGTCGCGAAACAAACCGCGGCGTATCTCGTTGCCTTCGGCATTGACTGTGATCTGTTCGGTGATCGTGACCGAGGTATCTGCGTGCACGTCGAAGATTGCGTTGAACGCGCGGATTTCCTCCCGTGCCCAGGCCGAACCTGAGCCAATCACCATAAACAGGACAAGGAGAAGGCGGAGCATCGGATCTATTGAAACTTGACCTGTGGCACTGCGCGATCGATTTCGTTCTCAAGTTCGAAATACTCAGCCTTTTCAAACTTGAAGGCCCCGGCAACGATGTTGGAAGGAAACGATTCCACTGCAATATTGAGGTTGCGAACAGCGCCGTTGTAGTAGCGACGCGAAAGTTGGATCTCGTCTTCTACTGTCTGCAGCGCATTCTGAAATTCGATGAAATTGGTGTTCGCCTTGAGGTCTGGATAGGCCTCGGCAACGGCAAACAATCGGCCCAGAGCGCCGGAAAGAATGCCCTCCGCCTGACCGCGTTCGGCCGGCGAAGCGTTTTGTGCCGCTTGTACGGCCGCGCGCGCCTCGGTCACAGCCTGCAGCGTCTCGCGCTCATGGGCCATATAGCCTTTAACCGTTTCGAGCATGTTGGGGATGAGATCGGCGCGGCGCTTGAGTTGCACATCGATGCCCGACCAACCCTCCTGTACCAACTGCCGGTTCCGCACCAGCGTGTTGTAGACATAGATGGCGTAGCCGACAACGGCCACGACCAGCACCAGAATTATCCACTCCATAGTCGCTTCCCTCTCGCCAACCGTTCGTGGCAAGAGTGTCACCATTTATGGGCAATATCAATAACTTGTCGGCTTCAGGCCGCTCCGCCGCCGGCAGTCTGCAACCATGCTGCGCCACAGGCCTTGGCCAATTCGCGGATGCGCAGGATGTAACTTTGACGCTCGGTGACGGAAATCACGCCGCGCGCATCTAGAAGATTGAAGCAATGGCTCGCCTTGATGACTTGCTCATAGGCCGGGACAGCCATGGTTTGGCGCTCGCCATCCTGACCGGCGGCAAGGATGGCCTTGCACTCGTCTTCGGCGTCCTTGAAGTGACGAAACAATATCTCGGTATTCGCAGCCTCAAAATTGTATTTTGAAAATTCCTGCTCGTTTTGCAGAAAGACTTCGCCATACGTCACCTTCTGGTCGCCCTCGCGCCCATTGAAGTTGAGATCGTAAACATTTTCGACGCCCTGGACATACATCGCCAGTCGCTCCAGCCCGTAAGTGATTTCTCCCGGAACCGGAGAACATTCAAAGCCCGCCACCTGCTGGAAATAGGTGAACTGGCTCACTTCCATGCCATCACACCAGCATTCCCAGCCCAGTCCCCAGGCACCAAGGGTCGGGCTTTCCCAGTCGTCCTCGACAAAGCGCATATCGTGCAGTTTCGCGTCCAGGCCGATGGCGGCGAGCGATTGGAGGTAGAGATCCTGAATATTGGAGGGCGAGGGTTTGAGGATCACCTGGAACTGATAGTAGTGCTGCAGGCGGTTGGGGTTCTCGCCATAGCGCCCATCGGTGGGACGGCGCGAAGGCTGCACATAAGCTGCGTGCCAGGGCTTGGGTCCCAGCGCACGCAAGGTGGTCGCTGTATGGAACGTTCCCGCGCCCATCTGCATGTCGTAAGGCTGCAGGATCACGCAGCCCTGATCGGCCCAGAAATTCTGCAAAGTCAGGATCAGTCCCTGAAACGAATTTCTAGGGTCCATGTGTGGCTTGTGCAAATCTGGCATATGGGTTCCGGATGAGACCGTTGTTGAAAGCGGCGCGACCGTAATTGTGCCGCCATCCAAGGTCAAGCGCGACGGGCTAGTCCTTGCCCGGCCGATAGACCCCATCCTCGCCGCGCTCCAGCGTAACAACGCCACCCGATTTCACTTCTTGCTTGTTGCGCTGGATCTGGGCCTTGCGCTGTGTTTCGGCTCTTGTGTCGTCATCGGCAAATTTCTTGCGCCAGTCGCGCACGATGGAGCGCAGTCCGATGCCGATAAGCAGCGCCAGCAGAATGGTGACGAGTGTCGGTATGCCCATTGTTACAATCCCAGCCGCGACCAGATTCCCCGGTCTTCAATTCTAGCCATTACGTCTCCGGCGATATCGGTACCCGCCGACAACCCAAGTTTGGGCAATTGCAGCAATCCTTTCTTGGGCGCAATCGATTTGATCGTCACATCCTTGCCAAACCGCTCCCGCAGCGTGCCATGCAGGTCGCCAAGACTATCAACAAGCCCCATTGCCACGCCGCGTTTGGCTGTCCAGAACTCGCCAGTGTAAACCTCGTCGTCGGGCACTTTGATCTTGCTGGCGCGCCGCGATTTGACATAGTCGATAAACACCTCGTGTATATCGAGTTCAAGCTGTTTGATGCGCTCGATATCGTCGGGTTTTTCGGGCAGGAACGGGTCAAGCGTCGATTTGTTTTTGCCCGCAGTATAGAGCCGCCGGTCGATGCCGAGCTTGGCAATCGCCTCGACAAACCCGAAGCTGGCCATAATGACCCCGATCGATCCCACCAGCGAGGACGGGTCTGCGATGATCTCGTCGCCGGCGGTGGCGATGAAATACCCGCCAGATGCCGCCGCATCCTCGACAAAAACCAGCACTTTCCTGTCATGCTGATCGGCAAGCTGTCGGATCCGCTGAGCAATGAGTCTCGATTGGACGGGAGAGCCGCCTGGCGAGTTGACGACAATCGCCACAACAGGCGCTTTCTTAATCTTGAATGCCTTGTCCAGCAGCGGAGCGACCGAGGCTATGTTAAGCCTGCCTGGCCTGGGGTCGGACGCAATTACGCCCTGCAACCGCACGACGGGAACCACGATGCCGCCATTGCCAAGGATCTTCTTGTACCAAGGCTTTTTGGGAGTTTCGATCTGGCCGTTGGAAAAAGCGGTCATTGATGCCTCCCGGTTGGGCTGTTGAACGATTGACGTATTCACCCCCCATTTAGGTACTTATTTGCCGTCGTGCCAGTCCACTCGCGCCTCGCCCATCAAGATCGAGCGCACGGGTTCAGCAAATGCGCTGCCTGTTTCACTGTGCACGACCAGGGGCGGTAACAAACGCATTGGCGCCTTGCTGCCCTTGCGACCGCGCACCAGTACCCGTGTTGCCGCTTTTCCGGGACGCGGGGCAACAGGAAGGACGCTGATCGCACCCATCCGTGAATCGAAAGCTGCGAGCAGTTGCGGTAACGCCTGGGCAAGATGAATGAAGATCACTTCCCCGCGAGCATGGGCGCAGGAAACCGCAGTGCGCACCCAGCCTGAAACCTCCCCATCGGTGTGCCGGGCCGCCGCCCGGGCGGGATCGGGCGCATGCGTGCCGGCATCAAAGAAAGGTGGATTGGCGATCACCACATCAAATTTGTCAGTGCCCAGACCCAGCGCCTTGCGCTCGGCCCCTGTGGCCGTAGCACTGATCTTCACTATCGTTACGCGGTCGGCGAAACCGTTGGCATGGACATTGGCAGAGGCCAGCATCGCCATTTCCGCATTGTTTTCCACCAGTGTTGCCTCAAGGCCTTTGTCATGGGCCAGCCCGCACAGCGCCGCTACGCCCGCTCCGGCACCCAAATCGAGCAGGTGTTTGGTCCCAAGAGGCAGGCTGGCGCCTAAAAGTACAGAATCAAGTCCTGCTCGAAATCCTTTTTCAGGCTGGGCAATGGACAATTTGCCGCCCAGAAAGGCGTCGGCGCGCTGCTCTTGGCGTTTTACAAATTCGGGCGGCTGGTTTACCGACATTGGCACAAGGTCCTGGATGATGTTCGGGCCAAAGTGGAACCCACTTGTTCGGCACGGGGCTGACAATAGAGCGTTTCGGTAATAAGTGGGTATTTCTTGTGCCGTTCGGAAGCGCGGTAATTAACAAGTTGGCGCGGAGTTCTTTTTTTGCGGAACCTGATGGCCTTTAAAAGCACTGTATCGGGAGGGCAATGCCCTCTTTGGGGAGTTTGAACGCCAATGGCGGTTGAAAATCTGGCGCCGAGAACTCTTGTCGATGCCTCGGCGGTAATCGATGATTTGATGGCTGCAACCGGAGACGGCATGGAGGCGGTGAACCGCCTTATCCTGTCGCGTTCCGACAGCCCTGTCGATATGGTTCCCGAAGTGGCCAACCATTTGATCGATGCAGGCGGCAAACGCTTGCGTCCCATGCTTACGCTTGCTGCATCTGCGCTGTTCGGGCGGACAGGTGGGAATGAAATACGCTTCGCAGCGGCCGTCGAATTCATGCATAACGCAACGCTGCTTCACGATGATGTCGTGGACGAAAGCGATATGCGCCGTGGCCGGCCAGCCGCCCGAACGATCTGGGGTAATCAGGCCTCCGTTCTGGTTGGCGACTTCCTGTTGGGCCAGGCCTTCCTGATGATGGTTGAATCGCGCGATATCGACGCGCTTGGCGTGCTTTCACGCGCCGCCGCGATCATTGCTGAAGGTGAAGTGTTCCAGCTTGCCAAGGCAGGGGATCTTTCCACAACGCCCGATGATTACGAAACGATCATTAACGCCAAGACGGCAACGCTGTTCGAGGCAGCCACCGAAGTGGGTGCTATGGCGGGTGGTGCCGACAGTGCCGAGCGGACCGCTCTGGCCGCCTATGGGCGCGAACTTGGCATGGCCTTCCAACTTGTCGATGACGTACTTGATTACGGCGGCGCCCAAGGCGCGCTCGGTAAAAATACCGGCGACGATCTGCGGGAAGGCAAAATGACGTTGCCGGTCATTCTTGCTCTGCAGGCAGGCAGCGAAGTTGAACGCAAGACCATCGAAAAGGCACTTGGAAACGCCGAATCCGGCGAGGCCGAGCTGGCAGACATTCTTGCCATTTTTGCGCGCCACAATGCGTTGACCCAGACAATGGCCAAGGCCGAGCGTCATGCCGAAGCCGCGCGTGCCGCTTTGGCGAATATTCCCGAAACCGTTGAACGCGACATCCTCTTTGGCGTTCCTGAGTTTTGCACCTCGCGCGCCTGGTAGGCGACCTTGGAGTTTTGGTCCGCATAGTCTTGAGCGCCAGCATTTGAGCGCTCATAGCGCACGTCGCGTTGGTCGCCGGTGAACGCGACGCAGCGCGTCTGACCCATCGAGTTGGCGCATCAGACAAATATTGGACTTTTCCGCGCACCCCTGCTACCCGTTCGACCCGCATAAAACACCTGTTTCCAAGGCGCCCCGACCATGCCCGAATTGCTTCTTGAGCTCTTTTCCGAGGAAATCCCCGCACGTCTTCAGCGTCGGGCCGCCGAGGATCTCAAGAAGTCCGTCACCGATGCGCTTGTCGAAAAGGGGCTGGTCTATGAAAGCGCAGGCGCGTTCGCTACACCGCGCCGCCTGGCGTTGACAGTGACCGGTCTGCCCGCCGCTTCTCCTGATACGCGCGAGGAGCGCAAAGGCCCCAAGGTTGGCGCTCCGCAGCAGGCGCTTGAAGGATTTCTGCGCGGTGCTGGGCTTTCCAATATCGATGAAGCCAAGGTGCAGTCCGATCCCAAAAAGGGTGATTTCTACGTTGCGGTGATCGAGAAAAAGGGCGCGCCTGCCATTGAAATCCTGAATGATATTCTGCCGGCAATGGTCAAGGCCTTCCCGTGGGGCAAGCCGATGCGCTGGGGCACCGGGCGCCTCGAATGGGTGCGCCCGCTGCGTGCCATTACCGCAACATTCGGCCCCGAAGGCGAAGAGCCCGATGTGATTACCTTTGATGTGGGAACAATCACCTCGGGCAACACCACCTATGGGCACCGTTTCATGGCGCCCGAACCAATCAGGGTGCGGCGCTTCGACGATTACGTGCAGTCCCTGGAAAAGGCGAAGGTTGTCCTCGACATCGACCGCCGCAAACAGATCATCAAGACCGATGCCGAACAGCTCGCCTTCGCCCAGGGACTGGAGCTGATTGTTGACGAAGGGCTGCTCGAAGAAGTTGCCGGACTCGTGGAATGGCCGGTCGTTATGATGGGTTCGTTCGACCAGGCGTTTCTCAAAGTGCCTGAGGAAGCGATCATCGCCACTATCCGCGCCAACCAGAAATGCTTCTGCCTGCGCGACGCTGCAACCGGTAGGCTGGCTAACAAATTCATCCTGACCTCAAACCTTATCGCTGAGGACGACGGCAAGACAATCATTGCGGGCAATGAGCGCGTCATACGCGCCCGTTTGTCCGATGCGATTTTCTTCTACGAAACCGATCTCGAAACCCCGTTGGCCGATAATCTGCCAAAGCTGGAAAATGTCGTCTTCCACGCCAAGCTCGGAACCCAGGCCGAACGCGTTGCCCGCATCGAAAAACTTGCTGCCGAAATCGCGCCGCTTGTAGGTGCCGATGTCGAAGATGCTAAACGCGCGGCGCAGCTCTCCAAGGCCGATCTACCCACCGGCATGGTCGGCGAATTCCCTGAACTCCAGGGTCTGATGGGCCGCTATTATGCGCTGGCGCAGGGTGAAAAGCCTCAGGTCGCTACGGCTATCGAAGAGCACTATAAGCCGCTCGGGCCATCTGATCGGGTGCCTGGCGAACCTGTATCCATCGCAGTCGCGTTGGCCGACAAGCTCGATATCCTTACAGGTTTTTGGGCCATCGATGAAAAGCCCACAGGCTCGAAAGACCCATATGCCCTGCGCCGCGCGGCGTTGGGGGTCATCAGGCTGATCGTGGACAACAGATTGCGGGTTTCCCTCAACCGGTTCGTTTCCGATGAGGATCTGCTTTCATTCTTCCACGACCGTCTGAAAGTTTCGCTGCGCGATTTTGGTGCCCGCCACGATCTCGTCGATGCAGTGATTTCAGCCGATAGCGACGATCTTCTCCAGATTGCTGCGCGCGTAAACGCTCTAGGCTCACTCCTGGACGCGGAGGACGGCAAGGCGTTGCTGGCCGGCTATAAGCGCGCCGCAAACATTCTCGCCGCCGAGGAAAAGAAGGACAATCGCGCATATGCCGGCGCTGTCGAGGCAGCGCTCTTGTCGATGTCCGAGGAGCAAGCCTTGGCCAATGCAATAGATCAGGGCCGCCCTGCTGTGACCGCAACACTTGAGAACGATGACTATGCGGGAGCTGTCTCCGTCCTTGCTGGGTTGCGAACCCCCCTCGATGCATTCTTTGAAAAGGTTTTGGTGAACGATTCCGATTCAGCAGTGCGCGCGAACCGGTTAAGTCTTCTGGCCTCCCTGCGCGATACGATGCGCCAGGTGGCAGATTTCTCGAAAGTATCGGGCTAGGGAACCACGATCCGGTCCGAGCTGTTATCCAGGCAACACATATAGGATCTGTTTAATGAGCGTCGGCCTACTTGCCCTTCTCGATGATGTTGCCGCGCTCGCCAAAGTTGCCGCGGCTTCGCTGGACGATATCGCTGGACAAGCGATGAAGGCAGGGGCCAAGGCAGCCGGTGCCGTGATTGATGACGCTGCAGTAACGCCGCGCTACATCCATGGCTTTTCAGCTGAGCGTGAATTGCCGATTGTGGGCAAGATCGCGCTTGGCTCGATCAAGAACAAACTTATTTTCCTGTTGCCGGCAGCGCTGCTGCTTTCGGCCTTTCTGCCTTGGCTCATCAATCCCTTGCTCATGCTCGGCGGTAGCTATCTTTGCTATGAAGGCGCCGAAAAGCTTTTTGCGATGATTGCCCCGCATAAGGCCCATAGCCATGAAGAAAAGGTCGAACCTTCGGCCAACAATGCTGAGCTTTTGGAGCAAGAGAAGGTCGCTGGCGCAATCAAGACAGATTTTATTCTCTCGGCCGAGATTATGACCATAGCGCTTTCCGCCATACCTGTCGGGAGCGTCGTCAATCAGGCGCTGGTCCTGCTCATCGTCGCTATCGGCATCACCGCAGTGGTCTATGGGGGCGTGGCATTGATCGTCAAAGCTGATGATTTTGGCCTATACCTTGCTCAGAATGCGCGTACAGGGTTCGGTCGTGCCTCTGGCCGTTTCATCGTTAAGGCCATGCCGGGCTTCATGCAGACGCTATCGATCGTCGGCACCGCCGCAATGCTGTGGGTCGGTGGTGGCATTATCGTTCACGGCCTTGCCGGCATGGGCTTCGATCTGCCTGAACACTTCATTCTCGACATCGCCCATGCCGTCGAAGGCATAATTCCCGCGATTTCGGGCGCCATCCACTGGTTCACCGAAGCCGCGCTTTACGGCATATTGGGCGTAGTGCTCGGTTTCGTCCTCATTCCCGTCGCCGAACACATCATAGCGCCAGTCATGGGTATGTTCAGAAAAGAAAAGCCCGCTGCGCATTGATTTGCAAACTGACCTAACGCCCTTTGAATGGTGCCATGCCCTCATTGGCCAGCCGGTCTGCGCGTTCGTTCAGGTCATGTCCCGCATGGCCCTTCACCCAGTGCCAGCTGATGGTGTGACGCTTTGTAGCTTCGTCCAGCGCCTGCCACAGTTCTACGTTTTTGACCGGTTTTTTCGCGGCCGTTTTCCACCCATTGCGCTTCCAACCGTGCAACCAGCCTTGAATGCCGTTCTTGACGTATTGGCTGTCGGTATGGATCTCCACGGAGCAAGGTCGCTTGAGCGCGTTAAGCGCTTGGATGGCCGCTGTCAGCTCCATCTGGTTGTTGGTGGTCTGGGCCATCCCGCCCTTGAGTTCTTTGACCGTGCCGTTGTACTCGAGCACCGCACCCCAGCCGCCCGGTCCGGGATTGCCTGAACAGGCCCCGTCGGTGTGGATAACGACAGCGTCTTCGCTCAATGCCCCGATGCCTCTTCAAGTTGGCGCAAAACGCGAGGTATGTTGAATGCAATGTTCTCTTCGGCCGTCACAGCAATCTCGACATTGACGGTAAAGCGCTCGGCGAAGGCCTCTATCACTTCTTCGACCAGCGATTCAGGCGCCGAAGCGCCAGCTGTGATCCCAAGCGAGGCAATATCGCTAAACTGATCCCAATCGATATCCCTGGCGCGTTGCACGAGAACTGAAACCTTGCATCCTGCGCGCTCGCCGACCTCTACGAGCCGCATCGAATTGGAGGAATTGGGAGCGCCCACGACGATCATTGCATCGACTTTTGGAGCAACGGCTTTGACAGCCTCCTGCCGGTTGGTCGTCGCGTAACAGATGTCTTCCTTGGCCGGCACCGAGATGTTTGGAAATCGGCTTTTAAGGACCATCACCATGGCGCTTGTATCGTCCACCGACAGAGTGGTTTGCGTGACAAGTGCTAGATTGTCGGGATCGCGCGGTGCAAAAGTTTCAGCATCCTCGACGGTTTCGATCAGCGTGATCTTGCCCGGCGCCAATTGCCCCATCGTGCCAATTACCTCGGGATGCCCCCTGTGTCCGATGAGTACGATGTCGTGACCGCCTTCGGCATGGCGCTGGGCTTCCACATGTACCTTGGTCACCAGAGGGCAGGTGGCGTCGAGAAAGAACATATTGCGATGCTTAGCTTCGGCAGGCACCGATTTGGCCACGCCATGCGCGGAAAAAATCACCGGGGCGTCGGTGCCCTCGGGAATTTCCTCCAGCTCTTCAACAAATACTGCGCCTTTGGCGCGCAATCCATCCACCACAAACTTGTTGTGGACGATCTCATGGCGCACATAGACGGGTGCACCATACTTCTTGAGCGCCAAATCGACGATTTGGATGGCTCGATCCACACCGGCGCAGAATCCGCGCGGCGCGCACAAAAGTATGTCGAGGCTGGGCTTGTCGGTCATGGTCATCACATGCGTTCTGTCCCTGCCCAAGTCAAGCCATGTTGCCATGCGCTTGTGTGTTTCGAGAGCGCGGCAAAAGTCACTGGGCCAGCGCTGTTGCCGGAATCCCGGCACACAGGCAATATGGCACCGATTCAGTTGGGGTTTTTCTATTGGTTGCGCCTTCCCAGCAGATGTTTGCGATTGCACCGGCTCAGGGGAAACCCTCGTTGAGCCGCGCACAGCTGCGTCTGCTGGTCGGCAAGGCGCGCTGGCTCCATGTTGTCGCCGATGCCGGGCTTGTCGTGGCGCCGACCATTGCCATCACACGCGTTGCCTGGGACGCCTTGCAGGCCGAACGCAAGACCGGCACCGACACATTGCGCAAGGTTTGGGTAACGACGCTCTTCAAGTTGGTTACGCCGGGCAAGACGCCTCCTGAACTCGTTGTTCGCACCTCAGCGCCCCGCCACATCACCGGCCTTGAAGCCGCGCGGACCGGCCTTGCAGCGCCCTCGAATGAACTTGAGGCCGTCGATCCTCAGCGCGCCATGGGCAAAGCCATCAACGCTGCCTTCGCCAGCTACGGTCCAGCGCTTGCTGGCTGGGCCAGCGAAGCCGAACGCGAGGCCCGTGAAAGTCAAATCGTAATCGTTCAGGCCACTGTCAGCGGTCGGATCGAACATTTCCTCTCGCGCAATACAACGACCGGCCGCATCGGCCCAGTTCCATTGGCCGGCGAGCCTTTGCCCAAACTGCCCGCCAGTGCCGCAAAATTGATCGCGACCGTCGATGCTGCGTCGGGCCAGCATATGGCCTGTGTCGTGTCGATAGAGGGCGACACGACCCGGCTCGTTTCGGCTCGGCCCGTCCAGGTCAGCGCCGGGGCCCAACTCGAAGCTTCAGTCGAGCGTGTCGATGCAAGGGTCTGGTTGCCCGCTGAAGCGGTGAGGCGCTTCAACCCCGCGCAGCTACCCCAACTGCTCCACCCGCGCCTCACTGACGATCACAGCGCTACTGCGATAGCGTCAGGTCTGGGCGTGTCGCCGGGTGCGGCCAGTGGGGAAATCGTTTTTACCCCCGACGATGCGGCGCGGTGCCGTGCACGTGGACGTCATTGCATCCTTGTGGTCATGGAAACCGGACCAGGGGACATTGAGGGCATGAAGGCGGCAACCGGCTTCGTTACCGCGCGTGGTGGCATGACCAGCCATGCTGCAGTTGTTGCGCGCATAACCGGAAAGCCCTGCATCGCGGGATTGCGCACTCTTCAGATCGATGCCGAAAACGGCATCTGCAAAATCGGTGACAGGTCATTCAGTGCCGGCCAGCGCATTACCATTGATGGATCGGAGGGCACTATTTACGATGGCGCGCTGCCGCTCTCGCGGCCCCACATCGGTGGTGCATTGTCGCGCCTGTTGGATTGGGCCGACGATTCCCGCACCATTGCCGTTCGGACCAATGCCGAAACCGTAGATGCCGCGCGTACCGCGCTGAGTTTTGGCGCCGAAGGGATCGGACTGGCGCGCTCGGAGCACATGTTTTTCTCCGGCGAGCGCATGCGCGCCCTGCGCCGTCTGATCCTTTCCGAGAACGAGCAGGACCGGGCGACTGCGCTCGATGGCCTGGTCGACTATCAGGCTGCAGACTATGCGCAATTGTTTCAGACCATGCAGAACAAGCCGGTCAATGTGCGCCTGTTCGATCCGCCCCTGCATGAGTTCCTGCCCCGCAGTGAAGACGACATTGAAGACACCGCCCAGGCGCTTGGATTGTCGCTAAAAGCGCTCAAGGCGCGATTGCGACGGCTCGATGAAGTCAATCCCATGCTCGGCCATCGGGGTGTGAGGTTGGTCATTACCTATCCCGAAATCCTTGCCATGCAGGTGCGCGCGCTTGTAGCCGGGGTGGAAGCGGCGATGGACAATCAGGATTTGCCGGTCAATCTCGAGATCATGGTGCCCTTCGTGACCTCGGCTCGCGAAGTTGCTTGGGTCAAGTCGCGTATCATGGACCTCGTGGGCAATTCGCCAGTCTTCCAGCGGGGCGCCAATCTGGCGTTTGGCACAATGATCGAGCTGCCGCGCGCATGTCTGCGGGCAGGAGACATCGCCAGGGAAGTTGATTTCATCTCGTTTGGTACAAATGATCTCACCCAGACCACTTATGGGATTTCACGAGATGACGCCCCGGCATTTCTCGCGAGCTATCATCGCCGCGGCCTCTATGATGTCGACCCATTCGTCACAATCGACCAGCGTGGTGTGGGTGAACTGATCCGTATCGCCATTGAGCGGGGCAGGGCGGTCAATCCTCAACTAAAAGTCGGCATTTGTGGCGAACACGCCGGCGAAACAAATTCTTTGCGCTTTTTTGCCGGCCTCGACATCGATTATGTGAGCTGTTCGCCCTACCGTGTGCCGGTGGCACGTATGGTTCTGGCACAGTCAGACGACGCGCGTTAACCATAATCGTTCCGCCATAAAGCCCTGCCAGCGCCGCAATGTGAACTTTTCCGTGCCAATTTGCCGGTGTTTACCCCTTCATAACCCTAATCAACGATCATCGAGATTGTCGGCATTTGATCGGTATGGTGTTGCACTTGTGCATCGCAGCCCCAACTGATCGATCGGCACCGGAACGATGGCGTATTTTTCATCGATGATTCCGGTGTTCGGTTCAGTGCCGGCGGGTCAGTGTTGTGGCGTAGAAAAGCGTTAGTATGGCGTATGGGATCTCCCCGGCGCGTGCCACCCCGGCACGTGCCTCGCGTAGAGTATTGAAAGCTGTTGGGGCGCTGACACTCAGCGTAGTCGCCTACGGTTTTGCGGTTCCGGGTACAGGCGGTTTTCGCGCTGTCGATCCGGCTACCGAATTTCCGCCCGTAGCAGCAGCTTCACTTAGCTTCGAAGGTGATCAGCCGGTCATCTCGGGCACGGTGGCTTCACTCTTTCAAACAACAACGTTCTCGGGTCCCAACAGGACCGATAAGACCGACAGGGCGCGTCCCGAGCTTAACCTCGTTGCCTTTGCTCAGACATTTGACGCAGTTCGGCTTTCGATTGCATCCGCGCGCTCGGCTGGCGATCCCTATGTCACCCAGCAATCGTCGGTCATGGTCGCCGAAGGCGAAGCCGTCGATGAAGAGGGGCCCCGTATTTCGGTTGCCTCTATTGATCCTGAAATGGTCAGCTCGGCCGGTCTTGCCGCTATCGATGCTCTATCGGGCGGCGCCGGACAGGATCCCAATACCCCGCGACCGGTCGGTATTCCTGATACCCTGGCTTATGGTCGCGCCAACACACCGGCCACCGACTTTACCATTAGTGATAGCTATTCCGAGCGTGAACAGTGGTGCATGGCGACAGGCATTTACTTTGAAGCGCGGGGCGAAAGCTATCGTGGCCAGGTGGCCGTCGCGCAGGTTATCATGAACCGCGTTGAACATCCCAACTACCCGGACACGATTTGCGGCGTGGTTTATCAGAACCAGCATCGCCGCAACGCCTGCCAGTTCTCCTTTGCCTGTGACGGCAAAACCAACGTCAACCGCACATCGGAAGTTGCGGCTTGGGATCAGGCGCAGTCAATTACCCAAGAAGTGCTCAATGAGGAAATCTACCTGACCGAAGTCGCCGACGCGACGCATTATCACGCCACCTATGTCCGCCCCGCCTGGGCGCGTAACATGGACAAGCTGGCCCAGGTCGGGCTTCACATCTTCTATAAATTCAAGCCCGGCTGGCGCTTCGGCTGACTGGTAGGGCTAGTAAGTCCGGTAGCACGATACGAAAGATCCGCGCGTCGAGCACGAGCGCACACCATTGTCCGAAACGCTGTTGAAGACCAGGTTGCCATTTGCCGGATTGCGGCCTGCCGAAAGGATCATGAAGCTCGAGCCTTCGGGCCATGGGCTGTGCTCGTGGGAATGTCGGTGTTCTTCGCGTACACGATTGACGGAAATTCCCGGATAGAGGACGTGGGGTGAAACCAGCCCGTCGCTCGAATAGGTGCCGCTTGAGGTGGTCGCGATGTTGACGTCCCAAACATGCCCGAAGCCAACTTTGCGTACGATGGCCGATGCAATCGGCTCGAGTGAAACCGACTCCGCATAGGCGATTTCGTACTGTCGATCGGAAAATTTCACGAGAGTTGAAAGCGGTGGCGGCGCACTTGAGACCAGTCCGTCGGCGCGTGCAGTACTGGTGCTGGCCAGTCCGGCTCCGAAAATTCCTGCTAGAAACAGTGCAATCGCAACGCCGGCCCGATAGCGCAATGCAATGGACCTGCGGGGGCGGTGATGCTGTCTGTCAAAGCGCATGGACGGTTCTCCACTAACGGCGTCTTAACGCTTTATCAACCTTTCTTAACCGTTAACGCAAAGCCTCGTCCTGCTTAGGGTTAACAGGTAAAATG
This sequence comes from Pelagibacterium sp., assembly GCF_048264985.1. GTDB lineage: Bacteria > Pseudomonadota > Alphaproteobacteria > Rhizobiales > Devosiaceae > Pelagibacterium. The sequence goes on from NZ_JBLXCL010000001.1 coordinate 868,417, forward strand.
AGATTAAAATTTTAATCAATACAGTCAGTTAGGGAGCTTCGCGTCAAACGCTAAGGCTCTCGAACACGTCGACGAAATGGTCATGTGCCTGCTGGGTTGGCCATGGCCGGATAAGCCTGTCAAAGCCAGGCAGATCGAACCCGGCCAGGGTCGGTTCGCCAAAAAATTTCCGTGCCTCGTCGGGCGCAAACCCAGCAAGATTGACTGCCTCGAAAAAAGCCGCCTCGCGGTCGGCCCGCTTAATAAGTTTGGTCAGGGCCGTCGAGGCGATGGCTGGCAGACCGAAACGGACGTGGATGGCGCCAAGCAGCCGTGCCTCGACGTCACGGTAATTGCCGCCCATCGCGGCCTTGAAGGGTGAAATGATGTCGCCCATCACATATTCCGGAGCGTCATGGAGCAGGGCGTATAGCCGCCCTTTGTCATCGATTTCCGGATCCATCGCAGAAGCGATTTCGAGCACAAGCACCGAATGCTGGGCTACAGAAAATGCATAATCGCCCTTGGTCTGCCCGTTCCACCGCGCAACCCGCGCGAGCCCGTGGGCAATGTCGGACAGTTCAACATCAATGGGGGAGGGGTCCAGTAAATCGAGGCGACGCCCCGAAAGCATGCGCTGCCAAGCGCGGGATTGTGCGCGTGCCATTGCCCTCGGTCCTGCCTTTCAAGAGCGCTTCGCAGACAAATGGTATGCACCTGCCCTCGAAGCCGATTAAACAATGACCAGCTAATTCCGCCTTTCAACGAAACGGCGAAATATCTAGTCGTCTTTGGAATCGCCGCCCGGCGTGGCAAAATCGTAGCGCGCCCAATCGGGTAGAGCAAGCGAGACGGGGGTTTCACCGATGCTTGCTGCCCCAGGGGCTGTGATTTTGTCGATCCGCGCGATAGCAACAGCCTTTCCCTCGACTACGGTGCCAATTGTGCCCACGCTTTTGCCACCGATCATCACGGCATCGCCACGTTTGCCCGTGGTAAGGCCAGATACGATGACTGGTCGCCGCCGGGCTGTGCCGCGGTGCTGCATGCGCGACACAACTTCCTGGCCGACATAACAGCCCTTTTTGAAATCGACGCCGCCCAGATGATCCATGCCGATGTCGTGGGGAAACGCGTCCTCGCCATCGAAATCGGGGCCCATCTCGGCGATCCCTGCATTGATGCGAGCTTCTGCTTGCCCGGTCCCCACGACCCATGCGGCAGCATCGGCAAGTGGTGCGATGACGCGATATCCCAATAGCTCGGCGCGCGAGTCGGGATGCGCGATTCCGCTGGTAGGTGACTGAGCTGACCATCCAACCCTATGCGTCTCCGCCAATGGCTCGATATCGATCTTGGCGCGCAGGCGATACATCTTCATGCGCTTGAAGAAATTTTCGGCAACGGCTGCGGGAACATCGAGCCAATGAGCGTCTTCCGCCCATCCGATCAAACCCTCGGCCAGTATTTTGCCTTGCGGCGCGAGCAGAGCAAACCAGCGCGCTTTACCGTCCTCGAGCACAGGGGGAGTCAGAACGTCATGCATGAGATGGGTTGCATCGGGGCCGGAAATCTTGAAGGCGACCCGGTCGACGCGCTTTTCTATTGTCATATGCTGCCCTTGCCTTGCTCTGGTGCCATCCGTTAAACCCGATCTCAGTTGCGAGCGTCGAGCCGGAGGTATGCCATGAGTCGCCACTTCGATACGATTTTCAGGGGCGGCACGCTGGCCAACCACGATGGCATAGGTAGCGCCGATATCGGGATCATCAAGGGGCGCATCGCCGCGATAGGGTCTCTTTCTTCCGATACCGCCGACAATGATGTCGACTGCACAGGGCTGACAATTCTCCCCGGCGTTATCGACACGCAGGTCCATTTCCGCGAGCCTGGTCTCGATCACAAGGAAGATCTGCAGTCAGGTTCGCTCTCGGCGGTCATGGGCGGGGTTACCGGTGTCTTCGAGATGCCCAACACCAATCCACTCACCACCACCCGCGAAACCTTCGAGGACAAGATCGCCCGCGCCACCAATCGCATGCATTGTGATTTTGCGTTCTATATCGGGGGCACGCGCGAGAACGTTGCCGATCTTCCTGAACTCGAACGGCTGCCGGGTTGCGCTGGCGTCAAGGTGTTCATGGGCTCGTCCACCGGCTCGCTGCTAGTTGCTGACGACGACGGCGTAGAAGCGATCCTGTCTGTAATTTCGCGCCGCGCAGCGTTTCACTCCGAGGACGAATATCGGCTTGAAGATCGCAAGAGCCTGCGTGTCGAAGGCGATCCATCATCCCATCCTGTCTGGCGTGATCCGCAGGCCGCGCTCCAATGTACTGAACGGCTGGTGCGCATAGCGCGCAAGACCGGAAAGCGCATTCACGTCCTGCATATCTCGACAAAACAGGAAATTGCCTATCTTGCCGAGCACAAGGACGTCGCTTCGGTCGAAGTGACCCCGCACCACCTCACGCTCGATGAAACAGCTTACGAAAAGCTGGGCACCTATGCTCAGATGAACCCTCCGGTTCGCGATGCCGAGCATCGTGAGGGCATCTGGCAAGGCGTCGCCAATGGTGTTGCCGACATCCTTGGTTCCGATCATGCGCCCCATACCCGCGAGGAAAAGGAAAAGCCCTATCCCGGTTCTCCCTCGGGAATGACTGGTGTTCAGACCTTGGTTCCCGTTATGCTCGATCATGTCAATGCCGGACGCCTCAGCCTGCAGCGCTTCGTCGATATGACCAGCCACGGGCCCAATCGTCTGTTCAATCTAGCCTGCAAGGGCAGGGTTGCCGTCGGTTATGATGCTGACCTCACCATAGTGGACATGAACCGCTCCGAAACCATCTCCAATGACTGGGTGGCGTCCAAGGCGGGTTGGACGCCCTATGATGGCGTCTCGGTCAAAGGGTGGCCCGTGGGCACCATTATCCGCGGCAACACCGTGATGTGGGAGGGCCAGCTCGTCACCCCGGCTCAGGGTCAGCCCATTCGTTTCCAGGAAACTCTCGCCGCACAGCTCTAAATCCATGCACCTCTCCCCGGTGGGGAGAGGTGTAATGGCGTGCTGGGTTAAGCTGTTGTCAGGCCAGCGCCATCAGCGAGGCATTGCCGCCTGCAGCTGCTGTGTTGACACTCGTCGAGACCTCATCGATCAACAGATCGATGGCAAAAACAGCTTCGCCGTCATCGAGCGCCTGTGACGATGCGCCCTGTACGGTTACGATGGGTCCGTCCCATTGAGCAACTGCGTCGCTCATTGCTGTCACAGCCTGTGCCTCGCCTTCCACGAGGATGGCTCGCGCTGCTCCGGGCGCAACTTCATGCACGATTTCGACACGCTGGCCGATATCTTCAGGCAGGTCACGGATCACCGATCCCAGGTCGCCCGACGCCTTGACGAGGATATGGTTGCCTGCCGCAAGGCCGGCCGCCAAACCGTGAACCAGTCCCGTCAGCGTCCGGGCGCTGAGCAGCACCTTGCCCTTGGGCTTGGTCTGGTAGGTGTTGCGTTCACCAACGGGCCCATCAAGTTCGGAAAAGGCGTTGATGGCAGGGTGGTTGGCATAACGCAGGGTGGCATCGGCAAGATCGTCGCGGCTGTTCTCGCGCAACCATTCGGCCAATGTCACGAGTGTTGGGCCGGCCTGGCGACTCGGGAGACCCCAGACGGTCTGGCTGGTCGTCTGAACCAATCGCCGAAGATAGAGCGGTCCGCCGGCTTTTGGGCCGGTGCCGGAAAGCCCGTGCCCGCCAAACGGTTGCACGCCGACGACGGCGCCAACCTGATTGCGGTTGATGTAGATGTTGCCCACTTCGATCTTGGAGGCAACTTCAGCAATCGTTGTGTCGATACGGGTGTGAAGCCCGAATGTCAGCCCATATCCAAGTGCATTTATCTTCTCAAGCAGGCCGTCGAGGCTCTTGCGCTTGAACCGCACAACATGCAGAACCGGCCCGAAAACCTCATGCCCGAGTTCTGAAATGTCGTCGAGCTCAATCAGCGTGGGAGGAACAAACGTCCCCTGCTGCGCACATTCGGGCAGCTCGAGCTGGGTGATCGGACACCCCTTTTCACCCATCCGTTCGATATGGGCGTTGATACCGTCCCGCGCTTGCGCAGTGATGACCGGTCCCACGTCCACAGTCAGCCTGTCGGGATTGCCAATAGCGAGCTGCGCCATTGCGCCTTTGAGCATTTCGAGCGTTTTGTCGGCAATATCGCCCTGCAAGCAGAGTAGCCGCAACGCAGAGCAACGCTGTCCGGCACTGTCGAACGCCGATGTGATCACATCGATCACAACCTGTTCTGTCAACGCCGATGAATCGACAACCAGCGCGTTCTGCCCGCCGGTTTCAGCGACAAGCGGGATCGGCGTACCATTGATCAATGTCCGCCCCGACAGTTGTTTCTGAATCAGCCGGGCAACTTCTGTGGATCCGGTAAACATCACGCCGCACGTCGCTTCGTGGGCCACCAGCGCGGCTCCGATCTTTCCGTCGCCTGGTGCAAATTGCAGGACATCGTCGGGCACACCCGCCGCGTGCATCAGATCCACCGCCAACTGGGCGATGAGCGGCGTTTCCTCTGCCGGCTTGGCGATCACGGGATTTCCTGCCACCAATGCTGCCGACATCTGCCCGGTAAAAATTGCCAGCGGAAAATTCCAAGGGGAAATGCAAACCACAGGGCCCAGTGCAACATGGCTTTCGTTGGAAAAACTCTCTTTGACCTGCCTGCCATAATAGCGAAGAAAATCAACGGCCTCGCGCACTTCGGCTATCGCGTTGGCTGCTGTTTTGCCCGCCTCGCGCATGGCCAGCGACATAAAGTTTTCCATCTGGCTTTCCATCGCCCCCGCAGCGCGCATCAGCATTGCCGCGCGGTCGGCTGGTGGGGTTTCCGCCCAGCTTCCTGCCGCGCGTTGCGCCCGCGCCATCATGGCATCGATCTGTGCAACCGAAGGTGCCATCACTTCGCCGACGATGTCACGATGATCGGCCGGATTGAGAACCTGACTTGTGTCGCCCTTGGCATCTGCTGTTCGCGCCGTCCATGTCCGCTCGGCGCCGGTTTTTAAGCTCTTGTGGAGTGCCCGTAGTGTCTGCTCATTGGATAGGTCGATCCCGCGCGAATTGTGTCTTCCGGCCGCCAGGATCTCCTTGGGCAGATCGATTTGATCATGGGGTGCGCCAACCGGAGAAATCTGGCGCGCAACCTCTACTGGGTCGGCAATCAGCCGGTCGATGGGCACATCCTCGTCGGCGATCTGGTTGACAAAGCTCGAATTGGCGCCGTTTTCCAGAAGCCTGCGCACAAGATAGGCCAACAGTGTTTCATGGCTCCCTACGGGTGCGTAAATGCGGCAGGGGCGATTGAGCTTGTCTTTTGGGACCACCTGTTCGTAAAGCGGTTCACCCATGCCGTGCAGGCACTGGAATTCATAACTGCCGATTTCGAAATCGGGTCCAGCCAGTTCGTGAATTGTGGCCATCGTCTGGGCGTTGTGCGTAGCAAACTGCGGAAAGACCAAATCTCTCGCGCCAAGCAATTTTTTGGCACAAGCGATATAGCTTACATCCGTGTGGACCTTGCGCGTGAACACCGGAAAGTCTTCGAGACCGTCGATCTGGGCGCGCTTGATTTCGGTATCCCAATAAGCGCCTTTGACCAGTCGTACCATGATGCGATGGCCCGACCGCTTTGCCAGATCGATGATCCAGTCCAGAACGAACGGGCAGCGCTTGGAGTAAGCCTGGACCACAAACCCGATGCCGTTCCAGCCGTCGAATTCCGGATCTGTTGCCAATGCTTCAAGCAGGTCGAGAGACAGTTCGAGCCTGTCCATTTCCTCGGCATCAATATTGAGCCCGATATCGTAGGATTTTGCCAGCGCTGCCAGTTCTTTGAGCCTTGGCAGCAGCTCGCTCGTCACGCGATCGTATTTGCTGCGGGTATAGCGCGGATGCAATGCCGAAAGCTTGATGGAAATGCCCGGTCCTGCATAAGGGCCTTTGCCTGCGGACGCTTTGCCGATGGCGTGAATAGCGCCGACATATTCGGCCATGTACTGTTCCGCGTCGCGCGCGGTGGTCGCAGCTTCTCCCAGCATGTCGTAGGAATAGCCGAAACCCTTGGCCTCCCAAGTTCGTGCGTTCTTGACGGCCTCCTTGATGGTCTGGCCGGCGACAAATTGCTCGCCGAGCATACGCATCGCCATCTTGACGCCGGCACGGATCACCGGCTCGCCAGAGCGTGATACCAGCCTGGAAAGGGCGCGGGAGAGTCCCGGCTCATCGACGGGCGTGACCAGCTTTCCGGTTACCACCAAGCCCCACGTCGCGGCGTTGACGAACACCGAGCGATCCAGCCCAAGGTGCTTCTGCCAGCTGCCCGGCGCTATCTTGTCCGCGATCAGAAGATCACGGGTTGAATTGTCTGGAGTGCGCAGCAAGGCTTCGGCCAGGCACATCAACGCTACGCCCTCCTGGCTCGAAAGCGCGTATTCGTGCATGAGCCCTTCCACCCCAGCGCCAATGCCTTTGGCACGGATGCCGCGTACAGCCTTTTCTGCAGTCGCGCGTATCGATTTTGCCTGCTGCGGCGCGACCGCCGCGGCTTCGATCAAGCCCGGCAGGATCTGGGGCTCCGGCAGCCGATAGGCTGACGTAATCGCTTCGCGCAACGGGGTGTCAGTCTTGAGTGGGCGGTCCGAAAACGCAGCGAATGGGGAAGTGTGGGGTGCCGGCATGAACGCAACATCTCCTCTGGCCTTGAACGGGCAGTTATGGAATTCCAATGCTCCGAAACTAGGGCAGTTCCCTCGAAGGTCTAGGAGATATTGAGCGGATTTGGCGTAGGAAAATCGAAAAAAACACTGCTTTATGACTGAAGATACGAATCCAATCTGCCCAGATCGTCTTCATTACGCGCACAAGGCGAAGTTTCGGACGATTCCCGGTCGCTTCCGTATGTTGCCGCCCCTGCGTTTCCTCTTTAAAAGCGTGGTTTTATGAGCGACACGACCCCACCACAAATCGGCCCTGTTATTCAAACTGCCCGCAAGGTCCGGCATTTGACACTCGAGCAGCTTGCAAAGCTCTCCGGCGTTTCCCGGTCGATGCTCAGCCAGATCGAGCGCAGCGAAACCAATCCTACATTCGCTGTGGTGTGGAGCTTGACCCAGGCGCTCAATATAGAATTTTCCGACCTTGTTTCCGGCGATGCGGTTGCGCGCAAATCGGCGCTGATCGACATCGTCCCTGCCGATCACGTTCCGCTCATTGCATCGCCCGATGGGGCGTGTCGGCTTAAAATTCTGTCCCCACCATCGCTGGCCGGCAAGACCGAATGGTATCAGGTCGAAATTGAACCCGGTGGCGCTTTGGTCAGTGCGCCACATGCTCCGCGGACCCGCGAACATTTCACTGCGCTCAGCGAAGGCTTTGCCATCACCAGCGGCGAAACCACCACTGCACTGACTGCCGGGGAAGTGGCGCGTTACGCGGCCGATGTTCCTCATGCCATTTCCAACACCTCCAACGCTCTCGTCAGCGGCTGGCTTGTGGTGCTGTTCAACTGATTGCTGCGCAACGCTGAGCGGGCGGAAACGTTCTCCCGACTAATATCCATTGACGAAAATTCCAATATATCGGAATGTGTCTCCGACAAAGAGGAGTTGTTATCATGATGGACGGTTTTGCCCAGCACTTGAGTCAGGCTCTCGACGATATTCGGGATGAAGGGCTTTTCAAGTCCGAAATGGTCATCGGGTCAGCACAACAGGGTGAAGTGACCGTTGGCGGCCGGGCGATGGTCAATCTCTGCGCCAATAATTATCTCGGTCTCGCCAACGATCCCGAAGTGGTAGAAGCGAGTGTCAAGGCGCTGGAGAAATACGGCTCAGGCATGGCGTCGGTCCGCTTCATCTGCGGCACCCATGAGCTGCACAAAGAGCTTGAACAATCGGTCGCAAATTATCTCGAAAAAGATGACGCAATCCTTTTCGGCTCATGTTTCGATGCCAATGGCGGTATTTTCGAAACACTGCTCGGGCCGGACGATGCAGTAATTTCCGACACCCTCAATCACGCTTCCATTATCGATGGGGTCCGGTTGTCAAAGGCCCGTCGCCACCGGTTCCACACTTCCGATATGGACGATCTGCGGCTCCAGCTGCAGGCCGCCGAGGATGATGGCGCGCGCTTCAAGCTTATCGTCACCGATGGCGTCTTTTCGATGGATGGCTACATAGCGAAATTGCCTGAAATCTGCGATCTCGCCGAGGAATTTAAAGCAGCCGTGCTGATCGACGAATGTCATGCCACGGGTCATTTGGGCGAAAAGGGCAGGGGGACGCCGGCGCTCACGGGTGCGGGTAACCGTGTCGATGTCATCTCGGGCACTTTTGGCAAGACTCTCGGCGGTGCAATGGGTGGCTTTATCGCTGGACCCCAGCCCGTTATTGAACTTCTCCGCCAGCGTGCCCGGCCCTATCTTTTCTCCAATGCCCTGCCGCCTTCGGTTGCAGCTGGTGCAATCAAAGCCATCGAAATTGCCGAAAAGGCCGACGACCGCCGCGCAACGCTTGATCGCCATACCAAACGCTTCCGTTCAGCGCTTGCCGAAGCAGGGTTTGATCTTGTGCCCGGTGAAACTCCGATCATCCCCGTCATGCTCCACGATGCGGTCAAGGCACAGGGGATGGCCAAGGCCCTGCAGAACAAGGGTGTTCTGGTTTCCGCTTTTTCATTCCCGGTCGTCCCCAAAGGAAAGGCCCGTATCCGGACCCAAATGTCCGCGGGGCTGACTGACGATAACATTTCCTTTGCAATCGACGCCTTCATCAGCGCTGGAAAAGACCTCGGAGCCATCTAAATGACCCGCACCATGAAAGCCCTCGTCAAGGCAAAGGCTGAGCCGGGCCTTTGGATGGAAGATGTGCCGGTGCCTGAAATCGGGCCCGATGACGTCCTCGTCAAAGTCACCAAGACCGGTATCTGCGGCACCGATTTGCACATCTACAAATGGGATCGCTGGGCGCAAGGCGCCGTGCCAGTCCCCATGACCGTGGGCCACGAATATTCGGGCACCATTGCTGAACTCGGCGCCAATGTGACACATCTCGAGATCGGCCAGCGCGTTTCGGGTGAGGGCCATGTCATTGGCTTCAAATCTCGTGCCAGCCGCGCCGGACGCTTTCACCTCGATCCTGAAACCAAGGGCGTCGGCGTAAATCTGCCGGGGGCTTTTGCCGAGTTCGTCAAAATTCCCGCATTCAACATCGTCCCGCTTCCAGACGCCGTTGACGATGAGCTTGCGTCTATCCTCGATCCGCTCGGCAACGCGGTTCATACGGCGCTCGCATTCGATCTGGTCGGTGAAGATGTCCTGATTACCGGCGCAGGACCGATTGGCATCATGAGCGCTGCTGTGGCCAAACATGTGGGCGCCCGCCATGTGGTCATTACCGATCCAAATGATAACCGGCTCGAATTGGCAAAAAAAACTGCACCGGGCGTCGTTACTGTCAATACATCACAAGACCTGCGTGCCGTGGCGAGATCGCTTGGCATGAACGAGGGGTTTGATGTTGGCTTTGAGATGAGCGGCGCTCCTGCTGCCATGGCAACGCTGACCGAACACCTGGTCATGGGTGGCAAGATCGCACTGCTCGGGTTGCCGTCCACGCCCTTCGAATATGACTTCGCCAAGATGGTGCTGAAAATGATCACCATTAAAGGCATCTATGGGCGGGAAATGTTCGAAACCTGGCACAAGATGCTGGCCATGCTCCAGTCCGGACTGGATATCCGGCCGGTCATCACCAACAGGTTCCCGGCGGCCGAATTCGACAACGCCTTCCAATCGGCCATCCAGGGCGGGGCTGGCAAGATCGTTCTCGAATGGTCGACATGAGCAATCGGTAAGGTAGCCGCCGCAAAATCACCGTATAAGGGCCGCTAAGAACAGCACCGATTGTTTCCGATCGACGAATTGCCGAAAGTGCCACCATGAATGCCGCTCCGCCAAAGATTCGCCGCGCTCTGATGCTGGTCAATCCAAACGCGCGACGCGGCAGCGAGGCCGTCGAACCTATTGCCAGGCGACTTCGGTTCTTGGGCCTTGACGTTATCATCGAACGATTTGAAACGCCTGACGAACTGGCTGCCGACATCGCCCGTCGCCGTCACGAAGTGGATCTTGTCATTGTGTGCGGCGGCGATGGCACAATGAACGCAGCAGCGCCCGCCATCTTGGAAACGGGCCTGCCTATGGGGATTATTCCTATGGGCACGGCCAATGACTTGGCCCGGACGCTTCACATTCCGGAAAATTTCACCACGGCGGCCAACATCATAGCCGTCGGCCACACCCGGACCATCGATGTCGGCCTCGTCAATGGCCGCCCGTTCTTTAACGTTGCGAGCGTTGGCCTGTCCGCCCAATTGGCCAACAAGCTCGACAAAGGCACCAAGAGGCGCTGGGGCAAGCTGGGCTATGCAATGACGGCCCTCAAGATCGCGTCGACGGCACGCCCGTTTGAGGCTGAAATCGTCAGCGCCTCAGGCACGTCACTGGTGAAGACGCTTCAAGTTGCCGTTGGCAATGGGCGCTACTATGGCGGTGGAACGGTTGTCGAAGCCGATGCCACGATCGACGATGGAACGCTCGACCTTTACAGCCTTGAAGCCGGCGATGTCTGGCAATTGGTAACGATGCTTGGCGCCTTCAGACGCGGTACGCATGGAGCATGGCGGGAAGTGCGCACCGAAAAATGTGTTGCGTTTGAACTGCGGACCGAGCGGCCCATGGATGTGAATGTCGATGGCGACATCATCACGCAAACCCCAGCGCATTTCGAAATTCGCCCAAAAGCCATCACCGTTTTCGTGCCTGAGCCGGGCGCGGCAGACTAGGGCCTTGCCAAACCTGTTCACTCTCTGCCATCGAAAGGGACACGTGTTCCGGACGGCCCGATGCCCAGACCCAAGCTCCATTCCGACGATACGATTCTGGCTGCGGCCCAAAAGGTATTGCTGACCAAGGGGCCGTCGAGCTTCACACTTACCGATGTCGCCAAAGCTGTCGGAATTTCTCGCGCTGCGCTCATTCAGCGGTTCACCGACAAGAAAAATCTTCATTTCCAGGTAATGCAGCGGTCAACTGAGGAGGTGCGTGAGTATTTTGCCGGTGCTTCTCGGGATATCGGGCTGGACGCGCTCTGGTCGTTGTTGGTCGATCTGATCGAGGGACTAGGGGCCGGGGATGATTTCGCCGGTTATCTGCTCCTCGAATGGAACGATGTCGTTGACGACGATCTCAACCGGCTCGCGCGCGAGCGCAACAGCCTCGTGCTTGCGGCAATTCGTGAGCGTTTACCAGCGACGCCGCATGATCCAGACATGGCGGCTTCGCTCATCCAATCGGTCATTCAAGGCGCGTCGATGCAGTGGCTGATTGCCAGGCAGGGCGCACTCAATAGGTTTGTTGCTGACCAAACCAGGGCCGTTCTCATCGTGCTCTATCCGGAACACCGATTCGATTGACGATTTCATTTAGCTGACGTAAGTCAGGTAATATGTCACTCGATCCGATTGCCCGATTTCGCCGTTTTTCCCGCGCCGTTACTTCAGAAGTCGGCGCACTCGATGATTCCTTTCTCGGACGCGGTCGCCCGCTCGGCTCTGCACGTGTACTCAACGCTATAGGTCACGGCCGATCCAACATCACCCAGTTGCGTGATTATCTCGGCCTTGATTCCGGCCTGATGAGTCGCTTGCTGCGCGGACTTGAAGATGAGGGGCTGATTGAAACACGCCCCGACCCGCAAGATGGTCGGCGTCGGCTTCTGGTCCTCACCCCTGCGGGACAAGGCGAATTCCGCGCCTATGAGGATATGTCCAACGCGCGCGCCGAGGCTGTGCTGGCCAGGCATCCGCGCCCGGATACGCTGCTTGCGGCCATGGATCTTGTCGCGTCAGCGCTGGGGCGCGAGCGCGTGATTTTGACGGAGGTCGATCCGCGAGACGACCGGGCCATCTATTGTTTGCATCAGTATTATGAAGAGTTGGCGCGCCGGTTGGAGACTGGGTTCGATGTCAAACGCTCGGCCGATCCGGACGTCATGGACATGACCCGCCCGCGCGGCGCTTTTATACTGGCACTATCGGATGGACTGCCCATTGGCTGTGTGGGCCTCAAGGGTACCGAAAAGGAGTATGCCGAAATCAAACGCCTTTGGATCGCTCCGTCGGCCCGCGGACTTGGGCTGGCCAACCGTTTGATGGCCGCTGTAGAGCTGACCGCTAAATCGCTCGGAATCGATCGGTTACGACTGGATACCAACCGCGCGCTCCCGGAAGCGATCGCTATGTATCGCAGGTCCGGCTGGACTGAAATCGGGCGCTTCAACGATGATCCCTATCCCGACTTCTTTTTCGAGAAGCATCTGAACGCGGACACTGAATAGCAGAGTCTTGCTGTGGCGGCGACAGTTCGAGCAGGCGCCACAATGCCTGCTCAGCATCGCCAGATATTCTCCACTTGATAATAACCGACGCGGAGGTTATTAATGTGTGCTCAGCATTGATCCGTAGTGCTGCCCAGACAAAACAGAACTGATATTGCTATGTCCTCTGCCGTTTCTGCCAGAACAGCGGGCGCACTCGTGCGCGCCTCAATCCGCCCCTTTGCGCTTGACCTCGACAGCGCCACATTTGCGCGGCTGCCGGGTGCAGCCACAATGCCTTACAGCGCGCTGTTCTCACCCCATGCCAATCTGCCCAAACAGCTCCGGCATTGGGGCAATGAACACGGTTTCGAGTTAAGGCGACTGACCCCGAAATCGCGTGAGCGCGGCAACCGCTCGGAAAAGCACTTGTTCGCGCTTCCAGACGGCTATTCAATTGAAACTGTCCTTATCCGCCGCCGCGACGGCTACACGGCCTGCGTCTCTTCGCAGGTGGGGTGCGCATTCGCTTGCCGCTTCTGTGCTTCGGGACAGGCGGGCCTTAAGCGCAATCTTACTGCTGGCGAAATCGTCGAACAGGTCGTTCGGTTGGGTCCAAGAGCTAACCGCGTGGTGTTCATGGGCATCGGCGAACCCCTCAACAATTATGAAAATGTCCTCAAAGCCATTCGTATTCTGCGCGACAGGGCAGGGCTGGCTTTGCCGGCATCTGGTATGACGATTTCAACAATCGGGATACCAAAGGCGCTCAAGGCCTTGCGCGAGGAGCACCTTAAGCTCAACCTGACGATCTCGCTTCACGCCACGACCCAACAAACACGCGCGCAGCTTATTCCTGGCGCCAAAAAACATGATATCGCAGAGGTCGTCTCCCGCGCACTTGCTTGGGCCGAGCGCCATAACCGCATTGTCACCTTCGTCTATCTGGTACTGGCTGGGATCAACGACACCAGCGCCGATCTTGAAAGGCTGTGCGACATGTTTGCTGGCCGGCCTGCGCGCATCAACCTTATGCGCTGGAACCCTGTCGATGGCGTTAGGCTGGGGCGGACCAATGATTATGCGCTTAGCGTTTTTCGCCATGGACTTGAACGTGCGGGCGTTCCAGTCGTCGTTCGCGATACCCAGGGCCGCGACATTGCCGCGGCATGCGGACAGCTTTGGCTTCGAGATATCAAGGGTCAGCCAGTGGCTACCCGCTGATCGGACGCAAGAACCCGACTGCCAGCCCACGCTCTCGAGGCCTCTCTTCGGCAGGATCAAGCTGCAGTTCCTCTGGACCTGAACAGAACTTGATGGCAGGATCGAAGACGTACAAACCGACGGTCGGTTTTCAATGAACACATCGACGATGCAGGCGCGCCGCAAAAATCTTTCGCCAGAGGCGCGCCGGGCGCAGCTACTCGATTGCGCGCAAACGCTTTTTGCGCAAAAGGGCTATGCCGTGACGACAATTGGCGACGTCATGGCCATGGCAGGTGTCTCCAAAGGCGGATTTTATCATCATTTCGCGTCCAAGGAGGCGCTGCTTGCTGCGCTGGCCGAACAGGTGGCCCAACATGCTATGGGGACCATCGTCCCCATCCTTGAAGACCCATGGCTCGACCCGTTTACACGCCTCAACCGTATTCTCCGCCAGTTGCGCATGCACAAGTCCGAAACCGCTGTTGAGATTGGCAAATCCTTCGACGCTGTGTTTCAGCCTGGCAATGTCGTGTTGTTCGATCGCGTTCGTCGTGCGGTGACGGCCACGATTGCTCCGGCCCTGTCACGGGTTATTGCCGAGGGCGTTGAGGAAAAAGTCTTTGATGTCGCCGACCCCGAGAGCTGCGTCGAAATCATGCTCCAGATCAACGCTGCAGCCTATGATGCCGTATCCGCAGCCATGGCCGAGCGTGACAGGGGTGAGAACGGCCCGGCCTTTGATCGACTGTATCGAATGATCCAGATGCAGGGGATTGCTATCGATCGACTGCTGGGACTGCCCGACGATTCACTGACTTGGATCGAGCCGGGCACGCTTGAAAGGCTTCTTTATCTCGACGACAGAGAGCCTTCGGCACAATAGAACGTTGGGGCTACTGCAAGACCCTGTCGAGCGTGTATTCGCCATTGCTGATTCTTTCGGGAACGTTCCCGATCAACTTGGCCACTGCCTCTTCGCCATATTCGCGCACGAGCGTAGCGATTGCTGCAAACAGCGCCGCGTGGGCCAAAGCTTCTGTATCGATTCCGTCGGTATCGGCCGAATTCCAGGCTTCGGCCAGATACTGAAGTGCAATCTGGCGTTCTTCCTGCTCGGCCTCGATGGCGGCGGATTCGGTCGGGAACGGAAATGTCGTGCGCGTGGTCATGTGCGCTAGTAACATGCCTTTGCGGCGCTGCTAAGAGGAAATGACCAATTGGTTAACGCGCTGGATCAAATTGGAGCGCTTCGGCGAAATATCGCCCGACGACCGGGCTCGGTCATGCCCTTCAGGTCGTCATAGGGTCCAATCGCTATTCAGCATAGCGCTGATGGATATCGCGCGCCAGCGAATCACCTTCCGTCAAAAGCCGTCTTATCGCCACTTCTGCGGACGGTGTGCAGGTCCGATAGAACCGCGCATAGGCTTCATATCCGGCGTTGAATGCACCGGCCAGCCGCGCACGACGATCATCGTCAGGCTCGTCCAATTCGATCAGTTCGGCCATCTGTCCGCGCCAATCGGTTACCTGATCGCCACAGAGTGGGGCGAGCATATAGAGTGAGCCGAGAATTTCCGACAATCGCTCCATCTGGCCCTGATAGGGAGGGTCCACAGCCAGGGCCGATGTCGGGGTCGCGAGCATCGCCAAAACGCCCAATCGCACAAGCACTTTCATCGCTCTATGCCTGCCAGTCCGAGATATTGCGCGCAGGTATGAACAATTTCCGAAAGATGCTCGGTGGTGCGATACGATTGCACCTCATCGACATGTATCCAGTCCCAATCGCTGATTTCGTGGCTGGTCACGGGCGCCGCCAGTGGGCACTGCGCAGCGAAAACTGCAAGCGTGTAGGTTTTGTCGCCTTCGCCGACAGTCTCGACAAGCACCTGTATAGGGTTGGACACGAGCAGTCGTGTCTCCTCGAACAATTCGCGCTGGATGCAATCTAGGGGTGTTTCGCCCGGCTCCATCCGACCGCCCGGAAACGTCCATAAACCTAGAAATGGGGCATAGGCGCGTTGGATCAAGAGAACCTGATCGCCATTGAAGAGCCCGATGGAGCATGCGTCGGGCTTCATGTGCGGACCGTCATCGCTATAATGGGCGGGAACGAAGAGGATAGTCTCATGTGTGGTCGATACGCGGTTACTTTACCGGATGAGGCGATGCGCCAGATATTTGCTACCGACAATCTAATTCAGTCTGTGCCGCGCTACAACATTGCGCCTACCCAACCCGTCATCGCCATCTGGGTCGATGACGCTATGCGCCGGACTGCAAAGCTCGCACGTTGGGGATTGGTGCCCGGCTGGGTCAAGGATCCGCGCGAATTTCCTTTGCTTGTCAACGCCCGTGCTGAAACCATGGCAACCAAACCCGCTTTCCGCGACTCGGTGAAACATAAGCGCTGTATCTTGCCCGCCTCGGGCTATTACGAATGGAAGACACTGCCAAACGGCAAGAAACAGCCCTATTATATCACCCTCAACGACGGTCAGCCATTGGCCTTGGCAGCGCTCTACACAAGCTGGATGGGCCCCGAAGGCGAGGAAGTGGACACGGTCGCCACCATTACCGTGCCTGCCGGCCCCGATGTTGCCTATATTCATGATCGCATGCCCGCCCTGATGCGCGGCAACCAGATTGACGCCTGGCTCGACTCCAAAGGCACCCGATTCGCAGAAGTTGCACCCTTCGTTGTGCCCCAACCGGAGGGTGAAATGGCCGCACACCCTGTTTCCACGCGGGTTAATTCCGCTGCCAATGAAGGCCCCGATCTCATCGAGCCTGTCAGTGATACGCTCGACGGTGCCAACGGCGACAAGTCCATGACAGTCAAGACAAAAAAGTCGAAGCAACTCGATCTTTTTTGACATTTTCGACCGGAACCGGTTCCCCGTTTTTTCGTTCTTGAGGCAGGAAATTTCGTGCCGACGTTTCCTTTTGGCACAATCGCACTCGATTTTTTCGTCAAGTCTTGTTATTTATCTCTCGTGGCACCAGATGCGGTGCCCCGAGGTCAGGCTGGAGAACGGCAACATGAAAACACAAACTGTATGGACCCGCCTGACCGCGTCCGAGGCCACCTGCGTACGATTTAATCTCAAACGTACCAGTCTCATGTGTCGCTTCTGGATGTGGCGCGTATAGCGGCTTTCAGCCCACCGCCCGTCACAAGACCCTCACATTAGACTGTTAGCACCGCTCAGGCGCTGGGCGGCATCGCGTTACGCAGAGTTTTTCGATCATGACCAAGCCAATCGTTATTTCAGTTGCCGGTGAACCTCAGGGGGTCGTTGTCCCCAATGGCCAGGACTTCAGGTTCATGGCTGTCAAGCTGGGGGTGTTTCCGCTCGATGGCAGGATATTCCAGTCGATCGACGCAGCGCGCGCTGCTGCCGAGGCCGTGGTCGAAGGCGCGTCTGAACTTGCCGGTTCGTTCGAACCCGATGATGGCAGCGACACCGGCCTTGTGGCCTGACACAATTGACCGATTTGCGGCAGCCAATCAGGGGGTGCCCGACCAGTCCTGGATGCATTTCAAAATTTACGCTGTGGGATTTGATCCGGCGATCACGCGCTTGCACAAGACCTTGATAGCGTCACGCACGGCTTCGCCATTGTCGAACTTGCCCAGGATGCCCGTGCTAGATGCAAGCAGCACTTTGGCGAGGTAACGGCCTTCCTTGATGCTGGCCTCGCTAAACGCGCGCGCCAGGGTTTCAGTCACGGCGTCGTCTACGCGCTTGAACTTCTGACCAAGCCTGTGCGGTTCGCTGATCAATTCGGCAGCATGGGGAGAGCCTTGCAGCATGTCGGCGATTGTCCCGAACATTTCCGCCAACCCGTTGGCTACCCGC
This sequence comes from Pelagibacterium sp., assembly GCF_048264985.1. Lineage (GTDB taxonomy): Bacteria > Pseudomonadota > Alphaproteobacteria > Rhizobiales > Devosiaceae > Pelagibacterium. The sequence continues at coordinate 885,920 of NZ_JBLXCL010000001.1, forward strand.
TCGTCGAGCGGTGCGTCGGTCTTGAAGGCTTCGGTAAATTTGGCGCTTTTTTCGCTGACCAGATCATCGATCAGTGCTTCAAACAGCGCATCCTTGTCGGAATACTGAGCATACAGCGTTGGCTTGGCAATGCTCGCCTCGCGCGCAATTGCCTCCATGGTGGTCCCTCGCAGCCCGCTTCTGAGCATGACGTCACGGGCCGCATCGAGGATTCGGCGCCGCTTTTCCAAAACTCTTGGCGAAAGCTTGGACAAAATCAACAGACTCCATTGAACGTTTTGAACGAATAACGTATATATCGTTCAGCTTTTCCAATCTATCGGATAATCACCATGACCGACCGCGTTCTTCTCACCGGCATTTCCGGCTTCCTGGGTGGCCATCTCGCTCTCCAATTGCTCAATGCCGGTTATATCGTGCGCGGCAGCGTGCGCAATCTTTCGCGGGCCGATAAAGTCCGCGCCACACTGTCAAAAGCCGGAGCCGAGGTCGATCGCCTGGAATTTGTCGCGCTCGATCTCGAAAGCGACGTGGGTTGGCAAGATGCTATGGACGGTGTGCGCTACCTCCAGCACACAGCCTCTCCCTTTGTGCTGCAAATGCCAGATGATAAGGACGACCTGATCCGTCCCGCTGTTCAGGGCACCGAGCGCGCGCTCAACGCTGCGTTGGCGGCGAAAGTCGAACGCATAGTGCTCACCTCGTCTATGGCAGCCATTGCCTACGGCCACGACAGGACGCGTTCTGCACCCTTTACCGCCAATGACTGGACCAATCTTGAGGGAAGGGGCGTTAATCCCTACACCGAGTCCAAGACCCGCGCCGAGCGTCGCGCTTGGGAGATCATGCGTGAAGCAGGCCGCGAAAAGGATATGGCAGCCATAAATCCTTCGGGCATTTTTGGCCCGCTGCTCGATGAAGATCCTGGCACATCGGTCACGCTGGTGCAGCGGCTTCTGAACGGTTCGGTCCCGGCAGCGCCGCGCATTCCCCTTGCCGTCGTCGATGTTCGCGATGTCGCTGAAGCCCATCTGGCGGCCATGGTTTCGAACGAAGCGGGGGGGCACCGCTTCCCCATGGCCCATAGCACCATGTACTTTAAAGACGTCGCCGAAATCTTGCGGGAAGCGTTCCCCGCTTATGCCAAGAAGATTCCAAAGCTGGAACTGCCCGATTGGGTGGTTCGGGTTTACGCGCTTTTTGACAAGGACGTTCGCTCCAATCTGGGTGAACTTGGCGTCCTCAAACGCCTCGATGCCTCGGCTGCCATGCGTCTGCTTGACCGCAAGCTCACCCCGGCCGATGCGTCTTTCGTGGCGACCGGCGAGAGCTTGATCCGTGAGGGGCTTATCTAGACGCCAATCTCGAAATATCCCAGGGCGTCGCCAATTTCGTCTTCTTCATAGCCGAGATGGGAAAGCAGCACGCGTTCCAGCGCATCGTTGATTTCACGCGCGTCTGCGAAATTCGTCGGGCTGGGGTCGCGCACCAATGTGTTGAGGGCAGCGATGAGCTTGACCAGCAGCGCATGAACGATTTCGTGCTCTTCCTGGAGCCGATCGGTAACCTTTTTCCACGCCGCGCCCTTTTCCGAAAGGGCAGGGAAGATGTGCGCGTCCTCGATCGAGTGATGCATGTGCACGGTCTGGCAATGCTGCCCGCACAAATTTCCGAACTGCCGATAATTGGTCACCATCGTCAGCGCTTCGGCTTCGGCCGCGACCTCCTCGACGGACTTCTCGCCCGCCATCACTTCATTGATCATGTTGCGCAGGACGGTAACATTTTGGCGCAGATGGTCGTGGATCATCTTGAGGTGCCGACCTGGCGCCCGCTGTTGGGGCGTTAGGTTTTCGAGCTTGGGCGCCCTAGGGCGCGTGGAATCGTCGAGAAAAGCAATATCGAGAAGCATGGCAAGGCGCTGTCCGTTAAATGTGTCCCCAATCTAGGTATTGCTGACATATTTTCTACCCCAGAACCTTGCCTGGATTGAGAATCCCCTTTGGATCGAGCGCCGATTTGATGGCTTTCATCATCTTCAACGCCACCGGATCCTTGACCTGCCGGAGCAATCCCGTCTTGAGCTGGCCAATGCCATGCTCGGCGGAAACAGAACCGCCCAGTTCGCGTACAACAGAATAAACGACATTGTGCACAGCGTCCGCCCCGGCCATGAAGGCCTTGCCATCTGCATCTTCGGGCTGGGAAAAGTTGAAATGAATGTTGCCGTCCCCAAGGTGCCCGAACGGCACTGGCCGGATGCCGTCTACGACCTTTCGCGCAGCCATGCTTCCCCGCGCTATCAGTTCGGGCACTGCGGCCACCGGCACCGATACGTCGTGCTTGATCGAGGCACCCTCTCGCGATTGCACTTCGCTCATCTGCTCGCGCGCCGCCCACATCATCTCACGCTGGCTCAGTGTTTCCGCAATTACGCCATTGCTCACCAACCCCGTTTCGTAGGCAGCTTCAACCGCTTGGGACAGCCCGCCGGTTTGGCCCCCTTTTGGCACTGAGATTTCTGCAAGCACATACCAATCCGAGATTGCGGCGCTGGGGTCGTGAGAAATCATCTTGTGCTTGAGTTGAAAATCAAAGCCGATACGCGGCATCAACTCGAAAGCGGTCAGCGTGTTGCCGGCCCGAGCTCGCATCAGCGTGAATAACTCCAGCGCCGCTGCCGGACTTTCAACGTTTAGCAGCGCGGTTTCATGCGCATCGGGCTTTGGAAGCAGCTTGAGCGTTGCAGCTGTGATAATCCCCAGTGTACCTTCCGATCCGACCAGAAGATCCTTCAGATCATAGCCGGTATTGTCTTTGCGTAATGCGCTGAGGCCCTTGTAGATCGACCCGTCCGCCATGACAGCTTCGACCCCGAGGCAAAGTTCGCGCGCATTGCCATAGGACAGCACTTGCACACCGCCAGCGTTTGACCCGAGAACGCCCCCGATCCGCGCCGATCCTTGCGAAGCGATGTAGAGTGGGAACATCATCCCCGCTTCCTCGGCAATCTCATGGGCTTCCTGCAGTGTTGTACCCGCATCGAGCGTCATATGGCCGGCTGCCGCATCGACGTTCCGCACGCCCTTGAGCCGCGAAATCGAAACGATTACCTCATCGCCAAACACGGGTACCTGGCCACCCACAAGCCCTGTATTGCCCGCTTGCGGGACGATATGTACCCCGATTTCGTTGGCCCACTCCATCACCGCCTGCACTTCAGCCACAGTCCGTGGCAGCGCCACGGCCATTGCCTGCTTGTGGAAGCGTCGGCGCGGCTCCGAGATATATCCGGCCATCTCCCCGGTCTCGGAAACAACGCCGTTCTCTCCGAGAAGTTGGATGAGTGCTGGAACGATCTGGTCTCTGGAAAGGGGCATCTCAAACATCTTTCTAAAAGCGTGGGCGCAGCTATTGCATGTCAGGGAGGGGATTGGCTACCGGACCAACCCGCTTCCCACCTTGCCCGTTCCCATCCCCTGTGCCAAAACCTCCAACAACGAAACGATCATCGGAGAACACAATGGCTGGTTTGATGGAAGGCAAGCGCGGGCTCATTATGGGCGTCGCCAACAACCGCTCTATCGCCTACGGCATTGCCAAGGCGCTGCACGCACAGGGCGCGGAAATGGCCTTCACCTATCAGGGCGAGGCGCTACACCGTCGCGTCGAACCGATCGCCGCGGAATTTGGTTCCGATCTGGTTCTGCCGTGCGATGTCACCGATCCCGATGCCATGGACGCCGTGTTCAATGTCCTCAAATCCAAGTGGGGCAAGCTCGACTTCCTTGTCCACGCTATCGGCTTTTCGAACAAGGAAGAGCTTGAGGGCCGCTATGTGGACACTACACCGGGCAATTTTGCTCTGACCATGAACATATCGGTGTTCTCGCTCACCGCTCTGGCCAAGCGCGCCGAAGCGTTGATGGATGATGGTGGCTCGATTCTGACTCTGACCTACTACGGTGCGGAAAAAGTATTGCCCAATTACAACGTCATGGGCGTTGCAAAGGCCGCTCTCGAAGCCTCCGTGCGCTACCTCGCTTCCGACCTCGGTCCGCAAAAGATCCGCGTTAACGCCATTTCGGCCGGCCCGATCAAGACCTTGGCGGCCTCAGGCATTTCCGATCTGCGCGAAATGCTGAAATGGAACGAGGAAAACGCGCCACTGCGCAAAAACGTTACCATCGACGAGGTTGGCAACTCGGCGCTCTACATGCTGTCTGATCTGTCGAGCGGCGTCACCGGAGAGATCCATTACGTCGATTCCGGCTATAACATCATTGGCATGAAGGCCATGCCCAAAGATGCCCCTGCGGGACAATAGCATTGTCACAGGAGCGCGCTAAACTGCGCGCTCCTTAAATTCTTGAATGATTGATGTTTCCATGCACCAAGTCACCTGGCCCGATTTTTACTTCGCGCGCCACGGCGAAACCGATTGGAACCGTGAACGCCGCTATCAGGGCAGCCGCGATATTCCGCTCAATGAAACTGGACGCCGTCAGGCCGATTCCAATGGTCCTTTGTTGCGCTTCCTTCTCGAAGAGGCTGGAAGCGATCCGGCAAAGTTCAAATGGTATGCCTCGCCCCTGAGCCGCGCCAGCGAGACGATGGAGCGCATGCGTGCAGCTTTTGACATCCCGCTCCCCGAGATCATTTATGATGAACGCTTGATCGAAATTTCCTTTGGCAAATTCGAAGGCTTGCTGCATGAGGAAATCGCGCGCGAGCGAGAAGCTATAGCGCCCGGCCAGCGCGACGCGACATACTGGGATTTCCGCCCCGAAGGCGGCGAGAACTATCAAGATCTTGCCGACCGTCTCCTCGATTTCGCTCAGGAACTGACTCATCATTCGGTAATCGTCGCTCATGGCGGCGTCCTGCGTGTGTTGCGCCATCTTGTCGAAGGCGTTGGGCGCGGCGAAGTTCTCAATTGGGCGCCACCCCAGGGCGTCGTCGCCCATTTTTCCGCCGGGCAGATGACCCTGCACGCAGCAAAAAAGACGTGGTAGCTCCAGTGAGCGACGACAATCCGCTGACCCGCCCAGGCCCGGCACATCCCGATATCACCGACCCCGACATTTCCCGGCTGGTCGCTGTATTTTATGCCCGTGCACGCGAGGACGACATCCTCGGGCCGGTTTTCAATCGCGCCGTCCATGATTGGGACGAACACATCGCCCAGATTACCGATTTCTGGTCCTCGATCATGCTGCGCACCGGCCGCTATTCCGGCCGCCCGCTCAATCCCCATTTGCGTCTGCCCATCCAGGCTGAGCATTTTGATCGCTGGTTGTTGTTGTTCGAGCAAACTGCCGGCGAAATCTTCACCGCCGAAATTACCAACGAATTTATGATCCGGGCGCGCCGCATTGCCGACAATTTCGAACTCGCGATCGGCTCCATGCGCGGCGAAATCCTTTCGCCTAGACACGCGCGCTAATCCCATCGGACGATTGACCGCCCCCCCGCCGCTGCCTAGAACACCATCACCATTTGCAGGGGCATCCCATGAGCGACAATACTTTTGGCCATCTCTTCCGCTTCACCACCTGGGGCGAAAGTCACGGTCCTGCGCTCGGGGTCGTTGTTGACGGCGTGCCACCCGATCTTCCGATCAGCGCCGAATTGATCCAGCGCGATCTCGATCGTCGCAAGCCGGGTCAATCGCGTTACACAACCCAGCGCCGCGAGGCCGACGCGGTGAAAATCCTCTCAGGCGTTTTTGAGGATGAGCGAACCGACGGTTTGCGTACGACCGGCACACCAATCTCTCTGATGATCGAAAATACCGATCAGCGCTCTAAGGACTACGGCGACATCCGCGACAAGTTTCGCCCCGGACACGCCGACTACACCTATTTCCAGAAGTACGGTATCCGCGACTATCGCGGTGGCGGACGGTCTTCCGCCCGCGAGACGGCGGCCCGTGTTGCTGCCGGAGCGGTGGCAAAGTTGGTCATCCCCGGCGTCACTATTCGCGCCTCGCTTGTCCAGATCGGTCCCCACAAGATCGACTATGCCAATTTCGATTGGGATCAGGTCGACCAAAACCCATTCTTTTGTGCCGACCCGGAGGCCGCGCAAAACTGGGCCACATATCTTGATGGTATCCGCAAGTCCGGCTCGTCGGTCGGTGCAATTATAGAAGTGGTCGCAGAAGGCGTTCCGGCGGGTTGGGGCGCGCCGATCTACGGAAAGCTCTCGGCTGATATCGCCTCGGCTTTTATGTCGATCAACGCTGTAAAAGGCGTCGAAATCGGCGAGGGCATGAATGCAGCTGAATTGACCGGCGAGGAAAATGCCGACCAGATGCGCTCAGAACGCCCGCTGCCCAAGTTCCTGTCCAACCGGGCAGGTGGAATCCTGGGCGGCATATCCAATGGCGATCCTATTGTTGCGCGTTTTGCTGTCAAACCGACAAGTTCGATCCTGACCCCGCGCCAGACGGTCACCACCGATAATCAAGACGCCGATATCATAACCAAGGGCCGTCACGACCCGTGTGTGGGTATACGCGCCGTGCCGATCGGAGAAGCCATGATGGCATGTGTCCTTGCCGATCATATGCTGCGCCATCGGGGTCAGACCGGCCGTGAAGGCGGTATCGGATTTGGAAGGAACGATCTGTAATGGTGTCTGAATCCGATCGGCGTGTCCAAGTCGCACTTGAGGCAATGAAGCGCGGGCAGATGGTCGTGGTCATCGACGATCACGACAGGGAAGGTGAGGGCGACATCATCGCCGCTGCCTCGACGATCACGCCCGAGCAGATGGCTTTTATCGTCCGACACACATCTGGCATCGTCTGCGCGCCGATCACCGGCGAACGCGCTCAGAAGCTGCGCCTTGACCCGATGGTCGCCTCCAACGATTCCGCGCATTCCACGGCCTTTACCGTCACCATCGATTTCAAGCACGGTACGACCACTGGCATCTCCGCCGATGACCGCACAGCAACAGTGCGTGCGCTGACCAATGGGAATGTCGCCGCCGAGGATTTCTCCCGCCCCGGTCACATTTTTCCGCTCATCGCCAGGCGCGGCGGTGTCCTTATGCGCTCTGGGCACACAGAGGCCGCAGTCGATCTGTGCAAGCTCGCCGAGTTGCCGGATGTTGGTGTGATCTGCGAGCTGGTCAATGATGACGGCACAGTCACGCGCGGTCAGCAGGTCGCAGATTTTGCCGAAACGCACGCTTTGCCGCTGATTTCAGTTGCCGATCTCATCGCCTACCGCCAGCGCCGCGAGAAACTTGTTGAGCGCGTAGCAACCTTTGAAATTGAGACGGTCGCCGGCCCGGCCTTGGCTTATGCCTATTCGACGCCTTTTGATCGCGTCCAGCACCTTGCTTTGGTGTTCGGTGAGCTGGAGCAGGGCGAACCGGTCCATGTGCGCCTGCAGCGCGAAGATATCGTCACCGATGTTTTCGGCGGAGCCAAAAAGCTCAATAGCTCGATCACCGCGCTTTCGGAAACCGGCGGCGTACTTGTTTATCTGCGCGAAGGCAATGCCGGCGTCGCCTATGACAAGGCGGCGGCCGCCGCCGAGCGCGAAGACCACGGTTCAGCCCGTCATCGCGACGCTGAATGGCGCGAAGTGGGGCTGGGCGCACAGATCTTGCGTGATCTCGGCATAACGACCATCAAGCCCATGTCCTCGCGGTCGCGTCGCTATGTCGGGCTGGAGGCGTTCGGCATCACCATTTCTGGCTAAACGACTGGCTGGCAAGCGCGATGTTCAGCGCCGCTCGAACGCCGCAAGAAACTCGTTGTTGCCATCGCCGCCCCTGATCGGTGAGGGCCAAAGCCCTGCGCGATTCCAACCCAGCCGGTCCATATGGGCTCTCACGGCCTCTACTGCCGCCCCGACATGGGGGCCCGGCACCACAAGACCGCCCTTGCCGATGTTTTCGCGGCCAACTTCAAACTGTGGCTTGATGAGCAGGATGGCATGGGCGCCGGGTATACACAGCGCTGCGGGGGCATCCAGGATTTTTGTGAGCGATACAAAGCTGACGTCGGACACCAGAAAATCGATCGGTTCTGGGATGAGTTCGGTTGTCAGATCGCGGGCATTGACCCCTTCGAGCGAAACCACGGCGTCCATCGCGGATACCGTCTCGTGCAATTGCCCGTGACCGACATCGACGGCATACACGCGCCGCGCGCCACGCTTGACCAGCACCTGGCTGAACCCACCAGTTGAGGCTCCAAGATCGAGACAAATTTTGCCTTGGGGCTCAAAACCGCTATCGTCCAGGCCTTTGACGAGTTTGAGAGCGGCGCGCGAAACATAAAGCGATGCCGGATCGTCGAGCACGATCTCGTCGGCTTGGCTGACTTGCTGGCTTGGCTTTTGGGCGGGGACCCCGTTCACAGTTACGGTCCCGCGTAATATCGCATCACGAGCCCGTGCCCGAGATTGGGCAAGCCCGCGCTGCTCAAGCGCAATATCAAGCCGGGCCCGGCTCATGTCTCGATGAGACGCTTTACCTTGTCGAGCGCGGTTTGCGTGTCTTCCTGATAGGTGATTGTGCCAAAGAAATTGCCTTCGTCGTCGATCATGAATACCGACGCCGTGTGGTTGACAGAATACTGGCTCGAGCCGTCTTCTTCGACCTGCTCGGAGAAGACGCCATATGAGCGCTTGATCTCGTCTGTCTGGGCCTCGTTGCCCACAAGCCCGACCACCCCATCAAGGGGGGAAAGATACTCTCGCATGACGTCGAGCGTGTCGCGCGAGGGGTCCACTGTCACAAACAGCACCCGCAGGTCGGAATCTGCAAGTCCCAGCCGCTCCTTCCAGACCTGTGTCTCGTAAAGCGTGTTCGGGCAAACATCAGGGCAGTGGGTGAACCCAAAAAACATGAGTGTCGGCGTGCCGATCAGATCGTCCTGGGTGAACGTTTCCCCGGTCGAAGTCGCAACCATTTCGAATGGCCCGCCAAACATCGCGCCCGAAGGTTGGATTGGCTTGGTCAAATAGATGACCGTGGCCGAAACCGCTACAAGCGCCACAATGGCCCAGAGAACGATGCGTACTTTTCCCAGCACGGCGAGTACTTTCTATTCCGGAGCGCGGTCAGGAAAAGCTACAGACTTTTCCGGCTCAACCGCACGACCAACCAAAACTCACTGTGCGGTCGGGAAAAGTTACAGACTTTTCCGGTTCGACCGCACGACCAACCAAGACGCATTGTGCGGTGAGGAAAAGATGCACAGTCCTCCTCGTCGACCGCACGATCAAACACTCGATATCCATGCGCGGACGGGAAAAGTTTGAATCTTTTTCTTGTCGATCCGCACTTTAGAACGGGGATCTATTGATCCAGTGGCTCGACGCCAACCGGGCTGCCGTCTTTAGCAAGCGTGATCTTTTCGATCCGCGCTTCAGCCTGCTTGAGCAGCGCTTCACAATGGCGCTTGAGCGCTTCGCCGCGCTCGTAGATCGCGATTGATTCCTGCAGGGGCGCCTTGCCGCCTTCAAGTTGCGCTACGATCTTTTCCAGCTCGTCAAGCGCAGCTTCAAAGCTCATTTCGGCGATTTCGGTCATAACTGCCCCTTCGTCTTCAATCGTCATAATCGGGTCCGGCTTCGCCGGTCAGCAGCATGCCTACATGCGCCGACACCCCCGAGGCAAGCCCACCAAGATCGTAGCCGCCTTCGAGCATCGAGACCAAACGGTTTGAGCAGCGCCGTTCGGCAATGTCCATCAACTTTCCCGTGAGCCAGGCAAAATCGTGGCCCACCCATTCCAGTTGGGCCAGCGGGTCGCGCCGCTCGGCATCAAAGCCTGCCGAAACCAGTATGAGGTCCGGGGCGAAATTATCGAGCGCCGGCAGGATCTGCTCTTTATAGGCCGCTCGCATTTCCGCTCCGCCGCTTCCGGCGAGTAGCGCCGCGTTTACGATATTGCCCACGCCCCGCTCGTGGGGCGCCCCAGTGCCCGGATACAGCGGCATTTGGTGTGATGAGGCGTAAAAGACTGAAGCGTCGTCTGAAAAGATATCCTGGGTGCCGTTGCCGTGATGTACATCGAAATCGATGATCGCCACCCGCTCAGCGCCATAGAGCCTTTGTGCCTGGCGGGCTGCTATGGCGATTGTGTTGACGAGGCAGAAGCCCATCGAACGGTCGCGTTCGGCATGGTGCCCGGGTGGGCGCGCCAGAATGAAAGCATTTTGGGCTTCACCGAGAATAACGGCCTCAATACCCCTCAAAACGCCGCCAAGGGCTGTGGCCGATGCATCCAGGCTCTTTGCCGAAACGAACGTGTCAGCATCGATCTGCCCGATCCCTTCGGCGGGGCGGGTGGTGCGGATCGTATCCATGACCATCGGGCTGTGAACGAGTTCGGCCAACTCGAGATCGCCCGGCCCGGCCGCTTCACGCCGCAAGGGATCGAAACGAGGATGGGTAAGCGCTTTTGTAGCGGCTTCGATCCGCTCCTGCCGTTCGGCATGGCCCGCCGGTGTCGCGTGTGCGGAACCGTTGGTCTGGCTGATGAGAAGGGTCGTCATAAGGGCCTCGGCTGTCCCCTCCTTCTTGACGCGGCACCGGGCGCTTGTCAAACAACGTCGATGACGCCAGCACGCACCGACCCATTGACCATTGCCGACGCCGCAGCCGTGCTGCGAGACGGAGGGTTGTGCGCGTTTGCGACGGAAACGGTTTATGGCCTGGGTGCGGACGCCACCAGGTCCGACGCTGTGTTGAAAATCTACGAGACCAAGGGCCGGCCCAGGTTCAACCCGCTTATCTGCCACTGCGCCGATATGGAAATGGCCGAGCGCTATGGGATTTTTTCCGAGCGCGCTCGATCGATCGCTGCTGCCTTCTGGCCGGGGCCACTGACCTTGGTTGTTCCCCTGAGACGGGGGGCCGGTCTTTCCGATTTGGTGACGGCGGGGCTCGACACCGTCGGTTTGCGTGTCCCGGCCCATCCCATGGCGCGTGAACTTATCGCTGCGCTCGGGCGCCCTGTCGCCGCCCCATCGGCTAACCCGTCAGGCAAGCTATCACCCACAACCGCCGACCACGTGCGCGCCGGCTTTGGCGGCAAGGTACCGGTGCTTGATGGCGGTCCCTGCCAAAGCGGTCTGGAATCCACAATCATCGCGGTCGATGGCGAAACTATCACCCAGCTTCGCGCCGGCGCCCTTGCGCGCGATGATATCGAAGCTGCCCTTGGCCATGGAATCGCAATTGCGGAGCCCAATGCTGCCATCAAGGCCCCCGGCATGCTCAAAAGCCATTACGCCCCAAACGCTGCCGTGCGCCTTAACGTTTCAACGCCCGCATTAAACGAGGCCTTTCTCGCATTTGGCGCACCCCCAGCCCATTCTGGTCCAACGCTCAATCTCTCAGAGACAGCCGATCTGCGTGAAGCGGCGCGAAACCTGTTCTGCTATCTTGCCCGTCTCGACGCATCCGGGGCACAATCGATCGCCGTTGCGCCGATACCGCATGTTGGTCTGGGTGAGGCTATCAACGACAGGTTGGAACGCGCATCCGCGCCAAGGAGCTAAAGGAAACGGCCATGGCGTCACGCACAGCGTCTTGCACATGCGGCCAGCTCTCGATCACCGTTGAGGGGGAGTGTTTGGGCAATGGCATATGCCATTGTCTTGCCTGCCAAAGCCGGACTGGCAGCGTCTTTGCCACATTGGGAGCCTGGCCAGCCCCGTTCGAAGTCAGGGGAGAGGCAACCCAGTTTGTCCGGACGGGCGATGCTGGGGCGCAATTTCGGTTCAACTTTTGCCCGGTCTGCGGCTCTACGGTTTTTCACACTGAGGAAGCAACGGACGATATTGTTATGATCGCCATCGGCTGTCTTGGCGATCCAGATTTCCCCGCCCCGCAGGATTCGGTCTATGATATCCGCCGGCATCATTGGGTTACGCTTCCGCCAGGCACACAACAAAGCGAAAAAAACCCGGAGTAAACTCCGGGCTTTTTGACTAGTCTCTGACCTTGTAGGGCTTCTGGTCTTTCCAGAACCGCATGAGGCTTTCGAGATCGGGGTCGCCACCCTTGGGCAAAACGATCCTCAAGTTGACATACAGATCGCCCTTGCCGAACAGGCCTTTGCCTTTGAGCCGCATGGCCTTGGACGTGTCGGGTCCGGGCGGCAAGTTCAATTCGACGGCGCCGTCGAGTGTGGGTACACGGACCTTTGCGCCAAGCACGGCCTCATAGAGTGCGATTGGTACGTCGACGCGCAGATCGTGTCCGTCTTTTCGAAAATGCTTGTGCTTGGCGAACTTGACCGTCACCAGTGCATCGCCGGGCTGACCTGTCAGCGGCGACGGCCGGCCCTGTCCGCGCAAACGCACCTGCTGGCCTTCTTCAAGCGGTGAAGGAAGCTTGACCGAGACAGTCTTGCCCGATGGCAAAGTGACCGGCACAGAACCGCCTTTGTGGGCATCTTCAAGTGAAACTGCCAGATTGATGACAACATCATCGCCCTTGGCAGATCCGGCAGCGCCAGTCGCGCCGCCAGTGAACGGATCCCAGTTCGCGCCACCAGCGCCCGGACCGGCACCAGCCCCGAACGGGCTGCCACCTGGGCCGCGGCGCGTGCCACCGAACCCGCTCATGAATTCCTTGAGAATGTCCTCGGCATTAAAGCCGCCCGCGCCAGCGCCCGCACCGGGACGTCCCCCGCGCGCGCCCGACGGATCAAATCCGCCGAAGCCTGAAAACTTGGGATTGCCATCCGCATCGATTTCCCCGCGGTCGAATTGCCCGCGTTTGGTCTTGTCCGACAGGAAATCATAGGCGGCCGTTGCCTCGGCGAATTTTTCATGCGCCGTCTTGTCGTCCGGATTTTGATCCGGGTGAAAGGTCTTGGCCAGCTTGCGGTAGGCGCTCTTGATCTCCTTTTCACTGGCGCTCTTTGGCACGCCGAGCACTGTATAGGGGTCGCGCATTCGCTTTGTTACACCTTGAAACGGCGCTCGGGTTTGACATCCGGCAGCGCCACATCCTTTCGATCCACGATTTGCGGGGCATTGAAGCACCGCAGCTTTGCGTTCTATATGGCCACGACCCCTCATAATGTCCAGACGGGATGGATTTTGCCGTGACGGCTTCGATTACTGATCTGCTGTTCGACGATGCCTATGATGGCGCCATCGACCCTTTCCAGGTGTTTCCTCTCTGGCTTGAAGAAGCCCGTGGGACCGAACCCAACGATCCTAACGCCATGGCGGTTGCCAGCGTTGACGAAAATGGCATGCCCGATCTGCGTATGGTGCTGCTTAACGGCTTTTCGGACGCCGGGTTTGTCTTTTTCACCAATTTCGAATCGGCCAAGGGGCGCGAATTGCTTGCGCAGCCCAAAGCTGCGCTGCTCTTTCATTGGAAGAGCCTGCGCCGCCAGGTCCGGGTTCGGGGGCGCGTTGAGCAGGTATCCGCCTCAGAAGCTGACGCATATTTCGCCTCTCGTCCTGTCCAGTCGCGCATTGGCGCCCATGCGTCCGATCAGTCTCGCCCGCTTGAAAGCCGGGATTTCCTTGCCAAACGCGTTGAGGATTTGACTGACAGCTTCGGCGAAGGAGACATCGAACGCCCCGCCCACTGGTCAGGATTTCGCGTTAAACCGCTAGCGATTGAATTTTGGAAAGATGGCGCCTTCCGGCTCCATGATCGGATGTTGTTCTCGCGTCCGGACACGGATGCGGCCTGGTCGCGTTCACGGCTTTTTCCCTGAAAATGCGCATTCTCGTCCGCACGTCGAAACTGGCGATCTGGGCAAGACGGCTGGCATTGTTTGCCGGTGCCTTGATTGTAATTTCGATGGGGTTGCATTTTTTCGGTCAGATCACACCCGATGTATTCGGCATCAGCCTGATCATCGGGACCGTTTGCGCCGCATTGGCATTGCTCACGGGCATCACTGCCTATATCGGGCTGTGGTTTAGTGGAGACAGGGGGTGGGGGCCAGCAACTCTCGGTTTTGGGCTTGGCCTTGTCTGTCTCGTTCCGGCCGGTGTGGCGTTTGCCCTGAGCGAAATCTATCCCTCCACCGCCGATGTGACGACGGCATTGTTTGATCCGCCGCAACTTGTCGAGGCGCGCCCCATCGAGACCGATATCGATCCCGAAACGATATTGGCCAACTTTCCAAATCTGATTACCCGCATCTATCAGATCCCACCCGAAATGCTGTTCACATTGGGCCAATCGCTGGCTCGTTCCAATGGATGGGAGATCATCGCATCAACGCCCCCCACCCAGACCAGCGTGGGTCAGCTCAATGCGATTCGCTATTCGTTGCTGGGATTTGAAAACGAGATCGCCTTCCGCGTGTCGCCCAATCCCATCGGGGCGCTAATCGATCTACGGGCGGCTTCTCTCAATCAGGTCTATCACGATCTTGGCGACAATGGCCGCGCCATCGAGGACTTTCTGCTCGCGCTTGACGATAGGGTCTCGACCTATATTCGCAACAACATGGCCCAGACAGAGACCGACGACCCGCCCGTGCCTCAGGTAGAATTAGAGCCGGGGCAGGAGCCTGATGCCCAATAACGAGCGTCCCAGTTCGATCTCTTCTCGCTGCGCAAGATATTCGGCGTGTGAGAGCAGCGTCTGCTTTCCGGCCATAGCGAATTTTCCCGATAAGCCGGGATAAACCGCTCGCGTCGCTGCCGAAAGCGTCGTGGGTCCGCGCCGCACCACCTCGAGCAATTGTCCGTTTCGCATCAGTCGGTGTGCCTTGAGTGCGCGGGCATAAGCACGGCCATCGACGATTTCGCCGCCATGACCCGGCAGATATCGGGATTGGGGCAGGGCAATGACCTTTTCCAGCGACGCCAGGTAGTCGCCAAGGTTCCCGTCGGGTGTCGCCACGACGGTCGAGTTCCATCCCATGACATGATCGCCCATCAGGACGAAATCTTGCCCCTCCGCTGCAAAAGCTAGGTGGTTGGCACAATGGCCCGGCGTCGCCACAACACGAAAGTTCTTCCCATCGATCTCGATCCGATCGCCGTCGGAAAGGTGGCGGTCGGGGCTGAGCGTGAAATCGCCCGCGCGACCGAAAGGGTTGAATTCGAACGGTTTGAGCGGCCGCGACAGTCGGTGGGGGCCGTTTGACCACAAGGGCGCCCCGGTTTCGGCTATCAGCTTTCGTGCCAGTCCGCTGTGATCGCGATGAGTATGGGTGAGAATCACGGCGACAACCGTGCGCCCGCCTATAGTTTTGAGCAGTGCGTGCAGGTGCTTCTCGTCGTCGGGGCCAGGATCGACGACTGCGAGGTCACTTTTTCCCACGATAAAACTGTTGGTGCCGGTAAACGTGTACGCGCTGGCATTGGGGGCCGTAACACGTACAACTCCCGTTGCGACATCAACGGCTTCGCCGACACGAGCGTCAAATGAGCGGTCATAGGGTGGGGAGGCTGAACTTGCGGGCATTGCGCGCGGTGCCATGTGTGGTTAGAACGATGGTCTCTGCTTCGGCTTTAACGCAAAGGGACAAGTTATGGCCACGACTTTTGCCACTTCGAACACGCTTCTGGGACTTTATCAGCCCAAGTCGCAGGGCGCGCGCATCGTTTCTGCGGTCGCTGTCGCTTTTCTCGGCTCGGTGCTGATCACCATGGCCGCCAAGGTCAATGTGCCTGTCTGGCCGGTGCCTGTCACCCTTCAGTCGATGGCCATCGCGATGATCGCTGGCGCCTTCGGCTTCCGCATGGCCACCGCCACTGTCGGCCTGTATCTCGCTCAGGGTGCCGCCGGTATCCCCGTATTTGCCGGCGCCTTTGCTGGCGCGCCGTATTTGTTTGGCCCCACTGGCGGCTTTTTGATCGGCTTTTTGGCCATGGCCGCCATCATCGGCTGGCTCGCCGACCGGGGCGCCATGCGCAACGTCTTTACAGGCTTTACCGCCATGCTGGCCGGCAACGCGGTAATGTTTGTGCTCGGCTTTGCCTGGTTGCTCACCATGGCCGGGCAGGCCACCTGGATCGATCAGTCAAATGCCGTGGTTTCGGCATTCCAGGGCGCCGTTCAGCCCTTTATCGTCTGGGACATCGTCAAGATGGTCTTTGCCGCACTGACCGTCGTCGGTGGCTGGGCCATGCTCCAGCGCAAATAAGGCCTTGTGACCTTGTTGGAATATTTGAAGGGCCGGTCTTAGACCGGCCCTTTGTTTTTGCAACTCGCAAGCGTGACCTGCGTTCTCCATCCAGATTTCAACTTCCAAAGGAGAGCGTAATGGAGACCTTCCCCTGGCTGTTCGCGGTCCTCGGCGGCGCCGTCATACTCGGCCTCGTCATCGCCTACGGGGCGTTCAGATCAACCAAAGCCACGCCGCGGCAGAAAGATGCAGCCGAACGTGGCGCCCATGAGATCTATCACAAGGACGAGAGCAAGAACGGATGACAGACGAGAAGCGCGTCGTAATCGTGGGGGCCGGTTTCGGCGGTTTGAGTGCAGCAAAAGCGCTCGCGCGGGCGGGCGTGCCGTTCACCATCATCGACAAACGCAATCATCATCTGTTTCAGCCGCTTCTTTATCAGGTCGCAACAGCAGCGCTGTCACCGGCCGAAATTGCGGTCCCTATTCGCGCCGTACTGGCGCCCGGTAAGGGCGGATCCGTTGAAATCCTCATGGAAGAGGTCGAGGACATCGATACGGAGCGCCGCTGCGTTCGCGCCGTAGGTGGTGATGAAATTGGATATAGCCACCTGATCATGGCGACCGGATCATCCTTCACTTATTTCGGTAAGGAGGACGAATGGGCGCCCTTTGCCCCGGCGCTCAAATCCATCGACGACGCGCTTAACATTCGACGCCGCGTCCTTTTGGCCTTCGAGCGTGCCGAGACCACCGAAAATCCAGACCTGCGAAAACGCCTGATGACTTTCGTCATCATCGGCGGCGGCCCCACCGGCGTCGAAACCGCAGGCGCTCTGGCCGGGCTCGCCAAGGCGACATTGGCCAAAGACTTCACCAATATTAATCCCAAGGATACCCGCGTAATCCTTGTCGAGGCTGTCGATACGCTTCTAAACGCCTATCCGGCCCATCTGGGGGCCTATACCGAGCGCAAGCTGACCGATCTCGGTGTTGAGGTCTACACAAAATCCCCAGTCGAACGCATCAACGAAGATGGTGTCCTCGCCGGAGATCAGGTCTTTGAAACTTCAAATATATTCTGGTGCGCAGGGGTGGAGGCCACGCCGGTGGGAAAATGGCTCGGCGTCAAAACCAACAAGAATGGCACAGTACCCGTCGCGCCCGACCTCACGCTTGACGATTTGCCCGGCGTTTTCGTCATCGGGGACGCAGCTTCAGTTGAGGGTGAGGATGGCAAGCCGCTGCCAGCTCTGGCACCCGTCGCAAAACAGCAGGGCCAGTACGTTGCCGAGGCCATCATCCGGCAGCAACAGGGGCAATGCGCCCAGGGCCCGTTTCGATATCGTGATTGGGGCAGCATGGCGACCATCGGACGGTCAGCTGCTGTGGGCAAGTTCGGCAAGCTCGAAGTCACCGGCTTTCCGGCATGGATGCTATGGGGTGTTGTCCATATCGCCTATCTCGTCGGCTTTAAGAACCGCATCAATGTCCTGGTCAATTGGCTCTGGCACTGGCTCACCTACAGCAAGGGTTCCCGTCTCATCACGGGTCCCGACGAGGCCGCGACAACAGCAATCGACAGCCCAGCCGCCATCGATGAAGAACTCGATAAGACGGCCAATGCGCTGAACTAGGGAGTGCAAAAAGGAAAAGCCGAAACCCAAAGGTTCCGGCTTTATTGGTCGGAGTAGGGTGATTCGAACACCCGACCCCCTCGTCCCGAACGAGGTGCGCTACCAGGCTGCGCTATACTCCGATAGGTTCGTGGCCCGCCGAAATGATCGAGCGAGCAACGTCCGGCGCCTTATATAATGCGTCCGGGCCCGGTTCAAGCCTGATCACAACCGCTCTTGCAGCATTTTTCGTCTCCGTTTGCGCCCGGCTGAAGCTATGCAAGGCTTGGACAGAAAATTTTGTGCCGGAAGCGAACCCCGTGTGCGCGAGGTGTTGCGGGTCCAGTGCAAACGGTGTAGGAACCAACGCGCTTTGGGGCGTCGCCAAGTGGTAAGGCATCGGTTTTTGGTATCGACATTCGCAGGTTCGAATCCTGCCGCCCCAGCCAACATCCAGCCAGGTCGTTGACACCTGCCTTCGCCCAATGATGCCATTGTAGCGTCTCCGGGCAATCTGAGATCATCGCGCTGCGCTGCAAAAAGCAGTTCCAGTGAGATTGTCCGGCCACCCGTGTCTCCGATTGCCAATAATTAAAGCATGACAAAGATTGTCGACCACGATGCCTATATCGCTGCCGCACCGGAAGCGCTCAGGCCGTTGCTTGCTCTTTTACGCGCCCGGCTTGCGCAAGCTCTCCCCGACCTCGAAGAGGTCATCAAGTACGACATGCCAGGGTTTGGTGCAGAGGGTTTGGTTGTCGCGGGATATGCTGCGTTCAGCAAGCAGTGCGGCTTGTACGTTAGCAAAAGCGCAATCGAGTCGCATGCCGAGGCCATCGCCGCAGCGGGACTCAAACCGACCAAGACCGGTGTCACATTCTCAGCGGCCAAACCTATCCCCGAGGACCTTATCGTAGCGCTCGCTATTGCATCCCGAAGGGCGCTCGGTGTGTAACCGGCCGCGTCTGGCGTTACTGCTCCAAGCCGATACCGTCGCTCCGCCGCGGACTGCAGTTTGCAATTTCTCTTACATTAGGGTCGGTCGGAGAAAGACGGTCGGGAGGGAGCCTGGGCTCAGTCATGAGCGCCATTCTTCTTCAACCCGAACTCGGGATGGCCGAAGGCGCGCATTACGCCGCGCAGTTCCGCCAACCCCTTGAGGCGGCCAATGGTCGGATAACCGGGCTGCGCCTTGCGGCCGAGGTCGTCGAGAATGTCCTGGCCGTGATCGGGGCGCATGGGGATCTGGTGGTCGGCGCGCCCTTCGGCCTTGCGCCGGGCCTCCTCGGTCATGATGGCGGCGATCAGCGCGACCATGTCGGTATCGCCGGCCAGATGCTCGTCCTCAAAGAACGATCCGGCGATTGCGCCATCGTCGCGCTTTACGTTGCGCAAATGAATGAAATGCACTTTCGGGGCCAGCGCTTTCATGATTGCGGGAAGGTCGTTGTCCGGGCGCGCGCCCAATGACCCAGAGCACAGTGTCGCTCCGTTGGCGGGGCTGTCCACGGCTGAGAGAACCGCACGGTAGTCTTCGAGTGTCGACATGACCCGCGGTAATCCCATAAGCCCGAAAGGGGGGTCGTCGGGATGGCAGCACATCCGCATACCGAGCCGCTCTGCGGTCGGCACCACCTCTGCGAGAAAGGCAACCAAATGGGCACGCAGCCGCTCAGCGGAGATATTATCGTACGCGGCCAGTCGTTGGCGCACGTCCTCCAGCGTCAAATGCTCGGTCGCACCGGGCAGCCCGGTAATGATGTTGGTAACGAGGTTGATTTTGTGCGCCTCGGACATCGCGGCGAACCGGTCATGGGCATATGCAGCGATTTCGGACTCATAGTCTGAAGCTGCATTGGAACGTTCCAGAAGGAAGATATCAAAGGCTGCAAAGTCAATGATATCGAACCGCATACAAGTACCACCATGGCCAACTCGCCAGTTGAGATCGGTGCGTGTCCAATCCAGGATCGGCATGAAGTTGTAACAGATCGTCTCGATACCGGCGGCAGCAAGGTTCTCCAGGCTGGTCTTGTAGTTGGCAATATGCTTACGCCAATCGCCCGTTTGCTGCTTGATATCTTCCGAAACAGGCAGGCTTTCCACCACCTCCCATTTCAGCCCAGACCGGGTGCCGTCGCTGCGACGAGAGATCTCGGACTGCCGCCGTGCGATCTCTTCAGGTGTCCAAACTGTGCCATTGGGAATGTGGTGCAGAGCCGACACCACGCCTTCGACGCCAGCTTGAAGCAGATCCTCGATTTTGGCGAGATCTTTTGGCCCGAACCATCGCCAGGTCTGCAGCATATCGAGTCTCCCATGGCTGTTGGCTGACGCGTCTTACGATGGGTATAAAGTCGCCTTCGACGTCGCAAATTCAAGATTGTCTTGCATTGAGCTAGGCATTGTGCGGCGAACACCCCGACCATATCAAGTTTCTGGCGCTCGACGACGCGCTTCATCACCAGATCGCCCGTATGGTCGATTGCGCGCGGGGGTGGCGGCTTGTCGAAGACCTGAAGGCGCAAATGGACCGGGTTCGTTATCTTTCGATGTCTTCAGCAACCCCGGCGGAGACGATCGTGGCACAGCATCGCGCACTGGTTCAGGCCATCGCCGACGGGTCTCCAGACGCTGCCGAGACCGCTATGCGACACCATTTGCGCGAAATGCTCAAATCCTTGCCCATCGTTATCGAGCGCAACGCCGAAGCCTTCGATGTCTGAGGTGGGCCTGAACGGTTGCAATGACGCGACTGTTGACGGCGCCGAGCGCCGCTGATCGGGTCTATCCGACCCGAACCAGCCTGCCGCCTTCGCGTGGAACCAGCTTGCCGCTCGCGGGCTTTTCCCAGGCTGCCTGGACGATCGATCGATCCGCTGGCTGCAATATGCCTTGGCCCGCATCCTGGGTCGAGAGCACGGAGGCCTTGAGCAATTGCGAATAAGGATGCTCTGGCTGCTCGAGAATGGGCTTGGCCGGCCCCATCTCCACGACATGCCCTTTTTGCATGATCATGATGCGGTCTGAAATATAGTACGCAGTCGCAAGGTCGTGGGTAATGTAGATGACCGAAACCCCGAATTTGTCGCGCAGATCACGCAGGAGATTGACGATCGACATCCGCAAGGACGCGTCGACCATCGAAACCGGCTCGTCGGCAATCAGCAATGCCGGTTCGGGGATCAGCGCCCGAGCGATGGCCACACGCTGCAACTGCCCTCCCGAGAGCTCATGGGCATAGCGACCGGCAATTTCCTTGAGGCTCAGGCCGACTTTTTGCAGGGCGGCATCCATTGCCGCTTCGATTTCCTTGGCGTCGGTAACACCCAGCAGTGTTTTGGCCGTCGAACGCAGGTAGCGATCCACCTGTTTGAGTGGATTGAACGCTTCGAACGGATTTTGGAACACTGGCTGCACGCGTTTCATGAACGCAAGGCGGTCGCTGCGGGACAGACTGTCCGAAACCGGGTGCCCGTCGAAGGCGATCTCGCCCGAACTTGGCGTTTCAAGTCCGAGGATCATGCGCGCCAGTGTGGTTTTGCCCGATCCAGACTCGCCGATGATCGTGAAAATCTCGGGCGTATCGGCCGACAAGGTCAGACTCACGTCGACCACGGCATTGACCACATCGCGCGAGAACAGCCCGCCCATGGCAAACTGTTTCGACGCCCCTGAGACATTCAACAGCGCGCTCATGCCGTTCCTCCAGGATGCTGGCTGGCCAGAGTTTCGGGTGGACCAACCTCGTCGCTGCGCCAGCACGCCGATCGATGGTCATTCCCGACGGTCTCAAGCGGAGGAATGTCTTTCTTGCACTTGTCGATGGCCATTGGGCAGCGCGGATGAAAACGGCAACCCTGCGGTGGCGACGCCAGATTGGGCGGCCGCCCTTCAAGCGATACCTTTTGCGTTGTGTCACCGATCCGCGGAAGACTACCTACAAGATGGGCGGTGTAGGGGTGTTTGGGCGCCTTGAACAGCACGCTTGTCGGGCCCTCCTCGACCAGTCGCCCTGCATAGATGATGCCGATGCGATCGGCGATATTGGCGTGGACACCCATGTCATGGGTCACAAACACAACCGATGACCTCATCTCGCGTTGCACATTGCGGATCATTGCAAGCACGTCTTTTTGAACGACCACGTCAAGGGCCGTCGTCGGCTCGTCAGCGATGATGAAATTGGGTCGGCACACGGTGGCTAGGGCAATGATGACGCGCTGGCGCATGCCGCCCGAAAGCTGGTGCGGATAGGCGGAAAGAACGTTTGCCGGCAGACCGAGCCGCTCCAGGTGCGCCTCCACAGCCGCCCAGAACTCTTTCTTGGGCAGCCCCATGGGACGAAAAGCGAAATCGTGGAACGAGTGCTTGATACGCCGGACCGGATTGAGAAGGCTCATGGAGCCTTGCATGATATAGGACAGGTTCTTCCAGCGGATAGCGTCCACTTCAGCTTTGCTTGCCGTATAGGGATCGATCACCTTGTCACCGAAGGTGAATGACATCGACCCGTCAACGATCCGCAGTGGTGGTCGGATCGCTGCCGCGAACGTCTTGATCAGCGAAGTCTTGCCCGACGAACTCTCTCCAGCGATGCCATAAACTTCGTTCTCGCGGATGGTAAGCGTGATGTCGTCGACAGCACGCACCTCCCGGTCGATGCCGAAATAGGCCATCTGATAATAGGCTTTGAGGTTCTTGACGGTGAGAACGGGTTTTGCCGTGTCCATCATTGGCCTCCCATGCGCCGCAGACGTGATCTGGGGTCGATATATTCGTTCATCGAGACAGCCAGCAGAAACAGCCCGAGGAATGTGAGAACGATCAGGATGACGGGTACGATGATCCACCACCATGTGCCCACGACCATGGCCGAGTGATTGTTGGCCCAGTAGAGCGTCGTTCCGATCGTAGGATTGTTGATGTTTGTGAAGCCCAGAACGCCGAGCGTGACTTCGAACCCGATCGACCAGATCATGTTGGCCATTGCCGTGGAAAAGACGATCGGCATCACGTAGGGCAGGTGCTCCTGGAACATTATCCGCGCCGGTGCCATGCCGGCGAAAACCGCGTGGCGGGTAAACTCGCGATGTCTCAGTCCAAGTGCAACCGATCGGATGAGCCGCGCATCGAAGGGCCAGCCAAGTGCGGCCATGACAAGAGCCAGGGAATATGTAGTCAGATCGCCCCGGAAAACGAAATAGAACAGGATCAGAATCGGGAAGATGGGGATGGCCACGAAGATGTCGCTGAAAAACATCAGTACCCTGTCGACCCAACCACCCATATATCCGGCCAGCAGCCCCACGGTGATCGAGATGATGCGGCTCAGCACCGCAACGATCAGACCGAAGGTCAGCGTGTTGCGAAAGGCAAAGCTGAGGTTCCAGAACATGTCCTGGCCACGAGAATTGGTACCGAACCAGAATTCAGGGCTCGGCGGCTGATCGGGAAACACAACGTAGATTTCGTTTGGCGGGTAGGGCGAGAAAAAGCTCAGAAGCGCAAAGACTGTAATCAGGCCAACGAGGAAGACCCCGATAGCAAACTCGATATTGTAGCGGATGAGGTCTTTGAATACGGACAACATGGCTCAGCTCACCCTCACGCGTGGATCGAGGAACGGATGGATGAGGTCGATGACGAAAATGGCCGTCGCTACAGCGATGACCGAAATGCACGATACCGCCAGCACCAGGGTTGTATCGCCGCCATTGACCGCACGAATAAGCAGCGTGCCTAAACCCGGATATGAAAACACTTGCTCGGTGATGATCGTGCCCGAGAAAATCTGCCCCAGCGCCATGGCCAGCGCTGTGAGCTGAGGCACGACGGCGTTGCGCATCACATAGGCCGAAACGATCCGACCCTGTTTGACCCCGCCCAGTTCGGCATAGGTCACGTAGTCTTCAGTGATGATGTTGGAGACCAGCGAACGCATGCCCAAGAACCACAGTCCAAGTCCTGTCAGCACAAGCGACAGAGACGGCAGGATGGCATGGTGGAGCACGGACATGATGTAGGGAAGGGACCAGCCTGGGCGCACGTTCATGGCAAAGCCGCCACTGATCGGCAGCACCGGCCACAGATAACCAAATATGATGACCATGAGAAACGCGACGATGTAATAAGGGATCGGCTGGATGCCGATGGCCACGATGCCAACGCCCTTGAGAACGCGCGAATTCTGATAATAGCCAGCCAGCCCGCCCAGGATATTGCCGACAATAAACGTAAAGACGATCGAAACCATCAGCAGGCCAGCCGTCCACGGCAAGGCAAGCATGATGAGATCCATCGCCGGCGTTGGATAGGCGATGAGCGAAGGCCCGAAATCGCCAGTGGCCAGTCGACCCCAGAAACTGAGATACTGTTCCAACAGTGGAACGTTGACGCCGAACAGTTCTTCATACGTCGCACGCAGCGAGGCTATGGCTGTTGGGCTCATGCTCGATAGGTTGGTTACGCGCGCCACGATATTTTCGACGGCGCTGATTGGGCTGAGCTTGGCGATGAAAAAAGCCAGCGACGTGCCCGCGAAAACCGCGGCTGCAAGTTGCAGGAGCCGCTTGAATACGAAAGTTAGATAGCCCTTCATCGGCCCGTTCGTTCTGTTGGAAGGGTCGGGGATGACGCCCGGACAAGCCGGGCGTCACGGCGCGTTTATTCGGCGCTTGTCGGTGTCAGCTGGGTGAGGATGTACCTCGAGTTTGCCCAGTTGTTCACGATGTTGGCATAGGGCCGTTCTTCGGCCGTCGGGAATCCCGTCCAATACCGGGTGTCGTAGGCAGAAAAGACGTTGAATGCCATGACTGGAATGATCGGCATTTCCTCGACCATCAACTCGACAAAGTCGCGTCCGAGTTCGAGGTTTTCCTCGGAGGTAAACTCGGTGACGCGGATCTGTTCGATAATCGAATCCAGCTCATCATTGGTCCAGCGCTGCCAGTTCCGTGCTGGCTGACGCTCACCGGGATCGGCCACGTAGTCGGAATGCCAGGAGTCGATGAAAAAGCTGAGATCCGGGTCGCCGCCCCATGTTTCAATCGACCATGCTGTCGCAGCCTCGAAATCGCCCAGAGGCAGGGTCTGCGGGAACATCTGCGGATCGGCCTCAGCGGTCACGTTAACGCCAGCTTGGCTCCACTGCTGAGCGATCATTGTACCCATGCGATTGATCACCCCTTCGGGGAACGTCCTGATTGTGAACGAGAATGGCTCCCCATTCGGCATCATCCACTGGTTGCCCTGCTGAGTGAAGCCTGCGCTTTCGAGCAGCTTCCCAGCCGCTTCTACGTCCTGCCTCCACCAGCCATGACCAAATGCAGCCTTGATCGCATCGGGTTCAGTCGGCACGCCCTCGAACTGACTAGAAACCATCTGCGCGATCTGGCTTCCAATATCGGGGTCGTAGGGCTGGATGGTCTCGCCATTGCCCAGATCGAGCTCATAGCTCTGCAGCCAGTCCTGCATGGGGCCGTGATAATCGGATGGATGCGTGCCAGTGGGCGGTACGGCGATTGCCGAAAGCGTTGCTGCGCCGCGATACGAAGCGATCGCGATCTGGCGGGCATCAAGCATCAGAGCCAGAGCCCAGCGGACGCGCTTGTCCTGGAACATCTCGTTCTGATTGTTGAAGATGACCATTGGCAGCGTGGGGTCGGGATGAGCGTATGGGAACCCCGGGAACCAGCCGCGCGCAGTCTCTGACTGTTCGACCAACGAGAACATGCCCTCGGGCGTGAGATCGTGGATCATGTCGAGATTGCCGTTGACCATCTCGATGAGCCGATTATCAGTCGACGGAATGCTGCGATAGATAACGTATTGCGGGCCGGGTTCGCCATATTCGGCCATCGTCGTGCGATCCCAGTCTTCACGCTTTTCCCAGATGTACCAGGCCCCGTTCGGGTCGAACGAATGCAAGGTGTAGGGACCAAGGCCGACAGGCGGATTGAAGTCGTAAGACATCACATCATCGACTTCGGAAAACACGTGCTCGGGCATGATCCATGCCCCTTGCCAACGCACCGAGAACGTCGAGTGGAAGCGCGAATTGGGATTGTTGAGTGTAAATTTGACGGTGTGGTCGTCGACGGCTTCCACATTCGCAACATTGTTTTCTAGCGTGGCGCTCCAGGTCATGCCTGGCGTCGCAATCTGGGTTTCGACGGTGAAGACGACGTCGTCGGCAGTGAACTCTTCGCCGTCGCTCCAATAGATGCCTTCACGAAGGTTCACGGTCATTTCCGTGAAATCCTCGTTGTATTGCCATGGTTCGCTGGCAAGGCTGCTGTAAAGGGCGCCGTCCAGTCCTTCATCCGGATCGATGTACCAGAGCGTATCCATCATGAGCTGATGCAGCCCATTGGAAACATTGCCGCCGCTGCCCGGAATCCAGATGTTGAACATCGATGGGTTGGCTGCCGCCGGTTCCGGGTTTTGAATGATCAGGGTCTGTTCGCGGGGTAAGTCCTGCATCGGTGGCGCACTCTCCTGCGCCACTGCCTGCATCGGCACCATACTGGCTATAAGCCCAGCAGATGCCAAAAGCATCTTCCAGCTATCCATAGTCTCCTCCCTTGATGAGGAAGCGCTCCTCCGCGCTCCCGATTTCATGCTAGCGTAGTCGTCCTATCTGTCAACATGGTATCTGATATGAACCCGATAATCAGATATACATGCAGCCTAGGTTCGTCGGTCCGGCGGTGTTTTTGCAAGCACCCATCGTCGCTCAACGCGCGAGCCGGATCATCTGGTACGAATATGCTGGCAGCGTGACCGAGAGCCGGCCGTTCGCGAATTTCGCGCCGCTTCCTGCCTTGGGGGCCACAGCGTCCTGTCGTTCGCTGGTATTGGTCGCCTGTAAATCGCCGTGGGCAAGAATCTGGTGGTCGATCACCTGCAGCTGGTCGAAGCCGAGCATGTCGATGTCGAGTTCGATTTCAGTGTCGGGATGCCGGCTCACCACAAACACGGTTACGCCGTCATCATCGGTGTGAACTGCGGCCACGTCGGCATAGGGAACCTCCGAATAATGCTCGCTGTCATAAGTGGGGCAGCGAACCGCGAGTTCGAGCGCGGTCCCGCGCCCGAAGCGTGAGGCGAAATAATAGGGATAATAGATGGTCTGGCGCCAGGCCGGCCCGCCCCGTTCCGTCATGATCGGTGCAATGACGTTCACGAGCTGCGCGATGCAGGCGATCTTGACCACATTGGAGCGGCGAATGAACGTGTTGATAATCAGGCCGACCTGCAAAACGTCTTCAAAATTATAGATGTCTTCAAGCAGGGCAGGGGCGTGCGGCCAGCCATTGTTGCCGTCCAGAATTTCCCGGTCTTGTTGGTTCGAGTGATACCACACATTCCACTCGTCAAATGAGATGTAGACATCTTTCTTGGAGCGCCGCTTGGCCTTCACGAACTGTATGACCCCAGCGACAGTATCGATGTAAGCCTCGAGCTTATGGGTCAGCGATAGGTAATTGTCGGTCTTTTTCTCATGGTTGGCGAAGTACATGTGCAAGGAGATGTAGTCGACAACGTCATAGGTGTGCTCAAGAACCGTAGCCTCCCAATCGGGGTAGCTGGGCATGCCCGAATGGCTCGATCCGCACACCACCAGTTCTAGGCTTGAATCGAAAGCCCGAATGGCCTTTGCGGTTTCGGCGGCCAGTTTGCCGTATTCAGCGGCGTCCTTGTGACCGATCTGCCAGGGGCCGTCCATCTCGTTGCCCAGGCACCAGAGTTTGACGTCCCAGGGTTCTTCCCGGCCATTCTTGCGGCGCAGATCGCTCCAATAACTGCCGCCTGGGTGATTGACGTATTCAACGAAATTGCGTGCAGCATCGAGCCCGCGTGAACCCAGATTGACCGCAAGCATCATCTCGGTGCCCACGCTGGTGCACCAATCGGCAAATTCGTGAACGCCGACTTCATTGCTCTCGGAGGTGTGCCAGGCCAGATCGAGCCGAACGGGTCGATCCTCTTTGGGGCCGATGCCGTCTTCCCAGTTATAGGCCGAAACGAAGTTGCCGCCGGGATAGCGCACAACCGGCACGTCGAGCTCCTTGACGAGGTCGATCACGTCTTTGCGCATCCCGTCGCTGTCCGCAGTGGGGTGGTCGGGTTCATAAATGCCCGAATAAATGGCCCGCCCCAAATGCTCAAGGAAGGCCCCGTAGATGCGCTTGTCGATCTTGCTGATCGTAAAATCGCGGTGCGCGGTTGCCGTCGCCTTCATGTCCATCCTCCCAAACATTCCGATATTCGGATTTATATCGGAAAAGATGATAGCAATGGATGCGCTTGTCAACGCTGTCGGCGCTCTTTTGCAACCGAAGATTGGATTGACTTGCTAGGCCTTGTGAATACGCATGACGATGTCCTGGTCGTAATTGCCAAATCCACGGCCAAAGATGTTGATGCCGCCAGGGTGCCGTGCATCCTCGCGAATACCTATGCGCAGGCGGATCGAGTGGTGGGCGGCGATGTCGAGGTCGGCAAGCTTGATCTTGGAAATCTTGACGCCATCTACAAAGCTACCGGTTCCATTGACGCGAAACGTCTTGAGTTTGCCGTACTGGGAGCCTTTGAGCTTCCACCAGTCAGGCGTATAGACCCCCCGTTTGTCGCCATAGTCCCCCGGCGATGTCCAGGTGCCGATCTCGATGCCGTTGACCCAAACTGTAATGTCGGAGGGCCAGTCGGCACTGGTGCCAGGCACTTCCGAGGACAGTTCCATGGAAAATTCTATGGCCTCGATTTCGCTTTTGGACAAAATGGCGTTGTTTGGAAACTGATACTCGACATGTCCGCGCGTGAACCACACTAGCCCCGCTCGCATGCGTTCGGGGTCCAGAAATGTGTCGGGGACGTCGAGCAGCCCGGCAACACCATCGGGCGTGCACAGTCCGCACGGGGCAACGACCTCGCAATTGGTGTAAAGGCCGAGCGGCATAGCCACTTCGATATGGCCATTTGGAGCGGCAACCACGTCGTCTTTGAACGCGACAAGAATCTCATCGAAATTGGAATGGCAGATTTTCTGATTGCCCTTGCGGGCTTTCAGGACGTCGGAGCGTATCAGATCTGCCTCTTCGAGTATCGAGACGTTTGCCGAGACCGTCGATTGCGGCAATTCGAGTATGCGCGCGATATCGTTGATGTTCTGAGAGCCCTGCTCATGCAGCAGTTTGAGGATCTTGATCCTCACAGGCGATGCAAGTCCCTTGAGAACATTCATGTCCTCTTCGGGATCCACCACCAAGAAATTGCGGGCCATATGTATCCAATTCCCCATACCAGAGTCTGGCAGGTGTATCAGGTATTCGGATAGAGTCCAACTCCAGCAATTCGGCGCCATCCGCTGTCTTGGCGCTCTTGATTGGCCGCGTGACCGAGCCGGGGTCCTCCGGCCAGAAAAGAAGCATTATACCAAGGAGTTAGGGTCGCGCTTGTTCGTCTCTTATTGCGCCTAGTGCTTCAGCCACTAGCTGGTGGTCGCGCACATCAGTCAAGCCGCTGACTGTCGCCGCCCCGATTACCCCGGCCCCCCTCACGCTGATGGGAATACTGCCGCCACTGGCGACATAGTCCTGCTCAGGCAATCGAAATCGCTTCGAAAAGTCCCAGCTATTCTGTTGCGATTGAATACGCATATAGAGTGAGCTCTGATGAAATCGTATGGCAACAGCCCGTTTGCGCCGCACCCAATCAATATTGTCCGGAGTCGCCCCTTCCATGAGCGCCAGAAAAACAGGTGCATTGCCGTGAGATATCTCAATGGCAATCGGAAGACCTTGTTTTACGGCGGTGTCGCGCATATGGGCGCCGATGGCCCAGGCCACTGCGTAGTCGAAACGTTCAAGAACCAGACTCGTTTGCTGTGAAACGAGTTCCTCGAGCGTGGGTTCAGCTTGATGCATTACTTATTCCTTGGCGTTTTGCCTACATGGCGGCATAGCCGCCATCGACATTGACGACCGACCCGGTAATGAACGCGGCGGCCGGAGAGCACAGGAACAATGCGGCGCTGGCAACATCGTTTGGCTGCCCCCATCGTCCCAAGGGTGTACGTTCGAGGATGGTGCGCGAGCGGTCGGGATCGTCGCGCAGACCCTTGGTGAGCGGGGTGGCGATCCAGCCAGGGGCTAGGGCGTTGACCCGGATGGTATCTGGCGCATAGGCGATCGCCAGCGACTTGGTCAGCTGAACGATGCCCCCCTTGCTCGCCGAATAGCCAGGCACCAGCCCGCCGCCGAAATAAGACAGCATTGATGCAATATTGAGGATGGCGGGGGAGGCGGAATTGGTCAAAGCGGGCCGTGCAGCAGCACAGCACCGCATAGTGCCGGTCAAATTGATATCGATGACCTGGGCAAAAACAGACGGATCGAGTTCTTCCCCTCTTCGGATGATACCGGCGCAATTGACCAGGCAGTCGAGCTTTTCAATACTGCCGATTGTAGCCTCAACTGCATCTATATCACGAACGTCGAGCGTGAGGGCGGTGGCGCCTCGCAACTCAGGGTTAGCGGTGACCGCCCCGATTTCGTCATCGGTGACCCCGGTGATGGTAACCTTTGCGCAGGCACTCAGAAAGCCGCGCGCAATCGCCGCGCCAATCCCCGAGCTGCCGCCGACGATAAGAACGCTGCGATCGGCGAACCAGGAATTGGCCCATGCAAAACTGGTCGGGTCAGCCGCAATCGCGCTCAACGTACAAACTGGTCGACGTATTCGCCGCCCAGTCCCACAGTTTCATAGTGAGCGCGACACATGTCGATTTTCGTAAAAACGTCTTCATAGCCCGTGTGGCGGTTCTCGGCATCGAGATAGATCATCGACCCAGTGATATTGAAGAACGTGATCATTTCCTCGCAGTCTTCGGGAACGACAAGTGTATGGATTTCGCCCGGTGGTTCGAAAACGTAAGAGCCCGTCTCTGCCACCCAGTCATGTTCAAGATAGTGCCATTTCCCCTTTATGACGTAGCCATGCACCGGATTGGGGTGAAGGTGTCGCGAGAGAATGCCCGAGCGTCGAACACGCAGGAGGTTGCACCATTGGCCCTGCATGGTGTTGAGCATAAGGGGCCGGAACCATACGCCTTGCGCTTGCGGTACCCAGACGCGCTCATCCTCGGGCAGGGCAGGAACGGCTATCTCTGGCGCGGCCATGGGGTGAGTCGAACTATTCATATTGCTATACATGCGCAATCTCCGGTGTTGTAAGGTCAACCCTTGGCGTCTTGCTCTGCTTTCCAGGCGCGGTATTCGTCATCGGCGTCTGGTGTCAGGGGATAATACCTGCGCAGATCGCCGCCCTCGGACAGTTTGAAGCGCGAAAACTCTTCCCATTCGACGTGATGGCTGCAGCGTTCAATCAGCTCTTCGGCCATGGCGACAGGAACGGCAACGACCCCGTCGTCATCTGCGATAATGATGTCGCCGGGCATGACCAGCACATTTCCGCATGCAACGGGCACGTTGACGGCAAATGGAATGATGTTGGTTTGGGCATGGTAGTTGGGGGTGACCCCGTTTACCCAGATTCCCAGGTCAAGTTCCTTGGCCTTGGCCGAGTCGCGAATGCAGCCATCCACAACAACGCCCGCTCCACCCCGACCCGCCAGGAAAGTAAGCATCATCTCGCCAAATATGCCGCTTTCCATGTCGGCGCGAGCGTCCACGACCACCATATCGCCGGCCTGCGCGGGGTAAAGAACGTGGCGATGTAGCTGTAATTCGGGATTATCGTATTCCCCAGCGCCATAAATGTCCTCGCGTTTGGGCATGCATTGGAGCGTGAGCGCTGGACCGGCGACGGCAAATCCTTCCCGCAATGCTTTTGGCCCGCGCATGTGTGGGTTGCGAATACCCATGAACGATAATTCGCTGCTCGCTGTGGCCGACCCGATTGCTGCAAGGGCGTCGCAAATATGGCGTTCAGGACGCGTAATGTCCTTGATGTCCGATGGTGATTGCACGGGGTGCCTTTCTAAGGTTGTAGGCCTGATGGCGTCATATCCATCCGCCATCCGCTATGTGGTTTTGTCCGGTAATTGCCGATGCGTCCTCGGAGCACAAAAACAATGCAAGACGCGCGATGTCGTCGGGAACCAGCCTGCGTTTGATGGCCTGCCGCTCTTCGCGCATTGCGTCGGCTTCGGGCGTCAGCCACTTGTCGAGTTGCCGCTCCGTCATGATCCAGCCGGGAGAAATTGCATTGACCCGGATATTGTCGACCCCGAAATCGCGGGCCAGCGATTTTACCAAGCCAAGTATTCCGGCCTTTGCAGCTGTGTAGAGCGGCATGCCGCCAAATCCCGCCAGCCACGAGATCGAACTCATGCAGATGATCGCGCCGCCGCCGAGCTGGCGCATGTCATCGATCACGGCCTGGGAAACGAAGAACTGATGGCGGAAATTGATGGCGATCAAAGAGTCGAAATCGTCCGGCGTCACGTCCAATGCAGGGTGGCGATCGTCGCGGGCGGCGTTGTTGATGAGGATCGACAATGGGCCCAGTTCGGACCTGAGTTCGGCAATCCCGCCGCGAAGCGCTTCAATGTCGGTGACATCGACCTTGACGAAACGCACAGACTGCCCGGCGCGTGTCAATTCGGCCTGTAGGCTCTCGCCGGCATCGCTTGCGATGTCGAAAAAGCCCACACGCGCCCCTTGGTTGGCGAAGGCGCGCACAATTGCTTCGCCGATACCGCTTGCACCGCCGGTTACGAGAACCGCCTTGCCCTTCAGGTCGGGATAGATCGCTGTCATGTCATTCTCATTTGGTCAGCCGCATTCCGGTTTCCGCATCGAAAAGATGCAGGCGATCGGGATTGAACCGCACTCGTAGATCGCTGCCCGGCCGGCTGGCGATGCGCTCGCGAAACACCCCGCTCATTGTCGCGCCGGCGATCGTCAGCGTTACGTGGGTTTCCGATCCGGTCGGTTCGATAGTGACGATCGAGCCCGCGATCCCCCCGTCGTCGAGAAACATATCTTCGGGCCTGACGCCGAGCTTGACAGGCTGTCCTTCAGCCGCGCCGCGCGTAGAGCCGAGCGGTATCTGCGTTCCGTCCGAGGCACTGAATTGGCCATTCTCGATACGGCCATCAACGATGTTCATGGCCGGAGAGCCGATGAATTCGGCGACGAACAAGTTCACCGGCTCATCATAAAGCTCCAGCGGCGAGCCGATCTGCTCGACGATGCCGTCATGCATCACCACAATCCGATCAGCCATTGTCATGGCTTCGATCTGGTCGTGCGTTACATAGATTGTGGTCGTGCCCAGCCTCTGGTGCAGCGCCTTGATTTCGGTGCGCATTGCGACGCGAAGCTTGGCATCGAGATTTGAAAGCGGCTCGTCGAACAGGAAAACCTGTGGATCGCGCACGATGGCGCGCCCCATAGCAACTCGCTGCCGCTGTCCACCCGAAAGTTGACGCGGATACCGGTCAAGCAAGCTTTCCAGGCCAAGGATGCGTGCTGCATCGTTGACGCGTCGCTCTATTTCTTCCTTGGGCGTGCGGGCCAGATGAAGTGAAAACCCCATGTTCTGAGCGACAGTTTTGTGCGGATAAAGCGCATAGCTTTGAAAGACCATCGCGATATCGCGTTGCTTGGGCGCCAAGTCGTTGACCACCCGATCGGAAATCGAGATCGTCCCACCCGAAATGTCCTCCAGGCCGGCGATCATGCGCAAAAGCGTGGATTTTCCGCATCCTGAAGGGCCGACAAGAATGACGAATTCCCCGTCGGCAATATCAAGCGAAACACCATGAAGAATCTCCACAGCGCCGTATGACTTGCGAGCATCCCTTATCGATACCGTACCCATTGTCAGTTCCCGTATGTCGCGTTTGAGTGAGTTGAGGTGGCTTTAGTCGTCCCAGGCAGGTGCCTTTTCGGGATCGATCATCCGCTCGCCGCGATCGAGCGCGCGAATGGCTGCTATATCGTCGGCGTCCAGGGTCAGCGTCGCTGCGGCCATGTTCTGGCGCAGGCGCTCGCTGTTGGACGATGCTGGAATAACCACGTGTCCCTCGGCCATCAGAAAGGCCAGCGAAACGGCACCCGCCTGCACGCCGTGTTTGTCAGCGATTCCGGTCAGTACTGGTTCCTCGCTCACCTTTCCTTTCGCAAGCGGCATGTAGGCTGTAAGCGTTAGGCCCTTTGCCCTGGCGTATGTGGAGAGCTTGGGGGACTGCAGGAAAGGGTGCAGCTCGACCTGGTTGGTGCTCAACGCATCCGTTCCAAGGAGCGTTTGCGCCTTGTCGAGCAGCGCTATCGGAAAATTTGAAACGCCGATCCTTTTTGCCATACCCTTGTCGCGTGTTTCCGCCAGGGCGCCCATGTAGTCTTCGAAAGGGACAGCATCCTTCTCGGAGGGCCAATGAATAAGCAGCAGGTCGATAGTGTCGACGCCGAGGATTTCCAGGCTCCGCTCCACGCTGGGCATGAAATCCGCGCGGGCCAGATTGGTATCGGCAACCTTTGTGGTGATGAAGACATCGGAGCGCGGAATGCCTGACCGCCGCACGGCTTCCCCGACGCTCGATTCAGTATCGTAGCTTTGCGCGGTATCGAT
This sequence comes from Pelagibacterium sp., assembly GCF_048264985.1. Lineage (GTDB taxonomy): Bacteria > Pseudomonadota > Alphaproteobacteria > Rhizobiales > Devosiaceae > Pelagibacterium. Next base: position 920,229 of record NZ_JBLXCL010000001.1, read on the forward strand.
ATGGCGATATCCGATCTCCAGCGCCGCAAGAAGCGCCGCGATCCCCGCTTCACCGGTACGTCCGAATGTGCCAAGGCCCAGTTTGGGAATGCCGTGAGCTGTTGTTGCAATCATGTTTGGACTCCTTGATCTTGGATGGTGCGGCCTCAGCCTTTCGTTGCGCCGGCGGTCATGCCGCCGATGAACAGGCGCTGCATCGAAAGAAAGAGGACCGCGATAGGCACTGTCATGATCATCGACGCGGCCATAACGGCGCCCCAGTCGGTGTTGAATTCAGTTGTGAACTCGGCAAGCCCGATCGGCAGTGTCTTGACAGAGGAATCTGTCGCAAAGGTCAGAGCGAAAATGAACTCGTTCCAGGTCGTGACGAACGAATAGACAAGCACGGCGATGATCCCCGGAACCGAGAGGGGCAGTGTAATTCTAAAGAGCACGCCTATGCGCGAAGACCCATCGATGATGGCCGCTTCTTCGAGTTCGACAGGAATGGCGCGGAAATAGCTCGTAAGCATCCACACAGCCAGCGGCAGGGTGATGATCATGTAGACAAGGATCAGCCCCAGATAGGTGTTCACCAGTCCCAGCGTGCGCAGCGTAACAAACAGGGGCACGATGATGGCTGCGGTTGGCAGCAGCTGGCCGATCAGGATGAAGGACTGGTAATAGCTCTTGCCGCGAAACTTGAAACGGGCGAACCCGTAAGCAGCGAAAATGGCGATGAATAGCGCCAAAGCCGTCGAGCCTATCGATATGATCAGGCTGTTCAGAAAGTAACGTGGCACGTTAGATTCGAACAGAACGGTGCGATAGTTCTCCAGCGTCGGCATGCTGGGAAACCACACAGGTGGAATTGTGTAGAGTTCGCGCAGTTCCTTGATTGAGGATGTCCACATCCACAGGAACGGAAACAGGCAAACTGCGGCAACCAGAGCAGCGCTAACATAGATCAGGGCGAGGCCCGCTTTTGACCGTCTCACCGTGCTGTCTCCTCTTTTGCCGATGACAATTTGATGTAGGTGAGCACGATCGCCATCACGGCGATGAAGAACAGCACGGAGAGGGCCGCTGCCTGATTGAACTGGACCGACTCGAAGGCCAGACGGAAGATCTGGATCGGCGTGATCAGTGTCAGGTTGGCTGGTCCACCTTTGGTTATGGCGTAAATCGTTGTGATGTGGTTGAGCGCCCAGATCACCAGCAGGAGCGTGACGGCAACGATAACCGGACGCACTTGGGGCAGGGTGATGTGCCAGGTTTCGTCGAGAAACGTAGCGCCATCAACACGGGCGGCTTCATAGAGATCCTTGGGGATCGATTGCAGGCCCGCCAGCACCATGATGGAAACGAACGGAAACAGTTTCCAGACATTGATCGCGATCATCGCGGGCATGACTGTGCCAGGGTTGGTCAACCAGCCGACAGGCTCCTCGATGATCCCCGGTGCCGTCAGCATGTAATTTATGATGCCGAACTCGGTGTGGAACATCCATGCCCATGTCAGTGCGGCGACGATGCCCGGCACGACCCAGGGAATAACGGCAATCGAGCGCAGCAAGCCGCGGCCAAAAAACTTCTCGTTGAGCAGAATTGCCGTTGCGGTGCCAAGCACGACCTGCAGGACGACTGACCCGCCGACCCACCACAAGGTGTTGGTAAACGCAAGGGGGGTGGTTCGCGCGCCGAGAACACGCTGGAAGTTTTCGATGCCGACGAAATTACCCTGCGGATCGGACACGCTGAGCAGGCCCGTATACATGACCGGGTAGGCTATTAGCATGGAAAGTACGATCAGCGCAGGCAGCGCAAACAACAGTCCCGGGGATATCCGTCCCATGGCGACACGCTCCAGAATTGAGGGGAGTGAGGCGCCGGCCGGCCTTTCAGCCGGTCGGCGCTCCTGAGGAGGTTATCAGTACTGGTCCAGAAGGTCCTGGATATCGAGTGCAGCATCATCCATGGCGGCCTGAACGTCCTGCTGGCCGATTAGAATGCGCTGAATGCCATCGAAATACGCCTGAGAGATCTGTACCCAGGCCGGATGGTTCGGTACGGGGCGCGTAAATGGCAGCACGGAGCCGTAAACCGCCAGCGAAGGATCCTGGAAGCGTTCCATTTCCATGGCCGACTGACGTGCCGGGAACGTATCGGTATAGACCCCCATGTTCTCCGGGCGGGCCATCCACTCGATGAACAGCTTTGCTTCCTCAGGGTTTGCAGCATCGGTCGGCACGATGAAGCTCCAGCCCCCCAGAATGGCGGATGTGTCCGCGCCTTCTGGATGGGGCATGGCCATTACGCCCAGGTCGATATCTGGATTTTCAGAGGCAATCGAGGCCATGTCGAATTGACCGGCCTGATACATCGATACCGCTTCCGCAATGAACAGGCGACGGTTGGCGGTGCCGTCATTTTCAAGCGTCGAAGAAGGGGATACGCCATGCTCGGTGAGCATGTCGGTGTAGAACTTCACAGCTTCGACTGCTTCTGGCTGATTGACGGTCGCTTCGGTCCCATCTTCTGAAATGATCGAGCCGCCGTTCATCCAGATGAAGGGAAGCGAACGGAAAATCGTGTTGCCGACTTCCCCGCCGCCGGTGATAGCAAAGCCATACTGGCCGTCACCGGTCAGAGCGAGCGCGGCATCGACGAGTTCCGGCCATGTCTGTGGCGGGTTTTCTGGGTCAAGGCCGGCCGCTTCGAAATGGCCGCGATTGAAAATAACGCCAAGACCCTCGGCGCGGAAGGGGAGGGCATAGATTTCGTCGTTCAAACGGACATAATCGAGAGCTGCTGGAATGAAATCGTCCGGATCGTTGACGATGTCTCCGAGCGGCAAGACCAGCCCATTCTGTGCGTAGCCCACGACCCAGCCATGCTGGACATCGATGATGTCGGGGGGTGAGCCTGATTGCAGAGCGGTGATTACCCGCTGAGTCAGGCCATCAGAGGTCGTTTCCTCGACGACGATGTCGATGTCGGGGTGCTCAGCCTCAAACTGTTCAATGAGTTCGACGGCCCGAGGTGCGTGAAAATTGGGCGACCACCATTTGACGGTGCCGGCTGTCGCCGTGCCTGCCACCAAGGCCAGCGTCGATACGGTTGCCGCGAACACGGCAGTGTTTTTCAAGTGCTTCATAATCTCCTCCCTGGGCGTCAAATGCCGCCAGTTAAGCTCGTCATCGAGCCATCCAGATCGCCTCGTGGCGATGTTTGGTTTGAACAGGATTGAACCGGTTTTCGACTCCTCCACGGCGCGACTGCCCTCCAAGACAGTCAATTTTATCAGTTCAAATATGAATTTAACCAGTTCTATTGATAACTATGGGTCAAAAATTCCCCGCTTGTCAACAGCGCCGAAAAGCGGGGAGGGGTGTTCAGTTTTGCGCTTTGCCCAATGTCGCCGAACCGCTTGCGATTCCGGCGGTGTTGATAGTGCCGTCGAACAAAGGAACATTAGTTGGGGCGTAGGGAAACTGGGCACATGCGTCTTCAATCAACTCGACGCCCAGCCCCGGCGCGGTTGGCGCCAGCAGCATTCCGTTTTCAAAGACGAGTGTTTCGCGCACCAGTGCCTTCCGCCATGGCACATCGATGGAAACTGTTTCGAAAAGCATGAAGTTGGGTATGGCGATGGCTGTATGAAGCGTCATTGCATTCATCACCGGACCCACCGGATTGTGGGGCGCGACCGGTATCAGGCTGGCATGTGCCATGTGAGCGATGCGTTTGGTTTCCGCCAGGCCCCCGGCGTGGGATACGTCTGGCTGCAAGATGTCGACGGCTTCTTTCTGTAGCGCCTCGAGAAAGCGCGCCGGCTCGTACCAACGTTCACCGGCAGCAATCGGAACCGGGCTGGCACGGCGAACCTGGGCAAGGGCATCTATATTTTCTGGCGGAGTCGGTTCTTCGATCCAGGCGAGGTCGTAGGGCTCCAGCGCCCTGCACATGGCGATGGCCGTTGGCACGTTGAGGCGGCCATGGACGTCAAGCATGAGGTCAATATCGGGGCCGACAGCTTCGCGCACTGCCGCAACGATATCGATGGTTTTTCCGCGTTCGGCGCGGGTCATCTCAAGATCTGCAGCTTCGAACGGATCCCATTTGAGGGCCTGGTATCCCATCGCTACGGCCTTTTTTGCCGCTATTGCATATTGGTCCGGGGTGGTCGCGCCGAAATACCAATGGTTGGCATAGCACTTCACGCGGTCACGATGCTGTCCGCCCAGCAATTGATAGGCAGGAACGTTAAGCGCCTTGCCCTTGATGTCTAGCAGGGCAGCGTCGATAGCGCCTAGCGCCGTGCGAAAAACGGCCCCCGTCCGCCAATAGCTGTCCCGGTGCATCTCTTCGATGAGCGCGTCGGTAGCAAATGGGTCTCTGCCGACAAGGACGCGTTCCAGTTCTTCAAGTGCGGCAACTATGGTCAGTGTTTTCCATTCAAGCGTCGCCTCGCCGACCCCATCGATCCCGTCATCCGTATAGATCTTGACGAAAACAAAATTGGTGCGCTGCACGTTGGCCACGAACGTTTTGACGGCCGTAATCTTCATTTTCCGGTCTCCTGGGGCTGGGACTCGAAAACAGCCTCCAGCATGGTCCTGTAATCGTCCGGCGTTGCTGCGCGTGGGTTGGTTGCGTGGCTGTGGTCAGCCATTGCACGCTCGATAATCCAGTCGAATTGCGAGCGTTGCACGCCCAGAGCATGCAAGCCTTTGGTGATGCCCAGTTTCATGTTCAAATTGTTAAGCGCTTGCGCAAGGTCTTCCTTTTCATCCAGGCCCATGGCGCGTTTGAGGTTGTGCATCTTTTCGCCGACTGCGTCGCTGTTGAATCGCACGACGACCGGCATTAGCAGTGCGTTGAGTGTGCCATGGTGGAGCTTGGGCTCTGCCAGTCCACCCAGCGCGTGGCTCAGCGCATGGACGGCCCCGAGGCCCTTCTGGAATGAAAGTCCGCCCTGGAGCGCGCCGAGCATCAATTCGGTGCGGGCCGGAAGATCGCCTCCGTCCGTAAACGCTGTCAGCAAATTCCTCCAGATGCGCCCGGCGCCATCGAGGGCAATGGCTTCGGCCACTGGATTGAAGCGCGGTGAGCAGTAGGTTTCGATGCAATGGGACAGGGCGTCGAGGCCGGTCGCTGCAGTCAGGCCGGGTGGCAGGCCGAGTGTGAGGTCAGGGTCGCAGATGGCTTGGCGCGGAATCAGATGCGGGCTGATGAAGCCAAGCTTGCGTCCGTCATGCAATGTCAGCAATGCCGCCCGGCCCACCTCGGCGCCGGTTCCGGCGGTGGTCGGGATGGCGATGATAGGTGCGACATCCGCAGTAATCCGTTCGATCCCGCCATATATTGCTGCGTATTGTTCGAGCGGCTCGGGGTGTGTCGCCAGCAGGGCCACGCCTTTGGCGAGATCTATCGGCGATCCGCCGCCCAGCGCAATGATGCCGTCACAATCGTTGGCCTTGTAGGTGGCGAGAGCGGCCAGCACTGCAGACTCGGTGGGGTTGGACGGCGTATCAAGAAATTGGGTTGCGTTGGGCAATTGATCGGCAATCCGTTTGACGAGCCCAGTGGCCACTAGTCCTTGATCCGACACGATGAGGGGGCGAACCATTTTGTTGCTGGCAACGGCCGATGGCAGTTCGGCGATGCTTCCGGAGCCGAAATCGATGGCTGTGAGATATGTAATCCGGGCCATGGTGTCTATCGACCCCGCCGTGCAATTACCTCAGCCTGCATGCCTTCCGGTGACATTTCCATAAGCTCGATCCGGTGCCCGTCCGGGTCTTGAATCCATGCTTGGTGGTTTCCATCGGCGCCCTGGACCACTGGTCGGAAGAGTTCAACCCCCGCAGCTGCAAGTTCCTTGGCTGCCTGGTTGATGTCGGGAACTTCAAGGCACATGTGGTTGTATCCTGTTGCCTCGGCGCCCGGCGCGCGGTCCCCCTCGCCTTCGGGAAAGATCTCAAGATACTGCGTGTCGGTCAGCCGAAGGTAGATAATCCAAAGTCGGCCATCCCGCTCGAGCCGGAACATTTCTTCAAAGCCCAGTTTTCCGACATAAAAGCCAAGCGTCGCTTCGACATCTGTGACTTTGATGGCAATGTGGGTAATGCGACTGACTGTCAGCATGAAAGTTTGCCTCCCCGGCAAATGTTGGTGGGCGGATCGACAGGCATGCGATCGTCGTCTGTGCCTGCAACACTTCGCGTTGCTCCTCCCGGAGGCTGCGAAGCTGTGTATGAATTATTCAGATTTGAACTTTGTCAGTTCAATTTTATATGCTAGAGAGAGACATGTAATTGTCAACTGGAGAATGTCGCGCATGGTCGCAGCGGTCGAGGAAGCTTCCAGCAAACACACAATTCCGGTAATCGATCGGATGATGGAGGTGCTCACAGCGATCGAGCAGCGACCGGCCGGTATGAACATCCGTGAATTGACCGCCGAGTTGGGCCTCCCGCGCACCACAGTGTATCGGATCGTCAACACACTCCAGCATCACGAGATGGTTCGCCGCGACGATGCGGGCATCTACCATTTGGGGCGCCGGCTCCTTACCTTCGCGTCCCACGTCGCCTCCCGTGCCAGCGAGCTTGATCTTGTCAGCATCTGCCAGCCGCATCTTGACCGGCTGGCCAGTGAGCTTGGCGAAGGGGTCAAGCTCAGTGTTCTCGATGATGCTGGCATTCTTGTTCTCGCCGCTGCACAGGGGCGGCGCGAATACGCGCTTACCGTGGCTGCCGGGCAGCGCATGCCCATTCATGCCGGAGCAGCCAGCAAGCTCCTGCTCGCCTATCTTGAACCCGATGCGCTCGACTATTGGCTGGGAAAGCCTCTGGCCGCCTTCACCGCAAAAACCTTGACCGACCCCAAGAGGTTACGCACCGAGCTTGGCCGCATTCGTAGGCTGGGCTGGGCTCAGGACAAAGGCGAAAATGCGCCTTCAATTCACGCCTACGCAGTGCCGGTCAAAAAGCGGAGCGGCCAGCTTGTCGGCGCTCTGAGTGTGCCCTTTCTGGCTGGAGCCGAACCCAGCCGCATGGAGGAAATTCGCCTGGCTGCTCTGGCGGCGGCGGAATCGATAAATCTGGATATGCCTGAATAAAGGCCCTTGGGAGGAAGCATGAAGATCGTAGACCTGCGATGTGCAATCATCGGCAGGAGCCCGGTAGTGAGAATTGTCACCGATGAGGGCGTTTCAGGATATGCACAGGCCGAAACCTGGAAACCCTATCTCAAGCCTCATATTCTTGCTCTGCGCGACGCGCTGCTTGGCGAAGATCCGAGGCTGGTTGAGCGCGTCATGCGCAAGATCCGCCAGCGCGGAGGGTTCAAACCGTGGGGGAGTGCCGTCAGCGTTATCGAGATGGCGCTCTGGGATCTTGCCGGAAAAGCTGCAGGCTTGCCGGTGCATCGACTCCTGGGCGGAAAGGTCCGTGACACTGTGCGGGTCTATAATGGTGCTGTCCGGTTTCCGATGGCCGGACACGAGCCTGAAGATTACGCTGCCGATATCGAAAAGATGATGCAGAGCCGGGAAGGCTTCACGATCATCAAGCAGCCAATCGGCTTTCACTCGGACATGAAGCGCTCGATCCCCGATTTCTACTACGGAAATCCGACGCCCAGCCCGTTGCATGGCGCCCTCGATCGTGGACCGGTGACCGAAAGAGGCATCAACCATGTGGTCGAATGCGTGGCTGCAATGAAGCAGGTGACCGGGGACAAGGTCGGTCTCGCGCTTGACTGCGGTCCCGGATGGATGCTCGCCGATGCCATTAAGCTGGCCCGTCGGCTCGAGCCCTATTGCCTGCTGTGGATCGAAGATCTGCTCTCGGGCGACTACACCCCTTGGGTCGATGCTGGCAGCTACAGGGAACTCACGCGCGCTTCAGCCACTCCGATCCACACTGGTGAGCAGATCTATCTGAGGCACAATTTCAAAGACTTGATTGAGCAGCATGCCGTCCATGTCGTGGGGCCGGACCCCGCCGATGTCGGCGGCATTGCCGAGCTGAAATGGATCGCCGAGTTTGCCGATCTGCACGGCATTATGATGGCGCCCCATGGTACGGCAAACGGGTTGCTTGGGCTGGGCGCACTGGTTCAGGTCTGCGCCACATTGCCTGACAATTTCATAGCCTTTGAATATACGATCGGCGATCCGGCATGGTGGTATGACATTGTCGAGGGCTTGCCCGATCCTGTCGTCTCCGATGGACACATGCTGGTTTCAGATCGTCCTGGCATGGGCGTGGACCTCATACCCGAGAAGGCACAGGCCTATCTTGCCGACGAGGATCGCGATTTTTTCGCATAGCATCGGTTGATGCCCGGCCGCTGCGTTGCGGGTGGGCACACCCCCAATAAAAAGGATCGGCCTGCTGAGATTGGGGGCTCAAAGGTGCAGACCGATCCCGCCCCCGTAGCGGGGAGGTCCGCCGCAACCGAAGGCCGCCACGTTCTCGTGAGCTATTGTGGCAATGTTGGGGCTGGAGCCGTCCAAACATGACGCCTTGGGTTCATCTTTCGAATCCCTTTAGGATGAACACCAAAGCGGAGTGCCTCATGCAGTTTGTCAAAATCGACGACGCCGTCCTTCATTATCAGGTCATCGGCGGCCCTGAAAATGGGCCGGTACTGGTGTTCGCCAACGCGCTCGGCACCGATTTTCGGATCTGGCGCGATGTTATTGTCAGGCTGGTCGGCAAGTTCACGATTCTGACCTATGACAAGCGCGGCCATGGCTTGTCAGAGACCGGTGAGGGCCCTGTAACAATAGAACGTCACGCCGAGGATCTCGCCGCGATCATGGACCATGCCGGGCTTGGATCGGCCATCATATGTGGCTTGTCGGTTGGCGGGCTGATCGCTCAGCAGCTCTATATCGACCGGCGCGATCTGGTGTCGGCACTCGTGCTTTGCGATACAGCCGCACGGCTCGGAACGCCTGACAGTTGGAATCATCGCATCGCAACTGTTGAGGCCAATGGAATTGCCGCGTTGAGTGAAACCGTGATGCCCAACTGGTTCACGTCGGCGTTTCGTTCCGAGCGCGGCGCAGAGCTTTCCGGGTATCGCACGATGCTCGAACGTCAGCCCGTTGGTGGCTACATCGCGACATGCGCAGCCCTTCGCGATGCGGATCTGCGTGAAAAGGCACGCCAGATCGGTGTTCCCTCGATTTGCATTGTGGGCGAACATGATGGCTCAACCCCGCCCGAAATCGTCGCCGAGCTTGCCAAATCGATCCCAGGTTCGCGGTTTGAAGTCATCAAGGGAGCCGGACACATGCCATGCGTCGAAACGCCTGAGCAGTTGGCCGACATCATCAACACCTTTACCGGCGGGCTTGCCAGGCGTCCCACGCTCAATTGATCCGATTGCTTTCGATCAATTCGCAAATGCCACCGGCAACCTTTTTCCGCCAGGCTGCTTTTGGGTTGCAAAGGACGCTTCAATGACGCGGCAGCCAGCGCCGCCCGCAAGCGTCATATTGGCGCCATGCAAACCTGATGGCGTACGAATACGACAACCCAGAGCGGAGGATGGGTATGGCCGAGTTCGAGTATCGTGGATTTCGGGTGAGGACGATTTTCGAAAAGGATTGGAAAATCCGGATGTGGCCGCCGATCCGGCCGGCGCAGGCGATCGACAGGATTAGTGCCAGCTATGCTGAAGGCGAAACGGCCTGCCGCAACCGCGCCACACGCGCAATCGATGCCTTTATGGAGCAGGTGGCCACGCGCGATGGCCGCCCGCATGGTCGAGGACTTACGGAATGACCAGATTTCCTCCGGGCACACCAAATGCCAGAGGGTCTTCGTCAGCAAAGACGTAATTGCCTGCTTCGATCTTTTCGATCAACTGCGCAGCCCATTTGTGGCTGTACTCCGAGTGGTATGTCCAGAAATGCAGAAGCACTTCGACGTGCCGGGGCAGCGCCTCGGCGCCGGTAAACGATACCCCCTCAGTTGCAGCATTGGCTTCCTGCTTCTGTCCAGCCAGCGTTTCCAGGCGCGTTTTCAAAAGCTCGAGAACTTTCGCTCGCGGCAGCGCGGACATGAGCACAATGCCGGCGCATAACATGTCGGGTCGCGGCTGGGGTATAGCCAGGGCCTTTTCCATCATCTTGTAAAATTCGGCGTCGCCCAACTCGGTAATCGCATAGTCGGTGCGCGCCAGCGTGGACTCTGAGGCGGGTATTTCGATCTCGTCAAGAAACCCGTCTTTGGAAAGTTGTCGCAACGCATGATAAATAGAGCCGGTCTTCGTGTTTGCCCATTGATCAGCACTCCAGGCCAAGAGTTCTTGCCCTATCAAATAGCCATGTGCTCGTTTGTGGGCACGGACAAAGGCAAGAACAAGCAATCGTGTGGCCGACATAAAGTACCTCCTCGGCACATATTACGCAACGCAGCGACATCCCCCAATGTCGTTATCTCAAGTGAATAGCTGTCTATGGTGCTGAACAGCGGCTGAATAGTCAAATCAGCGTGCGTTCAACAGCTTTACCCGAAAAATACAAACATAAGTTGAACCTCGCGATATGCGCTTTTGGGGATTGTAAATGTCACTCTCGTCTCGTCTTGCTCTTCCGGCCATGGTCGGCGGCCTTGTTCTTGTTATTGCATCGGGAATTTTCGCGCCGCCGGTCCAGGCGCGTGGCTATCAGGTGGACACCCTGGCACAGATTACCGGTGTCGCTGCCTGGGACCATCTCAACGTCCGGCGCTGGCCCGCTTCGTACTCCCGGAAGGTCGGTTATCTCAGCCCACACGAACATGTCTGGGTCGAGCGCTGCATTCAGGTTGAGCGCTCTTCAGATTGGTGTCTGGTAGAGCGTGATACGATCAAGGGTTGGGTGAACTCCCGATATCTTACGCCGCGCTGACGCTTTCTCTCTGACCTCCTCACTTGACTTTCCCCGCGAGCTGCGGTCCACCCGGACCATCATTTCGTGGGGTTTTTTATGACAGCCAATCCTGTTCTGGCGCACACATTGCGTGGAAACTGGATCGAAAACCGTCATCGCGGCGCCATCTGTGTTTCGGACGCAGAGGGTAATATCTTGGCGTCCATTGGGGACGTCGCTGCAGACGTCTTTCCACGCTCGGCAATCAAGTCCATGCAAGCGCTGCCGATTTTTGCCACTGGCGCCAATGTTCGCTACGGCCTTGCCGGCCCGGCAATTGCGCTAAGTTGTGCTTCTCATAATGGCGAACCGGCGCATGCCGAACTTGCAGCTTCGATGTTGGCCGCAATCGATCTCGATGAGACTGCTCTTGAGTGCGGCGCCCATCCCCCGATCGACCCTGCAGCGCGAAAGGCACTATTCGCTCAGGGCGGCAAACCCAGTACTCTGCACAACGCATGTTCAGGCAAACATTCGGGCATGCTTGCCGTCGCCCGCGCGCTCGGCGAGGATACAAAGGGGTATTCCACCCGGATGCACCCGGTTCAGCAGCGCGTCAGGCAGGCTGTCGAAGAGGTTCTTGACTATCCGCTAACCGAATCCAGATGCGGGACTGATGGGTGCTCCATTCCCACCTGGGCGGCACCCATTCATGCAATCGCCCGAGGCTTTGCCCGCATGGCCAGCGGTACCGGTTTGAGCGAGCAGACAGCGGCTGCGGCTCGGGAAATCTTTGCCGCAGCCACGAGCCACGCATTTCTCGTCGGCGGGACGGGCACATTTGATTCTGAGGCCATGGCGGCATTCGATGGTCGTTTAATGCTCAAATTCGGTGCCGACGGAATCTACTGCGGGGCGCTGGTCGATAGCGGCATCGGGTTTGCGCTAAAATGCGATGACGGCAGCGTTCCAGCCGCAACCGCTATGGCTGCCGCCTTGCTGCTTGAAATTGCCAGCCCAACGCCAGAGCAGACCAAAATCCTTCAAACGCGCGCGCGCCAGGACCAGCGGAACTGGGCCGGTCACGAAGTAGGGTATATCGAGGCCACCGAAGCTGCCCGCCTCAAACTCTAGAACTGCGCTCCGGCGCAATCACTGGCGATGAACGACATAGCTCGGCTCGCTTCGCATGTGTTGAGATTAAAGTGAGCGGTTGCCGTCCATCACGATCAGCGGAAAGCGTTCGGCTTCGGCAGCCAGGTCGTTGGAAACCGTTTCATGCCAGGCTGCGCCAACCATGGCCTGTCGGCGAGCGCCGATGATCGTGTTGCCTGTGACAGTCGCCGTGCCGGCCCCTTCGGCCACGCTTACTGCAATCCCTACGTCGATGTCTCGGACAAGGTTGCCATTGATCGTGACGTCCCGCAGGAAGGGCCCCCATCCTGCGGTTATCCCGGTTCCGGGAACATTTTCGACAACGTTGTCGGAGATGATCGCATCGGCCTCCGCCGCAATGCCGTAAGGCGCATCGAGATCAGGGTTGGTTTCGGATCGCGCGTAGAGGTTGCGCACGATATTGCCGGTGCAGACCGCCAGCCGGCCGCCATCGTTGAAATTGGTCATCGATATGCCGGCAGCTGCGCCGTCGATAATGTTGCCGGAGATGATTGAGCCGGTGAAGGAGAACTCGGAAAAGACGGCGACTTCACCGCTCGCAACACAAACATTGCCTGAAATCTGGGTGTTGTTTGTCGCGTTGAGCCTTATGGCCGAAAATGCGCAGTCGGAGATATGGTTGTCCGACACGATGACCTCATCGGCCCTGAAGATGTTGATGCCGTTCCCGTTCTGACCATTGCCCCCGTCTGCCCAGTCGATAGCGTTGATCCTGTTGCCCGAGATGATCGTCCCGTCAGCGCCGGCTTCCCCGCGCCAAACCCTTATCCCCCCATTGTGGCAGCGCGATATTGTGTTGCCGCTCACGAAGACACCGGCTCCATCGTAGATAAACAGCCCCGTGTAAGCGCTACCGCTGATCTGGCAGTTGTCGACGCGTCCAGAGGTGCCGAGCAGGGAAATCCCGTTAAGGCCGGTGTTGGCAATCGCGCAGTCACGGATGGTGACGTTCTCGCATTTGGAAAAATGGACAAGCCCGCGGTGCCAGAGTTCGCCACCAGCCCCGCTGCCGTCGAGCGAGAGCCCGCTCACAACAATGTCGCTTTCGTCCTCCGCACCGAGCAGGGGATCATCGCCCAAATGGATCAGCTCGGTGGCGCCGGGTACGCCTGAGAGCATGAACCGAGAAGGCAGACGCAGGCCGCGGGTGGCGAATTGTCCCGCCGGCAGCGACAAGTGACCTGTATTTGCTGCGCTATCGATCGCCGACTGCAAAGCATCGGTCATGTCGGTCCCGGCAGAAGGGGAGGACGCGATAGTCTGGGCCTTCCCGGCTCGCATCATAATCGAACCTGAGAGGGTGGGGATAAGTGTCGCTGCTAAAAATTTGCGCCGGCTGGTTTTCATTATTCACTCCCGTTTCGGCAACTAAGGGGTAAATTTCACTCAACTCCATAGTTTTTACGCGCAATAGTGAATCCTTGCGGTGCGCACTCGCAGCCCGTTATAGAAGAGTCCCGCTGTTGAATCGGACCCTGCCTATGCTCGTCGACGACGCCGTTTATCTGGGAACAAGCACCCGGCCCGAATACCTCCATCTCGGTTACGGCAATCGCCACGGCCTGATAACTGGGGCGACCGGAACGGGAAAAACCGTTACCCTTCAGATACTTGCAGAAGGGTTCTCTCGCGCCGGCGTTCCCGTGTTCTGCGCGGATGTCAAAGGCGATGTTGCAGGGTTGGCAAAGCCTGGGGAACCCAAGGACTTTTTGGCTGAACGCGCCGAAAAGATTGGCTTTTCCGACTACGCTTTCGAGGGCTTTCCGACGATTTTCTGGGACCTTTTCGGTCGCCAGGGCCACCCGGTCCGCACCACTGTTTCCGAAATGGGACCGCTGCTGCTCTCGCGCATGCTCGACCTCAATGCCACACAAGAAGGGATCCTCAACGCAACCTTCAAGCTGGCGGATGATGAGGGTCTTTTACTTCTTGATTTCAAAGACTTGCGTGCTCTGCTCGCGCATGTTTCAGAGCGACGTGCCGAGCTCTCTGCCCTCTACGGCAACATCTCGACGGCCTCCGTCGGCGCCATTCAGCGCGCCCTGCTTGTGCTAGAACAACAGGGCGCTGAGAACTTTTTCGGCGAACCAGCTCTCAAGATTTCAGACCTGATGCGCACCGACACGCAGGGGCGCGGCTACATCTCGATCCTTGCCGCCGACGACCTTATGCGCGCACCCAGGCTCTACGCGATGTTCCTGCTCTGGTTGCTGTCCGAGCTGTTTGAACACCTCCCCGAAGTTGGCAATCCCGACAAACCAAAGCTTGTGTTCTTTTTCGACGAAGCCCACCTGCTTTTCGACGAAGCGCCCAAGGTGTTGCTCGACAAGATCGAGCAGGTGGTCAAACTCGTGCGTTCAAAAGGGGTTGGCATCTATTTTGTTACGCAGAATCCTGCCGACGTGCCCGAAGGTGTTCTCTCGCAGCTGGGCAACCGCATCCAACACGCCTTGCGTGCCTACACGCCCAAGGAACAGAAAGCCGTAAGGATCGCCGCCGAGACGTTCCGTCCGAATCCAGCTTTCGACACAGCCGAAGTCATTACGCAGTTGGGCACAGGCGAGGCTCTGGTCTCCGTGCTCGAAGACAAAGGTATTCCCTCGATCGTTGGTCGCACGCTTATCCGGCCGCCATCCTCTCGCATGGCACCAATCACGCCTGACGAGCGCGCAATAGTGGTTGCGGGTAGCCCAGTGGCAGGCGTTTACGACACTAATATAGATCGTGAATCTGCCTATGAGCTTCTTGATGCCCGTGCTGCCGATGCGCTGCGCGAGGCCGAGATTGCCGCGCGCGAAGCCGAGCTGGAAAAGCTCGAAGCGGCACAAGCCAAGAAAGTCGCGAGACGTTCGACCCGCCAAACGCCGATGGAAGCCGCGCTGAGCAGCTTTGCTCGAACTGTGGCCCGCCGTGCCGGCGATTCCTTCGTCCGCAGCGTGCTTGGCACGCTCACCAGGGGGCGTTAGCCGCATGGCAAAGCTCAGCGCCGTTGCTGTGTTCGCCGATACTGGCGTAACCGCCCACCAGGCACTCTATCGCCAGGCAGGCGCAACCATTGCCCGCAACAATGCTCATCTCCATTGCATCGCGCGCAACGGGCAATGGCCCCGGACACTGGTTGAATCTGCTCTTGCCAGTGGCGGCCGGGTTACAGTCGCAACCGGCCCTGTGGCTCGACGGCTTGATGTGCCTCAAGGCGTTGAAATCATTGTGGAAGAGACCGAGGCGGCTGCGGTGGCGCGTATAGTGAAATCCGGTCAGGCGATGATTGGTTTGCCTGGCGGCATCGAGACTATCGCTGCGCTATATTCAGCCTGGGTTGCAGCAGGTGGTGCGCAAAGCAGCCGACCCGTCGGTCTTCTCAACCAGAGCAGGGCTTATGAGGTGGTGAGGGGGTTCGCCGGCGACGTTGCCGCAGTCGGGCATGGTAATATCGATGCTCTCATCCAGATATCGGAAACGTTCGATGATCTTTGGAACCGGCTGACCCGCCTGGTTTAGGGCAGCGCGCAGTCTAGCCGACGCGACTAAGCGACTGGCTGATCCGGCTGCTGCTCGCGCATTGCCTTATGGGCGAGAAACGAGACAATGTTTTCGCCGCGTCTCTCAACAGGAATTGTACGGGTATCATCCAGAGATACCCGGTTTCGCCGTTCCGGTCCGACATAATAGGGCTCGGCGCTGACATAGGTTGTCGTCCCATCGGCCAACCGCGCTGCAATCCGTTCCTCAAGGTATACCGGGCTCATCGGCTTGACGATCACCTCGTCTATGCCTGCTTGTACGCACTTGCGTCGCATGCCCGCGTCCACCTTGCGGCTTAAGGCGATGATCTGCACATGCCGAGAGGCAAGGTCGTCTCCATTGCGGATCGAGAGCGCAACGTCCGCTGCCGTAACCCGGTCGAGATCAAAGTCGGTGACCAGCAGCGCCAGGGGCGCAATGCGCATATAATCGGCCAACGCGCGATGGTCTGAGAACTCTCTAACCCGCCAGCGGCTCCCGCGTCGCAAGGTTGCAGCCAGAACAGATGCCAATGCCGGGCTGTTGGAAAGGACGGCAACGGTAGGGACTGGCAACACGGGCGGCTCATTTGCGGGTAACGTCAATGGTTACCCAAGCCTTAACACGCGTTGGTGCCAGCCGGAAGATGTCAGTTCAAGTAACCTTAAAGCATATGGCCCGCCTGTGGACAGGCGGGCCATATGTTGTTGTTCTAAATCGCTTAAATTACGATGCAGCCTCGTGGAGCTCTGCAACGTAATCCCAGTTCACGAGGTTGTCGAACCAGGCCTCGAGGTATTTCGGACGCGCGTTGCGGTAGTCGATGTAGTAGGAGTGTTCCCACACATCCACGCCCAGAAGCGGTGTGCCGCCATGGACCAGCGGGTTCTCGCCATTGGCAGTCTTGGTCACAGTAAGCTTGCCGTCTTTGAGCGTGAGCCATGCCCAGCCCGAACCGAACTGACCGGCGCCGGCCGCCAGAAAGTCGTCACGGAATTTATCGAACCCACCGAGGTCAGAATCAACAGCGGCCTGCAGCTTGCCCGGGAGGGATTTGCCGCCACCATTCGGCTTCATCCACTTCCAGAAATGGATGTGATTGAAATGCTGGCCGGCATTGTTGAAAAGCGGCTGATTCTTGCCGAAGCTTTCCCTGACGATGTCTTCCAGGCTCTTGCCTTCAAGGCCCGAGCCTTCTAGCAATTTGTTGCCATTGGTCACATAGGCCTGATGGTGCTTGTCATGATGAAACTCAAGTGTTTCAGCCGACATGTATGGGCCAAGTGCATCATAGGCATAAGGCAGGTCGGGAAGTGAAAAGCTCATTGGAGGGCCTCCTTAAAGGGTTCTGAAAATCTCGCGCCTGGCTAATTTACCAAGCTAATACTTCTTATATACCGATGGCGTGACACCGGTGCAACGGCTCGGGGGGAAAACTTATGCCAATTGGACGCATTCGAGCGCAAAGGCATATGTAATTGCGGTTTCTTTGATGCGCTCGAAGCGCCCAGAGGCTCCGCCATGGCCGGCGTCCATATTGGTGCGCAGGTACAATGGTTTCTGGTCGGTCTTGGTTGCACGCAGTTTAGCTACCCATTTGGCGGGTTCCCAATAAGTGACGCGGGGGTCGGTCAATCCCGCAAGTGCCAATATGGGCGGATAGTCCTTTGCCTCGACATTATCGTAAGGGGAATAGGCGGCGATGCGTTTGTAGTCATCTTCCGAGGTGATGGGGTTTCCCCACTCCGGCCACTCAGGCGGTGTCAGCGGCAAGGTATCGTCGAGCATCGTATTGAGCACGTCGACAAACGGAACGATGGCCATGACTCCCGCCCAGAGTTCGGGCCTCATATTGGCAATTGCCCCCATTAACATGCCGCCCGCAGACCCCCCTTCGGCCACGATCTGGCCCTTGGAGGCGTAGCCTTTTTCGATGAGCATTTCAGCGGCTGCGATGAAATCGGAAAAGGTGTTGGTCTTGTCGGCAGCACGACCGTTCTTGTACCAGCGATAACCCTTGTCCATTCCGCCTCTTACGTGAGCGATAGCATGGACAAATCCTCGGTCGACCAATGAAAGGGTCGAGACAGAAAATCCGGCGGGTATTGAATGACCATAGGCGCCATAGCCATAAAGCAGAGCAGGGGCGCTGCCATCGAATTTCAGACCCTTGCGGTAGAGAAGTGTGACAGGAACATCTTCACCATCAGCCGCTTTTGCAAAAATCCGCCGCGTCTCATAGAGCTCAGGATTGTGTCCTGACGGCACCTCTTGCTGCTTGCGCAGCGCCCGCTCGCCGCTTTCAAGGCTGAGATCGAAAATTTGCGCTGGCGTTGTTGGAGAGGAGTAGGAAAAGCGAATGGTCGAGGTTTCAAATTCATATCCGGAAACAAGCCCCAAGGAATAGGCTTCTTCGGGAAATGATATGGTCTGTTCTTGTCCATTGCGTAGATCGCGCACCACGATCCGTGGCAGCCCATCCTTGCGCTCAAGCCTGACCAAATGATTGGCGATCACCTCAATATCAAGGATAAGCCGTCCGGCTTCATGGGGAACTAGATCTGCCCAATTGTCGACGCCCGGTGCATCCACCGGAGCCGTTACGATCTTGAAGTCTTCGGCTTCATCGTCATTGGTCAAAATGTAAAGGATGCCGTCGCGCTCTTCGATCGAATATTCGGTGTTTTCGTGCCGCTTTTCCACGCAGAAAGGCTCACCGCCTTTTTCGGCGTCAATCAGCCAGACTTCTGACGTTTGGTGATCGTGAGCTGAAATGGTGAAGTACCGGCGCGACTGCGTCATGCCGACGCCGACGAAGAAGCCAGCGTCTTTTTCTTCGTAAATCACAGTATCGTCGGCTTGGCTGGTCCCGAGCCGATGCTCCCGGACACGGTAGGGGCGATGGTTCTCATCGAGTTCTACATAGTAGAATCGCGATGAGTCATTGGCCCAAACCGCGCCACTTCCCGATTTTTCTATACGTTCGTCTCGATCTTTGCCTGTATCGAGATCACGGATGAAAATTGTATAATATTCGGATCCATTGCGGTCTGCGGCCCAGGCCATCAGCGTGTGGCAGGGCGAATGTTCGGCGCCACCAAAACCGAAATATCCCTCGCCAGCTTCGAGATTGCAATCGAGCAAAACCGCTTCAGTACCGCCTTCGCGGGGCGTGCGCACTATAAGGGGGTATTGGTCGCCTTCGCGCGTCCGCGACGCATAGGCAAACGGGCCATCCGGAGCAGGGACCGAACTGTCGTCTTCCTTAATTCGTCCACGAATTTCAGCGTAAATCTTTTCGCGAAGTGCCTCGGTGGGCTTGCCGAAACCGTTTTCATACCAAGTGTTTTCGGCTTCGAGATATGTCCGAATATCGCCAGGCAGAACTTCGGGATCGGCCATGACCTCACGCCAGTTGTCTGCCCGCAGCCAATTGAACGGGTCGGTGCGAGTTACCCCATGCCGCGTGTCCGAGTGGGGGCGTTGCGCGGCAACGGGAGGCGCTGTGTCAGTCATGGTCTGTCCCTGGAAGGCTGGGCAAAAAGGATTCGGAATTTGGGCAACTATTCTTCGGGCTTGAAATCCAGCGCAAGCCCATTGGTGCAGTAGCGCAGGCCTGTCGGAGCAGGACCATCTGGAAACACATGTCCAACATGCGCATCGCACTTGGCGCATCGGATTTCAGTCCGACGCATGAAATGACTTCTATCGTCAATTTCCTTGATGGCATGCTCGGATACGGGCTGGAAGAAACTGGGCCAACCTGAGCCGGAGTCATACTTGGTATCGGATGTAAACAGGGGGGCGTCGCAGCATACACAGTGGTAAATGCCGTCACGTTTCTCGACATTATAGTCATGAGAAAAAGCGCGTTCAGTGCCATGTTCTCGTGTCACGTGATACTGTTCGGGCGTCAATTTATCGCGCCATTCGCTATTGGATATCTTTTGCGTGTCGTTCATCTTGCGCCACTCCTGACGGTTGTGCACTCAGACTATTAGCTGATGGCAATGTGGTTATCACAACTGCCGGGGTCAATATTGTGTTCCCGGTAGCCGGTTTTTGTTGAGGTTGGCGCGGGGATGCGTACTGTTTGCACCATTGATTCCTTTCAACCGCAATCGGGCTGTTGATGGAGAACGAAATGAAGTTCGGGGGCTCGCTTGGGACCAAGTCTTGACGTGATTGTTGCGCTGATCGCGATCGCTCCATTCTTTGCGGCCGTTTTTGCGCCGTGGATCAAGACTTTTGCTGGGCCCGCAGCCGGCTGGATCTTAGCCGTAGTGCCCGCCGCTATCTTCGCTACCTTCATATCCTTCATCGGTCAGATTGCCGACTTTTCGGTTATCAGGGTGGGGCTGGATTGGATTCCGGCCTATGGCATTTCATTCTCATTTTTTGTCGATGGATTGAGCCTGATCTTTGGTCTGCTCATTTCTGGCATCGGCACGTTTATCGTCATCTATTCCGGCGGGTATCTTGCTGGCCATCCCCATCAGGGACGCTTCTTTTCGTACATCCTGATGTTCATGGGGTCGATGCTCGGTCTGGTCTTGGCCGATAATGTGTTCACACTTTTTGTGTTCTGGGAATTGACCTCAATAACGTCATTCCTACTGATCGGCTTTGATCACTCACGTCAGGCTGCGCGACGCGCAGCCATTCAGGCGTTGGTTGTTACCGGCGGCGGCGGCCTTGCCCTGTTGGCGGGACTGATTCTGCTGACACTTATCACCGGCCAGAACTCGTTGACAGGCATGTTGACGACGGCCGGCGCAGCTCAAGAAAGCGCGCTATATCTTGTTGCCATGCTGTTGGTTGTAGCTGGCGCATTCGCAAAGTCGGCCCAGGTGCCACTGCATTTCTGGCTCCCCAACGCCATGGAAGCGCCAACTCCGGTTTCTGCCTATCTGCACTCGGCGACTATGGTGAAGGCCGGTGTCTACCTGCTGGCTCGAATGACGCCGATCCTTGGTGATACCGAGCCGTGGTTCTGGATTTTGACCCTGTTTGGTGGTGCAACGCTGTTGATGGGCGGCGCGCTGGCTGTGCGCCAGACCGATCTCAAGCAGATGCTGGCATATACCACGCTCGGCTCGCTCGGTTTGCTGGTGATGCTCATTGGTTTTGGTACCAAGGAAGCCATTCTCGGTGCGTTGCTGTATCTGTGCGCCCACTCGCTGTTCAAGGGTGCGCTGTTTATGATTGCCGGGACAATCGACCATGGTACGGGCACGCGCGATATAACTGTGCTTGGCGGTCTGCGCGAAGCGATGCCGATCACTTTCATTGCCGCCGTGCTGGCGGGTTTTTCCATGGCCGGCTTTCCAATCGCCATAGGCTTTCTTGCCAAGGAAGAAATGTATCTAGCTCTGACATCGGGATTGTGGCCGGATTTGCTGTTCCTTGCCGTGCTTATTATTGGCAATGCGTTGATGATGGTTGTTGGGCTCCTGATCGCATTCAAGCCTTTCTTGGGCGATCTGCGCCCGACGCCACATACGCCGCACGAGGGATCGCTCAGCCTGTACATAGGCCCCGTTGTACTTGCTGTGCTTGGTGTTTCTGCCGGACTGTTTACCGACTGGCTGAACCACGTCGTTCTCGATCCGGCTGGTGGGGCCATCTACAATGCGGCAGTCGAGGCCCATATTCATCTCGCGTTCGATCTGGCCAATCCTGCAGTTTGGGCCTCGATAGCGACGTGGGTTCTCGGCGGGGTATTGTTCTGGAAGGCCGATGCCGTCCGTTCGACCTTGCGGCGCACGGGTGAAGCCATCGGCTGGACATTCGATATGGGCTTTGACGCATTCATGTTCGGTCTGGTTCGTTTTGCCGATCGAATAACGCGTGTTCTCCACCACGGCCGCCTCGAATGGTATTTGCTTTTGATGTTCACTGTGCTGGCTATCGGCATATTTGCTCCGTTGCTGGTCACAGACAGCCTGCCGCCGATTCCAGCCTGGCCCCAGCTCACATTCTATGAATGGGGCGCCATTGGGATCGCTGCCATCGGCCTTATTGCGGTTCTTGTCGCACGGACGCGGCTGACAGCCATCGTTGCCCTTGGCATTCAAGGGTTTGCGGTCGCCGTCATATTCATGTTGTTCGGTGCGCCAGATCTGAGCTTTACGCAGTTCATGGTGGAGACATTGACTGTCATCATTCTTGCACTGGTAATGACCCGTCTGCATCTCGATGAAGCCGATAGTCGTGATCTTGAAACCGCACTCCGAGACGGCGTGGTCGCACTGGCCGTCGGCCTTGGCATCGCGATATTGCTGCTGGTGGTGCTACAGACCGATCTGGACCTGAGCCTGACCGAACTGTTCAGGGCTACCAGCACCCCGATCGCGCATGGTCGCAACATCGTCAATGTCATCCTGGTCGACTACCGTGCGATTGATACGCTCGGTGAAGTTTCCGTGGTCATGGCTGCGGGACTAGCCATACTCGCGCTGATCCGTCTGCGCGCCTCGAACAGTGGCACTCAGGGCGCAAGGGCAGGGCGCAGGCGCAAGGCAGGGAGTTCGCAATGAACACGGTAATCTTTAGAACGGCCGCACCCGTCCTCACTGCGCTGATGCTGGTGTTTTCTGTTTTCGTCCTGCTGCGGGGGCACAATGAGCCCGGCGGTGGTTTTATCGGCGGATTGATCGGCGCCTCAGGTATCGCAATTTATGGTATCGCCGCAGGGGTTGACGCGTGTCGACGTGCACTTCGCGTGCACCCAATCGCTCTTGCAGGGCTGGGCGTGGTGCTCGCCGCGATTGCAGGCTTTATGTCGCTGGCCGCCGGTGTTCCGTTTTTGACGGGCCTGTGGTGGATTTTCGAGTTTGAGGGCACAGAGATTGCTCTATCCACGCCATTGATCTTTGACATCGGCGTTTATGCGGTGGTTGTCGGCGCGGTGGGGACAATAGCGTTGGCGCTCGAAGGCGATGAAGGCGATGAGGGAGACGACTGATGGAAGTTGCGCTCGCTGGCTTGATCGGCCTGTTTTTTACGGCGGCGGCCTATCTGCTGCTGTCCAAGGCGATAATCCGCATGCTTCTTGGCGTGGCGATCCTCGGCAATGGCGTCAATCTGCTGATTTTCACTATCGGCCGGCTGACGGCCGAAGTGCCGCCTATCGTTCCAGCGGGTGAGTACTTCCCGCTAGAAGGGTCTGCCAACCCACTTCCACAGGCGCTTATCCTGACGGCAATCGTTATTGGATTTGCCCTGTTCTCGTTTCTGTTGGTTCTCGGTTACCGCGCCTATCAGGAACTCGATGCCGACAATACCGACAACATGCGCGTCGCCGAGCCAGAAAATGCGCCTCGGCCTCCCCTGAGTTACTAGGGAATACAGACAATAATGGCGACAGCCGGTACATCATACGACTCGCTCGAACTGCCCACAGCAATGATCGATGGGGCCACGCCTGCAGCCGACTGGATTGTCGTTTGGCCGGTAGCGCTGGCACTTTTTGGTGCCGGCCTGCTTGTCATGCTGCGCAGCCAGCGGCACGTTCAGCTGGCTTTCACCGCTGCCGTGATCGTCGCGATCATGGTTTCCAATATCTACTTGCTGCTGCGCGTGTTCGAGAGCGGCCCGGTCGCCATGACTATGGGCAAATGGTTGCCGCCCTTCGGCATCACGTTTGCCGCTGATATGACCAGCGCGCTCTTTTCCCTTGCCGCATCGATCGCCGCGCTTGTTGTAGCGTTCTACGCGCAGGTTGAATTGACGGATCGCGGGCATCGCTTCGGGTTCTATCCGATGCTGCTGCTCTTGCTTTGCGGGGTCAGTGGTTCGTTTTTGACTGGCGACATCTTCAACCTCTATGTGTGGTTTGAGGTGATGTTGATCTCGTCGTTCGGGATGATGATCCTTGGGGGGCGCAAGCTCCAGCTCGACGGTGCCATCAAATATGGTTTTCTGAATTTCCTCGCGACCACCTTCTTTCTTGTCGCGATCGCCTATCTCTACGGGCTGACAGGCACGCTCAATTTTGCCGATCTGGTGGCCAAGGGGGCCGATTTGCCCATCGGTCCGCTGGTGACGGTCTCCGTCCTGTTCCTTTTCGCTTTCGGCGTGAAAGCTGCAGCTTTTCCTGGAAACGCGTGGCTGCCCGCCTCCTATCACACCCCCGCCGTTTCGGTTTCCGCGATCTTCGGCGGCTTGCTCACCAAGGTTGGCGCTTACGCAGCCATCCGCGTGCTGGCCATGGCATTGCCAGAGGGGTATGCACAGATCCAGACAGTGATTGCCGTAGTGGCGTTCGCCACGCTCATTCTTGGTCCATTGGGTGCAATGGCGCAGACCAATTTGCGCCGTGCAGTTGGCTTTATGGTAATCGGCGGTATCGGCGCAATTTTCGCTGGATTTGCGATGGGCACCACGCACGGTATCGCTGGCGCGATTTTTTATGCCTTTCACTCAATGCTCGCGGTCACGGCCTTCTACCTCCTGGCGGGTCTAATCGAGCGCATGAATGGCACCAGCGATATTCGCAAGATGGGCGGCATCTACGGCGCAAGTGCGCCAATGTCCATTCTCTTCATCATCATGGTTTTTACAATTTCCGGTTTGCCGCCATTCCTGGGCATTTGGCCAAAGATCTTATTGGTTGAAGGGGCAGTGAGGATTGAAAACTGGTGGCTCGTGTTTGCCGTCTTGTTCAATTCGTTCCTGACGTTGATTGCTGCCAGCCGTCTTTGGGCGCACATCTTCTGGCGCAACGGCCATGAGGGCGAGCGCTCCGAGCAGGCCAACCAGGATTTGCGATCACTGACCCGTCGGGAAGTCGCTATGGGCTTGGTGCCCACGACAATTTTGTTTGCGATCATCATAGTGTTCGGTCTCTTCCCCGACTGGCTGTTTAATGCTGCCGGCAGTGGGGCCCATGATATCCTCTCGCCCACCCGCTATGTCGACGCCGTGTTTGCACAGGTGCCCCAGCCATGAGCTTTGCATTTCTGGTTATAACGCTATCGCTGGTCTGGGCCGCGGTCACTGGCAGCTTTACTTTGCTCAACCTCTTGCTCGGGGGTCTGATCGGTGCTCTGGCTGTCCTGTTCATCCGGGATCGTGTGGACAGACCCCACATGATGCGTCGCTTCGTTAGGGTCGTATCGTTAGCGGCGCTGTTCTTTTACGAGCTTGCGTTGTCGGCCCTGCGGGTGGCTGTGCTGGTTCTGTCGCCACGCATGGAAAAGCGGCTGTCGCCGGGGATTATTGCCTACCCTCTCACCGTCGCCAGCGAAGTTCAGATCACACTTCTGGCGAACCTGATCACTCTGACGCCTGGTACGCTGAGTGTTGATGTGTCTGATGACCGTTCCACACTTTATATCCACGTCCTAGAAATGCATGACCGCGAGGATGTTATCGCTTCCATTAAGAGCGGGTTCGAGGCTCGGATCATCGAGGTGTTTGAATGATGTCTGGTCCTGAATTTCTCCATCTGGCGACTACGATCTCGCTCGGTCTTCTGACCGCTGCACTTCTGGTAACGATCTATCGGATTGTCGTCGGGCCTAGCCTGCCGGACCGCGTTCTCGGGCTCGATATGCTGATTGCGGTTGTTATCGGCTATATAGCTGCAATCGCATTGCGCACGGGGTTCATGCTTTATCTCGATATTGCGATTGCGCTGGGCTTGATTGGTTTTCTATCGACTGTGGCATTTGCACGATTTATTCTTCAGCGCTGGCAGATTGACGCTGCCGCGCGGGAAGATCACCTCGAGGAGAGTCGCAAATGATCGTCGAGGGTCTCTATTATTTTGCTGGCGTTATGGTGATTGTCGGCGCGCTGTTCAGCCTTGTCGCTGCATTGGGTATCGTGCGCCTGCCAGACTTGTATACGCGCATGCATTCCGGCTCGAAGGCTGGCACAGTTGGCTCCGGACTTACCCTTCTGGCGATAGCATTGGTGAGTTTTGATGGCGCCGTGATTTTGCGTGCCCTGCTTGGCTTCGTTTTTTTCATGCTGACAGCGCCGATTTCCGCTCATCTTTTGGCGCGCGCATCCTATATCGCGGGCTACCGTCCGACGAAACAGTTTGTGGTCGATGATCTGGAAAAATCGGGCGGTTTGGCAAGTAAAGAATAATTCACCCTAAATTTCGCCAAGTTGTTGTTCGACGGTTGCAAAGTTAGAAGAACGACTTTAATTCCAGAGATATGGGGTTCCCCCGGGAATTAGCCCGCCCCAACAAATAGCTCCCATTATGCAGAAGGGATTTTCGATGACCGCTCCGGCGACCGCCGAGAACAGGGTCGAGCTGGACCTTGTGGAATACAGTACAGAGATTGTCGCTGCCTATGTCAGCCACAACGCCATCAGCCCTACAGATCTTCCGAAATTGATTTCGGAGGTTCATGCAGCACTTCGCCTGCTTGGCGCGGAAGAAGCTGCCGCTCCTGTCGAAGAGAAAAAGCCTGCAGTGCCAGTGCGCAAGTCGGTGACGTCCGATTACATTGTCTGCTTGGAAGACGGAAAGAAATTTAAGTCACTCAAGCGCCACCTGCGTACGCATTACAACCTTTCTCCCGAAGAATATCGGGAAAAGTGGGGCCTTCCTGCCGACTATCCGATGGTCGCTCCCTCTTACTCCGCTACACGGTCCAAATTGGCCAAAGACAATGGCCTTGGTCGCAAGGCCGGATAAAGTTTTTTTTTAGATTATTGCGTAAGGGCCGCGTCAGCGGCCCTTTTTTGTTTGCACGCTCGCTCTACGCGCGAAGTTCGGTCAGCACTTATCCCCGCATTGCCGCAGTTCAGATATAGGAATTATATCCTATTGATGAGAAGGTGGTTCGATGACGATCTGGATGGAAAGAACCGAGCGCTCCGAGGGTCGAAAGCTATCGGAAACCCAACGGCGCAACTGCAGGCTCGTAGTTCATAAAGTATCACTTGAGACTGGCGTCAGCTATGAAGACTTCGTTGCACCTTCGCGCCTGTGCCTGCGCACTGCCAGTTCAAGGCAAGCTGCGATGTACCTTTGCCACGTACTCCTGGGGTTGACCATGACGCAGGTTGGCGCGTTTTTTGGACGCGACAGGACAACAGTTGCTTATGCCTGCCGCCAGATTGAGGATCTGCGCGAGGATGGGGGAGACTATGATTCTTGGCTTCAGGAACTCGAAATGCAGATCGACAGCGCTCGGCGCGTGCCGTGCTCGCTTGAAACTTTGACCGGTGAGGGCGCTCATGTTCGCTGCTGATGTTCAATTCGGGCAGTTAGCCCGCAGCCGGAACGGAGAGGCCGCATTCCTCGACGTGCACCACCTTGAGGCTGCGTCGCGTTTGTCGACACTTTTCGAGCGTAGCCAATTACGCGCGCGCACCACAATGAATTACGGGCCGCGGGTGGATAGAGGGAAGCGCAGGCATGCCGATGATGTTGGCGATATGGCGCTCGATGCCCGACGCCAACTTGCAGAGTTTTACAGCACTGTACCGGGCGAGTGCATGGATGTTGTAATTGATGTTTGCGGCTACGAAAAAGGTCTTCAGGAAATCGAACGCGAACGTGGCTGGCCAAGACGTAGCGCCAAACTGGTGTTGCGCATCGGCCTTGAGGCGCTGGCAACCCAGTTAGGTTTGACCGCTAGCGCTTTGGGCAAAGATACGGCTGCAACTCGCAATTGGCTCGACGAGGGCGCGCGACCGGTAGAAATCGGCTAGGCCTGCACAGCTACCTGCGCATCTGCGCGCAGGCGCGAAACCATAGCTGAGAGACCGTTCGATCTCTGCGTGGAAAGGTGTTCTCGCAGGCCGATCGAATCCAGTATGGGCAAGGCATCGGTCGCCACGATATCGGCCGCCGTACGTCCCGAGTAGAGAGCCAGTACGATGGCAACCAGCCCGCGTACGATCATGGCATCGGAATCGCCGCGGAAGGTCAGAATCGTTCCCTCCTCGCCAGGCTCACTTTCGGTTACCAACCACACTTGCGAAGCGCAGCCATGTACTTTGTTGTCTGCGCTGTGCTCTTCGTCAGTAAGCGGCGCAAGCGACCCACCAAGTTCGATGATGTAGCGATACCGATCTTCCCAGTCGTCAAGGAAAGACAAATTGTCTGCGATTTCGTCAAAAGCGGCTGTCGTGTTCATGCCCGCTACTTAGCCCCTGATCGGGGAGATTGAAAGGGGCAGTCACTCAATATGCCCAGTCCGGGCGGGGCGGGGGGAAGATTCCGTGAGCTGTCGGTTCAACGTCTACGCCGGCCTGAGGCAGCGTTATCTGAGCGAGTACGGTTCGTCCCACAGTGCATTCGAGGCTGCCGCAATCTTCTGGCATCAGAGTTTGGCTGACAGCCTGTGCGCCTTGGCTCGCCAGATTTTGACCTGTCGCACGTGCCGAAGCACCGACATCCATACCAGCGCTGGGCGCCATGACGATAAAAGCGGCGGATAGCCAAAAAGCGGATCGAACCAAAAACATTACTCAAACCTCGTCGTCCGGGACATGTGGACAGCGTCGAGGTGAAATCTAGAGTTCTGACGTGAAGCATTTTTGGCAAACTCGCCTAAAATTTAAATTGCATTTTATGCAAATGTCGCCGGCTTCGACAGCGGGCCGTTAAGCAAGACTCTGTTTACGCTACCCCCAGAAACCTGCCCCGAACGTTCATTGATTCCGGCCTGAGCCTGTCTCAGCCGTTTCGACTTAATGGTGTCTTAGGGCTTGAATGGAAGTGTGGGCCAGCCAAAGGGCGCCGCCCCGAAGCAACGCCGCAGCGTATCGCGGCAATACGAGTTGAGCGTTTCATGCGTAACCCCTTTGCGGATTTCACTATTGCCTCTCACAAGTCGCCCAGCCCGGTTGGGCGCGGGCAGCGCAATAGCGTGCTGCGTCGTGTCCTTGCGCTTAACACAGTAGCGATGTTGGCCGGGCTTGGCTTGGCAATGGTGTTGTCCATTGCCATGCTTATCGGCGGACACGTCGGCCCGTTGATCGCGACGGCTATAGTATCTGGCCCTATCGCCCTTTCCGGCGCGTTATTTCTGCGCGGTGATTATGAACCTACAATTGTAGTGCATTCACTGGCGCTCGGCGTTGTTGGGGCAATTTTGACGGTTGCCGATCCGGCAGCTATCGACCTCGGGTTGGCCCTAGGATTGATGGCCTCACTCTATGCGCAGATCCTGGGGGAAGGGCGTTTCCGAACCCTGGCGTGGTCTCTTCCCGTTCTGATTCTATGCGTAAGCCTTTTTTCTGGCGATGCGGTGTCATCGGCTTTACAGGGCACGGCGCAACCTTTTGGGTTTGTTGCCATCGCTGTATTCGGTGTCGTTGCGGCGGTTACAGCGACGCGCCTTGATATTATTTCCTCAGAGTCGCCGGTGTCTCAAACACGAGCGTTCGCTGTGCTTGCCGAGAACATTCTTGGAGCTGTCGTACGCTATGGGGCAGATGGCGGTCCGGTCTTTATTTCACGTTCAGCGGGCAATCTGCTGGGCTGCCGTACGTTCGAGCTTGATGGTGCAGGACTTTTTGAGCGCGTCCATGTCATGGACCGTCCTGCATACCGCAAAGCTATTTCCGACGCATCGAATGGTACCACGGCACGCACCATCGAACTGCGTCTGCGACGCGACGATGCCGAGCCCGGCGCAGGCGCGCATTATATCTGGGTTGAGTTCGCTCTTGCACCACTGGAAAATGATGACGAGGCAGCTTCTTCGAATGACGTTCTAGCCGTCCTGCGCGACATTAGCGTACGCAAGGAAGCAGAGCATGAAGTCGAAGTCGCCCGCAAACAGGCAGAGGATGCCTCGGAGGCAAAATCGCGTTTCCTCGCGACAATCGGTCATGAATTGCGCACGCCTCTTAATGCCATAGTGGGCTTTTCAGATATGATGTCGGAAGGCATTGGCGGCGAGTTGTCCCCGACGCATGCCGAATATGCGGGGCATATCAGCCGCAGCGGCCATCATTTGCTGGATGTCGTCAATATGCTGCTCGATATGTCCAAGATCGAGGCGGGCAAGTTTGAGGTCCATGCTGAACTGTTTGCGCCACACGCGCTCGTTGAGCCATGTGTCCAGATGGTTGAGAATCTGGCGCGCGAGCGCACCGT
This sequence comes from Pelagibacterium sp., assembly GCF_048264985.1. Taxonomy (GTDB): domain Bacteria; phylum Pseudomonadota; class Alphaproteobacteria; order Rhizobiales; family Devosiaceae; genus Pelagibacterium. The sequence goes on from NZ_JBLXCL010000001.1 coordinate 949,844, forward strand.
TACCATTCAAACTACGGTACCCGAGAAACTCCCTCAGATCATGGGGGATGAACGCGCGTGTCGGCAAATTCTGCTAAACCTTCTCTCAAACGCCGTTAAGTTCAGTCATGAAGGCGGCTCCGTTTCGCTTGCGATGAAACGTCAGGGCAAGATGCTGGCCATTGCGGTCACCGATACCGGCATCGGTATGCGCCCTGAAACCATTGAACGTATCGGCGAGCCGTTCTTGCAGGCTCAGGATAGCCTCGCTCGTCGATACGAAGGTACCGGGCTGGGGCTCTCGATCGTTAAAGGGCTGGTAAGCCTCCACGGCGGGCGCCTCGACGTGGTGTCAGAACAAGGCTCTGGAACGACGATCAGCGTCCTTCTGCCGCTCGAAGGCCCGCTGGGCGCCGGGAAGGGCTCGGCGACCATTGAACATCTTTATACGACCAAGCGCGATAGCGACGAAGACAAATGGCTCCAAGACGAAAGAAGAAGCGTAGCAAAATGAACGCCGGTATTGCACAAATTCCGCTTGCCCTCGGGGCTGGCGCTGCCAGCATGATCGGTCAGGCCCTCTCATGGACGGCATTGCGTTTTGCCCGTTCGCCCATGGCTTCGACCGGCCTTGTGCTTATCTCGGGGCTCACGTTGATGGCCGCAACCAATGCGTTGTTCATGCAGGATACCCGGCATCCCGCGCCCATGTTCGTTTCGGGATCGGCGAGTACTCCTCTGCCTGTTTCAATCGAACCTGTGGTGGTGCAGCCTGAAGCGATCCCGCAGCGCCCAAACGCAGCACCTTCAGAGTCCGCTGAAGCGCCTGCGCCGGCGCTCACCACGCAGTCCGCAGTACCGGTTCCGACAACGCCAGAACCCACCGTGCCAGCAATTGGCAACCAGGATATTGCTGATCTGCAGGAAAAGCTCAAAGCTCTGGGATTTTTCGATGGTGCTGTCGACGGATATTATGGCCCCAGGACTGCCGACGCTATCCGCGACTTCGAAGCGCGTTTCAATCTTCCGCGCACTGGAGCAGCAACGCCGCAGGTCATAAAGGCCGTGAAGGAGGCGCCATTGCAAACTTCACAGATATCCCAGCCCGTTGCCGCGACTCCGCAAACCGACGACATTGCGCCTTTGCTTGCCCAGATGCAGGAAACAGCGCCCACGGCGGCCGATAGTGTCGAACGTCAGACAGTCGCTGATATTTCATCCGATGTTACGGCCTCAACGTCCCAAGTCGTCGCTGCTGACCCTAGTATTCCTGCCGTACTCGATGGCGATCTCGTGAGTGATATTCAGCGCGGGTTGAGCCGGCTTGGCTTCTTGCAGGGGTCTGTCAATGGCGTTGCCGATGAGGCGACCGCGCGAGCAATTCGCCAGTTCCAGATATTCAACAACTATCGACCGACTGGCGAAGTCAGTCCTGTGCTTCGTCAGATGCTGGTCGAAGCCGGAGCTTTCCTGTAGCCCACCGTCCATGCAGCAACTTAGGTCAGACATCTGGTGTGCCGCTTTTGTGCGACGCCACAACAACACTGGGAATTTCTGTGTTGTTTCACGTCGAGGGGACGCAATTGCGGGGCAGATTTGGATCGAAGTCGACCATCTCGATGGCACTGTCTCGCTGTTTACGCCAGCCCCCGGCGCAGCCATGGATCCGCTTCCAGACGACCGGGTTTTTCATAAGCGTTTTGCGCGTTCTGATCCATTGACGGTAAAAGAACGGATCACACGCGAAATCGACTTCGATCAAGACCTATGGGTCCTTTCCGTCGATTGTCGCAGCGATGATTTGGGACTTGAAGTCGTCTAGCTGGCGCGGCGCGTTGATTGCATTTTTTCCAAGGCTTCGATTGCCTGATCGCCAACGGTTCCCGTTCGCAAGGGCCTGGCTTGTTGCGTACGCCGACTCGGTTCAACGAAACTTGCGTATTCCGGCTTGGTAAGTTCAGCCGGAAGCACATCACCGCGCCAGGCACTCATCAAATAGACCATTGCCGGAACACTTATCTCATCAAATAACCGTGCAAAGCTGGCCAGAGTCTTGGAGCGGTCGGCGTCGTGGCTGGTTGCATGGATAAGTACCTTTAACCCATCATAGGACGTACATCCAAAGGCGCGCAGTACAACGAACAGTGCAGCGCCGCTCGTATCGTGGGCGATTTCCGCACAGCGCAGCTCACTCAGGCCGGTGATCTGGCTCAGGAGCCGCGTTATTTTGGGGCGCCGGTTTTCCGAGAACAGCTTCATCAGGGCGCCGGTAAACTCATTAGTCGCCACAGAGATTTGCTCGAATGTTCGCATCATTGGCGCTTGAGGCAGCGTGCGTCGCGCGTAGGCGCGCAGGACGTTAAGTCTGCCCTCTTCAGGCAAGTCGAAAAACACGTTGGTCAGAAGCGCTGCGTCAAAATCTTCCCGGCAGGCCAGAATAGCAGCGACCTCGTGGTCCATCTCAGCTGATCGGGTCAGAGCATTTAGATAGGCGCCACGAGGGGCGATGGTTTCGTTTGAGGCAAGCGCCCGGTACACTTTACGGCTATTAATCGGAAACAGACGGGCCAAAATAGCGTTGGATAGTGCAGGGCGCCTTGCGATTGCCGCGATTACGTCCGCATTGCCCTTGTCTATCAGACGTACCATCACATCGTCGGAAAGGGTTTGCGCACGCTCAAGGTGGGCAATGAGGCCGGTACCAAGATTGTCGTAGACAAGGATCTCGAGCGCCGGCGTAAGGTGCTGGGCGCTCGCGAGGATTCCCGCTGCCTTGGTACGCGCTGTCGGTGCGGCTGTCGGAAACAGGCGTTTAGCCAATGTTTCGAACTGCTCAGCCTCAGCTGCTAGTGGGCGACTGCGTCGCGCATAGGCATCGCAGGCGGCGACCAACAATGTATTGGCTCGCTCCACGCCGCCGGTTTCGATCAGCAGCTGAAATGTCTCATATGGCTGAAAGCCGATCATTTGGTCGACTCGTCCCCCGGGTCCACTCGTGTTGTTCTGCACTATTGACTGAGATTCGTTAGCGGACTGTTAACCTTGACGAAGTCTTAATGGCATATGTCCGGATCCGGGGCGGCATGGTGCCGGCTGGGGCAAGCGGAGGACCGGGCGCACCAAGAGGCCAATTATGGGTATGCTGGTAAAATTCAGCCCCAAAGGCGCCTGTTCGGCACCGGCTACGCCCGGTGGACAACGCGGACAGGTCATATTGTTTACGGGCGTTCGCTATGACCGCGGGGCAGGCGGGATTAATCCCGGCCCGGCACCCAAGATCAGGCGAACCCGCAAGGGCTGAAGACTTTGAAAGACTGGTTGGTTGGCGGCGCACTCGCAGCCGCAGCGTGTTTGTTGCTGTCGGGATGCGCTCGCCCTACGGGCGATTTCGGTCGGGCGGCTCCATCTGTGCTCCATGACCGCGTCATGCCGGCGCTGGGCGATGCGCGTGCTGCAGCAAACGGCGAGCCTGTCTCCAGCTTCAACCGTACCGATCAGGAACGGGAGATGCATGATCGCGTCTGGCGTTTTCTTGTGGCGCCACACGCTCATGACTGGTTTTACGATACGGCTGTGGAGTTACAACGCACCCGCATTGCCTCGAATCTCGACGTCCAGTTCATAGCTGATCGTTATTATTCGACCCTACGTAGTACCCAATATCAGTCGTCGCGTGTCCGTTACCGCAAGGTCTCGAATGATATCAGCATCGATATCGCGACTATACCTGCCACCTTCGCCGCGATCTGTGCTGTCATTGAGGTGGACCGCCAGCGGGCGATCGCTGCGTCCAATGTAGAGCTGGCCGCAGCCGACGCTTCAGGTCAGGTTGCCGCGCGTAAATGGGAAAATGATCAGAAGATCGACTGGTTCACGCGCGCTCTGACGTATCGGTATCAGTCTTACTCCGTTGCGCTTGAGCGGCTCCTTGTCGAAACGCCCCACGAAGAAGCCCGTGTGGTCGATGCAGAGCTTGCGCGATTGCAGCCATATGTTTCCCGGGCACGGGCTGGAGATTTCTGCCTTGCGGGTGGGGCAGGGCTGGTGTTCAAGGACAGCGCGATATCTTCGCGATATGAAACAGCACCATTTACGCCAGAACCGCTGGTGCGAAAGTAACCCTAGCGAATGGTTGAGCAGCTCAACTGCGCGAGTTGTTCTCGGTAACGCGCCCTCATCGCCGGATGAGGCGGAGCCAGGCGCACGACCACCAAGACGTCATTTCCCTGGGCCTCGACGATCAGCAATCCCTCATCGATCTCAAAGCGTTGTTCGGCCAACAGACGTGTCTGAGCGGGGTTGAAAAGGCCCATGTCCAACAAGTTGCCGGATCCAGATCGGTTGGTCGTTGCATAGATCACGTGCCCATCGCGATTGAATACAGCGACCGACCAAAACGCCAAGGGCAGTTCACCATTCACAATGCCCGGCCCGTCGCCTAACTCCAGCCTGCAGAGGCCATAGAGCAGTTCAGGATCGAGCCCCATTGGATTGTCGTCTCCTGGAGCGAGATCGCTCAAAACGACAACAGTTTCGAGCGGGGCCAGCGCTTCTAGTCTATGCCACACGTCGCGTACGGCCGCATCGGGTAGCGTAAGGATGACGACGAGATGAATTAGGCCCCCCAAAACCACACCACCCAAGATCCAAAACAACAGGCGGATCATTGGCACGATACCTTATTGATGGCTGGCATGGCCTCGATTGTGGTGTTGGCGCCGGAAAAAACGACGGCATCATAAAGTGTGAGGGCGAGCTTAAAGGGCCCGGTGCCACCAATCTCCAGCCAGTTTCCCGGTCCCAATGTAGCTCCAATCGTTGCGTCGAGGCCCCCGTCGCCCCATCGGGCAACGCGTTCGCTCTGCAATGCAGGTAACTCGGGTGAAGTTGCGATATTAACGCCGTTGAGGTCGGTCGCAACAAGTGTCCAGAAGCTTGCACCGGGAACTTTGCCAACCACGCGATACTGACATCTCGCGTCCAATGGACTGCCTGCATCGTCGGTGGACGCAGTAAACTGGAGGCCCTCTGCATATCCAAGCTGAAGGTGGCCGGTACGTGCCAGATAAGCCCGGTTGTAAGGGTTGGGCGTTGGTTGTCCTACGTCGGGCCAAGCGGCCCAAACCCCTACGCGGACGGCAGCAAAAAGCCGCCCGTCACTAAGCGCGTAATAGCTTGTGCCAAACCCTACCGAGAGGGCAACCGTAAGACCAACCAACAGTCGGAAAATCAATCCCAAGACGTCACAGACTCTCAATTGCGCCGGCAACAGGCGTTGCGGCCTGATCGATGGTGCCATACCCAGCGGCTGCAAGTGAATCGCGCATTTGCTCGGAGAGATCAAGCAGCTTGATTGCTGCAGCCGGTGCAAGAGTTGGCGCCCGTTCCGGTAGCTGCTGGCCGTCTTCGCTGCCATCTGCATCGGCAATGATGAATGGCCGCGGCTCCATATCCACACCGAACACCGGCTTCACCTCGATATTGGAATGGGCGTAGGCCATGAACTTCTGCCAGCTCATGGCTGGAAGATTGCCGCCCGTCAGGTTGTTCATTGCCGTGTAATTGTCATTTCCGTACCAGACCGAGGCAACGTAATTACCGGTGTATCCGACGTACCAGGCATCGCGATAGGAGCTCGTCGTTCCAGTTTTGCCTGCGCTGGGAACGCCTTCGACCACAGCTCGCCCGCCGGTCCCACCATAATTAACGGCGTTCAGGATGTCGTTCATCGACAAGACAATCTGCTCATCAAGAAGCCGCACGCGGTTATGGTCTGGGTCGGCTTCATAGATTACTTCGCCGCGTAATGTCGTGATGCGAGTGATTCCGAAGCCTGTCGCTTGGTAACCACCATTGGCAAACACCGCATAGGCAGATGCCATGTCCAGCGCACTTACCGAGGCTACGCCCAGTGCAAGCGAACGGGTTACCGGAAATTCGTTTCGGATGCCCAGTCGGTGGGCCATCTCTGCAATCGGCTCACGCCCAGTTTGGGTTGAAAGGCGAACCGGCACACTATTGATCGATGCAGCCATAGCAGTGCGTATTGTTGTCGAACCCCTGAAAGACCGGCCGTAGTTCTGCGGACACCAGTTGCCGATACAAATCGGGGAGTCAGAAATAGGGCTGCGCGGGTTGAGTCCAAGCATTTCGAAAGCGGTTGCATATACGAATGGCTTGAACGCCGATCCAGGTTGCCGGTTGGGAGCAACGGCCCGGTTGAACTGGCTCTGGCCATAATCGGTGCCCCCCACCATGGCACGTACCGCGCCATTGTGTTCCATAGCAACCAGCGCGCCTTGGCTCACATTGTAGACTGCGCCCTGCTCACGCAACACTGAGATGATGGCGTCTTCGGCATGGACCTGCAAATCGGGATCAATAGTGGTTCTCACCACAAATCCGACTTCCGCGCTGTCGCCTACAATTCGTTTGGTTTCCAGAAATGCCCAGTCGAGAAAGTAATTGGGTGAATTGATCTCGGCGGATCGATCAATCGGCTCTGCTGGACGCCGCCGTGCCGCTGTCACCTGGCCCTCGGTAAGGTAACCCCCGTTGACCATGTTCGATAGTACAACGTTTGCACGCCCGCGCGCTGCCGCGATGTCCACATGCGGGGCGAAGCGCGTGGGAGCCTTGTATAGTCCGGCCAGCATGGCGGACTCCGCAAGATCCACATCTTGCACCGGTTTGCCGAAATAGTATTCGGCCGCCGCAACGACACCGAAATTGCCGCCGCCCATATAGGCGCGGTCGAGATAGAGCTTGAGGATTTCATCCTTGCTGTAATTGGCTTCCAGCCAGAACGCGAGGAACAGTTCCTTGATCTTGCGCTCCAACGTGCGCTCGTTTGACAGGAACAGGTTTTTGGCAAGCTGCTGGGTAATCGACGAGCCGCCCTGCAGGCCGGAATCGCCCTCGGCGTTGGAGAGCAGAGCGCGCACAGTGCCCCAGACGTCGATGCCGAAATGCTCGTAAAATCGCCTGTCTTCGGTTGCCAGTGTTGCCTTGACGAGAAAGTCTGGAATTTCAGCCAGTGCAACAGAATCGTCGGATCGGATTCCGCGTCGGCCAATTTCGTTGCCATAGCGATCCAAAAAGATCACCGAATAGTCTTCGGCCCTGTTGAATTCGCCCGAGGCTGTCGCATCCATAGCCGAGAGCGCCAGCGCGACCATCAGCACGGCACCCATTGCGCCAAAGCTCAATGCGTCCGATGCAAGCTCGACGAAAAGCCGGCGCAGGCCTCGCACGGAAAAAAGCGAGAAAAAATCCTGTATTCGGGTATATACACGGCCAGTCGAGCGCATCCCGTCATAAAGGAAGGAATCGAGCCAGGCATCAGCCTCGAGCAACCGGTTCTTGCCTTTGGAGCGCTTCTGCTTTGTGTAAAACGGGTCCTGCACCTTGGGCCTTTTGTTTCTAGGGTCGATTTGAATGCCCGCCCGGGTGCGCTCGGTCCCGAACAACTGTTATTGTATGGCGTTAAGCCCCTATGGGTCATCACAATTTTATGTGGTTTTGCCAATTGGGTTAAAAGTGTGGAGTCTGTGCCGCCGATGGCATTCTGGGATGAAAAGCCGCTTGAAGCGATGTCTACCGAAGAGTGGGAGGCACTGTGTGACGGGTGTGGTAAATGCTGCCTGTTAAAACTCGAAGATGAGGACACTGGCCAGATATTTCCGGCCAATGTCCGCTGTAAGCTGCTCGACGGCGAGACGTGCGGCTGTTCCGATTATCCGAACCGACAAGCTAAGGTTCCCGATTGTATAAAGCTCACGCCGGACAAAGTGCGCGAGATCGCCTGGATTCCCAAAAGTTGCGCTTACCGGCGCATTGCGGAGGGACGGGGGTTGGCATGGTGGCACCCGCTGGTCTCGGGAGATCCCCAGACCGTACATGCTGCCGGCATTTCGATCCGGGGACGTACAATCGCCGAAGAGCAAGTCGACACTTCCGACTGGGAAAGCCATATCGTTGACTGGGTTGACTGGGAGCCGACGGAATAAGGTGCACTCGTCGCAGGCCGGGTGAGACTCTTCCGGTCGTATTCTGAATTTGCAGCGGGCCTGTCGGGTTCGCGCGGTCTGGAACGTCATCTGTTACGACGCTCATCATGTGGGGCCCCATGTACGGTTCGATCGAAATCCGCGGCGCACGCGAAAACAATCTCAAAAACGTTTCTCTCGATATCCCGAAACGCAAGATTACCGTGTTTACTGGAGTGTCCGGGTCTGGGAAGTCGTCATTGGTATTTGACACCATTGCCGCTGAATCCCAGCGGCTGATCAACGAAACATATCCCGCTTTCGTGCAGCAATTCATGCCCCGTTATGGGCAGCCGGATGCCGATTCACTCGCCAATATATCGGCGGCAATTATTGTGGATCAGCAACGCCTCGGCGGCAATTCGCGCTCGACGGTCGCCACTGTCACCGACGCTGCGCAAATGTTGCGGGTTATATTTTCGCGTATTGCCCAACCTCAACTCGGCGCACCTGGACTTTACTCATTCAACGACCCGCGTGGGATGTGCCCAGAGTGCGAAGGCATCGGTCAGGTCGCGGCCATGGATATGAGCGCCGTCGTAGACGAGAACAAATCGCTTAACCAGGGGGCTTTGCTGGCGCGGGGCTTTGATGTCGATTCCTGGTGGTGGGCTACATACGCGCGGTCAGGTCTCTTTGATAATGACAAGCCGATCAAGGACTACACCGAAAAGGAACGCTTTGATCTTTTCGAACTCGATGACGCACGCAAGATCAAGGTCGACAAGATCAATCTCACATATCAGGGGCTTATTCCCAAGCTGAAAAAGTCTCTCGGAGACAAGGACCCAGAAGGTCTGCAGCCGCATGTGCGGGCCGAATATGAACGCATCTTTACGCGCAGGATTTGTCCAATCTGCAACGGCGCACGTCTGAACAGTGCGGCACTTGACAGTCGGATCGAAGGCAACAGCATCGCCGATTGCTCGGCTATGCAGGTTTCCGATCTCGCCGTCTTCATTCGCGCGCTTGATGCCCCCTCTGTGGCGCCGATGATCGATGCTCTGGCAGCCCGCCTTGAGAATCTTGTCGCCATAGGACTCGGCTATCTCTCGCTTGACCGCGAAAGTGCCACGCTGTCGGGTGGAGAGAGCCAGCGCGTTAAAATGGTGCGCCATCTCGGGTCGGGGCTAACCGACATGGTTTATGTGTTCGATGAACCGAGTGTGGGCCTTCATCCTCACGATGTCGGTCGGCTGGCCGGCCTGATGCAGCAATTGCGCGACAAGGGCAATACGGTACTCATCGTGGAGCATAAGCCCGATATGATCGCCATCGCCGACCATGTTGTCGATATGGGCCCAAGCGCCGGGGCCGGTGGGGGCGAGGTGGTTTTTCAAGGCAATTTTGAGGGCTTGCTGTCCTCGGGAACTCTCACTGGTAATCACTTGAGCAAGCACCAGCCCATCAAGACCGACGTGAGAAAGCCCAAGGGCAAAATCTCTGTTGAAGGTGCCGCTTTAAACAATCTCAGGAACGTTTCACTCGATATCCCGACTGGCGTGCTCACTGTGGTCACCGGCGTTGCCGGCTCGGGGAAATCATCGCTCATTCAAGGTTGCCTGCCAAAGGCACATCCCGATACGATCGTGATCGATCAGAACCTTGCACGAGGCTCGCGTCGCTCAAATACCGCAACTTACACCGGAGTTCTCGATACGGTTCGCAAGGCGTTTGCCAAGGAAAACGGCGTCGAGGCGTCGCTCTTTTCGGCAAATTCGAAAGGTGCATGTCCCGACTGCAACGGTCTCGGCGTGATCTACACCGACCTTGCCCATCTCGATCCGATGGTGACTATCTGCGAGACCTGCGAAGGCAAACGTTTCACCGAAGAAGTTCTCACCTATACCCTTCGTGGCAAAACAATTTCTGACGTCTACGACTTCGCCATTTCCGATGCGCTAGGCTTTTTCACCGAACCTTCTGTCATCAGAATCCTAGAGGGCCTCAACGATGTTGGCCTGGCATATCTAACGCTTGGCCAGCCCCTATCCACATTATCAGGTGGTGAGCGCCAGCGCCTGAAACTTGCAGCGGAACTTGGTCGCAAGGGCCAGACCTACGTCCTGGATGAGCCGACCACAGGGCTGCATATGAATGACGTTGATGTCCTGATTAGCCTGTTCGATCGTTTGGTTGCGAACGGGTCCACAGTTATCGTCATCGAACACAATCTCGATGTAATTTCACGTGCGGACTGGGTCATAGATCTTGGACCCGGTGCGGGGCATGAAGGAGGCGATGTTGTTTTTCAAGGTACGCCTGCCGATCTGGCTAATGCGGAGACATCCCTTACTGGACAGCACCTTGCCGCTCGCCAACCTTGAATTTTTGTAGCTCGCGCTCGACAATTTTCGCGATGAACGATTTCTGAATGCCGAGTTCACTACTGGTTCCGGCCAGGGTGACTAAACCTGATCCTGCAAGAGACAAACGGCGGTGCGCAACACCCGCTCAGCTCATTCAGGAGACGGAACAATGCTTAAAAAGCTCATTATCGCGGCCACCCTCGCAGCCAGCTTCGGCGCCATCAGCACCCCCACTATGGCCAATGACATTCACATTAATCAGTGGGGCTGGGGGCATTCGACGGGCGGAAGCCAGTCTGGCTGGAGCAACACCATCGGCGTCTATCAGAATGGATGGCGCAACTCGGTCAACAGCCAGCAGTACGGAAACCGAAACGTCGCTGCCGCAGGTCAGGATGGCCATCGCAATAGTGCCCAGACATGGCAGAATGGCAATCGCAATCAGGCCGGCGTCGGACAGTTTGGATCAGATCACACATCGGTTTTAACCCAGGACGGCAATCGCAACATCGCCGCCGGCGTTCAGATCGGTAACGGGTGTTCCACAAATGTGAACCAGACCGGTTCGCGCAATGTGGCCGCCTTCGTTCAGGTTTGCCCCTGATTGCGGAATGGCTGCCCATCCTGCCGGGTGGGTTCTAAGACCTACCCGGCTTTAAGCAAAGGACGCTGCTCATGACTATCAATCGCCGCAGGGCTTACACGCTCTCTTTTCTTGGCACCATAGTCGCGCTTTCCGCTGTTGGCACCGCCAGCTTTGCGCGATCTACCGACGAAATCGCTGAGTCTACACGCCCAGTGCCATGCGAGGTGATCTCTACTGGAACCGCTAACGCCATGACGCTGGAAGCTGTCTATAACGCGCAGGGGCCAGCCAACGGGACTTATCGTTTGTCCATACAGACAGTGGGGGGAGCAAACAGCTCGACCATCAATCAGGGAGGTGGCTTCTCAGTACCTACAGCCGGGCCGATCAGCCTTGGGCGTGTCTCGGTGAGCAAAGCGCCCGCCTATGACATCGCTCTCACAGTCGAAGTTGACGGAGCGGTGCACACCTGCCTCGGCCCACAGGGCAAGTGGACGTAATGGTGCACTGGAAAAATGGGTGATGAAAAGGGGCTCCGAATGCGAGCCCCTTTGTCGCTGTGTTATCGAACTTGCCGCATTGTCAGGCCTGAAAGAATGCAATCGCCACCAACAGACAACCCGCTTTCGCCAGCTTCGATATCGCATTCGAAAGGCGTCGAGACCGACCCGCCGCCGTCTATATTCTCAATAGTCAGCGAGCCGTCGCCAGCCGTGTATGTGCCGCTCATTGAGGGTTCGGCGGATCGGGCATCAAGTACAACGCCCGACCACGCGGCAAATGACCCATCCTCGCCGAAAAGGAATGTCAGGCTGTTCGTGCCCGAGCCTTGCGCCACGAACCGTCCCGGAACGATGCCGGCAATACGTGCTTGGGCCGCGGCGTCGCCGGTCTCCTGAAGTGAGGCGATTTCCGTTTCGAGGGATTCTAGTTGATTGCTGCGGTCTGAAAGTGTTTCAGTCAGTGTTTCCAGTTGGGCCTGAACATCGTCGCGCTGAGCCTGTGCATCGGCAATCTGGGTCTCCAGTTCGGCATGCTGCCCCTCAAGTTCAGCCACAACAGTTTCAAGAGATGCCCGCTGGTCCTCGAACTGTGCCTGGCTGGCCCTAAGTTCGGCTAGCTGGCTTTGGGCTGCCGCTTGGGCTTCGCGCGCAGCTTGCACTTCGCTTTCCAGTTCCGCAGAGGTGCGCGTCGCATCCGCTGCCTCCTGAGACAATTGGGCGGCCATCTCGCGCAATTCCGCTTCTTCGCTCCGGGCCGTCTGTACGCGACTTCCAACATCTGCAAGCTCTGCAGTGCTTTGGGCAATGCGGTCCTGCACTTCTGAAAATGAAACTTCGGCCTCGGACAGATTGCTCTGCAATTCTTCGATCCTGCCTTCGCGTTCGGCTAAAGCACTCTGAACTGTATCGAGCTCGGTATTGGCCCCTTCGAGCGCGGCTTGCGCCTCGTCACGTTGGGCCACAATGGCCTCGCGTTCTTCTGAGAGCTGGTTGCGTTCGTCTGTCAGTGTTGCAATTTCAGATTCGAGTTCTTCAAGTGTGGTTCCCGATTCCTCCATAGTGCGCACATCAGTGGCCAATTGATCGCGTTCGGAGGTCAAACTATTGACTTCGTTGCGCAACCCGCCCGTCGTCGTCGATGATGTGAACCACAAGATCAGAAAGGCTGCCCAACCGAGGACGGCGGCTGCGCCAAGCGCGATCACGAGTGGGTTTTGGGATCGGTCGTGAGTTTCGGTGTCGTCCATGGCAAATCCTTTTGGCCCCTCTGAAGAGCGAATGGGAAAACGAAAATGGCAGGAGCGTCCCGGCGTGGCGCGGCCCCTCATGAGCAACAACAAGCAACGCGCCGCACAGGTTCCAATGTGACTGGGAATTCGAGGTCCAAACAAACTTAACCGCAGATAAACGGCACCTTCGATGTCGGTTCAGCTGGCAAGCTGCATAGTGGCTCTCATGGAAGCGCGACAGCGCAAAAAAGAACCATAGGAGCAGAATTATGGGACGCAACATCAAAACTCTCAAAGCCGCCGGCCTTGCGCTCGTCATCGGGCTAGGAACTTTATCGGCGCCCGCCGTCGCTGGCCAACTCTCGATCAACCTCAATCCGGCAAACGCCGAACAGCGCCAGATGATGCAGACCGGCCTTGGACTCTACGCGCTCTATAACGGCATTCAGAGCGGATCGATCACACAAAGCGGGTTCGACAACATAGCTGGCCTCAGCCAAGCCGGCGGCGGTAATCTCGGTGTCGTCCATCAGGAAGGCAACAATCACAACGGCACTCTTAACCAGCATGGTGGCAACAACAGCTATGGATTATTCCAGTTCGGCGAGGGTACCAGCGCCCATGTCGACCAGTCTGGTGGGCAGAGCGGTCTTGGGTTTGTGTTTGGCTGGTAATCTTTCTTGATTAGCGTATTGGGGACGCTGCCGGGTGCAAGCGTCCTCGTTCAGGCCGTTGATTTCTGACAAACTTGGGCGTAAACGGTCTCCCGCCACGCTGGAGGGGCAGGGACATGCTTGGGGCGACAGCGTACGTCACCGCATTTTTTACGCTTGTGCTCTCGGGCATGATGCTCGTTCCGATGTTGGCCGATCTATCGGTCGGCAACCCGGACTGGCAGGCCTTTCTTTTCTCGGCGCTTGCCGCAGGAGTGCCCTCCGGCTTCCTGGTTTTGGCCACGCGGCGGGAAATGCCGCCCTTCAGTCTTAAGTTCGGCTTCCTTCTGGTAAATATGATCTGGGCGGCTACCTCCGTGGTCGCAGCCTTGCCGCTTTTTCTCTCCGGGCTCTCGATCGGGTTCACCGATGCAGTGTTCGAGGCAACCTCGGGGATTACGACAACCGGCTCAACAATTCTCTCCGGGCTTGACGATATGCCTCCGGGACTCCTGCTTTGGCGGTCGATGACGCAATGGTTCGGCGGACTTGGTATCATCGCTATGGGGCTGCTGCTCTTGCCGTTTCTTCGGGTCGGAGGGATGCTGATCTATAAGCTCGAATCTTCCGCGCAGGCGGATTCACCGTTCGCGCGTTTCACAAAGTTCTCATGGTCCATGGTGGGGCTTTACCTTGGCCTGTCGCTCGCCTGTGCGTTGGCGTACTGGCTTGCTGGTATGTCGAGTTTCGATGCTATTAATCACGCGATGGCAACGGTTTCGACAGGAGGATATTCAACTCACGATGCTTCGATGGGATACTTCGGCTTGCCCGTCCTGATCGTTGGCACTGTGTTCATGATCGCCGGGGCGCTGCCCTTTATCGCCATATTGCGTGCGGTCACGACCGGCCGGTTTTCTGCGGCCCTTGAGGCGCAGGTTCCGGTGTTGCTCTCGATACTGGCGATCTTGAGTTTCGCTGTGTTCCTGGGGGCGCTGAGCAATTGGGCAGCGGACCCCGGAGCGCTTGCTGTCCATTCTGCCTTCAATATAGTTTCGGTCGTAACGACAACCGGCTTCGCGTCCCTGGACTACACGCTATTGGGGCCATTCGTGACCGCCGTATTCTTGCTTGCGACATTTCTTGGCGGCTCGGCCGGCTCAACAAGCGGGGGCATAAAAACTTATAGATTGATCATAATTTTTCAGTCCCTGCGCAATGGGCTTAAGGAACTGATCTATCCCCATGGCCTGTTCGTCGTTCGTTACGAGGGTCGAGAGGTGCCCTGGCAAGCCATCAAGTCAGTGCATCACTTCGTCTCTGCGTTCTTGCTGCTTCTCCTTGCAGTCACGCTGGTGCTTGGTTTTACGGGACTGGATATTCTGACTGCCTTCACCGGGGCGCTTACTGCCCTTACAAATGTCGGGCCAGGCCTTGGCGAAATTATCGGACCTGCCGGTAATTTTTCGACACTGGAGCCGCTGGCAAAATGGGCACTGATATTTGCGATGCTGGCGGGGCGCCTTGAAATCCTGGCAATACTGGTTCTTTTCAGCCCGGCGTTCTGGCGCCGTTAGCTTTCTCCAGAGGTGATATCGGTCCGCAACCGGGGCGCCCTGAGTTGAACTAGCTGCTATGCGGTATGTCGGCCCTCACGAGAGAGTGAACAACGGTTCAAGTGCTGCGACAACGTGAACCAACGTGCTTAACACGACCTTAAGCCCCTTGAGCCAAACTGGTGAAGTGAGTTTGATTCAGTAGCCAGGTCTTCACATGCTGTCATCTTGGGGGCGGACAGCGTGTCGCCACAAATGCGTGGCACGATGACTTGCGATTGGAAGCGGAAAAGGTCCCTCCATGCGTAATACCGCCTCTATTTTCGATTTGCCTGTCCTGTCTCGGCGCCGTGCAATGGCGCTTGGGCTAGGTGCAGGCGCTGCGCTTTTGCTGCCGCGCCCTGCATTTGCCAATGTTCAGGACTTCATCGCTTCAGTTTGGCCTGAGGCGTCGTCACGGGGTGTTTCCCGAGCAATTTTTGAGCAGGCTTTCTCCGGCTTCGCGCCGTCTGACCGCATTATGAGTTTGACGCGCAGTCAGCCGGAATCGGTGAAAACTACCGGCCAGTACGTGGCTGACGCCGTATCGTCCACCCGCGTTTCCACCGGTCAGCGCATGCGCGGCGAATGGGCACAGACACTAGGCGTAACCCAACAGCGTTTCGGCATCCAGTCCGAGATCGTTTTGGCGATCTGGGGCATGGAAACCAATTATGGCTCTTACATGGGCGGCAATAATGTCATTCATGCTCTGGCCACGCTAACCTACGGGAACTATCGCCGGGACTTCTTTAAGAACGAACTTTTGACCGCGCTGCAAATTTTGCAGGCTGGGCACGTGGCTGCACCGCAAATGGTAGGCTCCTGGGCTGGCGCCATGGGGCATACCCAGTTCATGCCATCCAGTTTTGTTGCCTACGCTGTCGATTACAATGGGAATGGCAAGCGCGATATATGGAACTCGGTTCCCGACGCGTTGGCCTCAGCGGCCAATTACCTGAACTCCCACGGCTGGCGCAATGGTGAGACCTGGGGTTACGAGGTCCAGCTTCCGGCGAACTTTGATTACGGCCGTGCTTGGGACGTGGGGCGCCAGACCCTTGGCCAATGGGAGAGCATGGGCGTCCGCAGGACAGGGGGGCGCTCCTTCCCTAGAGCTGGAGATATGGGGCGTATCTTTATGCCCTCCGGTAGCGGCGGCCCAGTCTTCCTGCTGCTCGCCAATTTTGATGTCATCAAGCGCTACAACAATTCAGACAATTATGCTCTGGCCGTTGGACATCTTGCAGACCGCATTCTGGGCGTTGGGCCGTTTGTTCGTCCGTTTCCTTCCAACGAGGCCGGATTGACCCGATCCCAGCGCGAGGAACTACAGGGTCTACTCAATCGCAGGGGCTTCAACGTAGGAACGCCCGATGGCATCATTGGCTCCAAGACCAGGCAGGGCATCATCGCCTTTCAGCGCGCGGCGGGGCTTATTGCGGACGGTCATGCCTCAAGTGGTCTGCTTGCAGCGCTCCGTTAATGATGTGACAGTCAGAACCGGGTAACCATACAACCCAGTGAATGTCCGAAGGTTGTCAGTTTTCGCGTAGTCTGCCAACCTGTCCCAAGGACTAGAGGAACGTCCCATGGTTATGGACATTTCGACGGGCGAAGAAGGGCGGTTGGCTGCGCTCAATCGGCTTGCCGCTGCGCTAGTCGCGCCTATCGAATCTTTCGACCACATTCTGGAACTGGCGAGAATTGCCATTGCGCCGTTTGTGACAATTTCAATTGTCGACCGGAGCGCGGAAATTGTTCTTGCGGCAGCCGGGGTTGAATACAAGCGCGTCGAGCGAAACAAATCTCTTGCAGCGCTTTGTATTTCTCTAAAGCAACCGATATCCATATATGACGTGAAATCCGACCCGTGCTGCGCTGAACTTGAGTGCCGCCCTGGTGGGGCGGCAGTCGGGGCATTTCTTGGAATGCCACTGGTTACCCCGGATGGTTATGTGATTGGTACGCTGTCGATGATGGACAGCAAACCGCGTCAGTTTGACGATCAAGACATGGCGATGGCAAGCCATCTGTCTAAACTGGTAATGTCCGAACTGGTCTCGCACCAACCGAGCGACGTGGACTATCTTACCGGGGCCCTCACGCGCAGTAGCTTCAGGACGGAAGTTGATCGCGAATATGCAAGGGCGCTACGTTACGATCGGCCCGCAACACTTGTCTTCGTCGATGTGGATGGCTTTCATCGGGTCAACTCGGCTTTTGGTGCCGAAATCGCCGATGAAGTTCTAAAATCCGTGGCCAACAGGGCTGCCGAATGCCTTCGGTCCACAGACCATCTAGGCCGGTTGGGCGGAGAAGAGTTTGGTATGCTCTTGCCCGAAACTATGGCCTATGAGGCCAGTCAATGCGCTGAACGTCTGCGTGAAGAAATCAGCGGATTGCGCTTCCGATTTTCAGGCAAGGTTGTTTCGGTAACGGCCAGCTTCGGCGTCGCACCATTCGACCCGCGATTGCGTTCGCCAATACAATGGTTCGCTCAGGCCGATATTGCGCTCTATGAATCAAAGAAGGTTGGTCGCAATTGCGTTAGCTTCGCTGCTCTGCCGCAAGACGCCAACCCGGTCGGAGACGAGAGCGAAGCGACCGAGTCCCTGGGAGTGCACTGAACTGCTGCCTGCGCGCGCATGCACGCATGGAAATTCGCAGAGCCCGCTTCACCATTCTGCCTCACTAAACATTATATTTGAGGTGCCAGGCTAGAACCAACGCACCAGGAGGTGGCAGGTATGCGCGCTAAGTTAAGTCGCAACGCCAGGGCATACGTCCTGAGGCACAGGCGAGCGTTTACACTTGCCGAACTGATCGCTGACGGCGTGGTCCATGGCGTAGGGCTGTTGGTCGCCGTGATTGCCGGCACCGTCCTGATCAGCTTGGCGGTCGTCCATGCAACTGGCGCCGAAATTGCCGCCGTCGCCATCTATGTCGCCTCCTTCGTCTCGCTGCTGAGCGCTTCCATGGCTTTCAATCTGTGCCCTTTGGGGCCGATAAAAGCCTGGCTGGCGCGGATAGATCAGGCGGCGATCTTCCTGTTCATTGCCGGCAGCTACACCCCCTTGCTGATTGCGTTGGGCGATGTTCCGATAGCCGACAAATTGCTGATCTTCGTGTGGGCCACGGCACTTATCGGCATTGCTCTCAAGCTTTTCATTCCGCAACATTTCGGCCGGCTGGCCATCCCGTTTTATCTTGCCATCGGCTGGAGCGGCATTCTGGCCTTTCAGGCTCTGGAAGCCGCGCTCCCTGCAACGGCCATCTGGCTTCTGGTCGCGGGTGGTGTGGCCTATTCAGCGGGTATAATTTTTCATCTTTGGGAAAAACTCGCCTTTCAGAACGTGCTTTGGCATGCCTTCGTAGTGACCGGCGCAACATTGCACCTCATCGCAATTTTTGAGGCAATGGTTCTCATCCGAATGTGACGTCGGGGAATAGGAACAGATTTTATCCGTTAGCTCCTTCGTATACCGCCGATGGCCAACCACACCCAAGGCGGTAGAGATGAAAACCCGCGCCCTCGTAACTGCAACTGCGCTGCTCACCGGCGTCCATTGCTGACGCTGCCATGCCATGCGCAATCTCCTATTGATATTCGCATCACGTGCGAAGACCGCAGCTTTGACTTCGACGACGACGATCGGGGAGATGAAGATTGGCGGGATGATGACGTTTGATCATTAGTCATTGCACATGCCCTCCCGGCGAACGCTCGGGATGGCTTTTGTTATTGTTCCCCACCTCAACAGTCGGGCAGCTGGACCAAGCCGTATCCAAAAATTGGGTCCCGCCCTGTCTCTCCCAGATCAATGGCATTCGTGGAGAGATCCCGTGGGAAGCGCCAGAGCAGCGGCAAAAAGCGGGGGCGCAAACGATGTTTCCGACAGCAATCTACTGCCTTCTCGGCCTACGACCCCAACGTCTACGCCCGGCGCCGCAAAAATCCGCATGTTCACCATGGAGCGCCTGCCGGTAGAACCGGTACTCCGAATCGAGTGCCGTTACCCAGGCCACGCCCCTGGGGCTGCCGGAAACTGCGGCGGCGAGGCGAGTGTGAGATTTCCAACCGCTGCGACGACCTGCACGCCACCGGTGAGCATGTCGAGCTGGCCCTGTCCGGGGCATGGCGGAGGAATTTGCCACGGCCGCCGACGGCGTCTCCACCAGTATCGACGCTCACCTCAACTCGGTCGGTGCAGCGGCGCCGCTCGGCCCCGACGAGGAGACCGAGCGGTTCGGGCAATTTTAGGCAACCAGCCCCTTGGTCAGCTCCAGCGCCTGTTTTTCGAACAGCCGGCGGTAGATGCCACCTTCGCGGCGGATCAGCGCCATGTGGTCGCCTTCTTCAACAATCTGGCCCTTGTCAAAGACCAGGATGCGGTCGAGTGCACGGACTGTCGAAAGCCGGTGTGCGATCACCAGTGTTGTGCGACCAGTCATCAGGCGCTCGATGGCTTGTTGGATGAGGAGCTCGCTCTCGGAATCCAGGCTCGATGTCGCTTCGTCCAGGATCAGGATCGGGTTGTCAGCCAGAAATGCACGCGCAATGGCCACCCGCTGGCGTTCGCCGCCGGACAGTTTGACGCCGCGTTCACCCACCATGGTCTCGTAGCCCCTGGGAAGGGTGGTTATGAAGTCATGTGCGTTGGCCATCCTGGCCGCCCCAATCACCTCGGCGCGAGTTGCCTCAGGCCGCGCATAAGCGATGTTGTCGGCTAGCGTCCGGTGAAACAGGATCGGTTCTTGCTGCACGATCGCGATCTGTCCACGAAGACTTGCCTGAGTATGGTCAGCAATGTTCTGGCCATCGATCAAAATCCGGCCCTCATTGATATCGTGCAGCCGCTGGATCAGCTTGACGAAAGTTGTCTTGCCAGAACCTGAATGCCCGACCAGCCCGATTTTTTCGCCAGAGCAAATATCGACCGAGAAGTCTTTGTAGAGCGGATTGGTATGGCCCCCATATTGAAAAGTGACGCTGTTGAAAGCGATCGCACCTTTCCCGATTTCAATCGGAGCAGCTTTAGGCGCATCGGCGATCCCGAACGTCTGGGCGTCCATTTCAACCAACTCTTCCATGTCGTTGACGGAGCGTTGGAGGTTTCGGATATGCATGCCGACATCCTGCAAATAGGCCTGGAGCACGAAGAACGAGGTCAGAACGAACGCGATGTCGCCGGCACTGGCGAGGCCTTGCTGCCAGAGAAACAGGCCCGTCGCCAGAATGGCCGCACGTAGCACCAGTAGCGTTGCTACCTGCACTGTCCCGTTGATGTTGCCGCGATTCCATGTGCGGTCGGTGCGCTTGCGCCACTTGTTGAGCACCCAATCGAGCCGATTTTCTTCGCGGTCCTCTGCGCCGAATGCCTTGACCACAGCATTGCAGCTCACCGCGTCCGCCAAAGCGCCGCCAGTACGCGTGTCCCAGCTATTGGAGAGCGAAGCTGCGGGAGCCACATAAGTTACCGTCATGAAGGCTGTAAGCCCGATGTAGATAAGTGAGCCGATGCCGATCACCAAGCCCATCAAGGGCCAGAACACGGCAAGCAACACGGTGGTCCCGACCAGCATGACGATCGAAGGCAACATTGCCATCAAGATGGTGTCGTTGAACAGATCGACTGCCCACATGCCACGCGTCATCTTGCGGACGGTAGAACCGGCGAAAGTGTTCGCGTGCCAATCGGTCGAGAACCGCTGAACCCGGAAAAAGGATTCGCCGACGATCTCTTTCATCATCGCCAGCGTGAACGTGATGATGCTGCGGAAGAAGAAAAACCGCAGGATCAGGGCGCCAAGACCGAGCGCAATTAGAATCCCGAACGCCGCAAGTGCACTGTTTAGCGAAGCGGCGTCGCCGGTCGCGCCCGATGCCACGGCATCGACGATCTGGCCGGCGTAGTAGGGGGTCAGAACATCTGCCAGAGTGGCTGCAACGATCAGAGCGCTGATCATTGCCAGTCGCATCGGCTGGCGCTTCCAGTATCTGCCTACAAACTGAAAAACCGTGCGGAAAACGTTGGTCCGCGAAGACTGCTTTTTTGAAATCATTACGAGTGCCAGGCGTTCAGGCGCACTGGTCCTTCAAACATATGAGCCGACGGCCTGAGACGTCCGTTGACTGTGTCGCAAAAGTTGGAAAAGAGCCGTTGTCTCCGGTGCGGAGAGGCCGGCGGGCACTGCGGCTTTTATCGAGGGAAAGCCGGTGCGCTACCCGTTGAGGGCGTGATGAGATTCAGCAATGCAACGCCTCCAAGGGTTCGAGTGAAAGGACTGGCTTTATAATCGAGAGAATTTGACTCGCCAAGTCCATTGGCAAACTTCGTTCACAGTGATGTCAATTGGCAACAGCGCTTCAAGCGCGACCGGCAATCTCCGGATTTACATCGGTACGCTGTTCGGCTTCGGGCGGCGAAATCGGACTGACCGAGGTCTTCGCGAGCGTTCTCTCGCGCATCCAGATGTACAGTCCCGAACCGATGACAATGGGGCCACCAACGAACAGCCACAGCGTTGGCGGTTGGCTGAAGATCAGCCAGCTCGAGAGTGTCATCCAGATGATTTGGCTATATGCGAACGGTGCGAGAACCGAAGCTGGCGCGTAGCGATGGGCGATGATCGATATCTGATGACCTGTCATCGCCGCCAGACCGACACCCATGAAGATTATCCAGGCAAGCGGCCCATCCGGCCACGTCCAGTTGGCCAGGGCGAATGGAAGCAGGCAAACCGTGCCAATCAACCCCGCATAGAGCTGCAGGCTTGCGGTTGTTTCTGTTTCCGTCAGCTTGCGTGTCAGAATAAAATAGAAGCCCGCTGACAATATGCTGCCCAAAGACAGGAAGATCGCCCAATGGAAATTGGCGTCCCAAGGTTGAATGATAATGATGATGCCGACAAAGCCGACCAGAATGGCCATCCAGCGGCGCCATCCGACCTGCTCGCCCAGAAAGGGCACGGACAGCGCAGTGATGAGCAGCGGCATGCCGAACATGATCGAAGACGTGACTGTGAGCGGCAGATAGAGCAGCGCGAAGAAATTGAACGCGGTCATGCCCAGCAGCCCGAAGCCGCGCAGAATTTGCAGAATCGGACGGCGGGTCTTGAAACTAGCCAGGCCCGTACGCGGCAGCAATACGCCTGCCATGAAGGCGAGTTGCACGAAGTAGCGACCGAATGCGACCTGGGTGGGGGGCATGCCCGAGAGCGCCATCCATTTTGCAAACGTGTCGCAAAGCGTGAAGAAGATGTAGGTGACAAGCGCCAGGCCGATCGCGAACAGGCGGCGGTCCTGGTGCCCTACGGTCGAACTGGACATGAAGTACGCCTGGCAGGAACGGGGAAGTTAAACTTGAGCGTAGTTCAATTGCCTTGTCATGCAAGCCCCAAATACCGATGGGAGACTGCGCATGGTCCGGCATTGAGCCAAAAGTTTCCGGCATTGCTTGTCCGGGTCGGATGCACGCAACGCCGGTATGAGGTGTGCCGGCCAATCGGCCGGCACCGTGTCATTCAGGAAGAATTCGAACCGCACCCAAATCTGCACTAGATGCAAAAGCAGCATAGGCTTTGAGCGCTGTTGTCACCTTCCGCTTCCGAGGCGCCTCTGGCCTCCAGCCGTCAGTGCCTTTGGCGTCCATCGCTGCCCAGCGGCGTTCCATTTCAGCGTCGGCAACCAATAGATTGATGGTGCGGTTGGGAATGTCGATTTCGATCTTGTCGCCAGCTTCAACCAGCCCAATCGCGCCGCCTTGTGCAGCCTCGGGAGAGACATGGCCGATCGACAGGCCGGACGTGCCGCCCGAAAATCGCCCGTCGGTCAGCAACGCGCAAGCTTTGCCCAGTCCCTTCGATTTTAGGTAGCTGGTCGGATAGAGCATTTCCTGCATACCAGGGCCGCCTTTGGGGCCCTCGTAGCGGATAACGACGACATCGCCTTCCTTAACTTTGCCCGTCAGAATGCCCGAAACGGCGTCGTCCTGGCTCTCATAGACTACAGCGGAACCCGTGAACTTGAGGATGGACTCATCAACGCCCGCTGTTTTGACCACGCAGCCGTTAAGCGCAATGTTTCCCTTGAGCACGGCCAGCCCGCCATCCTTGGAAAACGCATGTTCAGCCGCGCGGATGACACCGTCCTTGCGATCGAGATCAAGCTCGGCCCAACGATTTTCGGTTGAGAAGGCTTGCGTTGTTCGCACGCCGCCAGGCGCCGCCATAAAAAACTGTCGCACGCTTTCCGAATTGGTTCTCGATATATCCCAGCGATCAAGAGCATCGCCGAGGGTGGCGCTGTGCACTGTCGGCAAATTACGGTGCAGCAACTCAGCACGATCAAGTTGGCCGAGAATACTCATGATGCCGCCGGCGCGATGGACGTCTTCCATGTGAACGTCCTGTTTTGCCGGGGCGACCTTGCACAACACTGGCACCTTGCGCGAGAGCGCGTCGATGTCGTCCATAGTGAAATCGACTTCGCCTTCGTAGGCGGCAGCCAGAATATGAAGCACAGTGTTGGTCGACCCACCCATAGCAATGTCGAGCGCCATGGCATTTTCGAAAGCTTGCTTGGTAACAATCGAACGCGGCAGCACGCTGTCTTCGTTCTGCTCATAATAGCGCCGTGCCAAATCGACGATGAGATGGCCAGCTTCGAGGAACAAGCGCTTGCGGTCGGCATGAGTCGCCAGAGTAGAGCCGTTGCCGGGCAGAGATAAGCCCAGCGCCTCGGTGAGACAGTTCATCGAGTTAGCGGTGAACATGCCCGAGCATGAGCCGCAGGTCGGGCAGGCAGCCTCTTCGATGGCGGCAACTTCCTCGTCGGTGTAGCTCTCGTCAGCGGCGACAACCATAGCGTCGACAAGATCCAGCGCCTGCAATTTATCGCGGTGAACAACCTTTCCGGCCTCCATCGGGCCACCCGAGACAAATACGACGGGTATGTTGAGCCGCATGGCTGCGTTCAGCATGCCCGGAGTGATCTTGTCACAGTTGGAAATGCAGACCATGGCGTCAGCACAATGCGCGTTGACCATGTATTCAACGCTATCGGCGATGACTTCGCGGCTGGGCAGGGAATAGAGCATTCCATCATGGCCCATTGCGATTCCGTCATCAACGGCGATCGTGTTGAATTCCTTGGCAACGCCGCCAGCGCGCTCGATTTCGCGCGCCACCATCTGTCCAAGATCTTTGAGATGCACATGGCCGGGCACGAACTGTGTGAATGAATTGACGACGGCTATGATCGGCTTGCCGAAATCGCCATCTTTCATTCCAGTGGCGCGCCAAAGGCCGCGAGCGCCGGCCATGTTGCGGCCATGGGTCGTTGTACGAGAACGATATGCGGGCATGATTTCACCTGCGAAAATGAGAAAAGTCGGCTCGGAGCCCGTTCCTGCCTGCATCTCCTCGGACGCCAGCGGAACCGTTACCTATCTCTAACGCGGTGACAATCCAGTGTAAAGGCAAACCGTACCGTAACGTACGGTACGCAGGAAAATTTCGGGACGTGGTTGCCTGCATTGCTGAGTTCGCGCAATAGATCACCTTTGGAAATCTCGTCCCCGGGGAGGGTTTATGTCGGTCTGGACATTTTTTTTGGTGATCGCGGTGCTTGCGGTCATCGTTATTGGCGGTGGCTATATGTGGTGGAACATGCGCGTTAAAACGCATGCGCCGCAGTTCGGGAAAAAGCCCGCCATTCCCGCAGCAAAGCCGCAAGGTACAGTGCCAATGTTGAAAATGCCGACTGCGCGCGGCTGGCTCGGCGGCGCCAAGCCAAGGACGGCGACTGGCCTGAAAGCCGATGTTTTTGCCGAAAAGCTCAAGCACCCGCGTTGGATCTATTCACTCCCCAACGGCGATGTCCTTGTCGCCGAATCCGCAACCATCCCGCGCAAGGTGAGTGGCTTTATGGACTACGCCATGAACCGCACCATGAAGCGAGCCGGCGCGACGTTCCCCAACGCCAACCAAATCACGCTGCTGCGCGATGCCGACGGTGATGGCGTCCCCGAAGTTCGAGAAGTGTTTCTCAAAAACCAGCACCAGCCCTTCGGCATGGCGCTTGTCGGATCGATACTATATGTGGGCAATTCCAACAGCGTTGTGGCCTTTCCGTACGAAGAGGGACAGACCAGCATAGCTGCTCAGGGAAAGACCATCTTCACGATGAAAGATGGCGGTCACTGGACGCGAAACCTCATTCCCAGCGCAGACGGAACCAAGCTCTACGTTGCCATCGGCTCACTTTCCAACATTGCCGAGGAAGGCTTTGAGACCGAGGAGGGGCGAGCCTGTATCGTCGAACTCGATCTGGCGACGGGTCAAAGCCGCGAATTTGCCGGCGGATTGCGTAATCCTGTCGGCATGGCCTGGGAGCCCGCTGGCGGACAGTTGTGGACCGTCGTGAACGAGCGCGATGGGCTGGGCGATGAGACGCCCCCCGATTATCTCACTTCAGTCAAGGATGGCGGCTTTTATGGCTGGCCGTTCTCGTATTGGGGCGACACCGTGGATGACCGAGTGCAGCCGCAGCGGACCGATCTCGTTGCCAAGGCAACAGCCCCGGACTACGCGCTTGGCGGCCATACGGCGTCCCTTGGTTTGTGCTGGCTTCCTGCCGATACGCTGCCTGGTCTTCCCGCTGGCATGGTGATCGGACAGCACGGATCTTGGAACCGCTCGAAGCTCTCTGGTTACAAGGTAATTCTAGTGCCTTTCGAAAACGGACACCCTTCGAGCGAACCCATTGAAATCCTGAGTGGGTTCCTTTCCGACGACGAGAAGTACTCCAACGGTCGCCCAGTTGGCGTGAGCGTCGCCAAGGACGGAGCGTTGCTGGTTGCGGACGATGTCGGACACATCGTCTGGCGTGTAACCGCGGCTTAGCCCCCTATGCCAAGCTCCTGACGCGCCTTGCGCGTCAGGCCGGCTGCCACAAGTTCGTACGATCTGTTTACATAGGCTTCTACCTCGGTCGCGGAAAGCTCGGCGCTTTCTGCGACCGAAACCCATTTTCGCTTGGCAAAATATGGCGCTTGTTCCACGCCGTCGAGCGTACTGAGCAGTTCGAAGCTATCCTCGCTGCACTTGAACGTGATGCGCCGATCACCTTTATCGGTACTCAGCAATAAGAATACTTTGCCGCCAACTTTGGCAACGTGGGACTCCCACTGATCGACCAGTGAGGTTCCCGCCATCGCTGCGACGAAATCATCAAATCTCGTCTGCTCGAAAATACTCATGCTCACAGCTCAAATCACTTTGGACACGCTAAGAAAGCCATTCCGCTCGCGGTTGGCCGCAGTGATCGTTTTCTCCGACCCCATTGCAACGACATGACCGTTGCGGGCAACTTCGTCGAGAAGATCGGCAGCCTTGGCAAAGTCTGCTTCAGATGTCGCAAGGACCTGCTCGCGGCGTTTTTGCCTGTAGGCCTCGGTGACCCCTGTCAGCGTTCTGACCAGAGCCGTATAGCCTTTGGCATCGGGCAAAAGATAGGGGTCCAGATCGCCGATGGTACCAATGATCGACCGTGCGATGTCGGATTGTGAAACTCCCTTGCGCAGATATCCGGGAGCCGCATCGTAGACATCCAGCGTTGCGACAAGATTTGGATCACGATACGAGCCGAACGCGTAGGTGTCGGCAAGCGGGTTGAAGCTTGCAAACCCGCCATATGCGCCGCCTTCGACCCGCACCTTGTCCCAAAGATAGGTGGTGCCGAGGTATTTGGTGACCACAGAGAGCGATCCGGTCGGCTCATGGCCAAGGGCCTTTAGGTTCACGCCCTTTGCCACGTAGTTGACCTGGGCTGGAATGGTCAGGCCCTCATTTGCGGGATTGGGCAGGGGCGACCAGTCGGCCCGGACAAAATCATGACGCGGCAGTCTTTGAATGAAGGTTTTCAGCTCGTCAGCAAATCCGGGCCAGGCGCTGCCGTCCATCGTGACATTGGCAATCGCCGCGTTAGCGTTGATGAGATGGCCTCGAATTTCATGGAGTGCCGAGTGGACCGATGCCCAGTCGTCTTCGATCTTTTTCGCCAGTTCACGCAGGAACAGCAATTGGGTGACGCCACCGGTCTGTTCTGACAGCCAATCGGATTCATGGAGCGAGGCGCGTAGACGGCTGAAGACGTATTGATGTCCAGCGGGCACCAACGAGGCTTCGGCGCGGGCTTTGTCTTCAGCGACGATCTGGCGGATTCGGTCTCGATTGTCGAGGCGGGCATCGGTGAGGATATCGTGAACGATATCAAGCATTTCTCCGGTTTTCTCCGATGTTGCCTTGGCCCGGACCAGCAGGAATGATGCAGCCTCGTCGCTGTCGAGGATCGGGGAATTGAGCCGCGAAATTCCGATCCCCCCGGTCGAACGGCCGACGCGCTGGGTAAGCGCGACGAAATCTGCTTTTGTGGTTCCAGTTTGTTTGAGCGCTCGTGAAAACAGCGGCAGGTACGCCAAGAGTTCGCGGGGTAGCGTCTTGAGATCAAATCCGAGATCCAGGTAGACGATACCGTTGGTGGCGATGTCGTGAACGAGTGTGCGGACGCCCTCGACGGCAACCTCCTCGGTGGGGATACTCATCCCCTCTCGCGGCAAATCAGACACTGTAAGGGTCGGGATCCTGGCAAGATCCTCGGGCTTGTCGGCGGCGTTTTGGAGAGCTTTGAGTTTCTTGGTGGTTTCTACGGCCAAAGCAATGTCGTTGTCGTTCATCGCCGCGCGTGCTGCATCGAGCCGCGCGCGTTCGGCAGCCTCTTCGCGCTCGGCCTGCTCGGGATCTGGCCGGAGGACAAGCGTGGAACGGTGAGTGTTGTCGAGCAGGTTGGTGCGAATAAGCCGTTCGATAGGCTTTTCCCCCGCAGCGATGCGTGCCTTGAGACTGCTCAAAGCCGATTCAAATCGCAGTCCATCGATTGGATCGCGGCCATAGAGCCAATTGCCAAGTGCGGCAAAAAAGTAAGCAATTCCGCGTGGATAGCCACCGGTATTCTGCTCGCGCAGTTCAAATTCAAGCGAGTTCAGAGTGGCTTCGATCGTCGCCTCATCAATGCCGTGCTCGGCGAGATGGGCGAGGGTGTTCAGGATTACGGTTTCAATTTTTTCAGCATCGTCTGCGTCAGCGCCGCGAAGTCCGAAATTGAGAACCGGCTGCGACAGCTCGATCGCTGACGAAATTATGGCTTCGCCGAGTCCGGATTCGATCAATGCCTTGTGAAGCGGGGCCGCCGAGTTGCCCACAAGTGCGCGGCGCAAAACAGTGCGCGCGAGCTGTTCTTCGACATCGTCGGTCGGGTCGAGCATCCAGTTGAGGGTGACAAATGATGACCGCTTATTGGCATCGTCAGCCGGGTACGTTTTTTCAAAACGGCGCGGTGAGTCGAAGCGTTTCTGCGGTGCAAGTGCTTGAGCTTTCTCGCCCTTTTCAAATCGGGAAAGCACAGCGTCGAGAAGATCGAGGCGCTTTTGCGGATCATCATCGCCATAGAAAATGATCTGCGCGTTCGACGGATGATAATAGCGGGTGTGGAAGTCCTTGAACTGTTCATAGGTCAAATCGGGCATTACCCGCGGATCGCCGCCACTATAGTTGGCATAGACCGCATCGGGGAAAAGTGATTGCAACGCGTATGCGTAGTTGACCTGATCGGGAGATGAGAAGCCACCCTTCATCTCGTTGAAGACGACGCCCTTGAAAATCAGCGGGTCATCGGAGGTCTCAGCCTCGTAGTGCCAGCCTTCCTGCTGGAAGGTTTCGCGCGTGAGTAGCGGAAAAAACACAGCATCCAGATACACTTCTGTCAAATTATAGAAGTCGGCAAGGTTTTGGCTGGCCACCGGATACACTGTCTTGTCCGGGAAGGTCATGGCATTGAGGAATGTGTGCAATGACCCCTTGAGCATTTCTACGAAGGGCTTTTTGACAGGGAATTTCTCCGAGCCGCAGAGGACGGAATGTTCAAGGATATGGGGTAAGCCCGTCGAATCTTGCGGCGGCGTGGCAAAAGACACGCCGAACACCTTGTTCTCGTCATCGTTGATGAGCGAGAGGATCTCGGCTCCGGTCTTTTTGTGCCGGTAGTGGCGCACCAGGGCGTTGACCTCGTCGATCTGTTCCTCGGCGATCAACTCGTAGGCAGGATGGTGCGGCATGAATGGCTCCTCTTGGGCGGGACGTAACCAGCAATGTAGGAGCGGGCATGCCCGCTGCCAACCTCCAGCAAACAATGTCGTGAAAATGTATGGACTTGAGCGTTTGGGGCCACCACATTGCCCAACAATGAGAAAATATTGCGGGAGACAGGGCGTATGATAAAAATTGGGTTGGCGGCGTTGGTGGCGGTAGCCGGATTTTCGGCTGCGGCGGTGCCCGCGCTGGCCCAGACGGCGCCCGAACGCTGCGCGGCAATCGGTCCGGCAAGCGAACGGCTTTCCTGTTACGATTCGATCTTCCGGTCGGGCCAGTTCACCGGTGGCAATGCCGAGAGTGACGCCGAGCAGGGGTTGTGGGTCAGCGGGATCGAAGTGTCCCAGATCGAAGGCACCGAGGTGCCGTTCGCTACACTCGAATCAGAACAGCTTATCCCCGCCCTGGCCGGTGGTCGCGCGCCGGCGCGTTTGACTGTTCTGTGCGTGGAAGGCGAAACCATCGTTCAGTTCAGCTTCGCTGGTTCTGCTATGGGAACCCCGACATCGAACAGCGCCACGATCACGCTTCAATACGATCGCCAGCCCCCTCGCAGCCAATCGGTCGATCTTGCGCCCGATCGTCTGGCGATCGGTTTTTTCGAAACGCAGGCGGCAGAAGCAGTTATCGGGCAGCTCCAGCAGACTCAGCGATTGTTGGTGCGCGCGACACCACAATCCCAGCGCTCAGTGACCGTCAGCTTCCAGCTCGAAGGCATTGAAGCGGCCCTTCAGCCGGTGCGTGAAGCTTGCGGTTGATAAGGTCGTCCGATCACACCACATTTGTTTGATATAATGAAAGTTTGATTGTAGTGGAACCTGTCGCCCGCTTGTACGTTGTATGCGCGGGCATCTGCGCCGCCTATTAGCGGTCGTATCCTCACAGACGATTTCAAGAAAATTCATAGGAGAATGCTCATGGCAACGCGACATAAAGCACGCGGGGGCCGGGCTCCGATTGCGACAGCGTTTATGGGAGGCGCGATTGCCGCGGCCCTCATGCTGTCCACAAGCTTGGTTTCTGCGCAGGTGACGCCGGTTGAAATTCAAAGCGGTGATAGCTCGCTTTTTTCTTCGCGTGTACTGACAACCGGATTGTCCAATCCCTGGGCTATGCGTTGGGGGCCCGACGACATGATCTGGCTGACCGAGCGCACCAGCGGTGAAGTCACCCGTGTCGATCCCACGACCGGCGCACAGCAGCTTCTTTTGACGCTCGAAGACGTTTATACCGGCCCTCAGCATGAAGGGCTGCTCGGCATGGCGCTGCACCCCGAGCTGCTCGAAGGCACCGGCAACGACTACGTCTTCATCGGCTATACGATCAACAACGGTACAGAAGAAGAGCCCGATCCTTCTGCACAGATCGTGCGCTACAGCTATGACAGCAATCTCCAGCAACTCGTCGATCCGACGATCGTGCTCGACGGGCTGCCGGCCTGGAACGACCACAATGCCGGTCGCGTGGTGATCGGTCCTGATGGCAAGCTGTATTATTCGATCGGTGAGCAGGGCGCCAACTTCGGCCGTAACTATCAGCGTCCGAACCTGGCCCAGGCTCTGCCGACTCAGGACGAAGTCGACAACCAAGATTGGCGTACATATTCGGGCAAGGTTCTTCGCCTTAACCTCGATGGTTCTATCCCCGACGACAATCCTGAGATCGATGGCGTCAAGAGCCACATCCTGAGCTACGGTCACCGCAACCCGCAGGGTATCGCTTTCGGTCCCGACGGAACGCTCTACGAAGCCGAACATGGCCCGGCCAGTGACGATGAGTTTAACATCATCCAGCCCGGTGGCGACTATGGCTGGCCCAGCGTCGCCGGTTTCATCGACGATCAAGCCTACACCTATATCAACTGGAGCGAAGGCCCCGAAGGTGTCGACCGGAACGCAACGCCGATTCCCGATTCCGTACCGCAGTTCAAGGAAAGCGATTTCGAGGGCGACATGATCGACCCGATCGCGACGTTCTTCACTGTCGAAGACGGTTACGAGTTCGGCCAGATCTGTGGCTATATCTGTGATCCCACAGTCGCCCCGTCCTCCATTCTGTATTACGGCGCTGGAGAAGACGGTATTGCCGAATGGGACAACTCTGTCCTCATCCCGACGCTCAAGCATGGCACGCTTTATGTCCAGCACCTGACTGAGGACGGCCAGGAAGCAGACGGTCTGCCGGAAGCCTGGTTGAGCACGCAGAACCGGTATCGTGACGTCATCGTTTCGCCGGACGGCAAGACTGTGTTCATCGCAACCGACGCTTTCGGTTCGGCAGCCCAGAAGTTCGGCGAGGGTCTCAACACTTCGGTGCTGCACAACCCTGGCTCGATCCTGATGTTCACCTATGGTGAAGACGGGGGTGGACTTGGTGTCGTCGAAGGCAACAGCAGCGATGCAGCAGCTGGCGGCGAAGCGGGGCCGGCGGAATGGGAAGATCCCAACACCGGTAAGGAAGCTGAAGGCGACGAGGCTTCTGCCGATGCGATCACCAGCGATTCCGATGTTGCCGCTGTTGCCAATGCAGGCGCACCGAAATTCGCCGCCAACTGCGCCAGCTGCCACGGCGCTGGCGGACAGGGCGGCGCCGGTGCAGTGCTGGCCGGTAACGAAAACCTGGCCGATGCCAGCTTCGTTGCCAACACGCTGATCCATGGCTTTGGCTATATGCCCGCTTTCGGCAATCAGCTCAGCGACGAAGACGTTGCCCAGCTTGGCACCTACATCCGCAACTCGTGGGGCAATGATTTCGGCGTCCTGACGACTGAAGAGGTCGAAGCGGCCCGCTAAGCGCTACGCTTTGACGACAGAGATATTGAAAGGCGGGAGAGATCCCGCCTTTTTTCTTGGCTGGGTGTCGGAACGCAATGACGCGTTGCGTCCTTGAAGTGTATCGCTAAGGGAGAACCATCATGGCGCAGTTAAAGGACAAGCATTCGTCTGCCATCGTAGCCACCGCCGACATTGAAGTGGCGCGCAAGTTCTACAGTGAAACGCTCGGGCTTGCCCTGGAAGAGGACGGCATGGGCGGCGTTCTGGTTTACAAGACGGGCAGCACGCACCTGCTCGTCTATCCATCCGACTTTGCCGGCACCAACGCGGCCAACGCCGTAGTCTGGGATTGCGGCGATGATATCGAGGCAATCGTCGCCCAGCTTCGCGAAAAGGGCATTAGTTTCGAGCACTATCCTGAAATGGGCGTCGATTATAAAGACGGAATCCACAGTTCAGGTAATTTCAAGATGGTCTGGTTCAAGGACCCCGACGGGAACATTCTGCATCTGAACAGTGCTTGAGAAAAGAGTAGCAGAGAGGGCGGGATTGCTGGTTCCGACCCCCATTTCGGTCGGCTGTGAGGGCGCGGCAAGTTCCCAAATGCTACCACTTACAGCCCGGTTATTCGCGAAAATATAGGCGAGCAGTCGGCGGTCCCATGGGGCCAATGCCGGGCGGCCCGGATGCTGCCCGGCAATGGATATCATGGTCAATGGGTAGAGTTTTCTGTTGGGCGATAGCTCCCTAAAAGGAAGTACACAACAACGGCCAAGGTGCCGATCACTGCTGCCGCCGTTGACAACAAGGTGACATGTGCCGCGCTAAAGGCCGCCTTGCCTGCCGCTATGAGAGCAGCGCCCTGTTCGGCAGGAAGTTGGTTTGCAACCAGATAGGTGTCCCCGATTGAACGGCCCGCCTGCTGCGCCAGCGGCAATGCAAGGTCGGGGGGAACTTCAAGCGCACGGCTGAAAATCATGGCCATGAACACTCCGAAGAGGGTGATGCCGAGGCCGGTTCCCAGTTCATAGCCTGTTCCCTCCAACGACCCCGCAGCGCTGCCTTTCTCGGGCGGGACAGACCCCATGATGGCAATGGATGATGCGGTCAGTCCGATGCTGAGGGTGAGACCGGCCATCGCAAGGGCGGCCGGTACGAGCAGTCCCGGATTATGGAAGTCTGCGCTACCAAGATAAGCCAATGTACCGGCGCCCATCAGCAGCGACAGTGATGCCACGCGACGCAGGCCAAATGTGTTGGACAAGACGCCAGCAACGGGACCACCGATTGCAGCCGCAATCATGATCGGGACCATGAAAATACCGGCTTCGAGCGGCGACTTGCCAATCACGTATTGCAGCTCCTGGGCGAGAGTCAGTTCGACACCCGCCAGTGCGCCCGTCGCAACAAGGGCCATGACGATGCCAGCGACGATTGCCGGATGGGAGAACAGGGACAGGTCGAGCATCGGATTGTCCGAGAGAATCTGCTTTCTGGCGAAAAGCGAGAGCAAAAACACGCCGAAAGCGACGATCAGCGTGATTATCCAAGGAGAATGACTGCCGCCAATCCCCGCCTTTGTCGCGTAGACAAGGGAAATCATGCCCGCGATGAGCAGCAGTGCCTGACCGAGGGCCCACTTGCCAGGCGAGGTCACCTCATTGCGTGACAACAGGAAATAGCACGTCGGCGCAACCAGCAGCATGATCGGAACATTGATGAGGAAGACCGAACCCCACCAGAAATGTTCCAAAAGGCCACCACCAACGAGCGGCCCCACGGCAGCACCCGCAGATCCAACAGTGCCCCACAGTCCCAGTGCGATCGCGCGCTCACCGTCATCTTCAAAGGTGCGGCGAATGGTTCCCAAAACACAAGGTACGATCATCGCGCCGCCCAGCGCAAGCAGAACGCGCGCAGCGATGAGCATCCCAGCACTCTGCGAAAAGGCGGCAAGAACGGAGGCGGCGCCAAAGATCACGAGGCCCGTCAGCATCACTTTTCGGTTGCCGATCCGGTCGGCGAGTGTCCCCATCGGGACAAGCAACCCAGCCATCAGCAGGGGATAAATGTCGATGATCCACAGGACCTCAGTGCTGGAGGCGCCGAGGGATTGCGTTAGAGTAGGCACAGCGACGTGCAGCACAGTCATGTCGATAACGACAGGAAGAAACGCGAGCATGACGGCGACAAGTACCAGCCAGCGCCTGGGGTCACGGTATGGGGCGGACATTGACACACCTGATTGAAAATTGACCCGCCCCATATAAATACATACGTATGGATTTCAATCGCGATGTTTGATTTGCGTGAAGGAAAATGAATGGGACGGAAACCGACAATCAGCCGCGACAGCCTTTTGACGATGGCAGAAGACATCGTGAATGCCGAGGGACCGCAAGCGCTGACGATTGACGCCCTCGCCAAAGCGGCGGGGATTTCAAAGGGCGGCGTCCAGTATTCGTTTGCGTCCAAGGATGACCTGGTGAAGGGCCTTGTCGACCGGTGGACCACCCAGTTCGATGCCCTTGTCCGCGATGTCGGGAGCTCGACTCCGACGGAATTTGTCCGCAGCTACATTGCCGCAATGCGCTCGTCACAAGGTGCCATCGACGCAAAGATGGCCGGCCTTATGATCGCTTACATGCAAAATCCTCAGAACCGCCTGCACACAGCAGACTGGTACCGTTCGATCCTGAATGAAATGGGACAGTCACGAGAGGCGCGAGCGGCGAGAACCGCATTTCTGGCTGTGGAAGGGCTCTTCACCTTACGGATTTGGGGCGTTGATGACGGGGTGGACTGGCAGTCGCAGCTCGATGATATCGAAGCTCTGTTATCCGACGATGATGCCTAACAGAGTGCAGCTTCCGGAGTCATTGTCCCGATAAGCCGACCGTCTCCTTTCCACCCCATTGCAGAAGCGCCTGCCAGATCCGGCCCGCAATGAGAAAGGCGAGAATTATCCTCGCCCTTCCGCAAATGTCATCTCAGGGTGGTGAGGTTCCCCTCTAGTGTCCCTTCATTTTCCTGATTTCGCCCGATTTGATCTTGGCGAAGTACTGGTTCACTTCGCGTTTGACGACAGGCATCAGGAGGTACAGCCCGATGACGTTGGGCAGTGCCATTGCAAAGATCATCGAATCCGAGAAGTCGATGACCGGGCCAAGGCTCATCGAGGCGCCGATGATGACAAAGACGCAGAAGATGATCTTGAAGGTGTTTTCCTTGGTTTTGCCTTCGCCGAACAGATAGGTCCACGATTTCAGGCCGTAATAGGACCAGCTGAGCATTGTCGAAAACGCAAACAACAGCACGGCCAGCGCCAGAATATAGGGGAAGAAGCTGAACTGCGCGCCAAAGGCTGCCGATGTCAGGTCCACGCCTGTAAGCCCGGTATCGAGAGCGCCGGTGAAGATGATGACCAACGCGGTCATCGTGCAGATCACGACGGTATCGATGAAGGGCTCAAGCAGCGAGACAATGCCTTCGGTAGCAGGTTCTTTCGTGCGGACCGCCGAGTGGGCGATGGCCGCCGAACCGATCCCGGCCTCGTTGGAAAACGCTGCCCGGCGAAAGCCCTGGATGAGTGCGCCGATGGCGCCGCCAGCGACACCTTCTGGCGAGAACGCCCCGCCTATGATCTGGGAGAATGCCCAGCCGATGCTGCCGATATTCATCAAGATGATGATGAGCGCCGTGCCGACATAGAGAACCCCCATGAAGGGCACAATCTTTTCGGTGACTTTGGCAATCGACTTGATGCCGCCGATGATAACGGCGCCAACGATCAAGGCCATGACCAGCCCGAACAGCCAGCCATAGCCGGCCAGCGGGCTTGCATCATTGCCGCCAGAAATGTTGACGAGCTGCTGGAACGACTGGTTCGCCTGGAACATGTTGCCGCCGCCAAGCGCGCCGCCGATGCAGCAGATGGCGAAGAACACTGCAAAGAACTTGCCCAGCCCGCCCATGCCGCGCTCGGCCAGTCCCCTGGACAGATAGTACATCGGCCCGCCCGATACGCGGCCGTCTGGCAGTTCATTGCGATATTTGACGCCCAATGTGCATTCGGTGAATTTCGATGCCATTCCCAAAAGGCCAGCAAGGATCATCCAGAAGGTCGCGCCGGGTCCGCCGACGGCAATGGCAACTCCAACTCCGGCTATGTTGCCAAGGCCAACTGTGCCTGACAGCGCCGTTGCAAGTGCCTGAAAGTGTGAAACTTCGCCGGCGTCGTTGGGGTCGGCGTAATCACCGCGCACAAGGGCGATGGCGTGGCCGAAAACCCTGAACTGGATAAACCCGAAATAGAGGGTGAACACGGTCGCGGCGATGACCAGCCACCCAACGATGAGCGGGAAGTCCACGCCAGCGATAGGCACTGAAAAGAAAATGACGCTGACGACCGCGTTTGAAAACGGGGAGATCGCGTCGTTGATGATCATGTCGACTGTACGGGTTGTTTGCTCGATGGTCTCCTGAGCTTCGATGGCGACTTCGGCGGCCCCTTCATTTTCTTCCTCCTGCCCAGATGCAGGTAGCGCGAACAGCGGCAGCAGCAGCGCCAGTGCCAAAAACAGATTTCTCATTTCTTGTCCCCTTGAACTTTCGCACCATGCCGTTTTGCCGTCGGCCTGGGCGAAGTCTGATTGGATGCGACCCTTACGGGACCACAGTGACCGGTACCGTTGCGATCTGGACGAGCGCCATGGTCAGTCCGCCGAGAAGGCGGTCTGAGAGCTTTCTTGAGCCCTGGCGGCCGACAAAGATCTGCTTGGCTCCCGAGGATCTGGCGATGCCCGCGATGATCTCGCCGGCGTGGCCGTACCGCACTTCATGGGTCGTGGTTAGGCCAGTGGCGCTGTATTTGGCGGCGACCGGCTCGACAATTTTGGCGGCGCGCAGGAGTTCTTCCTCGCGTCTCTTATGCCGCTCGGCCAGCTCTTCCTGACTTAGAAAACTGTAGGGTGACCATTCGAGCACCAGCACGAAATGCAGCGTTGCACCCGATGTTCTGGCGAGGTCGGCTGCGAGATCGGCAGCGCGGCCCGAAGCTTCGGTCCCATCGAAGCCCACAATATAGATGTCCGACATCCATTTTCCCCTCAACGCGCCAAGGCACGCACGGATCGGATGAAGGGGCATTGCGCCGCTCTAGGGCGCCATCTGGTTGCTTAATGTCCGTGATAGCCCGGCATTCAAGTTTTGACCCCTTAACGTAAAGTTAAGCGCAAATTGTCGCAGAGTCTCGATTTTATAGACTTGGCCGGGATTGGCGGCCGCACTGCGTGTTGTTTTCAACAGCGCGGCACAAGCAGTTCAGACAGCGGCGCTGGCGGTGCGACGGGGCTTTGGCGCGACAAATATTGCCTCGAGCAGTGAGAGCAGCGCAATGCCGGCAAGCATGATGCCCATTGTCAGAACTATGCGCTGAAACACCACTTCGAACGCAGAATTGGTGCCGGTGACCGAGGAAAGGACCATCACAAGCGCGACCGAGCAGACATATTGATAGAACTGCGGCCTGTTGCGCCCCCACGTCATGCCTTCGATGAGGAAGTAGGTGATGGCGGTCAAAACCAAAAGCAGAACGGCGAACTGGGGAACCAGATAGTAGATGGCCAGCGCGACGATTGCGACGCCGCTGCCCACAATGGTGCCGCCGCCGCGATCCACGATTTGCTCGATACGGCCGCCCCTGTCAGGCTCGGAACAGATGAAGACAAGCATGATCGGTACGATCAGCATGCTCATATTGCCGGTCGAGAAGGTCACCAGCAGGGTCGCTAAATAAACGACGATCCTAATGGCGAGTTCTGCGATGGGCGTATCGGATTTGAGCGGTCGCGGCGTTTCGACATGGATGCGGCGCGTGGTTGGCGGAAAAAGGATGTTGGTGAGCACGGCGCCGGCGCCGACCAGCACCCCGCCAATGACCATGCTGTCGCGAATGGCAGCAAGCGCGTATTCGCTATAGAGCGCCGACATGGACATCATCGCCGGAAAGACGGTGAGCAACATGCCCGCCCGCGAGCCGCGAAACAGCATGAGCGCCAGACCGCCCGCAGCCAGAAGGATGTTGATGGCCAGAAACAGCATGGGTTCGCCAACGGTGACGGCGGCGATCCAGCTGAATACGATGGCGATGACAGGCAGCGCCAGTGGGCCCGCGAAAGTGCGCACATTCAATCCGCCGCGCTGGTTCGACAACATGCTCATGCCGATGGCGACGGGCATCATGGGCTGGGAAATGCCCATAGGTTCGGCCAACAGGATGCACAACGCGACGGTCAGCGCGGTGCGCAGCGCCAGATAGGGATCTTCGAGCGGGTCAACGCGAGGAAGCTGTTCCATGCCAATGGCCTTAGTTAAAGCCGGAAATCATGCCGCGGACGCCGAGCAGGGACTGGGCGATTGCGGGAATGAGACCCTGATCGGGGACAATCAGCGCGCCGGCTTCCGAACCGAGCCGGACATTGGCGGGCAGGGCGTCGGGATCGTCGATGACAATGCGGACCGGGATCTTGCGGGCTGGAGGAAACCAGCGGCTATCCGTCGACGATTGCGCCAGCCCATTGCTCGAGACACGGCCATTGCTGATGCCCCAGGCAATGCTGTCCACAGTGCCTTCGAATTGTCGACCGGGGGCTGCCTCAAAGATGACGATAGCCCTGTCACCAGGGCTGACATTGACCAACTGGTTTTCCCGATAGTCGGCGATGACAGTGTCGCGGCCTTCGCTGATAAACGTCATGACTGGCGATCCTGCGCCCACGAACTGACCCGGCGTGAGCGAAAGGTTGGTGACATAGCCATCGGCCGGCGCGCGCACCGTGGCATTGTCGAGACCAAAGCGTGCCTTTTCCAAACCGGCCTGCGCAGCACGGATGTTGGGATTGGTGTCGTCGAGTGGGCCGGCCGAGGCTGTGACGCGCTCGAGTTCGGCTCGGGCAGCAGTCACGTTAAGCTCGGCGGTGTCGAAATTGGCCTGAACCTGGGAGAGTTGGGCCGTGCTGGTCAGCTCGCGGTCAAACAATTGCAGTGTGCGATCGAGCGTCTCCTGAGCGTTGGCAAGGCCGACTTCAGCCTGCTCGACCTTGGCGCGCGCTGTCGGAATAGCGGCGCCAGCCGACGAAATCGAGGCCGTTGTCTGGTCAAGCTGCGCGCTGGCCTGGGCCACATCCATGAGGAAGGTCGTTTCATCGATATGGAATAGGGGCTGCCCCTCGCGAACCTCGGAGTTGTCGGTGACCAGAACCTGGGAGACCGGACCTGATACCCGCGCCGCGATCTGGGTGACGTCGCCAACCAGTGACCCGCCCCCCGAATAGGGTGCGTGATGGTCAGAGAGCGGATACCAGGCAATGCAGGCACCCAATGCAACCAGAATGCCAAGGCCGAAAAGGCGCGCCTTGCGTCGGCTGCGTGGCGGCACGGGTTCGGATGCGGTGTCGGCAGGTTGGGGTGCCTGCGTTACCTCGCGGGACATTTCGGATCGAAACGGCGCGACAGAGCCTGAACTGGTGAGTTCGGACTGGATTTTGTCATCGTTGTGTGGAGCTGCCTGCGCCATTGTTCTACCCTGATCGTGCAATGATTGGCTGCTATCTAAGGCGAACTATTTAGCTTTGCAACATAGTATCTTTGCATTAGAGGTATTCTGAAATGGAAATGCTGCATGAACGATGACATCGACGCCCTGGTCCGTGACCTGACAGATGAGATGAGCCGGGCTTACCGCGCTTACTCGGCGGCGGCGGGTCTCAATCTCTCTGACATGATGGCTATCGGGTATGTGCGTAGCCACGGCAAGGAGGCGACGCCATCGGCCGTGGCCAGGCACCTGGGCATGTCGAGCGGAGCGACCGCCATCATGATCAACAGGCTCGAAGCAGAAGGTTATCTGACGCGCAGCCAGCACCCCACGGATCGTCGGGTGACATTGCTCTCGCTGGGCCCCACGACACAGGAAGAACGGTTCCGGCCCTTTTCGCGTGGGCCACAACCGCTCCATGAAACCGTGCTCGCGCAATATTCGGGCGAGGAACTCGATGTGGTCAAACGCTTCCTTGGCGACATTCTGCACGGGTTGCGGGCGCGTACGGACGCGCTCGCAGAGCGTGGCAAAGGCAAGGGCGCGCCGACCGACTGACCGCTTGCTCCTTCAAGAGCTATTTGCGCACATTGGGAAATGAGCCAGCAAGGATACGCCCGAAGAGTGCAACAGCCGCTTGACCCGACATTGCATCTCCCCGGGGAAAGACACCTGCGTCGCGCTGCATCTACGCACCCAGACGGTGCGAAAATGCCGGCTGGCGCAGAACCAGCGCCATCCAGAGTGGCAGGATTTGCCGCGTCCCCGGTGGATGCTGTGGCGCCCATGGAGTCCCGGCTTTCGCCGAAGCGGCGATGATGCCCTGAACGGCGGCGTTTAGGCTCGGACTGTTGCCACCTTCTTTTTGCGCCAGTCGCGCTTGGATGCGGCAATGATGACGCGTTGAAGGAGTATGAAGCCGAACAAAAGGCCGCCAATGACGATCTTGGTCCACCAACTCGATAGCGTGCCATCGAAAACGATGTAGGTCTGTATCATTCCCTGGATGAAGACCCCGACCAGTGAACCGAGCATGAAGCCGAAGCCGCCCGAAAGCAGCGTGCCTCCGATGACGACTGCAGCGATGGTATCAAGTTCGACGCCAACGGCTGCCAAGGGATACCCCGAAGAGGTGTAGAGCGAATAGACAACGCCGGAGAGGCCGGCGAGAAAGCTCGAAACCGCGTAGATGCCGATTGTGGTGCGAGCGACGGGAACGCCGAGCAGGGCTGCCGACTGGGCGTTGCCTCCCAGTGCATAAACATAGGCGCCGAACCGCGTGCGGTGGCAGACAACGATGCCGATGGCAAAGACCACAAGCATCAGCCCGCCATTGAAGGTCAGGCGGCCGCCGCCAGGCATGACGTAATAAAACTGGCGTACCCAGGTATAGAAATCATGGCTGACCGAGATTGAGTCCTGGGTCAGCAGGAAGGTGAGGCCACGCGCCAGAAACATGCCGGCGAGCGTGACAATGAATGGCGGCACCTCGAGATAATGGATCATCGCGCCCATCGACGCGCCAAAGGCGGTCGTGACCAGCAAGGTTATGGCAAAGGCGGGTAGGGGGTGAATGCCCAGCTGGGTGACAAGAACAGCGATCAGGACCGACGAAAAGGCAATGACCGAGCCGACCGACAGATCGATGCCGCCCGAGAGGATGACAAAGGTCATGCCGACCGCCGCGACGCCGAGGAAGGCGTTATCGGTCAGCAGATTGCCCAGAACGCGCGTGGAGAACAGGGCAGGGAACTGCATCACGGCCAGCGCATAGGCTAGGATGAAGATGGTGATTGTGGCGATCAGCGGCCAGTAACGCGGGTTCATCGGGAGCTGACCTCAGAGCGTTTTTTATGGGGGCGGGCGGCAAAATGAAAAATGCGGCCGGCCAACGGGGACTGCACGACCAGAATGATGATAATCAGCGCTGCCTTGACCAGCAGATTGAATTCGGGCGGAAAGCCCGAGACCAGAATACCAGTGTTCATGGCCTGGATGATGAGCGCGCCGATAACCGACATTGGAATTGAGAACCGTCCACCCATCAATGAAGTACCGCCGATCACGACAGCGAGAATTGCGTCGAGTTCGAGCCAAAGGCCGACATTATTGGCATCGGCGCCGCGAATGTCGGCTGCAGCGATGATACCGGAAATGGCCGCGCAGAACCCAGCAAAGGCATAAACGCCGATGAGCAGCGAGCGCGCACGCAGGCCGGCATAAGACGAGGCGGAGCGGTTAATGCCGACGGATTCGATGAACAGGCCAAGAGCGGTAAGTCGCATGACAAGCGTTGTGACGACGGCCAGCACCAGCATGATGATGATGGGCGTGGGCAGGCCGAGGACGGAACCGGAGCCGAGAAAAATCAAGCCGGGATCGTTGAAGGTGACGATGAAGCCTTCGGTGATGGTTTGTGCAATGCCGCGCCCGGCGACCATGAGGATCAGGGTGGCGATGATCGGTTGCAGGCCGAGCACGGCGACGAGGGCGCCATTCCACAACCCGCAAAGAAGGCCAACGCCCAGACCGGCGACGAGGACGATAATCAGCGCGTTGCCATCGCCCTGAACCATGGTGGCGGCGACCGCACCCGCAATGGCCATGACCGCGCCGACGGAAAGGTCGACCCCGCGGGTGGCAATGACCGCTGTCATGCCGATGGCCAGAATGGCGACCGGTGCGCCGCGATTGAGCACATCGATCAGCGAGCCATAGACGCGACCGTCGCGAATGAACAGATTGAAAAATCCGGGAAACAGGATCCAGTTGATGAGCAGAATTGCCGCCAGCGCGATGAATTGCGGCTTGATGACCGAGAAAATAGAACGGGTCATTGGGGCCGTGCCTCCGGCTCGCTGGCGATCATTTCCATGATCGCTGTTGTGTTGATCGCTTCACCCGTCAGCTCTCCGGCGATGGCGCGTTCACGCAGCACGAGGACGCGGGAGGAGTAGGCAGTGATCTCGTCGAGTTCGGACGAGATGACGAACAGGCTCATGCCCTCGTCACACAGGCGGTTGATCATCTTGATAATCTCGGCGTGAGCGCCAACGTCGATGCCGCGCGTGGGTTCATCAAGGATGAGCAGTTTGGGATTGGTCGCCAGCCAGCGGGCCAAAACCACTTTTTGCTGATTGCCGCCCGAGAGGAACTTGACCGGCTGTTCGGGCCCGGTGCAACGGATATCGAGAGCCTCGATATAGCGGTCTGCCAGTTCGGCCTGTTCCGCGCGGCCCATTGGTTTGATCCAGCCACGATGGGCCTGGAGCGCGAGGATGATGTTTTCGCGTACAGTGAGGTCACCAACGATCCCGTCCAGCTTGCGATCTTCTGGCGCGAAGGCGAAATTGAGCGCAATGGCATCGCGCGGTTCGCGTATGGATGCGGATTTGCCCGACACCGTCAACTGCCCGGTGTCGGGCTTATCGATGCCAAACAGCAGGCGCGCCATTTCGGTGCGGCCCGAGCCGAGCAGCCCCGCAACGCCCACGATCTCGCCCTTGTGCAAATCGAGATCGAACGGGGCTGCCTTCCCGGTGAGGGAGTAGTTCTTGAACGATGCGTAGAGTTCGCCGGGCTTTCGGGTGACCCCGATCCGCATAGCGTCTTCGTGTTCGAGCGCCTCGCCGAGCATCATCGTGACAAGGTCCATCCGACCAAGTTCCTCTATCGGCCGCGAGCCGATGCGCTTGCCATTGCGCAGCACCGTGACGCGGTCGGCGATGTCATAGACCTGATCGAGGAAGTGGGTGATGAAGACGATCGCCATGCCCTGAGCTTTTAGCTGCCGGACGATTTCAAAGAGAATTTCGACCTCGTGCTGGTCGAGGCTGGCGGTCGGCTCGTCGAGGATGAGCACTTTGCCTGATATGTCGACTGCACGGGCGATGGCGACGATCTGCTGGACGGCGACAGAAAAGCTGTCGAGCTGGGCGCCCGGATCGATCTTGAGATCGTAGCGGGCAAGCAGGTTGCGCGCGTCGCGCTGCATCTTTCCAGTGTCGACCATGCCCCACTTCATGGGCTGGCGACCAACGTAAAGATTGTCCGCAACGCTCATGTTGGGCAGGAGATTGACCTCCTGATAGACGGTTCCGATGCCCAATTCCTGCGCGTGGCGGGTGTCGCGCGGATGGATGGGGGTGCCGTCAAGCGTGATGGTGCCCGCATCATTGCTGTAGGCGCCGGTGAGAATTTTAATGAGGGTCGATTTGCCCGCGCCGTTCTCGCCAAGCAGGGCATGAACCTCGCCGGGGAACAATTCGATGCCGACATCGTCGAGCACTTTGTGGGCGAGAAACGACTTCTCGATTCCCGAGGCAGCGAGGATGGGGGCAGGTTGGGCCATTGGTGGTCTCGAATTTGGAATTTGGACGTCGGAGCGAGCGCACTGCACCTTATCCGACCTCTGCTTCGCCTCCGGAGAGGGGAAGGCGGGGGAGCAAGGCGCTCCCCCGGTTCAGATCAATAGCCAAGGTCGCGGCGACGTTCGGCTTCGCCTTCGGGATCATCGTCCGAAGTGTAAAGCTTGGATTCGGTGATGATAAATTTTTCGGGCTCAGTGCCATCGTTGAGATAGGCGTCGAGCGCTTCGAATGCCGGGCCGGCCATGTTTGGGGTCAGCTCGACGGTGGCGTTGGCTTCGCCGGCAGCAATGGCGGTGAAGATGTCGGGCACGGCATCGATAGAGACGACGAGAATGTCTTCGCCCGGTGCCAAACCGGCTTCCTTGATGGCCTGGATGGCGCCAACGGCCATATCGTCATTGTGCGCGTAGAGAGCGCAGATGTCCTGGCCACCATTTTCGGCGCGAAGGAATCCTTCCATCACCTGCTTGCCGAGTGCGCGGGTGAAGTCGCCGGTCTGGGAACGCA
The DNA here is from genome assembly GCF_048264985.1 of Pelagibacterium sp. GTDB lineage: Bacteria > Pseudomonadota > Alphaproteobacteria > Rhizobiales > Devosiaceae > Pelagibacterium. The sequence continues at coordinate 994,205 of NZ_JBLXCL010000001.1, forward strand.
CGATTTCGACATTGGCGTGATCGGCGATGGCTTCTTCAAAGCCCTGCTTGCGGTTGATGGCGGGGGACGAACCCACCGTGCCCTGCAACTCGACGACGCGACAGTCCTCGTCACCGACGGTTTCGACGAGCCAGTCGCCAGCGACGCGGCCTTCAAGGACCTGATCGGAAGCAACCGAGGTAAGGTAAAGGTCTTCAGGCGCTTCGATACCACGATCGAGCAGGACGACAGGAATATCGGCGTCTTTGGCTTCGCTCAGAACTTCTTCCCAGCCCGTCGCAACAACCGGCGCGAGAAGGATGGCATCGACGCCCTGGGCGACGAACGAGCGGATGGCGCGGATCTGGTTTTCCTGGCGCTGCTGGGCGTCAGAGAATTGGAGATTCACGCCCCATTCTTCGGCTTGCTGCCGGGTTACTGAAGTTTCGGCGGCGCGCCAGCCCGATTCCGAACCGATCTGGGAGAAGCCGATGGTCATGCCTTCAAGGCCTTCCTGCGCCATGGCGGCGGATCCGAGAAGGGCGAGTGTGCTCACGCCCAGCGCAAGCTGCTTTACGAATTTCATGAATTTTCCTCCTGATGGCGCCGATTGAAGCCTCCCCTCAATCGTGCCGCGGGTCGAAAGATTGCATATAGTATTACTATATGTAAAGCACGAATGTTGTCTGGTCGTGATCTTGACAAATGCCCGTAATCTGGCGATGTCATCGCTTACATTTTTGGGTGCTGAAGGCGGATGCGGAAGTGAGCGCAAGTCTGAGGACGGTAGGACGAACCGAAAAATGTCAATAAGTATGACTTAACTGGGTCGGCTATAGTGCGGTTGGGAAACGCGACGCCGGAGTATGCGAATTGGCCGCATTGGCATTTTCGCAGCTTCGTGTAAAAGCGCTGGCGAAACAGGAAGCGGTCTGGGTGGCAACGGCATGAGCCTTGCGCGCGACATCGTTGGAGAAATCGTAAAGGCGCTGGTCGTTCTGGCGCTGGTCTTTCTCGCGTTCGTGCATCAGCCGGTCGCACTGGAAACGCCAGTTGACGGGCTGTCGTTCTCCGTCGCGGACCTCTCGTTCTGTGGGGGCGCACCCGACGACGAGAGTGGCGGTCACTCGCCCTGTCACGCCTGCCGGGCCGGTGTCGCAGACCTTCCGCCCGCACCCTGCGTGGCAGAGCCGGCTTACGTGCAGTTCATCACCGCCGATTTGATCGCAATTGATGAGATCGTCAGCGACGATCCTGCCTACTCGCCAAAAAATTCGCGCGCGCCGCCAGTTCTGGCCTGAACTGCATAAACTTCTTTCAGACCATTACTTGTCGGAGATCACTGATGATCCGCTCTGTTTCTCGCGCGGCGATTGCCGCTGCATCCATAATAGCCGTTGCAACGCCTGCCCTGGCTCATATGACGTTCGAAGATACCCAATCGACACCTGGCGCGTCGTTCAGGGGTGTGCTGGTGCTGCCACATGGTTGCGATGGCGCGCCGACCGACACTGTACGTGTGAACTTGCCCGAGGGCTTCGGCGATGTGACCGCCGAAGACAAGGATGGCTGGGTGCTTGAAATGCCGTCCGTCGACGGGCAGGTGGCCCAGACCACCTGGTCCGGAGGATCGGTGCCGGATGACAGCCATGAACAATTCGCATTTACCGGCACATTTGCCGATGACCTGCCCGAAACCGATATCCTGTTTGCCGTCGAACAGATGTGCGGTGATGTGGCGCTTGGCTGGGAACCCGTCGTCAGCCTGGGCGAAAACAACACCTCCGACCATGCTCATCATGGCGGCGAGGCTGTCACGCTGGGCGACCTGGAACTGACCAGCGCGTTTACCCGCGCTACTTTGCCCAATGCCCCGGTTGGAGGGGGATATGTCGCAATCACCAATACAGGCGACCAAGCCGACAGGCTGGTTTCGGCGGAGTCATCTTTTTCCCCCGACGTGCAGATTCACGAAATGGCTGTTGTCGACGACGTTATGAAGATGCAGCAACTGCCTGAAGGGCTCGAGATCCCGGCTGGTGAGACGGTAACGCTGGCGCCCGGCGGACTGCATTTGATGTTCATGAACATTTCCGAGCCATTTGTCGAAGGACAAACCGTGCCGGTGACGTTGACGTTCGAACGGGCCGGAGCGATTGAAATCGAACTGGCGGTACAGGCGTTTGGTGCGTCGACCACGAGCCATTCGGAACATGAGGGACATTGAGCCAAATGGCCAACTCGACACTCGGAACTGTGCGTGTTGTTCTCTGGACCCTGGTCGCTGTCGCAGCGGTCGGGGCCGGAGGGCTGCTCTACTACAACAATTCCCAAACCACTCCATCGACCCAGCTGGCCGCTGCGCCACAGGGCCAGTATGGCGCCGGGGACTACCAGCTTGTCGACCATACCGGCGCACCGGTCGACCAGTCGGTGTTTGTGGGCAAGCCCGCCATGGTATTTTTCGGATTTACCCATTGCCCCGACGTGTGCCCGACAACGCTCGGTGACATGCAGCATTGGTACGCTCAGTTGGGCGATGACGCCGATAAGCTGGACGCCTATTTCGTCAGCGTCGATCCTGAGCGGGATACGCCCGAAGTGCTTGGCGAATATGTGGGCTGGGTCTCCGATCGGATCACCGGCATCACCGGGGAGCCCGAGGAGATCGAAAAGATGACAGAGGCCTGGGGCGTTCTCGCCGAAAAAGCACCGCTCGAGGGCGGCGGCTATAACGTCAACCACACGGCCTCGGTTTTCCTGATCGATGGCCAGGGGCAGTTCTTCGGCACCATCGCATATGAGGAAAGCGCCGAAACGGCAATTGGCAAGCTCAGGCGGCTTGTCGAGGAAGGATAAAGAAAAGGCCCGGTTTCGTCCGGGCCTTTTTTCATTCAGCTGGCAATTCGCTGCCGGACGGGCCGATGCGGCGTACGCTCCAAGGTAAAGCGGTTGACGATGGTGTCGAGCGACATCGCCTCGTTTTCGGTGCGATCGCTGGCCGAACGCGTCTGTTCGGCCAAGGCCGCATTGTTGCGGGTCATTGTATCGATCCGGCCAATGGCGGCGCTGACTTCGGCGATCGCGGAGGCCTGAACGTTGGTTGCTCCAGCAATCTCGGAGATCAATTGGGCACTCTCGCGCAATGAGGCGAGGAGGTGCCCAACCTGACCATTTGCCCGCGAAACCAGCGTTGTGCCCTTCTTGACCTCCGATTGGGAGGTTTCGACAAGTTTTTTGACATCGTTGGAAGCAGAGGCCGCCGATTGCGCCAACCGGCGGACTTCGACGGCGACGACGGCAAAACCCTTGCCCGCATCGCCAGCACGCGCAGCTTCGACCGAAGCGTTGAGGGCGAGAAGATTGGTTTGAAACGCGATGTCGTCAATCATCTTGATCACGTCTGCGATCTTTGTCGACGATGCGGTGATCGCACCCATTGCCAGATCGGCCTCATCCATGGCTTCGCCAAGCTCGGCAGCAAGGCCCGTGGCCTTCTCCGCCCCGGTGCTGACATCGATTGCTCGCTGGGCATTGGCATTGACTGTCTGGGTCAGGCCCTCAATCGCGCTTGTGGTTTCGGCAACCGAACTTGCTTGCGACGCGCTGCGCTCGGCAAGATCACGAGACCCCACGGCGATTTCCGAAGTCGCATCGCGAAGGCCAGTGCTGGTTTCCGATAGCTGACGGACGATCGAGGAGAATTGGACGATCGTCGATTTTACGGCGACGCGGACGGCCTCGAGTTCCTCGGGCATCGCCGTCTCAAGCGTATCGATGAGGCTGCCATCAGCCATCTGGCCCAATTGGTCGCCCAGCATCGCCACAGCGTTTTTGCGTGCTGTGATGTCGGTGGCGTATTTGACGACTTTGTATGGGCGCCCGGAGGGGTCGAAGATAGGATTGTAGCTGGCCTGTATCCAGACTTCGCGTCCACCTTTGCCGATGCGGCGGTATTCGCCGCTGTCGAAATTGCCCTCGCGGAGACGATCCCAGAAAAGAGCGTACTCGGCGCTTTTCGCTTCGAGTGGCGTGACAAACATCGAATGGTGCTTTCTCGAAATTTCTTCGAGCGGATAGCCAAGCGCTTCGCAGAAATTGCTGTTAGCGTTCAGGATGGTGCCCGAAAGATCGAACTCGATGACGGCCTGTGACTTGGAGATGGCGGCAATCTGGCCCCGGGCGTCTGCGCCGGTCACCTTGCGGGCGGTGACATCGGTTGCGAATTTTACGATGCCGACCGTGTTGCCCTCAGCGTCAAACACCGGATTGTAGCTTGCCTGGATCCAGACTTCGCGGCCGCCCTTGGCGATGCGCTTGTATTCGGCGCTTTCATATTCGCCGCTTCTCAGCCGTTTCCAGAACGTCTGGTAATCCGAAGTGCCTGCATAGTCTGCATCAACGAAGATCGAATGGTGTTTCCCGGCAATTTCTTCAAGGCTGTAGCCCATGAGTGAGAGAAAATTGGCGTTGGCCGAAACGACGGTTCCATCAAGAGTAAACTCGATGAGGGCTTGGGACCGGAGCAGCGCATCCGCCATCTGGTCTGAGTTTGCTGCAAAGCCTGTTTGCTTGGCCACGGACCTTGATCGTCTGAACATGATGGGCAATCTTTGTAATTGGAACGAGTTCCCCCACGTCCTTCTAATCGTTGGCCTTTTAACTTCCGGTAAAAATCAAGCCACTACAGTAGGTTGCAAATAGGTGCCCATGGCCTGCTGTTGTCGATCGACTTGGGCTTTCGCTGGAACCATCCGGGTTACATGCCAAAGGGCGGGCCGTGGCCGGCCCGCCATGCAGTGTTTTTGTCAGAACTGGGCGACCGCCAGACGTTCAATCAGTTTGCGCCGGTCTTCAACCGATTTTACGCGCACTGTCAGGGCTTCTGTCTTGATCGGAACCTGTGGAGGCAGGTTGACGGAGATGTCGGGCGCGTGTTCGGCAGCCCAGCTCTGAAAGCGCGAGAGCTTGTTACCGCCGGTGATGGGGAAGGTGCAGGAGTACTTATAGGTCATTGCTCACACATCGCGACGACGCGCGGAAAGCCCGCAGCGTTGTGGCGCTTCGTTCTTGAAATGCGATATCGGGGTGAAGGGGTTTTACCTGGCGCCGCTCTTGCTCAGTGGCAGGTAGCAACGCCAGGCTCTCATCCTATGAGGAGAGGGCCTTTGCCTGGACAATGATGAGCAAACCAAATGCACGTCATGGTGCTATCATGGCCCAAAGCAAAGAAAAGTCAAATGCTTGGCCGTGTGCATGCCAGCGTCCGAACAGCGCAGTCGTTCCGGCTCACAACGGGGCAGGGCTGGCGGCCAGGAACATCGAATAAGCTGGGTTTTCGCTTTCGTCCCAATGGGCGTAGCCGAGCGCATCGAGATAGGTCTCAAACGCGTCGCGCTCGAGGGCTGGCACCTGGATGCCGATCAGGATGCGGCCATAGTCGGAGCCGTGATTGCGGTAGTGGAACAGGGAAATGTTCCAGTCCGGCGCCAGGCCCTCGAGGAACTTGAGCAGCGCGCCGGGGCGCTCGGGAAATTCGAAGCGGTAGAGCAATTCGTTCTGCAAGCCCTCGACACGCCCACCGACCATGTAGCGGATGTGGAGCTTGGCGACTTCATTGTCGCTCAGATCAAGGACGGTGTGGCCGTGTTCGCGCAACAGAGCAATAATCTCGGCCTTTTCGGCCTCGCCGCGCTTGAGCCCGATGCCGACAAAGATATTGGCCGAATTGCCCGGTGCTATGCGGTAATTGAACTCGGTGATGGCTCGGTCACCCAACAGGCCGATAAAGGCGCGATAGGCGCCGGGGCGCTCGGGAATGGTGACGGCAAGAACGGCTTCGGCGCGTTCACCAAGCTCGGCCCGTTCGGCAACGTGGCGCAACCTGTCGAAATTGATATTGGCGCCCGAACAAATGGCAATAGCAGCACCGGAGTTTTCAAGGGTCGGGGCGTGCTTGCGCAGTCCGGCCAGAGATACGGCGCCAGCCGGTTCGGCAATGGCGCGGGTGTGCTCAAATACATCCTTGATGGCGGCGCAGATTTCGTCTGTGGAGACTGTGACGATCTCATCGAGCCTATCCTTGAGGATGTCGAATGTGTGGTTGCCCGCCTGCTTGACGGCCACGCCATCGGCAAAGATGCCCACCTCGTTCAGCGGCACGGGGTGCCCCGCGGCCAAAGCGGCCTTCATCGAGGCGGCATCTTCCGGTTCAACACCGATCAGCTTGATGTCCGGGCGTAGGAATTTGGCGTAGGCCGCGACCCCGGCCGCAAGACCGCCGCCGCCGATGGGCAGGTAGATCGCGGCGATGGGGCTGCCGTGCTGGCGCAGGATTTCAACGCCGATAGTGCCCTGGCCGGCGATGACCTGCGGGTCGTCATAGGGATGGACGAAGGTAAGGTTTTCACTGTCGCACAAACTGAGCGCATGGATGCGGGCGTCATCGAATGTATCACCGAAGATGACAACTTCGCCGCCAAGACGCCGCACCGCGCTGACCTTGATCGAGGGTGTGGTGGTGGGCATGACGATGACCGAGCGGGTGCCCATGCGGGTGGCGCAATAGGCGAGCCCTTGCGCATGGTTGCCCGCTGAGGCGCAAATTACGCCTTTTTCGCGCTCGGCATCGGTGAGCGAGGCGAGCTTGTTGTAGGCGCCGCGCAGCTTGAAGGAAAAGACCGGCTGAAGGTCTTCGCGCTTGAGAAACACCGGGCGGGAAAGCTTGTCGGACAGCGGACCCATCTTTTCGAGCGGGGTTTCGACGGCAACGTCATAAACCGAGGAGGAAAGGATGGAGCGGATGATTTCGTGCATGACAAAGCCCTGGATCGCGTCTTGTCCCCGACATAGCGCCGATGGCGGCGGCTGTCACTTGGGTGAAACGGTAAAGGGGTAGGATAGGCAGATGAACATTTTCCGATTTCTGCCGATCGTCTGTTTGTCGTTTGTGCCGGGCCTTGCATCCGGACAGGAGACGGGTGTCGATCTTTCGACGGTCGCTGTACGCAACGCGGCGGGGGAGACAGCAGCGCTGGGCGATCTGGTGGACGGCCCGACGATCCTGCATTTCTGGGCGACCTGGTGCGCGCCATGCCTTGAGGAATTGCCGCTGCTCGATACTTTTGCGCAGGGGCTGGAACCGGGGGAACTGGTGGTGGTTTCGGTCGATACTGCCGGCTACGGGCGGATTGCAGACTATATGGACGATCTGGGGGTGGCGCTCGCGAGCTATCAGCGGATCGAGGGCAATGTCGGCAGCGTGTTCGCGATATTGGGGTATCCGAGCACCGTGGTGGTTGATGAAACAGGCACTGTACTCTGGCGCCGGCAAGGGGCAGTGGATTGGGAGGACGCCGACCTCACCGATGAAATCGGCGCCTTGATATCTCAGTGATTGTGGCCGGCGTGGCTGTGCTGGGTGGCCGATGCGGATTCGATTTCGACTTCGAGGTCGAGATGAATGTCTTCGAATTCAAGTTCGAGATCGAAATGATCGCCCTGCACAAGAGCGCCCGAGAGGCCTGACAGCGCAATGGCCAGACCGTTGGGGGCGAACACCATACCTGCACCAGCTGGGATCGGCAGGGCGGGTATAGCGGTGTACCGAAGTTCGCCAGATGTGTTTTCGAGCCCGACGATCTCGGCATTTGCTGCAATCTCGGTTTCCGCGCCGATAAGCGTCACCGTGGTGTCAGAGCCATTTTCGATCTCGACATAGACCAATGCTGTCGAAGCGTCGGTGGCGTTGGCCCAGGCGTGAATGGCGCGGATGCCGCTGGCCTCGGCGACGTGCTCATCGTGTTCATGCTCGTCGTCTGCGCGATGGCCGTCCTGCGCGATGGCCGGGCTTGCCAAGAGGGTGAAGGAAACAAACAGTGCGCGGATCATGATCGTGCTCCAGGGTAAATGTTATATCTTAACTGCGCAGATCGGTAACAACGGGACGTGACAAGGCGATGAAAGCGGGCAGGAGTGCAAGGATCACCGTAAAGCTCACGAAGGCCGCGACGAGATGGAATTCCGGCCAGCCAAGGGTGGCGTTGACCAAAATGTCGGTGCGCTCGGTGACCGCGCGGGAAATGATTGCCGAAGCGGCGTAACCCACGGCGACGCCGCCGATGGCGCCAAAAACAATCAGCGTGGCCGCATAGGACCAAACCACCGAAAAGACGAACCGGGCCGGAGCGCCCAGCGCGCGCAGAAGGGCGAGGCGGCGGGCGAACAGGCGCGTGAGGATGACAAGTCCGGTCAAAACGCCGGCAGTGACGAGGATTTGGGTGACGACCGCCATGACGCTCATCACCTGGCGCACATCGCCCATCAGGCTGTGCAGGCTGGCCAGAACTGCGCCGGGAAAGAAGGCCATGGTTTCCGACGTGGTGAACTGGGCGCGTAGCGCATAATTGGCATAGAGCTGTTCAGCTGAAACCAGGATGGCCGGGGTGCCCGGGAAGTAAGCGGAATCGAAGGGCGGCCCGAGCTGGTCGGCGTTTTCGGGGGCGTGGCCATTGGCAAGGCCGTGGATCTCCCAAACTGCTTCGACCGGCACGATAATGGCGCGATCCCACGGACTGCCGGTGGGCGCCATGCGACCCGAAACCGTGTAGTCGAAATTCCCATGTGCGTCATGTTCAGCGACATCGCCAACGCCATGCGCCGGAGAGAAGCTCTCGCCGATAGAAAGGTCCACGCGCGCGCCGATGACCGCATCGGTGTGGGCGACAAACATCTCGCCCTCCGCCAGTGTACCGGACATGTGGGTGACGAACTGGGCTGTCGAGCCGACAATGGGGAAGGCATTGTAGCTGTCGCCATAGGCGATGGGGGCGGCAAGCGACACGTCGGGCGCATTGGCGACGGTGTCGTAGATTTCGCCCGAGAGCAGGGGGACATCAGAAGGCTGGAGATAGACAGCGGCGAACAGCATGGTGATCTCGCTACCCGGCGCGGCAACGACGAGATCGAATGGATCGGCTGCGCGCGCAGTGCCCTGGCGCAGGCCACGCTCCTGGGCTATCAGCCCCACCCCGATGCCGACAGAAACGGCGATCAGGGCGATGAACAGTACATTGGTCCAGCGGAAGCGCCAGAGCATTGCACTGACCAATGGAAAGGGGCGGAAACCGAAAAGGACAAGCGCCCCGACGACAAGGGCGGGCACCAGCAGCACGATGAGGGCGGTAATGTCCTGCCAGGCGACCGGCATCCACTCGATGGCGCGGAACAGCGGCGCGAGCGGGTTCATCGATTGAGCTCGTCGGAAACGATACGGCCATCGACTATCTCGATGACCCGATCCATGCGCGTGTAGACTGCGGGATCGTGACTGACCGCGATCAGCGTCTTGCCCTCGTCACGAGCGAGGGTGACGAGATCGTCGATCAATCCGTCCGCGGTGTTGCGATCTAGGCTGGCGGTGGGTTCGTCCGCGAGGATGATCTCGGGATTTGCTGCAAGAGCGCGGGCGATGGCGACGCGCTGGCGCTCGCCGCCCGAAAAGCTCTCGACTGTACGTGCGCCATGGGTGATGCCAAGACGGGCAAGGACAGATTGGGCGGTTTGTGCGATGCCCGACTGGCGGGCGCGGGACGCATAGGCTCCGGGTAGCGCGGCGTTGGCGGCGGCAGACAGTTCCTCGAACAGCAAAAAGTCCTGAAACACCATGCCGACGTGATTGCGACGGAATCTGGCGCGCGTTTCGGCCGAAAGGAGCATCAGATCGGTGGTGTCCCATGCGATTGCGCCCGAAGCGTTTTCGACAAGGCCTGCAAGGGAAAAGAGGAAGGTCGATTTGCCGGCGCCCGACGGGCCGCGCACACCCAGGCATGTGCCTGGGACAAGAAAAAATTCGGGCACGGCAAGGAGGAGTCGGCCCGAATGTGCCCTGACCTCAAGCGCGGTGACGGAAAGGCTGAGGGTCATTGGTTCAAGCGGGTTTGGATACTGAAGAATTCGGCGATTTTTCCTGACCGGAGTGTCGATCCAGACGCCGCGAATGCCCGGAAGGGCCAGCTGGTCGTGTGATCCGGCCCTCGCCCGGGAAACGCGGCGGAAGGATCGGCCCAGGGGGTTGGGTTAGCGCCGGCATATCTGTGAGCCAGCCTGCAGGCGCACTCCAGGTTGCATCAGCCCGGCGCATCTCAGGCGCGTTCCTGAACGGCATCGACGAGCCGAACGCGACTGACAAAGCCCAATTCCGGATCGGTGTATGTCCCCAGTTCAAGGGTACCGCGGGTAACGATCTTAACGTTGAACGGAATGGTGTCGACGATCCGCTGGGCATAGACAGCCAAAATGTCGCTGGGCCATTCGGCTTCCGAAGAACAGAACGGGCAGACCGCCATCGGCACGTTGGTCAATACGTAGAAATTGGAATCTGCTTTCAGCGGCGGCGCCATGAACCCTTCGATTGCGACGCGCCCGCCAGCGTGTTGTTCGGCAAACGGGGTGAAGCTCATGTCTTTTTCGTAGAGCTCACGCAGGCGAACCTGGGGTTCGGCGGCAAAAGCGCGAGTGACGATCAAGGGGGCGGCGAGAACGGCGCCGGATGCGGTGGCAAAAAATCCGCGACGGTTCATGACTGAGATTCCTTATGCCCGTGAGAAGTGAGCGGTTCGCAACCGTATCTAGCAGGTCACGTGTCAGGCCTTATGACAGTGCAATGAAGAAGGGGCCGGAAACCCGGCCCCTCCCAAAAGCGTGAACGGGGCTGTTATTCGGCCGATCCGAAAGCAGCGTAGTTCATGACATGGAAGATGGTTTCCTGATCCATCGTGCCACCAAACAGGTGCGACCAGGGGCCCTTGGACCAAAGACCGACGTCAACGCCCGAGTGGCTTTCCGAGGAGGCTGGAATGAGAGCCTGCTGGAGGTAGTCCGGATCCTGGGCTTCTTCCTGGGTCAGTTCAGGACGCGAACCCGAATAGGTGCCGTCTTCCTGCTCGACGAGAATCGAGCCGGCGCCATTGCCGAAACCGACAACGGTGTAGGGCAGGCCGTCAGCAGCCAGGGCGAGTTCATCGGAATGCTCGACCTGACCGGCGGCGACGTCGTAGCACAGGCCGGTGATCGGGGTGCCGCGACCGCAATAGCCGTTGAAGACGATGGCGTGTTCATGGTCACCGGTGACGATGATGAGCGTGTCTTCGTCGTCGGTCATTTCGTCGGCAAGAGCAAGAGCTTCAGCGAAAGCAACGCCGTCGGTGAAGGTGCGGTGGGCATTGCCGCCATGGCTGGCGTGATCGACGCGGCCCGGCTCGACCATCAGGTAGAAGCCGTCTTCATTGCTTTCCATCGCCTCGATGGCGGCGCGGGTCATATCGGCGATCGAAGGTTCACCTTCGGGACGGTCATGCTCGTAGCTCATGTCCGAATTGGTGAACAGGCCCAGGATCGGCTGGGTGCGATCGGCAGCGGCAAGCGTTTCGGCATCGAACACATACTGAGCGCCGAAGCCGGTCGCGCGTTCGACCAGATTGACGTCGTCGGAGCGGTTGCCGGTGCCAACCTCGAGGGTCGTGCCTTCCGGAGCGAACGAACGGGCACCGCCACCCAGGGCGATATCGATGACGCCGGCTTCCAACTGGTCGACCAGCTGAGTCGCGATGTCGGTGCAGCCTTCTGGAGCCTGGTTTTCCCAGTTGCGGTTTGCCGTCTTGGCATAAACGGCGGCGCCAGTGGCATGGGTGATGCGGGCCGTGGAGACAACACCAACCGACTTGCCGGCATCCGAAGCCATTTCGGAGAACAGGCGGAGCGGAACTTCGCTCGAGCAATCGTCATGGATTGCTGTTTCGTCGAGGTTGATGGTGTTGAAGACCTGCTTGACGCCTGAGTTCATGGCGCCGGCTGTCGGTGCGGAATCGGGGGTCTGAGCGTTGATGTTGTAGGTCTTAATGATTGCAGAGTTTGGGTATGTGTCGTGGGGGAGGTTATGCTCCTCGCCCAAAAGCCCCTGCTGCTGGCCGTCATAGAGACGGATGCCGTAGTTCGTGGAAACGCCCATGCCGTCAACAACGAACAGGATCACGTTCTTGGCGGTGTTTGTGTTGGGCTGGCTATCGGCACGGGCAGCGATAAGCGCCTGGCCGGCTGTGAAGTAATCGCTTTCAGACTGAGGAATATCCTGAGCGATGGCGGTTGTCGCACAAAGAGCGATGGCGAGGGAAGACATTAGCGTCCGGCGAAACATGGTTGCCTCCATGGGGTTTCGATCGAGGCGGACGCTATTTGTCTTGTGTGACGGTCAGGTCACTTCGGGATGACGGTTAGATGAACGTGGAAAAGTTTCCATTTCCCAGCTCTCAGCCGCCCGGGTTCTGGGCCTTGCGCATCTCTGCGACCTCCGCGCGCAGGGCACGGACTTCGGCAAGAACCAATTCGGTTTCCCCGCGCAGCTCCTGACGCTGCGTAGTGGCTTCGGAATCATGTTCTTCCTGCATTGCCGAAACGATGACACCGATAAACAGGTTGAGCACAGTGAAAGCCGTTGCGCCGATGAAGGGCACAAAGAAGATCCAGGCTGTAGGATGAACCTCCATGACCGGACGCACGATACCCATCGACCAGCTTTCCAGCGTCATCACCTGGAACAGCGTGTAAAACGATGCCGGAATTGAACCGAACCATTCGGGAAAGCTGGCGGCGTAAAGTTTTGTAGCCATGACTGCGAAGACATAAAACACCAGCATGAGCAGAACAAAGATCGACGCGATGCCGGGCAGGGAAGCGACCAGCCCGCCAATGACCTTGCGCAGCGAAGGCACGACCGAGATGAGCCGTAAGACACGCAGGATGCGCAGCGCGCGCAGCACCGTGAAGGGGCCAGATGCCGGTATCAGCGCAATCGATACGATGGCAAAATCGAATATCGACCACGGATCACGGAAGAATTTGAGCCCGTGAGCATAAAGGCGAAGCACGATTTCGACGACGAAGATGGTCAGGATGATTGCATCGAGCCCCATCAGCACCGGGCCGATGGCGGCCATCACTTCCGGTGACGTCTCCAGCCCCAGCGTGATCGCGTTGACGATGATCACGGCGATGATGAATTGCTCCCAGCGCCGGGAAGAGAGCAACAGTGCGAGCTGGCCACGCATCTTGGGCAAACGATCCTGAAGAGGTTTCGGAGCGTGAAGCCAAATCGGATTTGCACCTGCCGGTCAAGTGGCGATGGTGGCGCAGGTTGCAGAGATGAATTCGGCACGCCACCCGCATAGATCATGCGGGTGGCGCTGTTGGCTCACTCGCCTGTGGCGCCCTCGACGGCCTCACCGGTTTCGGGGAGAGCCCAGGCGATGACGGCATCCGAAATCGGGGTTTCCATGAAGTGGTGGCCGCCCGGAGCGACAACCAGGAATTCGCGGCCCGCGACTTCATAGATGATGGGCGTCGTCTGCCCGCCGCCGGGCAGGGTGTCCTGCCATACGGTTTCCCCGGTTTCGATATCGATGGCCCGGATCAGATCGTCAGTGGTGGCGGCAATAAAGATCAACCCGCCGGCGGTGACGATCGGACCGCCATTGTTGGGGGTGCCAATCTCGAGCGGCAACATTGAGGGGATGCCCCAAGGGCCATTCTTGCGGGCGCTGCCAAAGGGTTTGTCCCACAGGGTTTCGCCGGTCTCCAGATCGATTGCCCTTATGCCGCCATAGGGTGGGGCGCTGCACAACAGACCCGTCGGCTGGCGCCAGCCGGCATTCACTTCGATGGCGTAGGGCGATCCGAGCTGGGGTCCGGCTTCGCCCCCGGCGCCTCGCTCCCATTCGGGTTCGAAAATGGCGCGAACGCCCATTTCGTCGGCCTCTTCGCGCGGGATGAGCCGGTTGTGGTTGGGCATGTTGTTGTAATTGGCGATCATGATGCCGCGGTCTTCGTCGATGGCCAATGATCCCCAATCCTGCCCGCCATTGTAGCCGGGATACTGGATCCAGTACTGATCGGTGGTGGGTGGCGTGTAGATGCCCTCGTAGTGAGCCTGGCGATACTGAATGCGGCACCAGAGCTGATCGAGCGGCGTCATGCCCCACATGTCCTTTTCCTCGAGCGGCTCAAAGGCGAGCGTGTGGTAGCTGGAGAAGGGCTGGGTGGGCGAGAGATAGTCGGGTTCGACCCCACCCTGGGGTACTTCGCGTTCTTCGGGAGCAAATAGTGGTTCCCCCGTTGCGCGGTCGAGCACGTAGATGTCGCCCTGCTTGGAGGATACGATGATCGCCGGGACGTCGCCCTGATCGCCGGGGGAAACGACGAGTGCGGGCTGGGAGCCAAGATCGTAGTCCCAGACGTCATTGCGCACTGTCTGGAAGTGCCAGACGTCGTCGCCCGTCGTAACGTCGACAGCCACTATGGACGTCGCGTACTCGTTCTCGAGGTCCGAGCGGTTCGAGCCGTAATAATCGACTGCGGAATTGCCCAAGGGGAGATAGACGAGACCAAGTTCCTCATCGGCGGCAGCGATGGTCCACATGTTGGGGGTGCCGCGCGAATAGGTTTCGCCTTCGGGCGGCGCTGTGCGGCTGTCGGGGTTTTCCAGATCCCACGCCCAAGCAAACTCGCCCGTGACGGCATCATAGCCGCGCACGACGCCTGATGGGGCATCTTCTGCCTGGCCGTCATTGACCTGGGCACCCATAACGGCGATGCCGCGTACGATCGTGGGGGGCGAGGTGATGGCGTACCAGCCTGGTACCGTATCCCCGAGACCGGCTTCGAGATAGACCTCGCCGGCCATGCCGAAATCCGGGCAGGGTTGTCCCGTGCGCGCGTCAACTGCGATCAGCCGTGCATCGAGCGTACCCCAGAGGATGCGCGTAGCGCACATGGTATCGGGGGCGGCATCGGGGACCTCGAAATAGGCGGCGCCGCGACAGGTGGCGCCATAGGGAATGGCGTCGGTGGGCACTTCCGGGTCGTAGCGCCATTCTTCAAGCCCGGTCGCTGCGTCAATGGAGATCATCATGCCCATAGCCGTGCAGTGATAAAGATCGTCGCCAACCTTGAGCGGTGTATTTTCAGGCGAATATCCTGGTACGTCGGCACCTTCACCTTCTGGCATGTCGCCGGAATTGAACTCCCAGACGCGTGTCAGATCGCTCACATTGTCAGCGGTGATCTGGGTGAGCGGCGAATAGCGGGTGCCGTGATAATTGCCGCCATAGGCCGGCCAGTTCTCTCCTACCTCCATCGTGGGAAGAGGAGCACGCGCCTGGACGCCGGTGGGCGTAGTTGGCGAGGCGCTATCGGCATCTTCGATCTGCGAGGCAGGAGCGGGCTGGTCAGCGACGTTGGAGGCGTCATTATCTTCACCGGCCGGTCCTGGCTCCACGGCTGGGACCTGGCCTGTTGGCACTTGGCCGGGTTGCTCAGGCAAATCCCCGGTCACGGGTGTGTCGGTTTCTTCGATTGAAGCGGGCTCTGCGTCGTCCTGCGGCGGCGTATCCTGCGCGATCGCGGTCCCGTTCTGGGATAGCGTCAGGACCGTAATGGATCCTGCAAGGGCCAAGCCACCAACCAGTGCGGCGGCAACGGCACCGGCGGGGCGCGCCAAGCGGCCACGTAGCGCAGGAATTGTCGCCAGCACGAAAACCAGAACCAGCGTTGGCGCGACCAGACGCGGGACCTGCGCCCAGCCATCCAGGCCGGCCTCCCAGACTGCCCAGGCGACTGTGCCGGCAAAGGTCAGAAGATAAATCCAAACGGCCAGCATCGAGCGGCGGAACAGAAACATAGCCGTGAGCACAAGGCCGATGCCGGCGAGGATGTAATACCACGATCCCCCCAGCGCCGCGAGCCAAACCCCGCCAGCCAGAATGGGAACGCCGAAAACGAGGACAACAACCCCGATAGCCAGTGTCGCCCAAAACCCAAAGCCGCGGTGCCTAACAGCCATTGTCCCCTCCGAGAAAACAAAACGTCCTGGAGGGACAACTTTGAGTGTGGCGGGAAGTTCCTTAAATGGCCGAGTTTTTGCCCATTTTGGGTTGCTGAAGTTGGCGGCCGTTATTCAGCGTTGGAGATCGATTGCCCACGCAAAGGTTCGCCGCTCTCGATAGCTTCCCCGTCCGCCATGTAGGTTTGAAACTGGGCGGGCAGGCCCTCGCCGTCCATCAGGTCGGGCGTGGTTTGAAGGTGGAAATGCAGATGCGGTTCGGATGTGTTTCCCGAATTTCCGCACAGGCCGAGCACGTCGCCCTTTGCAACAGTGTCGGCCCGCTGAACGCGTATCGAGCTTTCCGCCATGTGCGCGAGAAAGGCGTACTCACCGTCAGCAAGGGCAAGGATCACGTGATTGCCGGCCGGGTTTTCCGCGTCGGTCTCGCCAATTGGCTGGTCGGGCAGGTCGTCGACCATGGCAATGACCTGACCGTCGGCGGGAGCGAGAATTTCTCGGCCCCAGCAGAAATAGTTTTCCAGCACGTCGGGGGCGCCCTCGTAGGACTTGCCTTCTTCCTGAATCAAAAAATCATAGGCGAAACGCTGCGCGGGATCGGCCGCATGGTAATTGTCGGCGACGTCGCGACCGCCCCAGAAAACATACCATTGCCCATCGAAGGGCAGGCGCAGATCGGATGGCGTTTGATAATCGAGATGCGCTGATGGCGCGGCCTGTGGCTCGGGCTGGATGAAAAAGCCCGCGATCATGCCTTCGGTATCAAACGAGAACTGCATGACAATGGGCGTGTCGCTGGACGACCATTGGGCGATGCGCGTGTAGATCGAATAGCCATCCTGGGTGGTGGCCTCCTCGTCAAGGATCGTGGCTTCCTGGCCCAGCTGGGCGGTGACCTGCTGGTGAAAATCGGAAAACGCTTCGAGCGACCCAAGCCCATCGTGCATTTGCTCGGTCATGTCCTCCCAGATGAGATCGAGTTGACCGGACAGAAACGCCTCGGAGCGTTCGCGGCCGATGTCGAGGGTCTCGGAGGTTTGAGCCATGACGGGGAGAGAAAGGGTTGAAAAAAGGGTAATGGCAAGGGCGCGGTTCATGGTGATCAATTCCTTTGTGGGTTGAACATTCAGTCCGCGCACGAGGCAGTTTCTTACATCAATAGTCGCGAATAGGAGCGCTCGATTTCAGAACGGGATTTTAGAACCAGATCGCCATCCGCGTGCTCGATGAGAAATCAGGGTTGCCTGACACTGGCGATGCGCTTGACCGTGGCATCCTTGATGGAGCGCTCGACCTTACTGGCGAAGCGCCCCACGATCTTGCCGCAGGCTATGCCCTGGCCTCAGCACCAGCGGACCTTTGTGCCCTTGCGGGCCGCCGCTATTGCCGTCCGATAATCTCGCCGGTCGTGCCGTTGATATCGAACTCGATTTCTGCGCCAGCATTTGAAAGGCCTTCGATCTCCCACCGACCGTCATCGAATGAAACTTCTCGCAATACGGCGATGCCCTCTCCATAGGCGATTTCCATGGCCTGCTCGATGGAGAGGTCTCCCTCCTGCGGCCAATCATGGTTGTCAGCGAAGGCGGGCGCCATCGGGGCAGATGCGATGAGAAGGGCGAGCGTGAACGTGCGCATTGATGACTCCAATTATGTTGCGCCTCTTTAATGCACATTGGCAAAAAAGAGTTCAACACAACTTATCCCCGCGTCACGCCGGTGGGTTAATGTTGTGGCACGGTGAGATTGGTGCGGCCGGGGCAGCGACCCTCCACACTGCCCTGCGGTCAGCGATCTCATCGTACTTTTCCAATACAGTGTCGGAACGGATGATGAGCGGAACTCTACAGCCGGACTGGGACGCCGTGCGCGCCGATTATGAGCAATCGGACATCCCGTTGACCGAGATTGCAAGTGAGCATGGCCTTACCCTCAACCAGCTCAACACGCGTCGCCGCAAAGACCATTGGGTGCTGCGCAAGCCGGGAACCGGGCGGCAGCGGCGCCAGAGCCTGCTGGCCCGACTGCTGGGTCTGATTGAGGCGCAGATCACCCAACTCGAACGCAAACTGAGCGAGGAACCTATGAGTGCTACCGAAATGCGCATGCTCGAGTCCATGACCAAGGCAATCGACAAGATCACAGCGCTGGAGGCTGCCGAAAAGAAGATCCAGAAGAAGAGGGTTCGCATGGATCCCGAGCTGGAAGCCATTCGCGAACGCCTCACTGACCGGATTTCAAGACTTGAAACCGAGGACTGAACTCCCCCCGCTTACACGAGCGCACAAGGCGGCGATGTTGGCACGGGCCAGTATGCTCGAAGCTTCAGATGTCGAAAATTTCAAGACATGTTGGGCGCTTTGGGCCCACCAGATGCAACGCCCGCCCGAAGGCGACTGGACAACATGGTTGATGCTGGGCGGGCGCGGTGCGGGCAAGACACGGGCCGGAGCCGAATGGGTGCGCGAGCTTGTGTCCGGTGCTCGGCCGGTTTCCCCAATCGCATTGGTGGGTGAAACCATGGCGGAGGCGCGCGCCATCATGGTCGATGGCGTTTCGGGAATTATTTCGGTTCATCCCAATGCCGAACGTCCCCGGTTTGATGCCGGGCGCGGAATCCTCGCCTGGCCAAATGGCGCTGAAGCCTGGCTGCTGCCTGCCAATGACCCTGAGCGGTTTCGCGGACCTCAATTTGCTGCAGCCTGGTGTGACGAGGTGGCCAAATGGCCAAAAGCGGAAGCCGCCTGGGACATGCTTCAGTTTGGCCTGCGTATCGGAGCCAGACCGCGCCAGATGGTAACGACGACGCCCAAGCCGACGCGGCTATTAAAGCGCCTGCTTGCCGATCCCAATACTGTCGTGACACGAATGACCACACGGGCCAACAAGGACAATCTGGCCCCGGCGTTTCTCGAGGCGATCGTTGCGCGATACAATGAAACAGTGCTGGGCCGCCAGGAACTCGACGGTGAGATGGTCGAGGAATTGCCCGGCGCGCTCTGGAGCCGCAGCCAGATCGAGACAGGGCGGATTGACAAGGTTCCAGGCCTGACCCGGATCGTCGTGGCGGTCGATCCTCCAGTGACCGGCGGCAAGAATTCCGATGCCTGCGGGATCATCGTCGCGGGACGATGTGGCGATGACGCTGTGGTTCTGGCCGACCGGACGGTGCAGGGTGTAACCCCTGTCGGCTGGGCGCGAGTGGCGATCACCGCGTTTCACGAATTTAATGCAGATACGATCCTCGCCGAGGTGAACCAGGGCGGCGATCTGGTCAAGAACCTCATGCACCAGGTCGATGCGAGCGTGCCGGTGCTCGAAGCGCGGGCCAATCGCGGCAAATGGGTGCGCGCCGAGCCGGTCGCCGCACTTTATGCGCAGGGGCGGGTGAAACATGCCGGTATGTTTGCCGAGCTCGAAGACGAATTGTGCGCCTTCGGGCCGGACGGATTGGCAGAGGGCCATTCGCCGGATCGGCTCGATGCGCTTGTGTGGGCGGTGACCGAATTGTTGCTGCGTAATGGGCCGGTACCTCGGGTGCGGGTTTGATTTTTGAACTGACTTATCCCCGCGTCACGCTGGTGGGGTAGAGTTCTGGCATGATGGAGATGCTGCGGCGATCTCCCAAATCTTCAGAAAAGGATGAGACAATGGCCGATTGGCTGGGGCGCCTTGTGGGCGGGCGATCGCGTGTGGGTGCTGAACAGAAATCGGTGGCGCCGCACACGCTGTTTCAGCTTGCGCCGCTCGGGATTGGGGGGAGCGGCAAGAAGGGTTTTGCGGCCCTGGCCAATGAGGGTTTCGCTAAAAACCCGATCGTTTATCGCTGTGTGCGCATGGTGGCGGAAAACGCGGCGCGGGTGCCGCTCGAGGTGCGCGATGGGGACAGGGTGTTAACCGATCATCCTCTGCTTGCGCTTCTGGAGCGGCCCAATCCGCGCCAGGACGGCAAGGGGCTGCTTGAAAGCGTCTTTTCCTATCTCCAACTGGCGGGCAACGCCTATCTCGACGCCGCGATCGTTGAAGGGGAAGTCAGGGGGCTTTACGGGCTGCGGCCCGACCGCATGGCAGTGATCGCTGGCAAGGATGGCTGGCCGATTGGCTACGCCTATACGGCGGGCGGGCGGACCCACAAGCTGATGCTCGACAATGGGCCGGTGGGCAGGGTTCTGCATCTGACGCTGTTCGATCCGCTGGACGATCATTACGGGCAGGCCCCGTTGCAGGCTGCGCAGGCGAGCCTTGAGACGCACAATGCGGCTACGGCATGGAACAGGGCGCTGCTGGAAAACGCGGCGCGGCCATCGGGTGCGCTGGTCTACAATGCGGCGGCGGGCAATCTGACCGAGGATCAGTACCAAAGGCTCAAGAGTGAACTGGAAGACGGGTTTGCCGGCGCAATCAATGCCGGGCGGCCAATGGTGCTCGAAGGCGGGCTCGACTGGAAGGCGATTGCGCTCACACCGGCGGAAATGGACTTCCTCGATGCCAAGAACGCGGCTGCAAGGGAAATCGCACTGGCCTTTGGCGTGCCGCCCATGCTGCTGGGGATCCCCGGGGACAACACTTACGCAAATTATGCCGAAGCCAGCCGGGCGCTGTGGCGGCAAACGATCATCCCGCTGGTGCGGGGGGTGGTGGGATCGCTCACCCATTGGCTGTCGCCCGGTTTTGGCGGGGTGCAACTGGTGCCCGATTTCGACGGGATCGAAGCGCTGGCCACGGACCGCGCGATGGATTGGGAGCGGGTGGGCAATGCCAGCTTCCTCAGCGATGGCGAAAAGCGCGAGTTGCTAGGGTTCGGACCCAGGGCCTGAGCCAAGGGAAAGGCAGGGATATGGACGAGATCATTTCGACGGTTCTGGCCAAGGGGGATCTGGCGCATCTTGCGCTGTTTCTATGGGCGGGCGGGGCAAGCGTGGCGGTGTTCAAGCTGCTTAGGGAGGTGTCGACCGCCAACAGGCGCTTCAACACATTCGTGACCGAGATTGCGCACCTCAACAAACTGTTCAGGGACAAGGACTGATGGGGACCAAAAAGACTGCAAAGAATGGGTCGGGCGAGGCCACGCAAGTGTTTCGCCAGTTCGCCTGGAACCTTGCGGGAACGCTGGCCAAACGGCCCGCCAAGACCGCAAAGGCCAAGCCGGAGGCGGCGCGATGAGTGTCACTATCGACGCTGACGGGCGGTTCTCGGGCTATGCATCGGTGTTCGGTCGGGTCGATGGGGGTGGAGACGTCGTGATGCCCGGTGCGTTCCGCGACACGCTGCGTGTCCGCGTGCCAGCCAAAGTGCGGCTGCTGTTTCAGCACGACCCCAAGGAGCCTGTCGGGCTTTGGGATGAGATCGTCGAGGACGGTTTCGGGCTCAAGGTTTCAGGGCGCCTGCTCGATGGGGTGCCGCGGGCGGCGAGCCTGCGGGCGCTGATCGCACAGCGGGCAATCGACGGGCTTTCCATCGGGTTTCGAGCCGTGCGGGCCACCCGCGAAGGCAAGACGGGGACGCGGCGGCTGTGGGCCGTGGACCTTTGGGAGATTTCCATCGTCACATTTCCGATGATGGAGGCGGCACGGATTTCGTCGGTGCCGGGCGGTAACGCCAAACTGGCCGCAACGCTTGGCGCGGCGAAAGCACTTTTCAAAAACTAAGGGACCAGAGATGACCAAATCTATCGAACCGCGCCTTGAAAACAAGGCGGCGGCGCTTCCTGCTGGCGATGTGAACGCCCTGTTCGCCGATTTCATGAACGCCTTCGAGGAGTTCAAATCGACCAACGATCAGCGGTTGGGCGAACTCGAAAAGCGTGGCAGCGCCGATGCCCTGCTCGAAGGCAAGCTCGACCGGCTCAATACCGTGCTCGACGGGCACAAATCGGCTCTCGAGAAGGCGGCTGTAGACAAAGCTCGCCCCGCACTCGAGGGGGGCAGGGCCGTTGCCAGCGACGAATACAAGGATGCGTTTTCGGCCTATGTGAAGCGCGGTGAGGAGAAGGCGCTTTCCGTTGGCTCAAACCCCGATGGCGGCTATCTGGTGCCAGGGGAGACCGAAACCGAAATCGCCAAATTGCTTACGGCGATTTCGCCCATGCGCGCAATCTGCGGCGTACGGCAAGTTTCCTCTTCGGTCTATAAAAAGCCTATCACAGTGACGGGTCCGCAGGTCGGCTGGGTCGGCGAGACGGCAGCGCGCACCCAGACCAATACCCAGGTGATCGATGAGCTGACATTTCCGACGACAGAACTTTACGCAATGCCCGCAGCGACGCAGGCATTTCTGGACGACGCGGCGGTGGATGTGGGCCAGTGGATTGCCGAGGAAGTCAACGCGGCCTTCGCCGAGCAGGAAACGACGGCGTTCGTTCTCGGTGACGGGGTCAACAAGCCTTCGGGCTTTTTGACCGCCGACACTGTCGATGAAGCAAACTGGGCCTGGGAGAAGCTTGGCACCATTGCGACCGGCGCTGATGGCGGCTTCGGCGCCAGCGATCCGGCCGACGCCCTTGTCGATCTGGTCTATGCGCTCAAGGCCGGTTACCGCCAGAACGCGACATGGCTCATGAACCGGCGCACTCAAGGGGCAATGCGCAAACTCAAGGATGCCGAGGGCAATTATCTTTGGCAACCGGCGGCCTCGCCCGAAGGGCGCGCCAGCCTCATGGGCTTTTCGCTGGTCGAGGCCGAGGACATGCCCGATATTGGCTCCGACAGCCTCTCGGTGGCCTTCGGCGATTTCCGGCGCGGCTATCTGATCGTCGACCGGCAGGGCGTCAACATCCTGCGCGATCCCTATTCGGCCAAGCCTTACGTGCTGTTCTATACAACCAAGCGCGTTGGCGGCGGTATTGCGGACTATGACGCCATCAAGCTCCTCAAATTCGGGGAATGAATGAGGGCGGGCTGCGACCGGCATTGACCTGCGCTTCCGGTGCTCACGTACCAAAGTACGCTCCGCTCCGGTTCTCGGCCAACACCGTTCTCGCCACACCCTGATCCATTCCGGCAGCGGCTTTCCTGAAGAGGCAGGTCGCTGCCGTTGGCGCGACACAACACATCAAAGAGAACAAAGATGACATCATACCTTCTGGCGGGTCCCGCCCAGGAGCCGGTTTCGCTTGTGCAGATGAAGGCCCATTTGCGGGTTGAGGACGAGGCGGAAGATGGGTTGATCGAGGCGTTGATCGTGGCGGCGCGCGTTCATGTCGAGAGCCTGGTAGGCAAGGCGCTGCTCGCCCAGACCTGGCGGCTGGTGCTGGATCAATGGCCCGATGACCGTGCGATAAAGCTGCCGGTGTCTCCTATGATCGCAGTGAGTGAAATCCGATGCTTTGACGCGGCGGGTGATGAGCACCAGATCGATCTCGATCAAGTCTTGCCCGATGGGCAGGCCAACCCCGCAAGGATCATTTTGCCAGGGGCCATCATCGGCGCGCCGGTTTTGCGCGCGCGCATGGGGATCGAGATCGACTATGTGGCCGGGTTCGCGACAGACCCCGAAAACGTGCCGGCCGATTTGCTCCAAGCGCTAAAAACGCTCGCGGCGTATTGGTACGAGAATCGCGATTCCGTGCTGGTGAGCGGGGCTGGGGCTCCGGTGCCGGCCGGGTTCGAGCGGCTGGTCGCAAGCCATCGCCGGGTGCGGCTGTGAGGGGCGAGGTGCCACCGGTCGGCACGCTGCGAGACCGGGTGCAATTGCAACGCCGCGATATGGCGCTCATGCCTGACGGCGGGCACGAAACACTGTTTTTGCCAATCACATCGGTCTGGGCGCGGGTGCGCTCGCGCTCGGCGCGGATCATGCGCGAGGGCGATGGGCGTGCGGCCACGTCGACCCATGCCGTCGTGCTGCGGTTCCGAAAAGATATCGGACCCGGCGACCGTATCGTCTATCGCGGACGGCCCTTGGAGATCGTGGAGGCTGAAGATCTGAACGGGCGGCGAGCCTACCTCGCCTGCCTGTGCTCTGAGACGGCGATGGTGGGCTAGATGCGGGCTTTGGAAGATGTTCAAAACGCCTTGGTCTCAGCGTGGGCCGACGATGCGCCGCTGGCAGTGCTGATCGGGGCCGGTGCGATTTTCGATGCGCCGCCGAAGGGCAAACGACCGCCCTATGTGACAATACTGCGCCACGATGCGGTGCCGCGTGACGGTGACGATACGCCGGGCCTCGAACACCGACTGACCGTTCACTGCTGGAGCCCGCAACCTTCGCGTGCCGCAGCGCTGCAGATCGCGGACAGGATCGAGCGAGTTGCGGTGAGGGGGATGCTGGCACCCCAGAACAATGTCTTGACCCATAGGCGTCATGTGCGAACTGCCACGGCCATCGATCTGGCAACGGGTCGGGCGCGTGCGGCGGTCGAGTTGCGACTTTTTTCCGAACCAAAGGACGATTGAGATGACGGCCCAAAGCGGCAAGGACATGCTTTTGAAGCTCGACGAGACAGGGGCCGGCAGCTTTTTGACCGTTGCTGGCTTACGCACCAAGCAACTCGCCTTCAACGCGGCGAGCGTGGATACGACCGACGCCGAAAGCGCCGGACGTTGGCGCGAATTGCTCGAGGGCGGGGGGATCAAGCGCGCGTCTGTGTCCGGGTCCGGCATATTTAAGGACAAGACCTCAGACGCTCTGGTGCGTTCCCTGTTTTTCGCCGGAACAATCAGGAACTGGCAGTTGATATTGCCCGGCTTCGGGACCGTTCAAGGCCCGTTCCAGATCGTAGCGCTCGAATTCGCTGGCGATCATGGGGGCGAGGTGACGTTCGAGCTGGCGTTGGAAAGCGCCGGAGAAATTGCGTTTACAGCCCTCTAGGTCGTCCGACTTCCAAAATCGACAAGGAGCCATGTCATGGCCAATCCGCAACGCGGAGAAATCGACGCTGAGATCGGCGGCGAGAGCAAGACGCTGTGCCTGACCCTGGGCGCGCTGGCAGAACTCGAAGGGCGCCTTCAGGCCGATGATTTGAATGGGCTGGTCGAGCGCTTTGCCGAAGGACGAGTTTCGGCCCGTGATCTGACGGCGATCCTGGGAGCGGGCCTGCGTGGGGCGGGCAACGCGATAACCGACGACGACCTGGCGCGGCTCTCGATCGAAGGGGGACTACGTGGCGCTGCACAGATCTGCGTGCGGCTGCTCAAGGCGACCTTCGGTGAACCCGAATGAACGGGTTTCCCTGGAGCGAGGTCATGGCCTTTGGGCTGGGTGTGATGCGGCTGCCGCCGGGCGCCTTCTGGGCAATGACGCCGCGGGAACTGGCGGCAGCGCATGACGGGGTTACCGGTCGCAAGGGTGCGGCGGCTTTAGCGCGATATGACCTGGACGCGCTGATGGCGCTCCATCCAGACGGAGAGAGAGAATGACCGAGATTTTCGGCGAAAGTTTCGATGCGGAAATGAGCGATGTTTCGATTGAACTCGAACGTATTGGCGATCTGGGCAATGCGGTGGGTACAACCCTGACGCGCAGCCTGCGCGCGGCAATCATGGAGGGCCGCTCGTTGCGCACGCTGCTCGCCGATATCGGGCGGAGTTTTGCTGACATCGCGCTCAAGGCGGCGCTGAAACCACTGGGCGATATGGTTTCGGGAGGCATTTCAAGCCTGTTTTCCGGGTTCAATCCGGCGCTGGCGAGCGTCAAGCCATTCGCCAAGGGTGGCGTTTTGGCCAGCCCGACCTATTTCCCCATGCCCGGGCAATGGGGGCTGGCAGGCGAAGCCGGGCCCGAGGCAATACTGCCGCTTGCGCGCGGGGCCGATGGACGACTGGGCGTCGCGGCGGGAGGCGGGCAGGCGGTGACTGTAAATTTCAACGTCACGGCCAGCGACGCGCGCAGCTTTGCAGCGGCCGAAGCAGAAATGAGCGCCATGCTGTTGCGCGCTGTGCGGCGCGGAACGCGGGGGAGCTAGGCATGGCATTTCATCAGGTGCGGTTTCCGCTCGACATCGCCCTTGGGGCACAAGGTGGGCCCGAGCGTGCGACCGATGTGGTCACACTCGCTTCCGGGCGTGAAGAACGCAACTTGCGATGGGCGCATGCTCGGCGGCGCTACAATGCCGGGTACGGGATCAAATCCCGAGCCGATATGCTGACGGTTCTGGCATTTTTCCAGGAGCGCCGTGGGCGATTTCATTCCTTCTTGTGGCGCGATGCCGTCGATTTCTCCTCAAGCCCTGAGGGGGGCACGACAATGGCCAGCGACCAGAGGATCGGGACCGGAGACGGTGAGACCAGATCATTCCAGTTGGTCAAGCATTACGGGGCGAGTTTTGATCCATATCTGCGCCCCATCACAAAGCCTGAGCCGGCGAGCGTGCGCGTTGCGATCGATGGCGCTGAATTGAGCGTCGGGGCATTTGCTGTGGAGCCGCTGACCGGATCTGTGACCTTGGAGAGCGCGCCCGAGGCCGGCGCAATCGTAACCGCGGGGTTTTGTTTCGACGTTCCGGTCCGCTTCGACACCGACAGGCTCGACGTCGAAATGGCAGGCTTTGACGCCGCTCTGGCCCCCTCCATTCCTCTTATTGAAGTGATCGGCGAATGAGACAATTTGGCGAGGCGTTTGCTGGCCATATCGCAAGCGGCGCGACAACGTTGTGCTGGTGTTGGCGGATCACGCGCGCCGACGGCGTTGAATTGGGCTTTACCGATCATGATGGTCGATTGGAATTTTCCGGCACAATTTTCGATCCGGCGCATGGTCTGGATGGCGGGGAGACCGTGCAGAAGCTTGGCGCGCAGGCCGAGACCGCTGAAGTTCTCGGGGTGCTCCATTCCGATGCGATCAGTGAGGACGATATTGCTTTGGGCCGCTATGACGGCGCGCGGGTGGAGAGCTGGCGGGTCAACTGGAAGTCGATTGCACAGCGCGAGCTGATCCGGGTGGATACGGTTGGCGAGATTACCCGCGAGGACGGCGTGTTCAGAGCCGAGTTACGGTCCGGGCAACACGCAATGAACGTTCCGCGTGGACGGCTCTATCAGCATATGTGCGACGCACGGCTGGGTGATGGCCGGTGCTCAAAAGACGTCGAAACGGGCACGTTTCGCGCGACCGCAATCGTTTCAGGCAGACCCGACGCCACAAGCGTTTTGGTGAGCGGGCTAACGGAATTTGCCGCGGGCTGGTTCACCCACGGTATTGGACGCTGGGACACAGGCAAGCGCGCAGGGATCGAGGAAACGATTGTGCGCCACGATGGCGCGACGCTCGGGTTCGACCGTCCCGTGGCTGATTGGGTTGAGATCGGAGACACGCTGACCGTCTATGCGGGATGCGACAAGCGGTTTTCGACCTGTGGCGCCAAGTTTGCCAATAGCATCAATTTCCAGGGCTTTCCGCACATTCCGGGCAATGATTTCGTGTTGCGCTATCCGGGCACCGAGGATCGGCTGGATGGCCGGGCTGTGGTGCGATGAGATCGGGCGCTGACATCGCGCTGTTGGCGCGGGCCTGGATCGGGACGCCCTATCGACATCAGGCAAGCCGAAGGGGCGCGGGGGCCGATTGCCTTGGGCTGATCCGCGGCATCTGGCGTGAGCTTTACGGCAACGAGGCTGGTCCGGTGCCAGCCTATGGCAGCGACTGGCGCGATCTTGGTGCGGGCGATGCGCTGGAAACGGCCGCGCTCCGACACTTGGTGGCGCGGGACGGACCACTGGAGGCGGGTGACGTGGTGCTGTTCAGACTCATGCGGCATCGGCCAGCGCGCCACTGCGGGATCATGGTCGGACCGGACCGTTTCGTGCACGCACAAGAACATATCGGGGTGGCCGAGGTTGCGCTGGGCGAGAGTTGGGCGCGCCGGGTGGCCGGTGCGTTCGGGTTTCCGTGAGGGACAGTTTCGTCCTGTGCAATTCCGCGCACAGCCGCACGCCTTTGAAATCGCCAGCGCTGACGCTGATCAACGTTTTTTCCATTTGAAAGACCGAACACATGGCAACTTTGGCACTTTCCCTTGCCGGGCAAGTGGTTGGCGGCGCGATCGGCGGGCCGATCGGGGCGACCATCGGCAGGGCGTTGGGGGCACTGGCCGGCAGCGCCATCGATGCGCAGATATTTGGCGAGAAACCTCCAGCGCGACGCCATTCCGATATCAGGCTGATTGGATCGAGCGAGGGCGGAGCGATACCGCGCATCTATGGTTGGAGCCGGGTCTCGGGCAATATCATCTGGGCGACCGAACTTGAACGGATAGCGACCGAAAGCGCTGGATCCAAGGGGTTCGGGGCATCGGGAGAGCAGCAGGAAATCATCGCAGCGAGCTTTGCGCTGGCGCTTTGCGAGGGCGAAGTGGCCCATTTCGGTCGCATCTGGGCCGATGGCAAGCTACTTGAAACTGATGGGCTCGATATCCGCTTTTATCGTGGCACGAAGAGCCAGAAACGCGATGGGTTGATCGTTGAACGCCAAGGCGCGACGCCAGCCTATCGCGGGATATGTTACCTGGTTTTCGAACGGCTTGATCTGACCCCTTTCGGAAACCGCATCCCCAATCTGTCGGTGGAAATCTGCCGTCCGGCCGGCGACCTGGAGCGCGACGTCCGTGCTGTCTGTCTGATCCCCGGCTCAACCGAATTCGGCTACGACCCTGAGCCGCGGGTGCGGATTCTGGGGCCGGGGCGGGCCGATGCGGAAAACTGTCACCTTAGCGCCGCGCGATCCGATTGGGATCTCTCGATCGATGAGTTGACCGCGCTGTGCCCCAATCTCGAACATGTCGGACTGGTGGTCGCCTGGTTTGGCACAGATCTGCGATGTGGCAATTGCATTGTCGAACCCCGCGTCGACAGCGCCGCAAAGCAAGTGCGGGACACGAGTTGGTCGGTTGCTGGCAGGGGGCGAGGCGGGGTGAACAGCGTCAGCGAGCACAATGGCGGCCCGGCCTATGGGGGCACGCCATCGGATGCGAGTGTCAAGGCAGCGATTGCCGATCTGAAATCGCGCGGCATCAAGGTGACGCTTTATCCGTTCGTCATGATGGATGTGCCGCAGGGCAATGGGCTGATCGACCCTTACACGCTTGATGGGGGCCAGCCAGCCTATCCCTGGCGGGGGCGGATCACCTGCCATCCGGCGCCGGGTGTTGCCGGTTCGCCCGATGGCACGAGCGCCGCGACGAGCCAGGTAAACGCGTTCATGGCCAATGGCTATCGCGATATGATCCTGCACTATGCCGAGCTGGCCCAGCAGACGGGCGGGGTCGACGCGATGCTGATCGGCTCGGAAATGCGACACCTGACTTGGGTGCGGTCGGGTGCGACGCGGTTTCCCTTCGTTGATGCATTGCGCGCGCTGGCGGGCGACGTCCGTGCAATCGTCGGCGGGGCAACCCAAATAACGTATGCGGCGGATTGGTCTGAATATTCGGGTTACCAGCCCGCCAACGCGCCTGGTGACAAGATATTTCACCTCGACCCCTTGTGGGCCGCCCCCGATATCGATGCCATCGGGATCGACAATTACATGCCCATGGCCGACTGGCGGGACGGCGATGGACATGCCGATGCTACAATTGCTGGCTCGATTTACGATCTCGATTATCTCAAGGCCAATATTGCAGGTGGAGAAGGGTTCGACTGGTTCTACGCTTTCGATGTGGACCGGACAGAGCAGGTACGAAGCCCAATTGCCGATGGCGCGCACGATGAAGACTGGATCTGGCGCTACAAGGATTTGGTGAGCTTCTGGGGTGAACGCCACTACAACCGTGTCGATGGTGTGCGTGGTGCAGCACCGACAGGTTGGGTGCCACGGTCCAAGCCGATCTGGTTCACAGAATTGGGGTGCGGAGCCGTCGACAAGGGGCCAAACGCTCCCAATGCGTTTGGCGACCCCAAAAGCGCTGAAGACAAACGCCCACCATTTTCGTCCGGGACGCCCGATCCCCTGATCCAGCGCCAGATGTTGCGAGCCTGCCATCAGTATTGGCATGCGGCAGGCGGGCACAATCCCATGTCGGAGCTGTACGGAGGGCCGATGCTCGATGCGTCCCGCATCTACCTTTGGTGCTGGGACGCGCGACCCTATCCGGCGTTTCCAGGTCTGCCCGAAATCTGGTCCGACGCCGCAAACTACGAAACCGGTCACTGGCTGAACGGGCGGCTGGGAGCGGCGAGCGCCGGGGAGATCCTTGGCGCGATGGCTAGGGATTTCGGCGTGAATGTGGAGTCGATCGACACGCGGGCGCCGCTCGTTCATGGGCTGGGGATCGAGGCACTCACCAGCCTGCGCGATGCATCGGTCGGATTGGTCGAAACCCTTGGGCTGGCGGTACGGGACGGCAGGAGCGGCATTGTCTGGCGCGCCGCCGATCTCCGCAAAGTGAATGCGTTGACGCGGGCCGATGTCGCCGTGGACCAGGGGCCCATGCTGTCGCGCAAGCGGGGGGACGCCGCCGAGCGAACCGGGCGGTTGACGCTGAGCTTTTTCGACAGGGACCGCGACTACCAGACGGCAACGGCGTTGGCCGTGGCTCCTAGAGGCGAGCGCTATGGCGGCGCGGAAACCGGGCTCGTGCTCGACCCGGCCCATGCCGCCGCCGCAGCTGAGGCCATGTTGCGCGCCATGCGGCGTGGCGAAGATGGACTGGAATTTGGCTTGCCGCCATCGATGCTGGCGGTCGAGGCTGGGGACATGGTGGCGATAGAAGGGCAGATGGACGGGCCGTTCCGTGTCGGTGCCATACGCGATGGACGGGTTCGGCAAGTGTCGGCGTCTGCCCATGGCGGGACAGTGAACGGTGTCGTGAGCCGGATTGAACGGCGGATGCCCCAAGTGAAGCCGCCCATCGCCGCACAGCCCGTCATAACGATAGCCCATCTGCCGGCGGCGGATGGCAGCACACAACTTGTCGCGGCGGCGATGTCTGACCCCTGGCCCGGGCCGATCAGCTTGCGTGACCCCGAAACCGGCGCCGAGTTGGCGAAGCTGACATCGACGGGAATACTTGGTGTCCTGACGCAGCCGCTGGCGGAGGGGGCGACAGGACTGTGGGATGCCGCGAACGCAGTCTCGGTGAAACTCTATAGCGGCCATTTGGCTGCCGTTGAACCTCTGGCAGTGCTGGCCGGAAGCAATAGGTTGGCCGTTGAGACCGATGCTGGCCATTGGGAGCTTGTCGGGTTTGAGCAGGCTGAATTGATCGACGTGTCGAGCTATCGGCTCACCCGATTGCTGCGCGGGCAGGAAGGGTCTCGTGTCGGCCAAGCTGCTGCGGGGCGCCGCGTGCTGGTCGTGAATGCAGATTGTGTGCGCTTGCCTGTGCCGCAAAGCGCGCTGGGTGATACGCGCAGGCTCCTTGCCTATGCCGGGCCACGTGATGCCGAGGGCGAAGCGATGACTGTCGAACTCGATATTGGCGCGGCGCTGCCACTGGCACCGGTTCACCTCAATGCGGTGCGCAATGGCGCGACCGGCGACATCGAACTGAATTGGTTTCGGCGAGGCAGGGTGGGCGGCAATGGCTGGACGTATGGAGACATCGCGCTTGCAGTGTCGCCCGAACATTATCGGATCACTATTTTCAGCAGTGAAACGGTGGTGCGGACCGAAACCGTGTCCGCACCCCGCTGGATCTATCCGAGCGCGGATCAGATTGCCGATTTCGGCCCACTGCCGACTGCGTTCAGCTTCACAATTCAACAGGTGAGCCAGGTGCTTGGCGCCGGACTGGCCGCAAAGGGAGAGTATCCATGAGTCTTACAGCACGGCTGGATCTGCCGCTGATCGCTTCGGAACAGGCGCAAAAGCACGTGACGCATAATGAGGCGCTGCTGTTGCTCGACGCGTTGGTGCATATCCGGCTTGCAGCCTTGGCTCAGACGGAACCACCGGCTGATCCGCAGCCCGGCGCAACTTACGGCATCGCGGCGGAGGCGGGGGGAGCCTGGTCTGGGAAAGACGGTAAAATTGCGGCCTGGAGCGCCGGCGGTTGGCGTTTTGTCCAACCCGAAAACGGTTGGCTCGGCTGGGACATCTCGGGCGCGCAGCCCGTGGTCTACAAACCCCCCAACTGGGTGCCGCTTTTCAATGGATTGAATTTGGTCGGGATCGGCACCGATGCCGATAGCACCAACAGACTGGCCGTGCGTTCGGAAGCAGCTTTGTTTACAGCCATTCCTGCCGGTGAAGGCGGCAATGGCAATGTGAGGCTGACGCTGAACAAGGAAACACAGAGCGACAGCGCGACCGTGATTTTTCAGGCAGGCTGGTCGGGCCGCGCCGAAATCGGGCTTTCAGGCAGTGACGATTTTGCCTTCAAGGTCAGCGAAGATGGGGCGAGTTTCAAAACTGCGATGACGCTCGAGACATCGACTGGATTTGTAGGGTTCGCCAGCTTTGCAGGGTGCGCGGTGAGCTTTCCGGGCATTGCGGGTGGCATCTTGAACGCTGCAACGGGCTATGTGGTGCCGGCACCTGAAAGCGGCACCGCTGACGAGGTCGACACCATTGCAGGCGGGTTCGACGGCGCTGTTCTGATCGTTACAGGCACTTCGGGCAATGTTCTGACGTTCAAGGATGGAACCGGTAACCTAAAGCTGGGTGGCGATCGCCTGCTCGACGCCTTCGATGACAGTTTGATGCTGGTCAGGCGGGGCGGCGACTGGATCGAGTTGTCGTTTTCGGACAACGGCTGATTTCAATTTCAGGAGAACCATCATGCCGGCTTCGCGCTGGACGCTTTGCCTTGCCAAGATTCTCGAACATGAGGGCGGCTATGCCGATCATCCCTCCGATCCGGGTGGGGCAACAAGTATGGGAATAACCCGAAAGACCCTGGCTCGCTGGCGCGGCATCGCGCCTTGGTGGGCACTGGAAAAGTCTGAGGTTGTCGCGCTCGGTCGTACCGAGGCTGCGGCGATCTACAAGGCGCTATACTGGGAGCGATGCAAAGCCGGATCGCTGCCGGCTGGCCTGGATCTCGCTGTGTTCGATTATGCAGTCAATTCAGGGCCAGATCGAGCTGTCCGGGTGCTGCAGGCATTGGTGGGAACAGCCCCGGATGGGTTTGTCGGGCCGCTTACACTCGCCGCTGTCTCAGAGCGCGACCCGCGCGTGCTGATCGATGCACTATGCGACCAACGGATCGGTTTCCTGCAGCGCCTTTCAAGCTGGGCGTCTTTCGGACGCGGTTGGACGCGGCGGGTCTCCGATATTCGCGCTGCGTCCCTTGCTGCGACTGCGCTGCAACCACCATCCCAAACCACAAAGGATATTGAAGAAATGAACGTTTTCGACGGCCATAAGACCTATATCATTGGCGCGCTGATGCTGCTTGTCGGCATAGCGCAAAGCGTTGGGTTCGGCATTCCGATGTTCGGCGAGTATTCCGGGCCACAAATGATTATGGAAGCCCTCGCAGTGATTTTTCTGCGGCGCGGGCTGAAGGCCGATCTGGGCAAAGTCTAGGCCATTTCGCCACATTTTGGGCGAAGCATTCATTTGCAGTTCAGCAAAGTGACGGTAATAGTCGGGATATGACCAACATATTCATGTCCCGACTCACATCGCTGGCTCTGGCTCTTAGCCTTTCTCTCCCGCTAGGCGTTGTGCCTGCCGTGGCACAGGAAGCATGCTGGGACAATTCCACGATCCAATCGGCGCTTGCCGAGGGGCGCATCCAGCCGGTAGCCGCAGTGCTTTCGCGCGAAGGGATCGACCCTTCGACAGAAGTGCTGAGCGTCAAGGTTTGCGAACAGAGCGGGGCGCTGGTCTATGTGCTTGCAGTGCTTGAGGCGTCGGGGCAGGCGCGCAATCTGACATTGAGTGCACAATAGTCCAACGCGGGCGGGGCGAGACCATGCGTATTCTTGTTGTCGAAGACGACGAAAACCTCAACAGGCAAATTTGTGAAGCGCTGACCGACGCCGGCTATGTCTGCGACAGCGCGACCGATGGCGAGGAAGGCCACTTCCTGGGCGATACCGAGCCCTATGACGCAGTTGTGCTCGATATAGGACTGCCGCGGATGGACGGGATTTCGGTGCTTGAGGCCTGGCGCCGGGAAAACCGCATGATGCCGGTTCTTCTATTGACGGCGCGCGATCGCTGGAGCGACAAGGTGCAGGGCATCGACGCGGGCGCTGATGACTACGTGGCAAAGCCTTTCCACATGGAAGAAGTGCTTGCGCGGCTGCGCGCTCTCGTGCGCCGGGCGGCGGGCCATGCCTCCAACGAAATCACCGCCGGCACCGTGCGGCTCGACACCAAGGCCGGCCGGGTGACTGTGGACGGGCAGGCGATTAAGCTGACCAGCCATGAGTTCCGACTGTTGGCCTATCTGATGATGCACAAGGGCAAGGTGATCTCGCGCACAGAGCTGACCGAACACCTTTACGACCAGGATTTCGACCGCGATTCCAACACCATTGAAGTGTTCGTGGGGCGGCTGCGCAAGAAATTGCCTGAAGAGCTGATCCAGACCATCCGCGGGCTCGGTTATCAGATCCTGGCGGATTGAGCCGTGATCAGCATCCTCCCAAATCCGGTTGCCGCCCTGTCTCTCGGGCGCTCACAGGTCCGATGAACAAGGGTTCAATAGCCTTTCGGCTGTTCTGGCTATCGGCCGGCTGGCTGATCGTTGCGCTCGTAGCGACGGCGTTTCTGCTGACGGAGCTCTACTCCCAGGCCCTGGATCGCGACCTTACCGAAAGTCTCGATATCCAGATCTCTTCACTGGTAGGCCAGACACTCGAGCTCGAATCGGCGGCGGCAAACGAAATCGGTTTGGCAGATGCTCGATTTTCGCGCCCAACCTCGGGTTGGTATTGGCAGATCCGCAACGAAGCGGGCACGCTGGTGAACTTTTCGCCCTCAATGGTGGGCTCGGTGCTGCCTGACATCGTCGGCGTATTCAACGAGTCCGGTTCGCGTTCGGCAATGATCGCCGATGATTACGGGGACCAGACTTTGCGGGCCGTCCAGCGTTGGGTAACACTGGAAAATCTCGGCCGCTATCTGATTACTGTGACTGGAAACTACTCCGACGTTGAAGTGCGGGCTGCTGCATTTCGCGGACAGGCGATAATTGTCCTGGCCGTGGTCGGCCTGATCCTGGCCGCAATGAGCGGCATGATCGCCCGCTTTGCGCTAAAGCCTATCGAGCGGTTGCGCGAGGCTATCGAGGCAGTGCGTGAAGGCGAAAAGCCCAGCGTCGAAGGTAGTTTTCCTCAAGAAATCGCGCCGCTGGCCGATGAACTCAATGAACTGTTGCGCTCCAACACGCAAATTGTCGAACGTTCGCGCGCGCAGGTCGGCAATCTGGCGCACGGGCTGAAAACGCCATTGGCCGTATTGCG
Organism: Pelagibacterium sp.; assembly: GCF_048264985.1. Lineage (GTDB taxonomy): Bacteria > Pseudomonadota > Alphaproteobacteria > Rhizobiales > Devosiaceae > Pelagibacterium. The sequence goes on from NZ_JBLXCL010000001.1 coordinate 1,029,368, forward strand.
TAATGAAGCGGATGGTGGCGCGACCCCGCTGGCCGCTGCCGTGCTTGAGGAAATCGACAATATGAGTCGGATCGTGTCGACCTATCTCGACAAGGCGCGGCTAGCTGCGCGCTCGAGCGTGGTCGGCAAGAGGGCGGACACGCGGACCATTCTCGAACGGCTCGGCCGCGTCATGGGCAAGCTCAACAAGCAATGCGATCTTGCCATTGATCTGCCTTCCAGCGTGCCATGGTTTCGGGGCGATGAGGGCGATCTGGAAGAGATGGCGGGCAATCTCTTGGATAATGGTTGCAAATGGGCCCGCTCGGAAGTTCGCCTTTCGGCCCGAGAATCGGGGATTTCTGGGAACCGGAGCGTCGAGATCGTCGTTGAAGACGATGGGCCGGGTCTGACTGAGGCTGAAGCCGACCAAGTGTTGCGCCGAGGGGTCAGATTGGACGAAAAAACGCCGGGCAGCGGGCTGGGACTCGATATCGTCAAGGAACTCGTCGATATTTACGGGGGCAATCTGACACTTGCACGTTCGGAACTGGGTGGCCTTCGGGCAACACTTCAGCTCCCTGCCGCACGTCAGGCACGGCAACAGACTTGAACTGGGCGCGGCAAACCGCAATTTGGCCGTAATGGCTGAGATAGACATTAAAAGGGCTCAATGGGGCCGCTACGAAAGGTACTGCGCAATGAAGATGTTGAGGGCGATTGCACTTGTTTCTCTGGCTCTGGTGGTTGCCGGGTGTACCCGCACCGCAAATTTCCAGAATTCCCAGACGGTGATGCCGCAGCCAACCGTTTTGACAAATCCGCTGCCCCAGCAGCCGTCGGTGACCGCACCGTCCGACTCGACGCCCATTCAGCAGGCGCGGCTTGATCCCGGCAGCTACGAATACATCGACTCTTCCATTCTCGGCCAGTTGACACCAGCTCAACGCTCGGCAGCCAACGACGCCCAGTTCTACGCTCTCCAGTTCGGCCGCCCCGGTGCGCCCCGCACCTGGTCTGCGGGCGGTGCGACGGGTCAGGTCTCGGTTGGCCCCTATGTTCGCGTCAACAACCTTGACTGCCGTGAGTTCTCGCACCGTGTAACTGTCAGCGGGCAGACTTACACCCGCTCCGGTCAGGCCTGCCGCGAAGTGGATGGCGCCTGGGGCGTTACAGCCTAACCGGCGACGTTATGATTTTGAATGACTGGAGGGTGTCGCCACGGGCGGCACCCTTTTTCATGTCTTGAAAGGTTTTTTTACCCGATGGGTTGTAAGTTCTGCCTTCGGCCCAAGTGTATTTCGGATTTCGCTGAATCGCGAAAATCCGCTAAGTCTTTGTTTTGCAGCGCCGCGGTTACAGGATCTCATGGCTCTTCCCGATACATTTCCCGGCGGAACTGACCAAATAACTGTCTCTGGCGCAGCCAGGGGACAGGCCGATGCAGCCAGGCATGCATTTTTGGAAGCGCTGTCCGGCGTTATCGTTGATCCTCCCGTCTATCATGGCTTTGCCGGCGCTATCGATCGCGACACCGCCGGCAAGATCTGGACGTGGATGGCGCGCGATGTTTTTGGCGAAGAGGCCGCGCGACTTGAAGATTCAATCGGGTCCGGGGCCGATCCGCTTGATGCCTTCGATCTGCTGCTTCCCGAACTTCTTGAGAAATTGAAGGTCAACGCGATCGCCGAAAAGAACGATCGCGAGCTCGACCGCCGCAATACGATACAAATGGGCGGCGAAGAGGCGCGCGAACGGCTCGCTCCGATCATCATGGCCATGCGCCGCCGCCCCCTTCTTGTACAGGCTGGAAAGTTCGGGGTGGCGGTCGGGACGATTTCCGATGAAGCGACGCTGGCAACGGCTTTGCAGTCGATTTCAATCACCAACCCATTGACCCGTGCCCTCTGGATGCAGGCAATGGTCGGGCACATGGCCAATCCCAGCCGGGTGATCGCGGCCGCAGTCGCAATTGCCGCGGGCAACACAGAAGCCCGTATCACCAATGCCGGTTATGGGGCGCTGGTCGAGGCGGTTCTGGGGCACGCTCAAAGCCAGATCGGTCGGTTGGCCAGCCAACCCAATCTGTTCGCCGATATCGACTTTTCCTGCAAGGCGATCGACAGGTTTCACCGCCTCATGCGCGCGATCAACTACAATCTTGAGATCGAGAGACGATCCCCATGGGGGACGATAATGACCGAGTTGACGGCCAGATTGTCTGAGCGGCTTGAGCGCCCAATGAAGGAAATCACCATCAACGTCACCCAGGCATTGCGGCGTCCACGGGACGGTAAAGACGTAATGGATGCCGATCAGGTGCTGTCCGCGCTCAATGGACTCTATCTATTGATGACGGTGCGCAAATGCCGCGACTCTCTTGCCGTCAACGCCTTGCTCGACCAGGCCTGGTCTGACACAGGGCAAACCGTCGAAGTGCTCGTGACACGGGCGCTGGACATGTACCGTGCGGCGCCGGCCGAACCAGTGGCTCGCGAGCGACTGGACGCAGGGATCAAGATGGCCGAGATCCGGTTCAACGCCGAATATGCTGAAATTTTGCGCCGGGCACGCGACGGCGCGGAGCGCCGCACTGCGCAAGGCTAGCGCCTACAATACGCGATCGAGCCGAGCCGCCAGCGTTGTCAGGCCGTCGCGGATATAGACGGTGTCACCGGCGCTCATGCCCATGTTGCGCAGCAGCGCGCGCAATTTTCCGCCATCGTCAGCCAATACGACCCCAACTGCTTCAAGCGGCGAGCGGTCGTCGGTATTGGCAAAGACCAGGCAGCCTGGGTCGAGCCGCCGCGTCTGGCCCTGATCCAGCGACCATTGCATCTGGTCGGGACCAAAACGATGCTCGAGATAGAGCGGGATGCCTTCTGGAACATGGGCGGCGAACGGTGCTGGGAGGCCTGACTTCTGCAGAGCACGCGGCAGGATGCAGCGTTCTGCACACAAAGTTGGCACCAGCGCGGGGTCGAGGCCCTCCGAAACGATCTCGCCAACAACATCCAGCGTCGTCAGGGGGCCAGCCAGTGGCGGCTGGCTGGCAGACTGGCGCCTCCAGCCACTTGATTGCAGTGTTGGCACCGCACGCGATGCCCTGGGGGCGATAAAGGCCGAAGCCGATTTCTGATCTGTAGGGGGCGAGACAAGCAAGGGGCCGTCGGGCGTGTCGAACACGGGGTCGATGCGCGGATCGTCGACCTGGCGGTGTCGGCCATCCAGCGCCGATTCCAGCGCAGCTCTTCCATGGGCTACGCAGCCCCCAAGGCTGAGATAGCCCGCAACGCTTCCCGCAAGAACCACGCCATTGACCGCACCATCCGCGACGATGGACTGGCTTTCTTCATTCCACTCAACCGGTCCGGAGGCTTTGAGCCAAAGATCGAGGTCGGGCTGCCAGCCACCCGAGACGATAAGACGATCGCAAGCTATTGCGTGATCGTCCGACGCACCGTTGTCAGCATTTGCAAGTTTCACCTCCAGCCCCGAACGACCGGCAGGCGTAACCGATCCTATTGCCATGCCCCAGCCAAGGCGATGCCCGTAAGCTTTGCAAAACTCGATGAACCGCGTTTGTGGGTCTATGCGCGGGTCGCTGGTTCGGGCGATGGCTTTCTCGCTTGCAGCACCGAGCAACGCCATGCGGTAGCCGACATTGGTAAGCGAATGAATATGGGCGCTTTGACCGGGCCAGACATTGTAGCGCGCCGCTAGCCGCCAAGCCGCGCTCGCTTCGCTAACGCCGGGAAGCCTGTTGCCAGGGAAAATGGGCATCCGGCCCACCATGCCTGTCGCCAGGATGATCGTCTCTGCAGTAATTGCCAGGCGTTCAGGTTGCGGCAGGGCCCCAGTCTTTGTGATGCGAATGGCCTCGATTGTGCCGCTCGCGATGTCGAAGGCCAGCGTTCCCAAAGAGAGGGTGATCAGTCCCGATTCTCCGATCTGGCTGGCCAGCGCGCTGATTGTTTCGTCAGGGACCGGTTCTCCTTCCGACTTTCCAAAAAACATAGAAAGTCCGCCAAGCGTTGCCTCTTTTTCGACGAGGCAGACGCGCAAGCCCTTTTGTGCGGCTGCAAGAGCGGCGGAAAGTCCTGCAACGCCGCCCCCCACAATGGCGACATCAGCGGAAATGCGTCGGCTGGCTTCCGTGTCGAGCCAGCCGCCAGGGGCGGCCGATCCGGAATCGTAGTCGAGCCCGAGCGTATCATTGCGCTGGGGCAGGAAACGGGCGGCAAATGTGCGTGTGGCATTTGGGCGTGGCCCGACCGTGAGAAAGGATGCGCCGTCTACTGCCGGGCAGATTGCCATCGGCATGGCAAGATCAGCGCGGGCCTCGTTGCCTTCGACAACAACGGCCGGCGCCGTGTTCTCGTCGAGCGCGATACTATCTTTGCCGTAATGGCCGGCCGCGACGATTCCGTTGGCGAGCAGAGCCGATAGAACTGTATCTCCTTCCAGTCCCGCTACCTTTCGGCCATTGAGTTTGAAGCGAATTGATCGCGTTCGATCGACGACCGGATGCGCAAATTCGGCGGGCAATTGGTTGCCGAGGCGATTGAGTTCACTCATTGTGCCTCTCCGGCCACCAGTCCGGGATGGAATTCTGCGACTTCGCTGCGTGGCTGCCGCAAATCGGCGCCATGGGCCGCTGCCCATTCGGCTTCGATGCCGCTTGCGCGTTCGCACACGATTCCGGCGATCAGGGGCGCCAGAATCAAATCGAGTGGCCCCAGTCCGGCAACAACATAGATCTTGCCGCGCCGGGTCGGGCCAAGCATCGGGGCGCCATCATGGGAAAACAGGCGCGCAAACTCGGTTCTGGCTGCCACGCGAGGTGCACTATCGAGTGCCAAGCAATCGGCAATACGGAGCAGCGCCTTTCCGTCGTCGTTTCGAGCGGCGGCATGAATGACACCATCACCTGTTTGGGAAAAGACGGTTCCGGTATCGAGATCGATGCCGGCGCGGTAGCGCGCAGCCTTTTGGGATGCGGTCTGGACGCCGCTCCAGTGTTCGATACGAGCGAACTGGCTAATGTCGTCGGCATCGAGCCATTCGATAATTGCATTGTCGTCGGCCAGGATGACCTGATCGATAGAGGTTGTCCCGAATCGCGCAGTGCCATCACGTCTGATCTTGAGGCCGTCCACCGAATTGAGTACTGCGACATTGGATGCGGCCAGCCAGGCCGGTGCCGCCTGGTAGAAGGCTGATGAATCGATCAGACTGACATCGCGCAGCCCCATGCTGGTGCCATGAGGGCTTGTCTCAATAGGATCGATCGGCTGGCGAAAGCCTTCGGCAACATGGCGCATATGCCCAAGTGCGATACTGGCCTGGATCGAGTGGGCCAAGACGCGGACGTCGATCCGCTCAACAATGTTGGGAACGATGCGGCCCAAGCGCCTTAGTGCGGGCTTGGCGTGCGCCGAAACGATCGACCATGTTTCTGGCCGTGTTACCGGGGCAACTGAGAGCGAAGGCAGGGGGCGCAAGGCGTATGGATTGGGCGGCGGACTGAGCAGCACAATTGCTCGTGAATGGTCAGACGCTAAAAGCCCTGCTAAAAGCCACGCAAAAGGGGACGCGCCGACCACGGCAATTGTTTTGGCTTGCTCGGTCATGTCCGTACGTCCGGCCCTTGCTCTGAGGTGGCAATCGAGATGGAGGTGCGGCAAAGCGCGCCCCAATCGTTGACTGCAATCTGCACGAGATTGGCCTATAGAAACGGCATCTCATTGGTTTTCAAGGGTTAGTCTCACACTTGTTCTGGATTTTCGCTATATTGCTGGTTCTGGTGAGCCTTGGTGTCCTCGCATTGACCCTGCGCGGCTCACCGCGCACTGCCGCAGCCGGCCAGAGCCCCGATGCCGCGCGGGCATTTTTCCGCCACCAGCTCGATGGAATCGACCGCGATCTGGAAGCCGGCCGGCTTTCCCGCGATGAGGCGACTGCCGCCCGGGCCGAATTGGCGCGAGAGGTGATCCTTCATGAAAAGGAAGCGACCGGTCAGGCGCGTGGCTTTGGCGGGCGCGCCATAATGTTGGCCAGCTTGCCGATCGTCGCTATCACTAGCCTTGGGGTTTACGCCTGGATCGGGCGCGCCGATCTGCCCGCAGCGCCTCTGGAGGGCCGTGAAGTTCCGGTCCAAATGTCTGTAACCGACATCAATGCCGCTATTGCAACAGTCGAAGCGCAGTTGGAGCAGACCCCCAACGACGTGCGTGGCTGGTTGGTTCTCGCTCCCATCTATATGGAGCAAGGACGGTTTTCCGAGGCGGCCAACGCCTGGCGCCGCGTGCTCTCGCTTGAAGCTCCCACGGCAGACAGGGAAACCAATCTTGCTGAAGCCTTGATCATGGCAAATGGTGGGCAGGCCGATGAAGAAGCTATAACCCTTTTGCGCAGCGCGATGGCGGCCGACCCGATCCATATCCGCTCGCGCTTCTACATGGCGGGTGAATTGACCCAGTCGGGGCAATACGATGAAGCCGTGGCGCTTTGGCAGGACTTGTTGGGCCTTGCAACCGGAGAGGAAGCGTGGGTGGATACCGCACGGTCCGGGCTGGTTGCAGCGCAAGCCGGGTTGCAGAGCGGCACGCTTGGAGAAAGCGAACCGGATGCCACAATGGATGTGATGATCCGGGGCATGGTCGATGGACTGGCTGCGCGTCTTTATGACGAAGGCGGTCCCGCAGCCGACTGGATGCAGCTGGTGCGGTCGCGCAGACAACTCGATGGCGAGGATGCGGCGCGCGCCGACCTCGAACGCGGACTTGCCGCACTTTCGGGGCAGGACAGATTGGCACTCGAAGATTTCGGGCGCGAAATGGGATTGATGGAGTAGGCTATGGCCTGGACCCGCAAACAAAAACGTATCGGTGTGATCGCTGGCCTCGGCGTTATTCTGGCGCTGGCGGCAGGATTGATCCTGACCGCGCTGCGCGACCAGATCGTGTTCTTTTATTCTCCTACCGAGATCGCTGAAGCCGGCGTCTCGCCAGGGACACCCATCCGTCTGGGTGGACTTGTACTCGAGGGAAGTTGGCAACAGGATGGGGAAGCCAATCTGTTTGTCGTCCATGACGGTGCCGGAGAAATGACAGCGCGTTACAACGGTATCCTGCCCGATCTGTTCCGCGAGGGACAGGGCGTTGTCGCTGAAGGCAGCGTCCAGACTGATGGCACGTTCCTGGCGACCAATGTGCTCGCCAAGCATGACGAAAACTACATGCCGCGAGAAGTGGCCGATTCCCTGCGCGAGCGTGGCGTGTGGGAAGGCGAGGAAGGATAGCGCAAGTGACGATCGAACTCGGACATCTCGCCCTCGTTCTGGCTTTCGTTCTGGCCATTGTCCAAGCGGGCGCAGGCTTTACCTTCTGGCGCGGGAGCGAACTGGCACAACGGTTCGTTTCGCAGGCAGCGATATTGCAATTCGCGCTTGTCGGGCTGGCCTTTGCCGCTCTCGTTTCGGCGTTCGTCGTTGACGATTTTTCAGTGCGGCTGGTTGAGCAACACTCCCATTCGCTCCAGCCTATGCTTTACAAGGTCACCAGTACCTGGGGCAACCATGAAGGCTCCATGCTGCTGTTCGTGTTGACGCTGACCCTGTTTGGCGCGGCAGTGGCGGCGTTTGGGCGCAACTTGCCCAACGAGCTCAAGACTCTGGTGCTCTCGAATCAGGGTTTGATGGTCGCTGCGTTTTCAGGGTTCGTTCTGTTCACATCAAATCCGTTCTGGCGCCTCGATCCGGCGCCGTTTAATGGCAGTGAACTCAATCCCGTGCTTCAGGATATCGGGCTCGCCATCCATCCCCCAATGCTCTATCTGGGCTATGTCGGGTTTTCGATCTGTTTCTCGTTTGCTGTCGCTGCGCTCGTTTCGGGACGGATAGATGCCGCCTGGGCGCGTTGGGTGCGTCCATGGACGCTGGCAAGCTGGTCCTTCCTCACACTCGGTATCGCTATGGGCTCTTACTGGGCCTATTACGAACTGGGCTGGGGTGGCTGGTGGTTCTGGGATCCGGTGGAAAATGCCAGCTTCATGCCCTGGCTAGCCGGAACCGCGCTTCTCCATTCGGCAATCGTCATGGAAAAGCGCAATGCGCTGAAGATCTGGACGATATTTCTGGCAATCATCACCTTCTCACTCAGTCTGCTTGGCACATTTCTAGTGCGCTCGGGCATCCTGACGTCGGTTCACACTTTTGCATCCGATCAGACGCGCGGCGTTATCATCCTTGCCATGTTGGCTGCCTTTATTGGCGGGGCCTTTACGCTTTTTGCCTTGCGGGCATCGACGTTGCGACAGGGAGGACTTTTTGCGCCGATCAGCCGCGAAGGTGCTCTTATCCTGAACAATTTATTTCTCTCCGCTGCCACTGCGGGGGTTTTGATCGGCACACTTTATCCGCTGGTGCTCGAAGCGCTTACCGGCGCGCGCATAACTGTTGGCGCACCGTTCTTTGATCTGACTTTCGGTGCGCTGATGGTCCCACTCTTGCTGCTTATTCCTTTCGGGCCCTTCCTTGCATGGAAGCGTGGGGATCTTGTTGCCGTCGGCCAGCGGTTGTTTGCCGCGATTATCGTAACTTTGGTTCTGACGCTTATCGTTTTCGGGTTCCTGGGCTTTCCGATTTCACTGGCTCCGATCGGACTGGGTATCGGTATCTGGGTGATGGTCGGCGCGATTGCCGAACTGGCCGAGCGCGCGGCTATCGGCCGTGTCAAATGGGCGCAAAGCTGGGGGCGCTTGAAAGGCTTGCCAAAAACCGCATGGTCAACGGCGATAGCGCATTTCGGCGTCGGCGCTTCGGTCATCGGTATTGTCTGTGCCACGGCCTTCCAGACGGAACTGGTTACATCCATGCAGGCCGGTGAAACCTTGGATATCGCGGGCTATTCGATCACCTATGACGGCGAGGCCCATTTCGAAGGGCCGAACTACAGTGCCGACCGCGGTACATTCACCATTGATGCGCCATGGGGCAGGGATCGAGAGGTCTCGTCCGAGCGCCGCGTTTACGGGGTGAGCGGTACGCCCACCACAGAAGCCGGCATCCAGACGTATGGATTGAGCCAAATGTATATCCAGTTCGGCGAAAGGTTCGGTGCCGACGGTCGCGTCGTGCGTTTGTGGCACAAGCCCTTCGTGTTGCTGATCTGGCTGGGTACAATCCTCATGGCAGGTGCAGGCTTCCTCTCCCTTGCCGACCGGCGCATGCGTATCGGTGCGCCGACAAAATCCAAGTCTGCGGCAAAACCCTCGGGAGCGGGGCAGTGAAGCGGTTCGTTTTCATCATTGCTACTGTGCTGGCGCTGGCTTTTCCGATGTCGGCTGGTGCGGTTCAACCCGACGAAGTGCTGGACAATCCAGTGCTCGAGCAGCGCGCCCGCGCGATTTCCGCCAATCTGCGCTGTCTTGTCTGCCAGAACCAGTCTATCGACGACTCGGATGCAGAACTGGCCCGCGATTTGCGTGTGCTGGTCCGTGACAGGCTGACTGCCGGTGATACCGACACAGAGGTGTATGATTTCGTCGTTGCGCGCTATGGCGAGTTCGTGCTGCTCAACCCCGTGTTTGCAGGGCATACGATCTTTCTCTGGGTCGCAACGCCGATCCTGCTTGCCGGCGGCCTGATCATTCTGGCCATCTGGGCCATTCGCCGCCGCCAGACCGTGACGGGCAAGTCCGGTTTGTCGTCCGATGAGGAAAAGGCGCTGGAGAGATTGCGCAAGAGCTAGGATACCCGCAGCGCGGTAATCCTGGCGTCGACGCGCTTGTTCTGGTCTGCGAGCTCTGCCATCAAAGGGCAGGGAGCCTTGTACATGACCATCGATACAGTGCAGCTATTGCCGGATGGCCTTTCCGTGTGGGTCGCCCTGACACTGATCGCCGTGAGTTTTCTTACTTCGATGATCACGGCAATGTTCTCCCTGGGCGGCGGAATGGCCATGCTGGCAACGCTGGGACTGTTCTTTCCCCCGGCGGTGATTATTCCGGTTCATGGCCTTGTCCAGCTTGGCTCTAACGCTGGACGGGCAGTGGTTCAGCGCGCCCATATCCAATGGCACCTGATGGCTTGGTTCGGGGCTGGAAGCGTTTTGGGTATCGTGCTGGGAGGCAGTCTTGCCGTCTCGATCCCCGAGGCCCTCTTTCAGATCGTAATCGGGATGTTCATCCTCTATTGCGTCTGGGTTCCCCAGCCGCGCGTGACCGGCCGCGGCGCTATTGCCGATTTCGCTGCGGGTGCGCTCATCGGGGGCGTTGGCATGTTCGTGGGAGCGGTGGGGCCGTTGGTCGCCAACTTCCTGCGCAAGCTTGACAATCGCCATCAACTCATCGCCACTCAAGCAAGTCTGATGACGCTCAATAATATCGCCAAGGTCGCGATATTCACGATGTTTGGCTTTGCTTTCGCGCAATACCTGCCGATGGCGATCGCCATGATCATCACCGGTATTCTTGGAACATTGGTGGGCAGCCGCATGCTGGATCGCGTGTCGGAGCGCGTATTCCGCATCGGGTTCAAGGCAATTTTGACTCTGATGGCGCTCGAAATGCTGCGCCAGGCAGTGTGGGGTTAGGGCCACATTTCGGCCCCGTCCATTACCAAGATTTAATCCGCATGCAACTGTGCGGAAAGCCCGAACGTATTAGATAGATGCCAAAAGCAGGCTCGCACTGCTTGTAACAGAGAGGATCTAATCCAATGGCAAACATGCTTTCTACGCCGAAGCGCAAGTGGATCGCCGCATCCGCGATGGCTATGGTTGTTGCAGCGGGCACGCTTGGTGCCGGCATCGTCAACACTCAACCCGCCATTGCCCAGCAGGTTGGCGCCGATGTGGGTTCTCCCCCCATGTCCGGATTTGCCGACCTCGTTGAATCGGTTTCGCCGGCGGTCGTCTCGGTGCAGGTGCGTTCCGAAGTGCCCGTCCAACAGGTCCAGCGCGGCCCGAATTTCCAGTTCGAGTTCCCCGACCTTCCAGAAGATCACCCGCTTCGTCGGTTCTTTGATCAGTTCGAAGAGCCCTTCAACACACCCAACCCGGATCGTCCGAACCGTCCGCGTGACTTCATGCAGGCTGTGGGATCAGGATTCATCATTTCGGCTGATGGCTACATCGTAACCAACAATCACGTCGTTCAGGACGCGAGCGAAGTGACAGTCATGCTCGAAGACGATACCGAGCTGGCCGCTGACATCATCGGGACCGATCCGCGCACCGATCTGGCGCTGCTCAAAGTGCGCGAAGAACGCTCCGATCTGCCGTTTGTCGAGTTCGCCGGCGAGGAAGCTCGCGTGGGCGACTGGGTGGTTGCTGTCGGCAATCCCTTCGGCCTTGGCGGTACCGTGACGGCAGGTATCGTTTCGGCGCGTGGTCGTGACATCAATGCTTCCTATTACGACGACTTCCTGCAGATCGACGCCGCTGTGAACCGTGGCAACTCGGGCGGTCCGTCGTTCAATACCCAGGGCCATGTGGTTGGCGTCAACACTGCCATCTTCTCGCCATCCGGCGGCAACGTCGGTATCGCATTTGCCATCCCGGCGGCATTGGCTCAGAGCGTGATCTCTCAGCTTCAGGACACAGGCTTTGTAACCCGCGGCTTCCTTGGCGTTTCGCTTCAGGACCTCAATGACGATCTTTCCGATGCACTGGGACTTGCCAATTCCAATGGTGCGCTGGTTACACAGCCCATCGAAGGGGCGCCAGCCGCCTCTGCAGGTGTCGAATCCGGTGACGTCATCGTCTCGGTCAATGGGCAGGGCGTGAATACGGCCCGTGAGCTCTCACGGCTGATTTCGCAACAGTCGCCAGGTTCCGATGTGGAACTGGGGGTCATTCGTGGCGGTGAGGAACTCGATATTTCGGTTACGCTCGATCGTCTCGAAGAAGATGAAGAATCTGCTCCATCGCCCCAGGCACCCGAGGAAGAGGTCGCACCGGAATCGACAAGCTCATCGATCGGTGTGACGGTCATTCCCAATGAGGGCGGCGAGGGCCTTGTGGTCGAGTCGATCGAAGACGACAGCACCGCTGCGTCTCGTGGCTTGCTGCCCGGCGATGTTATCGAGCAGGCAAATGGCGGTGCTGTATCCTCGCCGCAGGATTTCGAAGCGGCCATCGACGCTGCCCGTAGCGAAGGCAAGACTGCAGTTTCCCTGCGGGTCTCGCGAGATGGTATCGTTCGCTTCGTGGGCGTCCCGCTCGAAATCGAAGAGTAATGACATCGGGATCGGCCCCTCGGGGCCGGTCCCACTTTTTTGGGGCCGCGCTGTGAAGATATTGCTGATCGAAGACGACCGCGAGGCGGCGTCCTATCTCATTCAGGCCCTCGATGAATGTGGCCATGTCACCCATCATGCCAGCGACGGTGAGACCGGGTACGCGATGGCTTCTGGAATGGAATATGATGTTCTGATCGTCGATCGGATGCTGCCCCGCCGGGACGGACTTTCAATCATCGAATCCCTGCGTGCCGAGGACGACAAGACGCCCGTATTGATCCTGTCGGCCCTCGGTGAGGTCGACGACCGCGTTACCGGGCTACGGGCTGGCGGCGATGATTACTTGGTCAAGCCTTACGCCTTCTCAGAACTCCTGGCTCGTATCGAGGTCATGGCGCGACGCTCCGCTCCGAGTGAAGCCGCGACGTCCTACCAGGTGGGCGATCTGACGCTCGATCGGCTCTCGCGCAAAGTTGAGCGGGCAGGTGAGGCTATCGTCCTTCAGCCGCGTGAGTTTCGCTTGCTCGAGTATCTAATGAAAAATGCCGGTCGCGTGGTCACACGGACGATGTTGCTCGAAAACGTCTGGGACTATCACTTCGATCCACAGACCAATGTCATCGATGTGCACATGTCGCGCCTGCGCGGCAAGGTGGACAAGGGCCATCAGCGCCAACTGCTCCAGACCGTGCGCGGCGCGGGATATATGATCCGTGACTGACATCACGCCCAAGCCCTCTCGGATGCGTTCCTTGTGGCGGACGACGACGGTTCGGCTCACAGCGATGTTCATCGCGATCTTTGTCGGATTTGCCATCGTCCTGCTTGGCTTGATTGCCTATCAGAGCGCCGTCCAGATCCAGCGCGAGCAAATGCGCAGCGTCGATCGGGAAATCGCCCAGATTCGGCTTCTGGCCAGCCAGTCCGGCGTGCGCGCCGTCGCGTTTGCCGTGCAGCGCCTGGCAGACCGGCCAGGCCCCGGGATCTATTACCTGGGCGATCCAACCGGCGTCATGATCGCAGGCAACGTCACCGATTTTCCTGCAGTGGTCCTTGCCGAGCCAGGACGCTACGAACTCAGTTATGAGCGCGGCCGCGAAATCTATGGGGGGCCGGAGGATGCTGTACCGACGAGCGGAACAGCCATGGTGGAATCTCTCGAACTGCCGAACGGGTTGAGGCTGATAATCGGTCGTGACGTGGGTGAGCGCCGAGGCTTTAACGCTATCATCCTGCGGACATTCTTTGGCGGTGTCGTTGGCATAATCGTGCTTTCGGTGCTGGCAGGTGGGCTGACTGCGCGCTATGTGCTACGGCGCATTGATGCCATTACCGGCACGTCCAACAAGATCATGTCGGGCAATTTGTCCGAGCGCGTACCCGTGACGGGTCGCAATGATGAATTTGACGCTGTGGCCACAAGTCTGAACGCTATGCTTGAACGCATTGAGCGGCTGATGGTGGGCCTAAAGGAGGTGACCGACAATGTCGCTCACGACCTCAAGACGCCACTGACCCGATTGCGCAACAAGGCCGAGGCGGCTTTGCGAAATCCCGATCCGGAAGCCCGGCGCATTGCGCTGGAGACGACAATAACCGAATCCGATCAGCTCATACGCACCTTCAACGCCCTGCTGCTGATCGCGCGGGCTGAAGCGGGCACATCGAGCGGAGCGTTCTCAAACATCGATCTGAGCGAGGTTGTGGCCGATGTGGCCGAACTCTATACCCCCGTTGCCGAGGATGCCGGAATGGTACTCGAAACGATGATCGAGCCCGGAATCAAGTTCGATGCGAGCCGAGAACTTATCGGTCAAGCCCTTGTAAATCTTGTCGAAAACGCCATAAAATATGGGCAGGATACCGACGGCGGCAGCATTCTGATTGCCGCCCGACGCGAAGCGGGGAGGATCGTCATTGAAGTTGCCGACACAGGCCCAGGTATTCCCGAGGCTGACCGCAAGCGCGTTTTTGAACGATTTGCGCGCCTTGAAGCGAGCCGAACGGAGCCAGGTGCCGGTTTGGGTCTTGCCCTGGTCTCGGCCGTTGTGCGTCTTCACGGGGGAGATGTCCGGTTCGAAGACAACACGCCAGGCGCGAGAGCCGTCATCACGTTTCCGGTGCCATAAGGCGGTATTGTCATGACGGCCTTGTGGAAGAGATTGGGCGCTCTTGACAACGCACCGGATGGTATCTTGCCGGTCGAGCTGTTTGGTGAGTTGAACGATGCTGAACGCGAAGCTGTCGAGGCAGCTTCGCATGCATTGGTCCCGATCTTTGCCACGGCGCCCTATCTGCGCGACCTGGCTGTGCGGCACGCCAAATGGTTTGCCGGTGCGTTGCTGGCAGACCCGGAAACTGCTTTCGTCGACCTGATCGCGGACATGCAAGCTTCTGGTGGTTGCGACACAGAGGTTGAACTGTCTCGCAGCCTGCGGATCGGCAAGGCCCGCGGGGCTCTATTATCAGCGATTGCTGAAATCGGCGCTGTGTGGACGGCGCGCGAGACGACGCGTTGCATGTCGGACCTCGCTGATGCGGCGCTTGAAGCGGCTCTCGATTTCCTCATGGCGGAGGCAGGGCGCGAAGGCAAATTGGCCAATCTTGATGAAGATTTGCGCGCAGCAAACTCGGGCCTGGCGATATTCGCATTGGGCAAACATGGTGGTCAGGAGCTGAACTATTCATCGGACATTGACATCGTTGCCTTTTACGACCCCCTGATTTCGGTGTTGCCCGAGGGTGCCGATTACAACAAATTCTATGTGCGGATTATTCGCAGGCTGGTTTCGATCATGCAGGATCGCACCGGCGACGGATACGTGTTTCGCACAGATGTGCGACTGCGTCCGGACCCCGGTTCAACCCCGGTGGCAATCTCGTTTGACGCGGCGCTAGGCTATTATGAAGCACGGGGCCAGAACTGGGAGCGCGCGGCTTGGATCAAGGCGCGCCCATGTGCCGGAGATCTGGGAGTGGGTGCTCAATTTCTGAAGGAGCTGGCCCCCTTCATTTGGCGCAAACATCTCGATTTCGCGATGATCGCGGATATTCAGGCCATGAAGCGCCAAATCAACATCCATCGCAAAGTTGGCGAACAGCGTGTGCTTGGGCACAACGTTAAACTTGGTCGCGGCGGCATCCGCGAGATCGAGTTTTTCGTGCAAACTCAGCAACTGATCGCTGGCGGTCGTGATCCTGACCTCCGTGTGCGCCCCACCGTCCAGGCTCTTGCTGCCCTTGTCGAAGGTAAGTGGATAAGTGACGAGGCTGCCCGCGACCTTGAGGAAACCTATTGGTTTTTGCGTGCCGTGGAAAATCGTCTTCAGATGCTGCGCGACGAGCAGACCCACGTGATGCCGGAGACCGATGACGGGGTTGCCGAGATCGCCTTGTTGATGGGGTATCGCACGCGCGAAGACTTCGAGGCTGACTATCGCGCGGCGCTGGCGCGGGTGTCGGACTATTACGCCGAGCTGTTCTCCGAAGGGGAAAGCCTTTCGGGCGATCTTGGAAATCTGGTATTTACGGGATCGGACGATGATCCCGACACGTTGGAAACCCTGGAAAAACTGGGGTTCTCGGATCCTGCCGCAGTGTCTGCAACAATTCGAAAATGGCATTATGGCGGATATGCTGCGACCCGAGCCGCGAAAGCACGCGAGCATTTGACCGAATTGATTCCAGGCCTGCTCAAGACGTTTGCCGATAGCGGAAATGCCGATATCGCTTTTACTCGGTTCAACGATTTTCTGATGCGCTTGCCGGCGGGCGTGCAGATGTTTGCGCTGCTGCGCAATCATGCTCACTTACGCCAACTCCTGCTCGATTTCATGTCTTCGGCGCCAAGGCTCGCTGAAGCCGTGATCCATCGCGCACACGTGGTCGACGGGCTGATCGATCCCTCGTTTGCGGGCGATGTCGCGACATCGGAAACGCTTGTTGCAAGCGTGGATGCGTTTTTGTCCGAGGCGCGCAGTTTTGAGGATTTGATCGATCGTGCGCGCATCATCGGCCAGGAACAGAAATTCCTCATCGCTGCGGGCCTGGTTGGTGGCGCACTATCGGCCCAGCAGGCGGGACGTCAGTTCACAGCCTTGGCTGAAACACTGCTGGCGCGTCTGTTCACAGCAGTACGCGAAAATTTTGCGCAGCGGCATGGAACGATCCCCGGCGCACGAGTGGGATTGTTGGGGTTCGGCAAGATGGCAAGCCGGGAAATGACCCTCACGTCGGATCTTGATTTCATCCTGCTCTATGATGTGCCCGAGGGCACAAAAGGGTCGGATGGCGAGCGCGAGCTGGATGTCGCCACCTATTTTACGCGCCTGACTCAGCGACTGGTGGCTGCCATTTCAGCGCCCACAGCGGAGGGGGTGCTGTATGAGGCTGACATGCGGTTACGGCCGTCCGGCAATTCAGGCCCGCTGGCCACGAGCCTCAAACGTTTTCGCTCCTACCAGAGTGATGAAGCCTGGACCTGGGAACACCTTGCGCTGACCCGCGCCCGTGTGGCGATCAGTGATCACGGTCTCGCCAAAACCGTTGAGGCCGAGATTGGTCGAATCCTGGCGTTACCAAGGGAACGCTCCAAGGTCGTTGACGACGTGCTCGAAATGCGCGCCCTTATGGCCAAGGAAAGACCGCCCCGTCACCCGTTCGACCTCAAACTCCATGACGGCGGATTGGTCGATCTCGAATTCATAGCTCAGACGGCGCAACTGCTCGAAGGGGCACTGCTGGACACGCCACAGGCGCCACCAGCCAAAGTCCTGGTTCGGCTTTCTGAAACAGGGATACTGGCGCAGGGCGAGCGCTTGGCCGAAATCCAAACGATTTACACGACGATTCTGCAGTTGATGAGCGCTTGCCTTGTCGATCCACTCAAAGACGATGGTTGGACCCCTGCGTTCCGTGAGCTTGTAGCGCGTCGCGCAAATTATCCTGACTTTTCGCGTCTGGAAGCCGACATTGGCGCAATGCGGGCCGAGGTCAGCGACGCGGCAGCTCAATTCTATGCGAAAATGCGGGGCTAGGCTGCCTGGGCGACGCTGATCGAAGAGGGTAGGTGGCCTTCGCCCGCAGGGGTAAGTGGCAACGATATGGCGACGGTCGTTCCGATACCTTCGAGTGAATCGATAGCCAGCCGCCCGCCACTTTGTTCGGCAATGGCACGCGCCAAAGCGATGCCGAGCCCTATTCCGTTATGGTCCCGCGCGAATGCGGCGTCAGGAAGTACGAAAGGTTGGGAGAGTTTGCTCATCTGGTCTTTGGACATGCCGATTCCCGTGTCGGTCACTTCGAGTACGACGCCGCTTTCGGCCGGCCAAGCTGCTACGCGGATCATGCCGCCAGATGGCGTAAAGCGAAGCGCATTCTCAATAAGATTGCCCATCATGCGGTCGAGATAATCTCGGTCCGCCGAAAGCCAGCCCTTTGTTTGCCGCGCGACATCGAGCCTAATTCCGGCCTTGCTGGCCTGGCTCGCAAACCTTTTGGCGCAGCCCGACATCAGATCGTCGATTGCGATGGGATCCTTCTTCAGCGTTTTGCGTCCACCTTCGAGTTCGGAGAATTCGAGGATTTCGGCGAAAGAGGTCAGAAGGTTTTCGCCGGCGCATTTTATGTCTGCGACATAGGAATTGTACTTGGCATCGCCCAACGGCCCAAACGTTTCCATCCGGATCATGTCAGCAAAACCTATGATGTGATTG
This sequence comes from Pelagibacterium sp., assembly GCF_048264985.1. GTDB lineage: Bacteria > Pseudomonadota > Alphaproteobacteria > Rhizobiales > Devosiaceae > Pelagibacterium. Next base: position 1,047,305 of record NZ_JBLXCL010000001.1, read on the forward strand.
AGGGGGGTGCGAATCTCGTGTGAGAGATGGGCCAGAAAGCTGGTCTTTGCCCGGCTAGATGCTTCAGCTTTGATCTTTTCTTCGTGGTAGCGCCTGGCAAGAAGGCGTTGCTCTTCGCGGATCGAGGCGAGAAGGTGGTCTGCGGCCTTGCGCTCTGTAATGTCGGTGACAATTGTGACAAATCCACCGGCAGGGCAGGGACGGTCATCGAGCATCAAGACCGTACCGTCTTCGCGCGCCACTTCAACAACGCGCTGACGCTTGGCATCGAGGACAGGGCGGGTTGAAATCTTGCCGGAGATCGCTTCGCTGATCTTTGAATAGAGTGTGCCGGGCGACGTTTCGTCTGTGTCGAGCCGAAGGAGGCGGGCGAAGGCGGAATTGGTGCAAACCAGTTGGCCATTTTCGGACCAGTGTGCCAAACCATAAGGAACTGCTTCGATTGCCGGAAGCATCGAGGACCCGCGCAAAGCTGGTTTCCGAGCATTGAACGTCAGCATGATCCCCAGGGCCAAAGCGGCCAATAGCCAGCCATGCCTCCAGGCAAGGTCTTCGAGAATTGATAGTCGCGGCATGAACACTGCGACATGTTCGGTGCCAGCGGGCAGCGGCGTTATCGTATGGATGTAACTTTCGGTCGGCAGTGAGAACGGTACATCGATCCCGGTAATTTCGGGTGCCGAACTGAACAGCACATTGCCGCTACGCGAGAGGATAGCAATATCGGTGCCTTCGGGCAGTGCCGGCGAGACGACAGGTGCGCTGGCGGGCTGGGTCGAAAACTGGCCGGGCTCGATCTGCGCAGCGGCAAGAGCTGCAACCAGTTGGACTCTGTCTTCGAGTGCAGCTTGCGATCGGAGAGCGTCATTGCCTACGAAAAAGCCGGCGGAAACAACAGCGGCGATGAGGGCGAGGACAACAGGAGCCGGAAGATTGCTTGTCGCAATGATACGCTGCAGGATGCTTTCGCCTCCGAATCCCGTATCGCTGACGCCGGATGTCTCCGCCGAACCCATGCCCGATCAACCGCATATCTGCGGCTGCCCCAATCAATTTCGTGATGCTAAGACTTTGAATCAGTTGCATGACTCTTGTCCATAGGCATTTTTTGCCGCTCTCGGCGAACCTTGAAATTGTCGAGTCGGTAGAGTCACTTAGCGTCGAGAAAAATATTTCCACTTTGTTAAGGATATGTGTGAGGGCGCTCAATGTCATCGAAGGTACATGCGACTCGTCCCCAAGGCTGCTATCTTTCTCTTCTTGGTCGGCGCAAATTTTGCTGTCGGATTCGCGGGTGTTTCAACGTCCTTGCTGAAGCGCCCGTGCTTGACTGAATGTCGAAATAAATTTATCAAGTTTTCTCTTGTTAAATTATTAGCCTCTATTTCCGTTCGCGCATGTGGGAAGGTGCGAACGGTGATGCCGGATCTCTTCCCGTTTGGTTGTCCGATGTTTCTCTGGTTTGAAAAACTGCTCAATCCTTACCCGCCGGAAGCGCCCGCTCAGCCGCCAAAGACGCTGCTGGCTTTCTGTCTGCACTATATGGATGGCGTAAAGCTGCCCTTGATCGCGATGGCAGTGTTGTCCACGCTCGTTGCTCTGGCCGAGATCGCCCTGTTCGGGTTCTTGGGCAATGTAATCGATTGGCTTTCAACTGCGGACAAGGAGACCTTCCTTGCCGATGAAGGGCCAATGCTGTTCTGGATGAGCCTGTTCGTGCTGCTGGTCGTGCCCGCGCTGGTGCTTGTCTCGAACCTGATTATTCACCAAACGCTGCTGGGCAATTTCCCCCAGCGCATCCGCTGGATGGCACACCGCTATCTGATCCGTCAGTCCATGAGCTATTTCCAGGACGAGTTTGCCGGTCGTATCGCGACAAAGGTGATGCAGACGGCATTGGCGGTCCGCGAAACTGTGATGAAGCTGCTCGATGTCTTGAACTATGTCATCGTGTATTTTATCGGCGCTGTCGTGCTGGCAGCCATGAACAACGTGTGGCTGGCGCTTCCCTTTATTGTCTGGGTTGTCGCTTATGCCCTTCTGCTGCGTCATTATGTGCCCAAGCTGGGTAAGATCTCAGAGCTTCAGGCGGACGCCCGCTCGATGATGACCGGCCGCATCGTTGACAGCTATACCAACATCGCGACTGTCAAACTGTTCTCACACTCAAGCCGTGAGGAAACATATGCTCAGGAGGCTATGGACGAGTTTCTCAAGACCGTTCATGGGCAAATGCGCTATGTGACGATCCTCAATCAGGCCATCACCATTCTCAATGGGCTGCTGCTGTTTGCAGTGGGTTTCGTTGGTATCTGGCTCTGGCTGGGCGACATGGTGAGCGCCGGTGCTGTTGCGGCGGCGGCTGCCATTGTGCTGCGGTTCCAGGGGATGAGCCAGTGGATCATGTGGGAAATGTCTGCGCTGTTTGAAAACATTGGCACCGTGCGCGATGGGATCAATTCGCTGTCACTGCCCTCAATCGTCGCTGATGAACCGGAGGCGCCGCGTCTGGGTAGGGTGAAGGGCGATATTGCTTTCGACGAGGTTGCCTTCAACTATGGCAAGAAGGGCGACGATACGACCTCAAAGGTCATCGAAGGGCTGAACTTGAACATCCGGGCAGGGGAAAAGATTGGTCTTGTGGGGCGTTCAGGGGCTGGCAAGTCGACGATCGTCAACCTTCTCTTGCGCTTCTATGACCGCCAGAGCGGGCATGTGCTGATCGACGGCACTGACGTGGCATCGGTGGCTCAGGATTCGCTGCGGGCAAACATTGGTGTCGTCACTCAGGACACATCGCTCTTGCATCGTTCGGTTGCCGACAACATCAAATATGGACGGCCCGACGCCAGCGATGAGGAAATGGTCGCTGCCGCGCGTCAAGCAGAAGCCCATGATTTCATCCTGACCTTGGTCGATGCCAAGGGCCGCACAGGCTATGATGCCCATGTGGGCGAGCGTGGGGTGAAGCTGTCCGGCGGTCAGCGCCAGCGCATCGCGATCGCCCGCGTTTTACTCAAGGACGCTCCGATCCTCGTGCTCGACGAGGCCACATCGGCGCTCGACTCCGAGGTTGAGGCAGCTATTCAGGGTCAGCTCGACATGCTGATGGAGGGCAAGACCGTCATTGCTATCGCCCACCGTCTCTCGACGATTGCGGCCATGGACAGGCTTGTTGTGCTCGAAGAGGGTAGGGTTGTGGAACAAGGCACGCACGCCGAGCTTGTTGAAACGGGTGGCACCTATGCCCGGCTATGGGCACGTCAGTCTGGCGGTTTTATCGACGCGGACGCTGAGGAGGTCGCTGCACAGTAACGCAGAACAAGGGGAGGCTGGCGGCGATGGAAGATTGTGTCTAAGATATATCTTGACATAATTTGCTGTCGGCACCATTTAATTGTGCATGACGCAAGAGACCCTCAGCCTTCCTGCCCGAATCTCGAAAATATTTGAGACATGGATCAAGCCCTTCGAGCATGAAGGTGACATCCAGCCGCCTGACACCATATGGGCGTTCCTCTGGTACTACATTCGTCAGGCCAAGGCTCCTTACCTTGCTGTCCTGCTTTTTACGGGCCTGACGTCGCTGTTCGAGGCGTTGTTCTTTTTCTATATGGGGCGGCTCATCGACCTCCTGGAGAGCACAGACTCTGCGGGGGGCTGGTCCGGGCTAATCTCGACGCATGGCACCGAACTTACGCTCATGCTGGTGGTCGTGGTTGTGGGGCGTTTCGCTGCACCTGTGTTGCAGGCGCTCGTTGAAGAGCAAACGATAGGTCGCGGCTTCAATACCATGGTGCGCTGGCAGACCTACGCATATGTTTCGCGCCAATCGATCCGGTTCTTCAACGATGATTTTGCGGGGCGGCTGGTTACAAAAGTATCTCAGGCCGCCCAGTCGCTCAACGATTTCGTCTCCAGCGTTATTCAGATCGGCTGGGCATTGACGATTTTTGCCGGCACGACGATTTTCCTTTTTGCGCAGCTCGACTGGCGCATGGCTGCGTTGGTTGTGATCTGGATTGCGACCATTCTGCTGATGGCGCGCTACTACGTGCCCCGCATGCGCAGCCGCGCCGCAGAGAATGCTGAAAATGCCTCTGTGCTGAACGGGCGCATCACTGACAGCTTCGCTAACGTTCAGACATTGCGCCTCTTCGGGAATGCTGAGGACAACGATACATATGTGAAACGTGGCTTTGAACGGTTTCTCGAGTCCGCGACCCGGCTGGCGCGTTTGGTCACGGGAATGCGGGCGTCGATGGGGCTCCTCAGCACTGTGATGATTATCGCGTTCGGCATGCTGGCTATCCAGCTCTGGACCACCAATGCCATCACAGTCGGCGCCATTGCCTTCACCCTCAGCCTGGTATTGCGGCTTAATATGATGCAAGGGCGGCTGATGGGGCAGCTCAATGGCATGATGCGCCATTTCGGTGTTGCCCAGAATGCCATGGAAACGATTGCACGACCGCTCGAGCTGACCGATGCCCCCGACGCCAAGCCCATCAAAGTCGAAGGCGCCGGTATCAAGTTCGACAACGTCAAGTTTCACTATGGGCGCGACAAGGGTATCATCGAGGGGGTTGATCTCAGCGTTCGGCCTGGCGAAAAAATCGGGTTGGTGGGACATTCCGGAGCCGGTAAATCCACCCTCGTCAATTTGCTGCTGCGCTTCTACGATCTCGAGAGTGGTAGCATCTCCATCGATGGGCAGGACATCTCGAAAGTTTCCCAGGAATCCCTGCGCGCCAACATTGGCGTTGTCACCCAGGACACGGCATTACTGCATCGATCGGTCAAGGCCAACATTCTGTTCGGCAAGGCGGGCGCGACCGAAGCGGAAATGATTGCTGCAGCAAAAAGTGCCGAGGCCCACGACTTCATCATGGATCTCAAAGATAGTCGTGGCCGCACAGCCTACGACGCTCAGGTGGGCGAGCGCGGGGTCAAGCTTTCGGGCGGCCAGCGACAGCGTGTTGCCATCGCCCGGGTTCTGCTCAAGGATGCGCCAATTCTCGTACTCGATGAAGCCACTTCAGCCCTTGATAGCGAGGTCGAGGCTGCGATCCAGAGCCAGCTCGACAAGCTTATGGATGGCAAGACGGTCATCGCCATTGCGCACCGACTTTCAACCATCGCCGCCATGGACCGCCTTGTTATCCTCGATCACGGCCGCATTGTTGAAGAGGGCACCCATGACGCTCTGCTTGCGCGGGGTGGACATTATGCCAGGCTATGGGAGCGCCAATCAGGCGGGTTCCTAAACCTCAACGACGAAGAAGCTGCCCAATAAGCTGCAACCTTCATATCCATCGGCGGGTTCTGGCGAGAAAATCGGTGTACTCGGCGCCGAATTTGCGGGTGAGATAGGCTTCTTCGCGCTGCACCACCACACGGTCGAGAACGAACAAGAGGATTGGTACAGCAACCAGTCCCCATTCCAGTGAAAATCCGATAGAGACGCCGCCAAAGATCAGAAGAAATCCCAGGTAGATCGGGTTGCGGGAGATCCGGTAAGGCCCGTCAGTGACGATCTTGAGTGTGGGCAGCATGGGTTCCACATGCGTGCCTGCAACCTTGAATGTGAAGGCCGACCACACTGCCAGGCTCAATCCACAAGTGACCAAGACCAGTGCCACAAGGCTTGACCATGACATCAAGGCCGGTTGCTGGAGAAACTGCAGCGGGACGACGAACTCGCACGCGATGGCGCCAACGAGAAACATCACTGGATAAGTTGGCGGCAGCATTGGGAGATGGGGGCTGTCGTTGGGATCGTGTGCCACGGCGCGATGCTCCTTGTGCCTGTTTTCACTTTTCGGCAGGCATCGAACTAAAGTAGAAGGCGGTACACGACCTGCCAAGTCCCGGAACGCCCTAGGAGGAGAAATGTCATGGATCAAGCACGCTCTGCATCGAAAGACGTAATCGATTACAAAGTGTATGAGCTCGGCGGCCGCTTTTCCTTGTCAGCACCGGAGCGCGGCTGGTCCGGCGCCATGAATCTTCCCGGCGATGTTCATACCGCGTTGCTCGAAGCAGGCGAGATCCCTGATCCCTATTTCGGACAAAACGAGGATGTTGTCGCATGGGTCTACAAGACTCCATGGACGCTCGAGCGCCTGTTTGTTGTTCCGGCGGACATGACCGATCGGTATCTAACGCTGACGTTGTCTGAGGTCGACTGCATCGCCAGCGTCTTCCTGAACGGGGAAATGATCGCCGAAACTCAGAACCAATTTATCCGCTACGATATCGACGTCACTGGAAAAATATTGGAGGGCGAAAACACGCTCACCATCGCCTTTGCTACGGTTCCGGACGTCGCAAAAGCGCGGGCTGATGCGCACCCCTTTTCCATCCCCTATGCGGCAATGAATCAGAAGGTCGCGCATCTCAATTTTGTACGCAAGACGGCCTGCCACGCCGGATGGGATTGGGGGATCTGCCTTATGCCGATTGGGGTTTACGGGACGATGGTGTTGCGTCGGACCCCACTGGCGCGCACCGAGAGCGTGCAAATCGACCAATATCACGAAGACGGCAAGGTGAATCTAAAGATCAGAACCAGGATCCATGCCTTTGATTCCGGAGAGGTTTCTCTAACCCATAAGATTGACGGACAGGTCGTTGGCGGCAGCGTCGCTGTTCGCGCTGGCGAAAACCTCATCGAGCACACAGTGTCAATCCACAGTCCGGACCTATGGTGGCCTGCAGGGCAGGGTAGCCAGTCGCTCTATGACCTTTTGACCGATCTGGACGGCGAGCAAACGTCCCGCAAGATCGGGTTGCGCAAGCTTGAATGGATCGTGGAAAAGGACGAGATCGACCACAGCTTCAAATGCCGCATCAATGGCCGCGACATCACGATGATGGGCGCCAACTGGATACCGGCCGATGCCATCCCATCGCGCATTACCCAGGAAACTGTCGAAGACCTGCTGCAAAGCGCCAAAGCCGCAAATTACAATATGCTCCGCGTATGGGGCGGGGGGCAGTACGAGCCGGACTGGTTCTATGAACTCTGCGACGAGATGGGGTTGCTCGTCTGGCACGACTTCATGTTTTCGTGCATGCCCTACCCGTCCGACAGGGCATTTCTTGATGATGTTCAAACCGAGATTACCCAGCAGGTCAGGCGCCTGTCCCATCATGCTTGTATTGCCCTTTGGTGTGGGGACAACGAGGTCATCGGTTCTCTAAACTGGTATCCCGAAACCCGCGCCAACCGAGACCGGCATCTGGCCAATTATGATCGATTGTCCAAACTCCTCGCCGATATCGTCGAAGATGAGGATCCCGAGCGCCGCTTTTGGCCATCGTCCCCCTCTTTAGGCTATATGGATTTTGCCGATGGCTGGCATATCGATACGCGCGGCGACATGCATTTCTGGGACGTATGGCACTCGGCAAGACCTTTCGAGCACTATCGAACTGTTCAGCCGCGCTTCGCTTCTGAATTTGGATTTCAGTCGTTCACATCAATGGACGTGATCGAGAGTTTTACTGAGGCCCATGACCGTAATCCCTCCTCGCCGGTCATGGAAACCCACCAGCGCAACGAGGGCGGCAACGCCCGCATTCTCGAAACGATGTGCCGCTATTTCCGCTTTCCAAAGGGGTTTGAGGAGATGGTGTTTTTGTCCCAGATCCAGCAGGGGCTGGCGATAAAGACTGCAATCGAATTTTGGCGGTCGACCAAGCCGCGCTGCATGGGCACGTTATACTGGCAAGTCAACGACACATGGCCGGTCGCAAGCTGGTCGAGTCTTGACTACGGCGGACAGTGGAAACTGCTGCACTATCTTGCCAGGCGTTTCTTCGCTCCCATCAACGTTGTCGCGGTGCCCGATGGAGACGATATCGTCATCAAGGGCGTAAATGACGGACCGAAGCCGGCCAATATTGCGCTTGATGTGTTCGCCGTGGACATGGGAGGCGTTGCTAAGTCCTTGCATAAAAAAGATTTTATGCTCGGACTTGAATCTGCATCTGAACTTGTTCGCGTGCGGAAAGAAGCGATTGGGAACGGAGCATTTCTGACGTTCGAATGGCGGGATGAAAACGACCGTTTGCTTGGACAAAACGACTTTATGCCCCGCGCGCACAAATATTACGATCTTCCGGCTGCCAATGTAAGCGCAATTTGGACTCAGGGAAAAAACGGTCCTGAATTGACGTTGCAAACAGACGCCTGTGCCTTCTTTGTCACTGTGCAAGTCGATCCCATTGGATATTTTTCGGACAATTGTATCACCCTCTTGCCGGGGCGCCCGGCAACGCTTAGCTTCGCGCCCCGCAGGGGTGCGACGCCGAGCCTTAACGATCTCCAAAACAGTTTGCGGATCAGCCATTTGGCGGAAACATATTGAGTCATGGAGTTCACGGGATGAAGCGTTCCCGCGTTAATGAGATCATTTCCGAAGCGGATGAATTTATCCGGTCGTTCGGCTACATCCTGCCGCCCTTTGCCTATTGGACGCCGTCCGAGATGAAGGAAAAAAGGGACGATATAGAGACGATCTTGCGGTCGGGCCTTGGCTGGGACGTGACCGATTATGGGCAGGGCGATTTTGACGCGTTGGGCCTGTTTCTGTTTACCGTCCGCAACGGCGACGCTGCAGATTTGGGCAAAGGCCATGGCATGCTCTATGCCGAAAAGATCATGATTTCGCGTCATGATCAGATTTCACCCATGCACAGGCACACGATCAAAGCCGAGGACATTATCAATCGCGGCGGGGCCACACTGGCGCTCCAGCTCTACAATGACGACGGAACGGGCGAGGGTATCGATACCTCCGGGGAGGTTGTCGTGCTCACCGATGGACTGCGCCGTAAGCTGCCAGCGGGCGGCATTCTCGAGTTGTCGCCAGGCGAAAGCGTTACGCTCCTGCCTGGCAATTGGCACAAATTCTGGGGAGAAGGTGGGGATGTTTTGATCGGTGAAGTGTCAACCGTCAATGATGACCGCACAGACAACACCTTCCTCGATCCAATCGGCAGATTCTCCGAGATCGAGGAAGATGTAGATCCTGTCCACCTGCTGGTGTCCGATTACGAGAAGTGGTTCGGAACCGGCGGTGGCTCGGGCTACTGAGCCTGGGTCCAGGTTGCGAGCCCCTCACCATCGAGATAGTCAATGCGCACTGTGCGGTTGCCGTCGGCGTCTTCGCTGAAGGTGACCGACGAACGCGAATCCGCTGGTGCGTTTTCATTACGTGGTGAGATGGCAAAGACGTCCTCTGACCATGGAGCCAGCGGAAAGCGCATCGGCACTGGACCGAGCTCGGCAACCAGTCCATCGGCGCTTTCGGCGATTGTCAGAGGTCCGAAGTAGCTGTTTTCATACACGCCTGTATAGGCAGCAGCGTCAGCAATATCGGGCGTGTCCTGAGGTTCAGGCAAACCAACCAGGTTGCCGACCGGTGTCAAGTAATTCGCCATAAGGCCGTTGAACCCTTCGTACCAATCGCGCGAAGCTTCTCCAAACTGGTAGTGGTCGATAAAGTCGGCAGCAATGGCTTCGGCAGCGCCGACCGGGGCAGCATTGGTCAGGACCACGATTCCGAGTTCGTCGCCCGGTAGCATAACAAACCGCGTGGCCGCACCAAGCACGAACGCTCCCGAGTGCGAAAGCATCACGCGACCGGTCGGTGTGACGCCGACGTTAAAGCCATACCCATACGCATCCGTCCGGCCGCCGGCCATAGGGCTGGGTGAGCCGACAATCTGCGGCTGGATCGCCGGCAGCATGTCGCCAGGCGCATACAGTTCTGTTTCTGCAACTGTCCCTTGCTTCAAAACCAGGTTGAGCCAATTGGCCATGTCGAGAACGTTCGATGACAAGCCCCCGGCAGGTGCCTGCTGGTCGGGATCGCGCTCGAACAATGCTTGAGGCTCACCAGTGTCCATAGCGTGAAGTACGGCGCGGTTTTCCGCCGCGCGATAGTCTGAATTCCGGTAGCTGGAGCTATTCATTCCAAGCGGCTCGAAAAGGGAAGCCTGAGCAAGATCTTCCCACGCCAATCCCGCCGCGGCGGCGACGGCCTCGCCACCGATGGTCGTTCCGAAATTGGCATAAGCATAGTCACGCCGAAACCGGTTCAGATCGAGTTGGACAAGGCGCTCAATAATTGAAGCGCGATCAAATCCGAGATCTTCGAGATTGTCCCCTGCAGCGTGCGGCAGGCCGGTGCGATGCGCGAAAAAGTCGCCGATCGTCGCATTGTCCGCGATGTAAGTGTCGCTCAACCGCAGCATGGGCAGGTGCTCGCTGGCAATGTCGTCCCACGAGATCTGATCGTTTGCTACAGCGATCGCCGCAATGGTTGCAGAAACGGATTTGGACAGCGATGCCGCCATGAAGACGGTTTCTGGCGTGATCGCTTCATCAGTGCCGACTTCGCGGACGCCGAACCCTTGGGCGTAAACAACCTCGCCCTCGTGAACGACGGCGACAGCGATGCCGGGCACATTCGAGCGCTCCATGGTGTCTTCGATCTGCGCCGGCAGCGCCGCAAGTGCAGCTTCAAGTCGACCGCTCTCGATTGCGACAACATCAGCGCCGGGGAAGACGCCGGGGGTCAGAGTTTGTGATGAAGCCGGGGCTGAAATAATCAGAGCCGAAAGCGCTAAAAAACTGGAATTTAAAATTTTCATAAGGACCAACAATCAATTAGAAGCCGAAAACCCTGCCAGAAAAGTGTTGAGAAAATATTGTTTATATCCGGCGTAGTCGCGGACTTAATCCGGATCTGAATTCATCGTGATCGAACCAAAATGTTGCAGACAAGTTTGCATTTAACATTAAACGTTTGTCCAATTCATCTGGCCGAAGGTGTGCCCATGTCATCCAAGACTCTAATCGCCCTGTTGTGTTCAACGACACTCGTGTCGCCAGCTCTTGCCCAAGACTATGAGACAGAGTCAGGTGCCGTAACGCTTACCCCGGTCGTTGAAGGGCTGCAGTTTCCCTGGGGTATGGTGTTCTTGCCCGACGACACCATGCTGGTAACCGAGCGCTCAGGCAATCTTCGGCACATTCGCTCGGATGGAACTATTTCAGACCCGATTGCCGGAGTGCCCGATGTTGTGTTCGAGGGACAAGGCGGCTTGCTCGATGTGGCTATTGATCCCGATTTTGCATCAAACGGCTATGTTTATGTTAGTTACGCAGAGGCTGGAAATGAACCCGGCACCAACTCTACTGCCGTAGCCAGGGGTGTTTTGGGCGAGGATATGTCGGAGATAACGGATGTCGATGTGATCTTTTCCCAGCAGCCCAAATTGCCTTCTACGCTGCATTTCGGCTCAAGGCTGACATTCGACAATGATGGGTATCTGTTCATCACCACAGGAGAGCGCTCCGATGCGCAGTTCCGGGTTCAGGCGCAGGATTTGGGTTCCCATCTCGGCAAGGTCATCCGCATCATGCCCGATGGCAGCGTCCCACAGGACAACCCCTTCGTCGGCATTGACGGCGCGTTGCCAGAAATCTGGAGTTATGGCCATCGTAACATGCAGGGCGCTGCGCTTCATCCGGGCAGTGGTGAGGTTTGGGTGGCCGAGCACGGACCGCGCGGGGGAGACGAACTCAACAAAATCATAAAGGGTGGTAACTTTGGGTGGCCGTTGCTGACTGAAGGCACCGAATATTCCGGCCAACCCATCAATCCACCTTCCGACCTGCCAAGTGATCTGGTTGAAGCCGAACGTACTTGGGTGCCATCTCCGGCGCCCTCGGGACTGGCATTCTATGACGGCGACCTGTTTGCCGATTGGCAGGGCGACGCCTTTATGGGCGCGCTTGCGGGGACTGACCTCATCCGCATCGATCTTGACGGCGAAGAGGTGCTGGGGGACGAATTTCTGTTTGGCGATGATTTCTCCCATCGCGTCCGTGATGTGGTGCAGGGGCCCGATGGCGCGCTCTATTTAGTGACCGACGGCGATCCGGGGCAGATTCTGAGATTGAGCCCGGCCCAATGATCGGCTAATCAGGCCGGGCACCGGGGGAACCGGTGCCCGGGCCACACCAATGTCGCCCGGAGCGGGATCGAACTCGCACAGGGTGAGAGGCACCCTTGCTGGTCCCGCGCATTTTGGGCACAATCATGTTCACCAGAACCCTGCTCACAACAGCGCTGTTTGGCGCTGGCTTCATCTCATCTACGCTGGCTCAAGAGTTTACGCTCAGGCTTCACCAGTTTCTGCCCATGACCGACAGTGTGCCGCGCGAGGGTTTGATCCCCTGGGCCGAAACTGTCGAAGCGCAATCGGGTGGTCGTATCGAGATTGAATATTATCCCTCCATGATCCTTGGTGGTGCGCCGGCTAATCTGTTTGATCAGGCACAAGATGGCGTGGTCGACCTGATCTGGACGGTGCTCGGCTATACGCCCGGTCGCTTTCCAAAGTCCGAAGTTTTCGAAATGCCGTTCCTGGTCACCAATGCCGAAGATACTTCTCGGGCGTTCCAGCGCTTTGTCGAAGAAAATGCTATGGACGAGTTCGCCGATGTGAAGTTGATTGCTGTCCATACACATGGTCCCGGCGTGTTTCACTCAAATACGCCAATTGAAACGCTCGAAGATCTTTCCGATCTCAAGGTGCGCGGTGGCTCGCGGGTTATTTCGGCCATGCTGGGCGATCTGGGTGCGGAGGCGATCGGGATGCCCGTACCTCAAGTGCCGGAAAGCTTGTCGCGTGGCGTGATTGATGCGGCAACCATTCCTTGGCAGGTAACTCTTGCTCTTCGCACCGGGGAGATCGTTTCCAACCACACGGAATTTTCAGGTGATCACGGCCTTTATACTCAGACATTTGCATTCGTGATGAACCGCGAAAGTTATGACCAGCTTCCAGATGACCTCAAAGCCGTCATCGATGCCAATTCCGGCGTCGAATGGGCCGGCCGTTTTGGTGCTGCCAATGATGCCGACGATATCGCCGCACGCGATGAGGCGGTGGCCAAGGGCAATAACATCGTGACCCTCGGATCCGAGGAGACTGCCCGCTGGCGGGCGGCAGCTCAGGTGACGATCGACAACTGGTTCGCCGAAGCGGCTGCAAGCGGGATTGATGGAGCAGCGCTCTATGCTCGCGCGGTCGCGCTGGTTGCCCAAGAGACGCAATAGCTCTGGAGCAAATGTGGCGATAGTGCGTTGTCCTGTTATAAGCTGGCAACGCGCTGCCGGCATAAAGCAGTTGATTTGACCGATAACGAGGTTCCCATCCCCGTGCCAAAACTCTCCGACAAGCCGCTCCTTGAGGTGCGGACTGCCAAAATTCGCGACATCCCCGCAATCATCAAGCTAACTCAACGGGTCTATCCCGAAGAAGGGCCGTATCTTCCCGGCACGATCCGCGGGCAGATCAACGCCTTTCCTGAAGGGCAGTTCGTCGCCGTTTATGACGGTCATATCGTTGGCTATGCAGCCACATTGCAGTTGTCCGAAAGCCAGATTTTCAAACAGCACACCTGGGAGAATATCACCGGTGCGGGCTATGGCTCATTGCACAATGCCAAGGGCGAGTGGTTGTACGGCGTCGAAGTTTGCGTGGATCCAGGGCGCCAGCGCAACCGTATCGGGCGCCGTCTCTATGAAGCCCGGCAGCGGCTCTGCGAAGAACTTTGGCTAAAGGGTATCGCCTTTGGCGGTCGTCTGCCCGGTTATCGGCGCAACAAGAAGGACTATCCGCGCGCCAGCCAGTATTTTCAGGCCGTTGTCGACCGGGAGGTGCGGGATCCGGTAGCGAGTTTCCAGATGAAACTCGGCTTTGAACCGGAATTGCTGCTCCGCAATTACCACCCCGACGATAAGGCATCGGGCGGGCATGCAGCGCTAATGGTTTGGCGGAATCCGCGTTTTGACGAGGAAGATGAGCAGCGTCCGGCTCACAGGCGGAGCCGTGAGACGGTTCGCGTGACAACAGTGCAGCTCGAGGCGCGCCGGTTTGTCGACGCCGACGCGTTTTTTACCCATATGCAGTATTTCGTGGACGTTGCTGCCGATTATGGATCGGACTTCGTTGTATTCCCCGAGCTCTTTACGCTCATGCTGCTTTCGAGCGAACCCGAACAGCCGCCTCACGAAGCGATCCTGCGCCTTACCGAATATACGCCGCAGTTCATCGAGCGCATGCAGCAGATGGCGCTCAAATACAACATCAACATTATTGGCGGTTCCCATCCCACGATTACTGAAGACGAGGATATTCAGAACGTCTGCTACATTTTCTTGCGTGATGGCACAGTCCACGCCCAGGAAAAGATGCATCCCACACCCGATGAAAGAGACTATTGGGGCATTGTCGGTGGCGACTCCGTCGATGTCATCGATACCGATTGCGGCCCGATAGGTGTGATGATCTGCTACGACAGCGAGTTTCCAGAGGTGGCGCGTCGCCTTGCTGACCAAGGTGCGCGCATCATGTTCGTGCCTTATTGCACAGACACCCGGCAGGGGCATCTTCGCGTCAAGTATTGCTGCCAGGCACGGACCATTGAAAACCAGTGCTACGTCGTAACCTCTGGCATTACCGGCAACCTCGCCAATGTGGACAATCTCGACATCAACTACGCGCACTCCTCGATCTTCACCCCATCGGATATGCCGTTCGCACGCGATGGCATCGCTGCAGAGGCAAGTGAAAACGTGGAGATGGTGGTTGTCGGGGACCTCAACGTGTCGACGTTGCAATGGGCGCGGTCGCAAGGCGCAGTGCGAAATCTGCGCGACCGCCGCTTTGACCTGTACCGTATTCGCTGGAAGGACGGCGGATAAGTTTTTGCTTATCTAATGGCGATCGCGGCGATAGAGCAGCACCGACACGCCCGATGCAAACCTGCGGCTGTCGAACAACTCAAGAGCTAGTTTCCGGGCGAGGGGAGGGAACATCTGTTTTCCTCCTCCAACCAGTACCGGGTAGATAATGACCCAGTATTCATCGATAAGATCATTCTCGATAAAAGACTGGGCCAAATTCGCTCCGCCGACCGATATGTTCTTGCCGGGACTTTGCTTGAGGGCAGCAACTTCGGTGACGACATCAGCAGTTGCAAGGCGGGCTCGCCCCTCTACCGACTTCAGCGTGCGAGAAAACACCAGCTTCTCGAGCGCATTCCATATCCGTGCGTAGTTGCGTATTTCGGGTGGCGCCTCGGCATCATCTGCGGCTGTTGGCCAGAATCCGTTCATCGTCTCAAAGAGCCTGCGACCATAGATATGCGTGTCGGTCGTGGCTTCGAGCGTATTGATGTAATCATGGACTTCCGGGTCCGGGCGGGTGAAGCCGAAGTCGCCAGCAGAGTCCTCGATAAAGCCATCAAGCGACATCTGCATCGAGTATATGATTTTGCGCATGGCGTGTTCGCCTCAATCGACGTTGAACATCCATTTTACGCCCCAGCGGTCATGGAGCATGCCGAAACGCTTGGCCCAGAAAGTTTCTTCCAATGGCATTTCGACGTTCCCCCCCTCCTTCAGCGCAGTGAACATGCGCTCCGCATCTGCGATGGATTCAGGATGAATAGAAAGATATACGCCCGAAAAGGAATTGGCTTGCGCCATCGGCGCATCTGAAGCGAACAAAGTGCCATCGCGCCAGGTGAGCGAAGCGTGCATGATCTGGTTCTGCATTTCGGCAGGAACGTGAGCTGAAGATGGCGTGTCCTTATGGGCGGTCAATTCAAGGTCGCCACCAAGCACAGATTGATAAAAGCTCATAGCTTCGCGGCAATCGCCAGCAAAGTTGAGATAGGGGATAATGTTCATGTTGGTCTCCCTGGCTCTGGCCTGCAAAAACCGTTCTATTTCAACACCTAACGCACAAGATCGGATTCAAAGTAGAATACATCGGAATCCGATCTTCAGCTAATTGAATCTCTTTATCAATTGTTTTGCGCAGCGATAAAGCTGTCGATCAGCGGTAACAGTACGTCTGTCTTGAACACGATGTCGTAGTGCGTAGCGCCCGGGATCACGGCAAACTGGCGTGCAGTATT
This sequence comes from Pelagibacterium sp., assembly GCF_048264985.1. Taxonomy (GTDB): domain Bacteria; phylum Pseudomonadota; class Alphaproteobacteria; order Rhizobiales; family Devosiaceae; genus Pelagibacterium. The sequence continues at coordinate 1,063,317 of NZ_JBLXCL010000001.1, forward strand.
GAGCTCGGGGCCCATCGCGCCCGTCGAGGACTGGCCACCGAGCAGGCGGAACATTTCAACTGCCTTGTCGAACTGGATGAGATCGGTATCACCGATAATCATCAGGACTGGCACCGGAATGGATGCGATCTGCTGATCTGTCCAGCTGTCTTTGTCCGCAATCATCAACTCGCGAATTTTGTCGACAACACCAGCAAAACGCTCGGGCTGCGGTGCAACGGCCTCATAGGCGGCGAGCATGGGCGTACCTTCCATCATTTCCGCCGTCATGTAGGGCCAGCCAGCGCGAACCGAATCCCAGATTGATTCCGCCTGGTGGGATGCCGAGATGATGACAAGGTTCTTGACCAGTTCCGGGTGCAGGATTCCCACGCCCATGGCGGTGCCTCCGCCCATGGAAAATCCAATAATGTCGATTGGACCCAGATCCATCTGCGCGATGAAGCCGGATACGTCCTGGGCGAATTGCTGCATGGACAAGGGACGGTCGAGATCGACGGTGCGGCCATGGCCCTCCAGTTCGATCGCATAGACCTTTCGGCTTTCCGCAAGTGCGGGGAGGATCGGTCCCCACGCCTCGATTGTCATGAGCCCGCCATGGATGAGCAATAGTGGCTCTCCTTCGCCATGAACCTGATAGTGCATCTCCAGCCCGTCAATATTGACGGTTCCGTCTTCGGAGGGGACTGGCACTTTCGTACTGATCTGGATGGGATCGAACGTCTCTGCCATGGTGGCCTCCTGAGCGCTGACAGGAACGAGGGCGAGTGCCGCAAAGGCAATTGCCGTAAGAGTTGTCCTGATAAACATGCTGTTCTCCTTGGGTGCAGTGCGCATAGGACGGAATGCAGCTTGGCTTGCCGACAAAGAGATCTAAAAAATCATGCCCGCGGAGGTGGGCCGTCCAGCTTATCCAGATGGGCCCTTATGTGCACGGCTTCCGCCGTTGAGTTGGCGTGGGCAATAGCAATGCCAAAGGCAGTGCGCGCTTCCTCTATGCGCCCGAGATCCTTGAGCAAGCCGCCACGCAATCCATGGAAGTAGAAGTAACCACCCAGCGCATCGGCCAATGGGTCGATGAGGTCGAGGGCGGCTTGCGCGCCATCGGTTTTGGACACAGCGACAGCCCGATTGAGAGTGACAACAGGAGAGGGTTGCAGACTCTCGAGAACGCGGTAGAGCAATTCGATTTCGCTCCAGTCGGTCTCCTCGGGCGCCCCAGCCTGCGCGTGTAGCGCCGCTATGGCAGCCTGAACCTGAAACACGCCGGGTCGACGATGACGCATCGCCTTATCGATAAGAGCCAACCCTTCTTCAATCATCCGGCGATCCCATTGCGAACGATCCTGGTCGTCAAGAAGGATAATGTTGCCATCCGTATCAAAACGCGCCGCGTCGCGTGATTGCTGGATTAACAACATTGCAAGAAGCCCCATGAGCTCCGGTTCGGTCGGAAAAAGGCCGAGCAAGAGCCGCGCGAGCCTAATTGCCTCATGAGCAAATGTTGTGCGCGTCTCGGCACGGTCTCCGCCCGATGTGTAGCCTTCGTTGAAGACGAGGTAGATCATTGCCGCAACCGAACCCACGCGGTCAGCGCGATCTGCTGCATCGGGTGTTTCAAAAATAGCGCCTGATTTTGCAATGCGCGCTTTGGCGCGCGTAATGCGCTGTTCCATTGCCGCATCGGAGACCAGAAAAGCCCTTGCGATCTGTCTGACCGTCAGTCCGCACACGATCCGCAGGGCTAGAGCGATCTGCTGGGTGGCCGGCAGGTCTGGATGACAGCACACGAACAACAGGCGCAGTATGTCGTCACGATAATGGGAATCATCGATCCTGTCGGCAATGTCGGCTTCGGCGTCCGAGGTATCGGAAATCTTGTCTTCGTCAGGCAAAGCAGTGAAACGTGCCTTGCGGCGGAGACTGTCGATGCCAGAATTCCGGCCGACAAGGATGAGCCATGCCGCTGGGTCGCGTGGCGGCCCGTTTTTCGGCCAAGACTTCAGCGCGCGAAGACATGCCTCCTGGAAGGCTTCCTCGGCACTGTCGAGGTCGCGAAAATACCTGTACAGCGCGGCAACTGCACGCGGTCGGGCGCCGGACAGTGTCAGGCCAATCCAGTCGGCATCCTTGTCATTCACTTTTTCTGTGCTCCAGGAAAAAAGTCACGGACCGGCCGGATCTCGTAAGACCCCATGCCGGGATTGGCCTCTGCCAAGTCGCGCACGACTTGCACGACCTCTTCGAGGCTCTCGGCGTCGATGACATAAAAACCGAGAAACTGTTCCTTGGTTTCTGCGAATGGACCATCAAGAACCATGGGTTCGCCGGCCGTCTTGCGCAAAGTCGTTGCCGCGGTGGTCGGCATCAGGCGGGCAACCGGCCCCATCTTGCCCGCTTCGACCAAGGGCTTCTGTACGGCAAGAAGGTCGGTCATGATCTTGTCGTCATGTTCCTTTGACCAGCCGCCCACTGCAGCTTCATCGTTGTAGCAAAGTATCGCATAGAGCATGGCCAAACTCCCTTGTATGGCGAGGACGCGCCCGGTTTGCCGATGCCGACATCGCGGGCAGGATTTTTCTTAAGTTAGTTCAAGAGGCAGAGTGCCTCGGCTCGGTGTTGAAAACCAGTGTCGCGTGCGGCCGCATTTTTGGGAGAAGATGTCGTGGCGCTGACGCGCAATGATATTGAACGAGGTAATTGGGCCAGTCGACGGTCATCGAGCTGCGGGATTGGTAGTCATCATGGAAACGGCAGACGATGAAAACAGATGTTAATCGCCGCCAGATATGCGCAAAGACTGGGAGCGGTAAGGACTGGACAATCTCGACAAATTTTAGTGAGGTAGATGGGTTCCCCGGCGCCGTAGCGCGTCTCGTTATTTGATTGAGCGTGGCCATGTCGGCAAAGTTCAAGTCGTTTATAACCGATCTTCTTGCCCAGATTGATATCGAAGTCGGCGGTTCCCGACCTTGGGATATCCAGGTGTATGACGACAGGCTGTTTAGCCGCGTTATGACGCAAGGCACGCTTGGCCTTGGGGAAGCCTACATGGACGGGCTTTGGGACTGTGAGGCGATCGACCAGTTCATGTATCGTTGCCTGACCGGCCAATTGCAAAGTCGCGTTAAGTTCGACCCAGCGCTAGCGCTTTTGACAATCAAGGGCATGGTGCTCAATCCCCAACGACTGCATGTGCGCGAAGTGGGGGAGAAACACTACGATATCGGCAATGATCTTTACCGGCGAATGCTGGATCCGCGCATGATCTATTCCTGCGGCTATTGGCGCGAAGCCGACACACTTGATGCAGCGCAGGATGCCAAGCTCGATCTGATCTGCCGCAAGGTGGGACTCAAGGAGGGGATGCGCATTCTCGACATTGGCTCGGGGTGGGGCGGTTTGCTCAAATTTGCGGCTGAGCGGTATGGCGTTTCAGGGCTGGGTATTACAGTTTCGAAAGAACAGATGGCTTACGCCAACGATAACCGCGGCGACCTTCCGATCGAGACCCGGCTTATGGACTATCTCGACCTGGAGGGGCAATTTGACAGGATCGTTTCCGTCGGCATGTTCGAACATGTTGGTTACAAGAACTATCGGCCATATTTTTCCAAGATCAGCGAGTTGCTGCCCGACGACGGACTGTTTCTGCTACACACGATCGGCGGAAGCCTGACGCGACGGGCAGGGGAACCGTGGCTGGAAAAGTACATCTTTCCCAACGGTATGCTTCCATCGCCCAAACAGGTCGCCACGGCGGTGGAAGGACAGCTCATCATGGAAGATTGGCACAATTTCGGTGCCGACTACGATCCGACCCTGATGGCTTGGCACAAGAATTTCGAGGCGGCCTGGCCTGAACTCGCTGACGCATATGACACTCGGTTCTATCGCATGTGGCGCTACTATCTGCTCAGCTGTGCCGCGATCTTCAGAGCCCGCTGGGTTCATCTTTGGCAAGTGGTCTATTCAAAGGACGGTCTGCAGGGTGGATATCGATCGGTCCGCTAGAGCCCCGCTCCAACAAGGGGCGCAAGGAACACCAGTGTGACCGGTACGGTGATAACGCCGACTACCGTCTGAAACGCGATGATGCCTGCCATCAGCGGAGCGTCGCCTCCCAATTGTCGCGCCATGACATAGGCGGATGAAGCCGTGGGTAGGCATTGTATCAACAGGACCACCAGTGCTGCTGGTCCTGTCAGCCCGACGGCAAGACAGATAACCGCCGTTATGGTCGGGATGAGCAAGAAACGACTGATTGTAGCAACAAGCGCCGGCCTCATGCCGCGTCCGAGCGCTTCCCAATTGAGTGCTGCCCCAACACAAAGCAACCCGATGGGCAATGCAGCCTGTCCCATTGCCTGCATGAACCCTTCTATCCCAGCCGGTAGAGTAATTCCCGTCAACCGTAGCACAACGCCCGCGACGCAGCCCAGGATCAAGGGATTGAGCGCTATCGACTTTATCACGCCCACAGCCGATGGCTGCCGGTTTCCATAGCGGGCAAAGACCAATGAACACAAAATGTTGACTGTCGGAACCAGTATTGCATTAACGACTGCGGCCAATGCGGCCCCAGACACGCCGAGCAACCCAACGGCGGCCGTGACGCCGACGTAATTGTTGAACCGGATGCCCCCCTGAATGACTGATGTGAGGGTGGGGCCATCGAACCGGGCTGCATGGTTAAAGCCCAGCAGAACCAGAGTGCCAATGACAGCAGGCCCTATCAGCCCCGCAGCCATCAAGCCTATGGGGGCCTCTGAAAGATCGGCCTTGTAGAGTCCGTGAGCAAATAGCAAAGGCAGCAGGACGAAATAAGCCAGTCGCTCGGCTTGTGGCCAAAACCCGTCGCCCAAGAAACCGTAGCGCTTGAGCAGGTGCCCGAGCGTAATGATAAGAGCAATGGGCAGCAGCGCTGAAAAGACAAGAGTAAGCATGGGGCCGGGCAATAAGTGTAGGATACCTCTCTAGCCGTCCAATCTCATTCGGCCAAGCGCCTTGGCGATGGCAATATTAAGGTGCCGGCAATTCCATGCTCTTCGCGGGCGATTTACGAGCAGGCTTTTTTGCTTCCGCCACATATTTTGATCGCGCAGCCCTCGCGCCCAAGTGACCAAAAAGAGATAATGCGCTGAGCAGATAACAGGAGACAATCCATGCGCCTGACCCTAGCGGCACTGGCCATTTCAGCAGCTTTGACCGCGCCGGCCATTGCTCAATCGGAAATCACGCCTCTGGTCGACGCCAATTGGCTGGTTGAAAATGCGGGCGCCGATAATCTGGTCATCCTCGACATACGTGACAACGTGGAGGGTACCGACCTCGGTGAATTGCCCTACCTCGCCAACTCCGTCGTCGCGCCTTACGGCTCGGCCGGCTGGCGCACTGAGGTTCAGGGCGTTCCAGGACAGATCCCGCCCGTGGATCAGGTTGCCGCACTTATAGGGTCGCTGGGTATCGATAATGACGACCACGTTGTGATCGTGCCTTGGGGGACCGATTCCTCGGAAATCGGCGGTGCAACCCGTGTTTATTGGACGTTCAAATATCTCGGACACGATGAAGTTTCGATACTTGATGGCGGCTGGCGTCAGTTCGACGCCGCCGGCGGCGAGCGTGTTGCCGAACTTGCTGCGCCTGAAGCCGCGGAATTTGCCGCAGAGGTGCACCCTGAATTGATCGCCACGACCGACGATGTTCTTGCAGCGCTGGAAAACGGCACGGCACTGGTTGATGGGCGTCCGGTTGAGCAGTTCGAGGGGCAGTCCAAGAGCCCTGTCGTTGCCACTGCTGGTACGATTCCCGGATCGGTCAACATTCCGCACTCCCAGTTCTATAGCGCAGAATACGCTCGGTTCGCTCAGCCCGATACAGTGGCCGCCCTGCTTGAAGCTGTGGATTTGACCTCCGATGAAAACAGCATAGTTTTCTGCAATACGGGCCACTGGGCTTCGGTTGCCTGGTTTGGACTGCACGAAATTCTCGGCAACGAAAATGCTGCAATGTACGACGGCTCCATGGCTGAATGGACTGCCGACCCGTCGCGCCCGGTGGAATAGCTCTCGACCTCCAGTCCGAGCCTGCAGGTGCCCCGATACCCGGGGCATCTGTGTTGTTTAGAAGCTCCTTATATTGAAAGAACGGCATGTCTGACGTCGCTCTCGGTCGCCATTCCTATCTCCCCCCTGCAGTCTCCGATCGGGGGCCGGCCCTTGTCACAGGGTTGGGGTTGCTGATTGGCTTTATTGCAATCTGGTATCTAGTCGATATGCGCCAGGCGTCGTTGTTTGCCATCGGCGGTGGGCTTGGGGCTGCACTTTATCACGGCGCGTTCGGTTTTACCGGCGGCTGGCGCCGCATGGTGGTCGAAAAACGCGGGCGCGGCATGCGCGCCCAGATGTTGATGATCGGCGTTACGACGCTAGCCATGATGCCATTGCTCGCAGCAGGAAATTTGGGCGGGCAACCCCTGGTGGGCGCTCTGGCTCCATTTGGCGTTTCGGTCATTGTTGGCGCGACAATGTTCGGCTTCGGTATGCAGTTGGGCGGCGGTTGCGGCTCGGGCACACTGTTTACAGTAGGTGGTGGCTCGGCGCGCATGTTGGTCACGCTCGGCTTTTTCATCGTCGGCGCGCTGCTCGGTACCGCACATCTGCCTTTCTGGCTTCAGGCGCCCTCGCTGGGTGTAATTGACGCGCGGGCCCAGTTTGGGCTGCCTGCTGCCATCGGTCTGACTATCATCGCACTCTCGCTGGTTGCAATTGCCACTGCCGTTATCGAAAAACGGACGCATGGCGATCTTGAGCCTGAGCCTGCACCAAAACGGCCCGGTTGGGCGTGGCTGCTTTATGGCCCTTGGCCGCTCGTTGGCGCGGGTCTGGTTCTCGCTATTCTCAACATTGCAACCTTGCTTGTCGCTGGTCACCCCTGGTCGATTACATATGGCTTTGGCTTATGGGGTGCCAAAGTCGCTGATGCCGTCGGTATTCCCGTGGCGAGCTGGGAGTTTTGGACATGGCCAGCGCAGGCTCAGGCGCTCGGTTCGTCAGTTCTGACAGACAATACATCCGTCATGAATTTCGGGATAATCCTCGGCGCGGGGCTTGCAGCCGCTCTCGCTGGAAAGTTCGCGCCCAAGGCAAAGTTGCCGCTTGGCTCGTTGATTGCCGCGGCCGTGGGTGGCATCCTGATGGGCTACGGAGCCCGCCTGTCGTTTGGATGCAATATCGGAGCGCTGTTTTCCGGTATCGCTTCGGGCAGCCTGCATGGCTGGCTGTGGTTCGCATGCGCCTTTGCCGGATCATTCATCGGCATATGGGCTCGCCCTCTGTTTGGACTTGATGGATTTGCCAGGAAATGACCACCGGACGTAACACAATTCTGTTTGGTGCGGCTTTGGCCCTTGGCACTGTGGCGATTGCTGCCGACCATATTTCGAACCCCGTTGTGCGCGCGGCCAATCCGGTAGCGCAAAGCGAAGCGGGCACCGCAAGCCCTGCGGTGGCACCTTGCGCCGCGGGCGCGCCGTGTGCTGCCGGGGCCCCAGTTGCTGCTGCCCCTTGCGCCGCCGGCGCTCCGGTCACAGCGGCGCCCTGTGCTGCCGGCGCGCCCAAGGCCGCTCCTCCTCCGCCGCCTGCGGCAATGCCGGAGGAACCAGCGGTGCAGTTGGCGTCACCCCCGCCGCCGCCCGCGCCCATGCCGCAGGCTCAGGAAGCCGCCCCTGAACGTGCTGCGCCGCCACCCGCTCCTGCGGCGATGCCGCAAGGTGCAACTGAAGCGCCAGATCTCGCGGTGAACTGATGAGCGACGCCCGGCGGCAGGCCCAACGCGAAATTGCCTTTTGTGAAAGCGTTCTTGCCAAAGGTGGCCTGACGGTATTGACCGAGACCCTTCGCGATGCTGCCGATGTGTCGGTCTGGACCCACTATCCGAAGGATGACGTCTTCGATCCGCAAACGGGTGCGCAGTGGTTTTATCATTCCCATCCTGCAGACGATCCGGAGGGGAAGATGGAGCACGGGCACTACCACTGTTTTGTGCGTCCACAGGGCACGACCGGCCCAATCCATCACCTTGTCGCTGTGGGCGTGGACTCCTTCGGTAAGCTCAAGCGGCTGTTTACGGTCAATCAGTGGGTTGTCGGTGACGACTGGCTGGATGCGGGCCCCACCATTGCACTGCTTGAGAACTTCGATGTGCACATGCCGCGACCGTCCTATCTGGTCAACCGTTGGCTCACGGCTGTTCTTGCTGCCCACGACGATGAAGTCAGGGCGCTGATCCATGAGCGTGATCGGACACTGGCTGCGCATCGGCCTGAAGGCGATATCGCCGTGCGGGACGACAGGAGCCTGGAAGTTACCTCGGAACTCCTTATCTAGCGACATCAACGACTGGCGAAAAGTCAGCATGTCCTTTGACTTGCCAATTGGCACAAAGATACCTAGCTTGTGCCAAGGAGTGAAATCATGTTGAATGAACTTCCCAGAGCCAAGGCAGCGCCGGAACTCCCTCAGATTACGGCTCCTGAAGCTGCGGCAATGGCGCGGACGGTGGTGAATTTGTTCGATCGTTGGGAATTGTCCGATGCCCAGTCACGCGACATTCTCGGCGGCCTGGCCACGCGCACCTATGCCCGCTGGAAGGCAGGCGATGTAGGGCGCATCGATCGCGACCTGGCGACGCGATTGTCATTACTGATGGGTATCCACAAGGGGCTACGCTATCTGTTCAGTGATCCCGCACGCGGTTATGGCTGGATCAAAAAGCCCAACGCGGCATTCGGCGGTCGCTCTCCTGTAGATATTATGGCTGAGGGCAGCATTTTTGCTCTGGCTCGCGTTCGCAGCTATCTTGATGCTGAACGAGGTTGTTGGTGAGCCTCCCGATTGCTAGTGTCGATTGGAGACGGGCATTTCGGATCATCCGCACAATCTATCCACCTATCGATTTGTTCGAGGATATTGCCGATCCGGCAGATTGGGAGGCTCTGGCTTCTTCGGAGGCAAAGACCAATCCACGCATCTGGGAGCATCTGGGCCGGCTCGACCTTATTCCTCCTGAACGTCGTGTCGCCGGGCAGGGGGCGAGCTGGCTGATGGCGCCTTTCGTGCATATCAGCGCCGACAGGCCGGGTCGATTTACCGATGGCACGTACGGCGTTTATAGCGCGGGCAACTCTGAAGAGGTGGCCATTCGTGAAGTCGCGCACCATCATGGGGTTGCAATGAGCGCGAGTGGTGAAGCGCCAGGTTGGACGTCCCAGTTTCGTGTTCTGGTCAACGCGATCAACATCGATCTTCATGATGTTCGTGGGCTTGCGGAATGCCACATCAGCGATGACTACAAACCGTCGCAGGCGCTTGCCGCGTCTTTGCGCGCCAGCGGCAGCAATGGCGTCATCTATCGCAGCGTACGCGCACCCGGGGGCCAATGCGTCGGAGTATTCTGGCCTGATCTGATCGGTATTCCCGTACAGGGCGATCATTTCGATTTCCACTGGGACGGCGCGCGCGTGGATCGGGTTCGTAACGCCGGAACGAAAGCAATTTTCGAGCTCTAGTTTCCAGTTGTCTCAACCCATCTGTTTGCTACATTGCCATGATGGGAAGCATTAATCTGCAATCGGACGGGAGCCCAAACTGATGAACATCGGACAAGCAGCAGCAGCCTCGGGCGTGTCGGCCAAGATGATCCGCTATTATGAATCCATTGGCCTGATCAGTCCTGCTGATCGGACACAGAGCAATTATCGCGTCTATGGCACCAACGATGTCCATACACTGCGCTTCATAAAGCGCTCGCGTACCCTGGGGTTTTCAATGGATGAAACGGCCACGTTACTCGGATTATGGCAAGATCGGTCGCGCGCCAGCGCTGACGTGAAACGCATTGCAATCGACCATGTCGCCGAACTCGAACACAAGATTTCCGAATTGCAGGAAATGGCGGACACGTTGAAACATCTTGCCCATTGCTGCTCGGGCGACGATCGTCCCGATTGCCCCATCCTGAGCCAACTCGCCGGTACAGATGGACGAGCCGGGGCTTGATGCTGGCAGGATCAACGCCCATCATTGCATGCAACGCGGTCTGGCATAAGACCCAAACCCGTGCTAGCGGATCCTCAAAATAAACACTTAAGGCTTCCGATTGCTGACCGACGCACGAAAATTCTCCATCGCCCCCATGATGGACTGGACAGACCGCCACTGTCGGTATCTTCACCGTCAGTTGTCGTCACGTGCGCTGCTGTTCACGGAAATGGTGACCAGTGCAGCTTTGGTCCACGGTGATACCGAGCGGCTGCTGGGGTATGATGAAAGCGAGCATCCTGTTGCTGTCCAGCTTGGTGGATCAGATCCATTTGAATTGGCGGAGGCTGTCCGAATTTGCGACCGGTACGGCTACGACGAAATCAATCTCAACGTGGGGTGTCCCTCCGACAGGGTTCAGTCGGGAAAGTTCGGTGCATGCCTGATGGCTGAGCCCGATCTCGTCGCTCAATGCCTGACAGTAATGTCTGATGCCACGGACACTCCAATTACTGTGAAATGCCGGATCGGGATTGACGATCAGGACAGCGAAGAAGATCTCAATCGCTTCGTCGACGCGGTGCGCCCTTCGGGCATCGACGCCTTGTATGTCCATGCTCGGAAGGCTTGGCTCAAGGGGCTTTCACCTAAGGAAAATCGGGATATTCCGCCGCTGGACTATGACCGTGTGTATCGTTTGAAGCAGCGCCTTGGCGACTTTCCTGTGATCATCAACGGCGGTATCAAGTCGGTCGAAGAATGCATTGAGCATCTCCGCCATACAGATGGTGTGATGCTTGGCCGGGTCGCGTATCACGATCCGATGATACTGGCTGACGCCGACTTGCGGTTTTTCGAGGATGATCGCGTCGGCCCGAAACTTGAAGACATCGAGGCGGCCATGACGAACTATGCGGAAGTCGAGTTAGGCAAGGGCGCTCGCCTCAATCAGATCACGCGCCACATGCTGGGATTAACCAATGGGCTGCCTGGTGCACGCAGATTTCGACAGATTCTGAGTGTGGAGGCCTGTAAACCTGGCGCAGGACCCGAAGTCATCGCAGCGGCATTTGCCCAGATTGATCGCGCTGCATTGGATGTACGGGTGGCATAAGCCAGTCTATTGCGGCTTCCGGGCCACAAGGAACAATGCCCGATCTGCACCGGGCTTCCAGCGATGAGCGATTTCAAACCCCGATGCCTCGATCTTGGCAGTGACGTCTTCGGTCGACATGACTTTGAGGATTGGCAAAAGTCCCACGGCGCGACCGATCGGAGCCAGCAGTTTGAAATAGCCCATGCTATCGCCGAGGCACGCCGTGCTGGAGACAAAATAACCACCCGGAGCAAGCATCTCGTAAATCTTGACGATCACCGCGTCGGGATCTTTAAGCAGATGCAGGACGCTCATGGCCAATACCATGTCGTAAGGCACCTTCGGCTTGGGAATTAGCGTGATATCCGCGCATTCAAATGCGATGTTTGACGCACCTGCCTCACGGGCTCGCAGGCGTGCCTTCTCCAGCATATTCTCTGAAAAATCGATCGCCTGGATGTGTGCGACATGAGGCGCGTGGGCGATCGCCGTCCCGCCAGTCCCGCAGCCACACTCGAGTAAGCGCATTTCCGGTTGTAGATAGGACTGAGTTACTTTTAGCTTCGTCAGGTAATCGTCTTCATGCGTGATTGGCAAGCGCGCATATTTTTCCGCGGTTTTGTCCCAGAACTTGCTCGTCTCGGCCATAGCTATTTCCTTGGCTTACCGGATCATACGCAAGTTATCGTACGGGCTTCGTGCGAACCAGCCCCCCGCATGCGCGTTGTATTTGACGCTGAGGCGGAAGCCTTTGGATCGGGCGCAACTGCTAATCGTGCAGTTCCAGAGAATCCTGACTGACCGTGTAGCGCGAAAGCGTTTCGAGAAATGTCATGCCCAGAAGTGATGTCTCTAGGGCATTGTCTTCAACAACAAAGGCCCTGATGTTCCGTCGCACGATATTGCCGACCGCCATCTGTTCGATGCGGATGGGCGCGGCGGTGCCGGTGCCATTAGCCGTCTGAACAGGGATCGTATAGCGCAGACTGTCCGTGTCGATTCCCGCTGCAATCGCGTCGGTATGCGATAGTACGACGGCGCTGGCGCCGGTATCAAAGATCATCGGCAACTTGGTTCCGTTGATGCTTGTATCGACCCTGAAGCTTCCGCCGAAAGAGCGGGAAACATGGACGTTTCCGGTTTGCGGATCAACGATGGCCGCTCCGGGCTGCAGAGCGCCGAATACGCGTTGTCCCATACGCTCGACATCGCTGCGATAAGTGTAACCGAGCACAAGAATGCCGCCTATGGCGATCCAGATGACAAAGCCAGATACGATTTCTCCAAGTTTGTGTCTGCGGCCGACTACGGCGCTTGCGACCAGAGTGGCTATAACGACCAGGGGAATGGCGCTTGCAGTCTGGGCTTGGGTCAATCCGATAACTGCACCGGCATCAGCGCTGATGGCGACGGCAAGGCCGATCACGATCAGGATTGCGAAGGCAACAAACAGCATGAAAAATCCAAAAGGGTTCAACCGGTGACTATACGCATAAAGGTCGCCAATAGGGCAATTTCAAGCAGTGCCTGCAATGCACCGATGAGATCACCAGTTTGACCGCTCACCAGACGGTCACAAAGACGTGTCCATCCCAATGCGACAAGCGCAGCAATAGTGACGCCAATGATTAGTCCGAGCGGGCCTGCGAACGGAACTGAAAGAACCGCAGCAATAGCGAGAGCGAAAACGAGGCCGAGCGTGAAAGCGTTCCACGAAAGCTGGCCCACGGTGGCCGAGGCTCCGCTGCTACGGGCCGGCGGCAAGGCCATGGCGATGTAAAGCCCGCCCGACCGTGCAATCACGCCAACTGCCAGCCAAATCATGGCTGCAGCCATTCCAGACTGGACGATGAGTGTCGAAAGCGCTGCTGCCTTCAGCCCCACGATGAACACGATGGTCAATACGCCATAGGTGCCGTGCCGGCTGTCCTTTAAGATTTCCAGCCGACGTTCGGCCGTGTTGCCCCCAAACAAACCGTCAGCCGCATCCGCTGCAGCATCTTCGCTCATTGCACCCGTGACGATAGCCGAGCACGCCGCGGCGGCAATCGCCACAAACAGGGGCGAAATCCCGCCCGCAACGCCCAGAACCAGTACGCCGGCGGGCCCGATTCCGATCAGTAAACTGGCAAGTGGCAGGATACGGCTAATACGATCGAGATCGGGCACGGCATGCAGCTTTCGCCCGGTCGGGAGGCGCGAAAAAAAGCGCAGAGCCATGATCAGATCGGCGGCCGGTCCGCGCCGGTCGTGCGCAGGAGCAGGTTCACTGTTGGAACCGTTGCGGTTGTCGGCATCCCTCAATTGCGTTTTTCCTGTTTTCGTCCCAAAAGGAGCCCCCTCTTATCATTCGAAACCCGGAGCTGCCATGTCCGCCCAAGCCTTCACCGATTTCCATGATCTTTTGATGCTGGGTCCGGACGGAGATGAAGCTGCGGTTGCAGCGGTGCGGGCCCGCGATGCTATGCTGACCAAGCCTGCTGGATCACTCGGGGAAATGGAATACCTGGTGGAGCATCTGGCGCGTTGGCAAGGTAAGTCAGAGCCGACATTCGAAGATCCGATGGTTGCGATTTTTGCAGCCAATCACGGCGTGACTGACCAGGGAGTTTCGGCATTTCCGCGTGAAGTGACCCAACAGATGGTCAACAATTTCACTAAGGGCGGCGCTGCCGTTTCCCAGATTTGCGCGCTGCACGAAATCAATCTGCGGGTCTTCGAACTAGCACTAGACGTGCCAACTGGCGATATTACCGTCGTTCCGGCTATGGACGAGCGCACCTGCGCTGCAACAATAGCCTACGGCATGGAGGCTATAGCGGGCGATGTCGATCTGCTGTGCATTGGCGAAATGGGAATCGGTAACACCACTGTTGCTGCAGCGATCTATGCTGGGCTCTACGGCGGAACGGGTGCCGACTGGGTCGGGCGCGGCACGGGTGTTGATGACGCTGGCCTTCAACGCAAGGCCGATGCCGTCGATCGCGCATTGGGCCGCCATGCCGGGCGCCTGAACACCCCCTTTGAAATTCTTGCCAATCTAGGGGGACGTGAAATTGCAGCCATGGTCGGCGCCATTATCGCTACGCGCCACCAGAAGGTGCCGGTCATCGTCGATGGGTTCGTTGCCACGTCTGCTGCGGCCATCGCTCACGCTGTCAATCCCGCCTCGATCGATCATTGCCTGTTTGGTCATGTTTCGGCAGAGGTTGGACACGTAAAGGCGTTGGAAAAACTCGATGCGACCCCCTTGCTCGCCATGGGGATGCGGTTGGGAGAAGCCAGCGGCGCGGCGTTGGCAGCAGTTATGTGCAAGACTGCTCTGCATCTGCACAAGAACATGGCGACATTCTCTGAAGCCGAGGTAGACGAAAAATCAACCTGACCGGAACTGCGAAAAAGCTTGCAACTGGTGCTTCCTGCGCCTGTATCTTGGCAGCAAACTGGACTGGTCTTTGACGGAGAAACGCCATGTATGCGCTCTATATCGCCAATAAGAACTATTCTTCGTGGTCGTTGCGGCCCTGGGTCTTGCTCAAGACCCTTGGCATTGCATTCGATGAGCGCTTCGTGCCCTTCCTTCAAGGCTCGAGTTATGAGGAATTTCGCAAATTCTCCCCAACCGGCCTTGTCCCTTGTCTGGTGGATCGAGGTTTGACGGTCTGGGACTCTCTCGCAATCACCGAATTTGTGGCTGAAGAACATCCTCAAGTCTGGCCGGCAGACCAAGTCGCGCGCGCATGGGCACGCTCGGCCACCGCTGAAATGCATTCGGGCTTTTCAGCGCTGCGTAACATATGTGGCATGAACATCGGTGTACGCGTTCGCATGCATGAAATCAGTGCCGGTCTCCAGACCAACATCGATCGACTCGACGAGCTGTGGAACGAAGGGCTTTCGCGATTTGGCGGACCATTCCTCGCTGGCGAACATTTCACAGCGGTCGACGCGTTCTTCTGTCCGGTCGCGTTCCGAGTCCAAACTTATGGCCTCCAGCTCAGCGATTCATCCAAAGCCTATTGTGAGCGGCTGCTTGCGCTGCCTGCTATGAAAGAATGGTACGAAGCGGGCTTGGCCGAAACCATTCGCGACGAACCCCATGACGAAGAAATTGCGCTGGCTGGAACGCTGACTGAAGATCTGCGGGCTGTTTAGCACTGTTCCAGCGCAACAATCAGCTCGCCGCCAAAATGATCAAGAGGCTTCGGAGTAAATCTCGAGCCTGTTGCGCTGTTCGACTACGGGCGCGATGCCTTCCATGACGCGCGCTCGCGGGAAGGTCGCGATCACTTCAGTACCAAAGCGCAGTTTGGAGAACAGGTCGAACCTGCCCTGATGAAGATCCATGATCTTCTGAACGATAGGGAGTCCGAGACCGGCGCCTTGCTCGGCGGTTTTCTGTGCGAGCGATCCCTGACCGAATGATGATAAGACCGTTTCGATCTCTTCTTCGGGAATGCCTGGACCATTATCGACAACGGAAATGAACTGTCCGCCGTCAATTGAGCGCCCTACGGTAAGAGTGATCTTTCCAGACTGTGGCGTGAATTTTATGGCATTCGAGAGCAGGTTGAGAACGACCTGGCGGACGGCACGCTCGTCACCCCAGATTTTGGGCAGAGTTTCGCCCGCATCGAATTGAAGGTCGATGTTTTTCGAGCGAGCGCGGATTTCGAGCATCCGGCGGCAATCGTCCGAAATATCGACGAGTGAAATGCCCTCTTCGTTGAGGTCATACTTGCCCGCTTCGATTCGAGAGAGATCGAGAAGCTCATTGATGAGGGTCAGTAAGTGTTGGCCGCTGGCATGGATGTCGCCAGCATATTCTTTGTACTGGGGCACTGCGTGGGCCCCCAACAGTTCCGATTTCAGCACTTCGGAAAAGCCGATGATGGCATTGAGCGGGGTCCGCAATTCATGGCTCATTGTCGCAAGAAAGCGCGATTTGGCGATGTTGGCCTGCTCGGCATGGCGGCGAGCTTCGTCCGACATCGTCCGCGCTTCTTCGAGCTCCAGGATCAATGCGTCCTTTTCCCATTGATGCCCGAGGTTGCCGATCTCTGACTTGTAGAGCTGGCGTGTCAAAAACAGGAAGAAGAAGAATGCGCCGATGGTAACCACTGACATTGCATAGTTGAGCGTACCGCCGCTCCAGATCAGCATTGCGGCCACAGTCAGCGTCCCGGGAAACGTGGTGACCAACGTGGCGCTCGGCAGAGTGCGAGTTGCAACCGCGTTGGCGGCAACACCAACCAGCAGCATCGCAAAGATGATGATCTGAATGTCCTGACCGCCACCACTGATGGTGAGAACAGGAAGTGTTGCCCACGACAGGCCGGTGAACGCTTCGGCGATGATGAAAGTCTGCGTACAGCGACGAGCATCGAATTTGGCCGGGCCCAGTGCTCGGAACCGACGGCAGATCATTGCGACGCCAAGATTCGCGACGCCAACGACGCATGCCCATAAAACAGCAATTGCGGGGTCGATCCAGAGAACGGCGGCAAGCGACAGAATGCTCAGGAGAACAAGTGTCGGCACGAGGCTCGTCAAGCGGGCCCCTGCATACTCGGCAAGCAGTTCATAATCGAATGTAGCTCGGGTGCCTGAGCTGGATGTCAATTTCTGGCGCGCGTCGAGAACGGCACGTTGAACCGTACGACGCGATTCTCCTCGTCGCGGCGCTTCGGCTGCACGGTTTGGCTGGCTGGGCGCCATCGAACTCTCGTTACGCTACTATACTACTCATCAGGCCAGCAAACTCATGCTCACCCGTACGCGAATACCAAAGCTAAGCCACGCGTGGTTAACAGGACGTTGAACCATGGTGCGCAGTTAGACGCAATTTTCACCATAATTGGCGCGATGCTCGCTGGTCGGTCGGTTCGAGGCTGCCGGACATTGGAAAATACTGTGAGCAAAGCTTGTGTGCTTTGCCTTGACACGGGCAATGCCGAAACGTCAAATGCCGGGCTGAGGCGGACGATTTTCCAGAATATTGGAATTTTCCACCGATTTTAAGAATTCTATTTCAGGGGCTTCTATGGCGCTCGACAAACTCGACCGCAAAATTCTCCAGCTTTTGCAAAAAGACGCCACAATGCCGGTGGCGGAAATCGGCCGTAAGGTCGGTCTATCCACCACGCCGTGCTGGCGTCGCATACAAAAGATGGAGGAAGAAGGGGTCATCCGGCGCCGCGTTGCCGTGCTCGATCCCGAAAAAGTCAACGCCGGCGTCACTGTGTTTGTCGCGGTGAAAACCAATGAGCACAACGATGCCTGGCTGCGCAAATTCGCAGCAGTTGTCGAAGATTTCACAGAAGTCGTCGAATTTTATCGCATGAGCGGCGATGTCGACTATCTGTTGCGGGTGGTTGTTCCATCCATCCAAGCCTATGACGTGTTCTACAAGAAGCTGATCTCCAAAATCGCATTGTCGGATGTGAGCTCGTCTTTTGCGATGGAGCAGATCAAATACACAACGGCACTTCCACTCGAATTTGCAGTCGTGGGCGATTAAAGCGTCGGCAAGCTTCCGGACTGTTGCAATCGCTTTGAGACGCTGAATCGCGCCTCTAGCCACAACGTTATGAAATCTGGCTCTGCTTTCAGCCGCCTGTTACCGACATGTGCCGCCCAACCGCAGGCTCGGACCGACGCTCGATAACAAAGTCATGCCCCTTCGGCTTGAGGATCATGGCCCGATCCAAGGCAGCGTCGAGACCTTCAGGGCCGCTTTCACGCAAAGCTGCGCGCAGATCGACGCTGTCTTCCTGTCCAAGGCACATGTAGAGCTGCCCGGTACACGTCAGACGAACCCGATTGCAGCTTTCGCAGAAATTGTGGCTTAGTGGAGTGATAAATCCGATCGTACCGCCGGTCTGCTCTACGCGCATGTAACGGGCCGGCCCACCGGTTCGTTTTGCAATCGGCGAAAGCGTATAGCGTTCGGCAAGGCGGTCGCGCACTGTGCGTAGGGAAAGGTGAGTATCAACGCGATCGAAGTTGACATCGCCAAGCGGCATCTCTTCGATCAGAGTTAGCTCAAAACCCTCAGAGTGCGCCCATTCGAGCATCGGCACGATTTCGTGCTCGTTGACATCCTTGATTGCAACCATGTTGAGCTTGACGGCAAGACCAGCGTCACGTGCTGCATAGATGCCATCTAGCACCTGGGATAGTCTCCCGCGCCGGGTGATTTCGGCAAACTTCTCATTGTCTAGAGTGTCGAGCGAAACGTTGACGCGTCGCAACCCCAATTCTGCGAGCCGCGGTGCATGTTTTGCAAGTTGGCTACCATTGGTGGTCAGTGTCAATTCATCGAGTTCGCCGGGCGCCAGATGGCGCTCCGACAACGCTTCGATAAGCTTGATAATGTCACGCCGTACCAGCGGTTCTCCGCCGGTCAGCCGCACTTTGCGAACACCGCGTCTTACGAAAGCGTCAATAACCGCCTGGATTTCCTCGAAGCTGAGCACTTCGCTCTTGGGCAGGAAGACCATGTCTTCCGCCATGCAATATGAGCAGCGAAAATCGCACCTGTCAGTAACAGAAACCCGAAGATAGGTGACGTGTCGTCCATAGCTGTCGACAAGTGGGCGTTGGGCAGATTGATTTGTCATCAGGCCAATATAGTCATGATTGATCGGTGCGAAAAGCGCGGACTTTGCTGCAACGTGGTCAGCTTCGACGTTGGTAGCGTTGACAGAGGCTCCGAACTGCCGTTCTAGAAGCAAAAACCGGAGATTTGACAACGTGAGCGAAGACCTCAAGCGCAAGGCGGCCGAGGCGGCCATGTCGGAGATCAGTTCAGGCATGCGCATCGGCCTTGGCACCGGATCGACTGCCAAACACTTTGTCGACCTGCTTGGTGCAGAGGTAGCCAAGGGATTTGAGTGCATCTGTGTGCCCACATCGGAGGCCACCGCCAATCAGGCGCGCGGACTTGATATTCCCCTGACCACACTAGACGATATCGATAGTCTTGACGTGACGATCGATGGTGCTGACGAGATCGACAGGGACTTTCAACTCATAAAAGGCGGGGGCGGTGCACTCCTGCGCGAAAAGATAGTTGCTGCGTCCTCGGCGCGCATGATCGTGATTGCCGATGAATCCAAGCTGGTTGACGCTCTTGGCAATTTTCCGCTGCCGATAGAGGTCAATCCATTTGGTCTGGCTGCAACAGAGCGGGCGATTGCTGTTGTAATGGCTCGGTTTGGCGCCCAGGGTGGAAAGAGTTTGCGCCAGAATGCCAACGGTGGGACGTTTCTGACGGATGGAGGACACTACATTGTGGACGCATCTTTTGGCCGTATTTCCGACGCAAAAGCACTTTCGCTCGCACTGCTCGAAATACCTGGCGTCGTTCAACATGGCCTGTTCATCGATTTGTGTTCCGACGCCTATCTTGCTACGTCCAGAGGGACGATCAAGCTTTCCGAGCACATCAAATCATAACCCGTTCATTTCGTAAGGGACCGTACGCCAAATGACTTTCCTGCCCACTCTGCGCCGGCTCGCTGCGGCGCTCGTTCTGTCCGGCGCTGCACTGCTGGCGACAGCTCCAGCAAATGCACAACAGGAAATCTCTCCCGAGCATCTCGCCAAGGCGCGAGAGTATGTGGATATGACTGATTCCGCGCAGCTCTATGAGCGGACGCTGGTGGAAATGGGATTGAGGGTCATGCGCTTGATGATCCAGGAAGATCCATCCTTGCGCGACCCGCTGATCAATGCGCTACAGACGGTGTATGACAGCTATCTTGAAGATCGTGGTTCACTCTACGATCAGTTTGCACGTATCTATGCAGTGCGCTTTTCGCTCGAGGAGCTTGAAGAGATCGTGGGGTTCTACAGCACGCCGGTGGGCGAAAAGCTTTTGGGCGAGAATGCCGGTATTAATGAGGATCTCCAGCTGGCCCTCGGAGTCTGGAGCCGCAACACCGGCAACGAATTCCTGTCGCGCGTACGCCAGGAGCTGCGCAATCAGGGCTACAACGCCCCGGCCGTCGAAGCACCCGCCGCCGAGGATGAAGAAGCTGCGCCGCAATAAGATTGGTTGCAAACATTTCTTTGACCCCCGTCCAGCCGGACGGGGGTTTTTTTGTGCGCTCTGCACGCCTATATCGTTCGATCTGAACACAATAGCGCGGGGTCGCCATGAGCGAGAAGTTTGATTTGGTCGTCATCGGTGGGGGCTCCGGCGGCGTGCGCGCGGCCCGAGTTTCTGCTCAGCTCGGGGCCAAGGTCGCTATTGTTGAAGAATTCCGCTATGGCGGCACCTGCGTCATTCGTGGCTGTGTTCCCAAAAAGCTCTTCGTTTACGCGTCTCGCTTCGGGGACCTTTTCGATGTTGCGCCGAGTTTTGGCTGGACAGTGGATGCCTCGTTCGACTGGCCAACGCTCCTGGCCAACAAGGACAAGGAAATAGGCAGGCTCGAAAAGATTTATGAGACAATGCTGGATGGGTCGGGCGTGTCCGTCTTCAAGGCGCGTGCCACTATTGCCGGACCCAACGCAGTCAAGCTCTCGACCGGTGAGGAAATCGAAGCCGAGAGAATCCTGATTGCAACCGGTGGAACGCCGTTCAAGCCCGATATCGAAGGCAGTGAGCTCGGAATCACGTCCAACGAAGCCTTCCATCTCGAAACATTACCAAAGACCATTCTGATCGAGGGCGGAGGGTATATCGCTGTCGAATTCGCGACGATCTTTTCCGGGCTGGGAGTGGATACGACGCTTGTTTACCGCCGGGATAAAATCTTGCGCGGGTTCGACCATGACGTGCGCGACGGACTTGAAGATGCGCTACGCGAACGCGGTGTGCGCCTTCGTTATGGATACCATATTTCGAAATTGCGCAAAGACGGGGAGGGGGTCTGCGTTTCATTCTCTCACGGAGAAGAAGCCACGTTCGACGAAGTCATGTTTGCGACGGGTCGACATCCCAACACCAACGAACTTGGACTCGACGCCGCCGGCGTTCAACTCGACCAGACTGGCGCAGTCGTTGTGGATGAATATTCGCGCTCGTCGGTGCCTTCGATCTATGCAGTTGGCGATGTCACAGGCCGGGCGGCCCTTACACCCGTGGCGATCCGCGAAGGGGCTGCTTTTGCCCAGACCGTCTACAACAACACACCGACGACAGTACCCTATCACCTGATACCCACTGCAGTGTTTTCCGAGCCTGAGATCGGAACCGTCGGTATGAGTGAAGAGGATGCCGCCGAACGTTACCGCTCGATCGATGTCTATGTTGCTCGATTCCGTCCGATGATGAACACACTGTCGGATCGACAGGAAAAGATGCTGCTTAAGCTGATCACCGAAACCGATAGCGGCAGGATATTGGGCTGCCATATACTCGGACCGGGCGCAGGCGAGATGATTCAATTGGTTGCAATTCCGCTCGGGATGGGCGGCACAATGGCTGATTTCAACCATACTATTGCTGTCCACCCGACGGCAGCTGAGGAACTGGTAACTTTCAAGTCGCCCAGTTATCGCGTTGTCGATGGAGCGAAGTGTAACCCTTAGGTCTGCAAGCCGGCCAATATTCGGTGTTCGACCATAGGCTACTTGGCATTGCAGGCCGTAGTTGGTAAACCGCCGGACCTCCTCGGCTTCTCGGGGAGGAGAACCACCTTTTTAAGTGAGTGAAACGATGAGCACGTGGACACCTGACAGTTGGAGGACGAAACCGATCCTGCAGGTCCCAACCTATCCGAGCCAGACAGAGCTTGAATCGGTCGAGGCCCGGCTTGCTTCGTTTCCCCCCTTGGTTTTTGCAGGCGAGGCGCGCGACCTTAAGGCTAACCTGGCCGAGGTTGCAGCGGGCCGCGCGTTTTTGTTGCAGGGTGGTGATTGCGCAGAGAGCTTCGCTGAACATCACGCCGATCATATCCGCGATTTCTTTCGTGTTTTCCTGCAGATGGCGGTGGTCCTGACCCACGGCGCCTCCAAGCCTGTGGTCAAGGTCGGGCGGATTGCCGGTCAGTTCGCCAAGCCGCGTTCCGCTGACACCGAGACTATTGACGGCGTTGAACTGCCTTCCTACAGGGGCGACATCATCAATGGAATCGACTTTACGCCCGAAGCGCGTATCCCCGATCCCAATCGTCAGCTAGAAGCGTACAGGCAGTCAGCCGCGACACTCAATCTGCTGCGTGCGTTTTCCGCGGGTGGCTTCGCCAATTTGTCGCGTGTTCATGAATGGACAATGGGGTTCGTCAAAGATTCCAATTGGTATCCACGGTATGAGGAAGTTGCGCAGAAGATCGATGACGCAATCGAGTTCTTGAGTGCGCTTGGGCTGAACCCGGACAACACACCGGTGATGCGGGAAACAAAGTTCTTCACCTCCCATGAAGCACTGCTGCTTGGATACGAGCAGGCAATGACGCGCCGGGATTCGATCACCAACGACTGGTATGCCACATCGGGCCATATGATCTGGATCGGTGATCGCACCCGCAATCCTGATCATGCGCACGCGGAGTACTTCCGCGGCATCAAAAACCCGATCGGTGTAAAATGCGGTCCTTCGATGTCCTCCGATGACCTAAAGCGCCTGATGGATGTGCTCAACCCGGATGATGAGGCCGGTCGCCTGACGCTGATCGCGCGATTTGGTTCTGACAAGGTTGAAGAGCACCTGCCGCGCCTGGTCGAAACTGTTAAGTCCGAAGGGCGCACAGTTGTCTGGTGCTGTGATCCGATGCACGGCAATGTCGTCAAGGCATCTTCGGGTTACAAGACCCGGCCGTTCGATCGTATTCTTTCCGAGGTGAAGTCGTTTTTTGATATTCATCGTCAGATGGACACTGTCGCTGGTGGTGTGCACGTCGAAATGACAGGTCGAGATGTAACCGAGTGCACCGGCGGCGTTTCTGCAGTCACTGAAGCGTCCTTGTCCGATCGCTATCACACGCATTGCGATCCACGTCTCAACGCAAGCCAGGCGCTCGAGCTTGCGTTTCTGATCGCCGAAGAAATGCATGGGCAGCGTACAAATGGTGCCGCTAAAGCCGTAGGGTATTAATTCAACCAATTCTGTTCAATCAACAAAGGCGCTGCCCTCGGGCGGCGCCTTTCATTTTTCCATTTAACCAACATTAACCCTAATGGGCCCATAACCAAGACGAATGAAATTGTATCGCGTCGTTCGGAGGGCTCCATGTCGCGTCTTCTCACAGGCCTAGCCGTGGGTCTTTTGTCTGCTGCCGCAAGCGGGCAGGCTATTGCTGCCGATTGGGCCGTTCAGCAAGAACCGATGTTCAAACCCGCCTACCCAGTCGACATGATGCCTTATGAAGACAGCCTCGATTTCGAGGCAGGCATTCGGTACTTTTATGGAATGGGTGGGCAGCGCGCCACGATCTTCGGACAGAGCTACAGTGGCGACAATTCCGGCCATTTTGGCGAGATCCACGGCAAGATCGACGATAGTTCTACCAATACCTACGTTCAAGGTAACGTTGGTTACGCGGCCGCGATTGACGGGACCTACGAGACCCCCACTAGCCTGGGGACCCAGAGTTCAACAGTGGGTACAATAGCTTACGGTGGTGCCGATTTCGGCTACTTGCCGGTCAGCACCGAGAGTTTCGCACTAGGCGGGTTTGTCGGATACCAGTATCTCAATGAATCGGCATACATGGGGCGGTCGTCGTACCTTATGGAATCCGGTGGTGGCAGTAGTGAACCCAATTCTCTTGAAGTTCACGGATTGCGCCTAGGTGCGACAGCGCGAGCCGATATAAACGATGTCTTCGACATCCGCGTCGATGCAGCTGCCATTCCCTATGCCTCGTTGAGCGGTACTTATGGCGCCTTCGATCTGACCTCGATCGATTCTACAGTGTCGCAAGGCAACGCTCCCCAGATTTCTGGCAATTTGTATGGCGGCGCGCTCGAGGCCATGGTTGGTTTCAAACCGAACGAGAACTTCGCAATCAGAGCGGGAGTGCGCGGGTATTATCTGACTGGTCCAACAGAGACATATGTCGAAGCCCGCGACCCATCTGATCCGACGCAGGCGCAGGGATACAAGGTGCAGGGCACTACCGAACTGTTTCGTTGGGGGCCGGTTATTGAGTTGACCGGTACATTCTAGTCCCCCCTAACAGACTACGACAAAGCCGGTCTGTTTTCGCAGGCCGGCTTTGTCGTGTGCCGCCTTGCTCTAAGGGGCGGTGCATTATAAGTCTGGCGCGCTTCTCATGACTGCCGGACATTGAATTCGTGAACGATACGCTCCGCATTGCCCTCGCTCAACTGAACCCCAAGGTTGGCGCAATAGCTGAAAATCTCGGCCAGGCGCGCAAGGCGCTTGCCGAAGCCGAAGCCGCCGGCGCGGACATCCTCATGTTCACCGAGTTGTATCTGACTGGGTACTTCCCCGAGGATTTGTTGTTCAAACGGCAGTTCGTCACCGAGGCGATGGACGCTGCGCGGGCGCTTGCGCGGGACACCAAGGGGCTTAACGTTTCGGTCCTGCTGCCGACCATCTGGGGCGCTGATGGAAAACTCTATAACAGTGTCGTGCTTGCTGAAGACGGGGCCATTATCGACCGCCGTAACAAGGTCGAATTGCCCAATGATGACGTATTCTATGAGAAGCGTTATTTCACGCCCGGAGAGCTGCCTGCTCCCATGACGATCAAAGGGCTGTCGGTCGGCGTGCCTATCTGTGAAGATGTTTGGCACGAGCCGGTATCAAAGGCTCTCGCTGAGGCTGGCGCGGAAATCCTGCTGTGCCCAAATGGATCGCCCTATTGGCGGAATAAGCAACGGCTGCGTCTGGAGCTTGTTCGCCAGCGCGTCAAGGAAACCGGTCTGCCCATCCTCTATTCCAATCAGATTGGTGGGCAGGACGAGCTGGTCTTCGATGGCGCGAGCTTTGGTCTCAATGTTGACGGCTCGCTCGCTTTTCAGGGCAAGAGTTTCGTACCAGATATGGTGCTTTCCGATTGGCGTAAGGGCAAGGCGGGTTGGCACTGCGTCAAGGGCCATGTGACTGATCTGGTGCCGGTAAATGAGGCGCCCTGGCATGCCGCGATGCTTGGTCTGCGTGACTACGTTCACAAGAACGGCTTCAAATCGGTGGTGCTCGGATTGTCGGGCGGCATAGACTCCGCAGTGGTGGCCGCTTTGGCTGTGGACGCCTTGGGCGCCGACAATGTCCACTGCCTCATGCTCCCCTATCGCTATACGTCGCAAGAGAGCCTAAGAGACGCCAAGGCATGCGCCGATGCTCTGGGCGTACGCTATGATGTAGTTTCGATCGGGACCGCGGTTGACGCGGTCAACGAAAATCTCGCTCCGGTCTTTGAAGGACGCGCAGTTGATATTACAGAGGAAAACCTGCAGTCACGAATGCGTGGCACCATCCTTATGGCCGTTTCCAACAAGCTGGGTGCGTTGCTCATTACAACAGGCAACAAGTCCGAAATGGCAGTTGGCTACGCGACCATCTATGGCGACATGAACGGCGCTTACAACCCGATCAAGGACATGCTCAAGATGCAGGTTTATGGGTTGGCTGAATGGCGCAATGGCTATTATCCTACCGACGTGCGTGGCCCGGCTGGTGTGGTCATTCCACCGGAGATCATATCGAAGGCCCCAAGCGCCGAACTTCGCCCCGATCAGACAGACCAGGATTCACTGCCGCCATACCCTGTGCTCGATGCCATCATTGAGGCGCTCGTAGAAGATGAGTTGTCTCTCGCTGAGGTCGTTGCCAAGGGCTTCGATGCCGAACTCGTCAAGAGGATCGAACACCTGATCTACATAGCTGAATTTAAACGTCGCCAGGCGGCGCCAGGACCAAAGTTGACGCCGAAAGCTTTCGGCATTGGCCGCAAATACCCGATCACTTCGGGCTATCGTGACCGGAGTATCGCCCGATGAATGTTGTTGTTCGCTATGCGCCTTCGCCAACTGGCCGTCTGCACCTCGGAAATGCACGGCCGCTGATCCTCAACTGGTTGTTCGCGCGCAAAAATGCCGGGAAGTTTATCCTGCGCTTTGACGATACCGATACTGCCCGTTCGACCGCACAGTTTGCGCAGGGCATCGAAGACGATCTCGACTGGCTGGGCATCGTGCCCGATACCAAGATGCGGCAGTCTGATCGGCTGCCGCTCTATGACGCTGCGCGCGACCGGTTGATTGCGGAGGGCCGACTCTATGCGGCCTATGAGACAGCGGACGAACTCGACAGAAAGCGCAAGCGCGCGCGCGCACTCGGGCGCCCGCCGATTTACGATCGTGCTGCGCTCGAATTGACCCAAGAGGACAGGGTGAGGTTGGAAGCGGAGGGCCGAAAGCCGCACTGGCGCTTCAGGCTTGATGGCCGCGCTGTAAACTTTGACGATCTCATTAAAGGCAGTCAAACCGTCAACACAAGTTCGATGTCGGACCCGGTCGTGATCCGCGAAGACGGTAGCTATCTTTATACCTTCACATCTGTTGTCGACGACATCGATATGGACGTTACCCATATCCTGCGCGGAGAAGATCACGTCTCCAATACGGGCACGCAGATTGAGATTTTCGAAGCGCTCGGAACGCCCGCGCCAGTGTTCGGTCACCACAATTTGTTGACTGACTCCGAAGGGCAGGGGTTCTCAAAGCGTCTCGGCTCGCTCTCGCTCGCTCAGTTGCGTGAGGACGGCTTTGAACCATTGGCCGTTGCCATCATGGCCGCAATCACCGGAACCTCCTTGCCGGTCGAGCCCTATGGAAGCCTTGATGCAATCGCCGAAAAGCTCGAATTCTCGATGATTTCGCACGGCTCCGCACGATTTGACCCCGCTGAGCTTGAAACGCTCAACGCGCGTATCGTCCATGCTATGGATTTCGCCACGGTGAGGGAGAGGTTGGGAAGTCTCGGCGGATTGACGGAAGCAGCCTGGCTCGCTTTGCGTGATAACATCTCCAGGCTTTCTCAGCTTGTTCCGCTTTATGAAGACGTGGTCTTGAACGCTAGGGCCGTCGTAGCTGACGAAGACAAGGACTTTATCGCGATTGCCCGCGAAACATTGCCGCCCGAGCCGTGGGACGAGACGACGTGGGGCCATTGGACTTCGGTGCTCAAGGAAAAGTCAGATCGGAAGGGCAAGCGCCTGTTCCTGCCCCTGCGTCTCGCACTGACCGGTAAAAGCGAGGGCCCCGAGCTTAAAGCTCTTCTTCCGGTTCTGGGCCGTACGGTGTCTCTGGCCCGACTATCCTGACCGACTTTTCGCCAAATTCCACGACGCGCAGGTCCGGTCCTTCGACTGAGGGCTGATCCAGGGACGGCGCCGCGGTCCCGTCCGCCCGCGGGCGGGGGCGAGGCAGGGGAACATAGACCAGGTCAGCCACGACCGTGGCGACCTGTTGTGGTGCACGCGGGTCAGGTTGAGGCAGGGGAAACTCGAGATCTCCGAACGCTATGACGGCTCGGGATTGTTCGCCTTGGTCGTTGATCGCAATCGTTCCAACAGCTTCGCGCGTCTGGCACGAACAGCTCGTGTCGATCTCCTCACGGAACCGGAACGCATACGACATCGAGCGATATGGTGTGCCTGACAACGATATCATGTCTTCGGGCTCTTCGCCCGGGTTCCGGTATGAAAACAGTGCAACTTCAGTTCCAGGGCACATTTCATGACAGCTTATGGCATCCTGGGCGACATAGTCGTCAGTGGTCGAAAAACTGATCGGCCAATAAAAACCATCACATGTGCGCACGCAAACAGTGCGACGTGTCTGCTGTGTGCTCCAGGGGTTGTAAGCACCGTCGACATAGTCATAGCCGCCGCCAAAAATATCGTCGAGCAGACCGCCACGCGTGCCTTCATTGCCGAAGTTAGCGCCCGACTGACCGGTGTTGCATCCATAGCGCTGATAGTCGGCCATGACTTGCTGGTAGTTCTGCGCGAGGGTCTGGCCTTCCTGGGCCATCGAGGTTAGCTGCTCGACCTGGCTGCGGCCAAGCGTGATGGCACGGGCGATGGATTGGCACTGGGCCGAGAGCGTCTGTCCGGAGTTGAGAACCTGCTGGCAGCCAGATCCAACCCATTGGCTTTCGGCCTGACGCACTTCGACCTGGCGGTTCTGAAGTTCCCTGGCAATGCCGTTGAAGCTTTGAAATATCTGGTTGCGTTCTATGCCCCGCAATATGGCTGTGATCTGGCCGCAATTCTGATTCTGCGCCATAGCGGGGGACATGTCGGCAAAAACAAACGTAAGGGATGCCAAAAGCGCAACTAGCCAACGCGCTGACGGGGCAAAGGAACAACGAACTGAAATCATACCATCCATGTGGTGCCCGCCGCGACGATTGGATCCGCTTAACAGGCTTTTGTCTCAACGCAAGGCTTTAACTGTGCAATGGTATGAGCCATCTTAGCAATCAATGCCAATCACTTCCGGTCTTATCCACTTATGAAACTCGCCACGCTGCGCAATGGTCGTCCTGACGGACATCTCGTTATCGTCTCAAAAGATCTTGGCCGTTTCGCATCGGCGGGACGCATAGCCCCCAATATGCAGGACGCGCTCGACGAGTGGGATCGCTGCGCCCCCATCTTGCGCGCTGTCAGTGACCAGCTTGATAATGGTGAGATTGCGGGTATGCCGTTCGATCCCCGTGAGGCGCTGGCCCCGCTGCCACGCGCCTATCAATGGATAGATGGCTCAGGCTACATGGTTCACCTCGATAGGGTGCGTTCGCTCAAGGGCAGCCGGGACGAGGAACTGCAAGACGAACGGCCGTTAATGTATCAAGGCGGTTCGGACAGTTTCGTCGCGCCCATGGCGCCCATTGTCGTGCCTGAGGATGGTCTTGCCGTCGATTTCGAGGCTGAGGTGGTTGTCGTGACCGGGCACGTCTCAATGCGCCCCAGTCGAGACGAAGCCAGTGCTGCCATACGTCTCGTGGGAATATGCAATGACGTTTCGTTGCGCCGCCTGGTTCTCAACGATCTCCAGAATGGATTTGGATTTTTCCACGCAAAGCCGGCCACCAGCTTTGGACCGATTTTTGTGACGCCTGACGAACTTGGGGAAGGCTGGAAGAACAACCGGCTTCACCTAAAGGTGCGCGCCCACGTCAATAATAGCCTCTATGGCCAGCCCAATGCGGGCAAGGATATGCGGTTCGACTTCGCCGATCTGATTGTCACCGCAGCACAGACGAGGGAATTGGGCGTAGGCACGATTATCGGTTCGGGAACAGTCGCCAATGCCCATGATGAAATATTGCCGATCAAGCAAGATGGCATTGGATTCGGCTGCATCGCCGAAGCCAGAACAGCCGAAAAGGGCAAGATTGGCAAGGCGCGTACGCCGTTTCTAGCACTGGGCGATGTTGTGCGCATCAATGCGGTGGATGCCGAGAACCGGTCGGTCTTCGGCTCGATCGAGCAGACAGTGAAACTGCTGGCACCAAAGAACTAGGTTCGCTCCCGGACACACGCGGGCACGAGGATCAAAAAACTTTCCGTGATGGGGATGGTCGCGGCGATCTTGGCGTGCAAGTCTGGATGCTCAGAACACGGGCTCTAGTTCTGGCCATCCGGCCACGGGTGGAAGACGCATTTGACTAAACTCCAAGGTCTCCATTCTGGGGTGGCGTGTCGGCGCCGCCCCTATTTTCTTGCTTGATTTGGATTTTGTTCCCGTCCATGGTGCGCGCCATGAAAACCAATGGCCTGACCTGTATTACCGGCTGCACCATTATTCGCTAACGCAAGTTGGCGGCGCGGTTTTCATTTTCCCGGCACAAAGGAGTGGACCCGCTGCCAGCAGCGTAAACTCTTGCGCCTGGGGACATCGCTCTATGCCGTCGCACCTGCCGACTCTAAAACTTCAAAATACGCTAACCCGCACAAAACAGGACTTTGTCCCAATCGATGCGGACAACGTGCGTATGTATGTGTGCGGGCCGACGGTCTATGATTTTGCTCATATCGGTAATGCGCGTCCCGTCATTGTATTTGATGTGCTGTTCCGACTGCTGCGTCACCTCTACGGCGACGATCATGTGACCTATGTGCGCAATATCACCGATGTCGACGATAAGATAAACGCACGGGCCTTGCGCGATTATCCCGATCTTGCACTGAATGCCGCTATCCGCAAGGTGACCGAGAAGACGGCGACCCAGTTTGAAAAAGACGTTGCAGCGCTTGGATGCCTGCCGCCTTCCGTTGAACCGCGCGCGACCGAACATATCGACGGCATGATCACAATCATCGAGCGGTTGGTAACAATGGACCACGCTTATCAAGCGGGCGGGGAGGTGCTGTTCCGCGTTTCGTCCATGGCCGACTATGGCCGGCTCTCGGGCCGTAATCTTGACGACAACATCGCCGGGGCTCGCGTTGCCGTGGAGACCCACAAAGAGAACGCGGCCGATTTTGTTTTGTGGAAGGCTTCGAGCGAGAGCGAACCAGGTTGGGACAGTCCGTGGGGCCGCGGCCGTCCAGGCTGGCATATCGAATGCTCTGCGATGAGCGAGGCGCTTCTCGGCCAGACATTCGATATCCACGGTGGCGGGCTGGATTTGATCTTCCCCCACCATGAAAATGAGATCGCCCAGTCGCGCTGCGCGCACGGCACCGAAGTGATGGCCAACTACTGGATGCACAATGGCTATCTGCAGCTTGAAGGCCGCAAGATGAGCAAGTCTGAAGGCAATTTCGTCACTATCGAAGATCTCCTTGAGACAAAGAAATTTGGACGGCGGAAATGGCCGGGCGAAGTGCTTCGTCTGGCAATGTTGATGACGCACTATCGCGAGCCTATAGACTTCTCGGTCGCGCGGCTGGAAGAAGCGGAAAACAAGCTTGTTGGCTGGCAAAGGGCAGCTCAGGCAGGAGGGGAGGCAACCCCTGACGCCTCAGCGATTGCCGAATTGTCCGATGACCTCGGATTTGCCCGTGCGTCGACAGTTCTGGATGCAATGGCGCGTTCGGCCAATCGTGGGACGACCGCAGCGGCCCATTGCCTGGCTGCCACCCTCCATTTTTTGGGACTGCCCATCGATAGCTTGATCAGGCGCGAAAACGGTGACGCTTCAGAAGTTCAAGATCTGATCAATGCCCGGCTGAATGCCCTCAACGCCAAGGACTTTGCCAAGGCCGATACAATACGCGATGAGCTTCTCGAGCAGGGCATTCAGTTGATGGACTACAAGGATAATGAAACCGGCGAACGCCGCACCAGATGGGAGAACAAGCGATGAGCGCGATCGAAGCCCGCGAAACACTCACCGGTGGTTGCCAGTGCGGTGCGATCCGGTTTGCGACAAAGTTGGTCGGACGCGGCTCGATCTGCCATTGCCGCATGTGTCAAAAAGCGTTCGGTAGCTTCTTCGGCCCCCTGGTCTCCTCACATGACGGGCATTGGACGCGTGGCGAGCCCAAATGGTTTCAGTCATCGGATGCTGCCCGTCGCGCTTTTTGCGGGGCGTGCGGAACGCCGCTGGCTTATGAAACCAAGTTTGGTCTGGAGCTCGCCATCGGGACGTTCGATGAACCTGAAAAGGTGCCACCGGAAATCCAGGTCAATCTGACCGACCGTGTGGCGTTTTTTTCAGATATCTCGACGCTGCCGGTTCTTGAATCGACCGATGAGTGGCGAAACTTCATGTCGGGCATTCATTCCAATCAACATCCAGACCACGACACTGAATCCTGGCCGCCAAGAGAGGAGGGGCTGTGAACCGTATCGATATTGACGTCAGCGGCGGGTGCCAATGCGGTGCCGTTCGCTATCAATCGACACAGATGCTCGACAATTCGCACCTGTGCCATTGCCGCATGTGCCAGAAGGCGTCGGGCAGCATTTTTGCCGGGTTGGTCGCTGCCCCTGACGATACACTGGTCTGGACGCGTGGACGGCCGTCCATCTGGCGCAGTTCTGAACACGTGGAGCGCGGTTTTTGTGCCAATTGCGGGACGCCCTTATTCTATCGCGATGTTCACAATGGCCGTACCAATCTGATGATCGGCTCCCTCGATGATCCAGGCGCCTTCCCGCCGGGGGCAAACACGGGCACTGAGGGCACAGTGTCATGGTTTGGCACCATTACTTCGATCGAGGATGGCGGCGCAACCGAAACCGATCATGAAGACTGGGCTTCGGCGATCAAAGCGACAAATAATCAGCACCCAGATCACGATACACCCGACTGGCTGGCCGCCCCGAAGCTACAGTAGGAACAGGCTTGGAATGCTGCTTCGCGTATGCAGCACCACTGCTGCGATATTGAACATTGGCCGTAAGGGAGGCGCCAAATGAGCATGATCGACCATTTCGGACTTACAGTTGCTGATTACGAAACGTCCCGTAATTTCTACGACGTTGTGCTTGAAACTCTTGGTTACGTCCGTATGCAAGAGTTTGAAATTCCAGGCGGGATGGTTGCCGGCTATGGCGATGGAAAACCCGACTTCTGGGTGCAGACCGGTGGCCGTTGCACTGGCAAGCTTCATATTGCATTTGCTGCGAAATCGAGGGCCGATGTCGACGCCTTTTATCAGGCCGCAATCGCTGCTGGCGGACGTGACAACGGAGCGCCCGGAGTTCGTGAAATTTACCACCCAAATTATTATGGCGCTTTCGTATTCGACCCGGAAGGCCACAATATCGAAGCCGTTTGCCACGCGCCGGCCTGACATTTCTCCGAAAAGCGACAAGCCAGTCTCATGACCAAAGAACGCCTTTATCTCTTCGACACCACCCTGCGCGACGGTGCTCAGACGACCGGTATAGAATTCTCGCTTGAGGACAAGATTGCTATCGCGCACCTGCTCGACAAGCTGGGTGTTGACTATGTCGAGGGCGGGTATCCGGGGGCAAATGTCGTCGACACTGCGTTTTTTGCACAGAAGCGGACACAGTCGGCTCAGTTCGTCGCCTTCGGTATGACCAAGCGGGCGGGGCGTTCGGTGCAAAACGACCCCGGCGTTGCCGATCTGATCAGTTCCAGCGCTGATGCAGTGTGTTACGTCTCAAAAGCCTGGGACCATCAGGTCAAGCTTGCGCTCGGAATATCGACAAAGGAAAACCTCAAGAGCCTTGCGGAAAGCGTAAAAGCCGCCATCGCAGCAGGCAAGGAGGCTTTTGTAGACTGTGAGCACTTCTTTGATGGATACAAGGCCAATCGGGCCTACGCGCTCGATTGCGTGCGAACCGCTCAGGAGGCCGGGGCGCGTTGGATTGTGCTCTGTGATACCAATGGCGGAACCATGCCGTCTGAAATCGAAGAGATTGTAGCGGACGTTCTCTCTGTCGCGCCGGGTGATCGGCTTGGTATTCATGCCCATGATGACACAGGGCAGGCCGTCGCCAATACGCTTGCCGCGGTGCGGGCCGGTGTGCGCCAAATCCAGGGAACGCTAAACGGCCTTGGTGAGCGGTGCGGAAACGCCAATCTGGTGACGTTGATCCCTACGCTAGTGCTGAAATCGGTGTTCTCGGACCATTTTGAGACAGGTGTGACCCCTGAAAAGCTCGAAACGTTGACCCGCGTTTCACGCGCTTTTGATGAAATTCTCAATCGCGGCCCGAACAGGCAGGCGCCTTATGTCGGCGCGTCGGCTTTTGCGACCAAGGCGGGCATTCACGCGTCTGCAATTGCCAAGGACCCGGCGACCTATGAGCATGTCGCTCCTGAAATTGTCGGCAATGAGCGGTTAATCATGGTCTCCCAACAGGCCGGGAAATCCAATTTGCTGACAACCCTCAAACGCTTTGGCATTGATATGGCTAAGGACGACCCCCGGCTCGATAAGTTGCTGCGGCAGGTCAAGGAGCGGGAAGCGCGTGGCTATTCTTACGATGGTGCGGAGGCATCATTTTTCATGCTGGCTCGCAAGATGTTGGGAACGTTGCCGAAATTCTTCGATGTTACCAATTATCGCACAGCGATCGAGCGACGCCACAACGCCAAAGGCGAAATGGTTACCGTCTGCGAGGCTGTGGTGAAAATAGACGTGGAGGGGGAAATCTTCATGTCTGTTGCCGAAGGAAACGGGCCAATCAACGCGCTTGATCTGGCAATGCGCAAAGATCTTGGGAAGTATTCAAACCGGATCGACGATCTAGAGCTTGTCGATTTCAAGGTCCGTATCCTGGACGGCGGCACGGGCGCGGTCACCCGTGTGCTGATCGAAAGCCGTGATCATTCTGGCGAACGCTGGTTCACGGTTGGCGTATCGCCCAATATCATTGATGCCTCCTTCGAGGCCCTGTATGAATCGTTCACCTATAAGTTGATGAAGACGGCCTAGCCGTTATAGTTCACAAGACTGTTTCGCATACGCGAATCGCAGGCAATGGCCGATGCGGCGGCCGGGAAACACTTACGGAGGCTCCACTGGCCGGTCCCCTTTCTCCCATCGTTCTCGCAGTCGGCGCCGCCGCGGCGACCGTAATCGTCACAGTCGGTGTGATTGCAGGGCCGGGCATTGTGTCTTGTGTGCAGCGCGGCGACTTCCCCACATGTATGAGCGAGACTTTTTGGGGAGGCTCGTCAGCGACTGCCGATGCCGACTCTGCCCAGGAGCCTGCCAATGTGGCGTCGCAGGATTCTGCGTCGGACACCGCAGTATTGGAAACGGCCGAAACCGTGGGGAGCGGGGAAACGGCAACCAGCGTTTCGCAGGCAGTTATGCCCGCGTTCGGGCTGGTACGCGTTGAGCCGGACGGGTCAGCCGTGATCGCTGGCAGCGCCACACCTTCGGGACAGGTTCATATCTTCGCCAATGACGACCAGATCGGCACGGAGACCGCGCAAGGGTCAGGCGATTTCGCCTTCGTAACCGATGCGCCTTTGCCGACCGGTGGAGTGGAATTGCGCATCCTGGATGTCGAGACCGATCAGTTCGCCGGCACATCGGTCATCGTGGTGGTTCAGGACGACCGCACTAGCGAGCCGCTGGTAATCGCCTCTGCACCAGGCGAGGCAAGCGAGTTTTTGCAGGGGCTTGATAGCCCGATCGCTATGCTTCCGACAGATCAGCCCCCCTCGGAACAGGCAGCGATCGAGCTGGATCAGGGCGCGATCTCTGTCGCGGAAGCCGAGACTGCAGAGCCTGAGACAGACCAACCAGTGCAAACGCTTCAGGACGACGCTGGTGGTCAAGACGACATTACCGAAAATGACCAGGAGGGCGCCCAGGAGGTTGAACCAGAACCAGCTTCAGTAGATGGCTCTGAGGAACCCGCAGCCGTTGCAAGTTTGGAAGAGGCGACGCCTGCGCCGACAGCATCGCAGCCAGAGGTTGCGCCTTCGGATGCACCTGTCAGCGCTCCAGCGGTCTCTCCCGAGCCGGTCACCTCAAATAGTGATGCGCCTGAGCCTGCCGATGGTGCTGATGATTCCGATGCCGCTGAGGAAGAAGCGCCAGCTATAGCCGAAAGTGCCGAGCCGTTCTCTGCTGATGCGTTCGATGTCGCTGCGGCAACAGAACTTGAAGCCGAAGAAGATCTATCTCGACCACAAGCCGAACAGCCTGCCGTGCCTGCTGCGGACGTCGAGCTTGATGCTTCGGCGGACGAGGCGAATTGGGCAGATGTGCCAGTTGCGGCTCCCGCTGACGATGCCTCGCTTTCCGGTGAATCCGAAAGCGCTGAGACCGCCGCGGTTTCGGAAGAAGAGATCATGTCCTCCTCACCTGACGGTAGCACTGCGGCGCCTGAACAGTCCGGCTCTGAATCGCAGCCAGTTTTCGAAGAGGCGGCGGTGCCCACTCGGCCTGCGACGTCGGTTGCTACTCAAGAACCAATTGTTGCGCCCACGATCGACGCAATTGAAATTGATGGTGATCTCAACTTCTTCGCTGGTGCTGGCGAAGATGGCCTGATGGTCAGGCTTTATGTCGACAACCAACTTGTCGGCTCGACCCAGGTTGGTGATGGGCGGTGGCTAGTTGAATCGAATGATACACTCGATCAGGAGAGTCAGCGCATTCGCATTGACATGTTGGCTGCAGACGGATCGGTGGTCGGTCGCGCCGAAGTAGATTTCATTCTCGATCTTCCTGACGATATCGTCGTGGCCGAGCAGTCACAACTCGACGAAGAGAGCACGAGCTCCACGGTCGACCTGGCCGGAGTCGAAGATGAAGCCACAGTCGCAGTACCCGAACCGGCCATGCCGGAGGCGGTCGCGCCATCCACGCCGGATCAGCCAGCTGCACCGTCAGTTTCCGAGAGCCCGGTTGCACAAACGCAGCCAGCCGACGTCCCTGAACCGACCGAGATGGCGGAAGCCGCAGGACCGCAACAGTCGCCTCAAACCGCGGCCACGCCGGATGCAACTGAGGAGTCGGTGGTCCCGACTTTGGTTGGCGTGAGCGATGGTAACCGTACGGCCGCCGGGATGGCGATAATTCGCCAAGGTGACAATTTGTGGACCATCGCGCGCCGCGTCTATGGCGAAGGGATTCGCTATACTCAGATCTTCGAGGCCAATACCGATCAGATCCGCAATCCTGATCTCATCTATCCCGGCCAGGTTTTCGACCTGCCCGGAACTGACGAAGTGATCGGCGAATCCGACAGTGGCGATATCGCAAGGCAGTAGGGGGGCATCGATTGCTCCTTTCGGCCGGCTGGCGCTGCCTTGTGTCGGTCGATATTTTCCTCTATCGTTAATTCACGATGGAAGACGCGCGCATGCATGAAGACGATATCGCTGTTTTAATGCGGGCTCTTGGCCATCCTGTTCGGCTGGAAATCCTGCGCATCCTCGCAAAAAGGGCCGAGAACTGCTGCTGCAACGATGTGACCGACTCTCTCTCGCTCGCCCAAAGCACTGTTTCCCAGCATCTAAAGGTTCTGCTTGACGCTGGCGTTATCGAGCGCCGAGCTCAAGGCACGCGCAACAATTATTGCGTGCGAACCGACAGGCTTGCAGCCTTCAACCGGGCGGTCGGGGATTATGTTTCCGGCCTTGACGCCTCGCCATTGTATTGCGAACGCATGTCCAACAAGGCGAGCTGAATCTACCTTCAGGGACATTTGCTACCGTCCCCATCCCGCACCGGAGTTTATTGATGGCAAAGGCGCCCAGATCAACCGTCAGCGCCGACGAAGGCGCTTTGCTTTCCACTGTACGCAATTTGTGGAGCTATATGTGGCCAGCTGATCGGCCGGACTTGCGCATGCGTGCCGTGCTCGCCATCGGCGCTCTATTGTTGGCCAAAGTTGCCAGTACTCTGGTGCCCTTTGCCTACAAGGGCATTGTCGACGCGCTTGGTACCTCTGGCTCGGAGGCTGCCGTTGTCTTGGGCCTTTCAGTGCCGATCATTCTGGTTATGGCCTATGGCATCGGCCAGATTGTCGATACCGGGTTCCAGCAATTGCGCGATATCCTGTTCGCGTCGGTTGGGCAAAATGCGGTCCGTCAGCTTGCCTATCGCACCTTTACCCACGTGCATCGGTTGTCGCTGCGGTTCCATCTTCAACGCAAAACGGGTGGGCTTAGTCGTGTCATAGAACGCGGCACCAAGGGCATTGAAACTATAGTGCGTTTCACAATGCTCAATACAGCACCAACCCTTGTCGAGTTTGTGATTGTTGGTGTGATTTTTGGCTGGTTGTTTGGCGCCGCTTATGTGTTGGTCCTGGCTGCCGTGGTCATTTGCTACATGGTGTTCACAGTCCGTGCCTCGAACTGGCGCATCGCAATCCGCCGCGACATGAACGAGAGTGATACCGACGCCAACGCAAAGGCTATCGACAGTCTGCTCAATTTTGAGACGGTCAAATATTTTGGCAACGAAGAGCTTGAAGCCAAGCGCTTCGATAAGGCCATGTCCGGCTATGAGCGAGCGGCCATACGCATCTGGACCTCGCTGGGTTGGCTCAATTTCGGCCAGGGTGTCATCTTCTGGATCGGCATGATTACCCTTTCGGTAATGTCAGCGCTCGGCGTGATGCGTGGCGATTTGACTGTCGGGGATTTTGTGCTGCTCAACGCCTTCATGATGCAGATCTACAGGCCCCTCAACCAAATCGGGTTTGTCTATCGTGAAATACGGCAGGGGCTCGCTGATATTGAAGCCATGTTCAGCCTGCTGGATCAGGATCCCGAAATCGAAGACAAGCCCGATGCGCGCCCGTTGGCGATCACCGGCCCCGAGCTTTCGTTCCAGGGTGTGCATTTCCATTATGATCCGGATCGCCCAATCCTCAAGGGTGTGAGCTTTACGGTTCCCGCGGGCCAGACAATCGCTGTCGTTGGTCCTTCAGGTGCCGGCAAATCGACGATTTCGCGCCTAATCTATCGCTTCTATGATTCGATCTCGGGCACGGTCAGTGTCGATGGGCAGGATGTCAGTGACGTAACGCAAGCGTCGCTGCGAGCGGCAATCGGAATGGTGCCTCAAGACACTGTTCTGTTTAACGATACGATTGCCTACAACATTCGCTATGGCCGTCCAGATGCCACTGATGAGGAGGTGAGGGAGGCAGCCCGCATGGCACAGATTGGCGACTTCATCGACAGCTTGCCCCATGGTTACGCCACCCAGGTCGGTGAGCGGGGCCTCAAACTTTCGGGCGGAGAGAAACAGCGCGTTGCGATTGCGCGTACGATCCTCAAGGCCCCGCCAATTCTGATACTTGATGAGGCGACATCAGCGCTCGATACACATACTGAACGCGAGATTCAGTCTGCTCTGGATACCGTTGCGCGAGATCGCACTACATTGGTGATCGCACACCGCCTTTCGACAGTGGTCGATGCTGACGAAATCATCGTGCTCCGTGATGGTGTGATTGCCGAGCGTGGCAAGCATCATGATCTGCTGGCCAGCGAGGGCCTTTATGCACAGATGTGGAACCGGCAGCGCGAGGCTGCTGAAGCCAGCGAACGCTTGAGGGCGGCGCAGGAAGATCCCGACGGCTTCGTGCTGCGCAAGCCGGTCGACCAGGATGTGGAATGAAAAAAAGGCCCCGCAAATTGCGGGGCCCTAGCTTCACTCAGCTGCAGGACGTCGAGAAATAACGGTGACGCCGTTTTCATTGCGCTCAATGAGTTCGGTATCCTTTGTCACAACATGACGCTGGGCGGCATCTTCGCCCGCCACGGCAACAGCCATGCCATCAAACCCGGACGGCATGGATTGTTCTTCCCTGCGACCGCGGATCCAGTTGAACGCGCTGCCGACTTGTCCCTTGATCACCTTTGGAGCCGTGATCATGACGGGAACCATGATCAGCGTAAGGGCAGTCGAGAAGAACAATCCGCTGACCAAGGCCGCCGAAAGGTGGATGAACCACGACCCGGCAATGCCGCCCACAACGATTTCACGCCGCAGGAAGTCAAACTCGACGTTCGCCCACATTGGAATCACGCCAAGCGCTGTCAGAAATGCTGTTAGCAATACCGGACGTACGCGTTGTGCGGCGGTGAGCAGCATGGCAGTGACCGGCTCGACCTTCTGCTCGCGGTTGTACTCATTGTAGGTGTCGATCAGAACAATTCCGTTCTTCACAACGATACCCGCGAGTGCAACCACGCCAAGCCCTGTCATGATGGCCGAAAAACTCATGCCCGTGGCCAACATGCCCAGAAGGACGCCAGCGACCGACATGAACACTGTCGATAGTGTTACGAACACCTGATAGAAGCTGTTGTATTCAAGCAGCAGGATCAGGAAGATCAGGAACACTGCAGCACCGAATGCCTGAGCGATGAAGGCATTGGCATCACCCATCTGCTCTTCGGCGCCGCCAAAAGCGAAGGTTACACCGTCG
Source organism: Pelagibacterium sp. (assembly GCF_048264985.1). Classification (GTDB taxonomy): domain Bacteria; phylum Pseudomonadota; class Alphaproteobacteria; order Rhizobiales; family Devosiaceae; genus Pelagibacterium. Next base: position 1,103,226 of record NZ_JBLXCL010000001.1, read on the forward strand.
GGCCATTCCTGTTCATCGAGCCAAGCCTGTAGTTCAGCCACGCGGGTCGCGGGATAGACGCCTTCCGGCAAGGCCACCAGGCTCGCAGCGATCGGCATCACGTACACCTGATTGCGCCGCTCGATATTGGCCACTTTAGGCACTGCCTGTCTGGCAATAAAGTTCGAGACGGGCACCATGCCTTGCGACGTCGCAATACGCATTGAGTCCAAGGCATCCAGCGTACGCTCATCCTGGGGAAGCCTGACCTTGATATCAAGTTCGTCTCCAGTGTCCTGATCGCGATAGGTGCCCAAATTGACACCCGAAGTGACGAGTTGGACATAGGGGGCCAGCTCTCGCACGCCTATGCCATAGCGAGCGGCTTCAAGACGATCCACTGTGACTTGCCAATCGATGCCGGGTGACGGGCGACCGTCCTCGATATCGGTAGTATTGGGCAATTCGTTTTCTAGGTAGTCGCGTATGCGTGCTACAGTAGGTGCCAAAGCATCGTAATTGGTGCTTTCCACGCGCATGTTGATATCTTTGCCGGCCGGTGGACCGCTCTCAGTAGCAAGAACCTGTACCTGCAGTCCGGAAATGTCTGCAACGCGCTCACGGATATCGGTAAAGATCTCCTCAGCCTTCACCCGGTTGTTGTAGTCGATCAGCTGGAGCTGGAAGTTGCCGATCGTATCGGGCGGCATTGTGCCCATAGCGCCGGTCGTGCCGAACTGCATGATGATGTCGCGAATGCCGTGAACCTGCATCAGTTCATCTTCGACTTCGACGAGCATGTCACGGACTTCCTCGGGCGAGTAATTGCCGCGCGCGACAACTGCCACTGTCGCATATTCCGGCTCAGACGCAGGGAAGGCCTCAACCCCGGTAGGGTTGGCGGCGTACGTGAAGAACACGCCGAAGACGATGCCGAAACCAACGAGCAACGTCGGAATCGGCCAGCGCAAAAGCACTGCCATCAATCGCACATAAACCCCGGTCGGTCCCTTTACCTTTTTGGGGTGGAACTTCTCGGGATACATTACGATATCGGCCTGTTCCTTGCGCTCGGGGTCCACATGGCTTGATGCAATGACAGCGCCGATAACCGGCATGAAGATCAGTGCAGAAATGAACGACGCGGACATCACCACGATTACGATCGTGGGCAAATCGGTCATGAACTTCCCGATGATGCCCGGCCAGAACAGCAGAGGTACGAAAGCGGCAAGTGTCGTAGCAGTTGCACCGATCACCGGGATGAACATCTTGTGCATCGCCTGGATGAAGGCTTCCTTCTTGGAGACTCCCTCCTGAAGCTTTCGCTCAGCGTACTCGACGACCACGACAGGGTCGTCCACCAGAACCCCCACAGCAATCACCAAGCCGAACATGACCATCATGTTGATCGTCATGCCGGTCATCTGCATGTAGAGAAAGGCGATCATGAACGAGAGAGGAATCGACATGCCGATCATGAACGCGGCGCGCACACCGAGCACGGCGACACAAGTGATCAGCACCAGGGCCACAGCCGTGAGCACCGCTGCTTCGAGCGAACGGAACAGTCCAAGGGTCGTTTCGGCCTGATCGAGGAAGAAGCTGTGCCCGACGCCTTGCGGCCAGTTCGCGGCGGTTTCTTCGGTCAGCGCCCGCACAGTGTCCGACACTTCGATGATGTTGGTGCCGGCCTTCTTGCTAACGCCGAGGATCAGGGCAGGGGAGCCGTTTACGTTGGTGTACTCAGTCGCGTCCTCAAGCGTACGGGTAACGTTGGCAATGTCGCCAAATGTTACGACATTGTTCCCGTCTGTCTTGATTGGAAGCTCGAACACGTCTTGAGCGCTGGTAATCAGTCCTGGCACTTCGACACTAAATGAGCCTTGGCCGGTGTTGATGGTACCGCCAGCCACGACCAGATTGTTGCGCGCCAAGGCGTCGAACAGCTGGTTGGCGGTCAAATTGTATGCCTCAAGCCGCATCAGGTCGATTGTGACCTCGACAACTTCGTCGCGTGCGCCGGAAAGAGTGACTTCGCGTACGGATCCAATCCCTTCCAGGGCGGTTTGCAGTTCTTCGGCGCGGCGCACCAACTCACGTTCGGGAACGTCGCCGTAGACGGCAACGGAGATGATGGGGAAACCCACCATGTCGATCTCGCTCACTGTCGGATCGTTGGCGTCGTCAGGCAGGTTGGCCTTGACCGCGTCCATGCGCGCACGGGTGTCGGCTAGGGCCTGGTCGGTCTCGACGTTGGCACCAAACTCGAGAACCACCGCGGCGTGCCCGGTGGTTGAAGTTGAGGTAATGTTCACCAGGCCATCCAGCCCGTTGAGTTCTTCCTCGGCTGGTTTGGCTAACAGATTTTCAGCGTCCCGTGGCGAAACCCCGGTCTGACTGATCGACACGTAAAGATACGGAACGTCGATAGCCGGAAAGCTTTCCTTGGGCAAAGCCGAATAGGAGAAGCCACCAGCGAGCAGAAGCAGCGCCATGATTGTCATCACGACGCGCGGCATGCGCAGTATGCGTTCGATGAAGCTGGTCATGCAGGTGCGCCTTCTTCAGAAGTCTCCGTTGCATCGTCGGGGACGCCATTGTGCCCGGTCTGCACGGTTTGCCCATCGACTACAAATTCCTGGCCAATGGTGATGATGTCGATCGACTGCGGGAGCCCGGTCACCCATACGCCGTCGCGCGTGTCCGAGACGATGGTAATCGGTGTGAAGGCGACGACGCCTTCCTCGACTGACCGTACACCCAGCACGCCTTCATCGTTGAGTGTCAGCACCGATTGAGGCAGCAAATGGCCAGGCATCGAACCCATATTGACGGTTGCTGTCGCGGTAACGCCCTCTCGGATCGCGAAGTCAGCATTGTCGAACTCGATTTCGACCGGGAAAGACCGGGTCGCATCATCGGCGCTGGCCGCCACGTATGTCACTTCACCGGTTGCGTCCTGATTGGTCACTGTGTGCAGAGTCGCTGCAAGTCCGGTCCGAGCCAGTGTGATGTTGGCCTCGGCGACTGACCCGGCAAACACTATGGGGTCGAGCTGAACGATGGTCGCACAGACGCCACCCTGCGAGAGCATCGCGCCGCGGGTTGCTATCGGCGCCTGAACCAGTCCGGAAACTTCTGCTATGATTTCCGTGCGGTCGAGCTCTGCTCTTGCGTTGTCGAGGGCGGCTTGTGCCGAAGAAACTTGGGCTTCTGCGCTTGCCAAGGCGACCTGCACCGAATTTGCCGTATTGGCTGGGGCAAGGCCCCGCTCACGCAGGGATGTGTTCGTTTCAAGGTCAAGCTGCGCCTGGGCCAGTCCGGCTTCGGCTTGCGCAAGGCCGGCTTCAGCCTGGGCTACTGCTGCTGCCCGTGTGCCGGGAGCGAGCGAGCACAACAAATCGCCTGCCTCTACCTGATCGCCTTTGTTGACATGCACAGTCTCAACGACGGCTGCCGTCTCGGCAACTGCGGAGACGTTGGCAGCGGCTGTTGTTCTTCCGCGCAGGGTCACTTCGATTGGCATGGCCTGACGGTCGAATGTTTCGGTGCGTACCGATACCGCAGCGTCCGCTGCGCCATTGTCTTGGGCAATACGCTGGGCAATTGTCAGGCGCGCCTGCTCGACTTCTTCAGTCGAGTGTTCAGTCAATACGCCGGCTTCGGCCAATGATGTCGAGATCGGGCCATGGTCATCACCTTCGATCAAGCCGATAATCGACTTTTCGCCGTTTCCTGGCCCTTGACCGCCCATGACAAGTGATCCCGTGCCGAACCATATGCCGGCGGCGAGGAGAATAAATAGTGACAAACCGAAAGACTTAAGAAATTGCATTAAACAGCGCCCTCTATTCAGCTGCTTGTTGCCGGACGCGCAATTGGTCCCGTCGCGCGGAGGCAATTAAGGAATTCATGTGGGTATGCAGATGTTGATGTGCAACTTCAAGGCACGCGATGCCATGGCTGAGCACCCATGCGTCATTGGCATGGCTCTCAACGTTGCCGATATTTATCTTGTGCTCCAAAGCCCTGAGTTCAGCAATTTCGGCTTCCAGCTCCGCCAGTCTGTCTTGGATACGAGACTTGACTAGATCTTGGTCGAGCAGATGCGCGAAACGGGCAAACAGCAGGAATGGACTGCGGTATACATCTTCTCCCAGGGGTTCATGCAGGGCGTCGCAAAATGCAGCCCGTCCCGCTTCGGTTATCGAATAGATTTTTTTGGACGGCTTGCCATTCTGGTGTTGGATCGTCGAGGTCAGTAGCCCCTCGTCTTCCAGCTTGGAGAGAGCCGGATAGATCGAGCCGAAACTGGCCTCGGCAAAATAGGCGCCATTGCCTTCGGTGCATAGCTTGCGAATTTCATATCCGCTCGCATCCTGCGTGTAGAGGATGGAGAGGCACAATGTCCGTACGTTCATGTTTCAACGATCATATGCTGAACGAGAATATGATGGCCCTATATATGAAGGCGCAGCACTTGCCAAGAAGTACGACGGCAAGTCGAACTTGGATCTCTTCGCGTACGATAGAAGGTGTTACGATGGCGTGAGAAAACGCCCTTAATCAATTTCTATGTCGAGACCTAGGTCCAGCGGCATAGACGCAGCAGTAATCCGGCTCGTCGAAATATAGTCCACCCCGGTTCGTGCAATTGCAGCGACCCGCTCAAGCGTGACGTTGCCGGACGCTTCCAGTTTTGCTCGTCCTGCGGTGATAGCTACGGCCCTGGCAAGCGTATCTTCATCCATATTGTCGAGAAGGATGGCGTTGACATCAGTCACAAGTGCTTCTTCGAGTTGATTGAGCGTATCCACTTCAACCTCGATTGCAACGAGGTGCCCTGCAAAAGCCCTTGCAGCCTCAACTGCCTGACGCACGCCACCGGAAACGGCAATGTGGTTGTCCTTGATAAGGATGGCATCGTTCAGCCCAAACCGATGGTTGTGCCCACCGCCACACCGAACAGCATATTTCTCGAGTGCACGCAGTCCGGGAGTCGTCTTGCGGGTGCAGCATATGTGGGCAGTCGTTCCTTCGGTTTGAAGCACAAAACTGTGCGTCAAGGTCGCGATGCCGCTCAAATGCGTCAGAAAGTTGAGCGCCGTGCGTTCGGCCGCCAAGAGATTGCGTGCATTGCCGCGCACTTGAAGAATAGAAGCTCCCACTTCTATCTTTGCGCCGTCTGCCACAAAGGGCTCGGTCACAAGGCCATCACCAATCAGAGAGAAGGCGGCAAGCGCACAATCGAGTCCACTGATGATCCCTGCCGTGCGAGCACTTATTCGAGCGATTGCTGTCGCATCGGGGGATATCGTTGCCTGCGAAGTGATATCTCCGGCTTCTCCGAGATCTTCTGCGAATGCTGTTCGAACTGCGCGCTCAACGACATGGCGTGGAAGCGTGGGGAGATTGGAAATCGTCATGATGAAAAGACATCCGGATTAACAAGGTTATGCCGTCCGACATTGGAGATATCGCGCTCGCCGCAAAACGCCATCGTGATATCGAGTTCTTTGTGGATGATTTGGAGAGCTTGTCTGACACCGGCCTCACCGCCAGACCCCAGCCCATAGAGCCATGGGCGGCCGATATAGACGCCTTTTGCGCCAAGAGCGATAGCCCGCATGACATCCTGGCCAGACCGGATGCCGCCGTCCATGTGAACTTCGATCTTGTCTCCCACAGCATCCACTATTGCGGGCAACGTCTCGATCGAGGACGGGGCGCCATCGAGTTGCCGCCCCCCATGATTTGAGACGATTATGGCATCGGCACCAGACGCTGTCGCCATGTGCGCGTCTTCGGTGTCCATAATGCCTTTTAGAATGAGCTTTCCGCCCCAGCGCTCTTTGATCCATTCAATGTCAGACCAGTTGAGCTGAGGATCAAACTGTTCGGCTGTCCACGCCGATAGCGAGGAGATGTCGGCGACATTCTCGGCGTGGCCGACGATATTGCGGAAGGTGTGCCGTCTTGTCTTGAGCATAGACAAGCACCATTGCGGACGTGATGCCAGCTGTCCGATAGTGTTCAGGTTGATCCGAGGCGGCGCTGAAAGGCCATTGCGCGCGTCTTTGTGCCTCTGGCCGAGAATTTGCAGATCAAGCGTCAGGACAAGTGCCGAGCAATTGGCGGCCTTGGCCCTGTCTATGAGATTATGCATGAACTTTCGGTCACGCATGACATAGAGCTGGAACCAAAAAGGGGCTCCCCCGGTGGCTTCCGATACATCCTCGATGGAACAGATGCTCATTGTCGAAAGTGTGAAGGGGATGCCGAAGTCGCGCGCGGCTTTCGCTCCGAGCATTTCTCCATCTGGATGCTGCATGCCACTTAGGCCAGTTGGCGCTATAGCAACGGGCATGGCCACATCCTGACCAACCATCGTTGCTGCAAGAGATCTATTGGTCATGTCGACAGCGACGCGCTGACGAAACTTCACTTTGGAGAAGTCGGTCTCATTGGCGTGGTAGGTGCCTTCAGTCCATGAACCGGAGTCGGCATAGTCGAAAAACATCCGCGGAACGCGGCGCTTGGCCCTTTGTTTGAGATCGCTGATTGTTTGCGCTGGAAGACCCATACGCTCCGCCTCCCACTCTAGTGCAACTTTGAGCACTCAATAGCGGGCAGTGGAGCGCGGGGAAAGCGTCTTTATGGCATTCAAAGAGGTGCCGGTTAATTGCCTTCTACAGAAATGCCCTGTTCGTTGAGCTCGATTTGCACGCCCTCGGGTTGAGATTCTTGCTGGTACGCATAGATCGCAAACCCGATAACGACCACGATCAAAGCGCCAAGCAGAAGATAAAGCGTATTTCGGCTCATGAAATTCTCCAAGAAAGTACTATAAATCAAAGACTGAGCATCAAATGCAGGCCCTAAACGCGGGACAAGTAAATCAGTTCCCTCGTAATCGATTAACCCGCTATTAGTGTTCACCGCGAAATCAGAAAATCCGGCAATTGGATTCACTGTTGTTTCAGGGCTGGCATCCCATGATGCTCATCAATTGATTAGCGTGTGTTGGGGACGAGGAATGCCGGACGGCAAGGGGATGGGAAATACGCACGCGGTGGATGCCGCGCTGGAGGCAATGCCCTACGGGTTATGCGTTTGGAGCGAGGATCTAAAACTTGAACTGTTCAATGCGCGATATGCATGGACGTTCGGCCTTGCGCCTGAAGCCCTGACCGCAGGCATGAGCTTGCGCGATTGCTGTTGTGCGGTGATCGATGCAGGCAATTATTTCGGATACAGCGTCGATGAACTCCACATTGCGATGCTGGGCCGTTTCGAACGGCAAAAACGTCGCGAAGTTCCAACGCAGTATGAGCAGGTTCTGCGCGATCGCTCGATACGCACGACGTATACGGGGCGGCCGGGTACCGGTTGGCTCGTGACGCACGAAGATATTACCGACGCCAGCGATCATCTTACCGCCTTGTCGAAGCGCGAGGCCGATTTGGCGCGTCAGGCGGTGAGATTCGAAACTGCCGTTGACAACATGGCACATGGTCTTTGCATGATCGATGCAGATCACAGGCTGGTGATCTGCAATGCGAACTACGCCTTGCTTTATGACCTCCCTGAAAGCCTTCGGCAACCAGGCACTTTGTTGACCGACATTCTCGACTATCGGTTTGAAAACGGGATGCGGCCGAAGGAAGGTCCAATGGCCTTTCTCCAGCGTCGGGTACAGACCATCACAGATAGGAAGCGCAGTGCTGATATCTGCGAGTTCGAAAACGGCCAGATCATCTCGTTAGTCCATCAGCCAATGGAAGATGGTGGGTGGGTCGAAACCCATCAGGATATTACCGAGCAGCGGCGGTCAGAGGCGCGCATTCATCACCTCGCACGTCATGATGCGCTGACCGATTTGCCCAACCGGACGCTGTTCGGTGAGGAAATGGTTATGGCAGAGTCGCGGATACGGCGCGGGGAAAATATGGCAATCCTGTGCTTCGACCTCGACCACTTCAAGGTGATAAACGACACATTGGGGCATGGCGTCGGCGACGCGGTGCTCAGGACAGTCGCCGGTCGCATCAATCATGCCAAGCGTGAGCATGAATGTGCTGCAAGGCTCGGCGGTGACGAATTCTCCATACTGGCCGGACCGCTGAAAAGTCCCAACGATGCTGCCGCACTGGCCGAGCGCTTGATTGAAGCGATAAGCCAGCCGATGGAAATTGAGGGACACAGGGTCATCATCGGCACATCGATCGGGATCGCCGTGGCACCGACCGATGGCATCGATGGCGAGACCTTGATGAAAAATGCCGATCTCGCGCTCTATCGCGCAAAGAGCGACGGACGTGGCAACTACCGTTTCTTTGAGAAGGGCATGGACGCTGCAATGCAGCATCGGCGTACCATTGAAAGTGGTTTGAAGCTGGGATTGACGCGTGACGAATTCAAATTGGTCTTCCAGCCGCTCATGGATTTGGAAAGCAACCGCATCTCCTGCATGGAAGCTCTCTTGCGCTGGGAACATTCCGAGATGGGTCCCATCTCACCAGTAGAATTTATTCCCGTCGCTGAAGAAATCGGCTTTATCGTGCAGTTGGGCGAATGGGTGCTCAAACAGGCATGCCTCACGGCAGCAACATGGCCCAGCAATATCCGCGTCGCCGTCAACCTTTCCCCGGTGCAGTTCAAGAGCCGGAGACTGCTGGATAGTGTAAAGCAGGCGCTTGATGATGCTGGCCTCCCGGCAAGCCGTCTCGAGTTGGAGATCACGGAATCCGTTTTGCTCAGTGATTCAGAGCAGACATTGGAAACACTTCATGCCCTGCGCGCCATGGGGATCCATATTTCGATGGACGATTTCGGGACTGGCTATTCATCTCTTTCTTATCTCCGAGCATTTCCGTTCGACAAGATCAAGATTGATCGCTCGTTCATTGAGGACGTGGGGTCCAAAGACGCTAATTTCGAGATCATCAAGGCCGTCATTGCCTTGGGACGCAGTCTTGGAATGTCGACGACTGCAGAAGGCGTAGAGACCGAAGCCCAGCTTGATGCAGTGCGTCAGCACGGGTGCGACGAGATACAGGGTTTCCTGTTCTCACGGCCCTTGCCTGCCAGAGATGCTCTGGAGTTGATAACGCGCCTGATGCCATCTGCCGAGGCGGAAGTCCGCCTCAGCAGGATCGGTTAGGCTAACGAGGGTAGGTTCCTGCAAACCGATCCATAGCGAATGGCGCGATATCGATTGCCGGCTTTTCTCCTGTCATGGCTTGTGCCAGCAAATGGCCGGTCGCCGGACCGAGGGTGAAGCCGTGATGGGCGTGGCCGATCCCCACCCACAGACCCCGATGTTTAGGCGCGGGGCCAATGATAGGCATCATGTCGGGCGTGCAGGGACGTGCGCCCTTCCAAGGTTGCGGATCAAGTCGCTCCCCTAGCGGAAACAGAGCACGCGCCTTGGCCTCGGCCCTGCCGAGTTGGATTGGGGTCGGAGCGGCATCGCGCAGTGCGAACTCAGCGCCAGTCGTCAGCCGAACGCCGTTTTCCATAGGTGCCAGGCAATAACCGACCTCAGCATCAATCATCCAGTTGTTGAGCGTGGCTTCTTTATTCTTGCCATAGTGCATGTGATATCCACGCTTGACGAACAGCGGCAGCCGATACCCAAGCGGTTCGAGAACCTCTGGTGCCCATGGGCCGAGCGTCATAACCACTTCGCTGGCGCTATGTCGTGCCCCATCGACGGTGATTGTCCACGTTTGGCTGTCCTGCTCGAGCCTGGACGCTTCGCCGCCCAGAAATTGGCCGCCCATCGACTTGTAAAGTTCGAAATATTTGGCAACCAGTGCCCCGGGGTTGCGGATCGTCCATGGGTCTGTCCAATGGATAGCGCCGGCAAGTCGTTCGGTAAAATCGGGCTCGATCCGAGCCATCTCGGCGCCATCGATCACCTTGTGGTTGATCCCATACAGCTCGAGATCTTTTTTTGCTTTTGCAGCTTCGGCCTTGAGCTTCTCGGAGGTTCGGAACGCCAGAAACCAACCTTTTTTAATGACAAGGTCTTCTGCGCCAGACGCCGAAATCAGATCTGAATGCTCGTCGATCGATCTGGCGATCAGCGGCGCGTAACTACGCACGACGTGACTGTAGTGGTTCGGGGAGGACTTCCACCAATACCGCATAAGCGCTGGTGTCACTCTTGGCAGCGCGAACGGGTCGTAGCGCGCCGCCGTCGAAAGATGCAAGCCCACTTGCATCAAGGTAGCAAGGTCGCGCGGAAAGGCGTGAGGGCGAACCCCCTCACGTTGGATGATGCCGGCGTTACCGAAAGAGGTCTCCCGCCCCGGTGCGTTCTTATCGATGAGCAAGACGCTCCGCCCGCGCCGAAGTAGATGAATTGCGGTCGATACGCCGACGATGCCGGCGCCGATGACGATGACGTCCTGAGCCATGGTCACACTTTCCAGAGCTTGTGGTTGATGACCCGCGAGGACCGAGGGACATTTCAATTATTGCGAGTTGCCGCCTGTTACAGCGGCCTTTTCTTCATCCCACCACCACACATCGGGAAAGCCGACGGAGAATTCGGGGAGGATTTCTGGGTGGCTGAACCGGTCCCAACGCGCCGTTCTTGCGTAGGTAATCGTGTAGCTGGGCACGACGTTGCTCAATTCAAGCAATACTCGGTCGAGCGCATGCGTCGCGGCCACAAGCGTTTCACGATCGGGCGCAAGAACGATCTTTTCGATCAAGGCATCGACGCCTGGATCAGAAATACCTGCATAATTCCGCGATCCTTGTTCATTTGCCGATGACGTGCCCCAATAGTAGCGCTGTTCGTTGCCTGGCGAGAGCGATTGTGCCCAGCGGGTGTAAATCACGTCGTAATCGAAAGATCGAACAAGGTTTGTGTATTGCGGGGTATCGACAACCCTCAGCGTCACATTTGCGCCGATTGCATTGAGGTTTTGAGCCAAATGCAACGCCACTGGCTCTATCGTATTATCGTAAGACAGGATTTCAAAACCGAACTGATCGCCATTCGCATCGACAAGTCGGGTGCCGTCCAGCGTGTAACCAGCCTCATTAAACAGCCTCAGGGCCTCACGAAGATTGTCGCGCAATGCATCTTCGCTGCCACCTGTTGGGTTGGCGAACCGATCGTCGAATACCGAGGCCGGGACCAGGTCGCGGACCTCCTCAAGAATTTCAAGCTCAAGGCCGGTTGGTGGTCCCTCGGGTGCGGCAAGCTCGGTCCCGAAGAAATAGGAGTCGATGCGCTGGTACTGCTCGTAGAACAGGGTGCGGTTCAACTCCTCGAAATCGAAAGCGTAATTGAGCGCTTCACGGACGCGCGGGTCCTGGAATTTTTCTCTGCGTTGATTGGGCACGAAGCCCCACATAACGCCCGAAGCGTTATAGCCGTTCTCGAAGGTCTCAAGCACGATGCGCTCGTCTGCTACCGCGGCGATGTCATAGCCAGTTGCCCAACGCCGCGCGATATTTTCGGTCCACCAATCAAACTCGTCGGCCTTGAACGCTTCGAACATGACCGTCGTGTCGCGAAAATACTCAACGCGATACTCATCGAAATTGGCTGTGCCGACATTAACTGGCTCATCAATGCCCCAGTAATCGGGATCACGCGTGAACTCCAGAGTCCGCCCGGCATCGAAGCTGGTCAGCGTGTAAGGCCCTGAACCCATCGGCAGCTCCAGCGTCGAAGCCCCAATGTCGCGCTGTTCGCCGCGGGCATTTGTGCCTTCCCACCAATGCTTCGGCAGCACCAGAAGCTCGCCCATGATTGCTGGCAACTCGCGATTGCCTGTTTCGCTGAAATAGAATGAGATTTCCCGTTCGCCGGTAATCTCGGCGTCTTCGACGGACGCATAGTATTCCGAATAAGTGGGGGAAATCTCGATCACCTGCTCAAAACTCCAGAGCACGTCTTGGACGGTAACCGGTTCGCCGTCCTGCCATCGTGCGTCAGGGTTGAGCCGAAAAGTCACTGAAGAAAAGTCATCGGGGTAGTGAAAAGCTTCCGCCAGGAGACCGTAGGAAACTGAGTTTTCGTCGGCACTGCGCGTGGTCAATGTCTCATAAACCAGGCCCATCCCCGTCGCTGGCTCACCCTGCGGTAGTATCGGGTTGAACGTATCGAACCCACCAAGGGCTGGCAGACGCACCGTTCCGCCTTTTGGCGCATCGGGATTGACGTAGTCGAACATCTCAAAGCCGGCCGCGTATTTAGGAGTGCCGTTCAATGCCATTGCATGCACCCAATCGGCATCATCTTGAGCTGTTGCAGCATTTGGAAGCGATAGCGTGGTCAGCAATGCGGCTGTAAATGCGAAGGTCTTCATGGCTTTGATCCCCTCTCAAGGCGAAGGTGGTTCAGTCGATCATAGAGCGCTTTGGACAAGAGCGGGTACCACTTTTGCGCGACCGGCTCGTGCATGGCGCAAGTTTCATGCGTCGCGCCCCCTGCGTGCGCGATAATATCTCATTTGATGGTCACATCGATGGCCGCGGCCAGTAGCGCACGGCTGTAAGGGTGCTGGGGAGCATCGAACAATGTCTCGGTTGTCGCCCGTTCGATGATCTTGCCATTTTGCATGACAATGATCTCGCTGGCGATGGCGCGCACGACCTGGAGGTTGTGAGATATAAAGACGTAGGTCAAGCCACGTCGCGCCTGCAAATCTCTGAGAAGCTTCACGATTTGGGTCTGCACACTCATGTCTAGCGCCGAGGTTGGCTCGTCGAGAACGATAAATTGCGGTTCGAGGATTAGCGCCCTTGCTATGGCAATTCTCTGGCGCTGACCGCCAGAGAACTCGTGCGGATAACGATGGCGCGTGTCTGGATCGAGCCCGACCTCGATGAGTACTGAATTGACCTTCTCATCGCGTTGCTCATGCCTCAAAGCAGGAAAATGAACAGTCAGGCCCTCGGCAATTATGTCGTCGATGCTCATGCGAGGGGAGAGCGAGCCGTACGGGTCCTGAAAAACCACCTGCATGTCGGCACGATAGGACCGCATTGCGCGTGAATTTTTGGACTCTATGTTTTCGCCGAGGAATGCGATCCGGCCCTGGGACGAAATCAGCCTTAGCATCGCCAAACCAAGTGTGGTCTTCCCCGAGCCAGACTCTCCGACGATTCCCAGCGTTTCGCCGCGCCTGACAACCAGATCGACGCCATCTACTGCCTTGATATGCCCTATGGTCCGCTTGAACACACCACGTTTGATTGGAAACCAGACTTTGAGATCTTCAACGGCCACAACCGGCTCTCCATCCCTGGTGGAAACCGGCTCCAGCTGAGACAATTCCGAGGACAGGAGGTGCTGGGTATAGGCGTGTTGAGGATTGGCAAACAGCGCCGCGGTTTCGCCGCGCTCAACAATCTCTCCATTCTGCATGACGCAGACGTTATCTGCCATACGCCGCACAATACCCAGATCGTGAGTTATAAAGAGCATGGCCATACCCATGCGCTGTTGTACCGATTTCAACAGATCGAGAATTTGGGCCTGCACAGTTACATCAAGTGCGGTAGTCGGCTCGTCGGCAATTAACAGATCCGGTTCGCACGCCAACGCCATGGCTATCATCACTCTTTGACGCTGGCCGCCCGAGAGTTGGTGTGGATAGGAGGCAAGTCGCGAGGCGGGGTCGGCAATGCCGACAGCATCGAGCAGTTCCAATACGCGATTTCGTGCTGCGCTACGGCCGAGTCCCTGATGAAGCGACAGCACTTCGCTCACCTGCTTCTCAATGCTGTGCAGCGGATTAAGCGAACTCATCGGCTCCTGATAGATCATCGAGATTTTATTGCCTCGGACCTTTCGGAGCGATTTGTCGTCGGCTGTCAGCAGGTTGGCGCCTTTGAACGAGATTTCGCCGGCAGGATGCGAGGCTGAAGGGTAGGGGAGGAGGCGCAGTATCGATAACGCGGTAACCGACTTTCCAGAGCCGGATTCACCCACCAGTGCCATTGTCTCGCCCGGTGCAATATCAAAGCTTACATCCCGCACTGCTTTGAGCTGTCGCTCTCCGAGCTGAAATGAAACATCAAGATTGCGGATGGAAAGCAGCGTATCTGTCATGTCTTCATCCGAACGTCTTGCGAGGATCAAATGCGTCGCGCACAGCTTCGCCGGCAAAGACCAAAAGACTGAGCATGACCGAAATGACAGTGAAGCCGGTAAGCCCCAGCCAGGGCGCCTGAAGGTTGTTTTTGCCTTGGGCCAGCAGTTCTCCAAGCGAAGGAGAGCCGGGCGGCAATCCGAACCCTAGGAAATCGAGCGCGGTCAGCGTCGTGATCGATCCCCCAAGGATGAAGGGCACGAAGGTTACGGTTGCAACCATGGCGTTGGGCAAAAGGTGCCTGAACATGATGGTTCCGCTCCCCACTCCCAAGGCCCTGGCCGCATTCACATATTCGAAGTTTCTCCCCCGCAGGAACTCCGCGCGCACCACGCCAACGAGTGCGACCCATGAAAATAGCAAGAGGATCGCGAGCAGGATCCAAAAGCTCGGCGCTATCACGCTTGAAATGATGAGCAGCAGATAGAGGGAGGGGATCGAGGTCCATATCTCGATGAAGCGCTGAAACAAAAGGTCCGTCCAGCCGCCGAAATAGCCCTGAACCGCGCCAGCGACGATGCCGACCACCGATGACAGGATGGTTAGGGTCAACCCGAACAGCACCGAAATGCGGAATCCGTAAATGAGCCGCGCAAGGACATCTCGCCCTTGATCGTCAGTGCCCAGAATGTGCATGTTTCCCAATATACAGCCAGGATCGTCTACGCCGTCGCGATAGCGTGCGCAGTTTTCTTCCCGGCTCATCAACCAGCTTGGCGGCGTCGGTGCGGGCCGGGGCAGGGCGGTATCCACTGTTCGGTGCGAGTAGCGGAACACCGGCCAAAGCGCCCAGCCGTTGTCTTCAATTTCGCGTTGGATCACTGAGGATCGGTATTGGGTGACCGCAAGGAAGCCGCCGAATTTGCTCTCCGGATAATCGATAACCACAGGAGCCAGAATTTCGCCCTTGTAGGAAACGAGCAGCGGTCTATCGTTGCTTATGACTTCGGCAAACAAAGTCACGACAACCAGAACCACGAAAATCCAGAACGATATATGGCCCCGCCTATTGCGGCGGAAATTGGCGAGCCTGCGCTGGTTTATCGAAGAAACTGCCAAGCTCAGACCTCTCGCGACTCGAAATCGATGCGCGGATCGATCCACATATAGGTGAGGTCGGAGATCAGCCCGAGAACAAGCCCAACGAGCGAAAAGATGTACAGCGTGGCAAATATCACCGGATAGTCACGCGTCAAGACCGATTGAAAGCCGAGCAGACCCAGGCCATCGAGCGAAAAGATCGTTTCGATCAGAAGTGACCCACCGAAGAATGCGCCGACAAAAGCCCCCGGAAATCCGGCGATCACGATCAGCATGGCGTTGCGAAAAACGTGACCGTAAAGAACCCGGTTCTCGGTCAGGCCCTTGGCGCGAGCGGTAACGACGTACTGCTTGCGGATTTCATCGAGAAAAGAGTTTTTCACCAGCAATGTCGAGGTTGCAAAGGCGCCCACAGCCATTGCTGTGATCGGCAAGGCAAGATGCCAGGCATAGTCGAGAATCTGCCGATACCACGGCATTGAATCAAAGCCAGACGATGTCAGTCCGCGTAAGGGAAAGAACGACCAGAAGCTGCCTCCCGCGAACAGGATAATCAGTAGTATGGCGAATAGGAAACCCGGTATGGCGTAGCCAATGATCACCACTCCCGATGTCCAGACGTCAAACCGCGAACCATCGCGTACCGCTTTAGCGATGCCAAGCGGAATGGAGACCCCATATGAAATGAGCATCATCCAGAACCCTAGGGAAATCGACACCGGCATCTTCTCAAGCACGAGATCGATGACCGATATGTCCCGGTAGTAAGACTCTCCAAAATCAAACCGCAGGTAATCCCACAGCATCGAAAAAAACCGTTCGACCGGTGGTTTATCGAAACCGTACTGGGCTTCCAGTTGCGCGATGAATGCTGGCGGCAATCCGCGGGCACCGCGATATGCACCTTGCGGTTCGCTGCTGGAACTGCTGGCAGCGCTGTTGTCGATACCGCTTTGGCTTGAAAAATCGCCTTGTGCACTGCCTGTAATGCGCGAGAGCGCAGAAACTTCTGTTCCAGAATAACGCGCTATTGCCTGCTCCACTGGGCCGCCCGGTGCAAACTGGACGACAAGGAACGACACCACCATGATCCCGAACACCGTGGGAACCATCAATAGCAGGCGTCGCAGAATATAAGCGGCCATAGGCGATCCTGGTCAGCGAGTCACTGTGGCAACCATGTCGGTTTTGCCACAAATGGCCAAGCGCTTTGTGATCGCGACATGCTCACGATTTTGCGGTCATCCACCGACAAGCCCGTTCTCGATGGCATAGCGCGTAAGCCCGGCGGTGGTGGCGATGCCAAGCTTTTTCTTGATGTTCTTGCGGTGGGTTTCAACTGTCCGCGCCGAAATGTCGAGGGTCGCTGCCACGTCTTTGTTCGATTTTCCCGCAGCGATCAGCAGCAGGATTGCTTGTTCGCGAGTCGTCAGGGCCTTGCTTTTTTGTGCTTTCTCACCGCGCTCAAGCAATACGTCGGATACGCCGGTTGAAAAGAACGTGCCGCCCGCGGCAACAGTCTCAATGGCCTTGATGATCTCTTCGGTCGAGACATCCTTGAGAATGTAGCCCGACGCTCCGTACATCACCGATGTCGAAATATACTCGCGGCTGTCGTGCATCGAGAGCATTAACAGTTTGGTTGTTGGTGTCTCTTCCTTGAACAGCTCGATGGCGTCCAGACCGTTGAGCTCGGGCATGTTGATGTCCATGAGGACAACATCGGGTTCGGATCTGCGGGCAATATCGAGCGCGGCACGCGCGCTCGGTGCGGCACCGACAACATCGATATGATCGTAGGTTTCCAGTATGGCCTTGAGCCCGTCGAGCACCAGCGGATGGTTGTCGACCAGCAGAACCTTGATTGGATTTGGAACGCTCATGCGACCTCGGCTAGCTTTGACTGGCGGATGAAAACCGATTTTGGGAGCGTGGCGCGAAGCGTTGTGCCGTTGGGGGAGGGCTCAACCATCATTGTGCCGCCGAAATGCGCCATTCTTTCGGACATGTTGCGAAGGCCGAGACCGCGCTGAACGCCCACCTCGCGGGAAAAACCTTTTCCATTGTCGGTAATGACCATTTGTACCCTTCCATGCGGGCTTGACAGTGCAATGGTCACTTCGCTGGCACTGGCGTGCCGATCGATGTTGTTAAGAGCCTCCTGAGCGACGCGGTACAGCGCGGTCCGAGCTTCAGGCAACAGCATGTTCTTGAAGGCCACGGCCTCAAGCGCAACCTTGATCCCCGTCCGCTCTTCAAAATTGTGCGTCAGCGCTTCAAGAGCTGCCGAAAGACCAAGATCGTCCAGAGCCCCGGGACGCAGATCATGGCTGAGCCTTCGCACTTCCTTGATGGCGCCATTGAGCGCGTCTGCGCCTTTCCCGATGGCTTCCGATGCGCCATCGGATCCGTGCTCGACCTTTCGTCGCGCCAGATCGATGGCATAGCGCACGCCAATCAGGATCTGGGATATGCCATCGTGAAGCTCGCGCGCAATACGTGTTCGTTCTTCTTCCTGAGTGTCGATAATCCGCTGGGTCAACTCTTTGAGCTTGCTGTCGGCCAGTCGACGTTCATGGAGATTGAGCACCATCCAGCTCCCGAAAACCAGCAACACTGCCGGTACAGCGATCAAAACGATCGTGAAGAATGTCGAGTTGATCGTATTGCGGAGGTCTTCATGGGCGGCAGCAGTTTGCGCAAAGACGTCATCGAGATAGACCCCGGTTCCCAACATCCACTCCCATTTGTCCAGCCCGACTGCGAATGAGACCTTCTCGGCCATCGTTCCCGCAGAAGGCTTTTCCCAGAGGTAGGAGTGAAGGCCGCCGCCTTCTTTCGCCTTTTCGACAAGATTGTAGATCACGCGATCGCCATTTGGATCGGTCAGGGCCAGCCAGTTCTGGCCCGGCCTGTATGTTTGTCGTGGATGGACGATGTTGACGCCATCGTAATCGTACACGAAAAAGTAGCCGTCCTCGCCATAGTCGAGGGCATTTAGAATTGCTTTTACTTCCTCTTTGGCCGCGTCGTCATCGGTCGATGCCTCGCTGTAAATGCCATCGATGGCCGACAGTGCCATATTTGTCAGGTTGAGCAACTCATCCTGCTTGGCCTGGACCATGTTGCGCTCGAAAGTGTCGATACTTGCCCGCGCCAGGCTGGCCGATTGCCATGTGACCAGCCAGGTGATGGCGACGATCGCAAGGATCAGTGGAACGATGGCGAGCGCCAGAATCTGATGCCGGAACTGCATGACGTAAAGTTCTCCTCCAACCGGAGTGTCGGCCGGTCGCGGGCGATTGTAGCCGATAGTACCGCCGTCCATTATCACTTACTGCGTAATACTGGGTAGCCTTTGCGAATAAAGCAGGTAACCTGAGGAACCGAGACCTCGACGGAAGCAGGCAAATGCAGTCTTTTTTGCCCTGCGCTTCGAAGATGCGCTCGAAAACGGTGGCGGCTCTCGTAGCGCGGCCTAAACCCGTTTCTAGCCGGTGCAAAAGCACCATTTGGGAGGATTTTATGAAAAGACGTGACTTCTTCAAGAAGGCAGGTGCCGCGACCGCAGGTGTCGCAGCGGCAGCCACCACTTTGGCCGCCCCGGCCATTGCGCAGGGCAACATCACCTGGCGTATGGTCACCACCTGGCCAAAGAATTTCCCCGGTCTCGGTGTCGGTGCGCAGCGCCTTGCCGACCGCATCACCGCTGCTTCAGGCGGTCGTCTTTCGGTGCAGGTCTTTGCTGCCGGTGAAATGGTCCCTGGCCTTCAGGCGCTGGACGCGGTTATCGACGGATCTGCTGAAATGAGCCACGGTGCTGCCTATTACTGGCAGAACAAGAGCCAGGGCCTGTCGTTCTATACTGGCGTTCCCTACGGCATGACCAACCGCGAACTTGCGGCTTGGGTGCGCCACATGGGCGGCCAGGAAATTTGGGACGATATTTACGACCAGTTCGGCGTTCAGGGTTTCCTCTCGGGCGATACCGGCACGCAGGCTGGCGGCTGGTTCCGCAATGAGTTGACCGGCGTTGCTGACGTTCAGGGCCTTCGCTTCCGTACGCCAGGCCTTGGTGGTCAAGTTTGGGAGAAGCTTGGCGCATCGGTGACCAATCTCGCTGCTGGCGATATCTTTGCCGCCCTCCAGAACGGCACGCTCGACGCTGCTGAATTCGTTGGCCCGTACAACGATCTTGCTCTGGGCTTCTACCAGATCGCCAAGAACTACTACTTCCCCAGCTTCATCGAGCCGGGTCTGGCAACTGAGCTTGTGGTCGACAAAGCAAAGTACCAGGAACTGCCACAGGACCTTCAGGAGCTCGTCAAATTCGTCTGCCAGGCAGAATATGACGAAGTGGCGTCCGACTTCGCCGCTAACGACCCCCGGGCCCTTCAGACGCTTGTCAATGATCACGGTGTTACCGTTCGCCAGTTTCCTGATGAAATTTTGGAAGCCGGTGCGGTTGCCGCCAAGGAAGTTCTCACCAACATCCGCGACAATGGCGATGAACTGACCAAGCGCGTTGCAGAAAGCTATGTCGAGGCGTTCAAGATCGTGCGCCAGAAGACCGACGGCACGGATTCGCTGTTCTTGCGGGCCCGTGAGCAGTACTTCACGCTCGACTAAGCGAAGCGACGCTACAACAAAATTGGAAGGGCCCGGGATTCTCCTGGGCCTTTCTTTTTCGGCGCTATGTCGAGAACCCTATACGCAATCGCAATCAATATGACGAAAGCCCGCCAACAATTGGCGGGCTTTCTTGCTTGTCGGCGCTGTGACCGGCTTAGTTGCTCAGTGATGGCAGCCAGGTGATGAGCTGCGGGAACATGAACAACAGGGCTATCGCGACGATCTGGATGGCCACGAAGGGAATCGCCCCGCGGTAGATCATCCCCGTTGTCACCCGACTGGGCGCCACCCCTCGAAGGTAGAAAAGAGAGAAGCCGAATGGCGGGGTCATGAAGCTCGTCTGCAGATTGACGCCAACCATCACACCCAGCCAAATCGGATCGACTCCGAGTGCGAGCAGAATGGGAGCGGTGATCGGGATGATGATGAAGATGATCTCGAACGTATCGAGAATGAACCCGAGCACGAACATGATGAGCATGACCACGATCATGGCGCCGATTGCGCCGCCGGGCAGTCCGGTCAGGAACTCATGCACTAAATTGTCGCCGCCCATGACGCGGAACACGATCGAGAATACCGAAGCGCCGAACAGAATGACGAAGATCATCGAGGTGATGGTCGCCGTAGTCATTGCCGCGTCACGCAGAACCTTGAACGAGAGCCTCCAGCGCAACGCAGCCAGCACCGTAGCGCCGACAGCGCCGACCGAACCGGCTTCCGTCGGAGTTGCAATGCCTGTCAGGATTGAGCCCAGAACCAGCAGAATGAGCAATAGCGGCGGGATGAGCGCGACGACGACGTCCTTGACGATTCCCTTACGTTCTTCTTCCGTCATAGGTGTCGCAGGACAACTTTCCGGTTGCGTAATCGCCTTGTAAATCATGTAGCAAATGTACAGCCCGACCAGCATCAGTCCGGGGATGAACGCCCCCGCGAAAAGATCGCCTACGGTTACGGGTGTGGGGGCGAAATTGCCCTGTGCCATTTGCACCTGTGCGTTGATCGAGGAGAGCATGTCTCCCATGAAGATCAGCACTGTCGATGGCGGTATGATCTGTCCCAGGGTGCCCGACGCACAGATGACCCCGGAGGCAAGGCCTGGGTCATACTTTGCGCGCAACATTGCGGGCAGGGAGATCAAACCCATGGTCACAACGGTTGCGCCCACAACACCAGTCGAAGCGGCAAGAAGCGCGCCCACAATGATCACCGAGATGCCGAGACCGCCGCGCAGTCGTCCGAAAAGCTTGCCCATGGTGAGCAGCAATTGCTCGGCAATCTTGGACTTTTCGAGCATCACGCCCATGAAGATGAAAAGCGGGACCGCGACCAGAACCTCATTGGTCATGTAGCCGATGTACCGCCCCATGAGGTTGCCCATGTTGGAAAAGTCGAAAACGCCGAGAAAATAGCCAATTGTTCCGAAGATCAGGGATGTGCCGGCCAATGTGAAGGCAACCGGAAACCCCAGCAGCAAAGCGCCTATGACGCCGAAGAACAGCAGCCCAGAGAGGATTTCGCCGATAAGAATATTAGACAAGATGCGTCTCCTCTTCGCCTTCGACCTTGTAGCGATAGATCTCGGGGAGCAGATCTTCCTTATTGTTCAG
The DNA here is from genome assembly GCF_048264985.1 of Pelagibacterium sp. Taxonomy (GTDB): domain Bacteria; phylum Pseudomonadota; class Alphaproteobacteria; order Rhizobiales; family Devosiaceae; genus Pelagibacterium. The sequence goes on from NZ_JBLXCL010000001.1 coordinate 1,124,617, forward strand.
GACCAGGATGGCGCGGGCAATCATTGCAAGGCCCTGAAGGCCAAGCAGGACAGCGAAAACCAGAATGAAGGTCTTGAGCACAAACAGCCCCGGCATGCCCCCGATGTTCTGGGACGCTTCATAAAAGCTCCATGCGCGCTGTACATAAGGCAGACCCCAAGTCCAGACGACAAACATGAATGGCATCAGGAAGATGACGACGCCGATGATGTCGGCAATCGCTTTTCGCTTGGTGGATGCGGGTCGATAAAAGATATCCACTCGCACATGGTCATCCCTGAACAGGGCGAATCCGGCAATTGCGGTAAACATCGCTCCGCTCAGCCAGATATAGAGATCCTGCATCCACAAGAAGGTCGTGTGGAAGATGTATCGCTGGACGACAACTGCGAAGCAGACGGCGACAACGCCAACCGCCAACCAAGAAAAAAAGTTGCCGATCAGCCGGTTCAGGCCGCCAATGGCCTGAACAGCTAAAGCGAGCGCGCGCATTCGCTCCTCCTCCCACGGATAATTGGTTTTTTATCGATAGTACCGCTAGTTTGCGCGCTGGCAAACCGCAAGCGATCACGGCTACAGTTTCCGCAAATCGGTCCATTTGCCCGTAAAACTGGGTAGCCGCCACAGCGAGCGGAAAGCGAATGTAGTCAGATCTTCCCACGTCCGCGCAGAATTGATGCCAGCGACGTCGCCGCGAGTGCCCACGCAGCACCAAGCGCCCAGCCTGCAATCACGTCGCTTGGGTAGTGAACCCCGAGCAACACGCGCGACATGCCGACGAGTGCGGTCAAGACGATGGCGACGCCGAAAAAGAAGACCTTTTCCCGCCTTAGGTCGGTGAGCCGGGCCAGTAGAGCGCCAAGTGTCAGGTATGTGACGGCCGAAATCATCGAGTGTCCGCTAGGGAAGCTTGCGGAGAGTTCGCCCGCTACGGCCGAGAATTCGGGGCGCGGGCGATCGAAGACTTCCTTGAGCAGATCCGAAAGCAGGGCGCCGCTGATAACGGCGCCAGCGACAAGAAGAGCAGCTCCCGCGCGGCGGGTAAGCAAAAGATAGATTACCACAATCGATACAACGAGGGTGAGGATGGAAAAACTGCCTAAAGCAGTGATGTCTCGAACAGACTCCTGAAACCAGAATGGTCCGATCATCTGGTTGGCATCGCCCGGTGCCCTGAACATTTCCAGGATGGCAATGTCATTCTCATGAGTCTCGCCTTCGCTGACTTCGTCGGCGATTTCAAGAAACGCAAAGACAAGCGCTGCTGCCAGTCCAATTGCGAGAAGGACCGCCTGTTCGGCGAATACGAAATCGCGTACCCGACTTAGCTGTTTGGACGAGAGATGCTGCTTGAGAAAGCCAGGAAACATGGGACCTCCGAGGGGCAACTGAATGGATCGCCGAAACGTGCGGCGCTTCCGAAATGGGTATCCAATTATGATGTCTCAGCCCAGAGAAAAGCAGCATTCCAGCTATTTTTCATAACGCTGTTTGCATGAAGGGCGGGGTAGGGCATAATCACAGCGGGGGTTTAGACAAAGGCCAAAGAGGTTAGTGCACAGCGTGTCCGATATCTGGCAAACCCTGATTGCCAACCTTGCAGTAGTGGCACTGTTTTCTTCCATCTGGTCTCTGGCATCTGATTGGCTGGACAAGCAACTCTGGATTGTGCGCAAGTCCGTCATTGGCATTCTTGTCGGCACTGCTGCTGTGTCAACAATGCTGCTCAGCGTCGAGATTGTGCCCGGCGTCGTCTATGATCTGAGAACATGTGTGGTGGCGGTAGGTGCGTTCTTCAGTGGTCCGCTCGTTGCTGTCATTGCCATAATCATGGCAGGGACATTCCGGTTCATTGAAGGCGGTTCGGGCGTCGCAATCGGCCTTGCGCACCTGGCTGCAGCTGGCCTTGTGGGGCTGGGAGTTCGGTCCGCTGCGCGGTCCCCACTGCCGCACCCATTGTGGATTGTCGTGCTTGGGGCAGCGATGGCAGTGCTGCTGCTCACCATCGTTTTTATCCTCACCCGCATCGCAAATATCGAGGAAACGGGAAACCTTGTGGTGCCCGGTACGGTTTTGAGCCTGCTGGCGACGCTAATGATGGGTTTTACCATGTTAGCTACGCGGCAGGCAGGACGCGATCGTGCCATCCTGCGGGCGGCTCTCGCTCAGGCGCCCGAGTTTCTTTACGTCAAAGACATTGATGGGCGTTTTTTGACGGTCAATGAAGCGGTAGCGCGTCACCACGGATACACTGAACCTTCCGAGATGATCGGGCTCACCGATTTCGAACTGACGGATGCCGATCGCGCTCGGGCTCTTTACGACCAAGAACGCGGAATCATGGAGAGCAGGACGCCTATTCTAGATCTTGAAGAAGACCTTGTTGATAGCCAGGGTCGGCGGCGCTCATATCGCACATCCAAGGTTCCGCTCACTGGAAAAGACGGTCGTATAGTTGGCCTGGCAGGGATGACTGTCGACACCACAACGGTCAAGCAGCTTGAACGACAGGTCATCGAGAGCCGCGATCGCCTCTCGCTTGCCATGTCGGAGATGAGCGACGGTCTCGCGTTGTTCGATCGCGATGGATACCTGGTCTTTTGCAATGACCAGTACAGAGATGCATTTCCCCGCTCGGCTCATGTGCGCGTACCCGGTGCACACATCAGTGATATTCTTCTTGAATGCGCGCGGACCGGCGAACAATTGGGTATCCCGGAAAACGACCCTGAGGGTTGGGCCGAACGGGTCGGCAGCTTGCTACGGGTTCCCAATGTGGTCACCGTCGAATTGTTCAACGGAAGCTATCTGCAACTACGCAACCAGACAGCCCGAAACGATGCTGCTGTTGTCATCGTTACCGACGTAACCGACCTCAAGCTTGCCGAACGCGCCTTGATCGAAGCCAATGCCGATCTTTCGCGCCAAGCCTCCACCGATGCTCTTACGGGCCTTGCCAATCGCCGCGTGTTTGACGAGACGCTACAGCGCGATATGGCCAGATGTGGGCGCGCAGGGACACCGTTATGCCTGGTGCTGCTCGATGTAGATCATTTCAAGCACTACAATGACTTCCACGGACATCAAGCTGGTGACGTCTGCTTGATCATGATTGCAAACGTACTCAAGTCCAGCCTTTTGCGCCCGGCCGATTTGCCAGCGCGTTACGGTGGCGAAGAGTTTGCAGTGATCCTGCCCGATACGGGGCTGCAGGGCGCCAAGGCTGTAGCCGAGCGTATTAGAATGTCGATAGCGGAAACCAGCAAGTGTGAGCTTGGAACCGAGGTTACAGTCAGTCTCGGGATTGCAGAGTATGATTTGGGCAAGTCGCCGAGTACCCCCGAAAGTCTCATTCGAAGGGCCGATGGAGCGCTCTATTCGGCCAAGGCTGCGGGGCGCAATCGCGTCATGGCCGCGACAGCCGAATAGGTATCATGATGCGTGCGGATGATTGTGTTAGAATATTGCGATTTTATTATTGCAATTAAATGCAATCATTGCTATCTAGGCGATCAGATCAATATCGTATTGCCTAGAAAGACGCTCATATGTCCGCAAATCCAGAAGTCACCGGTTTTTACGAACCTCGGACCTCATCCATTCAGTACGTGGTGGTCGACCCGGAGACAAAAAAGTGCGCCATTATCGACCCGGTTCTCGACTACGATGAAAAGTCGGGCCGTACTGGAACCATGCAGGCCGACACATTGCTCGCGTTCATAAAGGACGAGGGCTATGAACTGGAGTGGATCCTCGATACCCATCCTCATGCCGATCACTTTTCGGCAGCGCAATATCTTAAGGGCAAGACAGGTGCGCCGACGGCGATCGGCGAAAAGGTCGTTGAGGTTCAGAAGCTCTGGAAGGGAATCTACAATTGGCCTGAGTTCAGAGCCGACGGTAGCCAATGGGATAGATTGTTTGCTGATGGCGAAGTCTTCAAAGTCGGCAACATTCCAGCTCGCGTCATTTTCTCGCCCGGACACACGCTCGCATCGATCACCTATCTGATCGGAGACGCTGCTTTCGTCCACGATACGCTGTTCATGCCCGATAGCGGTACGGCCCGCGCCGATTTTCCGGGTGGAAGCTCGGAAGTTCTCTGGAACTCTATTCAGACAATACTGGCGCTGCCCGATCAGACACGCGTCTTTACGGGCCATGACTACCAGCCAGGCGGTCGCGAACCGCAGTGGGAGTCGACTGTCGCCGAACAGAAGGCGACCAATATCCATATGGCGAAATACACGACTAAGGACGCGTTCCAGGCGGTGCGTGATGCTCGCGATAAAACGTTGCCTATGCCCAAGCTGATCCTACATGCCTTGCAGATCAACACAAATGGTGGCCGGCTGCCCGAGCCTGAGTCGAATGGCACGCGCTATCTCAAGATTCCGCTTGATGCGCTGGAAGGGGCACCATGGTAACGGAGAGCCAATCCCAGGACCTGCCCGCCCAGACCCGCGTCATCAAAGGCAAGGTCGATGAGGCGACAGGTTTTCTTAAAAAGCTTGCAAATCGGGACAGGCTGCTTGTCGTCTGCGCGCTTGTGGAAGGCGAGCGCAGCGTGCGTGAGCTCGAAGACCTTCTCGACATACGACAGCCCGGCTTGTCGCAACAACTCGCCGAGTTGCGCAGTGCCGGGATGATCGAAGGTCGCAAGGAAGGAAAGGCTGTTTTCTACAGTCTTTCCGATCCGAAGGTGAGGGCCATGGTGTCCACAATGTATGACCTGTTTTGCGGCCCTGATGCCCAGTGACCCTCCTTCCATCTGCTTCCAAGACATCAAGGTAAATCAATGACTGAATTTACACCTTTGCTCTCCCTTTTCGGCGGGGGCTTGATTGGGCTGGCTGCTGTCCTCCTCATGGCGCTCCATGGACGGATTGCTGGAATGACGGGCATTCTGACCGCAGTGATCCCTCCAGTACAGTCAGACTGGGCATGGCGCGCGGCATTTCTGGCTGGCGCAATCATTGCACCGATGCTGATTGCTGCCATGTTTGGCGATGTCATCAGTTTTGAAAGCCCGGTGCCGATGCCATGGCTGGTCGCTGGTGGGATTGTGGTGGGCGTTGGAGTCTATTTCGGCTCGGGCTGCACATCCGGCCACGGCGTTTGCGGCATTGCCCGTCTCTCGCCGCGTTCAATTGTGGCTACGCTCGTCTTCATGGCATCCACTGCCGCTACAGTGTTCGTTGTGCGCCATCTTCTGGGAGGTTTCTAATGCAAAAAGTCATTTTTGCCGGACTGATCGGTTTGATTTTTGGCGCAGGCATATCCGTCTCGGGTATGGCCAATCCTGCAAAAGTCCTCAACTTCTTTGACTTCGCGGGCACTTGGGATCCATCCTTGGCTCTGGTCATGGGCGGTGCGCTGGCCGTGACCGCGATCGGCTATCTTTTCGTGCTCAAACGTCCGGCTCCGATTTTCGACGCCAAATTTCATTTGCCGGCATCCAGAGCCGTCGACATTCCGATCGTTGCAGGTTCTGCAATCTTTGGCATCGGGTGGGGGATTACCGGCTTTTGTCCAGGCGGCTCTATTCCGGCGCTCGGACTTGGCGAGCCCGATGCCTTCGTCTTCGTCTTAGCAATGATAGGCGGCATCGTGCTTGCTCGTGGCGTGCGCCAGTTCGCTTCGGCAAAAACTCTCCAGACTTCAAGGTGAACCAGATGAATATCAACAAGATCGACGACCGTTTTTCTACCACGGGACAGATTGCAGTGGCCGATATCGCAAGTCTCAAAGCAATGGGCTTTGTTGGCATCGTTTGCGCGCGACCCGACAATGAAGAGGCGGGCCAGCCCACCTTTGCCCAGATCGAAACCGCTGCGCGCGGGCACGGTCTGTCGGCATTTCATGTGCCAGTGTCCGGTCAGTTGACCGAAGGGCAAATCATTCGATTTCATGAAGCGATGGCCGATGTCGATGGTCCAGTACTTGGCTATTGTCGCTCTGGTGGCCGCGCAGGCAGCCTCTACGCCACCTTAGCCCGGTAGGTCAGAACGCCATGTTGGAAAAATATGTCCCCATTCTCAATTGGGGCAGGCACTATTCGCGGGACAAGTTCGGTCGGGATTTTCTCGCTGCGGTGATCGTCACGATCATGCTGATCCCGCAATCGCTGGCTTACGCGCTTCTTGCTGGATTGCCGCCGGAGGTGGGACTTTACGCATCAATCCTGCCGCTCGTGGTCTATGGGATTTTCGGCTCGTCAACTTCGTTGGCCGTCGGTCCGGTCGCGGTCGTCTCGCTGATGACAGCGGCGGCGGTTGGTCGGGTCGCGCAGGAAGGTACTGCCGACTATGCAAGCGCGGCCATCATATTGGCGTTGCTCTCAGGTGGTATTCTCGCCCTTATGGGGCTGTTCAGGCTCGGCTTTATAGCCAATTTTCTGTCTCACCCAGTTATCTCGGGTTTCATCACAGCGTCGGGTCTGATCATTGCGACGAGCCAGCTTGGCGGTTTGTTCGGCATTTCAAGCCATGGCCATGCCATGCCGGAATTGCTGGCGTCTCTTACCCAAGGACTGGGTCAGATCAATCCCTATACATTGGCGGTTGGCGCGTCGTCCCTTGCGGCCCTGATCTGGGTCAGGCTTGGTATGAAGCAGACACTTGTTCAACTGGGCATGCCGGCCGCTACGGCAACTCTTGCAGTTCGCGCTGCGCCTGTTGTTGTAGTGCTGCTGGCCATCGGTGCTTCTTACATTTTCGACCTTGGTGGCCTCGGGGTGGCGCTGGTCGGCGATGTGCCGCAGGGCATCCCGCTGCTATCAGTGCCCAGTCTGGACTTCGATATCATAGGCGCCTTGATCGTGCCGGCGCTCATTATTTCAATCGTCGGTTTCGTCGAGTCGATATCGGTGGCTCAGACCCTGGCCGCCAAGAAAAGAGAGCGGATCGATCCGGATCGCGAACTCATGGGACTTGGCGCTGCCAATATCGCGTCCGCAATTGGCTCTGGCTTTCCAGTTACGGGCGGCTTTGCGCGTTCTGTCGTCAACCATGATGCCGGCGCTGCTACACCGGCAGCGGGCATGTTCACTGCGGTCGGCATTGCTGTGGCGACACTGTTGTTGACGCCGTTCCTCGCGCTCCTGCCAAAAGCCACATTGGCTGCCACAATCGTGGTTGCGGTCCTGGCGCTCGTCGACTTCTCGATCCTCAGGAAGTCCTGGAATTATTCAAGAGCCGACTTTGTCGCCGTCATGTCGACCCTTGCCGGTACTCTGGTCTTTGGTGTGGAAGTCGGAATCTCGCTCGGCGTCGCTGCGTCCATACTCGTGTTCTTTTATCGCAGTTCCCGTCCTCACATGGCCATTGTCGGTCGTGTGCCAGGTACCGAGCACTTCCGCAATATCAAACGCCACGAGGTCCGTACCGACCCTCACATATTGGCTCTTCGCGTAGATGAAAGTCTCTATTTTGCCAATGCGCGCTATCTGGAAGAACGCATCGCCAATGAGATTTCCGGACGGCAGGATATAACGCAGGTCATTTTGATGTGTCCCGCGATCAACGCAATCGACATGTCGGCGCTCGAAAGTCTTGAAGCGATCAACATTCGCCTGCGGGAACAAGGGATTGGGCTTAATCTCTCAGAGGTGAAAGGACCGGTGATGGATCGGCTCAAACGCACCGACTTTCTTGATCATCTCACTGGTCGAGTGTTTCTCAGCCATCACGATGCCGTGGCGGCACTGACTAGTCACGGCCCCTGAAGCGACGCTGATAGTTGGGATCGTAAAGCGCGCTATCCGAAAATCCTTCAGCGGCAAGGGTTCGTCCTACGAAGATGATCGCAGTGCGCTCGATAGGGTCGACTGCGACTTTGCTGGCAATGTCACCCAGGGTTCCGCGTATGATTTTCTCTTGTTCCCAGCTTGCCCAGGCAACGATTGCGACGGGGCAGTCCGCGCCATAGAACGGCGTTAACTCGGCTGCGACCGTATCGAGGGTGTGAATGGCCAGATGGATTGCCAACGTCGCCCCGCTGGACGCAAAATTGCCAAGTGTTTCGTTTTCAGGCATCGCTGAAGCCCGCCCCGATACGCGTGTCAGCACAAGGCTCTGGGCGAGCGCAGGTTTGGTCAACTCTTGCCCCATCGCTGCCGCCGCGGCAGCGAAAGCCGGCACGCCGGGCGTCAGTGTGTAAGGGATCGCTCTGGCATCAAGACGTCTGATTTGCTCGGCCACTGCGCTCCACATGGACAAGTCGCCAGAATGAAGTCGAGCGATATCGAGTCCCTGGGCGTGCGCCGCAATATACTCGGCTTCTATTTCATCGAGCGACAGAGGGGCTGTGTCGACAAGACGCGCGCCTTTGGGGCACCAGTCCAACAGTTCCTTTGGTACGATAGAGCCTGCGTAAAGACAGACCGGACATTTGGCCAGCAAGTCGCGCCCGCGCACGGTTATCAGGTCGGCAGCGCCTGGGCCGGCGCCAATAAAATGGACGCTCATTTGACCCAAACCCATTGGGTGATTGGCATGGCTGGCCGCCAGCCGCTCATTGCACCCAAAGGTTCGGCCCACGCTATCTGAATACGGGTTAATGTGCCTCCCATCTGCTGGTGCAGCAGTGCGAGAAGTGCTTCCATCTCAAGCGTGACGGCGTTGGCCACGAGGCGTCCCCCGGGTTGCAAGGCAGCGATTGCAGCATCAACCACGCCCTCTTCAGTGCCTCCGCCGCCTATAAAGATCGCATTGGGTTGTTCAAGCTTTTCAAGGACTTTGGGCGCACGTCCGACTCTGATTGTTAAGCCGGGCACACCCATCAAAGCTGCGTTCTCGGCGATGCGCGCGCCTCGATTTGGGTCTGCTTCTATGGCAATCGCTGAAAGCGAGGGGTCCGACAGCATCCACTCGATGCCTACCGAACCCGACCCCGCACCGATATCCCACAACACTTCTCCGCGCCGTGGTGCCAGGGCGGACAAGGTGAGCGCTCGAATTTCGCGCTTCGTGATCTGCCCGTCATGGTCGAACAAATTATCGGGCAAGCCCGGCGCGAGCGGTAGTATACGGGCATTCTCGTCAGCAAGGACGTCGATCGCCAATACGTTGAGCGCACTGGAATCTTCGATGTTGAAGGATTGGGCGATGCTCGTGCGGACCTTCTCGCGCGGCCCTCCCAGCGCATCGAGAACCGTCATGGCGCTGCGACCAAAGCCAGCGCCAGTCAGAAGTGCGGCAATCTCGCCTGGCCCACTCTCATCGGATGTCAGCGCAAGAATTTTGCGACCTGGATGCAGGTGTGGCAACACAAGGGCGACAGGGCGCCCATGCAAGGATACAGTGGTGACGTCCTGCAATGGCCACCCCATCCGCGCAGCTGCCAGAGAGAATGATGAAGGGCTGGTAATCACCAGCATTTCAACGGCAGGTATTCGCCGTGCCAGTGTCGCGCCGATTCCGTAGTGAAAAGGATCACCACTCGCCAATACGCAGACGCGCTTGCGGCCGCGCAGTCGCGCGACCTCCTCGATTGAGGTCTCGATCGGACTTTGCCAGCGTCGTTGCTCGGCGAGGTTCATACCGCGCACAAGGCGCAGGTGCCGTTCCCCACCGAATACGACTTCAGCGTTGGCTATCAAGGATTTCGTGAGGTCCGTAAGGCCATCCAGCCCATCCTCACCGATGCCGACAACAGTAAGCCAGCGGTCAGTCATTATCGGGCACCCAGCGCGGTGTGTAGACAAGATCGGGTTTGTCGGGCCGCGCGATGGCACGCGTGAATCGATTGCCGACGATTATGCATGTCGACATATCGATAGTCTCGGCTTCCAGCTCAGAGAGCGATCGGTGCCCTATGGTGCCCCGGTTCGGGCCCACGCCTCGGCCAACCGATACCACGGTGTCTGGCGGCAGAATTTCACGCAGTATCTCCAGAGCCTTTCCCAACTGCCATGGGCGCGATTTCGATATCGGGTTGTAAAAGGCGATGGCAAATCCCGCTCCAGCCGCAGCGCGCAGGCGTTGTTCGATCACTTCCCATGGCTTGAGGTTATCCGAAAGGGACATCGCGCAAAAATCATTACCCAGCGGAGCGCCGATCCGCGCTGCTGTTGCGAGCATGGCCGTCACACCCGGAACGATGACAAGCTCGATGCCGCGCCAGTCGGGCTCGCCAGTGTCGATGGCCTCGCAAACGGCCGATGCCATCGCAAATACTCCAGGATCGCCTCCTGAGACCATTGCTACGGACTTGCCCTCTGCCGCAAGAACGAGCGCAGAGCGTGCCCTGTCCAATTCCTCACGATTGTCTGATGGCACGGCAATCTGAGCCGGTCCCAGGTTAAGCCTCTCGATGTAGGGTTTGTAGCCGAAAAAATGACTTGAGGCGGCGATGGCAGCCTGTGCTTCAAGCGTGATTTGCTCGGGGCTGCCTGGCCCTGTCCCGATAACGTACAACGTGCCGGTCATGGTCTGGCCCTCCAGCCGGGCACGAGAACCTGGCTGAAATAGGGGGCAGGGCTGTCGTCACGATGCTTGAGCGGAATGACCACGGCGTTATCCATCGTTCCGCGCTCGACATAGATCGCGGTTTCGAATTTTCCGGCAGCTTGAAGCGCTTCACGAATCTTTGGCAGATTGCGCCCCACTTTCATGATGACGGCACTGTCAGTCGCGCCAAGACGGACTTGTAGATCGGCAAGATCGAGCGTGCCTGGCAAGACGGTGAAAGTGTCGTCTCCCTGCATCAAGGGGACACCAGCCTGCGACCAGCAGCCCGAAAGCGATGTGACCCCAGCAACCACTTCGGTAGGATAGGCGGGCGCCAATCGCACATGGATGTGCATGTAAGAGCCATAAAAGAACGGATCGCCTTCCGAAAGCACGGCGACTGTCTTGCCCTGATCGAGATGGTGGGCGATGTGCAGCGCCGCATCGTCGAAAAACGAAGCAATCTGGCTCTTGTAGCTTTGGTCATGGCGATGGACCTCGGTTGTCACCGGGTATTCCAGCGGCAATTCGATTGCATCGTCCGGCCAGTGTGGCGCGACAATGGCGCGGGCATTTCCCGGTCTGCCGCGCTTGAGGAAATGCGCGACAACATCGGCATCGAGGATGGCGCGGACGGCCTTCAGCGTTAAAAGTTCTGGATCGCCCGGACCAGTGCCTACACCAATCAGCTTGCCTTTGATCGGGCTCATATGCCGGGCCTCGCAAGTGCATTGAGAGCAGCCGCAGTCATTGCGCTACCGCCTAGTCGACCCTCGACTATGGCGAAGGGTACACCATAGGAATTTTCCATAAGTGCTTGTTTTGACTCCGCTGCTCCCACGAACCCTACGGGCATGCCTATGATGGCCGCAGGCTTTGGCGCGCCATCGCGCAACAGTTCAAGTAGGTGGAACAGAGCCGTTGGAGCATTTCCTATAGCCACCACCGAGCCTTCCAGGCGCGGCAGCCAGATATGTATTGCTGCGGCAGATCGGGTGTTGCCGTGGTCTTGCGCCAGGAACGGGGTTTCGATGTTGTTGATCTCGCAGACAACTTCGTTTTCGGAAGGCAGGCGCGACCGGGTGACCCCGCGGGCTACCATCTCTGCGTCTGCAAAGATCGGCTTTCCACGCTCGAGCGCATCGCGAGCAGCTTGAACAAACCCTGAGCTGAAATGAAAGTGCTTTGCCGCCTCTACCATGCCACATGCATGAATCATCCGAACGGCAAGCTCAGCCTCATCCGACGCGAAGCGTGATAGGTCAGCTTCGGCGCGGATCGTAGCGAAGGACTGGCGGTAAATTTCCTGCCCTTCACGAATGTAGTCATATTGAATCATTGATGCCCCAGCCGGCCAAGCACCGAAAGCGTCGTCTCGTCCGGTTGACGAGTATCGCGGATTCGATTGGCCAAAGAAACGATGCCGGTTTCAATAGCGGCAGGATCAAGCGTTGCAAGCGGTTTGGCGTCGGGTGCGCGGTAAAGCGTCAGTTGACTGCCATCGAGCACGATTCCGGGACGGCCCGCATGAGGGCAGCCCTTTGCGCATGTGGAAACGTGAACGTGAAATGAGCCATCAATCAATTCGGGCGCGGCGGAATAAAACGCCTGCGCTAGTTCGGCAGCCTGAATGACGCCAGCGTCGGTGTCTTCAGCGCCAGAGCATATCGAGAGTTTTACCCCAGTTGCATCCGGCCTTGTCCAGTAGCCGACCCGGGACAGTGCCGGTGCAAGATCTCGCAGAACCGATGCATCAAAGCCCAGCAGTACGAGTGAGCGGTCGGGTGCAGTGCGGGCCTCTTCGACGCCCAGTTCTGACATGATTTGCGCCAGATCTCGCACTTGACGTGCCTTGACCTGGCCGAACGGCAAACCCACGCGTAGGGCCGGAGCTTGTCCCGAAAGGCTCAAGGGTCCGACCATATAGCTGGCCGGGCGCACGCTTGAGTGGGCGAGGGGGCGAAGATTCTCGATCTGCGCAGCGATCTGCGGAGCGGAAAGGTCGCTGGCCCGGGAGCGTGGGCCCTCGGACTGAAGCGCAGAAAGTATTATTCCAACGGCCGCAGGAACCTCGCTCTGGTCCAACTCTCCAATAGTGTCGCTGCCCAGTTCGAGTGCCCAGCCGTCGGGACGCGCGATGAGGCGTATATCGGCCTTGAGCCCATCCAGAAGAATCTGCCCACCGGTAACGAGCACAATTGAAAGCTTTGGTGATAAGATATCGCGTTCCAGCGCCTCGTTACATACGGCGCGTATTGCTCTCGCTAGGGGGCGCGGGTCAGTGATGGCTTTGGGGTCGTCGCCGGCCAATGGTGAAATCTCAATGGCCGGCGCCGGCTGAGCGAAGATGCCTGACTCCGCGAGCGCTTTACGAAACGCCTCCGCAGAAGATTGTTTAAGGCCGCGCACTTGAAGATTGCCGCGAGCAGTGATCTCGATCAAGCCGTTGCCGTTTGCCTCTGCCGCGTCTGCGAGCGCTGAGAGCTGATTTGATCTTAGTCCTGCCTGGGGGCGAAACCGGGCAAGCAATCCATCTGCAACGGCCATAGGGCTGTCGAGGGTAGGGCAGGCGCCACGGGGAGTTTGGGATGATGTCATCTGGGTCTCTTAGCAAGCACCGCGGCGCTGGCCTAGTGCGCGCGAACATATTGTGAGCGCCGTACATTGGTTGGGAACTTCAAGGAAACAATGGCTTAGTCGCGTTTATCGATTCAAAGGAAAGTGAAATCTATCGGCGTCGCAGCAAATAGATATCCATGATCCAGCCATGGCGGGCGCGTGCAGCATCCCGGGCAGTCGAAATTCTACCGCGGACAACGGAAAGCGGGCCTTCGATAAGGATCTGCTCTTCCATGCCCACATAGCCCGCCCAATAGATATGGAGCCCGTCGGGTACGATGTCGGCAAATGTCTTTTCTCCGTCAAGCATGACCACAACGGTATCCGCCCCTTCCGGCCAGCCTGCTCTTAGCTTCCGGCCAGTGGTTATTGTCACTGGGTTACCAATGGTGTTCAGCGGAATTGCAAAGGCCGCTGTCAAAGCGGCAATGGCCGTTATGCCAGGAATGACTTTAATGTCGAACTGGAGGCTGGATTTGGACCTGGCGCTATCGAGTATGCGCAAAGTGCTGTCGTAAAGACCCGGATCGCCCCAAACCAGCAGCGCGCCCGTCGCATCATCTGGCGCTTGCTGGAACATCTCCACATAGTTGTTGGCGATGAGTTCGTGCCAATCGTGAACACGCTGCGTGTAATCGCCGATGGCCTCGTTTCGAGACGATATTGGGTATTCGACAAGTCGGAACGGGCGCGAAATGTAGCGCTCGCAAATCGATTTGCGAATGGCGGCCAGCGTTGATTTCTCCTCTCCCTTGGTGGGGATGAAAATCACATCGGTCTGGTTGAGCGCAGACACAGCCTGCACGCTAAGATGCTCCGGGTTTCCAGTGCCGATGCCAATGACGAACAATTTTTTCATGGGTGCTTTAGAGCATGTGTTTTGGCTGCGGCAAAGTGAGGCTTGGCCCAGCCCAAAATTTTGTAGGCAAGGTCTTGTGTCTGCCCCGGCCAATCGTTAGATGGGGTGTCTTCCGCGTTTCATCCGGCGCGGATTTTTTTTATGCTCAGTTTCCCCGTCGGGAACCAAGGAGGTTCGAACGCAAGAATTGACGCTACAGACACCTTATTATCTGCTCGACAAATCGGTACTTCTCCGAAATCTGGAAAAAATATCGTATTTGCGTCAGGCTTCCGGCGTCAAATGCGTACTTGCGCTCAAGGCCTTCGCGACATGGTCGGTTTTCGACATCATGTCCAAGCACATGGATGGCACCACGTCGTCATCGCTGAATGAAGTGAAGCTTGGCCGGGCAAAGTTCGGCGGCGAAACCCATGCTTATTCGGTGGCCTGGGCCGACCACGAGATCGATGAAGCTATAGAAGAGTGCGACAAGATCATCTTCAATTCGGTCAACCAACTCGAGCGCTATGCTGATAAAGCACGTGCGCAGGGAAAGATGATCGGACTGCGTCTGAACCCTGGTGTATCTCACTCACATTTCATTCTTGCTGATCCGGCGCGGCCATTTTCGCGGTTGGGCGAATGGGACATGGAGCGCGTCAAACCCGTGCTCGATACGATCTCGGGCGTCATGTTTCACTTCAACTGTGAAAATGACGAGTTTGACAGCCTCGATGCTCTGCTCAAAACGATTGAAGATCGCTACGGCGATATTATGCATGGTCTGGAATGGGTTAGCCTTGGCGGCGGAATCCGTTTCACAAACGATAATTATCCGATCGACAAGCTCGCCGCGCGGCTTAGGGAAATGAGCGAGCGCTACGGCATCCAGCTCTATCTTGAGCCTGGCGAAGCCTCTGTTACAAAGTCGACCACTTTGGAAGTTTCCGTGCTGGATGTCGTCTATAACGGCAAGCACGTCGCTGTCGTTGACTCATCGACCGAAGCGCATATGCTCGATCTGTTGACTTATAGCGAATACACGAATGTAGAGCCCAATGAAGGCCCCTACACGTATATTGTCTGCGGCAAAACTTGCCTTGCCGGAGACATTTTTGGAGAGTTCCAGTTCCCCCATGAGCTCAAGGCCGGGGACCGTATTTCGTTCCTCGATGCCGGCGGCTACACAATGGTCAAGAAAAACTGGTTCAACGGGGTCCAGATGCCGTCAATCGCGGTACGTCACCTGGACGGGCAAGTGGAACTCGTCAAAGAGTTCACGTTTGAGGACTACGCGCAGAGCCTGTCGTAACCAGGGGTGAGATCCCGATTTCCGACAGCGTGCGTAGCTTGGTTCAACCTCTGAAAAGGTGTTTCGTGAAAATTGAAAAAAAACGTGCTGATTATCGGTGCTGGAGGTGTGGCGCAAGTCGTCGCCCATAAGGCTGCAATGGCGAACGACGTGCTTGGCGATATTCACATCGCATCGCGCACGCTCGATAAATGCCAGGCCATCGTTTCGAGCGTGCTCGAAAAGAAGTCCCTCAAAAAGCCCGGTGTTATCGAAGCCCATCACCTAGATGCGCTCGATATCGACGCGACCAAGGCGCTGATCGCCAAGACACGGTCGCAGATCGTCATCAATGTTGGCTCCGCCTTCATAAACATGAGCGTGCTCGAAGCGTGCATCCAGGCGGGTGTGGCCTATATCGACACAGCCATCCATGAAGAGCCAAACAAGATTTGTGAGACGCCGCCCTGGTACGGCAATTACGAATGGAAGCGGCGTGAGCGGTGCGAGAAGGCCGGTGTTACGGCAATCCTGGGCGCCGGGTTCGATCCTGGTGTCGTCAATGCCTATGCAGCGTTGGCCGTCGACGAGTATTTCGACACTGTAGACAGCATCGATATCATCGATATCAATGCCGGTTCGCACGGCAAGTACTTCGCTACGAATTTTGATCCCGAGATCAATTTCCGCGAATTTACCGGCGTGGTTTATTCCTGGCAGGACAGTCAGTGGCAGACCAACAAGATGTTTGAAGTCTCGCGCACCGACGACCTGCCGGTCGTGGGGTCGCACACTTCATATCTATCCGGCCACGACGAACTGCATTCGCTGTCGCGCAATCTCGACGTTCCCGATATCCGTTTTTGGATGGGGTTCGGCGAACACTACATCAATGTCTTTACGGTTCTCAATTCTCTGGGCCTGCTCTCTGAGCAGCCAGTCACGACTGCCGAAGGTCTTGAAGTGGTGCCGCTCAAGGTGGTCAAGGCCGTATTGCCCGATCCGTCATCACTTGCGCCCAACTATGAGGGCAAGACCTGCATCGGTGATCTGGTCAAGGGTAAGAAGGACGGCGAAGATCGTGAGATCTTCATTTATAACGTTGCCGACCACAAGCAAGCCTACAATGAGGTTGGCAGCCAGGGCATCTCCTACACTGCCGGCGTCCCCCCCGTTGCCGCGGCGATCCTTGTCGCCAAGGGCATTTGGGACTGCCACAAGATGGTCAATGTGGAAGAACTGCCGCCACAGCCCTTTTTGGGCTTGCTCAATGAAATGGGACTGACCACGTCTATTCGCGACAATGATGGCGAACGCGACCTTTCATTTGAAGGTTGGGCGCCATCTGCAGCAGCTGTCGCCGGAAAAATTGCCGGCAAGCGCTGAATGCGCCAACAGCACGATTAGGGAAGGGCTCGCTACGGCGGGCCCTTCTTTTTGGACTGAACCAAACTGCCGGGATCAGAACACGTCGTTTGCTTTCAAGCGACAGACAGGACCGCTCGATCAAGGTCGATAACAACGAGCCGGTGGCCAATGATGTCTCGGCAGCCAGATGCGCCACGCCATAGCGTCGGGCGATTCAAGGTACGCGCCAAAAGCCAGCAAGAAAAAGCTATTATAGATGAATACGGCTGCGGCTGCAGTCAGCCGTGCGGCGTCGAAGCTGCTGTACTGGCTTTCGAGCAGATCGCCGAGTAGTGGATTGGGCATTTGGGATGCCATCGCTCTTGACTGGTTGACCGGCAAAACACTCCTATTGTGGGGCATGCAGCATGACGAATGGGATCATGGTAAAGAAGTGCCGGGGGAACGATGCCATGAGTGAAATGTTGAGCAGTCCGCAGCCTCGTTCGGGCATTGTGCAATCGGTCGACAGGGCCCATGGCAATACTTGAAGTTCTCGGCCAGGACGAAGAGGGGAGCCGCTTGACCGACCTCGCGCGGCGCACCGGCCTTTCAGTCTCGACAGTTCACCGGCTGCTTACGACCCTCGAACAGCGGCGATTTGTTCAGTTCGACCGATCCGATGGCATGTGGGGCGAAGCGCGTTTTCGGTTGGGTCTGCATTCGTTCGTCAGCGGAACTTTGTTGCACCGGCTTTGCCGCTTCTGCGCAGACTGCGCGACCAGACGCGAGAAACTGTAAACCTTGGCATTGTCGATAACGCGGAAGTCGTGGTTTTGACCCAGGTCGAAAGCCGCGAAATCATGAGAGCGATCACCAAGGTTGGTGGCAGGGCGCCCATGGTGAATTCGGGAATGGGAAAAGCGATCCTTGCAAGTTATCCCGATGCTGATGTTGCAGCCGCGATTGGCCGCAGCGAACTGCGCAAGGTAACCGAGAAATCGATAACTAGCATTTCAGGGATGCTTGCGGACATCGCTGCCATTCGCAAGCGCGGATATGCGCTCGACGATGAGGAATTCGTGATCGGTCTAAGATGCGCTGCTGCGGTCGTTTACAATACACAGTCCGAAGCGCTTTGTGCGATATCGATTTCTGGTCTTGCTATGCGGGTAAGCGATGAACGCCTGCATGTCCTTGGTCGTTTGATCGCCGGTGCGGCCGAGGAGCTGACGGTAATGCTGGGCGGACAATCGCCGGCCAAGTGAACGCGGCGCACCAAACAGTGCGCCGCGCTAAGTCTCACTCGCCCATTACGACGCCTTCGCGGCGCTTGTCGGCAGCACCGATCAGACCGTCATCGGTAATGGCGATGACGTGAAGGCCCGAATTGAGGTTGGTGACATTGACCTCATGGCCAAGAGCTTCCAGACCTGACGCCAGTTCGGCAGACCCGTCGCCTTCCTCGATGTTTGTGCGGCCATTGAAATTGGTCACGTGGGGCAGGTCGATGGCGTCTTGCGGGTCCATGCCCCAATCGAGCATCGAAACCAATGAAAGCGCGGTATAGTGAATGATCGCTGCGCCACCTGGGCTGCCGGTCAGCAATACTGGGCTATCGTTTTCGAAAACGATTGTCGGCGCCATGGAGGAGCGGGGGCGTTTACCCGGCTCGACGCGATTGGCGATGGGGGCGCCATCGGCTTCCGGCGAAAATGAGAAGTCCGTCAACTCATTGTTGAGCAGATAGCCGCGTGTCATGACACGGCTGCCAAAGCCGCTCTCAATAGTTGTCGTTGCCGAAATAGCGTTGCCCTCTCCATCGACGATAACGAAGTGGGATGTTCCGGCCCGCGGCCTTTCGATATCGGATGCGAGACGTGCCTCGTCCCATCCTGGCGGTACACCGGGGGACGCTGTTCCCATGGTCGCTCCCTGGTCGATCAGTGCGCTGCGCTCTGCCAGATATGCGTCATCAAGATATCCTTCGGGGATCTCGACGAAATCGCTATCGCCTAGGTAGAGCCCGCGATCGGCAAAGGCCAGGCGAGACGCCTCAGCGAACAGATGCCGGAATTCGACCCCGTCTTCCATTGAGGGAATATCGAATGGCTCAAGTACCCCCATAATCTGGCCCACAGCCAATGCCCCTGATGAGGGGGGACCCATGCCGCACACTTCATAGCCGCGATAATCCATGCAGACAGGGGCGCGCATGACGACGTCATAGGCTTCGAAATCCTCCATAGTGAGAATGCCCGGATTGATATTGGTATTGAGCGCCGCAACAATGTCCTCGGCGATCTGGCCAGTATAAAAGGGAGCAGCTCCTTCGGAGGCAAAGAGCTTGAGCGTGTCGGCATAGGCTTGGTTGGTTAGGGTTGAGCCCTGTGCGATCGGTTCTCCGCCCGGGAGAAAATACTCAGACGTCGCTACGAATTGATCCAGACCCGTGGCACCGGCAATGGAATCCGCCATACGCTGGGTGACGGTAAAGCCGCTTTCGGCTGTATCGATCGCCGGTTGAAGCAGTTCGGCCCAATCCATTGTTCCATGATCGTCGTGAAGAGTTTCGAGGAGCATCGGCGTGCCTGGGACGCCGGCCGAGCGGCCGCCGATCACAGCGTCCATAAACTCCATGGTCTCGCCGCTATCGGTGAGCCAGTAGTCGCCATCCGCGGCCAGCGGAGCCTTTTCCCGCGCATCATAGGTGGACAGCTCACTGTTCGCAGCGTCCCAATAGAGAAGGAACGCGCCTCCTCCCAACCCCGAGCTTTGCGGCTCGACAAGCCCAAGCATCGTTTGAACCGCCACAGCCGCATCGGCCGCGGAGCCGCCCGCAGCCAGCACGTCATAGCCAGCTTGTGTGGCCAGTGGGTGTGCCGACGCTATCATGAAATCCTGTGCCATCACGGATTCGTTATCGGCAATGGCTGTCGTATCTTCAGGCTGCGGAACGTCCTGAGCCCACACAGGCACTGATGAAAGGAGTGCGGCGGAAAGCAAAATGCCGCCGTTACGTAGAAAATACATGTTGATCCTCATCCTTTGATTGGTGCGGCCCCGCTTCCCTCGAACACGCGATGCAGCCCCGGTCTCCTTGTTTGGCTGAACCAGTGGCCAGCCTTCACAGTGAAGGCCCATAAGGTCTGCGGGGCAAGTATTATTCGACCGTCATGCGCTCCAGTCATGAAAGGATTGCTTCGCGTTGCCTTGACTTTCGTTTTCAACAGGCAGAATGAACACGGCCCAAATTTGCGTGCGCGCTGGAGCGGCGGGTCCGCCAGACTAAGAGATATCCAATGTCACCGACTGATGTGAACGGCGCATCTGCGCCTCAATCGCCAATGGAAGAACCCGACAACACGGCTCGAAACCGCTTGGTTATTGGCCTGCTTCTGGTCTCGGCCTTTGTGGTGATCCTCAATGAAACCATCATGAGCGTAGCGATCCCTCATTTGATGGAGGATCTTCAGATCAGCGCCAGTGCTGCGCAATGGCTCACTTCTGCTTTCATGTTGACCATGGCCGTCGTTATTCCGATCACTGGCTATTTGTTGCAGCGACTGAACACGCGCCCAGTGTTTGTCCTGGCGATGTCGGCGTTCAGTGCCGGCACTTTGCTTTCGGGTATAGCGCCGGGCTTTGAACTCTTGTTGGTAGGTCGCATCGTTCAAGCGTGCGGCACGGCAATCATGATGCCGTTGTTGATGACCACGATAATGAACCTGGTCCCGCCAGAATCCCGGGGGCGGACCATGGGCAACATCTCGATTGTCATTTCGGTGGCGCCGGCGCTCGGGCCGACCATCGGCGGGTTCATTCTGGAGCATTTGGAATGGCGCTGGATGTTCTATCTTGTGCTGCCCATCGCGCTTGCCTCTCTGGCGCTTGGTGCCGCCAAGATTCAGAACGTTACAACTCCATCCAAGGCACCGCTTGACTTCATCTCGGTGGTCCTTGCAGCGCTTGGCTTTGGCGGATTGGTGTATGGCTTGAGCAGTCTCGGTGGCGATGCATCCCATGGCGGCGGTGCTTCAATCTTCCCCGCATGGGCGCCGGTGCTGGTTGGCCTTGTAGGTCTTGGTATGTTCGTTGCGCGCCAATTTTCTCTTCAGAAGCGCGACGCGGCTTTGCTAGATCTGCGGACGTTCAAAACGCCGGTATTCGCGGTCAGTGTCGTCATGATGGGCATTTCCATGATGGCAATGTTTGGTTCGCTCATCCTGCTGCCGATCTATATGCAGAATGTATTGGGCCTTGATGCTTCGCAGTCGGGGCTGATGCTTTTGCCGGGTGGGCTGGTCATGGGCATGATGGCCCCAATTGTGGGGCGGCTATTCGACAAGCTAGGACCCACGGTGTTGATTGTACCGGGTACAGTACTGGTCAGTGGCGTCTTGTGGGGCATGACCACGTTGGACCAATCGACCTCGATCTATTTTATACTGGCGCTCCACGTCACACTCAGCCTGGGGCTGGCACTCATGTTTACCCCGCTGTTTACGTCCAGTCTCGGCTCGCTGCCTCGCCATCTCTATTCGCATGGCAGCGCAGTGATCGGCACCATTCAGCAGGTCGCCGGGGCAGCAGGTATCGCCTTGTTCGTTTCGTTGATGACCCTACGCGCGGCCGATTTGGTCGCAGAAGGCGTGGAGGTAATACCGGCGATGTCGCAGGGTATCCAGCTCGCCTTCCTGTTTGGCGCCGTCATCTCCATGTTTGCGATCGTGGCGGCGTTCTTTATTCGCCGGCCACCACCCCAACCGATGGGTGCCGAACCGGTGCCGGGCCACTGATTGAGAAGGCGCTACCATCCGGTAGCGCCTTTTTTTTTGTTCGCAATTATTTGACGATTTGATCGCGTATGAGAACGTACCGTTCACAAAAAGCTAACTTGAGTTAAATCGCACATTTCGTATGTACCGGGTTGGTTGCGGTTAAAAGCGTGCCGTCGATGGATGTCGACGGGTCTTGGGGGGCAGCAAAAAACCGATAGAAGAATTGTAATTCGCGGAGTCGGAAGGCTTGGCGATGGAAGGCCCATCTATGTCTAAAACGGTACTTGTTCTCGGTGGCGATGGCTTTTGCGGCTGGCCCACTTCCCTTCATCTTTCCGCCAAGGGGTACCATGTTGTTATCGTCGACAATTTCGTGCGTCGACGCATTGCTGAAGACTTAGGTGCGCCCAGCCTGACGCCAATCGCCAATATCGATAAGCGTCTGGACAGCTGGAAGAAGGTGAGTGGGCATGACATCGACGTAGTAGAACTCGATGTTGCGCAGAACTACACGGAGTTACGCCGCCTCCTGGCAACGGTTAAGCCCGATGCGATCGTTCACTTCGCCGAACAGCGCGCCGCTCCATATTCCATGCGTGACGCTGCACGCAAGACGTACACCGTCGATAACAATATCAACGGCACACACAACGTCCTTGCGGCGATCGCTGAACTTCGACTCGATACCCATCTCGTTCACCTCGGGACCATGGGGGTCTACGGTTATGATGGCGACGGGCTGGAGATTCCCGAAGGCTATCTCGACGTAACCGTCGAAGGGCCGGACGGCACCCGTTATCCACGCTCGATCCTTTATCCAACAAAACCCGGCAGCATTTATCATCTGACCAAGTCCATGGATCAGTTGATGTTCCAGTTCTACGCTCGCAACGATGGCCTCAAGATCACTGACCTTCATCAGGGCATTGTGTGGGGTACGCAAACTGAAGAGACGCGCCTTGATCCTGCCCTCATCAACCGTTTTGATTATGACGGAGACTACGGTACCGTCCTCAATCGGTTCTTGATGCAGGCTGCGGCTGGGCATCCCTTGACCGTTCACGGGACTGGCGGCCAGACGCGAGCCTTCATCAACATTCAGGATACCGTTCGGTGCATCGCACTGGCACTGGGCAGCCCGCCCGCTTCGGGCGACGCCGTGCGGATCATCAATCAGGTAGCAGAGACTCATCGCGTCCGCGATTTGGCCCGCTTGGTGGCTGAACTGACCGGTGCAGAAATCGACTTCGTCGATAACCCGCGCGTCGAAGCTGCCGAGAACGACCTCGCCGTTTCTAATGCAACTTTCAAAAACCTGGGGTTGCAGCCGATAATGCTACGCGATGCCCTGCTGACCGAAACCGTCGATATTGCGCTGCGTTTTCTTGATCGTGCAAATCTGGCCACCGTTCCCGCAACGGCGCTTTGGAAAGGCCCGGTTCAGGGGGATGATCCGCTTCTTGTTGCTTCAAGGGTTGCTGCGGAATGAAGGACTTCCTGCGGCTGCTGTTTATAGCGATCCTGAGCTTTGTTATCGTAGGTGTGGCTATCGCCTATACTCGTGATAGCGACGTGCTGACGCGCTTGACATCGGCCGTAGACACCTCCGATCTCCCGAGCCTGAAGTTTTCCAAGCCCGCTCCGGATCCAGTCGAAAGCGGATCTGGAACGGAAATCTGGATCGCGCGTCCAAATGTCGATCAGTGGGTCGGGCTTGCTGGATTTCCTGATTCCGCCGAACTGAGATTTGCTTTGCCTTCGGGAGTCAAACTCTCCTCGGGGACACTCAAGATCGCGCTCGATTCGCAATTGAGCGAGGATGGTGACGGGCGCGTCACTGTGAGCCTCGACGGTATTCGTCGCGGCGAAGTCGTGCTTGATCCGGGCCGCTCGCGCCATGAAATCGAAATTGCGTTGCGTGAGGATGATTTGCTCTCGGATGCATTGATCGTCACCCTTGAGGGCCGCGGCACGACGAGTGGCGGCCAGATATGCCCCGCCGATGCGACGAACTCGGGCGCTGCCATCACCCTGAGCGCAGATAGCGGCCTGTCGCTGTTTACAGATGATCCGATTGATACCCGCGCAGTTCGTATCGCCACAATGGCCGATCCTGCTCGGATGGCATTCGGAAGCGATACCGAGTCCCAGGCGCTTGCCATTTGGGCGAGGCAGGATCTTGCCCGCAAAGGTATGGCGGTCCGCTTCGCGACCGACGATAAGGCGCCCGATCTGGTTATGGCTCAATCGGCAGGCTCGTCGCTGACCCTTGATGCAGCAGGCAGAATAGTCGTCGCAGCCGCAAACGGTACTGACGCGCTGCGCGCCGCAAGGATGTCTGGTACGGCAGCGCCCGCGCCGCGAGCTTGGCCCATTACGGTCGACCAGCTGAACGCCGAAACTTTGCTCAAGAATTTCCGAGGCTCCCGACGCTGGACGGTCCCTTACAGCCTTGCCGATCTGCCCGATGGCTTGATGCCGCGCCGTTTTGCCATTGACCTCAAAACCTCGACGCTTGCGCCGGGCAACGAGTGGGTAGTGCGCGTATCACTCAATGGTCACCTGCTAGAAACCAGGCGTTTCGATGGGCAGGGGGACACGATTTCGTTGTCGGTTGCATTGCCAGCCGATATCCAGGCACTGTCCAACGCAGTCCTTCTTGAGCTGATTGATACCAGCCCCAATGAGTCCATCTGCCGGGTCGGACCCGATGCACAGGCACAATTGTTGCCGACATCGCGATTGACGCCGCAGGGTGCTCAACCAAGCGAAGGTTGGCCCCAGATGGTGCGGGCGCTGGCCGATGACAAGATAATCGGCCTCAATGTCATGACGCCGCTATCGCAAGGTGCGGGTCGCACGGCTGCCAGCGTGCTCGGCGCGTTTTTGCCAGTCGAGAGCGAAGTGGTTTTCGGAACTGAGGCTGAGGAAGCCTCTGCGCGCATTGAACTGACCACCGTAGCAGCCCTGAAATCCGCCCTGCGTCTTGCCGGCGCGTTTAGTGCCGATACGCAGACAATCTGGCTCGTCGTGCCAAATCAAGATGTCGATCCGACCTTGATTGCCCTTTCGGACCCGCGAACCAGCGGACTCATCGAACATCTGGATGACGACGCCGCGGTTATGCTGATCGACCGATAGCATGCTCCATCGTACATCAAGTGATCACAATTACTGGTCGGTGGATAGCTCACCGGCCAAGCTGACGCGGCCACTTTCGGTCTGGGCCGCGCCGGCGCTGCTGGCAATTTTTACAGCCGTCGCTTCGACACTTCTGGCCCTGATCAATGCCGAGCCAATGGCATCGATCTTCCCAAATGGCGATGTTGTGTTTTCACCTTATCTCGGTGTTCACTCAATTCCGCTGCGGATTTTCATGGTCTCGTTCTTCGTAGCGTTTTCGGCAGTCGTCGGGGCCAGGGCGCCCCAGCGATTGCGCTTTTTTCTTGAGGTCACGCTTTACTACCTGGTGATCTGCGCAGCGTTCGACCTTGTAAACATCGCTGCCTACCGGCTGACAGGCTTTGTCTATTCGATTCACGTTGTTGAGATCCTGTCGGGCCTGTTCGGTTTCTATATTTTTTCGATCCGCCTGCTCGACCAGGGCACAATGCCGCGGCGTGCTGCGTTTGCGCCATTTAGCGTGCGCTTCAAGGCTACCTCATTTGTTATGATCGTGTTGGCTGTGGGCGTGGCGATCGGCCTGTCGCTATGGATCGATACTCTTGAGCTTCCATTGGTTGGAGATTTGCGCTCTGTCGCTCTGCTTGGCGGCACAGGGCCGGGCGTGTTCTTGTTTCTTCCCGTGCTGTTTTTCATACTCTATGTAGTTGGTACGGTTGGCGCCATGCTTCGGCGCAAGCCAGATTATGCGCCGCAAGTCACTGTGATTATACCGGCCCATAATGAGGCGCATATACTGCCTCGTACCCTGGCCGCACTTGAGGAGGCGGCAGCCCAGTATCAAGGCGATGTCCACGTACTGGTGCTTGACAACTGTTCCACCGATAACACAGCTCAAATTGCAGCCGAGAGTTTTGCGCAAATGCCGAACTTGCGCGGTCGTGTGGTCGATGTCCCAGTGCCCGGCAAATCTAACGCGCTCAATGAGGGCATCGCGCAGACCCAGACTGAGATCGTCATTCGCATCGATGCGGATACACAGGTGTCGCCTACATCGGTTCGGCGGGCAGTGCGGCATTTTTGGCGTCACGACGTCGGTGTGGTGGGCGGACTGCCAATAGCACCCGGCACTGGCAAGTTCGATAGGGCCCGAAATCTCGAAACCTTGCTCAAACATGGCTATTATCAGGTTGCCTATAGCGCTGTGAATGCAGTGGTGGGCGTTCCGGGCATGCTGGCAGTTTATCGCACCCAGGCAGTCCGGGACGTTGGCGGTTTTACCGGCGGTATGAACGGGGAAGATACCGACATGTCGCTGCGTATCGGCGAGATGGGCTATCGCGTCGTTGGCGATCCGACGATAACATACGTTTCAGAGGTGCCTGCAAGTTGGAAACACTTGCGCGAACAGCGGATGCGATGGTTCCGTTCGGTCTATCATGTCTCATCGCGCAATCGCGACTATCTTGACGGCTGGATGCCGTCAGTGCGCGGTAAAATCATATTGCCGTTCATGCTGCTAAACTCCGGCCGACGGGCAATGACCGTGCCTTTGGTGATCTTTGGCGCCCTTTACTTTTTTGCTGGATTCAATCCGCAAAGTCCTCTTACCGTACAGGCGGTATTTGCCGTGGTCATGGGCGCGCCAGCGCTGATGGCTGGCTTTGCCGCCTTGGCCAACGGGCGTGTCGGTGCATTGATCGGACTGCCTGAGTACATTCTCTTCAGACTTGTTCGATCCTACCTGACTCTGGAGTCAGTGCTCTCGATAGCTTTTGGGGAAACAGCTCTACGCGAAACGCAGCTGTTGCTCGCTCCGCCTGCATCGCAAGATAAAATGCAACCTATTTCCTAAAACGCCCGTTGGTTCATTGGGCGTATTGGTAGCCCCACCTCATCGCTTTCGCTGGGGTTGGAGAACTCGGGTTATGCGTTACCCTCTTTGGGCTTTTTTGTTCGTCTTCCTGCTGCCGCCTTTTGCGCTGCACGCTGCGTTGGCCGGCAAGGCAGGCATTGAAGGGCAGGGGCCAAAAGCCGAGCGTTTAGAGACTGCGCTGAGCGCACCGCTCGAAACCATACCGGTCACACTTCACGCCTTCTAGTGCGTCAGTGCAACCAGAAGCTGGCCTGAACGAGCGCTCTCAGCCACGGATGAGCGATCGCCGAAGGCAAGATGGGCAATATAACCGGTATAAACGTAATCATTTGTAGATCCCCGTGTTTTCGGGACGACAAGTCGACCCAGCGTGTCTTTTTGCATGAAGCACGACGCTTGCGCAATTGTTGAGATACCAGGTTCACATCCATTGCAATTGCGGTATTAGCAGCTCGGAAAACCGATGTGTGAGCAGTTCGTATGCTCGTAGAGATCGCCGCCTCTGCGGTGGGCATACATTTGCCAAAGCGACAATGTGAAGGGTCAGTGCAGAAGAACTCGATTTTATTTGGCCGATTGATTACCCTCCCATTGAGGTGCGGAGGAGCATCGTTTTTGTGCAGGATTTCAGGGTGACAAGCTTACCGTTCGAGCAACGCCTTTATCCAGTGCGCGAGCGTCTGATGCGCTACGCTTTTGCGCTGACTCGCGACCGCGATGAGGCCAGAGACTTGTTTCAGGAAACAATGGTCCGTGCCATGTCAGCAGGCGATGTTCCCGCGGCCGATCCTGCATTCCGCGCTTGGCTCTTCAAAATCATTCGCAACCTCTGGATCGACCGCTCTCGTTCCCATGCCAGGCGTGTCCGTCTTTACGACCAATTCGCCAATGGCGAGGCCGGTGAAGCGGGTGAAGCGACGACCGAACGCAATTATGCAGTGCGGGAGGCATTTGCCTTTCTTTCTGTTGAGCACCAGGAAGTGCTCGCTCTGGTTGACATTGCTGGTTTTAGCTACGAGGAAACCGGCGAACTTTTGTCCATCCCAAGAGGCACAGTAATGAGTCGTGTCTCGCGGGCGAGACAGAGCCTGTTCCAATTGTTATCCGGCGATGCGGTGGTTCCACTGTCCCGTCCCAGAAGGTCGCTGTGAGCGCTGACATGTCCATCAATTTTGATACGCTGAGCGCCTATGTTGACGGCGAACTCGATACCGAAACTCAGAAATTCGTTCAAGCCGCGCTCGCCGACGACCCTAATCTGCATCGCCAGGTATCCGACTTGCGTGACCTCAAGCGCGACGTCGCGGCAATGCGGGGTGACTGGGCACAAGAAGATCTGGCCGTACGACGGCGCAGCGTGTTGCCCTTTGGCGCGGCAATTGCGGCTGCGCTTATCGTTATCGTTGTTTCAGCAACGCTAGCAGCGGCCTGGCTCGGCGTTGCTCGGGCGCCCGGAAC
Source organism: Pelagibacterium sp. (assembly GCF_048264985.1). GTDB lineage: Bacteria > Pseudomonadota > Alphaproteobacteria > Rhizobiales > Devosiaceae > Pelagibacterium. The sequence continues at coordinate 1,152,404 of NZ_JBLXCL010000001.1, forward strand.
AGGTTTGGCCAGCCAGATGGTGGCCGTTCATGATGGCTTTGCAGAGTCTGGACTCAATGGTCCGTTTCTCCCAGCGTCCGCACCTGAGACCGAATTGTTTCGACGGGCCGGGTTGCAACTGATTGTGGATGAAGTCCGCGTCATGCCTGGCAGTATCGATATCCGACATCACGGATATGCCGGTCCCAACGGTTGCCGTGTCAGCGTTTTCACTATCCCTTTTGAAGCTCGTGAGGCCGTCCCGTTTGTGTCAGAAGAGGCTGGCTTGCTGTCTGCACACTGGGATATCGCTGATGGTGTCTCTGTGGTGGTGGCGCGCGCAATGGATCCAGAACGGTTCGCAGCCATCGCTGATGCACTCGAAAGCATTACAAAGCCTGACTTTGCACCTCTCGTCGCCGGTGTTGAATTTCCACGCACCAGCTGCGTGGGGTAGCAGGCAAGTTTATTTCGTCGATGATGGAATAAAGCGCAGCCGCTGCTCGTCTCTTCTCTCACAAGTGCGCAATCGTGCGCCGAATTTGAGGGAGGATCCCGGACATGGAAAAAATCGATCTGCGCCGTCGCCATCTTTTGGCAGGCAGCGCCGGCGCTGCTGCAGTAATGGCCACGGGCTTCAATGTTTCGGCTCAAGAGGCTGACGCCAGCCCTTTGCCGCAATATGTGGACTTCAAGGACGCCGACGCGCTCATAATTCATTCCAACAATACAATCGAAACCAAGCGTGAAGTGTTCGGTGTACAGCCAATCACCACTGAACATCAGCTTTATGTGCGCAACAACGTTACTTCACCCGACGAGAGCATCGTGGCGGACCGCGACGCGTGGGAAGTTTCGATCGAGGGTGTGAGCACACCCGGCACCCTGACTGTGGGTGAACTCAAGAAGATGGGCGTTGAAACAGTTGCCATGGTTCTACAGTGCTCCGGCAACGGTCGTGCGTTCTATGAGCATGAAACCAGTGGCACACAATGGCAGACTGGCGCCGCAGGCTGCGTGATGTGGACTGGTGTGCCGTTGCGTACGGTCGTAGAAAACATGGGCGGCGTTGTTGATGGCGCGCAGTTCGTTACCGGTACCGGCGGCGAGGAAATTCCCGAAGGTCTCAATGCTGCGGACGTGATCGTTGAGCGTTCGGTTCCGCTCGACGCTCTCGACAACATTCTGCTTGCCTGGGACATGAATGGTGAGCCGATTTCGCTCGCTCACGGCGGCCCACTGCGCATGATCGTGCCAGGCTTCACCGGGGTGAACAACGTCAAGTACATCAAGCGCGTTGCGATGACGGAGGTCGAAACCGATGCCTTGATCCAGCGCCAGCGCTACCGCTTGGTCCCGTTAGGGGAGAGCGGTTCGCCCGAGTATCCTTCGGTTTGGCAGATGGAAGTTAAATCCTGGATTACCGGTCCCCTTGAACATTCGACATCAGGTATGCACCAGATTACTGGCCTCGCATTCGGTGGAGTCAATGCCGTAGACAGCGTTGAAGTTTCGCTCGATGGCGGGGAAACCTGGGAAGCTGCGCAGTTTGTCGGCCCGGATCTTGGACAGTACGCTTGGCGTCCCTTCGTGCTGCCCAAAGAACTTGCGCCAGGCACTTACCGCATTGTCAGCCGAGCAACCGATAACCAGGGCAATCAGCAGCCCGAAGCGCCTGAACCCAACCAATCCGGCTATAATCACAACGGCTGGCGCGCGCCGGGCATTGACGTCACTATCAGCTAGAAAACGAAAGACAACCTAGATGTTCAACACAATTTCGCGCGTCGGTGCATGTGCGGCAATCCTCCTCTCGCTTGCTGCACCGACCGCGTTCGCTCAGTCCGACGATGAAATGCTTGAGCTTGGCCGTACGGTCTTTCTCGAAAGTGCGGAGCCGGCCTGCGGCCTGTGTCACACCCTGGCTGATGCCGGGACAGACGGTGGCATCGGTCCGATACTGGATGATCTCAAGCCGTCAGTCGATCAGGTGCGGCTTGCGGTAACGCTGGGTGTAGGCCCGATGCAGCCCTACACAGCGTTATCGGACGATGAGGTTGCTGCACTGGCCTATTATGTGTCGAGCGTCACGGGCGGCGAAGCAGCCGATCAGTAGCTCTGATAGTCAACGTACTTGAAAGGGCCGCGACTGCGGCCCTTTTGTATTGGGTAAAGGCTCTGGGCTGAGCGCAGGGAGCTACATCCCCAATTCGAACCGAGCGGACGCTACAATTTCGCGAAACTGGCCGAGATCGAGTGCACCGCCGACGAAATATGGTCCGATAAAATAGGCAGGTGTACCTGTAATGCCAACTTGGTCAGCTTCGGCGAGATTGCGCCGCAATTGGTCGAGCAGAGCGTCGCCTTCGTTTTCGATGATCGTATCCACTTTTCGCATGTCCACAGGAGATCCTTCCAGCGCCTCTCGCATTTCAGCTTCAGTGATCCGGCCGCCCGGAATGGACATGAGCGCTTCATGCGCCTCAAGATACTGGCCGTTCCGGTGGGCAGCCAGGGCGGCCTGACCGCCATAGACTGAAGCCGCCGAGAGAATGGGCCAATCCTTGTACATCACCGTGAGATTGGAATCGCTTTCCCGAAGCGCCTTGAGATGCGGAGCGCTCTGCTTGCAGAAAGGGCAATTGTAATCGAGGAAGGCGACAATGGTCAGATTAGCATCCGTAGCGCCAAACGTCGGCGTATCAGGGGAGCCAAACATGGCTTCCAGGTCGGGCGGTAGATCCTGCTCCTGACTGGTGGCTGGCGTGGCATATGCGGTGACTGCCGCGAATGGGGCAATGAGGGCAAGTTTTGCAGCATCGCGTCGGGTCATGGGCTTTGGCATTGGGGTCTCCAGTCAATTTAGCGCTGCAGCCTAAGCGGGTACCTTAAGCCAGCCTTAAGACTGCCATTCTCAAAGCGGATCGAGACGCGCAGACAGGAGACAAATTTGCGCATACTGGTGGTTGAAGACGATGTAATCCTCAATGACGGCCTGGTCACCGGATTGAGTCTGGCCGGGTTTTCCGTCGAAAGCGCTGCGACACTCGATGAAGCGCGTGCCGCGCTTGCTGCCGGTGGCTTTTCCGCCGTGGTGCTAGATGTCATGTTGCCTGACGGCATGGGGACAGACCTGCTGGCGGAGCTGCGCGCAAACGGTGATCGACAGGCAGTGCTCCTGTTGACAGCGCGCGACAGTGTGTCGGATCGCATCTCGGGGCTAGATGCTGGCGCCGATGACTATCTGGGCAAGCCTTTTGATCTCGATGAATTGGCAGCGCGCTTGCGCGCGTTGGTGCGTCGTTCAAATGGGCATGCCAGCGCCCATCTGGTCTGGCGGGCCATCACGCTGGACCCTGCCAGCATGCAAGTCGCCGTCGGCGACGAGCTGGTGGCGCTTTCTCGGCGGGAGTTTTCGGTGCTGCACGCGCTAATGCAGTCGCCCGAAATCATTCAGTCGAAGTCCGGCTTGGAGGAAAAGCTATATGGCTGGCAAGAGGACGTCGAAAGCAACGCGATTGAGGTCCATATCCACCACTTGCGACAAAAAATAGGTCGGTCCGCCATAGAGACGGTAAGGGGTGTCGGTTACCGCATGGGACGCTGCTCATGAGCACGATCCGTGGTCGCCTCGTTGTCATCCTCATGGTCGCGACCGGTTTGGTCTGGCTCACGGCTGCGGGCTGGATCTACATGAGTACGCGGAGCGAGGTCGAGCGCGTTCTGGACGCGCGTTTGAGTGAAGCCGGCCGCATGGTCTCCTCTCTTGTCTCAAGCCGGGAAATCACGGTAGCCGACACGCAGGATATGATTGACGGCATGAAGCCAGTGCCATCTGAAATTTCCTATGACCACCAGCTGTCGTGTCAGCTTTGGTCGTTTGACGGAAATCTAGTCGGACGCTCCGACGGCGCTCCGGCAACAGCCCTGTCGGGCCATGAGAATGGATTTGCCGACACGGAAATTGACGGCGAACGCTGGCGCGTGTTCGCAGTTTCAGATCCGGAAACGGGGATAAGAGTTTTGGTTGGCGACAGCATCGACCTGCGTGAGCGGTTGGTGGGGGATGTCATTACCGGGTTGATCGTTCCGGCTGGCCTCGTGCTTCCGTTGATGGCCGTGCTGATCCTGGTTAGCGTAAATCGCGGGCTATTGCCGCTGGACCGAGTCGCCGGCAATCTCGCAATGCGCCGAGCTGATGAACTCGACCCAATTGAAAGTGAGGGGCCGGATGAAATCCGGCCCATGATTACTGCGCTCAATGCATTGTTTTCCCGTGTCGACCAGGCGCGCGAGCGTGAGCGCAATTTCACCGCCTTCGCGGCGCACGAATTGCGAACGCCGCTGACAGGGCTCAAGACCCAGGCCCAAATTGCTATTCGGAGCGACGATCCCCAGGTCCAGCGCAAGGCGCTCGAACAGATCGTATCTGGTGTCGATCGCACGGCGCGTATGGTGGGCCAGCTCCTAGCCATTGCTTCGGTGGAAGCACCGGCCGAGGCTGAGACCGGTGAGGTGGTCGATGCCGGCAAGGCAGTTACATCGCTGCTTTCGACGCTTCAGGTCTCGCCACATCTGCATTTTAGAGGACTGGACGCGCTCAAAGACGCCAGATTTTCGATTTCACCAGTCGATTTCGATCTCATCTTTCGCAACGTTATGGAAAATGCCATTGCGCACTCACCACAATGCGGCACCATCACTCTCGCGTTTGCAGTCAGCCAAGGCATGGGCGTTATCGAAGTGAGAGATGAGGGGCCAGGCATGCCGGAAAAGGAAATCGCCCAGGCAAAGGATCGGTTTTTCCGCGGTCGCAACAAGACCCCTTCAGGCAGCGGTCTTGGCCTTTCGATCGCAGACGCGGCGGCCCAGCGGGCCCGTGGCAGTCTCAAGATCGAAAATGTCGCGCCCCACGGGCTGTTGGTTCGTGTCATGTTGCCGCTGTCCGACTCTTAAGTTCGGCTTAAGCTCGCTTGCCCAATCAGCGCGCAAATAACAGTCCGGAGTTCTTGTTTATGTCCGTGTTGCGGTTCGTCCTCTTACTGCCTTTGCTTCTTCTAGCCGGCTTTGCTTCCGCCCAGGATGCTCCTTTGCGCGTCGAGGAGGCATTTGGCCTGGACGTTTCCGATGTCGGCGACACAATCTCGCTCAGTTTTTCAATCGAACAGGGCTACTATCTCTACAATGACAGGATTGCTGTCAGCGGAGAAGGTGGCGAGGAGCTTGCTCTCGAACTGCCCACCGGTCAGATCTATGAGGACCCGACGTTCGGCACCACTGAAACGCTCTGGGATGATTTCTCAGTCACCTTGCCGGCCACTGACGCCAAGACGCTGTCGATCAGTTATCAGGGGTGCAAGGACGGCAGTATCTGTTATCCCCCCGTCAATCGCTCGCTGGACGTCGCTTCACTCTCACTGTCGGACAATCTTGGCTTCGCCATGCTGGGGGCCGAAGACGCGAATGCCGTAGTCTCGCCGATCAAGATAGCCCAAGATACAGGTGGATCGTTGCTCTCTGATCTTGTGGAACAGGGCGGGGTGCTGTTCGTTGTCGGTGGTTTCTTGGTGTTTGGTGTAGCCTTGGCCTTCACCCCCTGTGTGTTCCCAATGTACCCGATCCTTGCTGGCACATTGACCCAGTCGGGCCGGACGCTGTCCACGCCAAGGGCATTCACGATATCGTTGACCTATGTGCTGGGTATGGCCATGGCTTTCGGGCTCCTTGGTCTCGCAGCGGCATGGTCCGGACAGAACCTTCAAATGGCATTGCAATCGCCTTGGGCGGTATGGGGTGTTGCGATCTTGTTTGCGGTGCTCGCAACGTCAATGTTTGGCGCCTTCGAGTTGCAGCTTCCAAGTTCCTGGATGACTTTCATTTCACGCCATTCTGGTGGCGGCGGTCATGCCGGGGCAGGAGTGATGGGCTTTCTATCAGCTTTGATCGTCGGGCCGTGTGTGACCGCCCCGCTTGCGGCAGCGCTGATTTATATCGCTCAGACTGGCGATGCGGCCCTGGGTGCGTCGGCACTCTTCGCTCTGGGGTTGGGCAAGGGGATCCCGCTCATTGTTTTCGGCACAGTTGGGGGCAAGGCGTTGCCACGTGCTGGGGCGTGGATGGAACGGGTAAAGCATGCCTTCGGCTTTGTCTTCATCGCAGCCTCCATATGGATGCTTGAACGTGCATTGCCTGGTTCCATCTCTCTTGCGCTCTGGGCTGGCCTTGCGTTCGCAATCGCAGTTTATCTGCTATGGACGGTGCCCGACATGCGGTCAGGCTGGCGCGTGGCTGGCGGCGTTTTGGGCATTGCGGCTCTTGCCTATGGCGGTGTTCTGGGATTTGGCGCCGCGACTGGCGCCAGGAGCCCGCTCGATCCGCTGCATGGCATTGCTCCGGCACCGCTAGCGAGCGACACTCAGACTTTGAACGTTGCAGGGTTAGATGGACTGTCCGATGCTATCGCGAGCACGAATGGGCAGCACAGGATCGTCTATTTTACCGCCGATTGGTGCATTTCCTGCGCCGTAATCGAACGTGAAATCTGGGACAATCCGACAGCACTTGCCGGACTTTCCGAAACCGCAATCATCAAAGTTGATGTCACAGAGAATTCGCCGAACGATCAGATAGTTATGCAGGTTCTCGACGTTTTCGGGCCGCCAACCATGCTCTATGTCGACCGACAGGCCACTGAGGTCGAAGGCACGCGGCTGATTGGGGAAACCAGCGTTAGCGATTTTCGTGAAATGGCGGCGACGGCAGGGCTACTTTAGTGAACGCCGTCACTATAGGACCGTTGATGTTCACTGCAGACCGGTTTGCAGCCATCCTCGGCATCGCAGGTTTTTTTATAGCCATGCTTGTGGTGGGGCGCCTCCTCAAGCGCCCGGCCAGCGATCTCGCGATATCGGTCATACTGAGCGGGATCGTCGGCGCGCGCCTCGTGCACATCCTTGTGCACGCTGAGAGCTTCATGGCTGAGCCGTTGCGCGTGTTCTACGTATGGCAAGGCGGCTTCAATGTCTGGGGAGGCATACTCGGCATCGCTTTGGCCCTCGCCTTGCAGGTCCGCAAGCTACCGCTACTTGCAAGTACGATTGCGGCCACCATTGTCGGATTTGGCATCTGGGGTGGAGCGCTACTTCTCGTGCAGCAGACCACGGGCGCGCCACTGCCACGTACGGCACTTATGACCATCGAAGGTGAAAGAATAAACCTCGCCCAGTTCAGAGGTGAACCGATGGTCATCAACCTGTGGGCAAGTTGGTGTCCCCCATGTGTGCGCGAAATGCCAATGTTTGCCGAGGCTGCACGGGAAAATCCTGGTGTGAATTTCGTATTCGTCAATCAGGGCGAAGGTGCCGACGACATAGAAGCGTTTCTGGCATATCAAAACCTGTCTCTAGAGCACGTGATTCTTGACCCAACCTGGGCCGTGTCGCGCAATTATGATGCACGCGGTTTGCCGGCCACACTGTTTATAAACTCCGATGGCATTGTATCGGCGGTCTACGCCGGTGAAGTCTCTCCGGAATTGATGGAAGACCGTGTTTCTGCATTGCAATGATGCGGTCCCGCCCATATTGGGCGGGACCCCGACCTCAGGCAACGAGGATCGGTGATCCGTCCCTGACGCGCTTGGCGAGGTCGATGACATCCTGGTGGAGCAGGCGAACGCAGCCCGACGACACCGCTTGGCCAATTGACCAGACTTCACCGGTCCCATGCAGTCGATAAAGGGTATCGGTATTACCCTTGTGGATGTAGAGGGACCGCGCCCCCAATGGGTTGTCGAGCCCCGGTGGTTGGCCGTGGCGCCACCTCTCCAACTCTGGCTGCCGCGCGATCATTTCTGCTGGAGGTGTCCACACCGGCCATTCACGTTTGTAAGCTACGTGGGCGCGGCCGGACCATTCGAACCCCTGCCGCCCAATACCTATCCCATAGCGCATGGCCGTTCCATCATCATGGACGTGGTAGAGAAACCTGTTGGCAGTATCGACCACCACAGTTCCAGCCTTTTCGCTTGTGGGGTAGGGCACTTCTTGGCGCCAGTATTTTGGGTCGATTTGCGAAACATCGACGGCAGGTACGGGGAACTCCTCGTCCGGTAACGCCCGATACATGTAAACCACATCTGCCGGTGGCTGTGGTGGCGGCGCTGGCCGGGCAACGACCCGCGGCGCCGTTGTGCTACAGCCAGCGGCCGCAAGCGCCAACCCACCAGCAGATCCTATGAGGAAGAGTCGGCGACTGATATTTGATGCATATTTTGTCATAAGTGCTCCATCAGATTGATGAAGCTGCTTCCGGCTTGTCCCTTAAGGGTGACTTATGGCAACGGCATGCTTCAGAACTGTTGTGTTTGCTCGATCGGCAAGCTTGGCAGCAACGGGCCTGGGAGCGTTCGGCCCCTTTTCGTGGCCCTTGAGTTGGCCTATTGTCTCAAAGCGGTTCCATGCGCCACTTGCGCCTCCGGAAGCCGGTTTACGGGCAGCTTGAGAGACCAACTTGTTACGAGAATTCGCCGACGATATCAGTGCCATTCAGCGGATTGCTGCGGTCCCAAATATCCTCGATATCGTGTGCCGTTCCACTGGGATGGGCTTTGCCGCCGTTGCTCGGGTTACCGAGGAGCGCTGGATAGCTTGTCAGGTCCTCGACAACATCCATTTCGGCCTCGCCGTCGGTGGCGAGCTGAAGGTCGAATCCACGCTTTGCCATGAGGTCCGGCAGCTCAACGAAGTCATCGTTTTTGACAACGCGAGCGAGGATGACCGCTTCCGCGATCATCACACACCTAGGATCTATGATCTGCAAAGCTATATTTCCGTCCCCATAGTACTGCCCGATGGGCAGTTCTTTGGAACGTTGTGCGCCATAGATCCTCACCCCCATAATGTCAGCACGCCAGAAATCGTTGGCACAATGAAGCTCTTTGCCGAGTTGATCGCCTATCACTTGGACGCAGATGAAAAGCTCTATGCCAGCCAGATCGACCTGGCGAATGAGCGCAAGTCGGCGGAGTTCCGCGAACAGTTTATCGCGGTGTTGGGGCACGATCTGCGCAACCCTCTCACGGCGCTGGGTGCGGGCATAGACCGGCTCCTGCGTGATGGGTGGACAGAACGATCTCCGTTGATCCTGCAATTGATGAAGACCAGCGTCGCACGCTCGCATGCACTTGTTGCAAACGTTATGGACTTTGCGCGTTCACGGCTTGGTAGCGGGATAGATCTTCTGTTCGAGCCCGAACGCGATCTCGAAACAACCCTATCCGATATTGTGGATGAGATGCGGTCGAGCCATCCCGAATGTACCATAGAGACGCATTTCAAACTCGATAATCGCGTTGATGTCGATCACACCCGCATCGGTCAATTGGTCTCGAACCTTCTAGGCAATGCAGTTACCCACGGATCGATTTCACAACCCATTAAGGTCGTGGCCAGTTCGAGCGAAGCCATGTTCGAGCTGTCGGTGGTTAATCAGGGCGGACCGATATCAAGCACAGCAATGGACCAATTGTTCGAGCCGTTTTATCGCGGACAAGATAATAACCGCGAGGGGCTGGGCTTGGGACTTTACATCGCTTCACAGATCGCTAAGGCGCATGGAGGCAAGCTCGACGTCACATCCACTGCCGAGGAAACTGCTTTCATTTTTACAATGCCGGTGTCTGATCCGCAGAAGACGGGCGATAATTTGGATGCTCAAAATGGGGTGCTGCCCGCCAACGGGTAGGACGCTTGCTCGCTCCACTCCGGCGGCTTGTTGGGCCGAACTACGTACGTTTGCTCAATCCCAGGAAGAGCAGACCGCCGCTAACACTCAGAATACCAAGAAACGTAAGGACGCCAGGTAGCCCGAAAGTGGCGTTGACTGGTGCCGAAACCGCCTGAATAGCCGCAGCGCCCGCAAAAAATGCAAGGTTGACTGCCGATAGCGCCTTTCCGGCATGTTGCGATCCCACCGACGCGCGCCCGAGCGCAAAGAGCAATGGCTGAACCGAGATTAGCGCCCCGAAGGCAACAATCAGCGCAATGTCAAAACTCTTCGGAAGCACGTCGACCCCCGAGATAGTTGCCAAAAACCCACCCTGAGCGCCGGCGGGCAGTAGTATCAAAGCAATTCCCGCAAGGATATGGCCCGTGGTCAATATCGTGTTGGAATGACCAAAGCGCTTTTCAAGAATGCCAACGATCATGGGCATTGCGATCAACATCATGGTCAGCGCAAGCAAAACGTTGCCGGCTGACACCCGGGACATATCCTTGGCTTCCATGAGCCAAGGGCCGCCCCACATGCCACGAACCCCTATCATTATGGCAAAAGACACAAAGGCCAGAACGACGACGCCCCGAAGTGCCGGCGATGCCCCGATTTTCAGGACTTCGACAACTTCGGATCGCACGCTGGCGGGTGTTTCGCTTGTCGGCGGTATCGGGCGGATCGCTACTTGTACGATCGCCAGAACAGCCAACGCAAAAACGGCGGGCAGTCCATAGGCGAGCCGCCAGCCATATGACTCGATAATCCAGGCGATGGGGCTGGCTGAAAGCACCATTCCGCTGTTCCCGACGCCGAGAATGACTGCTGACCATAAAGCAAACTGCCCCGAACTGACCGTTCGCGCGGCATAAGTGAGTGGACAAAGCAGCATTCCGCAACACCCGATCCCAAGTATAATCTGGGTGATTGCAAATCCCGTCGGCCCTTGGATAAGCGCTGCAAACGCAGACCCGATGGCAACCACACTCAACAGTGCGCTCACCACCGTCTTGACGCTGAAACGATCGAGAGCGACCCCCACTGGAATTTGCCCAGCAGCAAACGCCAAGTGGTAAAAACCGGTCATTGCAGCGATATCGCCGGCCGATACCGCCAGATCGCCGGCAAGCACATCCGCCGATATTGCTGGAAGTGTGCGCACCATGTTGGAAATCATGTGCCCGAGCGCGAGTATGACTAAAGGAAACGCGGTAAGCCAGAAAACTGAAGCTGGGCGATTGGTGTTGGCGGCTCGGGGCGGAACGATGTGGGACGTCATTAAGGTTTTTTGCCTGCCGAATTCATTTGGGCAGAGATTGGCTCTGCTCACGAATGTCCATCTGCCTCTGCACTTGCCAGTTTCGGCGCTGTGGGTCCAGAAAGCAGACCACTAATCGAATCCGGCGCTAGGCTTTGTATTCGCTTTTTCTTTTTGGATTGTTTGCGCTCTTGATCGCCTTCGCGTTTAGCCATCTTGGACAATCTCGCCAAGTGCCGCAACGTGTTTGTGACGGCCACGAACCTTAGGGCAGGGTGCTTGATCACCGCGTTTGGCACACTCACCCCAGCCGGACGTTTTTCGCCGACCGTGAGTTGTTTCCTTTTTTGAGTCCCCTGCATATTGACAGGAGTAACTCGGCGTTACAGAGGCTTTTCAGGCTGCGTTCGACGCGTGTATATGCCCACGGAAGCCATGACATCTTCGACGTCTGGAATATCTTTGGCGCAGCGTATCTTGGCAGCCTTGTCAGGCGCGTTGGCCACTTTGCCGAAGCGCGGAAGCGCCAGATGTAGCCAGCGCAGATCGTGCCGATTGCCAACGACCGAGAGCAGTAAATCCACCGGAGCTTCATCGCTTGCATCAAAGTCCACGGCACTCTTGAGCACTGTGACTTGAATAAGTGGTGGGCAGGCCTCGTTGAAGATCGTATGCGGCGCGGCCACCCCCGAACCGATAGCGGTCGAACCCAGACGTTCGCGAGTCAGAAAACAGCTGCTGATGTCCTGAGTGGAAAGCTCAGGTCGAAGCGCGCCAATGCGTTGGGCAAGCGAACTCAGCGCTGCTTTGCGTGACTTTGATGTCTTGTCGACTGTGAAGTCTATTTCGAAGGAAACACCCGCGAGTGTCATCACGAACCCCCGTCTGGCATCCGATGATACCAACCAAAGCAATAAAACTATCGTGAGTATTATCCCGAGAACGCGAAGACTATTCGCTCTCCCGGGTTATTCATCTCGGGTGCGGGTTGCAGCGTGACGGAAATATTTAAATCTATAATAGGTCATGGCGGATGAAACGTAACGTTGAATTATATAAAGTCAACTGAACTATTTTGTCGCGCCCATGATGCATTGTCCCGCCTTGCAAAAGAAACTTTCGAAGTTATGTTCTCGCCATGCTTTGCACTTTGATCGATATTGCCGGCCCACTGGCGCCTATAGGCGCGCGACCTGCCCCCCGGGCGGAGGTGAACGCGCTGCGCTAGAGCTGGCGTGCCGACCCGGGTTTGGTGGTTTGTGTGGTGTAATTCGCGAATGCGGGCGGAGTCAGTTGTGCGTTCTTCAGATAATCCTTTCACATGTCTTCATTGCAAAGAGTCTATACCTCGGGCTGCTATGCGTTGCCCGTGGTGCTTGAAGCCTCTCCCCGAACATTGGCCGGTTCGGTTTCCGCGATACGTGACATCGAGTTCAGGCGAGCCGTTGCGCACGGTGCGATGAACATTCTTGGTGGCCATTGGTCGCAATGGGTGTGCCGCGGCTTGACTTCATGGCGCAAAGGACTAGCTATTGTTCCATGTCGATCCGAGCACGTCTTGCATTGTTGCAGAGTCTCAAGGGACAGCCCGTAACAGGACTGTAGCCCGAAGCTCGGCCATTTGCGCCTTCCGAGCTTCGGGAGGTGCGCTTTTCGCTCAGCACGATTAGCGCCTTCGGTGCCTTCACCATAGATTAGAATTTTTGACCGCCAGCGCTTTGAGGCTGACGGAGATCGTGTGCGATTATGTCCCAAACTGCAATGAAAACGCCGGCCCTGCCGCGGCTCGTGCTCGGCGCGGAAGACCATGGAAAATTGACGACCATGGCGAACGGTATCAGCGGGCCGATGGCCGCCGTGGCCGATCAACTCATGACAGAGTTGGACCGTGCACGCGTCGTGGCTCAAGGAAAACTGCCTGATGACGCTGTTCGTATGGGGTCTGTGGTTTCATTTACAACTACCGATGGCTTCGATCGCACATTTCAGCTCGTGTTTCCCGGCGAAGCCGACATCAGCTCCGGCAAAGTGTCGGTTCTGACGCCGATCGGTGCTGCCCTGATTGGGCTACGCGAGGGGCAGAGCATCCCGTGGACTTCACGTGATGGACGCAAGCTGACGCTAACCGTCGTCAACGTCCGTCCAGGTGACTGAGATGAGTGAAGCAACAACGATCCTCAGTCTTCAGGTCCTCAAGATTGGATCATGGGGCCAGATCGAACTCCGTCGGTCTGGCCCATGTTCGCATTTGGCTCCAACAGCAGGACGTTCTCATGAGTTCCGCCATTCTTCCCAGACTTACGCCGCGTGATTTTGCGATCCTTGAAACGATATTGGCCGACCATCTCGGAGGCGGCGATCAGCTCATTGCTGCCGTCCGTAAGAAGTTGAGGCTTGCGCAACTCGTTTTTGCTGATGATTTGGCCAAAGATGTCGCCACTATCGGCTCGCGCATTGTGTTCTCAATCGATGATGGCGTTCCCCAGGAGCGCACGCTCGTTTCAGTAGAGCACTACGTTCCGGGACAGGGCCACCAGACATTGGCCAGCCTTCGCGGTGTGGCTTTGCTGGGATTAAGCGCGGGCGAGCGGATCGCAATCGATTGTGGTGGGCGCCTCGAACAGCTCGAGCTGCACCGGGTACTCTATCAGCCGGAATCGGAAATCAAGGCGCGCAAAAAGCAAAGTCCCATTCACCTGGTATCGAGTCGCGATGACAAGCAATCCGTCGGGCCCCATCGCCTCAAGATGCCCCATCCAGATGACGACCCAGGACCTTCAGCTGCGTAGATCCTGACTTACGGCATTGCTATCGCGCCGTTTGCACCGACGTCGCGCGACGGCAATTTGCGCGCAAGAGCAGAAATGCCCTTGCGCCTCATTTCCAAAAGAAGGCTTTTTACTATGAGTGCTGCCGACAACGTTCTCGGCCCTGTTTTTTCGCAGGTCCTTCGCCGCAACCCGGGCGAAATCGAATTTCACCAGGCCGTTCGCGAGGTTCTCGACAGTCTTGGGCGGGTTGTCGCAAAGCACCCTTACTATGCCGATTCAGGGCTCATTGAGCGGCTGTGCGAACCTGAGCGCCAGATCATCTTTCGCGTGCCGTGGGTGGACGATCAGGGCAACGTCCAGATCAATCGGGGCTTCAGAGTACAGTTCAACTCCGCACTTGGACCTTACAAGGGCGGCTTGCGCTTCCATTCCAGCGTCAATCTCGGCATCGTCAAATTTCTCGGGTTTGAACAGGTGTTCAAAAACGCTCTGACCGGTATGCCTATTGGCGGCGGCAAAGGTGGTTCTGATTTCGATCCCAAGGGCCGCTCCGAGCTGGAGATCATGCGGTTCTGTCAGTCCTACATGACCGAACTTTCCCGCCATATCGGTGAATACACCGATGTTCCCGCCGGAGATATCGGCGTTGGTCAGCGTGAAATCGGGTATATGTTTGGCCAATATAAGCGGATGACCAACCGCTATGAATCCGGGGTGCTGACCGGCAAGGGCCTGAATTGGGGCGGTTCACGTGTCCGCCGGGAGGCAACGGGTTATGGCGCAGTCTATTTTGTGGCCGAAATGCTGCGGACCCAGGGCAAGGATCTGGAAGGCCGCAACATTGTGGTTTCGGGCTCCGGCAACGTCGCTATCTACACCATCGAGAAGGTCATGGAGCTTGGCGGAAAGGTCATTGCCTGTTCCGACTCCGGCGGTCATGTCGTTGATGAGGCGGGGATCGATCTGGCGCTTCTGAAGGAGATCAAGGAGAACCGCCGTGGCCGCATTGAAAAATATGCCGAGCGTAAAGGTGCTGGCGTATATTTCAGCCACACTGGCTCGATCTGGCAGGTGCCGTGCGATATTGCAATTCCGGCGGCCACCCAAAACGAGTTGACCGGTCGCGACGCGCGCTCGTTGATTGAAAACGGGGTCATTGCCGTCGCCGAAGGCGCTAATATGCCCTGTACGCCCGAAGCTGTGCGCATGTTTGAAGAGGCTGGGATACTCTTTGGTCCCGGAAAGGCGACAAATGCGGGTGGGGTTGCCACCAGCGCGCTTGAAATGCAGCAGAACGCATCCCGCGATTCATGGACGTTCGAGCAGACCGAGGAGCGGCTGGCCGAAATCATGAAGGATATTCATGATCTTTGCGCGCAAACCGCCGATGAATACGGTCTTCCGGGCAATTATGTCGCTGGCGCCAATATCGGGGGGTTCGTCAGGGTGGCCGATGCGATGTCGGCGCTCGGAGTCATCTGACAATCATCAGGTACTGTGGCATCCAGGAGCACCCGCGCTTGTGGTGCCACACCCGCACGGAGGAGATTCCATGAAGCTCGAAACACTTGCACTTCATCACGGCTACAGCCCTGAACCAACGACGCGTTCGGCAGCGGTGCCGATTTATCAAACCACCTCCTACACGTTCGATGATACCCAGCACGGTGCTGATCTGTTCGATCTCAAGGTCGAAGGGAACATCTACACACGCATCATGAATCCGACCTCGGCTGTGCTTGAACAGCGTGTGGCGGCACTTGAGGGCGGAATCGGCGCGCTTGCGGTCGCTTCAGGCATGGCAGCAATCACCTACGCAATTCAGGCGATTGCTGGCGTCGGCGACAATGTCGTGTCAGTCAGCCAACTGTATGGCGGCACCTACAATCTGTTCATGCATGCCCTGCCAAGGCAGGGGGTCGAAGTTCGGATGGGCGCTGGGGACGACCTCGATGCGTTCGATGCTCTGATCGATGAGAACACAAAGGCGGTGTTTTGTGAATCGATCGGCAATCCAGCCGGCAATGTCGTCGACATCGAAAAGCTCGCCCAGATTGCACATCGCCACGGTGTACCACTTATCGTCGACAATACGGTCGCAACGCCATTTCTTTGCCGGCCGTTTGATTTCGGTGCCGATATCATCGTGCATTCGCTCACCAAGTACATTGGGGGGCACGGCAATGCGATTGGCGGCATGATCGTGGATTCGGGAAAATTCGATTGGGTGGCAAACAAAAAGCGTTTCGCGATCCTGAACCAGCCCGATCCCTCTTATCACAGCGTGGTCTATACAGAAGTGCTTGGTGCCGCAGCCTATATCGGTCGCTGCCGCGTCGCGCCACTGCGCAACACCGGAGCTGCGCTATCCCCACACAGCGCATTTCTGATCCTCATGGGGCTTGAAACGCTTGGGTTGCGCATGGAGCGCCACTGCGAGAACGCCCTTAAGTTTGCCCAGTACCTTCAGGATCACCCCAAGGTCAAATGGGTAAATTACGCTGCCCTCGAGACTAGCCGCTACAAACCTGTTTGCGACCGGATCACCGGCGGCAGGGCTTCCGGCATCGTCAGCTTTGGTGTTCAAGGTGGACGCGAAGCCGGCGGGAAATTCATCGATGCGCTCAAGATGATCTATCGTCTGGTCAACATCGGTGACGCCAAAACGCTTGCCTGCCACCCCGCGACCACCACGCACCGACAACTCGACGCCGATGAGTTGGCAAGGGCTGGCGTGTCCGAAGATCTGGTTCGTATTTCAGTGGGTATTGAAAACATTGCTGACATCATTGCCGATGTCGATCAGGCGCTGGCTACGCTGTAATAGGGCAGGGTGGGGTTCTCTTTGCAGCTTGCGCAACTGAGAACCCCGCCCCGGTCAAAGAAGCGTAACCTTGCCTGTAGCAATGTCATAGATGCCGGCCGCTGAATTGAGCATACCATTGGCATGGGCTTCAGACAGGATCGGGCCTTCGTTCAAGGCTCGTTCCGCATTGAGCTTGGCATTTTGTGCAGTTGCTGCAGCCATGAGATCACTGGGCGCGCTGTCCAGGACGTCGTAGACGGCCGGGCGGATTGCATTGACAAGACTGGGTAGGTGGCCGCCAGGCAATTCGTTATCGGAGATCGACTGGATTGTGGCTTCAACCGCGCCGCATGCAGTGTGTCCGAGGACAACGATTGTCTTGATGCCAAGTACTGCAACGCCATACTCCAGCGTTGCCAGACCTTCTTCGCTGATGAAATTTCCAGCCACGCGCACCACGAAGAGCTCACCCGGCCCTTGATCGAAGATCAGTTCGGGCGCAACGCGGGAATCCGAGCAACTCACGATAGCTGCAAATGGCTGCTGACCCTCGGCCCGGCTCGCCCGCGTAACCGAATGGTCGGTATTGATTGCGGCATTGGCGACATAACGCGCATTGCCTTCAATCAGCCGCTGCAGTGCCTCATCGGGCGAGGCTGGAGCTGGGTTCGCCTCCTCTTGCGCGAGGGCCTGGCCGGCCAACGGAACTGCCAGCGATAGCGCCAGCCCTCCGGTAATCAGTCCCCGTCGGCTGACTGTCCCGTTATTGCAATCCTTGCACATGATTGTTGTCCTCAATTGTGCTCTTATAAAACGCTAAATTATTGATGTTGAAGAATGAAATCGCGCGGCCGAAGGACGGAAGCGGGTTGGATTAATCTCTGCAGCACGCTGCACATAGAGATCTTCCATGATTTCGAAATGCTAACGCTAGGGCTGCAGGATCGTGGCGGCTATCCGAAATCCGCAAAAACGATCTGTTCTTTGGCAGCTAGGCGGATCTGGCTAAAGTTGTCGCCGGGCTTTCCTCAAACAACCGCTTGTAGTCGCCAGCGAAGCGGCTCAAATGAAGAAATCCAAATTGCATGGCCACTTGCGTCACTGAGATATCTTTGGCGCACTTTTCGAGCAGGGTGGCCCTGACCCGGTTCAAACGGCACAGTCGCAGATAGGTTTGTGGCGACATGCCGGCATACTCTTGGAAGGCGTACACGAGTGTGCGCTGCGAAACTGCCAGTGAGGCGCAGATATCAACTATGGTCGGCAGGTTATGTGCCGCCATGCACTCAGCTACGTGCTCTCGCGCCCTTCTGCAGAGGCGGTAGGCACGCGACTTCGAAGCCGTCGTCAGTGTCGTCTGAGTATCCTGCGAGACGGCTGTCGTCATACTCAGCACAGACTGCAATATGACGGACTCCAAAACGCCGGAGTTCAGAAAATCGCCTCGCACTTGAACAGCTTGGGACGCTGCGAGCCAGTATGCGAGGCATGCTCTCAATTCAGAAAGCTGGGAGGCTCGAAGCAGCATTATCTGCGCGGTTGGCTGATCCCATACCCTGGGATTCAGTGTCCGCGCGGCGCCGATGAACTGAGCTTGTGAAAAACTGATATAGGTTGTCTGAGCACCTGCGGGCACATGAATATCGAATTCGGTACGCTCGGGCATGAAGAAGATTGAGTCATTTACGCTGCCCGCGTGGTCGGAAAACCGAAAGGCCGGGTCCGATGTACAATAGGAAATTGTGCAAAGATCGGCAGGGGTTGCGCCCAATTTTTGGACGGTTGAGCATTGGCGCTCCCGCACAACCTGCAAATGGCCCAGATCAAGGCAGTCAATCTGTGCCAAACGCTTGCCGGTGCTGAGCTGAAAACACTCCATCGAAATCCACGGCTGCATCGCCGCCTGACCCGAAGCGTTCTCTACCACCGCCGAGCGCAACCCAGCGTGTTCGGTCGGTGTTTCAGGCACGCCGCTATGTGCGCGTTTTTTGAAAGGGCCACTTGTTTGATGTCTGCCCAACATAAATGCCCCCACAATCCCGACGCTATTCTAGCCCAACACCAGTTGCGATGCGATAGTGTCAGCGCGCTAGGTGCCTCATGCGCCAAAAAGGCGTGCAAGGTTTTTTGAAGGATCAAACCGCCAATCTGAAAACGCCGCATCGTCACTCAGCCAGTATGACCAAGTGATCTGGCTCGGATTTGCGCCGGTCGACCCATTTTGTTGAGCTGCGCCGACGAGATTGCGGCCACTCTGGCGGAACGCTGAGGTTCTTAGACGCCGACCGATTGACTGACAGCCAAGCCCGTGCAGCCAGCTTAGGCCGTCGATTGATCGGTATTCGATGCAGCGAACGATGTTGTCGTTGCCCATTGCAGGCCTTTTTCAAACGCCGGTCGGTTTTCAGCCCCTGAAACACACAAGCGCCGACCAAGAAAGTGCTTCAGATGGCTTGTGGCAGGTCCCGCCGCCAACGCTAGACGGATCCGAAATCAGAAATTGGTATTGACTAGGGGCTGCGCCAGTTTCGCGTTTTCACCGGCAAATCTGCTGCGCGAGCAGAGAATGTGATGAAGCATTGCCTCTTCGGCCGCCTTTGCGTTGCCGGCGACAATGGCCTCGAGAAGTGTGCCATGTTCGAGCCGCGCTTCTGAGATAACAGCGGGCGGTTGAGAAAGCCGGAACAGGTGGACATGAACATGCTGGGCCGCCAAGGCGTCGGCAATTACGTCATTGCCGCTCATTCTGGCAATTGCACTGTGAAAAGACTCATCGAGTCTGGAGAACCGGGCATAACTTTCGGGCCTGTCAGAAGCGCCCTCCGCTTCCATGGCGTCTGCGATTGAAATCAGTGCAGTCCGACCTTCGATGTCGATCCGCTCTGCCGCAAGTGACGCCAAGCGTGGTTCGGTAAGCTGGCGCAGTTCATATATCTGGTCAAGTTGGTCTCGCCCCATTGGCTCGGCCACGCGATAGCCCACAAGATGAACTTTTACGACCAAACCTTGTGCTTCGAGGCGCGTTAACGCCTCGCGGATTGGAGTTTGTGAGACGTCGAGCGTACGAGCCAACCCGTCCACCGACAGTCGCGCGCCTGGCGCCAAGCCGTCCGCCATCAGGTGATCGTACAGGCGCAAATAGACTTCTTCGGCCAATGCGCCAGGGCGCTTTATCCCGCCAGTTAGCATGGTCATTCAGCTTGAACCTCACCTTGACAGTCGATTGAGCTTAGCACCAATATGAGCCTATATCAAATATCCTATAGGATCTCCCGTGCCTGTTCTGAGAGAAGAAGTTCTACGTCGGACGAGTTTAGGCATTCTCCAGCATGCTGGCGTCCCATTGGAACATGCCCGATTACAGACAGACCTTTTGCTTGAAGCGGAATTGCGGGGTGTCTCTTCGCACGGGCTGTTGCGGCTCCGACGCGTTATCGAGCGCATTGGCAACGGTGTTGCTGATCCTGTCACTGTGGGAAGTCACCACTGGCGGCGCGACTCCTTTCTCGCGGTGGATGGCAAGATGGGATTGGGGCCGGTGGTGGCTGAGGCTGCTCTGGCGCGCATATCAGAACGCGCGCGCCAGACCGGCATCGCTGTGGCGACTGTGAATAATTCAAATCATATCGGGATGTTGGGCTTTTACGCCGAACGGATAGCAAAGGGCGGCCAGACAGCACTGGCATTCTCGACAAGTGAAGCTGTCGTGCATCCTTGGGGTGGCCGCAAGGCTCTGTTGGGTACCAATCCTGTTGCTATCGGAATGCCGACTGAAGGTGATCCCTTTGTCATGGATACCGCCACAAGCATCGTTTCCATGGGCGAGGTGCATGACCATGTGAACCGTGGCGCGCCACTGCCGGCAGGCTGGGCGCTTGATGCACACGGAGAGGCGACAACGAACGCGCAAGCTGCCAGGTCGGGGGCGCTTGCGCCGTTTGGTGGAGCGAAAGGTTATGCTCTCGGGCTTGCTTTCGGACTGCTTGTTTCCAGCCTGGCGGGGGCCGCACTGGGGCGCGATGTGCGCGGGACGCTGGACTCAAACGCGATCTGCAACAAGGGCGACCTGTTTATCGTCATCGACGGCCCCAACGCCATGCTTGCCGATTATCTCGAACAACTGCGCGATGCCGAGCCTGCGGCTGGCTTTGAAAAAGTTCTCATACCGGGTGAACGTGGCAGGTCTCAGCGTGCTGATCAACTTCGCAACGGCGTGTCCTTGACCGATAGCGTATGGGCCGATTTGCAGCACATGGCGGACGACGCCGGAATTATGAAAGGGTAGGACATGGATGGAGAGTTTGGCGTCGTGAGGACTCCGCGCAATATTGTGTTCGGTGCCGGCCAGCGCGCCGCATTGCCAGCTTACGCCATGGCTATGGGCGAGAAAGCGCTGATCGTTACAGATGACAGGATGTCTGGGGACATGGCATTCGGGCATTTGCACGATGGCCTCAGCAAGGCGGGCGTGTCTGTATCGGTTTTCAGCGGTACGTTGCCTGAGCTGCCGGCTGATTGTATCGCTGCTGGGGTTGCGCAAGGCCGGGCATTTAATGCCGATCTTGTTATCGGTATCGGCGGCGGTAGCTGCATGGATGCCGCCAAGATCATTGCTTTGCTGCTGGCCCATGGCGGTGAAATCTCTGATTACTACGGCGAGTTCAAGGTGCCTGGGCCTGTGTTGCCACTGATCGCGTTGCCAACCACGGCTGGTACCGGTTCGGAAGTAACGCCGGTCGCGGTGGTTTCGGACAAGGGCAGGGCGGTCAAAGTCGGGATTGCCAGTCCGCACCTTATTCCGCACACCGCCATTTGTGACCCTGAACTGACCTATGGCTGCCCACCTGCCTTGACCGCCGTTTCCGGCGCAGATGCGCTCACCCATTCCATCGAGGCATTCACTACACGGCGTCAGATGCCTAGCCCAACAATTGCTCATCAGCATGTGTTTTTGGGCAAGAACGCCATGAGCGACCTATATGCGCTAAAAGCCATCCGGCTGATTGGTCGCAGCCTTGGTAGGGCGGTGCGAAACGGCGATGATCGTGAAGCACGCGCCGATATGATGCTGGGCGCAACGCTGGCGGGTCTTGCTTTTGGCACGGCGGGTACGGCGGCCGCCCACGCGATCCAATATCCCGTAGGCGCGCTCACCAATACAGCACACGGCTTGGGCGTGGCGGCGATGATGCCGTACGTCATGGAATTCAACTTACCCGTGAGCATTGCTGCGATGGCCGAAATCGCGACAGAAATGGGGTTGCCGATTGATGGTATTGACCAGGCGCAACGCGCAACGGTAGCCGTTGATGGCGTTGCTGCGCTATTCGCTGAGATTGGCATCCCATCCGACATCAAGGCGCTAGGAATGACCGAAGACAAGCTGGCTTGGACCGCCGAGCAGGCCCTTTCGGCAGCGCGCCTGGTCAAAAACAATCCGCGACCGCTCGATATTCAGTCCATGTCGATGCTCGTCGTCGCAGCGTTTAACGGAGACCGCAAAACCTTGCGGAACGCCCATCCCCAAAAAGAGGTGATCTGAAAATGTCAGTGGATGCGCAAATTCGGGCCCAATTAAGCTTTGATCCTGACAGTGTTCCCACCGAGCTTTTCGTTGGTGGAAAATGGCAACCCGGCAACGGTGGCGACAGTATTGATGTGTTTGATCCAGCATCCGGCCAGGTAATTTCTCAGGTGGCCAACGCCAGTCCTGACGATGCCTTATCGGCTGTTGCTGCGGCACACGAGGCCCTGCCCGGTTGGGCCGCCACAGCGCCAAGGCAGCGCAGTGAAATTCTTCGACGCTGTTTCGAGCTCATGATCGAGCGCAAGCAGATGCTTGCCGAACTCATCTCGCTCGAAAATGGCAAGGCTCTCGACGATGCCCAGGGTGAAGTTGCCTACGCAGCAGAATTTTTCCGGTGGTTCTCGG
This sequence comes from Pelagibacterium sp., assembly GCF_048264985.1. Taxonomy (GTDB): domain Bacteria; phylum Pseudomonadota; class Alphaproteobacteria; order Rhizobiales; family Devosiaceae; genus Pelagibacterium. Next base: position 1,174,921 of record NZ_JBLXCL010000001.1, read on the forward strand.
AGGAAGCAGTACGGCTCAACGGCGATGTTTCAGTGGCGCCGAGCGGAACAAATCGGATTCTAGTCCAACATCAACCTATCGGTGTCGCAGTGTTGGTTACGCCATGGAATTTTCCTGCGGCAATGGCGACGCGCAAAATTGCACCCGCTTTAGCTGCGGGATGTACGTGCGTGCTGAAGCCGGCTACAGAAACGCCGCTCACGGCCCTCGCGCTGGCCGAAATCTATAAAGAGGCAGGCGTGCCCGACGGGGTGGTCAACGTCATAACCACAGCAAAGGCAGGTGCGACGGTCAGCGCCATGCTCCACGACCCGCGTGTCCGCAAACTGTCGTTTACCGGGTCGACCGAAGTTGGACGCCGCCTCTTGCGTGAAGCTTCCGATACGATCATTTCATGTTCGATGGAACTTGGCGGCAATGCGCCGTTCATCGTTTTTGACGATGCGGACCTGCAAAGTGCTCTGGACGGCGCCATGGTCGCCAAGATGCGCAATGGCGGCGAGGCCTGTACTGCGGCCAACCGCTTTTATGTGCAGGAGGGAATTGCCGAAGCCTTTTCAGCTGGCCTCGTCAAACGCATGCAAGATCTCAAGGTCGGTCCGGGCTACGACCCGTCGACCCAGTGTGGCCCGCTCATCAACAAAGACGCCGTTGACCGCATATCGTCATGGATCGACGAGGCGGTCGAGGGTGGGGCCAAAATACTGGCAAGCGGCGGCATTGGGGGCGGAGAAGGTTTTTTTCAGCCACCCACCGTTATCTCGAACGTCCCGGCCGACGCAAAGCTTATGCATGAGGAAATCTTTGGGCCAGTGGCGCCCATTTCGACATTCAAGACCGAGGACGAAGCCATCGCTCTCGCCAACGATACCGAATATGGCTTGATCGCTTATGTATTCACCAGCGATCTGGCACGTGGTTTGCGGGTATCCGAAAAGATCGATAGTGGCATGGTTGGTCTAAATCGCGGTCTCGCATCGGATCCGGCCGCGCCCTTTGGCGGAACCAAGCAAAGTGGGTTGGGTCGCGAAGGCGCACACCACGGCATTCTTGAATTCTGTGAGACCAAGTATATTGCGGTAGATTGGTAGGCGCACCTTAGGGGCGGCCGCCCTCGGCAGCGGCTCGCCGCTGATACTCGGAGCCGATCTCGAAATGCTGCATCAACAATCTGTCAGCGACGTCAGCATCCCTAGCCACCACTGCGTCGAGCAGCTGGCGATGGTGTTCGATGAGATAAGCATCGATGCCGTCCATACTGGTAATGCGCGCGCGACGTTCGAAGTGCGATCGTTGGAGCAATACGGCGATCGCTGCATGAAGGCTCGCAAGCGTCGGCGCATGTGCTGCCGCGATCAGCGCGGCATGAAATGCGAAGTCAGCGTCGCCGCCATTTTCCGGGTCGTCGACAGTATCTTCAACCCGCTGCAGCGCTAGCCTGAGTGCCTGGAGATCGGCAGGTGTGGCGCGCGAGCACGCCAGCCGAATGGCTTGGCGTTCGATGGCGATGCGCGCCTCCATTACATCCTCGACGACTTCCGCTTGTTGGACGAGCATCATTGTGAAGAGATCGCCAAGCTCAGCAAATCCGGGGCGCCGCACCATACTGCCTGATCCATGACGGATTTCGATTACGCCAATGGCTGCTAGCCCCCGCAGCACTTCGCGAATGACTGGTCGGCTGACGCCGAGACGAGTTGCCAGTTCCCTCTCAGGTAACAAGCGGTCGCCAACCTTGAGTTCGCCGGACAGCAGCTGTTCGCGCACAAAAGCAAAGACTTTTTCATAGCCTTTCGCTTCAGACTTGTCCGCTCGGATCAGCCCTGCCTTCATAAGATACCCCAAAATTTCCACACCGGAATGGCCGTTGTCGCCTGCACTGTCAAGCCACAGAGAGGGGCCGTCAATTCACGCTTGTTAAATTGGTAATACCACGGTATGAACACTTGGACAAAGAGGAGGAGTGCAAGTGGGCGAAACCCTTTCAGCGGCCGGCCCGGCCATACCGCATCGCAATGCCATCGGTCTTGCTTCCGATCACGCGGGCTTTCCGATGAAAGCGTTTATGCGCGCGTTACTTGCCCAGCATTGCGATGAGGTTATCACCCTCGGCGCAACGTCCGAGGAGCCCGTCGACTTTCCCGACGTGACACGGACTGCCATCGATCTGATCCTGACGGGTAGGGTCGAGCGCGTGGTGCTGGTATGTGGCACTGGAGCAGGGGCCTGCATTGCCGCCAACAAAATTGCAGGTATCCGCGCGGCCGTGGCTCACGACACCTATGTGGCGCGCCAGTGTGTTGAGCACGATGACGTCAATGTTCTGTGTATTGGCGCCTGGATCGTTGGGCCGCAAATCGCAGCCGATGTGACGCGTGCGTTCCTCGCCGCCGAATTCAGCACTGAACCGCAATTCCGCCGCCGTGTCGAAAAACTGGCTCAGATGGACCACGAACGCGGTTCGAATTCGTAGCGCAACAGAAAGGAGGGTCTTATGGACGCCAAAAAGCGCAAGGAAGTGTTAGATACCGTAGCCAAACTCCGGGTGACCGATATCCGGGATGGCATGGACTGGGTAGGGCTACACCACGTGGGAACGGTCGACCCCGAGATCCGGCCATTATACCGCACAAAAGCGGCCGGTTTCGCGCAGACCTACAAGCACATTCCAACCCAAATTCGTGTGCCGGAGCTTTCGCCGGAAGATTACACGAAATGGGCATACGAGTATTGGTATGGCCAGCTCTGGAACATGGGCGATTTCCGCGAACAGGTCGGCGAGGGTGACTTTCTCGTTATTGATACGCTAGGGCAAATGACGCCAGCAATCGGATCCATGGATTCGATGGTTTGGGCCGCGCGCGGTGTAAAGGGCGTGCTAACCAATGGCGGGGCTCGTGACACCGACGAACAGCTCTATCAGAAAGCGATGCCGTGCTGGCATCGCTGGGTGGTTCAGCCCATGTATCAGGGCAGGGTTGAATTCGGCGAGCCCAATTCCATTGTCGAAATCGGTGGTGCGACTGTCAGGCCTGGTGACTTGGTGGTGGCCGACGGCGACGGGGCCATTGTCGTACCGCAGGATGTGATTGATGATGTTCTCTACTATGCCAAGCAGGAATCCGAGAACGACCGGTACGACCGTGGCATGCTGTTCGAAGCGCTTGGCATCGCACCAGACGAATCGACCCAACCAATGTTTCCCGATATGCCCCCACATCCGTACAAAAAGAGTCGGGAAGACTTCATGAAGCGTTTCGCCAACAAATAGTGGTCAATCGTTCAATCTTTAGAGGCGCCTTCGGGCGCCACTTTTCGGGTTGGCATAAAAAAGTAGAGTGCCGAGCCCCTAAAGGTTCGGCACTCTTTTCCCTTGGGAGGAAAGGGAATGGCCTAGATGCGTTCGAGCATCATGCCCCAGTCACCGGCGTCAGGCCGTTCGGGAAGCGGCAATACTGAACTGAATGGAACTGAAATGGCATCGCCCGGTTCGCTCCACAGGCCGCTGCGCGGATCGAAAAAGCGCGGGCGATAACGATCGCCGGCGGTGACGCCGCGAAGCTTGGCTTCCATCGGAGCATCGGCCTCAAAATAAAGCATGAACCACGAACGGTCGGCTGTCCGAGCGCAATAATTCCAGCCCTTGAATGAAAATTCTCGCCCAGTCTTATTCGGCACCACGAGTTCCGCGTCAGGCTCAAGCTCGAGATAGCGCTGTCCTTGTACCAATGCAAAGCTCTTGATGTGCTGGACTTCTGCCCCCGACTTCCAGCCAAAGCTATCCCACATCTTATAAAGAGCTTCAGGCTCGATATCGGATTGCCAGATACCCTCGGCACCGTAAATGAAGCCCGCAAGGCCGCCCGACAGGAAACTGCCATAAAGGCCTGACCGCACATAAATGCGATCGTCTTCGCTGTCGGGCGGTACGCGCAATGGGTAGGGCTCACCAAGCTGATGCAAGCCTGCATAATAGGGTTCACCGTTAATGGCGGGCTTGCGTTCGGCTTGAAAGATCTCCGTCAGATACCAATAGGTGTAATGCTCCCGCACATTGCCCGATTGGTGCAGATCCACCCAGCTGTCCGGCCCGAAATTGACGAGCGTGGACGGGTTCGGGTTTGCGGTAAGCAAGCTTCCAAAAGGTGGTTTTCCATACCGTTCGACGGCCAAATTGATGGGCACATTGTAGTCTGCGGCAGGAATCGTTTGCTCGAAATAGTCGTAGTGAATTGGGCTTAGCAGGGCGATGTGGGCCCCATAGCGGGCGATCATGTATTGCACGTAACGCGCATAGGATGCGGGCCAGTCGTGGAATTTCTGCCAGCACTGACCTGCATCGCGACGTGAGAATTCGATAAAGGGTACTATGCCTTGATCATTGAGATAATCGATCTTGTGGTCCAGCGCCCTGAAGTAGTCCGGATTTATGCGGTCCATATCGGGGAAGATGTCTTCGAAATCGGGCACTTTTCCCGGAAATGCGAAGGGGCGCCCGCCCTCGTTGTGCATATCCTTGGCGGATTGCGTGCCAGGCTGCTTCCAGGCGGCTCGGACCCAAGTGCCATCTTCCATCTGCAAACTGTTGGGGGCACCGTCATTCGCCCAGGCCGGTTGGGCAGCGATCAAGCCGACACAATTGAACCCCTGAGCTTTACGTACAGCGATATAATCATTGAGCGTTGCATCGGCGCCAAGTGGGCCAGTGCGCCCGTCGCCGTCACCTAGGGGAAAGCGGTAGCTGGGTAAGGACCACCAGGTGTCGCCGATCAGAAAATATGGAGTTCCGTCCGCATATTGGAGGCCGCGCCCATCGGGTGTTACGCCGATCATTCCGCGTCGGTTGGGATTGTCGTTAAGCGCTGCTTCGCTCCAGCTCTCCGCCTCAAAACTGCCGGTTCGCCCCGAAAGTCCTGTATCGTTAGGAGCGCTGCCACTGGTCCAGCGCCATTCGCCCGGTGCGGTGGCCAAGACGCGCACAATCCATTTATCGCCGCCATCCCAGAAGCCATAGACGCGGCGCGAAAATCCCGGCCCCTCAAGGTCCACCCACACGAGAACATCAGCATAGGCGTTCTCGAACGTTTTGGTCGCGGTGAATACGAGGTCAAGCTTTGTCCAGACCTTTATCGTGCTGTGTGCACTGCTCACGATATCCTCCAATGGGCTCAGCGCCCCTGCCATTCCGGCTTAGTCTTGTTGACGAATGCTTCGACGCCTCTTTTGAAATCTTCGCTGCCATAGGTCAGCGAAATCAGGTCGTCAGCCGGGTCGATATCGCGTGAAAGTATGCGTCCCATTGCTGCCTTGCTCACGCGCAGTGTTATCGGTGCATTTTCCAATAGCCGCGTGACGACTTCATCGGCGACGGCATCAATGGTCTCGGGCTCTGCCAGTCGTGCAAGAAAGCCGCAACTATAGGCTTCCTCAGCCTCGATGAACTCTGCGAGCAGCATCATTCTCTTGGCGCGCGCTTCGCCGAACCCGCCAAGTACGCGCGCGTAGGTTTGCATCGACACGCAATTGCCAATCGTGCGGGCAATGGGGCTGCCAAACTTTGCCTTTCGGCTTGCCACGCGAATATCGCAGCATGCAGCGATGTTGAGCCCGCCACCCGCTGCCCAGCCGTCGATGACTGCTACAGTGGGAACGGGAACGGCCAAAAGTCGCTGGAAATAGCCATTCATCTTGGCTTCGTAGGCGATGCCGTCCTGCCCACCTTTAAATTCGCGGAATTGGGAAATGTCCGATCCGGCAACGAATGCCTTCCCGCCTAGCCCGCGCAGGGTCACTGCCCGCAAATCGGGATCTGCGCTAACGTCAGCCAAAACTGTGTCCAGTTCCTCCCACATTTCCCATGTGAAAGCATTGTGCGCGGCGGGACGGTCAAAACGTATATGGGCGACAGGGCCTTTGCGCGCCAGTCGGACGCGGCCGCGTTGATTATCTTCGCTCATCACGAAACTGCCCCCGAATTGGTCTCGTTTAGTCCCAGCTCTGCAAGAATTTCTTCATTGTGCTGACCCAGTAGTGGGGGAGGTCGCCTGACACTGGCAGGAGTGTCGGACAGCTTGGCAGGAAAACCCAGTGCCTTGAATCTTCCCTCAATGGGGTGGTCGATCTCGATGACCGCTTGGCGATGGCGCACATGCTCATTATCGAGAGCGGCGCTATAATCGTTGATTGGTCCTGCCGGCACACCTGCCGCTAAAAACATGTCCACCCATTCTTCAGCGCTTCGTGTTCTGAATGTTGGGCGCAATTCCTCGGCCAGTTCGCTGCGCAGTTTCACGCGGTCAACCGCGCCAGCGTAGCGGGGGTCGTCTTTGAGTTCAGGGCGACCGATTACATCGCAAAAGATCAGCCAGAGCTTTTGGTTTGCTGCGCCAACCACGAAGTTGCCATCCGAAGCCGCAAATGCCTGATAGGGCGCACTCATGCGATTGGCGGTGCCCAAGGGGCCCGGCGAAATGCCGGTGGCCCAGTATTCAGTGCTTTCCCAAACAGATAGAGACAACGCCGCGTCCAACAGCGAACTGTCCACATATTGCCCACGCCCTGTACGTTCCCGGCCTATCACTGCGGACAATATGCCATAGCAGGCAAACATACCGGCGCCGAGATCGCCTACCGGTATGCCCGATTTAACAGGTTCCGCGCCAGGGATGCCCGTGGCGCTGATGACTCCGCCCATCGCTTGCGCAATGAGATCGAAGCCGGGTCGTTGAGACCATGGGCCCGTCTGCCCGAAGCCGGAAATACTGGCGTAGATCAAACGCGGATTGATCTTCGAGAGCGTATCATAGTCGGCGCCAAGCCTTTTGGCGACGCCAGGGCGACTGTTCTCGACCAGAATGTCGGCGGTTTCGACTAATTTATAGAGGATGCGACGGCCTTCCTCGCTCTTAAGGTCGAGGGTGATGCTGCGCTTGTTGCGGTTGAGCGCCAGAAACCCCGGACTGTCTTCGCCTTTCATCCGGAAGCCCATTGACTTGCGCGTCTGGTCACCCACGCCCGGAGGTTCGACCTTGATGACGTCAGCACCCATGTCACCGAGCAGCATGCAACAAAATGGGCCAGCCATGACTTGGCTTAGATCCAGAACGCGCAGTCCGGAAAGCGGCGGCATCTTTGCTGAAGCATCGGTTGAATGGCCCGGTCCGGCGCCTTGTGACATGAATTCCTCCCTTGGATCGGCATGGCAGAACCGCTCGTCAGTTTCGACCGCACCTTCTAATCTTGCATACAAGACTGGGATCTGAGGGAAATCAAGGGGTCAATTGCCCGTTCTTGCTTTTTTTACGCAGAGGGCATACCAGCAAGCATGGACAAGAAAGCCGAGATTGCTGAATTTGCTGACAATGCCGCAACGCATGGCGGACGGCGGAAGGGGCAACTGCATACAGAAGCTGCTGGTCGGCTGCGCGACATGATACTTTCAGGGGAGCTGCCGCCGGGGTCTCGCCTGCGTGAGTTACAGCTTTGCGAGCAGCTCGGCGTTTCGCGCACGCCGGTTCGCGAAGCCTTGCGGACATTGGCCGCGGAGGGGCTGGTCGACCTATTGCCCAATCGAAGCGTGGTTGTTTCGCAATTGCATGCTCCTGATCTGGAGCACTTGTTTGTGGTGTTTGGCGCGGTCGAAGGGCTTGCTGCCGAGCTGGCTTGTCAGCGCATTACAGAGGATGAAATCGCTGAAATTGGGCGACTTTTATCCGAAATGGTCGATTACCATGCGCGAAAGGAACGTGCGCCCTATATGCGGATCAACCAGCAGATTCATCGGCGTACTGTGGAAATCGCCGCCAATCCTGTCCTGTTTTCGGTATGGCAGTCCCTTGTGCCTCGGGTTGAACGGGCAAGGGCGCTCGCCAATCTCGATACGGGCCGTTGGACTGGGGCGCTGTTCGAGCATACCAAGATGTTTACCGTTCTGGCTGCGCGTGACGGCAAGCAGCTCGCCCAGCTGACGCGCGAGCACTTTCTGAACAGTCTTCCCTTCCTCGAAGTGTCCTCCGAATAGCATCGGCTTAAGATTTCGGAGCATTGCCGGCGCCATGCGACTGCGTGCTGCTGCGTATGCGCAGACGTGTTTTCCTGGATTCAAAATTGTGAAAACAGGCGTTGACTCGATTAACTCTTGCATACAAGATTGAGCATGGACGGGGAGGAGCCCTGCCAGATCATTCTATATTTTGTGCAGCGCAAAGGTGCGCCAGCAAGGATTTGCTATGTCGAGCTATCAGCCCAAGGATTCTAAAGGTAACGTTGTGGATCCCTATCATATCCGCAAGTATTTCGAGCCGCTTCGCGTGGTAGACGTTGCCGACGCCATGGATGGTATGGGCTATTTCAATATTGGGCTAGTGTCGCAGGAAATCCGACCATTGTGGTTGGGCATGAAGTTCTGGGGGCCGGCCGTCACTCAGCGGTGCGTGCCTGCCAACAAGCCAATGTGGCAATTGAACACCACAGAGGAGATCGTTGGTGCACATGGTATCTGGTTTGACCGCCATGGCCACAATGGTCGCGGTCTGAACGATTTGGTTCAGCCTGGCAGCGTGGTGGTGAACGACGTCGGAAGCTCCGGTGAAGTCGGTTATTTCGGGTCGGAAAATGTGCTGGCGCTACAGGCGCACGGTGCCGTCGGTATTGTTACAAACGGCCATTGCCGCGACACCGGCGAAGTTACCATGCAGAAAACGCCGATGGTCTGTCGTGAACGGGGCCGGACCATTATTCCGGGTCGGATTGAGGTCGTCGAGCTCAATTCAGTTGTCGGAATCGGCGGTGCTCAAGTTCGTCCGGGCGACATCGTGGGCTGTGACGATGACGGGTTGATCGTGGTTCCCATCGAGATCGCCAAAGAGGTCGCCCTGCATGCCAAGGCTGTCTTGCTCACGGACATGAAAGCGCGGCGCCAGCGCTACGATGCGCTTGGTCGCGAGTACGACGAGAGCGTTGATACCGACGCGATCGAGCGTCTGTACGCAGAACTTGGTGCCTGAAATTTAAAAGCCGAGGGGTCGTTCGGTCGCTCGGCTCCCTGGGGAGATATGCCATGCGGATTATCGACGCACACCAGCACTTCTGGGACCTGGAGGCCAACTATCTACCATGGCTCACCGACAAGCCGGTGAACTTCCGATATGGAAACTATGATGCGCTCAAGCGCAACTACCTGCCGAGCGATTATCGGGAAGATGCCGGCAATTATGCGTTGGTGGGCAGTGTGTTCATCGAAGCCGAATGGAATCCGGCCGATCCTTCAGGCGAGGTTGCTTGGGTCGAGGCTTTACGCGCTAAAGAGGCGCTTCCCAGCGTGATGGTCGCCCAGGCTTGGCTTGATCGGGACGATGTCGAGCAAGTGCTCGCAGCACATGGGCAAAAGCCATTCGTGCGCGGGGTGAGGCACAAGCCCAAGGCAGCAGCGAGGCCGGACAATGTGGTGATCGGTGGGCCTGGTTCCATGGGCGATCCAGCATTTCGTCGCGGTTTTGGAATGTTGCAGCCAAATGGCCTGAGTTTTGATCTTCAGACCCCGTGGTGGCACCTTGCCGAGGCTGCAGATTTGGCCGAAGCCTTCCCTGAAACTCAGATAATTATCAACCACACCGGTTTGCCTTCTGATCGCAGCGATGCAGGGCTGCATGGGTGGCGGATGGCAATGCGGCGTGCTGCGCAATGTCCCAACATAGCAGTAAAGATTTCAGGATTGGGACAAAAGGGTGAGCCGTGGACCGTCGATGCAAACGGCCCGATTGTTCGCGAAACTATCGAGATTTTTGGCTCTGATCGGGCAATGTTTGCGTCCAACTTCCCGGTGGATAGCCTAGTCGCAGGGTTCTCGACCATTTTCGAGGGTTTCCGGCAGTGCGTCCAAGATTTGCCTGTCGCGGATCAGGGGGCCTTGTTTTGCGACAACGCCGCTCGTCTATATCGCATAGATTTGCCTGAAGGGAACTGAGCATGCCCGAAAGCGCTTCGAACGAACCCCGTCTCGGGTTGGTCGGCCTCGGTATCATGGGTGCGCCGATAGCACAGCGTCTGTGTGAGCGGGGGTACGACCTGAGCGTCTGGAATCTTGAGCCTGAATACTTCGATAGGGTGAGGGAATCCGGCGCCAAGTGGGCTGAAACGCCAGCTGAAGTCTGGAAGGCTTCAGACATCGTTTTGGTTTGTGTGCTTGGCGATGACGCCATCGATAGCATCTGTTTTGGCAAGGATGGGTTTGTCTCTGCCGGCAATGGGGCCAATCTTCTCGTCGATCTTTCGACGACCTCGCCTGAAGCGACAGTCAGGTTTGCCAAGCGTCTCAATGATAAACTCGGTGCTGATTGGGTAGATGCTCCAATTTCAGGCGGCCCAAAGCCAGCCCGTGATGGCGAACTGACAGTGATGGCCGGCGGTAACGCAGGCGCTTTTGGGAAAGTGGAGAGCGTGCTGCACGAGATCGGGCAGAACGTCACACGTATGGGGGAGCTCGGTTCGGGTCAGAAAACCAAAATTCTCAACCAGGCTATTGTCGGTGCAAACTACATATTGATGGCTGAGATACTGGCGACCTGTAAGGCGGCCGGAATCGACCCCGATCTTTTGCCGGTTTGTTTGAAGGGCGGGCTGGCGGACAGCGCGATCTTGCAGCGCATCTACACACAAATGACCGCTGAGGACTTCGATCCGCCACGCAGTTATGTCCGCCAGGTCTACAAGGACCTCAAATCGGTCGTGGGCCTTGTCGATGATTTGGCGCTGGATTTGCCTTTGATCGATATCGCCGTGGCCCAGTACCGGCGCTACGCCGAAGCGGGCAATGACATGGAGGACGGGGCATCAGTTTCGCGCCTCTATCAGAACAGGGGCGAGGAGAGTTGAGGTCAAGCCAGTGCTATTTATTGTAAGCGGTAGAGACAAGCCCGCCGGCATTGGAGCCCGGCTCGAATTCAGGGCGCGTCATCGCGCCCATTATGCTTCGCTGGGCGATGATCTGGTTCTCGCTGGCCCTTATCTCGGCGCCGATGGGGAGCCCATTGGCAGCATGATTGTCATACGCGCTGTCGACCAGCAAGCTGCCGATAAATTTGCGCGCGCCGATCCGTATTGGACAGAGGGCGTGTTCGAAAGCTTGGATGTTTCGAGATGGGACTGGTTCATGAAGCGACCGGATGCGCTATTATCGTGACACAGATATTGCATACAAAAATTGCAATTCTGCAACTATCGACCTGGTTCAGTAAAAGCTAAACGACACTTCATTTCGTCATTTGTTGGGGTAATTTAGGCCCGATTGCCGCGTATACTATTGGTATATAAAGATAAAAGTTGATCGAAATGGGGGTGGGGGAGTTTAAATTGGTGGTTAATGGTTGTTGACACCAGTGTTTCTTGCATACAAGAATAGCTATATCGTGAGAAGGTGGTGTTCTGAGGAGGGCACCCTTCTCCGGAAGTTCGGCCGTACGGGTCCTGGGCGTCATTGCTCCGGGCGCGCCTGCGGAACCTGATGTAAAGGGAGGAAAGTATGCCGAATAGATTTTTGACCCGAGCGGTCCGTCCTGTGATCGCTACCTCGTTGTTGGCGCTGGCAATGGCTGCCGTGCCGGTTGGCGTAAGCGCTCAGAGCAGTGATCTGCAGGGCGAAATTCGCTTCAGCTGGTGGGGCGGTCAGGTTCGCAACGACAAGACCGACCAGATTATCCGGCTCTTCGAAGAGAAGAACCCTGGTGTCTCGATTATTCGCGAGAACGCAGATTTCGTTCCTTATTGGGAACGTTTGACAATTCAGTCGACCGGTAACAATCAGCCTTGCGCCATTACGATGCAATCGCGTTGGATGGCCACTTATGCCCGGCCCGATATTCTTATGCCGCTCGATGATCTGGTCGCTAACGGTACGCTTGATGTTTCCGGCCTTCCAGAGTCGGTTCTAAACGCCGCTCGAGGACCTGATGGCAACCTCTACATGATCCCGCACGGCGTGTTCTATTTCGCGCTCATGTATAATGAGCAGATGCTGGAAAACGCTGTAGAGGCTGGTGTGGAGCCGATCGAGTGGCCCTATAGCTGGAGCGAGTATGCCGATCATCTTCGGGCGATCCAGCCGACGCTGCCAGAAGGTGCAGTCGCAACACATAATATGGGTCGCGAACCCGATGCGTTTGTGCCCTGGGTACAGTCACATGGCGAACAGGTGTTCGACGGATCACAAATTGCCTTCTCACGTGAGGTGGCCATCGAGTGGTTCGAGTATTGGGAAGAGCTGCGCAACGAGGGCGTAACCGAGTCCCCCGAAGGAATGATCAGCGAAAACAGCGCGCTGGTTGAAGAGTCCAATCTCGCAAACGGCCGGGGATACGCTACGAACCGTCCGCCCAACCAGCTCGGGTCGGTCCAGACGGTGACCGATACGGTCAACGCAGGTGCAACTATCAATACTCGGCCATACCCGACGGGTGAAGATGGGACGGTGGGTATGGATCTGGGCTCCAACGGCCTTGCTATCGGCGCAAGCTGCTCAGCCGAGAATATTCCGGCGACTACCGCCTGGATCAATTACTGGACACAGGACCCCGAAGCTGCCGGAATCTATGAATCGGACAATGGCGTGGTTGCTATTCCCGAACTTGCCAACGCTCAGGCAGAGGATTCCGATACCCAGCCAACGCAGGTCCGCCATATCGAACTCTACAATGAGGTTGTGGACTCCGCAAAGCCGGTCTTCTGGCCTGCCGGAGGATATCAGGCAATGACTGACGTCCTTAACCGCTCTTACGACGCCGTGGCTTTTGGCCAGTTGAGCGTGGAGCAGGGCGTCGATCAGCTGATGTCTGAGTTGCAGCAGCAACTCGACCAGGCCGCGCGCTGACCCCTAAAATAGTGGCGCGGGCTGCCGACGCAGCCCGCACGCCGATGTCATTTAAGCAAGGCACGCCGTCGCGCTTATATGTCAGCTTCGACTCCGACGCGAGGTGATTTCACTATGAGCATGACGGATGCCACCAACAATCCGGTGCTGCCAGCTGCAGAGGCAGGGCGACCGATCCGGAAGATTCCGGAAAATCGTCCGGGTTCAGCGTTTAAGCGGGCGGAAAATCGCGCAGCGTACCTGTTTCTGATGCCATGGCTCGCCGGCATCGTTCTGATCACCGCGCTGCCAATGTTAGCTTCGCTCTATCTGAGCTTCACTAATTATGCAGTGATCGGTCTGCCGACCTGGATCGGTTTCGACAATTATGTCCGGCTCTTCACGGCTGACCGCAGGTTTGTTACCTCGATTTGGGTCACGCTCAAGTATGTCGGGTTTTCGGTACCGCTGGTTCTTGTGTTTTCATTGGCTGTCGCGGCGTTTCTCAATCGCGGGTTGCGCGGGTTGGCCATTTACCGTTCTCTCTTTTATGTGCCGTCTCTGATTGGCGCCAGTGTCGGCATCGGCCTGCTCTGGAAGGAAGTCTTCGGCGAGCGCGGCGTAATCAACGATATTCTGGGTTGGTTTGGCATTGCTGGCCGGGGGTGGATCAATAATCCAACTTTCGCGCTGCCATCGGTGATCACACTCAATGTGTGGACCTTTGGGGCCTCCATGGTCATCTTTCTTGCGGCTCTTCGCCAGATACCCGACTCTTATTATGAGGCTGCATCCATCGACGGCGCCAATTCCTGGCAGCGCTTCCGCCGCATAACGCTGCCTTTGATCACTCCGGTCATTTTCTTCAATACCGTGCTGCTGCTGATTAACTCGTTCCAGTCTTTCACTCAGGCCTTCGTTGTCTCGGGCGGCAGGGGCGGGCCGGTGGATTCCACGCTTCTCTATTCCCTCTATCTCTACCAGCAGGCATTCCAGCAATTGCAGATGGGCTACGCATCCGCCATGGCCTGGATACTGTTGCTCGCTATCGGCATCGCTACGGCGCTGATGTTCTGGTCCTCTCGTTTTTGGGTGTTCTATGGCGACCGTTAAGACATACGATCCCGAACTGCTTCGGGCCGAGCGGCGTCGCCGCAAGAATTTGACCCGGCTCAAAGGTCTCGGCATGCACGCGCTGCTGATCGCCCTCCTGGGCATCATGCTCTATCCAGTGATCTGGATGATATTCAGCGCCCTACGTCCTGAAGCCGAAATCTTTGGCGATATGGGCTTCATTCCAACGCACTGGACACTTGAAAACTTCGTTCGGGGCTGGAACCTGTATGGCGACCTGACATTCACGCAGTTCTATATCAACTCATTCATCATCTGCGCTTTTGCCATCGTCGGCAACCTGCTGGCTTGTTCCATGGCAGCCTATGCGTTCGCGAGGCTAGAATTCAGGGGCAAATGGCTGCTGTTTGGGATCATGCTGGGCACGATGATGCTGCCGGTCCATGTTCAGCTTATTCCGCAGTATATCTTTTTTCTCAATATCGGTTGGGTGAACACGATCCTTCCGCTGGTCGTGCCGAAGTTCCTAGCCCACGATGCGTTCTTCATCTTTCTGATGGTGCAGTTCATGCGTTCGCTTCCAAGCGAACTGGAACAGGCCGCCGTCGTCGATGGTGCCTCGTATTGGCAGCGCTATTGGCGGATCATCTTGCCGCTTTCGATGCCGGCTCTCGCCACGACTGCGGTTTTTACATTCATCAATACCTACAATGACTTTTTCAGTCAGCTCATTTACCTGACCGATACCGATCGCATGACGGTTCCTGTGGCCCTGCGGCTGTTTCTGGATCCGAGCAGCGGCTCATCCTCCTTTGGCGGTCTCTTCGCCATGGTGCTGGTGTCCATCGGTCCGGTTCTTGGTTTTTTCCTCGCCTCGCAGCGGCTGCTCACCAAGGGCATCGCTACCCAGGGCTTCAAGTGATCGGTCGGAGCAAACAATGGCAAGTGTAACCCTTCAAAATCTGACCAAGACCTACGCAGGCGGACAGCTCAAGGCGGTCAATGGTATCTCTCTGGACATCGAGGATGGGGAGTTCCTCGTTCTTGTCGGGCCATCGGGCTGCGGCAAGTCTACAGCGCTTCGTATGATCGCTGGGCTCGAAGAAATTTCAGATGGTGCAGTGTGGATTGGCGATGACTTCGTCAACGATACCCATCCCAAGGATCGCGACATCGCTATGGTGTTCCAGTCATATGCGCTCTATCCCCATATGACGGTGTACGACAACATAGCGTTCCCGCTGCAGATCGCAAAAATGCCCAAGGATGAGATCGATAGGCGGGTTCAGGAGGCCGCCCGCATTCTCGAACTCGAATCCTATCTCAAGCGGCGGCCAGGTCAGTTGTCAGGCGGACAACGTCAGCGTGTCGCTATGGGCCGCGCCATCGTGCGCAAACCTTCTGTGTTCCTGATGGACGAGCCATTGTCCAACCTCGACGCCAAACTGCGCGTACAAATGCGCGCGGAGATTGCTTCTCTACAGCATCGGTTGGGTGTGACCACTGTGTACGTCACACATGACCAGGTCGAAGCGATGACCATGGGACACCGCGTGGCCCTGCTCAAGGATGGCGTTCTGCAGCAGGTCGATACGCCGACTAACATCTACAACAAACCCCGCAATACATTCGTGGCTGCGTTTATCGGCTCGCCGACAATGAACCTTTACTGGGGAACGCTGGAGGGGCAGGGAGACAATCTTGCAGTGAGGCTGGGCAGTCAGTCGTTGCGAGTGCCAAACGAAAACCAAGCGCAATATCAGGCTCTGCAAGCCTATGCCGGTAAGCGCCTTATTGTCGGTATTCGTCCCGAAGACATTGCTGAGGCCGATGCTGACCAAGCGGGCAATGCCGACTGCATAACAGCCGAAGTCAGCCTGGTTGAATCGCTCGGATCCGACGTAATTGTTCACCTGGGGATCGACGCTCAGGCTGCCGATATCCGGAGCTCCGACAGTCTCGATGAGATCAAGGTTGAGGCCGGAAAATCCCGCTGTGTCGCTCGCTTCAACGCCAAGAGCAATGTGCGTCTCGGACAGACCGTGACCGCCCATCTCGATACCACGCGCATGCACTATTTCGATGGTGAGACGGGTTTGTCCATTCTCGAATGATTTTCGACGCGGCCATACGGACCGTGCAAAAACTCCCACTGAAAAGGAAGAATGAAATGGCAATAAGCGCCAGCACACTTGAAATCCTTCGTAAGGTACGTACCTCAGACGTTACTGATGCGCTGGATTCCTTAGGTTACATGAATACCTACGAAATGGATCCGCGTCTGCGTCCGATGTTCCCCGGCATCTTCTTTGCCGGCGTCGCCACCACTGCGGAATTCAACATCATCAATCGCACGATTCCGGCGATGAGCTATGATGAATTTGATGATCGGCAGTACAAGCGTAATCCCGACCGCTCCAGCCACCCGGATGCCCTCTGGCCCGCTGGTCATAGTTTTGGCGCGCCGGACGAAGTGCATGTCATCGATACAAAACAGTCCCGCTGCGGTCTGCTTGGCTCCAACAATTTGCTTGATGCACGGGTCAAGGGTTCGGTCGGCTTCGTGATCGATGGTGCTTGCCGCGATTCCGGTGAATGTATCATGCAGAAAGACCCGGTGTTTTGTTCCGTACGCTCAATGCGTCACATGGCCGGTCGCCTCGAACTGTCTTCGATGGGCAAGCCGATTACATGTGGCGGCGTATATGTACGTCCAGGAGACGGCGTGATTGCCGATGACGATGGTATCGTCGTTATCCCCCAGGAGGACGGAGAGGAAGTCGCCAAGCGTGCATGGTTGGTGCAGGACAAGGATCGTCGCATGCGTCTGGCGTTCTATGAGAAGCTGGGCATGCCTCTCGACAAGACGGTCGAACTCGAAGAACGCCCCTGGTAATTTTTACGGCGGCAGGCACCCGATGTGCCTGCCGCAATTATGCGTGCGCAAATGCAAGAGCTTCTCAACCAGTTTCGGAGATCTGTCGGGTCCCGCCACGTTCTTGTGGGAGAGCGGCAGACCCGTCGCTTCCGCAAAGGCTACCGTTTCGGAGACGGCAAGGTTCTGGCAGTGGTGCGCCCCGGCACTTTGCTGCAACAATGGCAGATACTCAAAGCATGCATCAAAGCTGATGTGATCGTCATCTGTCAGGCAGCCAATACTGGGCTCACTGGCGGTTCCACGCCTGACGGCGGCGGTTACTACAGGCCGATTGTTATCGTAAACACGCTCAGGATTGACCGCATCGATCTCCTGGACGAAGGCAGGCAGGTCATTTGTTTGCCCGGCGCAACACTGGACAAGCTGGAAAAGCGACTGCGTCCCGTTGGGCGCGAGCCGCACTCGGTTATTGGATCCTCGTGCATCGGCGCATCGGTAACAGGGGGAGTGTGTAACAATTCGGGCGGATCGCTTATTCGTCGCGGCCCTGCCTATACCCAGCTTGCTCTTTTTGCTCAGGTCGATGCGGCGGGCCGGCTGCACCTGGTCAATCATTTGGGTGTCGAGCTTGGCGCGGCTCCCGAAACAATTCTGACACGACTGGACAAAGGCGATTATACGGTCGCTGATGTCCGCGAGGATCGCAACCAATGGGCGTCGGATCGTGGCTATCACGACCATGTTCGCGATGTCGAAGCATCGACACCGGCGCGTTTTAACGCCGATCCACGGCGCCACTACGAAGCATCTGGCTCGGCAGGCAAGGTTGCGGTCTTCGCCCTCCGTCTCGACACGTTCGAGGCCGACAAAGATGTCGTTGTCTTCTATATCGGCAGCAACGATCAGGCTGATCTAGGCAAAGTGCGACGTGAAATTCTGTCAAACTTTGCCAACATGCCAATCGCTGGCGAATACATGCACCGCGGCGCCTACGAGCTTTCCCAGCGCTACGGCAAAGACCTGTTCCTGTTTGTGAAACACCTTGGCACCGACTACGTGCCGAAGGCCTACGCCATCAAGAGCTGGTTCGATGGATTGACTGAGATGGTTGGTCTTGGGGGGCACGTTACCGATTGGTTGTTGCAGGGAGTGGTCGCACTGCTGCCTGAACACCTTCCTGACCGGCTCAACGCTTACCGTGATCGATTTGAGCATCATTTGCTGCTCAAAATGGGTGGAGACGGAGTTGAAGAAGCCCGTACTTATCTATCGCGGCATTTTCCCAGCGCTGCCGGAGACTTTTTCGAATGTACTGAACAAGAAGGGAAGTGCGCCTATCTCAACCGTTTTGCGGTGGGCGGAGCCGTTGTTCGGTTTCGCGACGTTCATCCCGGTGAAGTGGAAGGCATAGTGGCGCTCGACATCGCGCTGCCCCGCAACACGGTCGAATGGTTTGAAACGTTGCCGCCTGAGATCGAACAGCAGTTTGTGCGCAAAATGTATTGCGGACATTTCTTCTGTCACGTTCTGCACCAGGAATATCTAGTGAAACGTGGCGGAGACTTGAATGCGCTGGAGGACCAGATGCTGTTGCTGTTGGACGCACGTGGCGCTGAGTATCCAGCCGAGCACAATGTGGGACACCTTTATCGAGCCAAGCCGGCGTTGGAGCACTTCTATCGCCAGCTTGACCCGACCAATAGTTTCAATCCAGGCATCGGCAAGACGGCGCGAAAAAAGAACTGGGTCGGATAAACAACCTGACGATGACCGAAATGGTGGAGGTCTGAGATGCCTGCATACGCCTTGGATGGGATCGCACCTGAAATTGATGCCAACGTTGGCTGGATCGCACCCACAGCAATTTTGATCGGAAAGATAGAGATACATGCTGAGGTTGGCATATGGTTCGGTGTCATTGCGCGCGGGGACAATGAAACAATTACAATCGGCGCTCGCAGCAATGTTCAGGAGAACACGGTTCTTCACACCGATATGGGGTTTCCCTTGTCCATAGGCGTGGGGTGCACCATCGGCCACAAGGCGATGCTGCACGGATGCATCATTGGCGATAATACGCTCATTGGTATGGGTGCCACAGTGCTGAACGGCGCGCGCATTGGCAGAAATTGCCTGATTGGTGCTGGCACATTGATTACTGAAAATGCCGTCATTCCAGACGGCTCGCTTGTGGTTGGCGCACCCGGCAGGGTCATTAGGGCGCTCGATGATGCGGCTGTTGCAGGCTTGAGGCGATCTGCCGAGGGATACGTCGAAAATGCGAAACGATTTGCGACGGGTCTGGCTATTGGCCCAACTCTCGATGGTGACGGTCTACGTTAGTATTTACAAGGAATTGAGGAAGTTATCTCAGTCATCGGGTGATGATACTTGGACCCCTGTCGAGGCAAGAAGGGTCTGGCGTGCAGTGGCAAGATGAGCAAGCGCCGCAGCGCTGGCAATGTCCCAATCGCGGCTGCGCAGCGCTTCGATATAGTTCAGATGTTCGCTGATCGCGACCGTATTGCGTTGCTTTTCCCAGCGCTTGTTCCACTGATAATGGTAGTGAAAGATCATGGAAATTAGGGCCTGGAATTCCCGTGCGAAACGGTTGTCCTGAATGCTGTTGATCGTCGTGTGCAGTCTGTCATCGAGAGCGGAGAAGTCGCGATATCGACTGTCGACATTCTCTAGTAGCAGCAAATGATCGCGCTCGAGATTGTCGAGCTGGCTCCAGACTGGGTGATCGGCAGGGAGTGCAACAAGCTTTTTGACGGACGCCAGCTCAATCATTTCGCGAAACTCGGAAAGCTCGATTGCGTATTGCGCCGTGAAACCACGCAATACCCAGCCGCCTGTTTGCAAGCGCTCAACAATCCCGAAGCGTGAAAAACGCACAAGAAACTCCTGCAGGGCATGGGGCGTCGTGCCGAACTGCCGTGATAGAGATGAAATGTTGAGCCGAGTGTCCGGTGCGACGTCAGTTCGCAAAATCCACTCCAGAAACTTGTCTTCAAGCCGCTCGGCGATGCTTTCAACTTCGCTATCGGGGAAGTGATCGTCAGCGACAGGAGTGCGCAAAAGACGCTTGCGGCGGCCGCGCCAGGAAATGATGCGCGCCTTGTTTAAATGCTCGAGTACGGATCGAACGATCGTGCGGCTGACACCGAGTTGTACTGCCAACTGGGTTTCGGAAGGCAGCTCGAAACTCGGCTCCGCGACTGCAAGATTGTCGAGCAATTGGTTGTAAGCCAATTTGTAGCGGTCGTTTGTGCGTGCCATGAAAGATACCGTTCGCGTTCAAGTATCTGCATAAAAACGCAAAAAACAAAAAATGTATATAAAAAATTAAAAACAGTTGACCGCGATGATTGTGGCGTGGCTTGATTGCGCCGATCAAGGGAAGGTGCGCCGATAGAGCGTCGCTTGGTGCGGGAGGAGGCGCTGCGCTGCGCAGCTGATCCCGTTGAAGGATTGAGAGGACACATCATGCAGGCATTCGGTGCAGGCGGCGGCTCGGCTCGCGCAACTCTCGCAAATGGCTTTGGGCTGCCGATCAGAGCGGAGATGTTGCACCGCATTTCGGCGTTGGTGACCCTTATTGCTCTCATCATTGCATTTGGCTTTCTCAACAGCTCGTTTCTGAGCATCAACAACGCCATGACGGTTTTGCTCCAGACGGCGGTCATCGGTCTCCTGGGTATCGGACTGACGATCGTTATTCTCACTGGCGGCATTGATCTCAGCGTGGGTTCGGTGCTCGCGCTTTCAGGTACTGCAGCGGGGCTGCTGGTCAAAGCGGGTCTGCCTGTGCCTTTGGGAATGGGAGGTGGCCTGCTGGTCGGTACGTTGTGCGGGGTATTCAACGGGCTGGTGGTCACGCGGCTGCGCATTGCGCCCTTCATCGCAACGCTTGGGATGATGATGATTGCGCGCGGATTGGCCTTGCAGCTGACCGGCGCGTCTCCCGTGTCCCAACTCGGTCAGGCTTTTGGAGTGCTGGGCAATGGAGCTCTTTTCCGCGTCATGGAAACCCAGGCTAACGGCTTGCCGCGTTTGGTTTTCCCGGGCATCCCGTTCCCGGCCATCCTGCTGCTGTTTGTAGCGCTTGTGGCCGCTTACGTGCTCAGACGCCGACAGTTCGGCAGGCATGTCTACGCTGTCGGATCAAATGAAGAGGCGGCACGCCTTTCTGGCGTCAATGTCGAGCAGACCAAGCTTGCCGCCTATGCCCTTTCAGGGTTTCTGGCCGGCCTCGCTGGTATCGTGCTGATGTCCCGTCTCGTTACAGCGCAGCCAAATGAAGGTGTCATGTATGAGCTTGACGCCATCGCTGCCGCCGTCATCGGCGGCGCTTCACTCATGGGGGGCGTGGGGTCGATCTCGGGCACCATGATCGGCGCGTTCATCATCGGAATATTGCGTAATGGACTGAACATGGCAGGGGTCTCCGCCTTCGTGCAGCAGATTGTTATCGGCTGCGTGGTGATTGGGGCTGTCTATATCGACCAGTTGCGCAATCGGCGCTGAGGCGCGCCAAACTTCGCCAAGGACTTTTATCAGGAGGAAACAATGAAGTCCGTATTTCGCTCTTTGGCACTCGTCGGTGCCGTAACGCTTACCGCCATGCCTGCCGCGGCCATGGCACAGGAAATTGCTGTAATCGTAAAAACGACCAGCTCGAATTTCTGGCAGAACGTCAATCGGGGTGCTCAGGCCGGTATGGAGGGGCTTGGCTCTTACTCGATGAGCTTTGACGGGCCGGCTTCGGAATCCGATATCGCTGCACAGGTCAACATGGTCGACAACGCTATCAACCGTGGCGTTGCCGGCATTGTTCTTGCGCCTTCAGATCCAGAGGCACTGGTGCCTTCAGTACAACGCGCTTACGAAAGCGGAATTCCGGTTGTGATCATCGATTCAATGCTCGCCGAGGGCGCTGAAGAATACTATCAAGCCTTCCTTTCGACGGACAACAAGGCCGCCGGTGAGCTGATGGCTCAGACGATGATCGAGTCCATCGGGACTGAAGGTCAGATCGCCATCATGTCCTATGTGCCGGGCGTCGGTTCGGAAATCGGCCGGGTCGGTGGCTTCACCGACTACATTGCGGCCAATTCCGAAATCGAGATCGTCAATACGCTGTACTCGCAGTCCCAAATGGCGACTGCGCTCAACCAGACGACTGACATCCTCTCCGCTTATCCAGAGCTCGATGGCATCTTTGGCGCCAACGAGCCGACAGCTGTCGGCATGGGCCGCGCTATCGTTCAGGCGGGCCGTGAAGGCTCGCTGACGGCGCTCGGCTTCGATGGCAACGAGGATCTGCAGCAGTTCGTCCGTGACGGCGTGCTTGAAGCCATCGCTGTTCAGGGCTCGTTCCAGATGGGTGAACTTGGCGTACAGGCTGTTGCCGACCTTCTGGCCGGCGAAGAAGTCGAAGCGTTCATCAACACAGGCGTTGTGGTCGTCACAGCAGACAACATCGACGACGACGAAGCTCAGAACGTTCTCTACTAAGCTCAATAGTGCAGGGGGCTAGCTTCAAGCAGCTCCCTGCATATCATCTGATCGATAAGGCATGACCAGCATGACCGAACCTACCCAAAGCAAAACGCCCCTCGTTGAAATGCGCAATATCTGCAAGCATTTCGGTGGCATCGAGGCCGTCCGCGATGTTTCGATCAACCTCTACCCAGGAGAGGTTGTCGGCATTCTGGGGCACAATGGCGCGGGCAAATCATGTCTGATGCGGATGCTGTCGGGCGCAATGGTGCCAAGTTCGGGTGAAATCTATCTCGACGGGGAGAAAATCGAGATCGCAACGCCCACAGCGGCGCGTAAACACGGCATCGAAACCATCTATCAAAATCTCGCGCTGGCCAATCATCTCGATGGACCGGCCAATCTGTTTCTTGGCCGTGAAATCAAAACCCGCTTCGGCAATCTCGATGACAAGCGGATGAATCGCGAAGCAAAAGAGGTGCTTCAGCGCCTCAATCCCAACTTCAAGAACTTGAGTGACCCTGTCGTCCAGATGTCCGGCGGTCAACGCCAGGTCATCGCAATTGCGCGCGCCATTCATTTCAATGTGCGCGCCCTGATCATGGACGAGCCTACCGCTGCCCTTGGTCCTTCCGAAACCGAAATGGTGGCCGGTCTCGTTCAAAAGCTACGTGACGAAGGTATCGGCATTTTCCTCGTCAGCCATGACATGCACGACGTCTTCCGGCTGTGCGATCGGGTCATGGTGATGAACAACGGCAGCAATGTCGGCTCGTACCCCATTTCCGATGTGACTCAGGACGATGTGCTGAGCCTGATCATCAAGGGTGCACTTCCAGACGGCTGGCGCCCGCGCGGCGCTGCAGCCTGATACTACCGGTTAGGATCCACGATCATGAAAGCTCTTGTTTGTGAGCGGCCCGGCACGTTCAGCCTTGAGGAGCGAGATGCACCCTCAAGTCCAGAGGCGGGCTGGGCGGCCGTCGATATCTGTCACGTGGGCATTTGCGGGACAGACTATCATATCTACGAGGGCAAGCATCCTTTTCTCGCGTACCCAAGGGTTATGGGGCACGAACTTTCCGGCCGAATGGTTGAGGCTGCCGGTTCGTTCGCGGCAGGTGACCTGGTCATCGTCAACCCCTACATTGCCTGCGGCAAATGCCGCGCATGCCGTCGCGGCAAACCCAATTGCTGCTATAACATCGGCGTGCTCGGCGTGCATCGCGACGGCGGAATGTGCGAGAGGATCAACGTCCCCCTCGAAAATCTTTACCCTGCCCAGGGTCTTGAGTCGTTCGAGGCCGCGATGGTCGAGTTTCTCGCTATCGGTGCCCATGCTGTTCGGCGCTCCAACGTTACCAATGACGATCGTGTTCTGGTGGTCGGCGTTGGCCCCATCGGCCTAGGCGTTGCACTTTTTACACGCCTGCGAGGTGCACAAGTTCATTTGCTCGATGCCAGTTCCAAACGGCTGGGCATGATTGCTGAAAAGTTTGGCTTCGATCACGCGATGGCGGTTGAAGACGGAGCTGAGGCCGTGATGGCAGCCAGCGAAGGCGAGGGCTATGATGTTGTGTTCGACGCCACCGGAAATGCGACTGCTATCGAAGCGGGTTTTGCCTATGTCGCCCATGGTGGTACCTATGTCCTTGTCAGCGTCGTGACCGACACAATCACTTTTGCCGATCCCGAATTTCACAAACGCGAAATGAGACTGGTGGGCAGCCGCAACGCGACTCGAGAAGATTTCGATACGGTGGTTGATGCAATTGCCCATGGCGATATCGATACCGGCGCGCTGCGAACACACACTGCAACGCTCGATACCTTGACCGGACAGTTCGAAAACCTGCTCAATAATCGGGACGCGGTCATCAAGGCGATCGTGGAGGTCGGATGAGCCAGCCAATCGTCCAGTTCGGAACCAGTCGCTTCCTTCAAGCCCATGTGGACCTCATGCTGTCGCAGGCGCGAGACGCCGGGCAGGATGTCGGTTCGATCACGATCGTGGAGACAACCGGTTCGCCAGCCAGCCGTGCCCGCGTCGAAGCGTTCGCGACGAACAAGCGGTTTCCGGTTCGTATTCGCGGGCTGGACAACGGTAGCCCGGTTGATGTCACCATTCAGGTTGGGGGCGTTGTGTCCGGTCTGTCCGCGCGTCAGAACTCGAACGACCTGCGGGCTGCGTTTCTTGATGCGGGCACCGTTATCAGCAACACGGGCGATAAAGGTTTTGTCGTGGCTGACGCGCCAAAGCCGACGCTGGAGGGATGGACGACTTTCCCCGAATTGCTCACGGCATTGTTGCGCGAACGCTTTGAAGCTGGTGGTGAGCCAATCACGATACTTCCGTGCGAACTTGTCTCGAGCAATGGTGAGCTATTGCGCAACATTGTTGTCGATCTGGCATCTGCCGGCGAAATGAGCGCGCCATTTGTCGCGTGGATCGAGGCGCACTGCCTGTTCATCAACACACTTGTTGATCGTATTGTATCCGAACCCATCGAACCTGTCGGCGCTATCGCGGAACCGTACGCACTTTGGGCGCTCGAGAGCCAGCCCGGCTTCACGCCGCCTTGCACCCACGAGCACATTCTCGTCGTGCCCGATCTTGCGCCTCTCGAACGCAAGAAGCTCTTCATTCTAAACCTTGCCCATACACTCTTGGCGCAGCGCTGGCTGGACAGCGGTGCGCCAACCGATCTCACTGTGCGACAGGCAATCAATGAACCTCAAACCCGCGACTGGCTCGATGCAATCTTGGTCGATGATGTACTGCCAGCCTTTCCGGACAATTATGATGCTCCGGCCTATTGGGAACTGTGCCGCGACCGTTTTGCAAACCCCTATCTCGATCACCGGCTTGCCGATATTGCCCAGAACCATTCCGCCAAGATTGAACGGCGTGTGGACGGATTTCTCCAATGGGTTGAAGCCCAAAACGCCAGCCAAGCTATTTGCCCTAAACTTCGTGCGGCATTTGGTAAGTACCTGTGATCGATGGGGAGTGACGCTATGCGGATAGATGCACATCAGCACTTTTGGAACTATTCCCGCGACGCCAGCGATTACGGTTGGATGGGGCCGGAGATGAGCGTCTTGCATAGTGACTTTGGCCCCCCTGAACTTGCGCCGTTGCTGTCTGAAATAGATTTTTCCGGTTCCGTGGCCGTACAAGCGCGTGCGCGCGAAGCTGAAAACGACGCGCTTTTGCAACTCTCCGACGATCATGAAATTGTAAAAGCCGTGGTCGGTTGGCTCGATCTTTGCGATCCGGCGGTGGAGGCCCGGATTGAGCACTATGCCGAGCATCAGGCTTTCAAGGGCGTTCGCATGCTCATCCATGATCACCCCGATCCAGAATTTGCCAACTCAGAGCCGCATAGACGCGGGGTTGGTTTGTTGAACAAATATGGGTTGAGTTACGACCTCCTGCTCAAGCCGCCGCATTTGACAGCAGCGACAAGGCTCGTTGACACGCTTCCCGATACACGATTTGTCGTCGATCACATCGCCAAACCGCGTCTTGCCCAGGGTTGGGACGAAGAGTGGGCTGCAGGGATCTCGGCAATTGCCGAGCGGGACCATGTTTGCTGCAAGCTTTCAGGCATGGTTACCGAGGCCCATTGGGATCGCTGGCGGGACGTGCCGTACACAAACTACCTCGATTTCGTTATCGAGAAATTTGGCGCCGAGCGCTTGATGATCGGATCCGATTGGCCGGTGGCTTTGTGCGCGGCCGACTATCATGCCGCGATGAACATCGTCATTGAATGGGCGAGCAAACTGTCGTCCCACGAGGCGGAAGCCATACTGGGGCGCACCTGCCAGAGCTTTTATCGGATCGAACACCCATGAAAACGTCTTTCGACTTGCCACGCTTCGGGTTCGGTGGCGCCGGCCTTGGAAACCTTTCGCGCGAGGTCAGCGATGCCGAAGCGCAAGAAACGCTGCGGGCGGCCTGGGACAACGGCCTGCGCTACTACGATACCTCGCCCCTCTATGGTTTCGGCCTGAGCGAACTGCGCACGGGCCAGTTTCTGCGCAATCAGCCCCGCGCGGACTATGTGCTGTCCACCAAGGTCGGGCGTTACATGATCCCGCCGCGCGGCCAGGACTATGATCGCGGCATGTGGACGGCGCCGCTCGAATTGATGCCGGTGCTCGACTATTCTTATGACGCTACGATGCGCTCGCTTGAGCAGTCTCACGCCCGCCTTGGTCTGGCCGACATCGACATCGTCTATATTCACGACGTCGATAGGCGCAACCTTGGAGTTGATTTCGCCCGCCATTACCGCTCCGCAATCGAGGGCGCTTACAAAGCGCTGGACCAGTTGCGCAGTGAGGGGGTTGTCAAGGCAATTGGTATCGGGGTCAATGAATCCGATGTGGCTGCCGACTTCATGGCCGAGGCCGACCTTGATCTCGTCATGCTCGCTGGGCGCTATACTCTCATAGAACAGCCAGCACTCGCCGATTGCCTGCCATTGGCGGAAAAAAAGGGAGTTGGAATCGTCAATGTTGGCGTGTTCAACTCGGGAGTGCTGGCCAAGGGTGTGTCCGGCGCAACTTATGATTATGGCGTGGTGCCTCAGCATGTGATCGACAAGGTTAGAGCGGTCCAGTCGATTTGCGACAGCTTCGGAGTCAGCCTGCCGGCCGCGGCAGCCCAGTTTTCGCTGGGACATCCAGCAATTGCATCCGTAGTATTTGGAATGACGCGGCCCCACACAGTCAAGCAAACGCTCGGCTATCTTGGCGAAGACATACCAACGGCCTTCTGGCAGGGACTCGTGGATGCCGGCATCGTCGACGCCGCTGTGCCCTTGCCGGGCGGATCAAACACTTCGAAAGCCCTTACATGACTGACCCCCAAAACCATCCCGCACTGGTGTTGAGTGCTGATGACAATGTCGCGGTTATGCTCGACAACGTGCCGGCCAAATCTGAAGTTCAGCCGGGCCTTGTTTGCACTCAGCGCATTTCCCGGGGCCATAAGGTTTCTTTAGCGCCAATTGCTGAAGGCGAGCCTGTCCGCAAGTTCGGACAGATTATCGGCTTTGCGACAAAGCCTATTGCCGCTGGCGAATGGGTTCATGAGCACAATTGCGGCATGGGGGCAGAGGCCGGTGCGTTCGCGCGGGACTATGATTTCGGGGCCGCCGTGACACCAGTCGATTTTGTCCCGCAAGCCGAGCGAGCGACGTTTCAGGGCTTTCGTCGCTCGAACGGCAAAGTCGGTACCCGCAACTACATCGGCATCCTTACCTCGGTAAACTGTTCGGCCACAGTGGCCCGTTACATCGCCGAGGCTGTCGAGAAGACTGGCATGCTCGATGACTATCCGACCATTGATGGGATTGTGTCCTTTGTTCATTCCACGGGCTGCGGAATGTCGGGAAAAGGGGAGGGGTTCGATATTCTTTCGCGCACCCAGTGGGGGTATGCCGCCAATCCCAACCTCGGTGCGGTACTGATGGTCGGGCTGGGCTGCGAGGTTTTCCAGATTGGGCGCATGAAGCGGATGTATAACATCGCCGAGGACGAAACCTTTCAGACGCTTACGATCCAAGGCGAGGGCGGAACCCGAAAGGCGATCGAGCAGGGAATTGAACGCGTACGGGCAATGTTGCCCATCGCCGCTAGCGCCCGGCGCGAAACCATTCCTGCCTCTGAACTGATCCTTGCGCTCCAGTGCGGCGGATCAGATGGATATTCGGGCATAACGGCAAATCCTGCGCTGGGCGTGGCCGTAGACATGCTCGTCCGTCAGGGCGGAACCGCAATTCTTTCCGAGACATCCGAGATTTATGGTGCGGAACACCTGCTCACGCGCCGTGCAGCCGACCGCGCTATAGGCGAAAAGCTCATCGACCGTATCCACTGGTGGGAAGATTATTGCGAACGCAATGGTGGGGAGATGAACAACAATCCTTCGCCAGGCAACAAGGCTGGTGGGCTGACCACAATCCTGGAAAAGTCACTGGGTGCTGCAGCTAAGGCAGGTACTACGCCACTCACCGCCGTGTACGAATATGCCGAACCAGTGACCAACCGGGGCTTCGTCTTTATGGACACACCTGGCTTCGATCCGGTCTCTGCAACGGGCCAGGTCGCTGGTGGCGCCAATGTTCTGTGCTTTACCACTGGCCGTGGTTCGGCCTTCGGCTGCAAGCCTGTCCCGTCGATCAAGCTGGCGACGAACTCGGAACTCTATGCCCGCATGGAAGAGGACATGGACATCAACTGCGGCGACATCCTCGAAGGCACGACGCTGGAGCACAAGGGCGCTGAAATTTTCCGGCACATTCTTGATGTCGCTTCGGGCAATACGACAAAGTCAGAGGATTTGGGGTATGGCGACAACGAATTTGCCCCCTGGCAGGTCGGTGCGGTCATGTGATGCAACGTCAATTCCTGCTGGAAGACTTGGCAATTGGTTCGAGTTTCGCTCCGGCGCACAGAGAATAGGCGTTCTTGCTGCTGCTCCTGATCTCGGCTCAACATTTGGAGCACTTGCCAGCTTGGTCGGAACCGGCCAGTCTGGGCCGGTCGAGGGTTTGAGGAGCTAGAACGGTGAGGACTGCGAAGATGCTGAGGTTTATTGCAACCGCCATGTTGGCGACGACAGTCATGGTTGGAGCGGTTCACGCTGAAACGTTTCGCTGGTCCGCGACCACCGATCCACAAACCATGGATCCCCACGCTGCCAACCTCGCTCCCGTCACTTCATTCCTGAACAACATCTACGAAGGACTTGTCCGTCGCGGCGAAAACATGGCCATCGAGCCTTCGCTTGCGACAAGCTGGGAGCCGCTTGAAGGAGAAGATGGATGGCGCTTTTATCTGCGTGAAGGCGTGAAATTTCACGACGGAGCCGATTTTACTGCAGATGATGTGTTGTTTTCTTATCAACGCGGCATCTCCGAGCAATCGGACGTCCGTTCATGGTTCGCGCCGGTCGCCGAAGTGCGCGTGATCGATGATTATACAATCGACATCGTCCTCAGCGCGCCAAATCCCATATTCCCCGACTCCATCGCCAACTGGATGATCATGGATCGTGGTTGGGCGGAGGCCAATGGCTCCACAGCGCCAGCGCGAGACGAGCAGACGGCAGCAACACTTGAAACCAACGGCACCGGTCCCTTTATCCTGTCGTCGCGCGAGCCCGGCGTCCAGACGCGCCTCGTTGACAACCCTGATTGGTGGGACACCGCAGAACACAACGTAACCGAAGCGATACTCAACCCGATTACGTCATCGGCCACAGCAATCGCTGCCTTGGTATCGGGTGAAATCGACATGCTCGCCTCTGTCCCGGTTCGGGACGTCGAGCGGTTGCGTGAGAGTGGTCAAATCACCGTTTTCGAAGGCCTTGAAGCCAGAGTGATCATGATGGGGTTCGGCCACAACCAGAACGAACTGTATGGGGGCGACGGTACTTTGGAAGGCAACCCGTTCCAGGACATCGCTGTGCGTGAAGCCGTCGCACACGCCATCGACGTCGACGCCATCGATCAAGTGCTCATGAACGGATTGGCCGAACCTGCAAGTCAGCTTCAACCTGCGGGGCTCTCTGGATACAGCCAATCTCACGCCGAGCGGCCAGCTTACGATCCTGAACTGGCCATGCAGTTGCTGGAAGATGCTGGATACGCCGATGGCTTTAGCTTCAACCTCAAATGCACGAACGATCGATACCTCAACGATGCAGAGGTTTGCCAGGCCATTGTTTCGATGCTGGCCCAAATCGGACTCGAAGCACAATTGGAGACTATTCCCGTTGCGAACTATTGGCCTGAGCTGCGCGAAGGCAATTACGATATGTTTTTGCTCGGATGGTCTCCAGGTACATTTGATGCCGAGCACCCGATCCGGTTTCTCGCGCATACGCCCACCG
Organism: Pelagibacterium sp.; assembly: GCF_048264985.1. Lineage (GTDB taxonomy): Bacteria > Pseudomonadota > Alphaproteobacteria > Rhizobiales > Devosiaceae > Pelagibacterium. Next base: position 1,205,128 of record NZ_JBLXCL010000001.1, read on the forward strand.
ACACGTTGGGAACCTGGAATTTTGGCGGATATTCCAATGCGCGCGTCGATGAGCTTCTACCTCAAATTCAATCTGAGCTAGATCCCGCAATCCGTCAGTCGATGCTCGATGAAGTCGCCGGCATTTTGCAGGACGAAGTCGCCTATGTGCCGCTCTATGAAGAACCCCTGGTCTGGGCGGCGCGCGAGGGTATCGACCTCGTCCAGCGTCCGGACAACTTCTTTATGCTGCGTTGGGTGACGGTAGACCAGTAGAGCGGCCAGTGCGGCTCGCGGAATCACGTGTTGTTTCAAAACGGCTCTGATCGCAGACCGACGTTCATGGCACTCAAGCGCGTTTCGGGCCGTAAAGCGTGGCGGATTCGCAAGAAACTAGCGAACAACGTGTGATAACTCTGCAGGTAGAATTTATAGAGTTGATTTAGCATCCTTTGCTGGTGCAAAGGGAAATGCGCGAGAGTCCATTTTCCCTCAGCAATCCGATTTTTAGTATGCGCCCCTGATGTATTCATATTTTTTCCGCCGCCTCAGCATGATGGCGGTCACGCTCTTCGCCATCATCACGCTGACCTTTTTTCTGATGCATGCGGTCCCTGGAGGGCCGTTTGTCTCAGAGCGCATGCTTGCGCCCGAAATCGCCGCGGCACTCAATGCCAAATACGGCCTAGACCTTCCGATCTGGCAGCAATATTTCAATTATCTCGGTCGTATTCTCACCTTTGATCTTGGCCCATCGTTCAAATATCCCGGTGTCTCGATCAACTCAATGATCGCAGCTGGCCTTCCGGTTACGTTGCGAACTGGGCTGTTGGCAGTGATTTGCGTTGTCGCTCTCGGCGTGCCTCTTGGCATTGTCGCGGCGCTCAACCGTAACCGCTGGCCGGATACGACGGTTATGTTTATTGCGACTCTTGGGGTCGCTATTCCGTCCTATGTCATTGCGACAGTCTCGCTTTATGTCTTTGCATTGCGGTTGGGTTGGGTGCCGACATTCGGACTCGATGATTGGCGTGGCTATTTTTTGCCGGTATTTGCCCTCTCTGGATTCTGGATCTCGTTCGTTTCGCGCCTTACGCGGTCGTCACTGCTCGAAACCCTGGATCAGGATTTCATGACGACTGCCCGTGCAAAGGGCCTTCGCCCGGGCCAGATCCTATTCAAGCACGGCTTGCGCAACTCGCTCTTGCCGGTGGTCACTGTCCTCGGTCCGGTCGTTGCCAACCTCGTCACCGGCTCGTTTGTCATCGAGCAAATATTTGCTCTGCCCGGGATCGGTCGACAGTTCGTGCTCTCAATAACCAATCGTGACTACACAGCCATTATGGGCATAACCATTTTCTATGCCGCGATCCTCATGGTGATGATCCTGATCGTCGATCTCCTTTATGTCTGGCTGGACCCGCGTATCAAGCTTACCAAGGCCCCGGCATGACCAATATACCGCCTCAGATGTGGGACAAACTCCCACCCGGTGCCACGACCTCTGCACCGCCACCGCCAGCGCCAACCTATGGCCAGGAGGTGCGCCGCCGCTTGTGGGCCAATAAACCGGCCGTGGTGAGTATTGTCTTCATCATCGCCTTGGTGATCGCTGCCTTTTTCGGCCCGATGTTTTCGCCGCACACCTATTTCAAGCAAGAGCTTAAACTCGCCAACATCCCACCGTTTTTCGAGACCTACTCGGTCACCGATAGTGCTGGCGATACGACGCGTTTTTTCCTCAACGCTTCCAATTTCAATCTCTATCAGGTCGACGACGACGGTCAGGTGCTCGGCCTGCTCCGCGGCGGGCGAAAGGATATTCTCAAGAAGAGCCAGCCTTACGAATTTGGAGATCAGGCGCTGACCCTGGACTACTCCAGCTTGCCGGCTCGGGTCATGCTTGAAGATGGAACCGAGCTGCGTCCTTCGGGCTGGAAATGGAACCGCACTTATCTTTTCGGCACTGATCAGCTCGGGCGCGACATTCTTGTGCGACAGCTCTATGGCGCTCAGATTTCCCTTACTGTTGCCTTTGTCGCGACGTTAGTGAACTTCTTCATTGGGGTCTTTTACGGCGGAATTGCCGGCTATATTGGCGGCAGGGTAGATGCCGTCATGATGCGTTTCGTCGAGATCATCTCCACAATTCCGCTGACGCTTTACGTCGTCTTGTTGATGGTGGTCTTCGATTCCGGCCTGCTGTCCATCATCATCGCCATCGGTTCGGTGTTTTGGGTCGACATGGCCCGTATCGTTCGTGGACAAATCCTGGGCCTGAAATCGCAAGATTATGTTGCTGCAGCGCGAACAATGGGCGCTTCGCCAGCCCGTATTCTCACCAAACATCTACTGCCAAACTCCATTGGCCCCATAATCGTCACCCTCACCATGCTGATCCCTTCCGCTATCTTCATCGAAAGCTTCATGAGCTTCATCGGGCTTGGTGTGACGCCGCCTCTCGCCTCATGGGGGTCGCTCACATCCGAAGCGGTGGAAACCTTGCGGGCCTACCCGCACCAGCTATTTTTCCCCGCGGCTGCTATCTCGCTCACCATGTTCGCCTTTAACTTTCTGGGCGACGGTCTGCGCGATGCGCTTGATCCAAAGATGCGCGGATGACCCAACCCATTCTTTCAGTGCGCGATCTCGCCACATCCTTCTTTACCCGCCGCGGCGAAGTGCAAGCGGTTCGTGGTGTCAGCTTTGACGTGCACCCCGGAGAAATTCTGGGCCTGGTCGGCGAAAGTGGCTCTGGCAAGTCCATAACCTGCATGTCGGTGCTTCGCCTGCTCAAGGCCGGCGGTCGCATTAAGTCCGGTTCTGCAAGCTTTGAGGGGACCGATCTTCTTGCGCTTGACGAAGCCGCGCTTTCCGATCTGCGCGGCAATCGCATTGGCGTCATTTTTCAGGACCCCATGACCTCGCTCAATCCCACGCTGACAGTGGGCGAGCAGGTTATGGAAAGCATTCGCCGTCATCGCAAGGCCAGCCGAGCGCAGGCCCGCGCCCGTGCCATTGAGCTGTTTGAACTGGTGCGCATACCTTCGGCTGCCGAGCGGCTCAATTCGTATCCGCACGAATTTTCCGGCGGAATGCGGCAACGCGTTATGATTGCCATGGCGCTCGCTTGCGACCCACAATTGCTGATTGCCGACGAGCCGACCACGGCGCTCGATGTCACCATCCAGCGACAAATCCTTTCTCTGCTCAAAGATCTACAGCGGCGTCTCGGCATGTCGGTCATCCTCATCACACATGATTTGGGGGTCATTGCTGAAGTGACCGACCGCGTGCTGGTCCTTTATGGTGGACTTGTCATGGAGACCGGCCCGGTGCGCGATATTTTCGCCCGTCCGGCTCATCCCTACACAGTGGGCTTGCTTGGTGCAGTGCCTGACCTGCGCGATGATACGCACCGCCGACTGACGCCAATTCCCGGAAGTCCGCCAAATATGCTTCTCCCGCCGCCGGGATGCCCATTCGCGCCGCGGTGTCCATTTGCCATGGCGCAATGTACAGAAGCCTTGCCGCCGCTGTTTGGAGGAGGACATCAATCCCGCTGCTGGCTTCAGCATCCCGAAGCGCCTAAAGTTGAAGCGATTAACGAGGTGGTGGCATGACCCAACCCCTGCTTGAGCTTCGCGACCTGCACAAACATTTTCGGCTGCCTGCCGGCCCCTTTGCAACAAAGCCGGTGCTGCGTGCGGTGGATGGTGTCGACTTGACGCTGCACAAGGGCGAGACGCTTGGGCTGGTCGGAGAATCCGGCTGCGGCAAGTCGACATTGGCGCGTACGGTCATCCGCCTGCACGACCCCACCTCGGGCAGCATTGTTTTTGACGGGCAGGACGTTGGATCGGTTGCCGATCGCAGGCTCGGAAGCTTCCGCCGCCGCGTGCAGATGATTTTTCAAGATCCCTATGCAAGCCTGAACCCGCGCATGAGTGTAGGGGATCTTGTCGTAGAGCCGCTGGTCATTGCTGGTGTTGGCACCCCCGCCGATCGCCGCAAGAAGGTCGCCGATCTTCTGGATCGCGTGGGTTTGCCATCGGATTCCGGGCAGCGTTTTGCTCATGAGTTTTCGGGTGGGCAACGGCAGCGCATCGGTATAGCGCGTGCTATCGCACTGGAACCCGATCTGGTCATCTGTGACGAGCCTATCTCGGCGCTCGATGTTTCCGTTCAGGCCCAGGTGGTCAACATGCTTGAGGATTTGCAAGCAGACCTCAATCTGACTTATCTTTTTATCACTCACGATCTTTCGATGGTCCGGCACATCTCGGATCGTATCGGCGTGATGTATCTGGGCAGGATCGTGGAGCTCGCAACCAGTGCTGATCTCTACCACCGTCCATCGCACCCCTACACGCGCGCTTTGCTCTCGGCCATTCCAGTGCCCGATCCCGAAGCCGCGCGCGTTAACGAGCCGATGCAGGGAGAAATCCCGACGGCGATCAACATCCCTTCCGGCTGCCGCTTCCGTACCCGCTGCCCGCTTGCTACCGAACTGTGTGCCCGGGTGGAGCCGCCGCTAAAAGAGCTTGGCAACGGACATCTGTCCGCTTGCCATTTTGCCGAAGAGTTGGCCGCACAAGCCAACCCCAACACGGCACCACAACAGGAGTGAACGTAATGAACAAACTGGTCTTGCCGCTTATGACGGCAGCCCTGCTTGCCTCGACCGGAGGTGCGTGGGCAGCAGGAGAACTGACCTATGTGGTCAACAACGAAAGTGCTCAGTACGATCCGGGTACGACCGCCGAAACCTTTGCTGCGCCAATCATTGGCAACACGTTTGAAGGGCTTGTGCGCCTGAGCGCAGAAGGGGAGGTCCTGCCGGCTCTGGCCGATGCGTGGGAAATCTCCGAGGACGGTCTGACCTACACATTCACCCTCCGCGATGCGAATTGGAGTGATGGTGAGCCGGTCAAGGCTTCTGACTTCGTCTATGCCTGGCAGCGTGTTCTCGACCCTGCGACCGGCGCCATGAATTCGCAGATGCTTTACCACATTGTTGGTGCTGAAGAAGCATATGGCGGTGCGGATCCCGAAGCCATCGCCATTTCGGCCCCCGATGACAAGACGCTGACCTTCACGCTCAAGCAGCGCGTGCCCTATATGCTTCAGCTTCTAAACTATCCAGCGTTTTACCCGGTCCGTGAAGACATCGTCTCGGCTGATCCCGATGGCTGGACCCGCAACCCCGACACGTTCATCGGTACCGGTCCCTTCCGTGTTACCGAGTTTAACCAGGGCGAGTCGGTAGTGTTCGAAAAGAACCCCAACTATTATGCCGCCGATGAAGTCAGTCTCGACAAGTTGACCTTCCGCCTGATCCCCGATCCGGCAACGGCGCTTGCCGCTATGGAGGCAGGCGACGTCGATGGCATCGAATCTGTTCCGGCTCCTGAAATTCCCCGCCTTTCGGTTGAATCCGACGCTTTCATGATCGTGCCTGCGCTTGGAACGACCTATGCGTTCTTCAATCCGGGCCAGGCGCCTTTGGACAATCTTCATGTCCGCAAAGCTCTCTCTATGGCTATCGATCGCTCGGAGATTATTGAGTTTGTGTTGCAGTCGGCCGACACACCGGCACTTGGACTTGTCCCGCCGGGCATGAGCCTTGCCGGCGAGGACTATACCGATGGCCGGCCCAGTTTCGGCCTTTCGGAAACAGCCGATGTTGAAGGTGCCCAGGCCGAGCTGGCGGAAGCCGGCTATCCGAACGGAGAGGGCTTCCCTGAAACCCTTTATGTGACCTATTCATCGCCACCGATCGAGAAGCTGCTCGAAGCCATCCAGCAGATGTGGAAGGAAAACCTCAACATCGACGTCGCTATTCAGGCGACTGAGTGGCAGGTGTTCTACCCTGAAGTGCAGAAGGTCGAGTACCAGGTTGCCCAGATGGGTTGGGGGGCCGATTATCCGCACCCGATGACCTTCCTCGACAATTTTGTCACCGGAAGCGCCAACAACCTCAACAATTGGTCCAACGACGATTACGACGCCGCCATTGCTGCTGCCAAGGCGGCCACGGACGAGGCGGAGTCGCGCGACGCGATGCGTGAGGCGGAAGAAATCCTCATGGAAGACCACGTCATCCTGCCGCAGTATCATCGTTACAACTACATGATGATGAGCCCGGAAGTGACCGGCTTCTGGCGTTCGCCGCTCAACGTCCCGTATTTCCGTGACGCTGAAATCAACGAATAGAGATCTATGGCTCCCGCCTGCGGGCGGGAGCATCCTCCTGTTTAAGAAAGCCGCAAGTGACTGTTCCTGTCCTGATCGAAACCGAACTTGGCTCTTTTACCGTCGATGTCGACGAGTCGAGTGCCCCACTCACTGCCAGGAACTTCCTGGACTATGTCGATGGGCGACATCTGGATGGTGCATCGGCGTACCGGATCGTCACACTGGCCAACCAACCCGCCGAAACCGTACATAAGATCGAAGTCGTCCAGTGGGGAATACAGAGCTCCGAAGAACAACCTGCGCCGTTTCCCAACATCGCCCATGAGACCACCGAACAGACCGGCCTGCGTCATAAGCACATGACCATTTCCATGGCACGGCTGGCACCGGGTTCGGCAGGATCAGAGTTCTTCATCTGTATTGGCGATCAACCTGAACTGGACTTTGGTGGCCAGCGCAACCCCGACGGCCAGGGCTTCGCCGCATTTGGCACCGTTGTGCAGGGCCAAGACACTGTCTTGTCGATCTTCGCAAGGGCCGAGGCGAGCGAGTATCCAGCAACGCCAATCAAGTTCTCACGATGCACGCGGGTACAACCTGCTTGACCTCGCGACGATGGTTCGGATCGCTGCAGAGAAGCACTGAAGTTTATAGGCAATTTCCGACCCGCACATCGCCAGCAGATCCTGACATCGGGCGATGTGCCGTTGCCTCCGGCCTAGCGGCTTATAAGCCTGGCTGAAGATTTCGCTAAGAGGCGGACGTTGGAAGATACGGGCCAAGTCCATCAGCAATGCCTTGGAAGGATAGGGCAGGGGCTATGGCGGCCGTCAGGCTTCATGACCATCGGCATAAGTAGGTAGAGCCCGGTTGTGCCAACCGTTTGGGAGATGTCCTATTCAATCTGCTCAAGCGTGTCGAAAATGTAATTCAACAGTGTCCAGGAAACTCGGGGCTATCCAATGGCTCAAGCGGTATCGGCGCGATTGAATTTCGTTCCGGCTAACGGGGCAAAATGCGACTGGCAGCGCCCCAGTTCCAGCGGTTTGACCTGGAATAGCCGCTTCTGGAATGTTGCCAATCTGCTGTGCGACAATTGAGGTAACGAGTTCCTGGCTATCCGCTCTATAGCGAAATCGATGCGCAGCAAGGCTTCGGGGTAGGGGACCGGCAAATCCCTCATTTTGCGTCTTCATCCCCTTCGAACGAACGGGGACAGATGAGCCGGTCCGGCATAGCGTTCAGAGCGAACCTGATTGTATCGCGGCGACTCCAAGCCACTTGCTTCGAGAACATACACATAAAGAATAATGCCGTTGCACTGGCTCTCTTGTCTGGCCATTCGCCATTCTCTGCCTCTGGCGCCGATGATGTGATGATCGTGAATGACGGCGAACGCCTTGTGGGTCAGATCAATGGCGTCGAAGATCCGACCTGATTGCAGCCTGGCCGCAATCGCGCAATTTGGGGCTTTTGGTAAGGCCACCGACGCGAAGCCAATGACAATGTCGACCTGCAAACGCCGACCGAAAAGACCCGTAAGAAAGGCGGTTTCTCGATCACGGTAGCCCGGAATTTCTGGCGCGTGGGCGGCAGAATGCAAAGTTACCTCGGCGCGGCGACATGACGATGTCCTTGCTGGTCAAGTTCCAAAGCCCGACTTCGGCACTGTAATGCTCATCTTCGAAGTCAACCAGAACAGGACGCGCGCGATAGCAAAACCGCAGGTGACCATGAGCCGGTGATCTTGATGTCGCCTGCACCAGCCAGCGCCGCTGCTGCGGTGCACCGACCATTCGTGGTTCGGACCACGTTCCGGAGAGGAAACAGATCATGCTTGGCTATCTTTCAACCAATTTCACAACATCGGCGTTGAGCGCAGCGCTTGCAGCGTGCCTTTTGACCATGCCCGCTTCGGCGCAAGAGGCCGATGAAATGGTTTTCTGCGAGTACCAGCCCGATCTGGAAGAACTCGTTGGGGAATATGCGTTCAGGGCTGGGCCGAGTACTCTGGTGTCACGCGATGGCAGCGTCGTCCTTCCCGATGTGCAGAGCGGCCAGGTATCCGTTTTCATGCTTGACGGCAGTCTTGTTCTGGTCGGCGATGGCAGGGAACTCGAATTGGATCCCATATCCATCGATTATCCGAACGTGGAGATGTATGACGATTTTGGAGGTGTGCCGGTCCTGGCCGCCGAGGATATCGGAATTATCCTCGGTTGCGACGAAACGACCCTGCTCAGGCTCGCGGGAGACGGTTTCTTCACCTCGCAGGAAGGTATTCAGGCTCCTTTTCGGGCCTATCTGTTTGCTGCGGCCGAGGGGACGCTGACCGGGCGGGTGACCTGGACCTACGGCGGCATGACGATGCTACAGAACTTCGTCCTGGACAAAATCGGTGACTGACCGCCGCGCGATGTTTCTCAGGCAATGGATCTCGCACGCTTGCGCTGCGCGTTAGGGTCTGTCCAATCGTCGGGAAGCCTGAGGGTAAAAATCGATCCGATACCGGCTTGGCTGGAAAATTCGAGTGCGCCGCCCAGCAATTGCGCAAGCTGGTGCGAAGTCGAGAGTCCTACACCGGTTCCTGGCACGCCCTGAGCGGTGCTGGCGCGGAAAAAGCGCCTGAAGAGCTTGACCTGCTCGTCATGGGGCACCCCGATCCCATAATCCTCGACTGCGAAGCGGATCTCCCGACTTTCGGTTGTCACACTCACAGATACGGACTCGGTTTTCGGGGAGTATTTGACGGCGTTGGAAACAAGGTTGGCCAGGATCTGTTCGGCGAGAACCGGGTCCGTGGTCAGATATGGCGGGACGTTTTCCCCTATGCTCACGCGTATCGAGCGACCGGGTGTTTGCGCCAGCTGGCGCGCTTTGACCCGTTCGACAAGCTCATCGATCGTGCACCGAGACGGCATAGCGGTGACCTGTCCCGCGTCTAGCCTGACGACGTCGAGCGTGGCGTCGAGCAGGCTGGTCAGTCCCTTGATTTCGACGCGAACGTGGTTTGCCCTTTGGTCGATCTCATCGCGCGGCATGGCATCGCCGCTGCGCAGCACACGCTGCATTGCCGAGTCGATCACCGCGAGGGGCGTTCGGAACTGATGCGAGACCAGAGCCACAAAGCCGCGGTAAAGTTCCGTAGTCTCGCGTTCGATCGACAGGAAATGTCCAACGCGCTGGCGCTCGGCCATGGCGCGCAGCAATGTAAACGAGAGAAGGATTCCCAGGACAATAATCGCCACGATTGAAATGATGACCTGGTTGATGGCAGCGCGCTGGCGGTCCATACGTGCGCCGGTGGCCTCCCATTGCTGAACCATGGATTGGTTGCCAGCGCGCCCCAGGCCCTCGATCAATGGAGCCAGGGCTTCGTGAATGGCGACAGCCGTTTCGGTGTCGCCCAAGGACAGCCCAAGTATGAACGGTTCAAGCGCCCTTGTCTCTCGGACCGCGGCTCCAATTTCATCTTCAAGACCCAACTCTCGCATATAGCGCAGTTGGGGCCCCTCCGAGAGCAGGGCTAGCCTGCTCAGCACCACATTGTAACGCCTTGCGACCTCTGCGTCGGCTTGAGGGATGCTTGACTGGCGGGAAACGGCGGAATCGAGCAGCAGCGCCGCCGACTGGGTTCTTGATATCGCCCAGAGCATGTTGTCGCCTTGGCTTTCGCGCATTTCCGCTTCGGTCTCGGCCAGCCTGACCAAGGCAAACGCGAGAAGGATGGCAAACGCGACGATAGCAACCCCGGCCACTGCATAGGCCACGCGGTCGCGCCGCCGGTTCATTTCACATCCAGCTCAAGAAGTTGCCAGACCCACCGATAGTCATAGCGGATGTCCTGCAACTGGGCATGGTCGTCGCGCGGATAGACGATCCAGAGTGGCCCCTTGTCGCTGGGCAGAAGGCGTTCGCCATCCATGTGAGTTGCGACGAGAACGTCGAATTGCTCGAAATCTTCCATCGGAATGTTGATGACATAATCGTTGAGCGCAGTGGCCCGGACCACCTCTCCCTTGGCCCCGACACTGCTGAGGAGATCGCGCATTAGAAAGCCGTCGAACCGTTTTGTGCCATCTGTCACTACAGTGCTCGTTTGAAGAACGGCTGGCGGGAGAGCGGCGAGCATGGCCAGGTCAAAAACCGCCATGTCATCGCGATTTGTTCTGGATAAATTGCCGGTCATCTTGAGGACAATCTCGCCCTCGGGTGCGGTCAGTGTTTGGTCTTGCGCCCAGGCTGACGAGGGGGCCAAGGAAAACACACATATAGTGCATGCTGCCCGCAGTATCGCCAGCGCCGCTTGTCTTACCGGTGCTGTCAAGGCTGGCCGGTTGTTGTGATAGATATCGGCAAGAGTATTGTGCACCATCGAGCCGCGCTCTGTTTCCTCAATGAATTTACATCAGAAAACCAGACATATGGCCTTGTGTCCACGTAAGGGTGTTGAAGGGGCGCTTTCGATGCGCCCCTTACATGGGATCAGGCCGGCTCGGTTGCCGGGGCACTCGCTCGAGGCGGCTGATAATTTTGCGCCTTTTCCTTGATCGTCCTGAATTTGCGCGACAGGTTTTCGAGCTTTGCTTCCCATGCCGGATCAGGAGCCTGTCCTTGGATGGTCCTGAAATAGACCTCCATCATGCAGGTGATCGCGAAGGGTTCAAGCAGCGCCGCTTTGACGGCCCATGCAAACAGCAGTGCGAAGACGACGCCCCCCGCCGACCAGGCGCCGGGAATGAGGTAAACGGCCAGTGCTGCCGGCGCCAGCATCACAAGGAAAACGAGGAAGGAAAGCCCATAGACGATAAGGGCGAGCCACGCTGCATTTTTGAGCATGGGTTTGTAATTCTGGGCATAAAGGACCAGCCCAGTCTGGGCAGAGGCCCAGGCATTGGTGGAACCGGTGCGAATGGTGTAGGCGAGGATGACTTCATCGATAAAGCCGACAGCGATCCTCAGAAATGCCTGAAGGACCGAGACCAGTTGCTGCGCACCCGGGATGGGCAGGATGCTTACAATGCCACGGACCAGTCCGGTGATGGCGCGCAGCACGCCTTTGATGAGTTGATCCACCCCGAAAAGCACGCTTGCTTGTGTAAACCGTTGCGAGACCTCTTGCCGGGCGTAGGTGATCTGTAAGCGGCCTTCTGGCATCTGTTCCCCGTCAAGAAGCTTGATCAATACGGCGATGTGACCTGCCTTGACGATATAGAGGATATATTCGCGCAGCAGGTACATGACCGCAGCCGTGAGGCCGAAGCCGATAAGACCACCCCAAAAGGTTGTGCCGGCCCTGAACCCTTCGTCGCCGAAGCCGCCAATGCCCCAGCCGATGCCAGCCCCGGTACCAGTCGCCAGAACATAAGCGACCGCCACGCCGAAATAGACAGCAACGCGCAGCAATACAAAAGGCAGCGTCCTGAGCATCAGCCCCAAGGCGCGACCGACCGAGAAATCCCACATGGGCTCTGACTCCGCTTTCAGTTTGATTCAGGTCTCACCCTAGTGTGACGAAGACGGATCGTCCCCGTTCGTTTGCAGGGGGAGCAAGGGTTGGAATTGGACTAGAGTTGGTGTGAACTGATTTTGGGCATGATCCTGTGCCGGAAGAGAGGCTATCGCAATTGATCGAATCCACGAGCAAGGCGAAAAAAGCCATCTTGTGCGTCGAAGATGAGGATCACTTGCGGCAGGACCTCATCGAGGAGCTGTCGGCAGCGGGGTATGCTGCTTGTGGAGCATCCGACGGGCGCGCGGCCCTGGCCGTGCTCGATTCAAAAAAGCCTGACCTCATCCTGTGCGATATTTCGATGCCGCACCTCGATGGATTTACGTTTCTTGATACGGTTCGTGCCAATCGCCCCGATCTGGCGGACGTACCGCTGGTCTTTCTGACGGCGCTCGACGAACGCCAATCGGTCATAGCCGGAAAGCTGGCCGGTGCGGACGACTATCTGGTCAAACCCATCGACTATGATCTCTTGCTCGCCACGATAAAGGCCCGCCTTGGGCAGGTCGAACGCATGGACCAAAAGGCCGAGCGCGATATTGTGGCGTTGCGCAAGGCTTTGAGCAGTCCGGCAGCGGAGCGGCGGTCGGGAATCGAGCGTATCCTCGATATGTTGTCGTTCGGGGTGGTCGTCGCATCTCGGTCCCGGATCACCTTCATAAATCGGGCAGCCATGGAGATGGAGGATGCCAACGATAGCCTCATCGTTGGCGGGGCGCTTCGGCCCGGCTCGGCGGTGCTCAATACGGAGCTGAAAGCCCTTGTCGAAAAAGCATGCGCTGCCGCAGCGGGTGGAAAGGACTTTCTTTCGAGCCATTGTGTCTCAAGGCAATCGAGTTCGCAGGACCTTCTGCTGACGGTCTGTTCTCTTCCCGAGCCGCTCGTTTCCGACTCGTCGGAGCATCTCGCCGTCCTCTTCATCTCCGACCCCACGCGCCGGCCGGACGTCTCCAACGTAGTGCTGTCCGACCTTTTCGGATTGACGCCAACCGAGGCGGAAGTTGCCCGGGCACTGGCTGGCGGACGTCGGACCGACGAGATAGGGCGGGACATGGGGATATCTGCGACCACTGTGGCGTTTCATCTGCGGAACCTGTTTGCCAAGACAGGGACCCACCGGCAAGCCGATCTGGTTGCACTGATCCTTACCGGCCTCGCTTCGATCGGCCCGGCTCAGGCGGTGGTGGGCAAAGCATCCGTATATTAAGGGCGCCAATGCAACATCGCTGCAACTGCGGTGGTGATTGTCACTCCGTTGTCGATAGCGGTGGAAGTTGCCGCAGCCGCGATAAGGTTATGCCGGATCTCCAGTGCCGTCAGCATCGTGTTCGACAAATGACGGCTTAACCTGACTGGTGTGTCAGCGAATTGCCAGAACATTGAATGCAAGGGCAGCGGATCTGCTGGCACCGATCTCGGACTTCCAGCCGCTCAGGCCTTATGGCCCAAAACATCGACAATATGTTGCTTGGCCCGATGTTCGGCGAACTTGTGCCGGATGACGACATCTGACTGCTCTAGTGTCATTCCAGCCTCTTCCATTACTGCAAGCGTTCGAACACTATCGAGCGCAAGCAAAAAGCATAGTGGCCAGACAATCCGCTCGTTCTTGGGCAGAGGTTGGGTTGCAAATTCAGCAACTTGCGGAGAGTTTGGCTGGGGAACCTGGACCCTACCTATTGATCGATACATATAACGATTTCAAAGGGTTATCAAGATCGGCGGTCAAAAAAGTGGACCAAAGTGGATCACCTTTTTGGGCCATTCTATAAGAGCAACGAATCGGCTACTTTCTTGTCAACTCGCGCCCTTTGCGGAATTCTTGCTAGCCAAAGCAGAACAATCCCATTGGAAAACCGCGAGTCCCATTCCGGTCCGTTCAAGACCTGCGGAGGATACCGCGGCCTTTCTTGTCGGGTAGCCGGACGGCGATGGGACGTGCAGATGGTGGAGGCTTACACCGGAAGCGCACTGATGATCCGTCCAACGGCAGGTTAATCCGTTATGACGGCGCGTTTCACGCAACCTTACGGTTCCGTGGCCACGGACTGAGGGCTTTCGACATGAAACCCAAAGTCACGATAGAAGTGAAGATAAATATCGCGGCCTGCCTATTTGGTATCGCAGCGATTTTGTCGGTCATTTTATGACCAGGAGCCGGGCTAGTCCCGGCTTTTTTCATTTAGGCGGCGCCAACTGGAATCGAGTAAACTTCTCGCAAATTCCTTGGGGGAGTTGAACTTGAAAGATCAAGCGAACGATAGGCGCAGCCCGATAATTTGGATTGCGCTCGTAACCACCGCAGTGCTTCTTTTTGTGTTTGGATGGTTACTCAGCGGCACCGATACCTGCCCGGAGGGATGGTGGTTTTGGCACCGGCTGAACTGCCTTGAGCCTAACGAACTGGGCGACACGTTCGCCGGTGCGTTCGCGCCCGTTGCGTTTGTTTGGTTGGTTGCCGCTGTTCTGTTGCAGCGAAATGAGTTAGCGGCCCAGCGGCAGGAACTGCGAGAAAGTCGCGCCGTGGCCGCACAACAAGTCGAAGAAGCCCGACGCAACGTGAGTTTCATCGAGGCGCAGACCACCTTGCTCGAAGAAGGTCGGCGGCTTGAAGACACACGGGCCAACGATGCGCAATTTCTCGAAATGGTCGACATCTTCAATCGGTCCTTTCGGTGGTGTGATGGAAAATTCGAAATATGGCAAATAGGGGAGACGAAAGCTGCCATGCGGAAGAGCCGAGAAGCGCTAGCCATAACGCATTCGGTAGAAATCGATTGGGTCGAACAGGCAAAAAAGAACATTGAGGCGCTGAGCTATTTGAATTTTAGCATTGTGGTTCTTGGCATGAAACATGATCGATTTGAGTATAAAGGTTTAGGGCACTTGGAACGTGCAATCGAGCTATTGGGGGGGCTTGATAACAAACATCATGGCTTATCTGAGCCAATGCAGGCAAAGGCCGTCTATATGGCGATAGATACGAGCTATAAGGAAGCACTGGAAATATTGGAGGTTTTAAAGGCACAGGGTAGTTCTGCTAGTCTTATGGAAGACCTTGACGATTAAATCTTCAATTATGGGATTCACATTCTGTTCTCGTTCAGGCATATTGCGGTAACATAATACCGCAATAGCTGAGATGAACCCGTTTGCCGAATCCCCTCGACCGTTTCAAGCGTCTCTTCGAGCGCAAAAGCTACACGCTTACCGATCCCGATTTCCCGCTCAGCATTTTCGGCATCACGCATTCGGCCAGCGGCGTTCCCGTTACCGCTGCCAACGCCATGCGCGTTCCCGCTGTTGCCGCTGCCGTCGAACTGATCGCCACGGCCATCGGCACACTACCGGCAAAGGTGGTCTATAAGCTCACGAATTCTCATGAGGTGCTGAAGCTCAACAGCGACGATCTGCCGGGCGTAATATGTAGCGCCACGCCGCTTGAGGTTAGAGCCGGATGCCATGCAATTTCTCCTTCCCTTAGTCTATAGCGAGGCCACTTATGGAGATGCACATTTCGCAAGAAAGTGGATCACCAAAGTGGATCAGTGATAGGCCGCGAAACCCTTGGAAACCCTGGAGTTTTAGCGATATCAATGACTTAGGAAGGATTGGCTGGGGAACCTGGATTCGAACCAGGACTAACGGAGTCAGAGTCCGTGGGTCTACCGTTAACCTATTCCCCAGCAGAGGCGGGCTTGCCGCTTACATCGCTTCGACGAAGGGCCGAAGGAAGTGGCGCTTGTTTAGCGGCACACGATGGCGATTTCAAGCCCGCAATTTCACTTCTTTGTCACAACGGTCCCACCAAATAGATGGGTGCGTTATTCGCCTAGTGGGTCACAGGTGCGCGCCAGGCGATGGCGCGGCTCGGATTGTAGCAACCCAGTGCCACTTTGTTGGAGTAATTGCCCGAAACGATTTGGACCTGGCCGTTGCCGCAATCGCCGACAACGACGCCAACATGGTTCGACATCACCATGATCGAGCCGATTTCGCCAGCGTTGGCCTGTTCGCCGTAATTGGCAAAGTCGCGTGCCTTGTTCGAGCCGGTCGGAAGCAGGCCACTGCGGGCCAGCACCGTGTCGAGATAGCACGCGCACCAGCGTCCCGGACAGCCGGAAGGTCGAACGCTACCGAGTTCACTGAGCATAACGTTTATAACGGTCTGGGGGTCCCGGGCATTGGCCGGGGTGGCGATGGTCGAGGCGGCGCAGAAAGCAAGCAAAAGCGAAAAGACAATACGCATCACTTTAGATTTGTCCTTGGCTGATCCCGGCCAGTAGTTGCCAGCGCACTGGCATGGCCGGTCGGTGTTGTGGTTAAGTCATCGGCAGAGCATTCGCATGAATAGCGGGCGCGCCAACGCGGGATTATTTCCGCAACAGGACAGGGACATTGCATCGTGTCGATGCGTGGACCGTGCTCAATTGCGGCCCCCTCCCGTGAGGCCGGCATAAACTGGAGTTTTGTGGCGATATCTGGGCGACGGTGCATGTGACGGCAGACATATGGCAATCGTTGCGTTGCGCGTCATGATGCACTACCCTCAATCCGAAACTGAAATGATCTGCCTCGGGCGCCTTCCATTCGAGCCATTGCGGGCACCTTGCCTGCCTTGTGCTTCCAGCGGCGACCGGGCAGTACGGAGAAACCGAGTTGACCGATTCAAGTCGGTCCACCGCCCTGCCGGCGGCTCCTGCGTCTCTGCGCGAGCGCGCAGATGAGCGTGTCCGGCATGAACGCGAAGACGCCAAGGCGCAACCGGGCGCCAAGCGTGTGCCGCGGTGGACATCCCAATCCAAATCCGCAGGGCAGCGTAAAAAACGCGCTCCGACTTATGCGGCCTTGGATCTGGGGACCAACAATTGTCGCCTGCTGATTGCGCGCCCGACCGAGAACGGGTTTCGCGTCCTGGACGGCTTTTCGCGCATCGTACGGTTGGGAGAAGGACTGAGCCAGACCGGCAGGCTGTCGGAAGCCGCAATGGATCGTACGATTGAAGCGCTCAGGATCTGTAAAAACAAACTGGCTCAGCACGATGGCGTCAGGGCGCGGATCATCGCTACCGAGGCTTGCCGATCGGCGTCTAATTCGGCAGTGTTTCTGAGTCGTGTGAAGCGTGAACTGGGCATGGCGTTTGAAGTCGTCGATCGCAAAACCGAAGCAGAACTGGCCGTCACTGGCTGCGCTGACCTGATCGAAACCGATGCCCCTGGTGCCATACTTTTTGATATCGGGGGTGGATCTTCCGAATTGGCCTGGCTTGACTTCCGCGGGGGACGTCCGCGCAATCAAGGCAAGACTTCAGCTTCTATCCGGTCATGGCAGTCATTGCCTGTCGGGGTTGTCTCGATTGCCGAAAAATTCGGCGGTATTGACGTTACGCCTGAAATTTTCGAGGCGATGGTCAATCACGTAACTGAACAGTTGCGCCATTTCCGCGGTCGCGAAAAACTGCGTGGCATGTTGGCCAGCCACCCTGTGCATTTTCTCGGGACCTCCGGTACCGTCACCACACTTGCCGGTCTCTATCTCGGGCTTGAACGTTATGAGCGTTCCAAAGTCGATGGCCTTTGGATGCACGCCGATGATGTGGACGCAACGATGCGCGTTCTGCTGGCAATGAGCTATGACAAGCGTACAAGCAACCCGTGTATCGGCAAGGAGCGCGCCGATCTCGTCATACCGGGCTGCGCTATTTTCGAGGCGATTCGACGTGAATGGCCCTGCCAGCGCATCCGGGTCGCCGATCGCGGTTTGCGCGAAGGCATTCTGATTTCAATGATGTCGGAGGATCGCGTCTGGATGCGCGGCCGTCCTGGACGCAGGCGCAGAGGTAGCGGCAATGCCAAATAAGCCCACAGGCAAGGGCGCGGGGCGTCGGGGCGACCGCGACCTCAAAACCCGCGTCAAGACAGCGCGTAAACGCACGACCTCTTCGACGCTCTGGCTGCAGCGCCAGCTCAACGACCCATATGTCGCGCGCGCGCGCGCCGAAGGTTGGCGCGCGCGTTCGGCTTTCAAACTGTTGGAGCTCGACGAAAAATACGGGTTGCTCAAACCGGGGATGCGCGTCGTTGATCTGGGAGCTGCGCCGGGAGGATGGTGTCAGGTTGCCGCCAAGGCCGTTCATTCCGATCCAGAAAACCCCAGCGTTGTTGGTATCGATTACCTTGAAATGGACCCTGTGCCAGGGGCTGCGCTGCTACAGCAGGACTTCACCGAAGATGACGCGCCCCAGGCGCTGATCGACCTTCTCGGTGGCCGCAAGGCCGATATTGTTCTCTCGGACATGGCAGCGCCGACCACCGGTCATAAGCCGACCGACCATATCAGGATCATCGCTCTGGTCGAAATCGCTGCCGATTTTGCACTCGATGTTCTGGCCCCGGGCGGCACGTTCGTCGCGAAAGTTTTCCAGGGCGGCACCGAGCATGAGCTGTTGGCAATGCTCAAGCGCAATTTTACAACAACGTTCCACGCCAAGCCGCCGTCGAGCCGCTCGGAATCGGCCGAAACCTATCTCGTCGCGCGCGGATTTAAGGGCCAGCGGCAGGACTAAAGCTAGTTCTGGCCTTGGCGCCCTCAAAAGCGCGGGGAGCGCCCTTGATAGCCGTGTTGCTGGGTTTTCTCCAGTGCTGCCTGCCGTTGGGCGGCGGTGCGTTGGCCCGAAATGTCGCTCCCGGCTTCTTTTTCCAGCCGTAGATACGGAATGACCGCCATAAATGAGACGGCGGCGATAACGAAGAAAGCTATGTGAAAGTCGGTCATGCCCAAAGGCTGGCCGCGCACATGGCTCGAAAGCTCCAGCACGCCGCCAGCCATAGCGACCGCGAGTGCTGTCGCTATGGGACGCATAACGGCGTGCACCGCCGTTGCCGGGCCTGCTTCGTTGTCATCGATATCTGCAAATGCTAGGGCGTTCTGGCCAGTGAAGTAGAGTGACCGCACGATCCCAACAATGAAAATCACGAGCATCATCACAACAACTGGCGTCTGGGGCATGAAAGTCCCCTTGATGACCAGTCCCAGTGAGGACAAGACACCGGCAGCGATAAGGGCAGTACGAAAGCCTATGCGCTGGTAGATCGGCTTGGCGATAAACTTCATGCACAAGGCGCCAAGAGCCCCGACAAAGGTGATCATGCCCGATTCGAACGGGGTGTACCCGAACCCGACCTGCAGCATGAGCGGCAGCAGAAACGGGGTTGCGCCCGCACCGATCAGAAAAAGCGACGTCCCGAGCACTACAGCGCGGTAGGACGGGTGCAGGAACAGCCGTGGGTCCAGAAGCGGATGCTCAATGCGCAGGGCGTAGGGTACGTACACGATAGCCGCCACCAGCCCGACGCTTGTGGAAACGATGGCGACCCAAAGAGGCAGGACCGGCATTGAAAGCAGCGATAGCCCGAACACGATCCCGGAAAAGGCAATGGCCGAGAGAAAGAACCCAGGAAAATCCATAGGGCGTGGCGTGGCCGATTCGACCTCGGGAAGGTATTTGGTGATGAGCACAACGCCGAGAAGACCGATGGGCACATTGATGATGAATATCCAGTGCCAGGACAGGAATGTGGTCAGAAATCCGCCTATGGGAGGTCCCAGTGTCGGCCCGATCAGTGCCGGAATCGTAAGCCACGCCATGGCGTTGACGAGATCCTTGCGCTCGGTCGTGCGCAACAGGATGAGGCGCGCCAGGGGACTCATCATCGCGCCGCCCATGCCTTTGATAAAACGCGCCATGACAAATTCGGACAGTGAGCCGGAAAACGCGCATGCTATCGAACCGAGCATGAAAACGAGAATCGCGGCCCGGAAAACTGTCTTGGCGCCGAACTTGTCGGCCAGCCACGCGCTGATCGGAATGAAGATCGCAAGCGCAACGAAATAGGCGGTAAAAGCCAGTTTGAGCGCCACTGGCGTCGTGCCGATGTCGGCTGCAATGGAAGGCAGGGATGTAGCAATGACCGTCGCGTCCATGTTCTCCATGAACAGGGCGACCGCCAGAATAAGCGGGATAAGGCGGGACAATGAACCGAACCAGAAATAGATGTTATTTTTATTGCGCCCATCATTGCCGTTTAGGTCGTGCGTGACAATGAGTTGAAGGGATAAATTTGGCCCATCGAACCTTTCGACCCTCCCGCGCGTTGATGCAACGGGTTTCACCGATCGGGCACACATTATGTCGCAACGCCGCTTCTATCTCGTCCTTAACGTCAACTCCGGCACCGTGCAGGCGCTGGGGGTGACGTCAGACTCCCTCAAGGCGATGTTTGCCGAGCACGGGATGGAGGTCACCATCGATGCGGATCCGGGCACCGAGCTGTCGGATCGCATCCGCCGCGCCATTGAAAGCGATGCAGATACGATCATCGCTGCGGGTGGCGACGGCACAGTTACGGCGCTGGCAACTGCCGTTATCCATTCCGACAAGAACCTTGCAATTCTGCCGCTGGGCACTGCCAATCTGCTGGCGCGTGATTTGGGCATGCCGCTCGATCTCAACGATGCGATTGGTGCACTGCGCGATATGGAGCCGCTTTCGATTGACGTTTCCGAAGTCAATGGCACCATCTTTCTGCATAAGGCGGTCATCGGGGTTATTCCCGAATTGGCGGCCGGTCGCGAGTATATTCGCGGTCAGGGGGTTGGCGCCAAGATCGGCTTTATCCGATATTTCTTCCGCCGCATTTCGCGCGCCCGCCGGTTGGCGTTGGAGATCGCAACGGGCGATGGAGCGTCCCGCGTTGAGCGCGTGCAGGCCATCGCCGTCGCTTCAAACGCCTATGACGAGGGGCTGGGGCGGTTTTTCCATCGCGACAAGCTCGATACCGGGCTGTTGACGATCTACGTTCTCCGCCACCTGCGCGTCGGCGATGTATTCAGGCTGGCGACAGGCATGTTGGCGGGCCATTGGCGCGATTATGATGCGCTCAGCATCTCGACAGCGCGCTCAGTCACCATCCGCACCAAAAAACCACGACTTCAGTTGATGATCGACGGTGAAGTCCAGTCCATGGAGGCGCCTTTGCAATTCAAGATTTATCCCCGTGCCCTTTCGGTGCTTGCGCCCCTTCATGCGGTGAAGGAAGAAATTGCCGAAGAACAGTCAGAAGTGGCCGGTCACCCGGGAGCGGCGGGGCAATTGGCCTGATGCGACTCGTTCATGTTTCAGACTTGCATTTCGGTCGGCACGACGACAACGTCGTGGCGTCAATGGCATCGGAAATCGCTTTTCAGAACCCCGATCTTGTTGTGATCTCTGGGGACTTCACACAGATCGGAAGCGCCGCCGAATTTGCCCGTGCCCGAGAGTTTCTCGATCAATTGCCAGCGCCATATATTGCTGTTCCCGGCAATCATGATGTGCCCGAACGCAATCTCGTCAAGCGCTTCATCAATCCCTACGGTCATTATCGAAAATACATCAGCGCCGAACTCGAACCGTTCCTGCATGAAGACGGCGTTGCGCTTGCCGGGCTCAAGACGTCCCGCCGCGCCAATCTTCATTCCCTCAACTGGTCTGACGGTGCCATCAATAGAGCTCAGCTTGAGCGTCTGGAAAACCGGTTTTCGCAAGTGCCCGATGAGACGGTCAAAGTCGTGATCGCCCATCATCCGCTCATGCATCCCGAAGAGCCAATGGTCCGCCACCAGCAGAAGGTCCGCCGCGCCGACAGGGCGCTGGAGGTCTTCTCACGGATCGGGGTGCGGCTCGTACTTTCGGGCCATTTTCACATGTCGTACGTCCGCCGCCACGCCCATGCCGGGGAGGTGCGCGAAGCTGTACCTTCCGGCCCGCGCGAAAGCAGCGAGGGCCACATTCTGGTCGCTCAGGCTGCTTCGACCACATCCACGCGCCTGCGTGGCGAGCCAAATGCTTACAACCTCATAGATATCGAGGGGCAGGAAATCACCATCAGGGTTCGTCAATGGTCTGGCGAGGGCTGGGCGACACTCGAAAAGGCGCAGGAAACAGCTTGAAGCGCACGCTCGATCTGCGAACCGGCCAGCCCGTCTGGCTGAGCTACCGCACCGCCAGAATTCCTGAAAAACCGTTGGAACGCGATATCACGACTGATGTCTTGATCGTGGGGGCCGGAATATCGGGTGCCATGGCGGCAGATTTACTGACCGCCGCCGGTCATGATGTCGTTGTCATCGATAGGCGCGGTCCGGCAGAGGGCTCAACCCCTGCAACAACGGCGCTTGTTCAGTACGAAATTGACGTGCCCTTGCGCCAACTCGTTTCGGCCATTGGAAGGGACAAGGCTCTCCGGGCCTGGCGACGGGCCAGGCTGGCTGTGCTCAATCTCAGGGGACGTATCGAGGCCCTGGAGATCGAGTGTAACATGGTGCCGCGCGAAACCCTTTTTCTGGCTGGCAACATTCTGACTGGTCATGCCCTGCGCGAAGAAGCCGAAGCCCGCGCGGCTGCCGGTCTCTCGGCTGACTACCTCACCGCCGGCCAACTGGCGGATGCCTACGGGATCGACAGGGCAGGGGCAATTTTGAGCCGCGACAACCTCGCTCTCGATCCCGTCAAGCTCACGTCGGGACTTCTCGAGCGCGCGCTGGATCGAGGCTGCCGGTTTTTTGCACCCGAACAGGCAACCGATTTCGTTCACACACCCGAGGGCGTTCGCGTGACCACGCAGTCCGGTCACCAGATTGCCGCCGGGCACGTTGTTCTGGCCACCGGATATGAACTGACCGATATCGTACCGGCAGACCGTCACCGCATAATATCCACTTGGGCAATTGCCACGCGACGGCAAAAGAGGACGGATTTGGTTCCAGGCGAGCCTTTGATCTGGGAGGCGTCAGACCCCTACCTTTACCTTCGCACCACCCATGATGGCCGCATCATTTGCGGGGGCGAGGATGCTGAATTCGAGGACGAGGCCCGACGTGACGCTTTGATTGCGGACAAAACGGCACGTATTACTGCAAAGCTGGCCAAGCTGCTCCCATCCATCGATCCAACGCCAGAATTTGCTTGGGCAGGCAGTTTTGGAAATACGACCACCGGTCTGCCGTTGATTGGTCCGGTCCCGCATCGGCCAAAAATCTTCGCGCTGATGGGCTACGGTGGAAATGGTATTACCTTTTCACGTATCGCTGCCGAGCTTGTCACGACGGCGTTGGCGGGTCATGTCGACGCCGATGCTGACATTTTTGCTCTATGATCGAATGGCCGCATCGGTGCGTTTTTTGCTGCCATGAGGGCCATCAGTTCCGTGGAAACGCCTTAAAAGGGCTTTTATCGCGTTGACAACTGGTAGTGTTCCCCGTTTATCGGACGACACTTACAACTACACCGAGAGGCTGCATGCGGCTCGTTTTCGTAATCCCCGCCTATAATGAAGAGGCAATGATCGGTCAGTGCCTGGATGCGGTGATGGCTGAAATCAAGCGCAGCGGTCATCCCGCCGATGTCGTCGTCGTCGACAACGCTTCAACCGACCGGACCGGCGAAATTGCCGCGGGCTATCCGGGTGTTCGGGTGGTCAGGGAAACGAACAAGGGCCTCGTCCACGCCCGTCATGCAGGCTTTGTGGCGTCTGAGGGGTATGATCTGGTCGCCAACATCGATGCCGATACAATGGTGCCGGAAGGCTGGCTGACGACCGTATTCGACGAGTTCGAGAAACACCCCGAACTGGTTTGCGTTTCCGGTCCATACCATTATTACGATCTCAAGCGCAGCCAGTTGGCTCTCGTTGAAGTGTTTTACGCCTTCACCTATTTCACATACATCCTGAGTCGCTTCATCCTTCGCGTTGGTTCGGTGATTCACGGTGGAAACTTCGTATTTCGCCGCGAAGCCTGGGAAAAGACCGGTGGCTATGATCGCTCGATCACTTTTTATGGCGAAGACACCGATGTTGCCGTACGCCTGTCCAAAATCGGCCCGGTCAAGTGGACACATAAGCTGCGCATGAATACTTCGGGTCGCCGTATTGAGCAGGAAGGCATCATCCGCACTGGAATGGTCTATGCCAAGAATTTCTTCTCGATGACGTTCCGCGGAAAGCCGGCTACCGTCGATTATCGCGATATCCGCGAATAGGAAGTTTTTCAGCCAATACCGAAATATATGTACCCAAGTGTCGGGATCGGCGATGCTGGTCCGTCTTATTGCTGTTGGGGTGACTATGCCCCCATTCAACAAAGTGAGGACGACACATGACAAAAATGATCTTTTTGAACCTGCCTGTCCGGGACCTCCAAGCAGCTACGCGCTTTTACGAAGCGATCGGCTGCACAAGGAATACCGAATTTTCAAATGATGAAGCATCGTCGATGGTGTGGTCCGAAGCGATCACTTTCATGCTGCTCAAGCACGAGCATTTCGCAACCTTTACCTCAAAGCCCATTGCCGACGCACACGCTACAGCGGGAGCACTTATTGCGCTGTCATGTGATAGCCGCGAGGCAGTTGATGCGATCACGGAAACGGCTGGCAAGGCAGGCGGCAAGGCCGACATCCGCGCTCCCCAGGATTTGGGTTTCATGTATGGCCGCGCGTTTGAAGACCTCGATGGCAATATCTTCGAGCCGGTCTGGATGAACATGGACGATGCCGCAAGCGCTCAGTAAGGGGAGGTTGATAGTGTCCGGCATCACCAAGTTGAGCTGCGATTGCGGAGAGGTTGTCCTGACATTGAAGGCCGACCCTTTCATAACAACCGAGTGTCACTGCACCAGTTGCCGCACTGCGGCGACGGCACTTGAAATTTTGCCATTGGCGCGCCCCATGCTCAGCCCGAACGGGGGGACCCAGTTTGCGCTCTATCGCAAGGATCGGGTGTCAATCGACAAGGGCATAAGCGTGTTGACCGCCTTTAGGCTCAAACCAGAGTCCCCCACGCGGCGTGTCGTTGCATCATGCTGTAATACCCCTGTATTCCTGGAGTTTCAGCACGGTCATTGGCTGAGCGTTTATAGCAGTTTCTGGCCCGAAGGCGCTTCGCTGGCGCCTGAACTGCGCACGGTTGTTTCCGACCGCGAGGGTATGGCTGATCTCGACAATGATGTTCCCGCCGGCAAACTTCCAACTGCCGGGTTCTACGCGCGGCTTCTTGGTGCCTGGATCGCCATGGGGTTCAAATCCCCCACCATCGCGCTATCACGACCTGATAAGGCGATCTCTGAAATGACCGCCTAGTCAAGAATGGCTGTATTCGGGGTGACCGGCGCGGCTACTCGGCGTCTTCGAGTTCTGCCAAAATGGTCGGTATCAGTTCGCTGACTGTGGGGTGGATGTGCATTGTGCGCTTGAGGTCAGTGTACGCCATCCCGGACTGGATCGCGTCGAGCAGCACGTGAATAGCCTCGTCACCGCCGACCCCGAATATGGCTCCACCTAGGATTGTGCCCCTGTCAGCGTCGACAATGACCTTCATGTAGCCCTTGCTCTCGCCCTTTTCCTTGGCGCGTGAAACCCGCGTCATTGGCCGCTTGCCGATAAGAACACGATGGCCGCTTTCTTGCGCCTTGGCCAAACTCATCCCCGCGCGGCCAAGGGGCGGGTCGGTGTACAGGGCGTAGGCGTCCACGCGCGTTTCGACCGAGCGGTTGCCGCCTTCGAGATTGTCCGCGACGATCTCGAAATCGTTGAACGCTGTATGGGTGAAGGCGCCCCGTCCATTGCAGTCGCCCAACGCCCATACCCCCTGGACCAGAGTTTCAAGGCGCTCATTGGTGACGATATAGCCCCGATCGTCAGTCTTGATGCCTGTGGCCTCAAGCCCGAGATCATCGGTGTTGGGTTGGCGGCCGATTGCAACAAGCACATGCGTTCCAGCAATTTCAGTTGCGCCATCCGAGCAATCGATCCGAACGATCGGTCCATTATCGGACGCGGCAAACGCGATGCAGTCGGCATTAAGCCGTATATCGATACCTTCATTGCTCAGTATATCGGAAACGGTTTGCGAGGCATCCTCATCCTCGCGTTTGAGCAGACGGGGGCCCCGTTCGACAATCGAAACCTTGCTACCAAAGCGCGCAAACATTTGCGCGAACTCAAGCCCGATATACCCTCCGCCGACGACGACAAGATGGCGAGGGGCCGCAGTGAGCTCGAGAATGGTGCTGTTGGTCAGAATTTCAATATCGTCGATGCCCGGATAGTCCGGCATTGCTGCCCGTCCGCCGACGTTGAGAAAGATTCTTGGTGCCTCCAGGGTTCTATCGCCAACGGTAATCCTATGGTCGGAGATAAACCGCGCGTGGCCTTGAATGAGCGTGAGATTTTCGGTTCCGCTTAGCCAATCGTTCAGCCCGTTCCGAGATGCATGAACAACATCATCCTTGCGGGCTTTGACGGCAGCCATATCGACATTGACGGGGCCGGTCAGACGGACACCGTACTCGGCAGACCGACGCGCCATATGCGCGACATACGCGCTGGCCACCATCGCCTTGGTCGGCGTGCATCCTGTGTTGACGCAGGTCCCGCCCAACAGCTTGCGTTCAATCAGCGCAACCGACTGTCCTTGCCCTGCGAGCCGCGCCGCAAGGGAGGGGCCAGCCTGGCCAGCGCCGACCACTATGGCATCAAACCGCTCGCTCATGTCACCAGCCAGACGGCAAGCAGCGCGAGTCCGATGGCAACAGCGTCTTCAAGCAGTGCAATAGGCCGGTCGTTGCCGCCATTGGATGCCACAAGACGCCTGCGGGCTTGATGCCCACCCAGCGTGCCGAGCACGGCGCCAACTGCTCCTGCCATCGCTCCGCTGATCCAGGTAGTCGAGGGCAAGCCCAAAATCCCTCCGCCCAGCGCTCCCGCCACAATTCGTGCACCGAACTGGACCGGAACGGTGCGGCCGGGAGCCTGCGGCAATTGGTCAATCACAAATTCGCCCAAGGCAGCAACAGTCAAGATCGCCAATGTGATCGGGTGACCGAGGAAAGAAAAAGGCGTCGCTGAAAGATCGATCCATCCCAGAAAAGCCGCCCAACACAGTGCGGCTGCGGGGGTCATCGTTCGCAGGCCGGCGCTGATGCCCAAGATGAGAGATAGAATGAAAACCATGCCCGAGCCCTTAGTTGGAAGCTCCATTCTAGCACTGGCGGGCATCCGAAGCGAGATGAGGGCGCATCACCCACTTCCCAAAGACCTGACTCGGTGTTAATGACCCTCGCCAACCCAAAGCCGGTGTGAGTCTACTTCCCGCATCGGCCAAGCGGACATTGCGGACGCTGTGGATCGGTCATAAAGCCGACTGCACGTCACGCTAAACCATCGACATTCATCCGTTCTACGATGAAGGGCACGAAAGGGGCTGGCCTTGGCGAAGATTATTTCCTCTATCACTGGTGATGCTGCACTGACATTTGACGACGTGCTGCTTCAGCCCGCCCGTTCGGACGTGCTGCCAACCGACGTCAACATCAAGAGTTTTGTCACCAAAGACATAGCGCTCAACCTGCCGATTTTGTCTTCGGCAATGGATACTGTAACCGAGGCTAACATGGCCATTGCCATGGCGCAGGCCGGCGGCATGGGCGTTATCCATCGTAACCTCACGCCGGAGCAGCAGGCTGAACAGGTCAAGCAGGTCAAGCATTTCGAGTCCGGCATGGTGGTCAATCCCATCACCATTGGTCCCGACGCAACGCTTGCCGATGCCTACGCGCTGATGGATCGTTACAAGATTTCCGGCATTCCTGTTGTCTCCAATGGTGGTTCTGGCGGTCGCAACAACGGCAAGCTGGTTGGCATCCTGACCAACCGAGATGTCCGCTTTGCCTCCAACGATCGTCAGAAAATCTCCGATCTCATGACCCGCGAGCAGCTTATCACTGTGCGCGAAGGCGTGAGCCAGGAGGAAGCCAAGCGCCTTCTCCACCAACATCGGATCGAAAAGCTCCTCGTCGTTGACGAGCACCAGAATTGCATCGGGCTTATTACCGTCAAGGATATGGAAAAAGCCCAGCTTCATCCCTCCGCCATCAAGGACGCACAGGGCCGCCTTCGCGTTGCCGCTGCATCTACCACTGGCGACCAGGGTTTCGAGCGCTCCATGGCGCTGATCGAGGCGGGAGTCGATCTTCTGGTTATTGATACTGCGCATGGCCATTCGGTGCGCGTTGCCGAGGCTGTCGAGCGCGTGAAGCGCGAGTCCAACGCGACCCGTATCGTTGCTGGCAACGTGGCCACCGCCGAAGCTACCAAGGCGCTGATCGACGCTGGCGCGGATTCCATCAAGGTCGGCATTGGCCCGGGTTCAATCTGCACCACACGTATCGTCGCCGGTGTCGGTGTGCCCCAATTAGCAGCCGTCATGGGCTGTGCTGAAGAGGCAGACAAACAGGGCGTTCCCATCATCGCCGATGGCGGCATCAAGTTTTCGGGCGATCTGGCTAAGGCACTGGCCGGCGGCGCTTCGGTTGCCATGGTTGGCTCGCTGCTTGCCGGCACCGACGAAAGCCCCGGTGAGGTTTATCTTTATCAAGGGCGCTCGTACAAATCCTACCGTGGCATGGGGTCGGTCGGCGCCATGGCACGCGGTTCGGCAGACCGCTACTTCCAGCAGGAAGTCAGCGATCAGATGAAGCTGGTGCCCGAAGGGATCGAAGGCGCGGTGCCTTACAAGGGACAGGCCGGTGCCGTGCTGCACCAGCTTGCCGGTGGTCTTCGCGCTGCTATGGGCTACACGGGCGCCAAAGATCTCGAAACCTTCCGGCGCGAAGCAACGTTCGTAAAGATAAGCTCTGCGGCACTAGGCGAAAGCCACGTTCACGATGTGACGATCACGCGCGAGAGCCCAAACTATCGCGGAAAGTAGTTCTATGAGCCTGGCCATCCTGTTGATCCTGCTTGCACTGTGGACGCAGGGGGCGCTGACGCTCATCGTGCTTTTCATCCTCGGCCGGCGGCGCTTGCCGCTGGTCGCTGCCAGAACGATCGCCGTGCGCGATATCGCGCTTGATGCAAGTCCATGGCCGGAGGGCGCAAAAAAGGCGTCCAACGCCTTTGATAATCAGTTCCAGCTGCCGGTTCTATTCGTCATCGGTATCGGAATGGCGCTCTATCTTGGTGCCGGATGGCCGGAAGCTGTTCTGGCTTGGGCTTTTGTCCTAAGCCGTATCGTTCATGCGGCGATCCATGTTACCTCCAACAATGTGTACAGGCGATTTTCCGCCTATGTTTTCGGCTTCGCCGTGCTCATCGCACTCTGGTGTGTGATTTTCGGGCGGCTGGTCCTTGCTTTTCAGGTGATTTGATGCGTCTTCCCGGACGAATGGCGGCCGCCATGGAAGTGTTGGCCGATATGGAAGCGCGCAAGCGCCCGGCTTCTGAGGCCCTCAAGGGGTGGGCTCTCGATCACCGTTTTGCTGGTGCGGGCGATCGCGCCGCCATCGGCAATCTGGTCTATGACGCCTTGCGTAAGCGGGCCAGCCACGCATGGCGGATGGGCGAGGATACGCCGCGCGCCCTTATCCTCTCAGTTGCCATAAACGACTGGAATCAAGACATTAACGCCTTGAATCAGGACTTCAGCGCCGACAAGTTCGCGCCGGATTCGATCTCTGAAGTGGAGGCCCTAAATCTCTCTTCCGATTCAGCTTTTGACGACGCGCCTGATCACGTTAAGGCGGATTTGCCTGAATGGCTTGCCGACTCGTTTGCACGCAATTTCGGAACTGAATGGGTAGATCAGGGCAAGGGCATGACAGCCCGGCCACCACTCGACATGCGCGTCAATCGCCTCAAATCAGAGCGCGCGCGCGTGGAAAAATCTCTCTCCCGCTTTGCGCCGCAACCAACTGCCATTGCGCCCGATGGGCTGCGACTGGTTTCCGGGCCCAACGATGCCCGGACGGCAAATGTTCAGGCCGACGAAGGCTATCAGAAGGGCTGGTTCGAGGTTCAGGACGAAGGCAGTCAGGTCGTGACCCTGCTTGCTGGGGCAAAGATGGGCGAACAGGTGCTTGACCTGTGCGCTGGTGCCGGTGGCAAAACCTTGGCTCTGGCTGCTGCGATGGGCAATACCGGCCAGATCTTTGCTTATGATACCGAACGTACGCGGCTCGCGCCCATCCACGAGCGCATGAAGCGCAACGGGGTTCGCAATGCCCAGGTTCGTAATCCCGACGCCGGATCGCTCGATGATCTGGCCGGCAAGATGGATCGTGTGGTCATTGACGCGCCTTGCACCGGCACAGGCACCTGGCGCCGTCGTCCCGATACGAAATGGAAGCTGACGCAGGCGCAACTCGAAGCGCGTCTCGCTGATCAGGTAAAGGTGCTCGATGAGGCGGCCCGGTTTGTCAAATCCGGAGGGGAATTGGTCTACATCACCTGTTCGGTGCTGCCCGAGGAAAACGACGATCAGATCGCCGCGTTCCTCGACCGGCATGACGGCTTTGCGCCCATCGCGTTGTCGGCGCGGTGGGATGGCTTGTTTCCTGACGCCGCGAAACCTTTGAGCGCGAACGGAAACACGGTTACACTCACTCCGGCTACAACCGATACCGACGGCTTTTTCTGCGCGGTGCTAAAGAAGGGGTAGGGGGTATGGCAAGGCGCTGGATCGCGATAGTCTTCGGGTCCGTGCTGTTGCTGGCAGTTCTTGCCATAGCCGGCATTGCCAGCCTGTTCCTGATTTCGAGTTCGGCCAATGATGTCCGCTATGATTTCGTATCGCCTTCGGGCCGTGTCGATCTCTATCTGATCGAATCCTGTGAATATGAAGGCTGCACCCATCAGGCTGTAATCGAGCAGCCAGGCGTTCAGGGAGAGCCGATCCAGGTGCGCTGCGGCCTCGATATCGAGGCCTCCGAGCCCATATTCACCTCCCTTGATGTGCAGTGGGCGGACAATGAAGCTGCGGTGCTCGTTTCTTTCGGCAGAAATAGTGAAGAGCGTTCGATTTCCATCGATTTCGAGCGCGATTGCAATCTTTGAAATCGATGACTGACCCAGTGTGAACCAAAACCCAATTGCTTGCGTTTAAGGGGCATGACACATGCTCCGACTATGAATGATATCAAACAACCCCGCGCGCTGCTCTGGCTTGCCGTATTCTTGATTGCGGTTATCGGCGTTGGGGCATTTCTTGGTACTCAAACTGCGCCCGGTGCTTGGTATGCAGGTCTGGAAAAGCCGTTCTTCAATCCGCCCAACTGGATTTTTGGGCCAGTCTGGTTCACGCTCTACGTCTTGATCGCAATCGCAGGCTGGCGGACATTTCTGGTTGGCCCGGTTAGCCTTGGGATGGGCTTTTGGGTCGTGCAGATGCTGCTCAATTGGGTCTGGTCGCCTGCGTTTTTCGCTGCAGAGAACTTGACGCTCGCTATGATAATAATCGTGCCCATGTTGGCGGCGATTTTTGGCTTCATCGTTAATCAATGGCCCCGCGATCGGGTTGCGGCCTTGTTATTCATTCCCTATGCGGCATGGGTCAGCTTTGCGACACTATTGAACGGTTCCCTGCTACTCCTTAATACGTAAGTGTTTTTGATGTATTTCTGGTGAATGAAACGTATTGTGCTGAATAAATATTAATTCAACTTGATGTTCTGTTCTTAAATGTATTAAAATTTGACTGCTGTATTTTTGGCGTATGCTTCCGGGAACCCAAACACAATTTCTGGTAGAAAAGGCCGTCAGATCCATCGAGTCTGGCATTGATGACGGCGCCGTTGAGTACATTCGCGGCATTGCGCGTCAGCTCAATATCTCCCACCATCACCTGCACCGCACCTTTGCAATGGCAATCGGGGAAACGCCGGGGGCTTACCGCAGGCGGGTCAGCATGCACGCCGCAGCAATGCGGCTTCAGTGGTCCAATGAGCCGATCGGACGAATTGGGTTTGCCGTGGGCTACGCAAGCCAGGCTGCCTTTACCCGCGTTTTTGAACGATTCTTCGGCATCTTGCCCGGTCGCTATCGCGCCTCTTATCAGAACGAGCACGGCGCGCCCGCACGCGTCGAGGGGGCTCGGTTCGTGCAGGTCGATGGCGGTATGCCGCTTGTGCTGCTGGCCAAGCGATACCGTGGTTCGTCAGAAGACATCGATCGCTTTTGGATCGACTTCTTTCACCGCTTTGGCGCGGCGATTGAAAGCTATTCGATGCCTCTGCGCCGTGTTGGGCTAATCTACAACGATTGGCGCGTCGACCCTGATGGAGTCGTCAGGTACGACTGCTGCGTTGTCATCAACCAATTGGACGCATTCGATATGCAATCGCCCCCGGAGGGGCTGCATGTCGTGCTCAGTCGGGAACGCGAATACGCAGGTTATCGTTTTCCGTCGCCGGTTTACGACCGCCGAAAGAGTTACATAAATGTAGGCGACAGCCTGTTTTTCGAACGCTCTCTCCATCTCACTGAAGATCCCGCAGTAGAGATGTTTGGCGATCCCGACGCCCACGAAACGACATTGCTTTACGCTGTCGAATAAGTTGGCGTCACAGATCCGCCTCCAAAACCATCAGGACGCCTTGGATCGTCGCCCGATCAGTCTTTCTCTGGCCTCAGCAATACTACTAATCGCGATTTTGTGACTCCGCCGCGCGTTTGGCGGTGTCAGTACGTTGCGAACGCCTGCTGGCCGGGCAATTCGCAGCAACAAGTGTAGTGTATTGAACCAGTTGTAAAATTTAAGATCACGTTAACGTCGGCCTGAAATGGCGATCCATATCAAATACGAGCAAACAGCATATCCTTAAATGAGCAATACTCTATTGGTTCAGTTCTGAAAGCTCGGCCCGTAGGAACTGCTGTCGAGCAGCTATTGGAGGCAAGATATGCGTAAATTGCTTACTGGAATATCTATATCTGTAGTAATGGCATTGGCAATAACCCCTGCGGCAAACGCCGGATCTCTTTTGGGTATTATTGGCGATAAGGACAGCGGTGCCTTGGTGACGCTTGGCAGTGGCGGAGCAGGAGACAGTGGCTTGGTCAATGTTGGTGTCGGCGGCGGCGGCGGCAACGTGGTTGATGCCAATGTTGCGCCGAGCGGCGACAGGAACCTGGTCAACGCCAATGTCAGCGCCAGTCGAAGCTCCGGCCTGTCTGTCGACGCCGGAGCCCTAAATGACAATGTGACAGCCAGCGTTGGCGTCGGGGGCGGTCGACTTGTTGATGTGGACGTCGATGTCGGCGGTAATGGCGGCAATGGTGGAAACGGCGGTAACGGCGGTAACGGTGGCAATGGTGGTAACGGCGGCAATGGTGGCAATGGTGGTAACGGCGGCAATGGCGGCAATGGCGGTGTGATCGGCGGCGGCGGGTCCGGTGGAAACGGCTTTGCCACTTCCGATCCAAGCTGTATGGGTATCAACCCCAATGAGCTGATCCGCATCTTTGAATCCTCAACGCTCACAGGGTGGAACAACGCCAGCAACATCCAGATCATGGCACTGCGCGTTTGCCCCGACATCCGCCGGTACGTGGCCAACTATTTCGCTACAAGTGGCAAATACCAACAGCTCCAGTCCCTTGTACGGACCGATCCGTTAGTTGCAGCGTCGTTGAGCCGCTCGAATTATGACGAGGGACGGGTCCTTGGCGTAACCCGTCAGTCATCGAGCCTGACGGTGTTCGTCTTCTAGTCGATTCGATCGATCAAATAGACCACTCGCTGACGAACGAAATCCGCGCATTTCCCCCAAATGTGCGGATTTTCACGTGTCCCATACGCAAAAGTGGCAGCTTTCATCCATGTGCGCAAAATGAAACCACCCCGGATGCGAGGGACATCCGGGGTGGCTGCAAAAGGCCTGAGGGCATGGGACCGCAACTGGCCTTTTGACCGGGACCGCGCGAAGTGGGACGCTTTGGGGGACCGCGCTTAACCCGTTTTCTCTTGGTTGCCGTGTGGACTGACCGCTCGGCTTCCGCTTGTCCTAACAACGCCAAAGCGCGCGGTGAGTTGCAAAAGGGGTTGCATTATTTGCGCTCATCGGGATTGTCGCGTTTCAGGTCGCTCTCCCATTGCCTGACCGTCCGATTCCAATTAAAGGCTCGCCATGCAGAACGACGCGCCCACAGATACCATCCTCATCGTTGATTTCGGTTCACAGGTAACCCAGCTCATTGCGCGGCGGGTTCGTGAAACTGGAGTCTATTGCGAAATCCACCCATTCAGCACCGCCGCTGACAAGCTCGATACGCTCCAGCCCAAGGGGATCATCCTCTCCGGTGGGCCCGCCAGCGTTATTGAGGAGGGCTCGCCTCAGGTCGATACCAAGCTGCTTGATTTCGGCGTGCCCGTACTTGGCATCTGCTATGGCCAGCAGGCCATGTGCGTTGCACTTGGCGGCGTTGTCGAGCCCGGTTACGTCCGCGAGTTCGGTCGCGCCGAAGTGCGCATCGAGAAGGACAGCGCCCTTTATGACGGCGTTTGGGAGCTCGATCATTCCTACCAGGTCTGGATGAGCCACGGCGACAAGGTCTCCGAAATTCCAGTAGGTTTCGAAGTGGTCGGCACCTCGCCCGGTGCGCCTTTTGCCATGATCGCCAATCAGGAACGCAATTTCTTCGGCGTACAGTTTCATCCGGAAGTTTATCACACACCCGACGGTGCCAAGCTCTATGCCAATTTCGTGCATCACATTTGTGGTTGCGACGCCAATTGGACAATGGCTGCCTATCGTGAGCAAGCCGTTGCCGCGATCCGCGATCAGGTGGGCGACAAGAAAGTTATTTGCGGCCTCTCGGGCGGTGTCGATTCTTCGGTCGCTGCCATCCTCATCCATGAGGCAATCGGCGATCAGTTGACCTGCATTTTCGTCGACCATGGCCTGTTGCGCAAGAACGAGGCCGACGAAGTGGTCTCAATGTTCAGGCATCAGTATAACATCCCGCTCGTACACGTTGATGCATCGAAGGAATTCATCGGCGAATTGGAGGGGGTCGTTGAGCCGGAGGCCAAGCGTAAGATCATCGGCCGGTTGTTCATCGAGACGTTCGAAAAAGAAGCTGCCAAGATCGGCGGCGTTGAGTTCTTGGCACAGGGTACGCTCTATCCCGATGTCATCGAATCCGTGTCGTTTACTGGCGGTCCTTCGGTCACGATCAAAAGCCACCATAATGTTGGCGGTCTGCCCGAGCGCATGAACATGAAGCTCGTCGAACCGCTGCGTGAACTGTTCAAGGACGAAGTGCGCAAGCTCGGCCGCGAACTGGGCTTGCCCGAGCATTTCGTAGGTCGCCACCCTTTCCCCGGACCGGGCCTTGCCATTCGTTTGCCGGGCGGCGTTACGCGTGAAAAACTCGAGATCCTGCGTCAGGCCGATGCAATCTATCTCGATGAAATTCGCAAAGCAGGTCTCTACGACACGATCTGGCAGGCCTTTGCAGTCCTGTTGCCTGTTCAGACAGTGGGCGTGATGGGCGATGGACGCACTTATGAGAGTGTATGCGCGTTGCGCGCTGTAACCTCGGTCGACGGCATGACCGCCGACTTCTATGCCTTTGATATGAATTTTCTTGGCCGTGCTGCGACCCGGATCATCAACGAGGTCAAGGGCATCAATCGCGTCGTCTACGACGTAACCTCAAAGCCCCCAGGGACCATTGAGTGGGAATGATTCAGGCCCATCCGTAAGCCGCCGATTTTACGCTAAAGCACGACCTACGTATCTGAAAAGAGATATAAATCATGCCGGTAGCAATCAGTAGCTATCGGCATGTAGAGATTGGCCCTGTCGGCCCACCCGACGGGTCTCCGGTATATTGCTCCGGCGAATTTTACAAAGTACCGTCACGATCAATGAGGCTCGTGACGGTACTTTTTTCAACATAATCCGTTGAAAATACAAGATATTCCCTGTCATTAGTCCTCGAAATTGTGCTGACGGTACTTTTCAGGAGGCGGAAGGGATGCTCACGGACGCTGCCATCAAGGCATTGAAACCAAAAGAGAAAATTTACAAAGTCGCAGACCGCGACGGCATGTATGTGCGCGTGATGCCCAGTGGCACGGTCTCATTTCGTTTGGACTACCGGCTCAACGGACGCCGGGAGACCGTCTATCTGGGCAGGTATGGACGCGACGGGATCTCGCTTGCCCGTGCCCGAGAGAAGTGCATCGACGCGAAGCGTGCCGTCAGCGAGGGACGCTAACCGGCGAACGAAAAACAGCGAGAAAAACGTTGTATCAAGGAAGCGAAGAGCTTCGGTGAATTCGGCGAGAAGTGGTTGACGGCTGGGCCGATGGCCGACAGCATCGCGCGCGATGCGTCGCTCCATCTTCGAGCGCGAACTGCTTCCCGTCTGGCGCAATCGCCTGTTAACGGAAATCACTCCGAATGATTTGCGAGCGCACTGCGGCAAGATCGTTGATCGAGGAGCGCCGGCCACGGCCATTCATGTGCGCGACATACTCAAGCAAATATATGGGTTCGCGATCCTGCACGGTGAAAACGTGTCGAATCCGGCCGATGAAGTGGGGCCAACCTCGATCGCGACATTCGTGCCGCGGGATCGTTCGTTATCGCCTTCCGAGATACGTGTAATGCTGAAGCAACTGGAACACGTTGCCACCTTGCCTACGATCCGCTTGGGGCTACGACTCTTTCTGTTGACCATGGTGCGTAAGAGCGAGTTACAGGACGCGACCTGGGATGAGGTCGATTTCGAGAACGCGGTCTAGACAATCCCAAAGGAACGGATGAAGCGCTCGAAGGCGCATAATGTTTACCTGTCGCGGCAAGTCCTGGACATCTTTATCGCATTGAAGACGTGCTCGGATAATTCGCGATATGTTCTTCCGTCGCGCTATGACGCCGACGCGCCTATGTCGCGCGCAACCTTCAACCGCGTAACATATTCAGTGGTGGCACAGGCCAAGAAGGAAGAACTGCCCCTCGAACCGTTCACGGTGCATGACCTTCGACGGACAGGATCGGCGCTACTCAATGAACTTGGCTTCAACAGCGATTGGATCGAAAAGTGCCTCGCTCATGAAGACGGCCGCTCGTCACGGGGAGTCTACAACAAGGCCGAATACGAGCTGCAGCGCCGTCACATGATGCAGGAGTGGTCGGATATAATCGATGCGTGGCTCGAAGGACGCAAACGCGTACCAGCTCTCATTCCACCTTCGATGCCGCTTTTCGACCCCGATCCGTCTCTTTGACAGGGCGAGTTCTTCGCTGGCTGACATCAGGATGTTTTGCACGAGTGATCGGCGTGGCTCTGCGTGACGCTAGCCACGCCTCCACCTCTGCCAAATCCCATACGACGCATCTCGGCGTCAGAGCAAACCGGCGCGGGAACTGCCCACGTTGCTCCATCTCGTAGATAGTGCTGTCGGCCAGCGGGACGATTGCGCGCAGCTCTTTCCTTCCGATCGTCCGCGTGATCCTACTCTCAGTCGTCCGAGTCACTCTCTTTCGCCTTCGTCTATTTTTCCTGGCTGATTGAAAGCAATAGATGCTGAAAAGAGGAAGGCGATAAAAAGGGGCGTAGTAATTTCGACCCGTCCTAGCGTGCATATGGGACGTTCAATGTTCGTCGGATTCACGCAGGCGGGGCTGATGCCGATAAGGTAGCTCGATGAGTGTTTAGCGCCTCCGACACGAGCATGCACTCGAACCGTTCGCTGCTGGGTTCGTCGGGAAGGCTGGCATAGGCCACGAGCCGCAGGTGCTTTTCCTCATCCACGATAAAGGTGGAATGGTCGAACGTGACCGCGCCAATGCCTTCTAGATGAAAGCTCCGACGCCCCTGGCAACGGCCATGCACATCATGCCTGCGCCAAAGATCGCGAAACGCAGGTGATCGCTGTTCGATAGTTTCGACCAGT
The DNA here is from genome assembly GCF_048264985.1 of Pelagibacterium sp. Taxonomy (GTDB): domain Bacteria; phylum Pseudomonadota; class Alphaproteobacteria; order Rhizobiales; family Devosiaceae; genus Pelagibacterium. The sequence goes on from NZ_JBLXCL010000001.1 coordinate 1,242,597, forward strand.
TCGATCATGTCCTCGTCGTCGGGCGCCTGCGCATAATCGCGCCGGAAGCTTGCGAGAACCTGAGGAGCCTGGATGTTCCACTCCAAGATTCGGCCGGACAGGCTGTTATCAGCGAACAGCATCCACAGCATGTTCCGCTCTAATGGATCACGCGCCTCGAAACCGAAGAGCCTCTCCGCCGCCGCATTCCAGCCGATCACATCCCACCGAAGGTTCAATACATAGGCGGGCCGAAGCGCCAAATCGTCGATCAGCCTCCGAACCAGCGCGGGCAAGGCGCACCAGGCGCGTCCATGGATGGCGGGAGGCCGGTGATGCGCCAGAAGGAACAGATGCCGTCGCTCGGTCTCATCGAGTTTCAGCACCCTCGACACGTTGTCGAGAAATGCGGTCGAGACATTGATGTCGCGGCCCTGTTCCAGCCATGTGTACCAACTGAGGCCGACGCCAGCGAGCGCCGCCACTTCCTCCCGCCGCAATCCAGGCGTGCGCCGCCTCTTGCCGGGTGGAAGGCCGACATCGAGCGGAGAAAGGCTTTCCCTACGCTGACGCAGAAAGTCCGCCAATTCTGTCCGTGTGCGATCGAGGCGAGTGTCCAGCATATTGCTCATAGTAACCGTATAAATTACTCCATAGTAATAGGATTGTAGGCGGCTTATCCGACGGTTTCAACCTCGGGAGCCGCCATGTCTGACAACTGCATTTCAGGAACCAAAACATCATCATCACGATCGAGTATTGACGAAGGTTCGACTTCCTCCCCGCTCGCGCTGGCCATCCTGTTGCTCGGCGGGTTCATCACGGTCTTCGACCTGTTCGTCGTTAATGTCGCAATCCCGTCGATGCAGGCCGACCTTGGCGCGAATTTCGCCGAGATCGGCTTCGTCATCGCTGGTTATGAGTTGGCCTTCGGGGTGTTGCTGATTGCGGGCGGTCGTTTGGGCGACATTCATGGCCGTCGCAGACTCTTTGTTCTCGGAATGGTGGGCTTTGCGGTTGCGTCCTTCCTGTGCGGAATCGCGCCGGATGCGACCAGCCTGATCGCTGCACGCTTGCTGCAGGGAGCAACGGGAGCAATCCTGTTTCCTCAAGTCTACGCGCTGCTGCGCGTCATGTATGACGAGGCTGGGCGCCGCCGCGCCTTCGGCCTCCTCGGCATGACGCTGGGGCTTGCCGCCATCGCCGGACAGGTGCTGGGCGGGTTAATCGTTGAGAGTGATCTCTTCGGTCTCGGCTGGCGCGTGATCTTTCTTATCAATCTGCCGATCGGCGTGCTGGCCGCGATCTTTGCCCGCACTATCCCGGAATCGAAAGCGTCGGATGTAGCAGGCGTCGACTGGCCGGGCGTTAGTTTGGCCACGGTTGGCTTGCTGCTGCTGCTTCTACCGCTGCTGGAAGGTCCGAATAGCGGGTGGCCCGCCTGGACATGGGGCAGCTTTCTGGCTTCGGGGCTATTGCTCGTCGGCTTCCTTGCCTGGGAACGTCGGGCAACTCATCCCGCCGTCGATCTGGGCCTTTTTGCCAATCGAGGGTTTTCGGCCGGGGCAGTCGTCGTGCTTTTGATCTACTCGACCTCGACCTCATTATTTTTGTGTTTCGCACTTTTGCTACAGACGGGCCTTGGCTTGTCACCTTTCGAGGCCGGGATGTTGTTCGCGCCGGCGAGCGTGGGCTTTGTTGTGGCCTCGCTGATCGCACCAAAGCTGGTAGCGCGTTGGGGCAATGGAGCGATCGCTGGTGGCGCACTGATCTATGCTTTGGGGATAGGCTGGCTGATCCTCACGGCGTCCGAACTCGCGGGCCGAGAAGACGTGCTTGTGATGCTTCCGGCATTGATCCTGTTCGGCTTAGGACAGGGGCTGTCGATGACGCCGCTGCTCAACCTCGTTATCGGTTTCGTCGAAGAGCGTCATGCCGGTATGGCGGCAGGCATCATCTCGACCATGCAACAGGTCGGCGGTGCGTTTGGCGTTTCCATCGCCGGCATCTTCTTCGTGTCCATTCTAGCCGGGCATTCGAGCGGTACTGAACCGGAAGCCAGCCGCTACGTGGCCGCCTTCGCCGGGGCCATGTTCTACAATCTTGCGGCTGCTGCCGTTGCCGCCCTGCTGATTGCCTGGATCGCGCGGAAGAGACTGGCGCAATGATTGCGGAATGGGATCTATCAGTTGAGCGCCGCCATGGCCGGCTGATCAGCGCCTCCAGTTCTGGGCGGGTGGCACCATCGCGCGCCTGGAACGAAATGGCCTGCATGATGCCATGATAGAAGGCAACGAGACGGTCAACCTCAATGTCTTCCGGAAGGTCGCCGTCCTTTATACCACGCCGCAGGCGTGTCCTGATGTAATCCTCGGTCTTGCGGCGAGCATTGACGAGGCATTCGCGTGCGCGCTGGCTTTCGGGAAGACAGTTCACCACACCGAGGATCAGCATGCAGCCACCGGGCTTTGTAGAAAGGGCGACGTCGACGCTGCCCCCAAGCATATCGCGAATCCCGTCTTTTGCCGTTGGACCGTTTTCGAGGGCGCGCATCGGGAGCAAACCGACGGTTGCGATGTAAAGCTCCACCGCATCGAGGAACGCCGCCTCCTTCGATCCGAAGGCCGCGTAAAAGCTTGGAGGACCAACCTTGATCGCCGCCATGAGGTCGTTGAGCTGCGTGCCCTCGTAGCCCTGCGACCAAAACACCTCCATCAAGCGCTCAAGCGCCTTCTCGCGATCAAAGCTGCGGGGACGGCCACGTGGCGCCATTATCGAAACCGCACAAATAAATTTTCTGGCTGATTTCCCTTTAAAATCAACAGCGTATGATTTTGGCGGCCCGACGGTCGGCATCCGGTGCCTCGCGCAAGAAAAATCCTATCTAGATCAATAATCTAGCCGGGTTTTAGACAATCGAGTGGGAATAACGCATAACGCCTTCAACGGGCAGAATCGATAAAGCCGGCGGCAAACAGCATAGGTGTTTGCCGCCGGCTTTGCTTTTAGAGGGCTTAAAAGCCGCTCAGAACAACTTTGCCCTTGGATTTGCCGGATTCGACCAGCGCATGGGCGCGCTTGAGGTTTTCGGCGTTGATAGCGCCGAAATTCTCCGCCAGTGTTGTCTTGATCTTGCCGGCATCGACAAGTTTGGAGACCTCGTCGAGAAGTTCGTGCTGGCGTTCGATATCGGCAGTCCCAAATAGCGAGCGTGTAAACATCAGCTCCCAGTGCAGGGATATCGATTTGGACTTCAGTGGTGCGGCATTCAGTTCCTTTGGATCATCGATAAGTCCAAAGCGCCCTTGCGGTGCCAGAAGTTCGACGATGTCGGGAATATGATCGTCTGTGTTGGTGGTTGAAAAGACAAAACCCGGCTGCCCAATGCCCAGGGCTTTGATTTGTGGAGCAATCGGTTGGCGGTGATCGATGACGTGATGCGCGCCAAGATCCTGCACCCAAGCCTGTGTTTCCGGCCTTGAGGCTGTCGCAATAACGGTAAGGTCGGTCAGCGCCCGGGCGATCTGGATTGCAATCGAGCCAACACCGCCAGCGCCACCGATGATGACGATGGCATTGGCTGCGCCTGGAACTGGCCGTTTGACGTCAAGTCGTTCAAGCAAGGCCTCATAGGCTGTGATCGAGGTCAGTGGCAGCGCGGCAGCGGACGCGAAATCCAGCGTGTCCGGCTTTGTGCCGACGATGCGCTCGTCAACGAGGTGAAATTGGGCGTTGGTGCCCGACCGATTGATTGCGCCAGCGTAAAACACAGCATCGCCGGGTTTGAAGAACTTCGTATCCGGGCCGACTTCTGCAACCACTCCGGCTGCATCATACCCCAGCACTTCCCAAGCTCCGTCCTTTGGCTGGCGCGAGGCGCGCACCTTGGTATCGACCGGGTTGACCGAGATCGCCTTGACCTCGACCAGTATATCGCGGCCCAACGGCTGAGGTTTGGGCAACTCGATGTCGACAAGCGCTGTTTCCGCCTCGATTTCTTGAGGGGTCTGATAGCCGATGGCTTTCATAATATTACTCCGAATTGAAATGCTATGTGGTTGGGCTTAACGATCAAACTCAACAGTGACGAAGACCAGTTCCGTCGAACCAGTGTTGGTTAGGTCGTGGACAAAGCCATTCTCAGTGGTCAAATCCTTGAAATGCTTGGTTTCGCCGGCGGTGTACTGGTGATCGATGACGTCACCGTCGGAATATCGTGATCTACCTTGCCCATCCGTCAGCACCGTCCAGAAATAGGGGCGATCATGGCGGTGGGCTGGCAGCGTTTCACCTGCTTGCAATCGCAGATGCCAGATACGCATGCCGTTTCCGGCGAATGTGAGCGTTGTGCCGATCCGCGCGTTCTCGCGTCCGGGCGCACCATCCGGGGTGGTCGGCTCCGTACTCATGCGAATTCTGTCAGCGCCGGATAGCTTGAATAGCCATCCTCGCTGCCTCCAAACAGTTTTGTCCCATCAAATTCGGCAAGGGCCAGATCTTCACGATACCGGTGGGGCAGATCGGGGTTGGCAATAAACGGCCGGCCAAAGGCCACGATGTCCGCATATCCGTCGGCAACAATCTTTTCGGCACGCGCCTTGTTGTATTTTCCGGCAACGATGATCTTGCCCGAAAACGCCTTGCGCAAAGCCTGGCGGAAAGTTTGGGGCGTTTGTGGAGCATCGTCCCAGTCCGCTTCGGCCAGATGGATATAGGCCAGACCAATCCGGTCAAGCTCGCCGGCAAGCCGCAGGATCGTTTCCGGAGCCTCATCGTCATTCATGTTGCGTTGGGTGATGAACGGCGAGAACCGGATGCCGGTGCGGTCGGCACCAATCTCTTCGGCCACCGCCTGTGCAACCTCCAGGGCAAACCGGATCCGGTTTTCTTGACTTCCGCCATAGCGGTCAGTGCGCTGATTGGACGTACGCCGCAGAAACTCATCAATCAAATAGCCATTGGCGCCATGGATCTCGACCCCATCGAATCCTGCGGCTTTCGCATTTGCGGCAGCCTTGCGGAATTGGTCTATGACGTCTGCAATTTCGTCCGTTTCCAAAGCGCGCGGTATGGGGCAGGGCGTCATCGCACCCTGGCCGGTTACCGCGTCGACCACCCATACTGAGGCATCCGGCGCTAGTGCCGAAGGTGCAACTGTCTGGCCATCGGCATGAAAGCTCTGGTGGCTCATGCGGCCAACATGCCAGAGCTGGGCAAAGATTCGGCCACCAGATTCATGAACGGCATTGGTGACGAGTCTCCAGCCGGCAACTTGGGCGTCCGAATGAATTCCGGGCGTAAACGAGTAGCCTTGACCCTGCGGCGAGACTTGCGTGGCTTCGGTGACAATCATCGCTGCGGACGCGCGCTGGGCATAATAGGTCGCCATCATGGCGTTGGGCACATTGCCCGGCTGGGTGGAGCGAGATCGAGTCATCGGTGCCATAGCGATCCGATGCGGCAAGTCCAGCGGTCCCATATTGAGTGGCGAAAAGATCGAAGTGTTCATTATCGGCTCCATAACAAGGTCAGTGCGTGGGAACAGGTTCGGAAAACACCGCTTCGATCAGCGGTCCGCCGGGTGCGCGCAGAAACAGGCGCCGCTCCGCGATGTCGGCAAGGTCCATCGGCCCGTAAGCGATGCCCAAGCGCTCGAGCTTGGCACGGAACGCCGCATAGCCTTCGAGCCGAAGCCCGATATGGTCGATTGCTTCGGCCGCCCGATCGACTCCACCGCCGTGTGAGCCAATGATATGAACCAGCGGTTGGCCCTCGCTATACAGCCAGGTGCCGGGGAGGTGGCGAATTGCCTGGGGCCGCTTGCCTTCCGTAAGATTGAATACATCGCGAAAGAAATCGCGTGTTGCTGCGATGTTGCGGGTGCGAATGGTCACATGATCGAGGTGCATTGTGTTTTCCTTCCGCCGCCTACATAGACCTTGCGGAAATGCCTGATAATTGAGTAGGATTCAAAAAGATAATTCGGATTTGCCGAAAAATGAACTTGAGCAATCTCAGACTGTTTCTGCGGATAGTTGAAAAGGGCGGTCTGGCAGCCGCCGGGCGAGAGGTTGGTCTGTCTCCCGCTTCGGTGTCCGAACGACTGTCGGCGCTTGAACATCATTATGGCGCGACGCTGCTCAACAGAACGACACGGGCGATCAGCCTGACGGAGGAGGGTAAAGCGCTCGTCGCCGGTGCCCGCCGGCTCCTGGCCGAGGCCGACGAACTCGAGTCGCGGGTACGACTGGGCGCTGAGAAGATTTCCGGGCCGATCCGTATCAGCGCGCCCGAAGATCTGGGGCGCCAAAAAATTGTCCCGATCGTTGACGCTTTTCTGACCGAAAATCCAGAAGTGGTCATCGATCTCAACCTGACCGACGGATACATAGATCTCGTGGGGCAGGGGATCGATCTTGCTGTGCGGCATGGCTCGTTGGCGGACAGCTCGCTCAAGGCGCGCTCACTCGGTACCAATCGGCGGATCGTTTGTGCGGCGCCATCTTACCTGGCGGCCCATGGCACGCCCAGCCATCCCAATGATCTTTCGACCCACGATTGCATCGTCATGCGGTTTGGTCAAAATCTCGATCGGGAATGGTCATTCCTGGTGGATGGTGAGCAACGCAGCGTCATGGTGCGCGGGCGTCGCATCGCAAATGACGGCGGCATGGTTCGCCAGTGGTGCCGCGACGGGTTCGGGCTGGCGCTGAAATCTGTACGCGATGTCGAGGATGACATCCTTGATGGCACTCTGGTCGAAGTGCTCGGTGATTTTTCGGCGGGAACCACTGGATTGCAGATCGTCTACCCGCCCAGCGCCGTGCAACCGAGACGCGTGCGCTTGTTGATCGACCGGATTGCGGCGGCATTCCAATAGGCAGCGCAGGCCGTTTTGCGCCTCAGTTTCGTGTCTCCGAGCCGCCGTTTCGATCCCTCAGCGAACGCCGATAGTCCGATGGGCTCATGCCTGCCAGCTTCCGAAAGCTCGTATTGAAAGCCGACAGAGAGCCAAAGCCGGAATCCATTGCGACCTGAAGGACGTTGACGTCGCCACGCAACAAGAGGGCTTGTGCATATGAAAGACGAAGCAGGCTAACATATTCGTTCAGCGTCATCCCGGTCGATTTCTTGAAGACGCTCATGGCGTATTTGGGATGGATATCGACCGATGAGGCTATCGCACTCGAGTCGATGTCGTGTCGGAAATTTTCGGCGATGTAAAAACAGATCTCGCCGATGTTCTGAAAACTTTGCCGATCGGGTGCCTCCGAAGGCGCTGTGTCCGTCGTTGCAGCATCGAGCAGATTGTAGCTGTCGAACTGAATGCGCTCAATCCGCAGGAGCAACTCATCGATGGCATGATTGACCTTCACTGCGTTGTCCGATCGCAGATAATCCGACCATCGCGCAAAAGACCTGTCATCCCCTTGGTCGCGTTCGGCGGCCAGCAGGGTCGCACCGCGCATCAGGCGTTGCTGGATGTCGGCTGGTAGCCTGAGCTTGAAAAAATGGACCAGAGGCAGATGAATGGCGATGAACATGGCGTTCTCGCTTGTGTCGATGACCCGATGGGGCAATCCGCCCCAGAAAAGGCAGAGGTCGCCAGCATCCAGATGAGCGCAATGGCCCTGCATCTGATAGTCGACAGATCCGGCGAACACATAGTTGATCTCGACTTGGGCATGCCAATGCGCAGTCGCCATGATGCCTGGCTGCTCGTGGCTTATGACAAGCTGATTGGGCACGCCCTCGACTTTGCTCTTGAGCGGGTTCCAGTAGCGCTTTTGGCCGATCTTACTTTCCAACGACTCCCTCTTCCCTTTTCGTGAGACGCCGGCTGCGAACCATATAGTCTAAATCCAGCCCGTATTTCGGGCAACACAAATGGGAGGATTATCAATGCGTCGAACGACAGGATGCGCATCGGTTGCGCTCGTGCTCGGCATGACCGGTGGCGCCTTTGCCCAGTCAGGCGAGATTTCAATCTGGAGCTGGAACGTCGCGGCTTCCTCGCTCGAAGCGACAATCGAAGGCTTTAATGCCGAATACCCCGACGTGACTGTGACAGTTTCCGATCTGGGCAATCAGCAGGTCTTCGATCGGACTTTGGCCGGTTGTGCTGCTGGCGGCGCCGGACTGCCCGACATCGTTTCCGTCGAAAACCATGAGGCAGGCATCTTCTGGGCCCAGTTCCCCGATTGCTTCGCCAACCTCAAGGAGCTCGGCTACACAGACGAAATCGCATCGACGTTCCCGGACTTCAAGCGCATTGAGCTCGAAATGGGCGACGTCGCCTATGCAATGCCCTGGGATTCAGGGCCTGTGGTCGTATTCTACCGCCGTGACTTCTATGAAAACGCCGGCGTCGACCCCCAAACTATCGAGAGTTGGGACGACTTTATCGCCGCAGGTCAGGCGGTTGCCGAAGCCAATGATGGTGTTGTCATGGCCCAGGCCGATCTTAATGGCGATACCGAATGGTTCCGCATGCTCGCCAATGAGCAAGGATGTGGCTATTTCTCCGAGGACGGAATGGAGATCACCGTCGCTCAGCCCGCATGTGTAATGGCACTGGAAAAGGTCAAAGAACTTGTCGATGCTGGTGTGGTCACCGCAGCGAACTGGGACGAAAAAATCCAGTCCAACAATGCCGGTACTGTCGCATCGCAGCTCTATGGCGGCTGGTATGAGGGCACAATCCGCTCCACAGCACCGGAGGATCAGGTTGGCAAATGGGGTGTCTATCTGATGCCGAGCCTGACCGACGACGGTGCTCATGCGGCAAATCTTGGCGGTTCGGCTTTGGCCATCACCTCGGCATCGCAGAACAAGGACGCTGCCTGGGCCTATGTCAATTACACCTTGGGCACCAATGAGGGCCAGGTGACCATGCTGCGAGAATACGGGCTCGTGCCGTCGCTCCTGTCGGCGCTCGAAGACCCCTATGTCAGCGAACCCCTTGCTTTCTGGGGTGATCAGGCAGTTTGGGTGGATATCCTCGATACACTCGAAAGCGTCGAACCCTCGCTTGGGACGCCATTCTTTGGCGATGCCGATGCCATCGTCCAGGCGGTTCAGACTCAATACCTAAACGGTGGCTACGACGATGCCCAAACAGCGCTCGCTGATGCCGCCAACCAGATAGCCCTCGTTACCGGAATGCCGGTTTCCCAGTAACACTGTGCAATGCGATGGCAGGCGGACCGCGTTCGGCCCGCTTGCCGTGCCTGATCTGGATTGATCTTGAGTGAGGAGGATGTGCGATGCGTGCCACCACGCGGACAGCGTATGGCTTTCTAGCGCCCTATTTGTTGATCTTCGCCGCCTTTTGGGTCTGGCCGATCATTTATTCCTTCTACCTCTCGTTCATGGCCACGCGCATTCAGCCCTGGACCTTCAACCCCACATTCAACTGGGGCCGGCTGATCATCGATCCGGCCTTTACCAATGCGCTCAAAAACACGCTCATCATCCTGGTCATACAGGTGCCGGTGATGGTCGCACTGGCAACGCTACTTGCGGTGTTGCTCAATTCTCAATTGCTCAAGGCGCGCGGTATCATGCGCTTTGCTTTTTTTGCCCCGGTCGTGGTCGGGGAGGTGGCCTATGCCGCGGTGTTCAGGCTTATGTTTCAGGCCGATTTCGGCGTCATCAACAAGCTGATCGGGCTTGTGGGCATTGCCCCGATCTCATGGAGTTCGAACCCGACAGCAGCCATGGCTTTGATTATCATGGCAGTGACTTGGCGTTGGGTGGGGTACAACGCGATCATCATCCTTTCGGGTCTGCAATCAATCCCTGAGGATGTCTATGAAGCTGCAACGCTCGACAGGGTTTCCAAGACGCGGCAGTTCTTTTTCATAACCTTGCCGTTGCTGCGCCCGATCATTTTGGTCTGCGTAGTTCTTTCGGTCATCGGCACAATGCAGCTCTTTGCCGAACCCTTCCTCATCACCAATCGCGGCGGCCCGGGCGGCGCCACTGAAACCCTCGGCCTGTTTCTCTATCGCCAAGGCTTCACTGTACTCAATTTCGGCTACGCTTCGGCGGTGGCCTACACGATCGCGGCTATTGCCGTGATCATTTCGGCGCTCAATTTCTGGCTGGGGAGGGACCCCAAATGAGGTCAAAATCACAAACCACGCTGCTTCGCACAGTCGGGCTTCATGCAGTTCTCGTGCCGCTTGCGCTAATCTGGCTGTTTCCCATCTGGATGATGGTCGTGTTCTCGACCCAACCGGAAAATGCCATATTTTCGGCCAATCTCACGCTGTTGCCGTCGGATCAGTTCGTCGAAAACTTCTCGCGCCTTGAAGCCGATACAGGTTTTTTGCGCACAGTGTTCGTCTCGGTGGTCGTTGCGCTCGTTTACACTGTGCTGTCGGTAATGTTGACGTCGATGGCCGGTTGGGCTCTTGCCCGTTACAGCTTCGTAGGGAAGGGCGTTGTCCTGGCCATCATTCTGGGCACGCTGACCCTGCCGTATTTCGTTGTTGTTATCCCCCAGTTCATCATGGTCGCCAGAGACTTTGGGCTCGGCAATACCTGGTTCGCACTGATCGTTCCGCCGCTGTTCAATTCGTTGGGCGTTTTGTTCATGCGTCAGGCCTTTTCCATGATGCCTGCCGAGCTGTTCGATGCTGCGCGGGTCGAGGGGGTCAAGGAGTGGCAAATTTTCTTGCGCGTTGCATTGCCCATGGCCCGTCCGACCATGGCAGCACTGTGCATCATCTTGTTCTTGGCCAGTTGGAACAATTACCTCTGGCCGCTGCTCATTAATAACCGTCCCGACATGATGACGGCGCCCGTTGCGCTGGGCTCGCTGATCGGGCTGACACGTGTTTCGTGGGGCGGGATCATGACGGGCGCGGTAGTGCTCACCGTTCCCATGCTTGTCGTCTTCGTCGTGCTTCAACGTCATTTCGTCGCCGGCATTGCCGCCGGCGCCATCAAATGAGCGCTTCTTTGGAAGCGCGGTCAACAACGCACAGGGAGGCTCTCATGGCTGGTGTCACACTCAATTCTGTCAAGAAGCGCTTTGGCGCCGTTGAGGTGATCCATGGGGTCGACCTCACGGTCGATGATGGCGAGTTCGTGGTTTTCGTCGGGCCGTCGGGCTGCGGCAAGTCCACGCTACTGCGCATGATTGCCGGTCTCGAAGACATTTCAGATGGCGAGATTGCCATCGGCGGCGCCACTGTCAACGATGTCGAACCCGCCGATCGCGGCATCGCCATGGTGTTTCAGTCCTATGCCCTCTATCCTCATATGACAGTGGAGCAAAACCTGTCTTTCGGCCTACGCATGAACGGCCGGGCCAAGGACGATATTACCCGTCGTGTATCCAGCGCCGCCGCGATTCTACAGATCGAACCCTTGTTAGCGCGTCGCCCCAAACAGCTTTCAGGCGGTCAGCGCCAGCGCGTAGCAATCGGGCGCGCCATTGTTCGAGAGCCTGAGGTGTTTCTGTTTGACGAACCGCTCTCCAATCTCGATGCAGAATTGCGTGTTCAGATGCGTGTGGAAATTGCCCGGCTGCACAAGGAGTTGGGCACCACGATGATCTACGTCACGCACGACCAGACAGAAGCCATGACCTTGGCCGATAAGATCGTAGTGCTGCGCGATGGCCGCGTCGAACAGGTTGGACCCCCGCTCGATCTCTATGATGATCCGGCTAACCGGTTCGTCGCCGGGTTCGTTGGCTCACCACGCATGAATTTTTTGGAAGCCAAGGTCATCGCGGTCGGGTCCGACGGCGTTACTGTCGAGACCGAAAAGCATGGCGGCATCCGTTTGACAGTTCCCGTCGGCAACGCTCCTGAAATCGGCAGTGCCGTTACCCTTGGCATCCGTCCGGAGCATTTCGGAGCTGAGCAGTCTGAGGGCGCGCGCTTAACCGTCGACGTCGATGTCGCCGAACACCTTGGTGCGACAAGTTTTGTATATGCCAATATGAAAACCGGAGAGCAGCTCATCATTGAGCGCGAACAATCGCGTTCCGAGATGGGCCGAACCACGTTGACCGTCACCATCCCACCAGCCCGCGCCTATCTGTTCGATAGCCAGGGCCACCGCATCCGCTAACGTCGCACAATCTACAAAAGAGGCGCTTTTCATGTCACAAAAACAAAAAGTTCGCTGGGGAATTCTTGGACCGGGGTCAATCGCACGCGCCTTTGCCGGCGGCCTTGTTCATGCACAGTCTGGCCAATTGGTGGCGCTTGGCGCACGCAATCCTGACAAGCCAGATTATGCCGAGCACTTTCCTGGCGCCCGCGTGCTCGATGGCTACCAGGCCCTGCTGGCGGATCCGGAAATAGACGCTGTCTACATAGCCACGCCGCACCCTCAGCACGCCGAGTGGGCGATCAAGGCGGCAGAAGCCGGCAAGCATGTCCTATGCGAAAAGCCTATGGGCCTGACGGCGTTCGAAGCCGATGCCATGTTTCACGCTGCGCGCAAGGCCAATACGTTTATGGGCGAAGCGTTCATGTATCGCGTCCACCCCATGACCAAAAAGATCATTGATATGATCGCTGGCGGCGAAATTGGCGAGGTTCGCGCCATCAAATCAAGCTTCGGCTTTGCGATGCCGCGCTTTGATCCCGAACATCGTCTTTATGCAAACGATCTTGCCGGTGGGGGTATCCTTGATGTCGGCTGCTATCCGGTTTCGATGGCGCGCCTTATTGCTGGCGCAGCGAACGGCAAGCCCTTCCTCGATCCGGAAACTGTTAGCGGTGCAGCTCATCTGGGCGAGTCGGGCGTCGACGAATGGGCCGCTGCGGTACTCAAATTCCCCGGCGGCATAATCGCCGAAGTGTCCTGCTCGGTCTCGCTGGTGCAGGACAATGTATTGCGCATTCTGGGTACAGAAGGTCGTATCGAAGTGCGCGATTTCTGGTTCGCCACGGGGCATAAGGGCGGTACCGCGATCATCGACATCATCCGTCCCGACGGCAAGCACGATCCGGTTGAAATTTCGGAATCCGGCTGGCTCTATGCGTTTGAAGCAGAAGCGGCGAGCTTGGCAATTCAAGAGGAAAGGACCGAGTTTGAAGCTCCAGGGATGAGCTGGGAGGACACCCTGGGCAATCTCCGCGTGCTCGACAAATGGCGTAAGAGCGTCGGCCTCGAATATGAAATCGAAAAGCCTGCGCTTCGCACCAGAACGCTAAAGGGTGAGGCGCTGGCCAATCGCAGTGATCGGATCGGACGCGGAGCAATTCCCGGTCTCGCAAAGCCCATCTCTCGAGTTGCACTTGGCTTTGAGGATTTCCGTACGTTTTCCAGTGCTTCTATTCTGCTCGATGCTTTTTATGAAAAGGGCGGCAACGCTTTTGATACAGCCTTCATCTACGGCAATGGCATCACGGAAAAGCTGTTTGGCGAATGGCAGGCCTCGCGCGGCGTGCGCGATGAAAGCGTCGTGATTGGCAAGGGTGCGCACTCGCCCCTGACCTATCCCGATGTTATTGCGAGGCAGCTCGACGTCAGCCTCGACAAGCTCCAGACCGACTATGTCGACGTGTATTTCATGCACCGGGACAATACCGAAGTGCCCGTGGATGAATTTGTGGACGCAATGGATGCTGAAGTGCAGCGTGGACGCATTCGTGGGCCGTTCGGCGGCTCCAACTGGACGCGCCAGCGTTTCGATGAGGCGGTAGCTTACGCAAAGCGCGCGGGCAAAACCGCGCCGGGCGCATTGTCCAACAATTTTTCCCTGGCCGAAATGCAAAAGCCGCTTTGGCCGGGTTGCGTCGCTTCATCCGATGATGAATGGCGCGACTGGCTCTCCGATCGCCAGGTCACGAACTTTGCATGGTCCAGCCAGGGCAGGGGCTTCTTCACCGACCGCGCAGGCAGGGACAAGACAGGAAACTCCGAACTCGTCGAGACGTGGTACACCGACGCGAACTTTGCTCGCCGCGACCGGGCCGTCGAACTCGCCGCCAAGATGGGAAAGCAGCCGATTCATGTCGCACTTGCCTATTGCCTGCACCAGTCGTTCCCGATGATTCCGCTCATCGGGCCGCGCACATTGTGGGAGCTCGACGATAGCCTTGAAGCGCTCGATCTCGCACTGAGCGACGCCGACGTTCTGTGGTTGCGGGACGGCTAGGCTTCGGGGTTACGTCAGCCGCGCGTAGTGTTACAAAACTTGCACATCTAAGGGTGTATGACGGCCCCGAACTCTGATTCCCAATCCTGGAGGTATGGGTGAGCGAACAGGTATTCGACATCTTCATTGTCGGCGGCGGTATCAATGGCTGCGGTATCGCACGCGATGCCGCAGGACGGGGCTATTCTGTCTGCCTTGCCGAAATGAACGACCTTGCCTCGGGTACGTCGTCAGCGTCCACCAAGCTCATCCACGGCGGTCTGCGCTACCTCGAACATTACGAGTTTCGGCTTGTGCGCGAAGCGCTTCAGGAACGGGAAGTGCTTTGGGCCATGGCGCCGCACATCATCTGGCCGCTCCGCTTCATTCTCCCTCATCACAATGGCTTGCGTCCCGCATGGCTCCTTCGGCTCGGGCTGTTCCTCTACGATCATATCGGCGGCCGCAAACGCCTTCCCGCCACCACAGTGCGCGATCTGCGCGAGGATCCCATCGGCACCGTTCTAAAACCTGGAAACGCCAAAGCATTTGAATATTCAGATTGCTGGGTTGACGATGCCCGCCTGGTCGTACTCACCGCTCGGGACGCTGCGGACAGAGGCGCCGAAATTCACACACGCACGCGTCTGAGATCGGCCCATCGCAACGGAAATCATTGGGACATCACAACCGAGGATCAGGCAGGCATAACTCAAACGGTTAGGGCACGCATGCTGGTCAATGCCGCGGGGCCCTGGGTGTCGGACGTACTTTCGGGACAGATCGGCGGCAACGAAAACCACGATGTCCGGCTTGTCAAAGGCAGCCACATTGTCGTGCGCAAGCTCTATGACGATCCGCGGTGTTTCTTCTTCCAGAATGCCGATGGCCGTATCTTCTTTTCAATCCCGTACCAGGGCGAATTTACCCTCATCGGCACAACCGACCAGGACTTTGACGGGGATCCTGCGTCAGTTTCGATATCAGAGGATGAAATCGCCTATCTCCTCGACGCTTCAAACCAGTACTTCAAGGACACCATAAGGAGGGACGACATCGTCTGGACCTATTCGGGTGTCCGTCCACTCTATGACGATGGAGCCACCAAGGCGCAGGAGGCAACGCGCGACTATGTCCTCAAGCATACGGGCGGCAAGGATAGCCCAGCACTTCTCAATGTGTTCGGTGGCAAACTAACCACCTATCGCCGGCTCGCGGAGTCCGCGCTTAAGCACGTCGAATCTGCACTGGGACGTCGCCAGCCGGAATGGACGGCCAACTCCACACTGCCAGGTGGCGCGTTTCCCGTTGACGGCTTTGAGGCCGAAGTCGCAAGTTTGCAGACGCAGTACAGCTTTCTTACGCCCCAAACCGCTCACCGATTGGTCAGGGCGTACGGCAAACTGGCCCATACGATTCTGGGTGCGGCGAGCAGCGTCGAGGATATGGGGCCGGATTTCGGCTTTGGTCTGACCGGCGCAGAAGTGCATTATCTGGTCGAGCATGAATGGGCGCGCTGCGCGGAAGACATCCTTTGGCGCCGCTCAAAGCTGGGGCTACATGGTGATGAAATCAATGTGGTCGCCCTCGATGCCTACGTCCAGCAAGCCGTCGGCGCCCTGAGCTGAGCCTGGCGGCACGAAGTTGAGCTTCTCGAATACCGCTCGCCATTTCGGCACTGCCCACGATTTGAACTCGATGACTTGTGCGCCGCTTGGCTGCGTTCCAGATCAGTGCTTTTAGAGACCGGTTGCTCGCGAGGGCCGAGGATCTGAGCAGTCAGGGAAGCTGAAAAGCTGAAAAGCTGAAAAGCTGAAAAGCTGAAAAGCTGAAAAGCTGAAAAGCTGAAAAGCGTAAGTGACGCTTTCTCCTCAGCGTCTGATGCGGCCCTGGGCAGCGTAAAAACCCTCAAGCGCCTGTCCATAGCCTGTGGCGGCGACGGCGCCGAATATTTGCTCTGCCTCGACGTAACGGCCCAGATGAAAATAGGACCAGGCACGCAACGTCAGCAGGTCGTTGCGCTCCACTGCGTAAAGCGAGCGTTCGTCAAGCGCCACAAGCGCCCGGCGATAATCGCCAGTGTTGTAGGCAGACAGCGCGGTCAGCGTCAGGATTGCTGTTTGCAACTCTACGCTGCGAGCTTGCGATTGTGGCGCCGCCGCCGCCGCCACTGAAGCATGCTCGGGCAAACCCATGCGAACATAAGCTAATGCTTGACCATAGGCAGCATCAGAGCGCGTATCGGTCGAAGACGATTGCAGAGCCCGCTGGAATGCCTCCACGGCTTCGGAAGGGCGCAACAGCTCCATCAAGCACCAGGCGCGGTTGAGAGCCTGGCCAGGCGAATAATTGCCCGGCGGCACATAGCTTGAGCAGCCTTGCGCATTGACCGTGATAGATGTTGGAGCGGGGGTCACGACACTTGCCGTCTCACGGGTTGCGGTCACTGCAACGGCCGGTTGGGGCTGGCGTGGGGGGATGTTGCGGGTCTGTGGGGCGGCCGCAACCGGTGCCTGAGCCGTAGGAATAATGCTGGTTGGGGCCTGCGATTGAGATTGTGTCGAACGCGACTCGTCTTGTGCTGCCGACGTCCCAAAATCGGCGATCCGCTGGGAACGCCCGCTCCATTCGGCTTTGATCTCGGCAACCCGCGCGTCGTCACCCAGCTGGTCGCTGGCCACCACCAGCCCAAACGCCGAGCCTTCATCGCTGGTATCCCAGCCAAGAGCCGTCTCGAACCAGGCAATCGCTGTCTGGGGCTGGCCAAAATCCAGCGCGTACCATCCGAGCTCTTGGGCGGTCTGAACGTGGCGGTTGTCATATCCAATCGCGACGATACGTTCGAGAACTTCGGGATCTAGCTCGACGCGCGGCGTCCTCGCCAGAGTCGCCGCCGTTGCCGAAAGATACAACAGCGTCATTTCCTCGTTTTCGCCCTCATAATCGAGAAGGATTTCCTCAGCCTCGGCGGGTCGATCAAGGTCAAGCAATGCAACCCCAAGCCCGTTCGCCGAGAGGACCGAAGGGTCTTCGTCCATCGCCGTTTCGAACCAGGATAGTGCCTGTGTCGGCCGACGCTGGTTCAATGCGTACCACCCCAAGAGACGAAGATCTTCGGCATTGTTGGTAGACGCCACAGAGGCTTCAAGGCGTCGCACATCCTCGTTTCTCGCCCTTGGTGATTGCCCCGACAACACGGCCACGAGCGCATTGCGTGCCAGATCGAGGCGGATCGGTTCGAATTCGCCAGCGCCGTCGCCCGCCATTCTTTCGAGCGCCAGCAACCCGTCGAGTTGATCGGAGTTTAGCAGTTCGCTGGCCTGTTGCACTGTCGCCAACCGCTCCTGGCCATCGTCGCAATTATTGAGCACATAAGTGTAAGCGTCGATTGCACGTTGATCGTTGTCGGTCTTCACGAATGCTTCTGCCAGTCTCCATAAAAGGTCCACATTGGAGCATATGAGGAGTTCGGGCATGTTAACTGCGATGGAGACGACAGTTTCATACTGGTCGGCATCCGACGCGTTGCGCATCCGCTGGGCGGCCTCGCCCAATTGCAGGCTGCGCAGCATATCCTCGGTGGGCTGCCATTCGGGATCGTTGCTTTGTTTCTCGGCGATGGCGGCCCGCGCCCCGGCAAAATCACCGTCGCCGTACAATTCCCAAATCCGCTCGATTGATGCGTCGGGGACATAGTCGTCGGTCAAAAGGTTTTCAGGCGGATCCCAATCGGGATAGAGCGTGCGCAGCCGCGCGATCTCGGCATCAACCCGCCGCTGGTCGCCTTGCCGTGCAAAATAACGCAACGCAGTTTCATCGACGCTCTGGGGCGAAGTGGGGGAGGCTGGAGCCGTTGGCGCTGTCGTAGATGGTATGCCCTGAGTCTGGGGCACGGGCATTTCAGGGGGCGTACCCGATGCGTCCTGGCCAAACGCAGTGCTACCCAGCATCATTACGAGGATTGCCGCAAGCGGCGTTCGCATCTCAATCACGATTGGCCCTCCGCATTTCCCGGCACCAGGCATCCGTTGTGCCGCTGCCGTAAATGGGCCAGCGTGAGCAGATGCATGGTATCGCCATAATAGCTTTGTGGAGAATACACCTGAAGCTCGGGCGGAACGGGAGTGTCGTGCAAAATGCACGCCCGTGCAGCGCCAATGGCACGATAGCCGGCTTCGCCCATCGGTTCGAGCCGCTCCCCGGTGGTAACGTCTATGATCGCAGCTTCATAAGTTTCGTCGAATATAACGCCCAGCCGATCCAGTAGCTCGGTTTTCCCCAATCCCGCGCGGATGAGATAGAGTGGCACGCGTACATTGTTATACCCGAATTCCGGCGGAAAGTCCGAAGCAGGCGTCGGCGTATCGTCCGATAGCGAAACCCAGTCCGCCGGAGGCATGCCGTCGTTGGTGAGCCGTTCGAGAAGCGCCAGTCCGTCTTGTTGAATGTCCATCCAATCGATCTCGGGTGTCAGTTCGGCCAACACTGGAAAAGCCTCGAACACCCAATATGAAGGATTGACCACGGGGCCATCCGACCGGTCAGCCGCAGAAAATCCTTCTGTACCAGGCAGGATCACCTGGAGTCCGTCGACTTCTGCCAGCAGCGTCTCGCCCACCGTTCTCGTGATTTCGGTTGCCCGCTGCACATACTCGGGCACGCCCCAGCCATTGCCGGCCAGAGCCAGCGCATAGGCTATGAGAATATCGCCGTCGGTTGCATTGTTGACGTCGGTTATGTGTGGATCAGCAACCGGATCCCAGCGCCAGGCTGCCAACCCGTCGTCTCGGATCATCAACTCGGTGCGGGTAAAGCTCCATATCCGCTCGAATGCGGGTCGGTCCTGCACAAGCGCTGCCAACAACATGCCATAACCCTGACTCTCGCTGTGGCTGATATTGTCGTTGAACACGTCGACAACGCGCCCATCATCGCCGACATAAGCATCCTGATAGGCTTGCCACTCGTCATCATGGATAAAGCTCAGCGGCATTGGCGTGTCCTGGGCGGCAAGCGGTGACCAGCTCAAAATGACGCTGGCAAAGCCAGCAACAAAAGTCGTCAGTTTCATTTGGTCCGCCTTGCCGCGCGCAAGAGCAGCGAGGTTGCGATGGTTAGAAAAATAACCGCTCCCGCCAGCAGTAGTGCATAGCCAAGAACGTTTGTGGACATCCAGTTGGCCGCAACCAGGCGCAGGTTGGAGAACGAAAGCGGTTGAGTCGGCACAAGAATGGTTGAGCGCGGCTGCAACACCAGCATGGTTTCATCCTCCACACCGATTGCGCTGACCCGGCCTGCAACCTGTTGCCAATTGGCAGGTGAGATCATCCGGCGTGTTGCCGCAACAAAAGCTTCGTCGTTTGGAATTGTCAGCATTGTCCAGATGCCGCCCTCGGGTTGCGCCACCTGCGAGAGCACTGCTGCGTCGCGCGACTGGGGCAGATAGGCGCCATCGTCGCGGCGGAACAGCCAGAAATTTTCCGGCGCGAGGTTGAGTTGTTCGGCAATCCAGTTCTGGGCATTCTCGAACATGTTGCCAGATGAAACGCCGGTGGCTTCCTGCCAACGCTCCAGCGCGTTCTCACCCGTCCCGATCACTGGAAGGCTGCCGGAGGCGTCGAGTTCGACAACCCGGCCACGATTGAGAATCTCGGGCGATAAATTGCCCATTGGACCAACGAGGATCGCTGCGGCGCCGGGATCGAGGGCGGCCTCCGATACCACATCGGCTTCTATGACCATGCCAGAGGAAAGCGCCAGTCGGCTCATCAGCATCATGGCTGCCTGGAGCGAAGAGGGGCCCTCTGCAACAAGAACCGGCACACCGTTTGCTCCGACATATGGTGCGCCGGTGCCTGCGAGGGCGCTCAAACTAGGGTATTTGGCAATCCGCCCGAAATCTGGAACGGCGAGTTGGCTGTCTGCGGAAAACAGAAACCGTGCGGGCGCGCGGCCCGAAAGGCCGGGAGGGCAAATTGTATCCTCATCGGTAAGCAGAACGGTTTCGATATACATTTCATTGATGCCAGGACGGAAATTGGTCATCGGAATGCGCAGCCGCGACATGCGGAACGCGCCGCCATCGGTGCGTAAGATCGGCACCACCGATGCAATCTGGCCATTCACGTAAATTTCGAGCTGGCTGCCCGGCAGGACCGATGAGCTATAGGCCGCATCGAGAACCAGCTCGGCCTCGCTATACATGTTTGCATAAAAGTCCGATGGCAGCGCAAACCGTAGTGCCGTGTGATACCGGCGCCCGTTAAACGCCAGCGTTTCGACGCCAAGCTCGGAGAGTGCGACTGACGTGCGGCCACTAATAACCGGAACTGAATCGGGCAAATCGCTGCGCATGCCACCGAGATCGGCGCGCCCGTCCTGCGCTGCGGGTACCAGCATCCGGGTCGCGGTTTCGATTGCCGCCCAATCCGGTCCGGACACGACAAGCGTGTTGGGCAGTTCGGCCCGCGCGGAGAGCTCGGCTACTGGCTCTCCGGCCGCCTGTTCGGCCATGTCAGACAGTTGGGCGGGAAGAGCGTCTGCAGTGCCGACCATTACCGTCAGCATACCCGAGCGCGGAATGTCTGCCAGAGTATCCGTCAGTGTTATGTCGACAGCCGGCGTCTTGAGCGCCAAAGCCAGATATTGGGCGAGGCGCAGGGCTGCAGTACTTGCCTCCTTGGTATCGATCTGAGGGATAAAAAATTGTATCTGGGTCGCGCCATTTTCGCCGAGGCCGATGGCGGGCAACTCGCCAAGGCTCTCAAGCCGCCCTAACCCGACTCCATCCAGTTCGAGAACAGTCTCGGCCGAATACACTTCAGTCCACAGTTCATAGGTCGATTCCACCGAACAATCGGTCCTGTGTCTCTGGTCTGCTGTGAACGCAATGCGGTTGCGGCCACTGGCCAGAACGCCTTCTGGCACGCTCAATCTAATATCAGCTGGCCCGATCGCATACGCGATCGGCATCGTGCCCAGATCGGTGCCGTTCAAGGTCACCGTAAATTCTGAATATTCAGGAGCGACAACGATCGAGTTGAGTACCGACATGTCGAGGTTGGCCGGCGCTGCGGCCTGGGCTGCCGTTAGGTAAAAATCGAATGCGCGTGTGCCGATTTCACCCTCAAAACGAATGCCGGTTTGGAGAAGAATTCTACGATTTAGCCCTGTCGGAATATCCGGTGTGGGCGCAACAGGGCCTATGGACGTCGGGGGCGCGACTTCAGGCTCGCTCGGCATAACTTGCAGATTGAGTTCTGGCGACATGTCGAAGGGCACTTGGGAAAACGCAGGCGTTGCTACAAATGCGGCAAGGCAGGATGCGAGCAGTGGGCGCATCATGAACGCGCCTCCTGTTGCTTTTCGGAACGACCGGGACGCGAGAACCGCGCCAAATAGCCCAGTCCGCGCATAGTTTGATAGAGCGCAATAGAGAGAAACTGCAGCGTGCCGAGTATGATCCCCACATTGACCTGACGTGATTGCTGCCGTTCCCGCCAGAGCTTGGAATTGGCGTACAAGAGGTCGGCAATCAACCTGTAATCGCTAGGCTTTTCGGCCATGAACCGGCACCCGACCATCGACGATTTTCCAGCGCTGGAGATATTTCTGACAAAAATCCCCAGTTCATTATCTGGTACTGGAGAAAGCGTTTGAAACCGAACGGCGGTGGCTTGATCCTTGGCCAGTCGCGTCTTGCCGTCCGCCACCTGAATGGCAAGTCCGCCCGAGGAGACGTTCAAGATTGTGCCACGCACCCAGGAGCCATCGACCGAACGCACTTCGCAGCGGCGTTCGATGGGCACGCGTCGACTGGCGCGAACCTCGCGGCGTTCGGACACCACGCCCAGCGCGCAGCCTGCAAGGATCAGGTTGAACAGGTTCCAGCCGCCCACCACCAGCGTAATCTCGGCACGATAGGGTTCGGTCCATAGCCGGTAGCCGGTAAATGCAACGCCGATCAACAGCAGAAGAAATATGAAATAGAACGGCCGCGCCAATTCCGACAGCCGCGATTCATCGATGGATTCATCCTTGGCCGTCACCTTGAAGGTCGGCTTGGTCGGGTTGCGGATTACCGAGAGGATGGCAGGCAACAGATGTACCGACTGGATGTACTCGTAAAGTTCTGAGATCCATGGCCAGCGCCAGCGCCCATAGAGCGAGTTCTGCATCACGAGGTTAACGACAAGATACGTCATCGTATAGGCGACGAACTCCCCGCCCGACGCTGTGAAAATCTGAAGGTTGAAGAACAGGTAGAAGAAGGGGGCAATCAGGAAGATGATGCGTGTGAAGGGGAACAACCAGAACATCATCGAGGACATGTAGCAAAGCCGCTGCGCTATGCTCAATCCGCGTTTGAACAGCGGGAAGTTGAACAGCATGATCTGCGTCATGCCCTGCGCCCAGCGAGTCCGCTGGCCGATAAAACTGGCAAACGTTGCAGGCTGCAACCCTGCGATCAGCGGCCTGTCTAGATAGATCGAATTCCATTTCTTTGAATGCAGGTCGAGAGCCGTTTCGCAGTCTTCGGTGATCGAGCGCCCCGAAAATCCGTTTGCGATATCGAGGGCCTCGCGCCGCAAAAGGGCAGCCGAGCCGCAGAAAAACGAAGCGTTCCAGCTATCCAAGCCACGTTGGAGAATTGAATAGAACATTTCGTTCTCGCTCGGCATGCGCTCGAACGTGCGCAAATTGCGTTCCAGCGGGTCGGGATTGAGAAAGAAATGCGGCGTTTGAACGAGGAACAGTTTGTCGTCGTCGCCGAAATAGGGAACGGTCTCCTGCAGGAAGTCGCGCGCTGGGGCGTGATCGGCATCGAATACCGCCACAAGATCCCCGGTCGAATGGGACAATCCGTTGTTGAGGTTGCCCGCCTTGGCGTGCTCGTTACGCGCGCGAGTGAGATAGTTGACGCCCAGATCGGCGCAAAGGCCACGGAGCGCGTTGTACCTCTCCAGCGCTTCCTCGGCCTTTGCCGGATCGGTGTCATTGCGCTTTTGCTCTGTACCGCCGTCGTCAAGCAGCCATACGGTCAGCTTGTCCTCGGGATAATCGAGCGCCTTGGCTGCGGCCAGCGTGCCCGCCAGAAGCTCGTAATCCTCGTTGTAAGTCGGCACGAACACATCGACGCTCGGTGCGGCATCGCCAGGTTTGAGACTGCGTGCCGGTCGCGAGGGTATTGGATTCGAGATGACGAACAGGCTCAGCGCCAGCATCAGGATGCAGTACATCTCACCAAGATAGAGCAGCAAGCCGGGAATAAAGTCGGCCCATTGCTCAATCGGCGGCAATGTACTCGTCGTCCGCCAGTAGGCATAGCGCAGGACGATGGCGGTCCCCAGCGCCAAAAGCAGCAACCGCCAAACCCCTCCTAGTCGAAGCGTCTTGATGATCGTCATGACGCCAAGAAACAACACAGCGGTGATCAGGTGGACCTGAAGGCTGATTGGCATTGTGATGACGATCACCGTTCCAACGGTGACAACGGCCCAGAAAAGGAAGGTGATTGCGCGCATGGCTGGCCTTTAGCTGCTTCCAGGAGGGGCAGGGACGACGACTGTGCTGTTGCTGTTGGCGCCGCTGCCCGCAGTCCCGCCGCCCGGTAGGGGCACGATCGGTCCGCTCGGTTGTGGCAGTGGTGGGGGCGTCGTTGCAGTGGAGGAGGGTGTCGCAGCTTGCGCCACAGGTGCCGGTCGCGTCGTGCTACGTGGAGGCTGCGCTTCAGGCAGGTCCAGCACATTCTGAAAGCCGCTGCTTGTCTGGGGCAGGATGATGGCGCCCGGCGTGCCGATGATTGGGGATGCGCGCCATGGTTGGAAAACAGGATCGCGTAACCGCATGGCAAACATCATGTCGAGCAGCGCACGCTCGCTGCTGGTGCGGTCGCAGAGTTGCATACGGATGACCACAGAGCCGCGGGTTACGCGCCCTGTCGTGGCGGTCGCCGGCTCGATTCGCTGGCGTGCATAAACGCATTTGTCCCCGGTGGGGGCGCCTCCCACTGCGTACCCGAACGGGCCATAATAATTCTGGACGTAAAACGGCGAGACCAGCATCGAAACTTCGGGAAATGCAGCCGATGCTTCCGTATAGAGATCCTGATTATCGGCAATGGGATCACCAAGCTCGCCGAAATTCCCGTCACCGCCGCGCGTTAGAAAGCGCGTGATTGTGAGGTGGTTTTCACCT
The DNA here is from genome assembly GCF_048264985.1 of Pelagibacterium sp. GTDB lineage: Bacteria > Pseudomonadota > Alphaproteobacteria > Rhizobiales > Devosiaceae > Pelagibacterium. The sequence goes on from NZ_JBLXCL010000001.1 coordinate 1,266,883, forward strand.
GGTGTTCGCGCGTTCGACGCCAGGGCAATTTCCTGGCGAACTGCATTGGCGTAATTGGTTTCCACGACCGATATCATTGCCGGGCCACCCGGCGGTGGAAAGACCATCGCTTCGTGAAGCGGCACCGTCGTTGCCGTACGCGGTGTCTGGACTTGGGTGGTCGAACAGGCTGCAAGGAGCACTGCAGTCGCGATCATGGCGCCAAAGCTCGCAAATCTTTTGGCTTGCGCCGGATGCGCCTTGATCGTCGGGAGCTTGATGCCCTGGCCTTGGGCGTGTGCAAAATAATGCACCATGGTCGGGGATCCGCCATACTACTGAAATGCGCTACTTCCACATCGGGATGCAAATCCGCTGCCCGCGGCTGCCTTACCCGACGCACTCCGACATCACCGCGCCCCCGAGCCTGACATGGCCCCACGATATCTCGATTCTTGCGACACTATAGCGCAAAGAGCGACCTGACCAGATGCTCCCGACGCCTTTGTTCCCAGCAGATATTGGCTATATCTCCGCCGGCCCAAACCGGACGGTCGGCCTAGAGCAGCAAAAGCGTTGTGCCGATTGCTGCAATGGCAATGCAAGCCGCCACAATAAGCTCAAAGCCTGAAGGTTTGTTGCCGTCAGGGCCGTGCTCGCGTTTGGCTCTCTGTTCGATTTTGCTCAATGATCCGGCAATCCAGAACGCCGCGACCTCCCGCTGGCCGTGAGGGCCGGGGGCAAACCATTCATAACGCGCAACTTCGTCCATAACACAAACCTTTCTAGTTCGAAGTCAAACGCACCATTCTGTGCGCAGCCTGGAAAATGCTTGCTATGGGACAAGTGGTAAAGCGAAGGCTGGAAACACGCTCTATTGCAGCTAAAATTGTATTCATCGATTTTAGTCGCCGCGTTAAGGCTCCAGAAAGGTCCGGTGAAGTGCAGGCAAAAGGCTATCGGCCCCAGTGCTCGCCGTCCCAAGCTGCGTGCCACGCATCGGCGAGTGCCACCCGCCTGCGGCCATAACGCGTCTCGGCCAATTGCGCGTCGACGATCCGCTCTGTGCGAAAGTGGCGAAACGCATTGCGAAGCGTGCACCATGCGGCGATGATCTGCTTGTTTTCGTAAAAGGCGATCTGCACCGGCCAGATTTCGCGCGCCGATGCGTTTCCCTTTTCGTCTTCATACTCGATCAGAAGTGCCCGCTCGGCCCGCATGGATTTGCGAACAAGCGCTAGCAGGGGCAGAGGGGCTCGGACGGCGGTCACCCTGACGGGCCAAAGGCCTGTATCGGAAATCCGGTCGCGCAAATCCTCGGGGCTGGCGGTGGCGATTTTGGCTAGGGCGTTGCGCGCAGCCGCGGACAACTCAACGTCGGGTTGCGCCTCAACCCAACGCGCGCCCAGGACCAGCGCCTCGAGTTCGTCGGACGAAAACATGAGCGGCGGCAGAAAAAAGCCGGGACGCAACATATAGCCAACGCCTGCTTCACCCTCAATCGGCGCCCCCAGACCGATAAGTGTTTGGATGTCCCTATAGAGCGTACGCACCGACACCCCCTGGTCATGTGCCAGTTGCGCCGCGGTCACCGGCAATCGGTGCCGCCGCAGGGCGTCCATGATGGCAAATAGGCGTTCGGTCTTGTCCATGCTCGAATTAGCCTGCGAATCCGGTCGTTTGCGACATTGCATTATAGGGAAGGGACCACTATTGTCCGGCCAAATTTTAGATAGCCCGGATACCCCTGATGAGCGACGATTCCTTCCTGCGCGAAGTTGAAGAAGAACTGCGCAGCGACAAGCTGAAAGCCTTCTGGCGGCGTTTTGCGCCGTTCATCATCGGTGGAGCGGTGCTGATCGTGCTGCTGGTTGCTGCTAATGAAGTCTGGAAGTGGTACCGTACGAGCACCGCCGCCAATGCCTCCGATCAATACTATGCCGCGCTTGATCTTGTCGAAAGCGGCGATGTTTCAAGTGCCGAGGTCGCCTTTGCCGAGCTTGAAGCCAGTGGGCCCGAAGGTTACGCGATCCTGGCGCGTTTCCAGGAAGCTGCCCTTTTGGCAGACCAGGGCGAAATCGATGCGGCGCTTGGCGAGTATGACGCCCTTGCAGCCAGTCTCGATCAGCGCCGTCTGCGCGAGCTCGCCTACATTCTTGGCGGCTATCTCGCTGTTGACCATCTTGATGTCGGCGCCGTGGAGCAACGCGTCGGTGGCTTGACCGGCGATGACAACGCCATGCGCAACAGCGCACGCGAAGCGCTTGGACTGGCTCACTACCGGGCCGGAAATATTGATGAAGCGCGGGCAAATTTCGAAGCCATGGCGGCAGACCCCAATGGTGGGCAGGACATTCAGCTGCGTGCCTTTATCTATCTCGAACAGCTTGCGTCGACTGGTGTGGACGTGAGCGAAGATCTGCTTGGTACGGCTGCGCCGGGCGGGCCGGTGCCCAACCAGCTCACAGTGCCCGCCGAGTCGCCGAGCCTGGATACCGTCGGTCAGCCGCTGGAAGCTGAAGCCGAAGCCGAATAATGTGCGATTTCACCGTCGCTAGCGTTGCCGGCAAGAGTGGTTTTCACTCCTGCCGCCGGGCATCGTGCGTATTTTGGGGCGGTGACCACGAGCAAGAGCGTGAACTGATATGAGCGTAACCGTCGCCATCGTCGGCCGCCCCAATGTGGGAAAGTCGACCTTGTTCAACCGTCTGGTTGGCAGGAAAATCGCTATTGTGGATGACACACCCGGCGTCACGCGCGACCGCCGGGAGGGGCTGGGCCGTATCGGTGATCTGACCTTCACTCTGGTCGATACCGCCGGGTATGAAGACGCCAATGACGACAGCCTCGAAGCGCGTATGCGCCGCCAGACTGAAATGGCCGTCGTCGAAGCTGACGTTATCCTGTTCATGATCGACGCCCGTGCAGGTTTGACCCCGACCGATGAGCATTTTGCCCGTCTGTTGCGTAAGGCCAACAAGGAAATCCATGTCATCGGCAATAAGGCCGAGGGCCGTGCTGCAGAAGCCGGCCTCGTTGAAGCCTATGCACTTGGCTTCGGTGAGGCGATCCCGCTGTCGGCTGAACATGGCTTGGGCCTCGCCGACCTGTACTCGATCGTGTCTCAGGCCGTCGACAAGGCCGAAGAGGTCAAGGCCGCTGCTGCCGAGGCGGAACGAGACTATGACATGGTGGAAAAGCCGGCCGTTGACGTCGACGTAAACGAAGACGAAGGCGAGGATCAGGCCGGCGATACGGCGCCGATGCGTTGGAACCCCAACCGTTATCTCAACGTCGCCATTGTCGGCCGTCCCAACGCAGGCAAGTCGACGCTCATCAATCGCATGGTTGGCGAAGAGCGCCTGCTGACCGGGCCCGAAGCGGGAATAACCCGCGACTCGATCATGGTCCCCTGGGAGTGGGAGGGGCGGGTGATCAATCTTGTCGACACCGCAGGAATTCGTCGCAAGTCGCGCGTGCAGCAAAAGCTCGAAAAGCTCTCCGTGTCCGACAGTTTGCGTTCGATACAATATGCTGAAGTCGTGGTCCTGCTTCTCGATGCAACGGTCCCATTCGAAAAACAGGATCTGGCGCTTGCCGATCTTGTCGAACGTGAGGGCAGGGCCTTGGTCATTGCCGTCAACAAATGGGATCTGATCGAGGACAAGAACGCCAAGATCCTTGAACTGCGTGAGCAGTGCGAGCGCCTGCTGCCGCAATTACGCGGCGTGCCGCTCGTCACTATGTCGGGCCTGCAGGGTCGCAACATCGATAAGCTGATGAAAGCTGTCTTCGAGATAGAGCGCACCTGGAACATTAAAATTCGTACGGCCAAGCTGAACCGCTGGTTGGCGGCGATGATCGAACATCATCCGCCCCCGGCTGTTTCAGGCCGCCGCCTAAAGCTGCGCTACATGACTCAGGCAAAGACGCGCCCGCCCAGCTTCATTGTCTTTGCTTCGCGTCCTGACGCCTTGCCCAAGGCTTATCAGCGCTACATCGTCAACGGCATTAGGCAGGACTTTAATCTGCCGGGCACGCCGATCCGCCTCTGGGTCCGTGGCGGTAAGAACCCTTACGTCGATGACGACGGGAAATGACAAGTAAAAAAAGGCCGGGCATTTGCCCGGCCTTTTTTTCGGTGAAATGTCTGGGCTTAGCCTAGAGCGGCTCCTCGCCTGTCAGGATATCAACACGCATGCCGCTCTTGTCATAGGCTGGCGAAACAAGATCGACGATCCTGGGTGCGACCTCGTCAGGCGAAGGCAGCGTCTGAGGATCTTCGCCCGGCATAGCCTTGGCGCGCATCGCCGTGCGGACCTGGCCGGGATAGAAGATGTTGGCTTTCACCTCGGTGATTGCCATTTCTCCAGCATAGGCTTTGACCATGGCATCGAGCGCAGCCTTGGATGCTGCATAAAGGCCCCAATAGGGTTTCGCGGAAAGCGCCGCGCCTGATGAGATGAACACTGCGCGTCCGGCATCGGACTGACGCAGCAGAAGATCGAGCGACCTGATCAGCCGGAAATTTGCCTCTACGTTTACAGCAAAGACATTGGCGAAGTCCTTGGGCGCGACGTGGGGCAGGGGGCTGAGAACGCCCAGAGCGCCGGCATTGCCGATCAGCCCGTCGAGTTGTCCCCAACGCTCGAAAATCGCAGCGCCAAGACGGTCGATCGCTTCACCGTCGGTCAAATCCATGGGAACAAGCGTGGTCGAGGACCCCAGTGCCTGGATGTCGTCGTCGAGATCTTCTAGCCCACCCACTGTTCGGGCAACGGCGATTACATGCGCACCGCGCGAAGCTGCGTTCTTTGCAGCGGCATAGCCCAGCCCACGCGAGGCACCGGTTACCAGCACAACGCGGCCGGCAAGGTCTTGAGTATCGGTCATGCTATACGGCTTCTCTCAGCATCGAAATCTGCTTGGGGTCATTCTTGTCGCGCCCCTCCAGATCGGTGAGCGGCGTTGGATAATCGCCGGTAAAATAGTGGTCGGTGAACTGCGGAGCCTTGGCATTGCGCTTTTCCCCGCCAACAGCGAGATAGAGCCCGTCAATCGACAGGAACGCCAGCGAATCCGCGCCGATATAGCGGCACATATCCTCCAGCGTTGCATACTGGTTGGCCAGCAGCTTGTCTGGGTCGGGCGTGTCGATGCCGTAATAATCTGAATGATAGATCATTGGGCTGGCCACGCGAATATGCACTTCACTGGCGCCAGCATCGCGGATCATCTGCACGATTTTAAGCGACGTCGTGCCGCGTACTATGGAATCGTCGACGAGCACGACGCGCTTGCCTTCAATCACCGCACGATTGGCTGAATGCTTGAGCTTGACCCCGAGCGCCCGAATGGACTGGGTTGGCTCAATAAAGGTCCGGCCCACATAATGATTGCGGATGATGCCGTATTCGAACGGAATTCCGGACTGCTGGGCATAGCCGAGCGCCGCAGGGGTGCCGCCATCGGGAACCGGCACGACAACGTCGGCTTCTATGGGGCTCTCCTTGGCGAGGTTGACGCCCATCGCCTTGCGGGCCGCATAGACAGAACGACCGGAAACGACCGAGTCAGGCCGTGCGAAATAAACGTACTCGAATAGACATACGCGCTCGGGGCGGGCCTTGAAGGGCTTGAAACTGTCGATCGAGATCGAACCGTCTTTTTGTATCTCGCAGACGATCACTTCGCCATTCTCGACATCGCGCACAAACTTTGCACCGATGATGTCGAGGGCGCAGCTTTCCGATGCAAAAATCGGTTTCCCGTCAAGATCGCCAAGCACCAGGGGCCTGATACCATTGGTGTCGCGCGCGCCGATCAGCTTGGTTCGCGTCATAGCAACCATCGCATAGGCACCCTCGATCGCGCCAAGCGCGTCGATAAACCGGTCGGCAGACCCGGTGCGTTGCGAACGGGCGATCAGATGGAGAACCACTTCGGTATCTGAGGTGGACTGGCAAATAGCGCCCTGCGCGATCAACCGCTTGCGCAGCGAGAGCCCGTTGGTGAGATTGCCGTTATGGGCGATGGCAATACCGCCGACCTCAAGTTCGGCAAACAGCGGCTGCACATTGCGCAGCACGGTTTCTCCGGTCGTCGAGTAACGCACGTGGCCCATGGCGATGTTGCCGGGCAGTCGGCCAAGTGTGGCGGCGTCGGTGAAATGATCGCCTACCAGGCCAAGATGGCGCTCTGAACTGAAACGTTTGCCGTCAAAAGAGACGATGCCAGCCGCTTCCTGTCCGCGATGCTGAAGCGCATGAAGCCCCAATGCGGTCAGTGCCGCGGCATCGTTATGCCCCAAAATGCCGAACACGCCACACTCTTCGCGCAGAGTGTCGCCGTCCATCTCAAGGGCAAGACCTGTCAGGTGATCGCCTGTCGTCGCGTGGAGCGTGCTCAAATTATCCACCATTGATGCGAGGACATAAAAGGAGCGGTTCGGAAACCCTTGCGCGCTTCGCAAAAATCGCTCCGTCAGTCGGGGGCTTACGCTCCCGACCCATTCAAGTCAACACGGCGCGATAACGCCTGCGGCGATATCACACTCCGTTGATCGTTGCCGGTGGTTCCGGCGTCGTCTCAAGCTGTGGATCGTTTGCGCCTTCGTCAGAGATGATCGGATCTTCGATCGGCCCGCCACCCTGAAGCAGATCATTGACCTGTTCTTCGAGGTTTTCAGGGAGAAGCGAGATCAGGCCGTCACCAAGCGAACGCAGTGTAGGCAGCGATTGTGCTTCTCCGTACCACGGCAAATTGGGCGGGTTTTCGCCGATCAGCCAGTCGGCGAAGATAACAACAACCACGGCAATAAGAATGCCACGCAGCGCGCCAAACACGAAGCCGAGTGTCCGATCGAGCGGCCCAAGCTTGGAATCGGTGATGAAATCCCCGATCTTCATTGTCAGCAGATGCAGTACGATCAGTGCCAGAATGAAGCTGACCACCACAGTGGCAATGTTTGCCCACAGAGGATCGGCAACGAATTCCTGCGCGATCTGGGGCTGGTAAAAGAACATGTAGGCAGCAAACGCTGCGGCGCCGGCCCATGTGACGAGCGATAGCACTTCACGGGTCAACCCGCGCGCCGTCGCCAGCAGAGCGGAAATCAGAACGAGAATTCCGACGGCGATGTCGAAAGCGGTCAGCATGGGGGACGGTTCTCCAGCAAGCCCTGTTTGTCTGTCGTTTAGCGGTTAAATGTGGCAAAGCCAAGCGATTGCATGGGATTTAGCCCGTTTCACCCACAGCTCTTGGCGACTTTATCGTTGCGAATGGGCATCGGCACCCACACAGCGGAAAAGCCGTCACCATAGGCATGCGCCCGCTTATCGAGGACACAAGCGCCGATCCAGCAACAGATCACCGCGTCAAGTGTGTCCTCGAACGCCTTGAGTGTAACGCCCCGTGCGTCGGGTGGAGGAGGGTTCAGCAGGGCCAGGCCGCCAATTTCTGTCTCCAGATGTTTGATAATGTCCGCCCACTCGGCCACGAGCCGGACACGACGCTCGGCAGGGTTTAGCTCCGGCCAGTATTTTCGGATGCGCGCCATCTTGTAGGGAAGGCGTCTGGCGGCGCCGGTCAGTGCGATAAGAGCGGGGTGGGGATAGACTTCAATCATGGCTGGCCCGTCTGGCTGCGCCACGGCCAAGTCATAACCCGCCTCTGAAAACCCGCGAGAGAATGCAGCGCCAACGGCCCCTGGTCGCTCCATGTTGGGAGAATGCGTACTGGCGCCGTGTCCGCCAAATGCCGAGGAGATAAGATTGTCAGAGACTCTGCGGCCGGTGATCGGTCCGCGAGCCAATGGCATATCGACAGCGACTAAGTCAGGGCGGGCACCCACGATCTGCGTGCTCGATTCCAGCAGGGCATCCGCCGTATCGGGGTCATGATCTGATCGTCCGCACGCGATGTTAAAGGCCTGATAGCTTGCGGCTGCAGCGATGAGCCGCCAACCGGTGCCTTGATCGGCAATCGCCGCGACGCCGCTGGGGTTCTTTGCCGTCCATGCAGCATCGATCCCCAGAACGCTCCTAGTCATCTGTCGCCGCGGGCTTTTCGCCTTCCGCCGCGATCCGCCCCACAAGTTCGGCGAGCGCAGTAAACTCGTTGAGCGCCACACCGTCTGTGCGCTCCTTGGCATTGAGCTTTGCTGTATGGACCGATCCGAACCCCAGCTTGGCGGCTTCACGAACTCTTAGATTGGCGTGGACCACAGGGCGAATGCCGCCCGAAAGACTGACCTCGCCGAAATAAACGGCGTCGGCGGGCAGGGGAGAATTGGTTACCGACGAAATCAACGCGGCAGCGACCGCCAGATCGGCGGCTGGCTCGTTGACCTTCAGCCCACCAGCGACGTTGAGATAGATGTCATTGGCCCCGATCCGGACGCCGCATCGTGTCTCGAGCACGGCGAGCACCATCGATAGCCGAGCAGAATCCCACCCGACAACTGCCCGTCGCGGTGTGCCCAGTGGAGAGGGCGCGACAAGCGCCTGGATTTCCACAAGCACAGGGCGCGTGCCCTCGACGCCGGCAAACACAGCGGATCCCGCCGCCCCTGAATCGCGCTGATCGAGAAACAGCGCCGAAGGATTGGGCACTTCGCGCAAACCCGAGCCAACCATTTCAAAAACGCCGATCTCGTCGGTCGCGCCGTAGCGGTTCTTCACCCCCCGCAGAATGCGATAGGTCAGCGACGTATCGCCTTCGAAATAAAGCACGGCATCGACCATATGCTCGACGACGCGAGGCCCGGCGATCTGCCCGTCCTTGGTGACATGGCCGACCAACACGACGGCCGAACCGGACTTCTTGGCAAACCGCGTCAAAGCCTGTGCGCTGGTACGGACCTGGGTCACTGTCCCCGGCGCGCTTTCCACGCGTTCAGTCCAGCAGGTCTGGATGGAATCGATGATTACGAGGTCGGGCGCCTTGCCCTTTTCGATGGTGGCGAGAATCGTCTCGACATGCGTCTCACTCGCCAGTTCGACTGGTGCGTCAGCAACGCCAAGCCGCGCCGCACGCAACCGGACCTGGGCGATCGCTTCTTCACCCGAAATATAGATCACCCGTTTGCCCTGCCGCGCCAACGACGCTGCAGCTTGCAAAAGCAATGTCGATTTGCCGATTCCTGGATCGCCACCCACGAGAATGGCCGATCCCATGACAAAGCCGCCGCCAAGCACGCGGTCGAGTTCGCCGTTCTTGCTTTCGATGCGAATAGCATCTTCGCTGTCGCCCGAGAGGGGAACAAGCTCCACGGGGCGTCCTGATGCAACCGCCGTTTTCGGGCCGGCGCCGACGCCAGAGGTCGCCACCTCCTCGACTATTGAGTTCCACTCGCCGCATGCCTCGCACCGCCCTGCCCAGCGAGGCGTGACGTTGCCGCAAGACTGGCAGACAAAGCTCGATTTCAATCTGGCCAAATATTATCCTCCGGACTCGAAGCGATCCTACAACGCATTGTCGCGAGCAACAAGAACAAAAGAGGAACAAAAGTGTGTCAGTCGACTGACACACCGTCGGGAACATTGACGTATGTGCGTGGGAACCGGCCATTCAAAGTTGTCAGCACTTCATAGCCGATGGTTCGGGCCGTATCGGCCACATCATCGATCGTGATCGTGGGCCCGAGGATTTCCACCGGATCGCCTGGCTGCACCAGGCCCGGTACGTCCGTGATATCGATGGCCGTCATGTCCATGGATACGCGGCCCAGAACCGGTACGATCGTTCCGTTTACCGCAACTCGCCCGCCCATCTGCCCGCCAATGCCCGATAGGCCGCGGAAATACCCGTCAGCATAGCCGAGTGCCATTATGGCGATGCGCGTGTCCCGGCGCAGCCGGTAGGCAGCGCCATAGCCCACAGTTTCCCCAATCCGCGCATCCTTGATCTGCAGAATGGGCACATTCATCTCGATGACCGGTGCCATGGGGTTCGGCCGGCCGTTGATGGCCCGTCCGCCATACATGGCAATGCCAGGGCGCACGAGATGATAGTGATATTCCTTGGAGCTCATCACCGCTGCTGAATTGGCAATCGATGCCGGCACATCAGGGAAATGGTTGAGCAGGCCCTGAAACAGTCCGTTCTGTTTGCGGGTCATTTCGTGACTTGGCTGATCGGCACAGGCAAAATGGCTCATGATCATCTGTGGCTCGAACCCGGACTGGTCGAGTTCACGTCGCACCAGTTCAGCCTCTTTGATGCGAAAGCCGACCCGATTGAACCCGGTGTCGAAATGTAGTGCCGCAGGCGCCGCATTGCCCCGATTGAGACAAAAATCAAGCCATTCGGTCAGTTGGCTCATCGAAGCCAACACGGGCATCAGCCCGTGCGCAGCGTAATCTGCCGCTGTCCGGGGTATCAGGCCGTCCAGCACGAAGATGAACGCGTTTGGAATTGCCTGGCGTACCAAAACCCCCTCGTCGGGGGTGGCAACGAAGAAAAACCGCGCCCCGGCTTTAAAGAGTGCCCGGCCAACAGCTTTGGCTCCGGTGCCATACGCATCTGCCTTGAGCACGGCGCCGGTCAGCGATTTGCCCGATACAGTATCGAGCGCCTTCCAGTTGCGCACTATTGCGTCCAGGTCGATGGTGATGCCGCCACCAAGGATGGTCTTTGAGCTGGTCATAATTCCCGCCGATTCGCTTCCGAACTGGCGTAGCGCGAAACCAAGCCGCGCGGCAAGCCGGGGAGGGGACTACTCACCGCGCGTTGGCAGATAATCCTCGCGGGCGAGATTGGAAAAGCGCGTTAGGTTTGCCTGGAAGTGCAGCTGCACGGTGCCCGTTGGGCCGTGACGCTGCTTGGCGATGATAACTTCGGCGCGCCCATGCACCTTTTCCATCTCGGCCTGCCATTCGAGATGTTCCTGTGTGCCTTCCTTGGGCTCCTTGTTGCCCAGATAATATTCTTCTCGATAGACGAACAGGACGACGTCGGCGTCCTGCTCGATCGAACCTGATTCGCGAAGATCGGCGAGTTGGGGATGCTTGTCTTCGCGATTTTCTACCTGACGCGAAAGCTGGGACAGCGCTATGATGGGAACCTCGAGTTCCTTGGCCAGCGCCTTGAGGCCCGTCGTGATTTCCGTCAGCTCCTGCACGCGGTTCTCGCCCGCTTTTTTTGAGCCGGACAGCAGTTGCAAATAGTCGACGATCAGAAGATCGAGGCCCTTCTGGCGCTTCAGACGACGCGCACGCGCCGAGAGTTGAGCGATTGAGATGCCGCCGGTGTCGTCGATATAGAGCGGCACTTGCGCCATGATATTGGAGGTGTCCACGAGCTTTGTGTATTGGCTCTCGTGGATATTGCCGCGGCGGATATCGGATGAGGAAATTTCCGACTGCTCGGCCAACACACGTGTCGCGAGCTGTTCGGCGCTCATTTCGAGCGAAAAGAATCCGACAACGCCGCCATTGATGGTTTTCATATGCCCGTCAGGCGTCGGCTCGGCTTTGAATGCCTTGGCGACGGAAAAGGCGATATTGGTGGCCAACGAAGTCTTGCCCATGGCTGGGCGGGCGGCAAGGATGATCAGATCCGAGCGCTGCAGGCCACCCATCAGCCTATCGAGATCGGTCAGCCCTGTTGCTGTGCCCGAAAGAGACCCGTCGCGCGAATAGGCCTCGCCGGCCATGTTGATCGCTTCGATAAGTGCCTGGTTGAAACCCTGAAAGCCGCCGTCATACCGCCCTTTTTCAGCAAGATCGAACAGGCGTTTTTCGGCATCTTCGATCTGAATCTGGGCAGAGCTTTCCACGTCGGCATTGTAGGCGGTATCCATCACCTCCTCGCCGATCAGGATCAGGTTGCGCCGGATGGCCAGATCGTAGATGGCCTGCCCATAATCCGCAGCGTTCAAAACCGTTGTCGCTTCTGCCGCAAGTCGCGCCAGATACTGCGCCATGGTGACGCCTTCGAGCAGATCGTCCGGCAGGTAGGTTTTGGCGGTAACCGGAGTTGCCGTCTTGCCTGCGCGAATGATCTTGCCGCACACACCGAAAATCTCCCGGTGGATGGGCTCGTAGAAATGGTCAGGTTCGAGAAAGTCAGAGACGCGATAGAAGGCTTCGTTGTTGACCAGCAGCGCACCCAGCAGGGCCTGCTCCGCCTCGATGTTGTGAGGGGCGGTCTTGTACTTGGGCTCGGATTCGGTCGTGACGGGCGCGAGCCGTCTCACAGCTTCCATCTTGGTCTCTTGGATTGGTGTTTATCTTCTCTTAACCCGGCTGCGTCGGCAGGCAAGGGAAGATGCCGAACCAAGCTTACCTGATTCGTTTCCCTGTTAAGGATGGGGATAACTTTTGCTGCGCCTCGACAAACAAAAAGGCCGGGCGCTGGGCCCGGCCTTTCCGATTCGATTGTTTTTGACGCTTACGCGTCCTGCTGACGCTCGACTTCTTCGGCTGCGGCAGCGGTTTCGCCTTCGCCAGCTTCGTAGTCTTCGTCTTCCATGTCGGCGAGGGAGACGAACTCTTCTTCCTCGTCGTTGTAATCCTTGCGGGCCAGGTTTTCACCGGCGGCCTGACGCTCGGCTTCGTCCGAAGAGCGCGCAACGTTGATAGTCACCTTCACAGCCACTTCGGCGTGCAGGTTCAGCGCAACTTCGTGCAGACCGACAGTTTTGATCGGACCCTCCAGGTCAACCTGGCTGCGTTCGACCTTTTCGCCATCGGCGACAAGGGCGTCAGCGATATCGCGGGCCGTTACCGAACCGTAGAGCTGACCGGTTTCGCCAGCCTGGCGGACCATCACGATGGTCTTGCCGTCGAGCGATTCAGCGTTCTTTTCGGCTTCCGAACGCCGTTCGGCGTTGCGGGCTTCGATTGTCTGACGATCGGCTTCGAACTTGGCGCGGTTGGCTTCCGACGCGCGGAGCGCCTTGCCCTGGGGCAGAAGGAAGTTACGGGCAAAACCGTCCTTGACGGTCACTTCGTCACCGATGGTGCCCATGCGGCCGATGCGCTCGAGAAGGATAACTTTCATTCTAATTCTCCAATGCTGTCCCGTCTCAAAGGACGGTTAGAGGGCCGGACTGATTTCCAGCCCCCAACGTGTGCAGCAAACGCTGCTTATTTTACCGCGTAGGGCAGAAGGCCCAGAAAACGCGAGCGCTTGATGGCGCGGGCGAGTTCACGCTGCTTCTTCGCCGAAACGGCAGTGATGCGCGAAGGCACGATCTTGCCGCGTTCGGAAACATAGCGCTGGAGCAGACGAACATCCTTGTAGTCGATGGTCGGTGCGTTAGCGCCCGAGAACGGGCAGGTCTTGCGGCGGCGCTGAAAGGGGCGACGGGTCTGCGACTGGGTAAGATCACGAATAGCCATAGCTCATCTACTCCTTAGAAGCGGCGCGGGCCGCGGGGACGGTCGCCACCGGGGCGGTCGTCACGGTCACGCTTCTGCATCATCACCGAAGGGCCTTCTTCATGCTCATCCACGCGGATAGTCATGAAGCGCAGCACGTCTTCGTTGATGCGCATCTGGCGCTCCATCTCGGCAACGGCATTGGCCGGGGCTTCGATGTTGAGCAGCGTGTAATGCGCCTTGCGGTTCTTGTTGATGCGGTAGGAGAGCGACTTGACCCCCCAGTATTCCGACTTGGCAACCTTGCCGCCGTTTTCAGCAAGCAGGTCGGTATAGGTCTTGGTCAGGTCTTCGACCTGCTGTGCGGAGACGTCCTGCCGCGACAGAAAGATATGTTCGTAAAGGGGCATAAACAGCCTTTCCTGAGAACTAGGTTCAACTCACATCGTCGGCGCGGAGCCTCCTTGTAGCCATGGAAAGGCGACAAAGGTTCTACTAAAGAGCGGGAACACGGGAGGCCGGACCAGCAAACTATCGGTCCATTGTTTCTTGCGTTTGTGACACAATAAACAACCCTCCGTTCAGCCCCCGGCCAAACGAATGCTGGCGTGATCTATAGCGAACGGGGTGCGATTGCAAGGTTTATCCTTGACCTCCAATCATGTTGTCTCGGTGCGGCCTGTGATCGCCACCGTGCTATGCGCTATCTAAACAGTGCAGAGAGAGGATGGTTCTATTGGCCGGGTTCTGCACGGCGTTGGCCCTACCTCGCTTCCGCCGATTGAGGCTGCAATCAAGGCAGTGGGCCTCGATTTCACACAGAAATAGAGCTCGGAAGGCCCACTTCGCCTTGACTTGGCCCGGTTTTGCGGGCACCTCGCCCGCCAATCCGCGGGCAGGGTGCTTGCTATAGTTCGCCAGCAGCTCCAAATTGCCGCGAGAACAAGAATAGTGCGAGAGGACGTCATGACCAAACCGGCCTTCACCTTTCCCGGACAGGGCAGCCAGGCTGTCGGCATGGGGCACGATCTGGCCCGGGTCTATCCCGAGGCCCGTGCGGTATTCGAAGAAGTCGATGATGCGCTCGGCGTTGCGCTCTCCAACATCATGTTCGAAGGCCCCGAGGACACCCTCCGCCTGACCGAAAACGCTCAGCCCGCGCTCATGGCGGCATCCATTGCGGTTGTTCGCGTGCTCGAGGCCAACGGCGTAACCGTCGCCGATGCCGCCAGCTATGTCGCCGGGCATTCTCTGGGCGAATACTCGGCCCTTTGCGCTGCCGGTACATTTTCGCTCTCTGATACGGCGCGCCTTCTTCAGACGCGCGGACGCGCCATGCAGCAGGCAGTGCCGGTCGGTAAGGGCGCCATGGCCGCCATTCTTGGCCTCGAAATGGACGCTGTTCGCGAGATTGCTGCCACTGCAGCCGAGGGTTCGGTCTGCGATGTCGCCAACGACAACTCGCCAGGGCAGGTGGTAATTTCAGGCGACGCGAGCGCAATCGAGCGGGCCATGGAATTGGCCAAGGCGCGTGGTGCCAAGCGCGCCCTGCCGCTTCCCGTCAGCGCTCCGTTTCATTGCGCTCTCATGGAGCCTGCTGCGGAAGCTATGGAATCTGCCCTCGCCATGGTCGAAATGAGCGCTCCGGTTGTGCCGCTCGTTGCCAACGTTCTGGCCTTGCCAATCACCGATCCCGCCGAAATTCGCCGCCATCTGGTCGAGCAGGTCACCGGAATGGTCCGCTGGACGGAATCGGTCGATTGGCTCGCCACGCAGGGCGGCGTTACCGAACTGTACGAATTGGGCACCGGTAAGGTTCTTAGCGGCCTCGCCAAGCGCATCAATAAGGATGTCACCACGCAGGCCGTTGGAACTCAGGCCGATATCGAATCCTTCATCGCCGCACGCAGTTAAAGCGCTGCAATAAAAAGTTGCAGACTTTCACGGGCTGACTGCGCGACAAATCAAAAACTGAGAGCCTTTTCGCGATTCGAAGAGAAGCGAATAAGCTCTGGAAGAATAAGGAGAGCACCAAATGTTCGATCTCTCGGGAAAACGCGCACTGGTCACCGGCGCGAGCGGCGGTATCGGTTCGGCAATCGCCAGGGCGCTTGCTGCCCAGGGTGCTGAAGTCGCCCTTTCGGGCACCCGTGTTGGTGCGCTCGAGGATGTCGCAAAGGACATCTCGGGGACGACCCACATCCTGCCATGTAATCTGTCGGATCTCGATTCGGTTGAACGACTCGTCCCCCAGGCCGAAGAGGCAATGGGTGGCATCGATATTCTCATCAACAATGCGGGTATGACTCGCGACAACCTGTTCATGCGCATGAAAGATGAAGAGTGGGATGACGTGCTCAAGATCAACCTTACCGCACCCTTCCATCTGACCCGCGCCGCGATCAAGGGTATGATGAAGCGCCGTTTTGGCCGCATCGTCTCGATTACCTCGGTTGTGGGGGTCGTCGGTAATCCGGGACAGGGCAATTACGCTGCCTCCAAGGCCGGTCTTGCTGGAATGAGCAAGTCGCTGGCCTACGAAGTGGCTAGCCGCGGCATTACAGTCAACACAATAGCGCCGGGCTTTATCGCTTCAGCCATGACTGACGAGCTTAACGACAAGCAGCAGGATACCATTCTGCAGAAGGTCCCCGCCGGTCGGCTGGGGAGCGCCCAGGAGGTTGCTGCCGCTGCCGTGTTCCTCTCCAGCGAAGGTGCAGCCTACATCACGGGCCACACGCTCAACGTCAATGGTGGAATGGTGATGATCTGATAGGTAAAGGGACTTGCGTCCTCTTGCTTTGACGATATGGTCATGCACAACAAAGTGTGATAGTTGCGCCGGCACACAGTGGCCGGAAGGTCGAAAATTAAGGCGAAAAGCCTAGAAAATCCGCCGCTGCGCATTAGGGGTACATTCCCTGCCCAGAGGTAGAGCGTTAAACAACGAACTCTTTAGTCTGCAAAAAAGGAAGACACTATGAGCGACATCGAAGATCGCGTCCGTAAGATCGTCGTGGAGCATCTCAACGTCGAGGCCGACAAGGTCACTGAAAAGGCCAGCTTCATGGATGATCTGGGGGCGGATTCGCTCGATCAGGTCGAACTCGTGATGGCCTTTGAAGAAGAATTCGGCGTGGAAATCCCCGATGACGCCGCCGAGTCCATCCAGACTTTCGGTGACGCCGTTGCCTTCCTCACCAAGGCAACTGCATAATCGGCTTTGCCGGTTAGCTTGAGCCCATGAAAATGCGCCGCGTCGTCGTCACCGGTCTTGGTATCGTCAGCCCACTGGGCGTTGGACACGAGACTGTCTGGTCAAATATACTAGCGTCCAAATCTGGCGCGCAGCGTGTTACCGACTTTGAGGTTGGCGATCTGGCATGCCAGATCGCCTGCCGCATCCCCATGGGGGACACCGCCGAAGGCAAGTTCAATCCCGATGATTGGATGGAGCTAAAGGAGCAGCGCAAGGTCGATCCTTTCATCGTCTTTGCCATGGCTGCATCCACCCAGGCGCTCCGCGACTCCGGCTATGAGGCAAAGACCCTTGATCAGCAGGAGCGTGCAGGCGTTCTTATCGGGTCCGGGATCGGCGGCGTCGGCGGCATCTACGATGCGTCCATCACGCTCGCCGAAAAAGGCCCGCGCCGCATCAGCCCCTTTTTCATTCCCGGCCGTTTGATCAATTTGGCATCGGGCTATGTTTCCATTGAGCATGGTCTCAAGGGCCCCAATCATTCGGTCGTGACCGCATGTTCCACTGGCGCGCATGCCATCGGCGATGCCGCGCGCCTGATCGCTCTCGACGACGCTGATGTTATGGTGGCCGGTGGCGCGGAATCACCGATTAACCGTCTCTCGCTGGCTGGCTTTGCCGCCTGCCGTGCCCTTTCGACGGGGTTCAATGATACCCCCGAGAAAGCCTCTCGTCCCTATGACAAGGACCGCGATGGGTTCGTGATGGGCGAGGGCGCCGGTATTGTTGTGCTGGAAGAGTATGAACATGCAAAGGCCCGCGGCGCCCATATCTATGGCGAAGTGATCGGCTATGGCCTGTCGGGCGATGCCCATCATATCACAGCCCCTGCCGAGGACGGCAATGGCGGCTTCCGCTCCATGTCTGCAGCGCTCAAGCGCGCGGGGATTTCGGCTGCCGATATCGATTATATCAATGCGCACGGCACCTCGACCCCTCTCGGCGACGAGATTGAGCTTGGCGCTGTAACGCGCCTGCTTGGTGACGCAGCCGCCAACGCAGTGATGAGTTCGACGAAATCGGCAGTCGGTCATCTGCTTGGTGCAGCCGGGGCGATCGAAGCGATATTCTCGTTGCTGGCCATGCGCGACAACATCGCGCCGCCGACAATCAATCTCGATGCACCGTCGGTCGAAACGGTCATCAATTTGGCCCCGCACAAGCCGGTGAAAAAGGAAATCAACGTCGCTCTGTCCAATTCCTTCGGGTTTGGCGGCACGAACGCTTCGCTGATTTTCCGCACCGCCGATTGACCGGCGCCTTTCCACTGATCCTGACATCGGTCTGGCGTCCTGATGCGGCAGACCGGAAGTGCTGACGCAAAGCTTGCAAGATCGCAGTGCGAACGTGGAGTCCGCAGGGGCATTTGACTCTTGTTTTCGCCCGATTTTTTGCCCCATATGACGGACAGCGTTAGGGGATTCGCGCACAGACTTTCCTGAGAATGACGGGCTAAAGGCCCGTGCCAGACCCAAGGGACGGAATTCGACCGCATGGCCGACCGCAAGAAAAAGAACCGCCGCCGCTCATCCAATGGCTTTTTTGAAGCCCTCAATGGCCTGCTGACACTCATTTTGCTCGCCCTGCTGGGGATCGCCGGTGTGTTCATCTATGGCGTGACGGTCTTCAATGCCGATGGACCGTTTGAGGAAGAGCGCAGCTTTGTTGTCGAGTCCGGCAATGTCCTTGGCACGGTTGCGACTCGGCTCGAAGAGCAGGGGTTCATCTCCAACGCCGATGTTTTCAATTATGGTTCGCGACTGCTGCGCCGTGGCGACGATCTGCGTGCCGGCGAATTCAACATCGCTGCCAATGCGTCGATGCTCGAAATCATCCAGGAACTGACCGAGGGTACCCCCGTCCAGCATCAGGTGGTCGTGCCTGAGGGCTTTACCTCGTGGCAGGTCGTCGAGCGGGTCAACGCGGATTCGGACCTGACCGGCAATATCGAAGTCCTGCCCCCCGAAGGCAGCCTGCTGCCTGGCGCATATTCGTATCGTCGTGGCGATACCCGCCAGTCGGTGATCGACGCGATGACTGCGGCGATGGACGAGGCTTTGGCCGAAATCTGGGAGGGACGCGAGGCAGACCTGCCGATCGATACGCCAGCCGACCTTGTTATTCTGGCGTCCATTGTCGAGCGTGAAACCGGCTTGGCCAGTGAGCGGCCTCAGGTTGCCGCCGTGTTCGTCAACCGCTTGCGGATCGGCATGCGCCTGCAATCCGATCCCACAATCATTTACGGCATCACACTGGGGCAGGGTGCGCTCGGGCGTGGTCTGCGCCGCTCTGAAATTGATCAGGTTACCCCTTACAATACCTACCAGATCGACGGTCTGCCCGCCGGACCGATCGCCAATCCCGGCATCGACTCGCTGCGCGCTGTCGCCCATCCCGACGAACATGAGTATCTCTACTTTGTTGCAAAGGGTGCAGTGCCGTCCGATGGTCACGTTTTTGCCGAATCCTATGCAGAGCATCAGCAAAACGTTGCCGCCTATCGGGAAATCGAGCGCCAGGCCGCCGAGGATGCCGCCGATGCCGAAGCGCAGGCGGAAATGGATGCCATAGAAGCCGAGGAAGCCGCAGAGGCGGGCGAAGCGGCGTCCCCGGAAGAGCCAGCAGCCGAAAGCCAGTAACCCTATGGGACAGCCCCTTGCATCAATGACCGGATTTGGGCGCGCCTCTGCCCAGAGCGATGGCTACTCCATCCTTGTGGAAATCAAGTCGGTCAACGGACGCGGGCTCGATATACGCTCGCGGCTGTCGCCCGGTCTCGACGTCCTCGACGGCGATATCAGGCGCATTGTCGGTGAGAAGCTGGCGCGCGGTTCGGTTTCGATTTTCGTCAATCTCCAGCGTCACGCCGCAGATGCCGAACTTGTGGTCAATGAACGTGCGCTTGATCGTGTCCTGACCCTTGTCGAGAGCCTGGGTAAGCGTCTGGGCGCCCGGAAGCCTTCAATCGAGGCTATCCTGGCCCTCAAGGGCGTCATGGAAGCCGAAGACCCTCAATTGACACCCGATGTCGAAGAGCGGCTTCACGCATCCGTGCTCGATTGCCTCGGCGTTGCTGTCAATGCGCTGGTCGAGACGCGTCGCGGCGAGGGCGAGCGTATGGGGGCCATTATTGCCCAGCGGATTGAGGAAATCGCTGTTCTCTCGGAGGCGGCCCGTGCCCATCCGTCCCGCTCGCGTGACGCCATCCTCGATCGGTTGCGCGATCAGGTTGCGACCCTTTTGGACGCCGACAAGGGCCTGTCCGAGGACCGACTGCATCAGGAAGCGGCTGTGCTCGCCACCAAAGCCGACATTGCCGAAGAACTCGACCGGTTTACCGCCCACGTCAATGCCGCCCGCGATCTATTGGGCAAAGGCGGCCCGGTTGGGCGCAAGCTCGATTTTCTGAGCCAGGAATTCAATCGCGAAGCCAACACCCTGTGTTCAAAGAGCAATGATGTTAGCCTGACGGCGATCGGGCTTGACCTCAAGGCGGCTATCGATCAGTTACGTGAACAGGTCCAGAATCTTGAGTAAGCCAGAACGCAACGGACGGGCCACGTCAGGGACTTGAAGACAATGATGGATTTTGCGCGCCGCGGCGTCATGCTGGTGATCGCTTCACCGTCGGGGGCCGGCAAGTCCTCGATTTCACGGCAATTGTTTGCTCAGGATCCCAACATCCGGCTGTCGGTCTCCATCACCACGCGAACCCGCCGTACCGATGAGATCGATGGCACGCATTATCACTTCATCGACGTGCCTACATTTGAGAAGATGCGCGACGGTGGAGAGCTTCTCGAGTGGGCCGAAGTTCACGGCAATTTCTACGCCACGCCGCGTGCAAAGGTCGAAGAACGCCTGTCCACCGGCAAGGATATCCTGTTCGATATCGACTACCAGGGTACGCTGCAGCTCTATGAGAACTGCCGTGACGACATGGTCACTGTTTTTATCCTGCCACCTTCGATAGCCGAACTGCGTGCACGTCTGGAACGCCGCGCCCAGGACAGCGAGGGCACAATCGAAAAGCGTTTGCGCAATGCGCGCAAGGAGATGGAGCACTTTTCGGAATATGACTATGTGCTGGTCAACGAGGATCTTGAACAATCTGTCCAGATGGTTCGCTCCATCCTCGCCAGCGCCCGTCTGCAACGCCCCCGCCAAACAATGCTCGAAAGTTTTGTTGGCGAACTCAAGACCCAGATCGACACTTTAGGATAGAGCGCCAGGCTGGCGCTTAACGCTAGCGCCGCAAGCGTGCAACTTCGCGCGCCATCGCGATGTATGTCGCAACCGGCAGAGTTTCGGCGCGCTCTTCGCCCTTCAGTCCCACGGCGCCGAACAACGCGTCCAGTGGCACGCCGAGTCCTTTTAGGCTTTGACGGATCATCTTGCGGCGCTGCCCAAAGGCATGCCGTGTGATTTCTTCCAGCGCCCGTACCGGAACGTCCACTTCGACAGGCTTTGGCACCATATGGACCACCGACGAAGTCACTTTTGGCGGCGGCGTAAACGCGTTGCGGTCGAGATTCATGGCGATACGCGCTTCGGTCCGCCATCCCGACAGAACACCCAGCCGTCCATAAGCCTTGTCCTGTGGTGTCGCGACGATCCGCTCGGCAACTTCGCGCTGAAACATCAGTGTCAGGCTTTCGAACCAGGCCGGCCATGGGTCCTGCGACAGCCAGCCGGTCAGCAATGGCGTGGCAATATTATAGGGGAGATTGGCAACAATCTTGGTCCGCCCATCCGCCAGCTTGCGGTAATCGGTTTCCAGCGCATCGGCAGAGATGACATCGAGCCGTCCCGGATAGGCTTCTGAAATTTGTGCAAGAGCGGGCAGGGTACGTTCGTCGCGTTCGATGGCAATCACTCGCTTGGCGCCCCCGGCAAGTAGCGCACGGGTCAGTCCACCGGGCCCCGGGCCGACTTCGATCACCGTCACATCTGTGAGATTCCCAGCACTGCGGGCGATGCGCGACGTCAGGTTCAGGTCGAGCAGAAAGTTCTGCCCCAGTTCCTTTTTCGCACGCAGATCGTGCTCCGCAATCACTTCACGAAGCGGCGGCAAGTTATCGATTTGACTCATGAAATTCTGTCCGCCAGACGTATAGCCGCAAGCATGGAGTTTGGAGAGGCTTTGCCGGTTCCAGCCAGCGAAAACGCGGTGCCGTGATCAGGCGAGGTGCGCACTATCGGCAGCCCCAGGGTAACGTTCACCCCGGCATCGAATGCCAATGTTTTGATGGGGATGAGGGCCTGATCGTGATACATCGCCACGACACAATCATAGCTCCGCCAATGGGGCGGATAGAACAGAGTATCGGCCGAAAGCGGGCCGAACACGTCGATCCCTTGCTGCCGCAAAGTCGCCAGCGCCGGAATGATCGTCTCGATCTCTTCGTGTCCGATCATCCCATCTTCACCAGCATGGGGGTTGAGCCCCGCCACGCCGATTTTCGGGTTTGATATGCCAAACCGCGCAGAAAGATCGCGAGCGATTATTCTGATCGTTTCGAGGATCAACCCGTGGGTGATCTGACCTGGAACCTCGGCCAACGGGATGTGGATGGTCAGCGGCACAGTGCGCAGGTCGTCATGGGCCAGCATCATTACGGGCAGGGGGTGCGTGTCCCCCTCAGCGCATAGTGCGGCGAGAAACTCGGTATGCCCCGGATATTCGAACCCTGCGCCATAAAGCGAGGCCTTATGGATGGGCGCTGTCACAACGCCACCGAACAGGCCAGCTTGCACAGCCTCGACGGCCTGGGCGATGGCCCCGACAGTCACCGGGGCCGTGTTGGGGTCGGGCTCACCGGGCGTGTCGCCGACATCCCCTTCAATATCGATGACCGGCAAGCCGGTTCCAAATGCAGCGGCTGTCTCGTCAGGAGCAATTGCCTTTATCTCGACAGCAAGTCCCAACCGCTCAGCGCGCGCAGCCAGAAAACCGGCATGCCCATAAACGGCAAAGACCGGCAGCCCAAGGGCCTGCCGGTCAGCATAAAGTTGCAAAATGAGGTCAGGACCGATGCCGGCCGGCTCGCCCATGGTCAGTGCAAGCGGGGTCACGGCCAGTAGCCTCCTAGCGGCGAGCGATCGAAGCGGTTGAACGCAGGCGTTCCAGATAGGCTTCTGCTTCTGCCTGCAAGGCGTCGGTTCCAGCTTCCTGGCGCAGTTCCTCAGTCAGGAAGGTCAGGTCTTCAGCTTCGGCCTTTTCGCAAATTGCCAGCATCGACACGCCGTTTTCAACAACGCGCGGGCTGGAAATTTGTCCGACGGTCAGGCCGGCCAATTCGTTTGCGATGGCTGAAGGAAGCTGTGTCGCGTGGCGGCGACCAAGATCGCGGACTGCTGCGTCGGTGAACTGAATGGCTACATCGACTGCGGTATCGCATCCAGTATAGCGGCTGCGGTACTGGTTGGCCTCAGCGGTGCGGCGCGAGGCGGAAATGCCCGAGCCCTGCGGAATGACGAACAGCACTTCCTTGAGAATATAGTCGAAGCCCAAAGCCGGCGTCACCTGTTCGGCAGCCTGAAGTTCCAAATCGAGTTCTGAAAGCTGAATGCGCGAACGCAGAACCTGAGAGACCACCTGCTGCCAGGCTATTGCAGCCTCGAGGCGGTCACGCAGGCTCTCGGGATTGACCCCGTTCTGGGTCAGAATGCCGTTGAGGTTGGTCACGCTCGCCCGCATGTTGCTCGCGATATTGGCAAAGGCGGAATCGACCTGACCGTCCGACACGGTGATGCCCAGCCGCGATGCCTCGGCCAGTTTGATCGTATCGTCGATCAGCGACTGCGTCGCCAGCTGAACGCGGGCGGAATTGGAAGAACCCTGTCCTTCGAGGCGCAGCAAATTAGCGCGATCATTGATCTGCTGGTCGGTAATCGGCTGGCCGTTGACGGTCACCCGAACGCCTTGTGCCTGTGCGGCGACGGCCATCAAAGCCAGTCCCAATGCCAGACAGATGCCAGCGGTTCTGAATGCGAGCCATTGTCTCATATGTTCCGCTCCCTAAAAGCGTCTTTTAGCCAAGGCCGTCCTCTAGCACAAATGCGGCCAAATTCGGCAGTTGCAATTGGGGTTCTGTTTAAAGCGTTCCGGCTCGGAATGGAATTGGCTTTTGCGCCAGAAGGTCAGAAGCCGCCACCGAGATCGACGACTTCAGAGTTTTCCGGCCCGCTAAGACTGAACGTAACGCCGACACGGAAGTCATTGGCCGTCCGATGCGTCGGACCCGTCCAGCGTGTCTGAACGCCGTAAGCGAGAAACTCATCATCGTAAGTCAGCCCGGCGGTGGCCTGCAGCCATTGGTTCGCTTCAAGATCCCAGGCAACGCCTGCATTGGCTGTCCAGTAGTCCGCAATCGGTACAGCGGCGCCCAAAGCAACTTCGTGCCGGTCGCGGAACTCTCCAAGCGCTGCCCGTTCGCCAATGAACACATAGTCTCCGGTCACCCTGTAGCCTTCGACTTCGCCCGATGCGGAAAGCTGAAAACGCGGTATCTCGCCCGTTGCAGGATCAAATTGTGCCTTGGCTCCGCCCGCCAGACCGCCATAACCGCCCTGCACACCGGCCACCACATATGAAGCGTCGCCGTCGAGTCCAGACGTGACCCCGGCAGAGCTGCCATCATTCGCATTGAAACCGTTCGTGCCTGCCAGATGGAAGGACTGCCCCATAAGCCCGCTCAGCCAACCGCCATTCTCGAAGCTGGTCTGGAACTGGCCGCCGACATTGGCACGCAAACCGGTCTCCTGACGGTCTGCACCTGAAAAACGGTTGAAGCTGAACAGATTGGAATCGCTGAAAACAAACCCTTGGGAATCATCGTTGGTGATCCCGGGAATGGGTTCGCCATCGCGATAAACAAGTTGGGCGATCGGCTCGATCACATGTGCTGCGCCGACCGAACGCGCCAACAGGGGATACCGGATGTCGAGAGCGGCGATCGGAGTGGCCGAGAGCAAGCCTTGTTCCATTGGCGCGTCGGCCCGTGCGCTCGCGCCGTCATAGAATGCAGCATCGCCGCGTAGTCCCAGATAGGGCGAAACCAGCAACCCGCCGGACATCGCATACTGGTTGGTCCAGCTTGCCTGCAACATGGCATGGGCCGAATGCCCCTGATACCCATGTGTGAAGCCATGGCTCACGTCGTCACGGCCCCGGGATAGTCCTAGAAGCCTGCCGCTCAATTCAACACGACCAGCCCCGTTCTCAAGATCGATAATGTGATCGGCCAGAACGTTCGGATGCGTGATGGCCTGTTCGTCCAGACGTTGGTTAAATACGGCCAGGCTGCTTTGATTGTCGAGCGGTACGAACTGCTGCACCCTGATGTCTGCGTAGGTGTCGGAATCCAGATACTGCGCATAGACCTGATTGCGCGCAGTGTCGCTGGCGATGTCGTAGTCGGGCAGGTAGCCCGGATCGGTGAAAGCCGTATAGGACCAGCCCAGCGTCCATTCGTCTGTCGGTGTGAACGTGCCGCTGGTCTGAACCGCGCCGCGCATATTGCGATTGGCCAACCCGCTGAAGGCGCCAGGGTTGAATTGATACACCCCCGAAGCGCTGATGGAATAGCTCAGATTGCCAATTGTCTGGTTCCAGTCCAGGTCGACACCGGGGCCCTGGTTCAAATATGCTGTCGGCGTAATCGCGAGCGATCCGTCGGCCACCCGGTAGCGGAAAAACGGAAGTGAGACGGCTACGCCGTAATCTTCACTGTAGCGGATGACAGGGAACTCGACGCTATCGCCTTGCGGAAGTGACAGCCATGGCAACGAGATTACTGAAAAGCCGAGCAATTGCAGCGAGGGTTGCTCAAAATAAATGACTTGTTCGGCCTCATCGGTGACGATACGTGCCGCCTTGACCGACCACCCGATCCGGTTGCCGTTGGCATCGATACACGATCCGCACGGCGCGTAGCTACCATCGACATAGATCCGTTCTACGCCATCATCGAAATTGGTCTCGGCAGCTGTAAACCGGCTGCCGTCAGGAAACGCCACTGTCAGGGCGCGCAGAAATCCTTCTCGAAACCCGTCTTCGAGTTCAACTCTATCGGCAATGTACTCAACACCGTCAGGGTCGACAACGGCGACGTTCCCGACAAGTTCGACCCGCCCTGTGCGCTGGTAGTAGATTGCGCGGTCGGCCGAGGCTCGGAAACCTTCAAAGCTGATCCCTACGCGGCCCTGTGCCACAACTGTATTGTCGCGCGAATTGAAGATCTGTGTGTCGGCCGAAACCGCCATGTCGCCGCTGTTGCCAGTCGGAATGCGCGAAAAGAAGTCTGCCGGAATGATCTGCTGGGCATTTGCAATTGGTGCAAACGCCAGCGCCATGACCATGACGCTGGCCAGGAGTGCGCCACGCCGCACATATTTTTCCCCCAAGGGTGGTTTGCTCATCAAACGCGCCCGTCTTCTCTACGCAGGATCACGGTCAATCCGATCACAATTGCAACGAGGGCAGGGCCCCAAGCAGCCGCAATCGGGTCGAGAACGCCAGCCGAACCAGCCCGGTCAGCCATCTCCGTGATTACAAAAACGACCAGGCCCAGGACGATTCCATAGACGATGGTCCACCCATAATGCCCTGTTCTTCGATAACCGCCGGTAAAGGCAAACGCAATTAGCAAAGCACCCACAAGAACGAACGGTACGGCATTGAGTTTTTGAAAACGTGTTTCTGCGGCGGCACGGGCGTAAGGATCGGCGATTCCATTGCGCAGCGCTTGGCGCAGGTCGAACCACGACATGTCCTCTGCAGTGCCCAATTGCAGGCCCAGTTCAGAGCCGGCGGCTGTCGTGGCGATGGTCATTTCCGCAAAGGCGCGCGGCGCCCTGTCGATATCGAGAATCATCCCGTCGGAAATACGCCACTGGCCTGGCTCAAGCTGAGCCTGACGGGCGTGTATGCGTGTTCCGGTGCCGCCCTGTGGTTGAAGACGCAGTATTGAAACGTCGCGCAGATTCGTGCCGCCCTGGCTCACCGAGCGTGCATAGAGCATATAATCCCCATCCGAGCCGGTCTGGCTGAACCAGGTTTCCCGATTCTGAACCCCATAGGCGCGGCCCCAACCGATCTGGGCGGCATCGAACTGCTGGTAAACGCGGATTGCAAAACTGTCGACGACAGTTGTCACGATGACGCCCGAGACAATGATCATCAGAATCGGCCAGCGCATTGTCGACCAGATCGAACGGCCTGACGCGCTGATGATCACCATCTCGCGGTGCGAATGCAGGTCGATGAGCCCAACGATAGCTCCGATCAGCACGGTTACAGGCAGACCCAGCAGGCTCCAGCGCAATGCGCTAAGGAAAGCCAGGCCCGTTGATGTCCACGGCCCCGCCAGCGCCGCTGTCTGGTTGAACCGTCCGGTGTCGAGAAACTCCACAAGAAGGATGATCCCGAAAAATATGCCAACCACCAGTCCGATACGGCTGGCAATGCGAATGCAGACGAGGCGCCCGATACGGTTCATCGCGCTAGCCTCCAACGTGGGAAGATGAAAGCGCGGCGGCTACGCAGCCACAATACCGCAAGCGCTATGGCAAGGATCACCGTCGGGGCAATGAAGTGTCGTCCGCCGCCGCCGGAAAATGCGCTTATTGCCTGTTCTGCGAAAGCGACAAGAAGAATCACCAGTTCCATCGGAATGCGTCGCCGCCCCCGTCCGCCGTCGGGATATGCGCAGAACGCCGCCGCCAAGGCGCAGATGGCCAGCGCCCGCAGCGTATCTGCAAGGCGCTCATTGAGCATCTTGATCTCGCCCGATGTCGCAGTTTCATCAAGAACCTTGGCGAAAAGCCCAAAACTGTCCGTCTGGGCAGCATCGGTGGTACGCGATGCCGCATCGATCAGGCTGGCCAGGCTTATGTGATATTGGGCAAATCGTATCTGGCTCAAACCCTGGCGCGCCACACTTTCATACTGAATGGCGCCGTCGTTCAATATCAACTGATAACCGGTTTCGTCCTGGAAGACCGATGCCGTATTGGCAAAATAGGTTCGCCGGGTTTCATTCGTGGTATCGTCGAAGAAGAAATCGACAAGCGTTCCATCGCGTTGCCGCGCTGAAATCGAGAACACAAGACCCTCTTCGATCTCTGTAAACTGCCCAGGCACCAGCGCCCGTCCAACGATGTCTGCTGCAATTTCGGCAGACCAGTCTGCCGATACGCGCCGCGAATGGGGCTCGATCCAGTTGGCGACTAATGTCACCGCGGCGGCACCGGCCAGCGTGAAGGCAATGATGGCGCGCCAAAGTGCGTCTGTGCGTTGCCCTGCATGGATCGTGTGCAACTCGCGTGAGGACTGCAATGCCCGCAAGCCGCGCACCAGTCCGATCGCAAAGCAGACATAGAGGATTGAGCGCGCGAAAGTGGGCGTGGTCAATGCGCTCTGGCCCATCAGTGTAATGAAATTCTGGCCCTTTGCCGATACCAGATCGAATAGCCGCAACAGCTGCATGAGCCAGATCAACGCGCCGCCAGCCACAAAGATGGTGAGCGCCTGCGCAAAGAACTGGCTCTGCAAATATCGCGAAAGTCTGTCCATGGGGTCCTGTGCCGGCGAGTCAGTCCGGCTTTTACCCTGTTCGTGTGGCGGCAAAAAGCGCAGTGCGGCAACACAGGGCTTCAAAATTGAGCTGCGCATTGACGCACCGGCCCCCGGCGGTAATGCTCAGCGCTCTCTTGCCTGCGAATCTTCGCTGGTTCCTCCCTATGCCATTCAAGGTTGCCGCACCCATGCCGCAAACGCTCTCGATCTCCCTGGCCGCAAATCTCCCCGACCCGGTTGCCGCCATTGTGCTCTATGCCAACGGCGATGGCGCAATGGGCCCCGTCGCAGCAGACATCTGGAAGCGCACCGGTCTTGATTTTGCGCGCATCGCCAAGGCAACCGGGTTCGCTGGCCGTCCAGGCCATATGATCGATATTCCCGCGCCGTCCGGCATGTCCTGCGATCGCTTGTTGCTGCTTGGACGTGGAGCGGATGGCGAAGGCGAAAACGATGCTGCCTGGGCCGACCGTGGCGGTTCGCTTTTTGCCAAGCTCGACGCGGCCGCGGTGTCCAGCGCGGCAATTGTCCTCGATGAGCCGGGATTGACGCCAGCGCTGGTCGGTGCGCTGGGCGCCGGCGCCCAATTGCGCGCCTATCGCTTTGAGAAATACAACACGCGTCGCAAGTCCAAGACCGTCCACCCCTCGGCGCTGACCTTCGTTCTTGCCAAACCAGATGCCATGAAAAGCGCTGTTGATCATGCGCTCGCCGTTGCCGGCGGCACAAACCTTGCGCGCGATCTGGTCAGCGAGCCAGCCAACTTGCTTGGCCCTTCCGATATGGCAGACGTTGCCAACACTCTGGCCGATCTTGGTGTGACGGTAGAAGTGCTCGACGAAGAGCAGATGGGCGCGCTCGGTATGGGTGCCATGCTCGCCGTAGGGCAGGGGTCGGTGCGGCCCCCGCGCATGGTCGTCATGCAGTGGAACGGCGGCGAAAAGGGCCAAACACCAACGGCATTCGTTGGCAAAGGGATTGTCTTCGACACTGGCGGCATTTCGATAAAGCCTGCTGCGTCGATGGAGAACATGAAAGGCGATATGGGCGGCGCAGCCGCAGTGCTGGGACTCATGCAGGCCCTTGCCACCCGTAAGGCCAAAGTCAATGCAGTCGGCATTCTTGCTCTGGCCGAAAACATGCCTGACGCCAATGCCTATCGGCCTGGCGACGTCGTCACCGCTATGTCCGGTGAAACCATAGAAATCATCTCGACCGATGCCGAAGGCCGCCTCGTTCTGGCAGATGCCCTGTGGTATTGTCAGGATCGGTTCAAGCCCAGGGCGATGTTTGATATTGCCACGCTGACCGGTGCCATTCGCATAGCATTGGGCGATGATTATGCTGGCGTATTCACCAATACCGATTCCCTCGCCGCAACGCTGCAACAGGCGGGACGGGCATCGGGTGAGAAGGTCTGGCATTTGCCCATTGGGCCGGCCTATGACAAGTTGATCGAGAGCCGTTTTGCCGACATCAAGAACCAGGGTGGCCGGCTGGGCGGCGCTTCGATCGCCGGTCAGTTCCTCGCCCATTTCGTCAATGACGTTCCATGGGCCCATGTCGATATCGCTGGCACTGGCTTCGGCAAGGCATCGAGCGAGACGATCACGTCCTGGGCCACCGGTTTCGGCGTTGCGCTGTTTGATCGGCTGATCCGGGACAATTACGAAAACGGCAAATAGTCATCCGGCGGCGCGCTGATTGTGCGCCGCCAAAGTGCCGAAGTCCTCATAAAAGTCCTTCGTCGCAGACAGGAGTGGCAAAACCTGACCGGGTTACCCCTTTGTCGATCCGCCTGCCATCCCGTCGATGAAGTAGCGCTGCAGCAATAGGAACAGCATCAGGATTGGCAAAACAATGATCATTGCCGTCGCCATGATCTGTCCCCAGTCGCTTGTGTACTGACCGCTGAGCAGCGAGAACGCGACCACTGCGGTCATTTCGTCCCGGCTTTGCAGGAAGGTCGAAGCGATGAGGAACTCATTCCAGCAATACAGCCCGATGATCAGCGCTACGGTCAGCAGTCCCGGCGATACGATGGGCAGCATGACGCGCCAGAACACCTGCCAGGCATTAGCACCATCGAGTTCGGCCGCCTCTTCGAGCTCTTTGGGAATGGCGATGAAATAAGTACGCAACAGCATGATGGCAAAGGGGCTGAACATTGCGCAATACACAAACGACACAGCGATGGGATTGTTGATCCAGCCAGCCTTGGCAAATCCGAAATAGAGCGGAAACAGGAAAAGCTGTATGGGGGCCGTCGTGGTCGCCAGGATATAGGCGCTCACCTGCTTCCATGCCCCGATCTTGCGGCGCGCAAGTACATAGGCTGCACCCGATCCAGTGGTGAGGACCAGAAAGATGGTCATGCCCGTCACTTTGGCGCTGTTCCACATGGTCTCGCCCAGCCGGGCGTCTTCCCACCCGCGCGTGAAATTGGACCATTGCAACTCGGCAGGCAGGCTGAGCGGGCTTGTGATGATTTCCGGCGTTGTCTTGAAAGCGTTGAGCACCATCAGGGCCAATGGCCCGAGTGCAAATACCAACGCTAGCGACAACACGATGTAGGATATGGTGGTGGAGAGGCGACTTTCGATCATCTCAGTTCGCCTCTTCTTTGCTCTGCAGGCGCACATAGGCAAACGTTGCGGTCAGCCCGAACAGTGCGATGACGAGCGACACGGCGGCGGCACGTCCGATCTCGAACTCGAAGAACGCATTGCGATAGGCCAGTGTAGACAGCACTTCGCTCGAATAGGCCGGTCCGCCTTGCGTAAGGATATAGACGAAGTCGAAGACCAGGAACGACCAGATCACCGTCATCACCATCATCAGTTTGATCGTCGGGGCAATCGCGGGGATCAGGATGTAGCGCATGAGATCGAAAAAACCGGCCCCATCGAGCCGCGCCGCTTCGACATTTTCCTGCGGCACCTGGCGCAACGCTGCCAGAAAGATCACGGCGATAAAGCCCCACCAATGCCACAGATCGACAACGGCAATGCCGTACAGCGCTGATTGGGTGTGGGCGAGCGGGTCGCTAAGCTCGATGCCGAACCGCGACACAAGGCCGAAAACACCTGTCGATGGGTTGTAGATCATGCCTTGCCACACCCGAGCGGTGATGGCTGTCGCAACGACCACAGGCATAAAATAGGCGATTTGAAACAGCATCCGTCCCCTGCGCACCATCAGCATCAGCGTTGCCGCGAGCAGTCCAATCGCAATTGGCACAGTGAGAAAGATCAGTGTCCATTTGATGTTGTTGCCCAGCGCGATCCAGAAGACCCTGTCGTCATAGAGCGCTTGAAAATTGGCGAGGCCGACGAAGACCGGCATCGAAAAGCCGTCCCAACGGCAAAACGCGAGCGCGACAGTCAAAAGCGCGGGGATCAGGATGATCACGACGTTAATGGCCAGGGCAGGTAGGGCGAACAACCACATTGTCTTGTTTCCGTGGGTTGCGTGGCGCCGTCGCAAAAACGGCACCACGCATTCTTGTCAGTATTACGGGAGCGGGGGCACTGCGCCGGCAGTGAATTCGGCAGCGAACTCGTTCTGCAGCCCACTCAGGAACTGCTCGGGCGTTGCGCGGTCGAGCCAGAGCTCTTCAACACCGTTGATGATGTACTGCTCCGACTTGGGCGGCCAGAAGGTCCATGTCGTATAGCCGTAATTACCGTCATCGATAGCGTCGGCGATCAACGTGGTCGCTTCTTCATAGAGCGGCGTGACTTCGCCTTGCAGCTCGACGGCCGACAGGTCGGCCAGCGGCACGTTCCATTCGCCCTGCCACTGCGGCACGATCGCACCGTAGAAGTCGCCGCTGAAGATATAGTCGATCACCTGGCTGGCGGCTTCGGGGTTTGCCGAATTGGTGTTGATCGAAAGGGCCGAACCGACACCGATCGGGAACAGCGGGTAGGGCACGCCCTCGGCAACCGGGATCGACGTGAATGCCGCATTGGCACCGGCTGGATCGAAGTAATCTGCGACCCAGGAAAAAGCCCAGGTGCCCTGTGGCGCCATGCCGGTCTCGCCGGTCACCATGCCGGCAAAGGCATCGATGGTCGACGTCGAGAAGTAGTTCTGACCATAATAGCCCTTGTCATACCAGGCTTTGAAGGTCGTCATGGCATCGACAAACACCGGGTCGGTCCAGTCGCGTTCACCGGCCAGCGCTTCGCGGACGGCTTCGGGGCCAGCAAGCTGGTTCAGCGCAACTGTGAAGAACTGTTCATTGGCAGCCCGGAAGCCGGCATTGCCCGCAACGAACGGGGTCATGCCGTCTTCAAGCATGGCATCGGCCAGCGCTTCCATCTCGACGATGGTCTTGGGCGCTTCCCAGCCCTTTTCGGCAAAGATATCGGCGTTGTAGAACAGCCCCATCGCCTCGTAGTTCTTGGGGATCGAGTAGAGAACGCCGTCCACTTTGCCCAGGCTCAGGAACATCTCGATGAGACGGTCGTTCCAGCCCAATTCTGCTGCATAGCTGTCGAGCGGCAGCAACTGGCCGGCCCGTGCCATGGCCATGGCGGTCGCAGGACCATTTGAGTTGATGATGTCAGGGCCACCGCCCGACATCAGCGCCAGGCGCTGCTGGTTTTCAATGGCGTTGCCGCGATAGTCCAGCTCAAGGGTAACGCCTTCATGGCTGGCGTTGAAGCCGCCGACCAGCGTGTCGTCGAGCAGGCGCTGCTGTTCCGGCGTCAGGGCTTCATACCACCAGGCGATGGACTGTGCTGCGGCTTGGCCGGGCGCCAAAAGGGCAATGGCCGCGCAGGCAGCACCCGAGATTTTGCGGGTTAGATGTTCCATTAGGCGTTCCTTGCTGTGAAGTCGGCGTCCAGCGCTTCGTTATCGTTGTGAAGTGCGGGCGCCGTTGAGGTTCGGGCAATGATCGAGAAGGGCAGAGCGGTGGCCGACCCAGGGCCCTCTGCTTTGCCGCGGATCCTGTCCAGGAGCCGTTCTCCGGCCAACTGGCCAAACGTTTCCTGTCCCAGGGACACCGTCGTGAGCGACGGATTGAGGACGTCGGTCATCGACAGGTTGTTAAACCCTGTCACCGACATGTCGTTGGGCAGTGACAAACCTGCTGCCTGGCAGGCGCGGATGGTGCCACATGCCAGAAGGTCGTCGGCGCACATGATCGCCGTGGGGCGCCGGCTGCCTTCGTTCAGCAGGCGCTGGGTGATTGTTGCGCCACCATCAATGGAATAGGCCTCAGCGCTCACGATGCGCGGGGTGAGGCCGCACGCCTGAAGTGCATCGCTATAGCCCGCGATACGCGCACGTTCAGGACCGCCGGGGGAAGCCAGAAAAACGATATTGGTGTGGCCGAGCGCGATCAGGTGCGCGGCAATGTCGGAAGCGGCAGTTTGGTTGTCCACAAAATAGTCGTCGACGGGCAAATGGCCGCCGCGCTTAGGGGCGGATTCGTATCGGATTACGGGTATTTCAGCTTCGACTGCGCTGACCAGGTCGCGGATCGTCGCCTGAAAGAACACACCGACAATTCCCGCCACGCGTCGGTCGACGCACAATTCGATCATGCGCAGCTCGGCGGCCCTCGTGCCGTCGGTGCTCAGCGCCATGACGTCGTAGCGTGCAGGTTCCACGATCTTTTGAACCGCTCGGATCATCGGTGGATAGAACGGATTGGAGATGTCGGGAACGATGCAAGCGATCATCATCGATCGGTTGTTTTTGAGAGCCTGTGCCATGCGATTGGGCACGTAGTTCAGGGCGCGGGCGCTTTCGCGGATTCGCGCCTGTGCGGCCGCGCTGATGCCAGTGCCCTGGCCATGCAAAACCGAAGACACCGCCGCCTGCGAAACGCCGGCATGCGTTGCTACATCTTTTTGCGTCGGTTTCTTTTTGGTCAGTTTTATCTTGAAACGCCTCCTGATACGTATCAGTAAGAAGACAAGCAAGGCCCGTCAAGCACCAATGGTGTGCGTGGGGGCTGCACTGATAAGGGCGATGGCGATGCGTGAATTGGCGCTTGCAGATGTGACAGCGATGCCGAAAGTCGAACTGCATGTACATCTCGACTGCAGCCTTAGCCTTGCTGCCGTGCAGGCGATAGCGCCCGGCACCAGCGCTGAAAATTATAACGAGCGCTTTCTTGCGCCGCAAAAATGCGTCGACCTTCTCGACTATTTTCGTCACATCGAACCCGCCATCGCATTGCTGCAATCCCGTCAGGCGCTCAGGATCGCGACCCTCGACCTGCTGGCACAGTTCGATGCCGATAACGTCCTCTACGCCGAAATCCGTTTTGCGCCGCAGATCCACACAAACCAGGGCCTGAGCGTTGCCGATGTCGTGGCCGTGGTCTCGGATGCCATATCCGAGGGCAGGGCAAAGTATAGTGTCGTCGCCCGGTTGATCCTGTGTGTTCTGCGGTTCGATGATGCCGAAATGGGCCGTCAGTTGGTCGCCCTTGCGCGCGGCAACGATCTGGTGACCGGTATTGATCTGGCCGGCGATGAGGTTGGCTATCCTCTCGATGCCCATGTAACGACTTTTGCTGGTGCGCGCGATGTCGGGCTTGGCCTCACCGCACATGCGGGTGAGGCCGGAGGCGCCGATAAAGTATCCGAGGTGGTTTCCCGCCTTGGCGTTTCTCGGGTCGGCCACGGCGTCCGCGCTATAGAGGACAGTGCATTGATGGCTCGTCTTGCCGAGAGCAAGGTCCATCTCGAAGTCTGTCCTTCGTGCAATGTTCAGATCGATGTCTATCCCGAACTTGCCAGCCATCCTGTCGAAAAACTCGTCAGGGCAGGGCTGTCGGTTGGCATCAATACCGATGCGCGTGGCGTCACGGCGCTCACCCTTTCAGAACAATACTTGCGTCTCAACCAAACCTTTGGCTGGACAGCGTCTGACTTTGCGGCGCGCAATCGCGACGCATTGGCGTATGCGTTCATCGGGGATGAGTTGCGCAGCAAGCTGATGTCCCAATTTTCGATTTCTCACTTCCAGGCAGGCCAAAAATGACACCACAAGCTGACATGCGCGACAGGATTTATGCGGGCGTATTGGGCAAGCTCATCGGCGTCTATCTCGGTCGCCCGTTTGAAAACTGGACCTATCAACGCATCATGCGCGAGCTTGGGCCGATCACCTATTACGTCAACGAAAAGCTCGGCGCTGAGCTTGTCGTTACAGACGACGACGTGTCGGGCACTTTCAGCTTTCTGCGCGCGCTTGAAGATTACGGCTGCACGCCTGATCTCGGAGCAGAAGACATCGGCCGCACGTGGCTGAACTATGTCGTCGAAAACCGTGCCATCTTCTGGTGGGGTGGTGCTGGAAACTCGACAGAGCATACGGCCTGGCTCAATTTGGCCAAGGGCATTCCCGCTCCGAAGTCGGGCGCGATGGAAACCAACGGCAAGACCGTCGCCGAGCAGATCGGCGCACAGATTTTCATCGACGGCTGGGCACTGGTTTCTCCCGGCAATCCTGCCCAAGCAGCAAAGCTCGCGCGTCAGGCGGCAAGCGTCAGCCATGATGGCGAAAGCGTCAATGCTGCGGTGCTTTGGGCGGCCATGGAAGCAGAGGCTTTTGTCAGCAAGGATGCCGACCATCTCATTGAGACGGGTCTGCGCCACATTCCCGGTGACAGCCTTGTCGCGCGCGTCATTGCCGATATCCGCACCTGGGTCGCGACCAATGGTGATGATTGGCAGGCTACGCGACAGTTGATCGAAGACAATTACGGTTACGACAAATATCCCGGCGTCTGTCATGTGGTGCCCAACTTCGCCTTGATGATCATGGCGTTTCTTCACGCGCCCCATGATTTCAGCCATGGCCAGATGATCATTAACACCTCCGGCTGGGATACCGATTGCAATGCGGGCAATCTGGGCTGCCTGCAGGGCATCATGCTCGGGCTTGAGGGCATCGATGCCGGGCCCGATTGGCGCGGGCCCGTCGCCGACAGGCTGTACCTGTCGACTGCCGATGGCGGTCGCGGCCTTGGCGATGCTGCCCAGATGACTCTATGGCTTGAGAGCCTTGCTCTGCGTTTGGCCGGCGCGCCTCAAAAGCCGGCGCCCAAGAATGGCGCCCAGTTCCATTTTTCGCTGCCGGCATCCGTGCAAGGTTTCATGGCTGGCGGTACATTGCGCAATTGCGGCGATGTTGCCGTCTCGGGTACCGGGTCGGCGCTCGCAGTCGATCTCGTCACCATGTCACCGGGCCGTTCTGCCTATGTCGGCACGCCGGTTTTTATCCCGCCTTCCATGATCGGCCATTCCTGGTACGAGGTGCTCGCCACCCCGCGCGTGTCCCCGGGCCAAACGCTCAAGGCGCGCATTATCGGTGATGCAAGCTTGACCGGAACCGTCGAAGTGGCGCTTGCATTGCGCCGCTACGGACAGGACGATGCACTGGTCAGCGTCGTCGCTCCGGAAAGCGTCGCTCTGGCGCCGGGACAAAGCGCCGAGCTTTCATGGCGTATTCCACAGTTCGACGGCAACCCGGTGGCTGAAGTCGGTCTGGTCATGTCGGTTCGCGACAGCGCAACTGTCGGGCGCGTGCTCGTTGATTGGCTCGGGTGGTCGGGCGAACCCGAGCTGACGCTGCGCCGCCCGCATACCGAGGGCAGCATGTGGCGCAGCGCCTGGATAAACGGCGCCAGCGTCTTCTCAAAGAACTTCAACGAATCCTTCCGCCTTGCTGGAAATCGTGGCGAAGGCATCATCCTGACGGGTACGCGCGACTGGGCCGACTATACAGTCGAAACCAGCCTCAATCTTCACCTCGGTGATTACGGAGCGTTGGTGGTGCGCGCCCACGGATTGCGCCATTATTACGCCGTCCGGCTGATGCGCAGTGGTCGGGTCCGCATCGTTTGTCGCCGTGATGAGCATGAGACGGTATTGGCCGAGGCAGAAATGCCGATTGAGTTTGAAACCGCTGTCAATGTGCGCGTTTCCCTGCAGGGCAGCCGTATTTGCGCACAAATTGGCGACGTCAGTATCGAAGCGGATGACGCAACCTATCCCAGCGGCATGGTCGGCCTCGCGGTCTTTGAGGGCGCCCTTTCGACCGACAAACTTCACATCACCCCATCGGAAGGCGTGTGAGACATGGCAAGCGTTGACATTTCCCAGGTTCGCAAGGATTACGGCAAGCAAACGGCACTTCACGGTGTCAGTGCCCATATCGCCGATGGCGAATTCGTCGTGCTGGTCGGGCCGTCTGGCTGCGGCAAGTCCACCTTGTTGCGCATGATTGCCGGGCTGGAAGAAATCTCGGGCGGGGAAATTGCCATCGCCGGTCGTCGGGTCAACGAGACGCCGGCAAAGGCGCGCGACATTGCAATGGTGTTCCAGAACTACGCGCTCTATCCGCACATGAATGTCGCCGACAATATGGGTTTTGCGTTGACGCTGGCCCGCGTCCCGACCGCCGAGCGCGACAGGCGCGTGCGCGAAGCTGCCGAAATTCTCGACCTTGTTCCCTATCTGGAGCGCAAGCCCAAGGCGCTGTCCGGCGGCCAACGCCAGCGCGTGGCTATGGGCCGTGCCATCGTGCGCAATCCATCGGTGTTCCTGTTCGATGAACCGTTATCCAATCTGGATGCCAAGCTGCGCGTGCAGATGCGCTCGGAGATCAAGTCGCTTCACAGGCGGTTGGGCACGACAATGATCTACGTGACCCACGATCAGGTTGAAGCCATGACAATGGCCGATCGGATTATCGTCATGCGCGCCGGTAATGTTGAGCAGATCGGCACACCGCTCGATCTTTACGATAGTCCCGCCAACACCTTTGTCGCTCAGTTCATTGGCTCACCCTCGATGAACTTGCTCAAGGGGCGGGCGGTTGAAGGACGCTTCAAGCTCGATAGCGGTCAAGACCTTGGAATTTCGGTGCCGACAGCCTTCTCCGCAGATACCCAGCTCCTGTTGGGTAAGCGCCCCGAAGATATCGTCTTTGACGAATCGGGTATTCCCGTCACGATCGAGGCAATGGCGCAGATGGGCTCGGAAACCCAGGTGAGCGTGCAATTGGGCACACAAACGCTCGAAATGTTCACTCGGGAACGCACAGCGATGCAGATCGGCGACACGCGCCGGGTTTCGCTGGCAGCCAACGCGACGCATTTTTTCGACGCCAAGGCCGGCGAGCGTATACAACTCCCCTGACGGTATTACCGGCTCAGATCTGCGCTTCTCTGATGCTGGAAGGCGAGGCTCCGAACTGCCTTCTAAAGCACGTCGCAAAGTACTGGCTCGAAGAAAACCCGCAATCGAAAGCCACTTCGGTTACCGAGCGGGCGTCGCTCGTGGTCAGCATGGCGCGGGCGGCCTGCAATCTAACCGATTGCAGGTAGCGTGACGGCGTCATGTTGGTCAGCGAAATGCAGTGCTTGGAAAACTGGGTGCGCGAAAGGTTGCACTCGGCGGCCATGTTCTCGAGCGTCCAATTATCGTCGAGCGCATGCAGAAGGCGTTGCAAAAAAATGTCGACAGTGCGCCGCGATGCGGCAAGAGATTGGTCGAGCGCCGGCTTCTGGTCCTCAAGCTGGTTCTTGAATTGCAGCAACATCATCGAGATCAGCAGACGCAGCTTGGTCTCCCCACGCTCGATATCGTCGGTTGCCACCACATCGGCGATGTCCATGAAGCTGCGTGCGACGTCCCGCGAAGCGGTATACCAGGGCTGCTCGTTCTTGGAGAGCAGCTCGGTCAACCGCGCCTGATCGCGTTCGGGCCAGGCAAGCCAGTCGGGCCACAACCATTCGTCATGCGGGCGTCGTACGCCAATGTCGAAAAGCACCCAAACGATCTGGCTGGGGTCGACATGGGGTGCGCCAAAAGCGTGCAATTGCCAGGGGCGGACGACGAACATTTGTCCTTCCTGGATGTCATAGCGGTCGCCGTCGAGAGTGAGGCGCAAGGTTCCGCGCGCGAGGTACGCGATCTTGACGCCTTCGTTGCAGTGTTCCTTTAGCCCCCAATCCTGTGGACGCGTGGCATCCCAGCCACCGACTGAGCAGACCTGAGGCAGTGCGTCGCCCAGATCGCGTCCGGGGTAGCCCCGTCGCGTCCAGGCGTTCAGGCGTTCAGGGTGACCTTGCCGGCCAGCGATGCGTCAAGAAGATCAATGCAATTTCCCGCGTACAGCAGAGCGCCCGGTTCCCGGAAAACCGTCGGCTGCGCAACAGCTTTCGCTTTGTCATCTCTGCTCATGCCTCGCCCCAATCGATGTTCATTTTTTACCACTTGTCAAAATTGAACGCAGCGCCGTGCAACTTCAACGATGCTCGAACTAACGACAAATACGCGGTCATCTAGTATGTTCTGAGTATTTTTGTCAATAAAAACAAATAAATGCGGGCGATGCTAGGCTTTGGAGACGGCCGGCTTCGTGGTGGAGAACGCGCATTCTCGTGCGTTGAAAATTCAAGTCTGGCCTTCCGATGTTCATTTTGAACATTGGGGTTGGGGAAGGCGGCGCAGCCGTCTTTGGGGAGGACTATGCAAGTCGGCATCAATCTCTTGTGCCTTGCGGGGTACATTACCGAAGCGCATCTGCCGCAGATACGGCAGCTCAAGGCGCTTGGATATGACGGCGTTGAAGTGCCGATACTGAGCGGCGATCCTGCACACTACGAATGGTTGGCGGGTGAACTCGATGCCATCGGGCTCCGTCGGACATCGACTTCGGTTATTCCCTC
Source organism: Pelagibacterium sp. (assembly GCF_048264985.1). GTDB lineage: Bacteria > Pseudomonadota > Alphaproteobacteria > Rhizobiales > Devosiaceae > Pelagibacterium. The sequence continues at coordinate 1,306,734 of NZ_JBLXCL010000001.1, forward strand.
GCCCGATGCCAACCCTCTGAGCGCCGATATCGCAATACGTGCGCGCGGTGTTGCCCATCTCGACTGGATCATGGATTGCGCGCTGGCACTGGGTTCAGAAAGCATCGGCGGTCCGTTCCATGCACCCATCGGGCACTTCACCGGCTCCGGTCCCAGCCCAGATGAGATCCGTTATGGCGCCGAAGCGCATCACGCGATGGCGGAAACGGCAAAGGCGAATGGGATCACGCTCAGTCTTGAGCACCTGAACCGGTTCGAAACGCACTTTCTCAACACAATGGAACAGGCCAGGGCTTATGTGGCGGCTGTCGATCACTCGGCCTTTTCCATCATGTATGATACCTTCCACGCCAACATCGAAGAGCAGAAACAGCCCCGCGCCATCGAGTTGATTGCCGGTCACATGGGCGTGCTGCACATATCGGAAAACGATCGCGGCATTCCGGGGCGCGGCCATATCGATTTTCCCGAAATCTTCAAGGCAACGCGCGCTACCGGCTATGATGGTTGGGTCACGCTCGAGGCGTTTGGAGGCGGGCTTCCAGAGATCGCAGCTGCAACCCGCGTCTGGCGGCCGCTGTTTCCCGATTACGATACGCTGTTTTCTGAATCTCTCGCCTTTATCCGCGGTCAATGGGAGGCCGCCGCATGAGCGCTGTCCCGGTTATTGAAATGAAGGGCATCGGCAAACGCTTTCCTGGCGTTGTCGCGCTTAATGACGTCAGCATTGCCTGCAGCCCCGGCGAAGTTCACGCGCTGGTCGGCGAAAACGGCGCGGGTAAATCAACGCTCATCAAGATACTCTCTGGCGTTTATCAGCCCGACGATGGCTCGGTGACTTTGAGCGGCGAACCCGTGCACTTCCGCCATCCTGTTGATGCCTTGCGTGCTGGCATTTCAGTCATTTATCAGGAATTTTCACTTCTTCCCGACCGTACTGTTGTCCAGAACATATTTCTGGGCCGTGAGATCACGCGCAACGGCATGCTCGATTTCGGTGCCATGCGGGCACAAACCCGCCGGGCTCTTGACATGTTCGGTGTTGGTGGCCGCATCGATCCCGACACCCTGATTGCCGATCTCGATGTTGCATCCCAGCAGATTGTGGAGATTGCCAAGGCAATTTCGCTGGATGCCAAGGTTCTGGTGATGGACGAGCCCACTGCGGCGCTCAACGAATCCGAATGTGTCGAGCTGTTCAAGAGCGTGGATGCTCTGCGTGCCCATGGTACCGCCGTCATCTATATAACCCATCGCATGCGTGAAGTGACCCGCCTTGCAGACAGGGTGACGGTGCTCAAGGATGGCGAAGTCGCAGCACGCTTTGATACGCTGCCCCAGCCCAACGAGATCGTCCGCGCAATGGTCGGGCGAGACATTGCCGATTTTTATGCGCCATCGGCAATCGCTTCAGAATTGGGCGATGCCGTGCTTTCGGTGCGCGGCGGTGCCAATGCGGAGCTGCACGGGATCGATTTTGACCTGCGGGCCGGAGAGATCTTAGGCTTTGCCGGCATACAGGGCGCGGGCCGCGTTGCCCTTGCAATGGCCATGTTCGGGCATCGCCCGTTTACGCAGGGCGAAATGACACTGGCCGGAGAACCGGTCAAATTCACGCATCCTCGCCAGGCCATTCGGGCCGGTATCGGTCTGTTGCCGGGCGATCGCAAGGGGGAAGGGCTGATCCTCATGCAGTCGGTGCGTGATAACGGCATGCTCACAGCTCGCGCCTTCGATCCATTGTTGGCCAGCCATAGATCCAACAGCTTCACCGATCTTGCGGGTATGGATGTGCTGCTCGACAGGATGGAGGTCAAGGCGGCGTCTTACGAGCAGGAAATCAAGTTTCTCTCGGGCGGCAATCAGCAAAAGGCCATCGTCGCACGCTGGCTTGCGCTCAAACCCAAAGTGCTGATCTTCATTGAACCGACCCGCGGCATCGACGTCAACGCCAAGGCGGGCATCTACCATCTGATGCGCGATCTGGCCCGTCAGGGAACCGGGATCATGATGATCTCGTCCGACCTTCCCGAAATCATCGGCGCTGCCGACCGCGTGCTCGTCATGCGTGAAGGAACCATTGTCGCCGAGCATGCGCACGGCGCCAGTGAAACAGCGATCATGCTCGATGCGACGGGCGAAAAGGAGGCCGCGGCATGAGCGAATCTGTCACGGAGTCCCTGCGGGCTCGTCCGAAATTCCGATTTGAACGTTGGGCGCCGGCAATCCTTTTGGCAGGTGCGGTCATCCTGTACATCCTGGCCTGCATCATCACGGGCCAAACCCAGTACCTGACATGGGGTAATCTGCTCGCTGTGCTTGGGCGCTCCATTGCTCTGGGGATCACGGCAATCGGGCAGACTTTTGCAATTCTGGTCGCATCGATCGATCTCTCGGTGGCCAGTCTGATTTCGGCAACGGCTGTCGTCGCCTCGGTGGTGATGAACGGCGACCCGGCGATGATCGTGCCCGCTATCGCCGCCGCTTTGGGGCTGGGCATTGTTGTGGGCTTGCTGAACGGGCTGATCATCACCCGCCTCGATGTCAATCCGCTCATCGCCACGCTGGGCATGAGCTTGGTCATCCAAGGCTGCCTGTCGGCATTCGTGTCCAACTTCGCCGGTGCTGTCCCACCCGACTTCCAGTTCTTTGCATATGGCACGGTGGCGGGTGTTCCCTTCGCCATACTGTTCTTTTTTGCCCTGGCAATTGTCGCCTTCGTCGTGCTGCGCTTCACGCGCTTTGGCTCGAACATCTATGCAGTCGGTGGCAACCGCGATGCTGCGCGCTTCGCCGGAATTTCTACGGACAAAGTCGTTGTCTGGGCGCATGTCATCTGCTCGGTCTGCGCATCTCTGGCTGGGCTGTATCTTGCAAGCCGCCTACGCTCGGGCGCGCCTTGGATCGGCTCGGATGGCGTCTACGATCTTGAATCCATCGCGGTCGTCGTTATCGGCGGTACCATCCTTGCCGGTGGCCGGGGCGGTGTCTGGGGAACCGTCGGCGGTGTGATGATCTTCTCGCTCATCGATTCCATCTTCAACGTCTTGGGCGTAGATGCCTTTGCCAAGCAGGTTCTGCGTGGCGTCATCATCGTGGCTGCGGTTGCCTTTTACGCTGCCCGTTCGCGGAGGATTGTCGCATGAGCGAACACGCCATTCCACAAAAGCGTTCGCGGACGCTGCCGCCCATCAACCCTGTCTATTTCATTCTCGCCGCGTTGATCGTCGCGATCATCTTCAACAATCCAAATTTCGTTGAGCCAACCGGCTACATGAACTTTCTCAAGCGTGCGGCGCCTCTGGCGATCCTCGCTGCCGGGCAGGTCTATGTCATCGTCTCGGGCGGTTTCGACCTTTCGGTCGGCTCGCTGATTACCTTGGTCGTGGTCGGCTCCTCGATGTTGTCCAACAACGACCCCAACGCGACTGCTTGGGTCATTCCGGTCATGTTGGGCATTGGTCTTGCCGTCGGTGTCGTCAACGGGTTGGTCGTTTGTTATCTCAAGGTCCCCTCGCTGATTGCGACGCTGGGCATGATGATCACGCTAAACGGGTTTGCGTTCATGTGGTCGGGCGGCGCGCCGCGCGGCTATCTGCCCGATACGTTCCGTTATTTCGGTCGCGTTAACATCATGGATATCCCGATCATCCGGATGTTGCCAGTCGCGCTCATCGTGCTCGTCGGTGTCGGTTTTGTGCTCTATTGGCTCATGCACCGCACCAATCTCGGTCGCATGATCCACGCCATCGGAGACAATCCCCGCGCCGCGCAATTGGCTGGCGTCCCGGTTAATCGGGTGCGGATATCCGCCTTCGTCATTTCAGCGCTCAGCGCCGTCGTCACCGGTATTTTGCTTGGCGGCTTCGCCGGCGTCTCGACCGATGTGGGCACGGGCTTTGAGCTTCAGGCCATAACGGCTGCCGTTCTTGGTGGCGCGCTCCTGCTGGGCGGCAAGGGGTCTGTACCCGCCGCGATCGCTGGCGCGCTGACCCTGACGGCCATCTTCACCCTTCTGAACTTCCTTGGTCTGCCCCAGCCGGTGCGCCAGGTCGTGCAGGGAGGAATCCTGATCGCGGCGGTGGCGCTAGCCATGTATCGCCGCAAACGGACCGGGCAATAAGCCCGTCATGCAGCCTTCATCGAAAGGGAGGAAACCACGATGAGAAAATTACTGACCTACGCATTGGCGACGGGCATGGTGCTCGCGGGGCCAGGCGTTGCAGGTGCGCAGAATTTCGACGACCCCGAAGAGTTCGCCCGCCAGATGGACCAGCTCTCGATGGAGCCCATGGGCCCGGAAGGTAAGCCCTGGGAACAGTATCTGGTCGATCAGATGGGTGATACGGCCCAATACGCATCAGAAGGTCCGCATACGATCTGTTTTTCCAATGCTGGCGTCAACAATCCCTGGCGGGTGGTGGGCTACACCAACATGACCGAGGAAGTTGCACTCCATGACGAGATCGGCGAGTTCATTCACGTCGATGCCGAAGGCTCGGACGACAAGCAGATTGCCGACATCGCCGATCTTCTTGCCAGCGGCGATTGCGATCTTCTGATCGTTTCGCCCAATACGACTGCTGCTTTGACACCTGCCGTCGAAGACGCCTGCGAGCAGTTGCCGGTCATCGTATTCGATCGTGGTGTACAGACCGACTGCCCGGTGACGTTCATTCACCCGGTCGGCGGTTACGGTTTCGGTATCCAGGGTGCCCAGTTCATCGCCGACAACGTCGATGAAGGGGCCAATGTCCTGATGTTGCGTATTCTGCCGGGCGTCGATGTGCTCGAAACCCGCTACTCCGCTGGCCGTCGCATTCTGGATGAAGCCGGTCTCAACGTCGTTGGTGCCGAATTTACCGATGGCGACAACGCCAACACCAAGTCGATAGTTGAAGACTATCTTCAGCGTGGCTCAATCGACGCTGTGTGGATGGATGCCGGTGCAACCGCCGTGGCAGCTGTCGAAGCCTTCGAAGATGGCGGCTACGACATTCCAGTGTTCGTGGGTGAAGACCAGCAGGATTTCCTGCAAAAATGGAACGATCTGGACATGACGGCAATCGCGCCGACATATCCTTCGTATCAGTGGCGCACCCCGATCATCGCCGCAGTTCGTGTGCTCTCGGGTGAAGCCGTTCCGGCGCCCGAATGGGTTCTGCCACAGCCCGCAATTACCCAGGAAAACCTCAATAGCTTCATCGATCCCAACATGCCGCCGCTGCATTACGCAATGTGCGGCTGTGACGAGATGGACAACTATCCCCAGGCCTGGGGCGGCGTCGAATAATCATCGATACTGAAATCTGGAAATGGGCGCTGTCACGGCGCCCATTTTTGCGTTCTTTCCCGGCTTTGCGCTGGCATGACGATCCGCTTGGCGGTTGCGCCGGCCATGGCGACTGCGTCTCTTATTGCGCTGTTTTTACTAAATTTCTTACTCCTGCATCCCTGAAGATGTGCGCCTCGGCAACCGGTTGCCAGCCATGAGTTCATGGGCTAGCGTGGATGATGGTGGGCGCGCGTCTCACGCGTTCACCGGTATTTTTGTGGGAGGGAATATGTCTGGGTTTCAGACGGAAATGAGTCGTCGTCAGCTCCTGACGATGATCGGTACTGCTGCGGGAAGTGCAGCGATGTACAACGCGATGACAAGCCTGGGGTTTGCCCAGGAGTCGACCTATAGCGGTCCCATCAATCTCGAAGGTGATCCCAACGGCGCTTCGGTGTTGGTTCTTGGAGCGGGGCTGGCGGGCATGACGGCGGCGCTGGAGTTGCGCGATGCTGGCTACAATGTCCAGATTCTTGAGTATCGGGAAAAGGCGGGTGGGCGCTGCTGGACCCTGCGCGGCGGCGACAAATATGTCGAACTCGGCGGCTTCGAGCAGGATGTGAAATTTGCCGAAGGCAATTACATCAACCCCGGTCCGTGGCGCATTCCGCATCACCATTACGGGGTGCTCGACTATTGCAAGAGGCTTGGTGTCAAGCTTGAGCCGTTCATGCAGGTCAACTACAATGCCTATCTGCACCGCACCGATGCATTCGATGGTAAGCCGCAGCGTTTCCGCGAAATCGATGCGGACTATCGCGGCCATATTTCTGAATTGCTGGCCAAAGTCGTCAATCAGGACGGTCTCGATGAAACGGTGACGGCCGAGGATGCCCAGCTTCTCCTCGATTCACTCAAGACCTATGGCGTGCTTGACGACAACTACGCCTACATAAAGAGCGAAGACACTTCGGAATTCCGGGGCTGGGAAAAGGATCCCGGCGGCGGCGTCGACGGTAAACCGGTTCCGTCCGAACCGTTGGCAATGAGCGATATTCTCCAGTCGCAGCTATGGTCCAATCTTGTCACTGGTTCATCTATCGACCACCAGGGCACGATGTTCCAGCCGGTCGGTGGCATGGACATGATCGCCCAGGGTTTCGAAAAGGTCATCGGCGATCTCATCACCTACAACGCCAAGGTCACCAAGATCGACCAGAGCGATAGTGGCGTCACCGTCACCTATGTGGACAGCAACGGCGCCGAGGGCGAAATGACGGCAAGTGCGGATTACTGCATCTGCACAATCCCGTTCTCCATTCTCGGACAGATCGACCATAACTTCTCCGGTCCGATGACCAGCATCATCGACTCGATGTTTTATGCGGGATCGGTCAAGTTCGGGCTCGAATTCAAGCGTCGCTTTTGGGAGCAGGACGAGCACATCTACGGCGGCATCACCTATACCAACCTGCCCATCTCGCAGATTTCCTACCCGTCGGGCGACTATTTCAGCGATGGCCCAGGCGTGTTGCTGGGCGGCTATAGCTGGGGGGCAACAGCCTATCAGTTCAACGCGCTGGCGCCCGAAGAACGGGTGGCCAAGGCAGTTGAATACGGTGCCCAGATCCACCCGCAATATACCGAGGAGTTTTCCAACGGCGTATCGGTAAGCTGGCATCGTGTGCCCTGGGTGCTCGGATGCTACGGCATCTGGGACGACAAGGAAGCTCAGTATGCCACAGCCGCAGCCATGGACGGTCGCACGCTGATGGCTGGCGAACATATCTCCTATCTTCCGGCTTGGCAGGAGGGGGCCATCCTCTCCGCTCTCGATGCCATAGCGCGCTTGCATAAGCACGTTACGGGCGCCTGATCGCCGCTACCAGAAAGGACTTTTGATATGAAATCGCTCAAACTCGCCGTAGCGGCGGCCCTCGCGCTCTTGGTGACACCTGCCATTGCGCAATCGGACGCCGATATGATGTTCGAAGATCCGGGCATGCTGACCCAGACAGATGGTGAGGATATCTACAATGCCATCTGCTCGGGCTGTCATATGCCCGAAGGGGAGGGAGCTGAGGGCGCCGGAATGTATCCGGCTCTGGCCAACAATCCGAACCTCGAGTTCCCCGGCTACGCCATCTACCTTATCCTTCATGGACAAAAGGCGATGCCTTCGCTTGGTGGCGTGCTCAGCGACGAACAGGTTGCCGCCGTGGTCGGTTATATCCGCACCAGTTTCGGCAATGACTACACCGACGAAGTCAGTGTACAGCAAGTGACCGACTCGCGTTGATTGATACGACAGGCGGGTCTGCAACGACCTGCCTGTCGCCGCTCTCATGATACAATCCAGCAGGTCGCCACTGGCGACTACAGATGGCATCTTCACGTCGCCAGCCATCACATCCTCTAGCGCCTTGGGCGATCCGATGCGATAATGGCAACATGACAGACCTATTGTTCTATCACCTCGAAAGCCGACCACTTGAATCCGTTCTGCCGATGCTGTTGGAAAAGACCATCGAGCGCGGCTGGCGTGCCGTAGTCGAAATCGGCAGCGCCGAGCGCATCGAAGCCATCGATTCAGCGCTTTGGACCTATTCCGACGACAGCTTTCTGCCTCACGCCGTTGCTGCTGGGGAGGCTGTTGATGCCGTTCAGCCGGTATTGCTGACAGGCGGCGATGAAAATCCCAATGGCGCCACCATCCGTTTTTTCGTTGATCGTGCCACGCCGCGCCAGCTCGAGGGCTATGAAAGACTGGTCTATATCTTCAACGGCCATGATCCCGATGCCGTAACCGAAGCGCGTCAGGTGTGGCGCAACCTGAAACCTGTCTACGATCTCACCTATTGGCAGCAGGACGGCGAAGGCCGCTGGAGCAAGAGAGCCTGATGGATTCTTCGTTTGAACCCAAGGTCAAACACACACCGCTCGAAGATGTGCTTGCCATTCTGCTCGGGACCTTGTTTGTCGGGCTTGGCGTCACATTCTATTCGGAAGCCCAGATCACGACAGGCAGCACGGCCGGCCTGGCCCTTCTGGTCCAATATGCAACTGGCTTGCCGTTCGGGGCAGTGTTCTTCGTTGTGAACTTGCCGTTCTACATCCTGGCGTTCCTGCGCATGGGCTGGCAGTTCACGCTGAAGACCTTTATCGCCGTGGGACTTGTGTCGCTCTATCCAGCATTGATGCCCAACTGGCTGAATATCTCCGGCATCAATCCATTCTTTGCGGCCATTGCCGGCGGCGCCATGATGGGAATGGGTATTCTCGCGCTGTTTCGCCATCGCTCAAGCCTTGGCGGCGTCAACATTCTCGCGCTTTACCTACAAGACAATCACAAAATTCCCGCTGGTTATGTCCAGTTTGGCATCGATTTTTTCATCCTGATCGCAGCATTCTTCATCCTGCCATTCGACAGGGTGGTTCTGTCTCTGGTCGGTGCGGTTTTCATGAGCCTTGTCATTCTGCTCAATCACAAGCCTGGCCGCTATTTGGGCGTTAGCTGACGGCGGCTTGGCGCATCAACCTGATGGTCAAATTCGTTTCAACTGATATAGGCTCCGTTTAGGGGGCGAATGGGCTTGACCTGCTTGCGCCGTTGTTCGTGCCAGCGAGTAGGATCGCAATGAAAGGTGCTTCAAATACGCCAGAAGCGTTTTCGGGCTTGGCCTGGCGTAGCGCGTTTCCATTTCTGATCGTTGGGGCCGTGGTGCTTACGGCAGCCCTGTTGGGCATCCTGACGCGTCCCATGGGCTTTCTGGCAGCGTTCTGGCCCGCCAATGCAATTCTGCTGGGTCTGATGGTGCGTGTGCCACGTCTTTCCATCCCCTCGGGATGGATCGGTGCTCTGGCGGGGTATCTTCTTGCCGATCTTGTCACTGGAGGGGAGCCGGTCGTTACGGCCTGGTTGACCTTTGCCAACATGGTAGGCGCTCTGACGGGCTTTCTGCTCTATCAGCTTTTGTCCGATGGCGACCGATGCCTCTGCCGACCGAAATCGGTGCTCTACCTTCTTGGAGTCTGCGCCGCCTCTGCGTTCATGTCGGCGCTGGCTGGGGCAGGGGCAGCGCGCTTGGTGTTCGGTCGCGGTTTCTTGGATGGGCTTGAATTCTGGTTTGTAACCGAGATCGTCAACAGCCTCGTGATCTTGCCTGTCCTTCTTACCGTCCCCGCGCGCTTTCGGTTTTCGAGTGCCGAATGGTCGGCTATGCGCCGTTCGACCAGGGCCAGCCTGGCGCCCTTGGCCGCACTGATCGTCTCGCTGACCGCCGGCGGTGTAATCGGCGGGCCGGGGATGATCGCCTTTCCGATCCCGGCGTTGATCTGGTGCGCGCTGACCACCACCCGGTTCGCAACAGCCATGGTCACCTCCGCAACAGCGGCATGGTTACTTGTCGCGGTTCAATTGGGCTTCGTCGATATCGGGGTCGCCGGTGATCCGCTCTACTGGACGGGGTCGTTGCGGCTTGGCATCGCACTGATGGTCCTGGCGCCTCTGGCGGTCGTTACCATCAATGCGGCCCGCATACGGTTGATGAACCAGCTGTCCTATATGGTCGATCATTGCAGCCTGACAGGGGTTCTCTCCCGCACCGCTTTTCACGAATGCGGACAGGATCTCATGACCGGTTCGCGCAATGACCTGCCCATCTCGGTCATGATGCTCGATATCGATCACTTCAAATCCATCAACGATCAGTTCGGTCACGCTGTTGGCGATCGGGTTCTTCAGGCTTTTGCGGATGCCGTTTCCAACGTCGTCCGGTCGCGCGATGCCATTGGCCGTCTGGGGGGCGAGGAGTTTGCCGTCGTTTTGTCTGGCGTGAGCTTGGAACGCGCTACCCGCATCGCCGAACGGATCGTCGCGGCGGTTGAAAAGCTGGAAGTGATCGAGAACGGGCACGCTATATCGATAACGGTCAGTATCGGCACCGCCCAATCGGGCAGTGATCCGGACGTCAGCTTCTCCGATTTGCTGGGCAAGGCAGATGCCGCTCTTTACAGTGCCAAGCAGGCAGGTCGGAACCGTGTCGTTGCCACTTGATCCGATTGCCGCCTCGACGTGACCCATCACATGATTGCGGCAGGCATGGCGATTGCAGAGTTTCGCTAGTCCAGCCGGCCCAGCTTGTCGAGCTTCAGCTTGCGCATGAGTTCAAAATGCTCACGCACCGGCATGATGTCGGAAACGTATAGCTCGTAGAAAAAGTCGACCCACTCATAGCAAAGAATGACTTCGCGTGTTTCCAGATCGTAGAACGCGTTGACCTCGCCGCAATTTTCCGCGGTCATCCGCACTGGCCGGGGCAGGACATAATTCTTCGCCACCCAGTCGGCATACTGCTCAAGTACCTGCGCCTGTTCCAGCAGCGCTTGGGCCTCGGGATACTCTCCCCGCGTATCGCGGTACTGAACGCTTACATCCGAGGCGGGAGCCCCTTCGCGCCGGTGCGGCTCAAGCACTGCCGACCAACCGCGTTCGGCAATCCTGTAGTCCTCAGCGCAACTCGTCTGCCGGTCGATGGGCAACGATATGCGCGTGGCGTATTGGGTGTGACGGTCGTAATCGCTCCCCACCATCAGGCAAACCATGGCGTAGGAGCGTTGAATATCGAGACTGTGCGCGCCATAGAACGCCGAATTGACGTAGCCGCGCGATGGCCGGAACGATTCCGAATAAAGCCAGCCCTCGATGGTGTCCTGGAGCCCAACAACGTCTGCTTCGGTCCCGGTGTCGAGCATGAGCAGCGTTGCCATGGTATCGACGGCATCTTCTTCACGGCCTAAAACTGGCAGGTCGAGCTGATCGACCAACAGATGACCGATTTCGTGAAACATCGTGTGACGCGTGTTGTTGAGCGCGAATTGCACAGCTGCATCGCGTTGGGCATTGCTCAGCTGTTGCGCTACGGCTGGTGAGATCACCGCCATGGCGGCAACAAACGTTGCGATTGCCAACTTTGCCTTTGCCATTGCCATTGTGTCCCTGTGCCTTGGTCGCGACGCTTGTGTATCTAGCGCGGCGCATTGTTCCGATCCAGACAGGTTTTTGCGCTTGGGTAAAGAAACTTGCTAGAGGGCGCTAGGCATCGGTCTGGGCGTCCTCAAGTGCTGCGCTTTTTTCGAGCCACTGATCTTCGAGGGCTGCAATTTCACCTTCGAATTTCGATTTTTCGATTCCCAGCGCAATCGCCTTTTCCGCGTCGCCAGTATAAAGCGCCGGGTCATCGAGCTGTTTATCGATTTTGGCCAGGTCCTTACGCTTCCAGTCAAGTTTTTGCTCGAGCGACTTGATCTCCTTGCGCAAAGGCGCAAGTTCGGCGCGCCGGGCCGCAGCTTCCTGACGCTCGCGCTTGCGGTCGGATGCCGAACCGCCCCCGCCATTGCCGCCCGACCCGTTCGAGACGAGGCTGCGCTGATACCCGTCAAGATCGTCTTCGTATTCGCTGACGGTGCCGTTCTCGGCAATCCACAGTGTATCGCACGTCGCCTCGATCAAATGCCGGTCGTGCGAAATGATCAGCACGGCGCCCTTGTAGTCGTTAAGCGCATGGACCAGCGCATCGCGGCTGTCGATGTCGAGATGGTTGGTCGGTTCGTCCAGCACCAGCATGCCCGGCCCGCCGAACGTAATGATGCCCATCAAGAGCCGTGCCCGCTCGCCACCCGAAAGGTTCTTCGCCTTGGTGTCCATGCGGGTTGTCGAAAGCCCCATTTGCGCCACCCGTGCCCTGCGCTTGGCTTCGCTTTCGAGCGGCATAAGATCGATCACATGCTCGTAAGGGGTCTGCTCGGGTTTGAGATGGTCGAGCTGGTGCTGGGCGAAATAAGCAACGTCGAGCGTTTTTGCTCGCAACATCTGCCCGCCCATAGCCTTGAGCTCGCCGGAAAGCAGTTTGGCAAACGTCGATTTGCCGTTCCCGTTCGGCCCGATCAGCGCAATCCTGTCGTCGGGGTCGATGCGATGGGTAATCCGGCTCAGAATGACTTTTTCGCCATAGCCCACGGACACATTGTCGAAGGTCATCATCGGCGTTGCCGGAGATTTTTTGGGCTGCTGGAAACTGAACGGCGCGGCAAATTCATCGAAAAGCGCCTCGGGCGGGCGCAGTTTCGCAATCGCCTTGACGCGGCTCTGGGCTTGCTTGGCCTTTGTCGCCTTCGCCTTGAAGCGATCGACGAATTTCTGCATGTGCTCGATTTGGGCAAGCGTTTTTTCGCGCGCCTTGTTCTGCAATTCCATCTGCAGCCGGCGCGTTTCTTCAAACGTATCGTAGCTGCCCTTGTAGAAGGTCAGCTTGCCGCGCTCGAGATGGATGATCGAATTGACAGCCTTGTTGAGCAGGTCACGATCATGGGAAATCATGAAGACAGTGTAGGGGTAAGTGGCCAGGTATTTTTCCAGCCACAGCGTACCCTCGAGATCGAGATAGTTGGTCGGCTCGTCCAGCAGCAGAAGATCCGGCTGCGAAAACAACACTCCCGCCAGTGCGACGCGCATGCGCCACCCGCCCGAAAGCTCCCGGCACGGTCCGTTCTGCCGTTCCAGCGAAAACCCAAGCCCCTTCAGGATCGCGCTGGCCCGCGCTTCGGCGGTATGGGCGTCGATATCGGCAAGCCGCATGTGAATTTCGGCGATCCGGTGAGGATCTTCGGCGGTTTCGGCTTCCACGAGCAGCGCCGCGCGCTCGGTGTCGGCGCCCAGTACCATGTCGAGCACGCTCATCTCGCTCGCCGGCGCTTCCTGTGCAACGGCACCGATCCGCGCGCGCTTGTTGAGTTCGATCGACCCTTGCTCGGGTGAAAGGAAGCCTTGGACAAGTTGGAACAGCGTCGTCTTGCCCGATCCGTTCTTGCCCACGAAACCGGTCTTCGCCCCGGTAGGCAACGTCACTGACGCCCCCTCGAACAGGGGACGACCGGCAATTTTGTAATGGAGGTTTGTAATCGTAAGCATGATGGGGCGGTCAGTAACCTTGACTGTGTCCCCGCGCAAGTGGGCAGGGTGCAGAGCAGGTGCGCGTCGCGGCCAGCTTCCATGCCGTCTTGCCACTGCCATCCACTAACGCTAAAAGGCCCCACCTTCTCCGATCCCTTCCAATAAGGACCAGACACAATGGCCATTCAGCGCACATTTTCGATCATCAAGCCCGACGCCACACAGCGTAACCTCACCGGCAAGATCATCTCCAAATTTGAAGATGCCGGTCTGCGCATCGTCGCTTCCAAGCGCATCCAGATGACCCGCGAACAGGCCGAAGGCTTTTACGCCGTCCACAAGGAACGCCCGTTCTTCGGCGAACTCGTCGATTTCATGATTTCGGGCCCGGTAGTCGTGCAGGTTCTCGAAGGCGAAGATGCCATTGCCAAGAACCGTGAAGTCATGGGCGCCACCAACCCGGAAAACGCCGATGCCGGCACTATCCGCAAGGAATTTGCCCTTTCGGTCGGCGAAAACTCGGTTCACGGTTCGGACGCTCCCGAAACCGCTGCTGAAGAAATCAAGTTCTTCTTTAAAGACGATGAAATCGTCGGCTAATCAGCCGCAATTCCGGACGGGATGGGCATCGCCCATATCCACATGTCCGATTATCGATATGAACGCCGCGTTCGAGAGAGCGCGGCGTTTTTTGTGCAGCGCATCAGCGCACCTCAAGCGGTATGATCCGATCGCGGGCGACGCCGTTCCGGTTGAGAAGCGTGTCCACTTCTCCGCGATTGATCCCGATATCGCGCAATTGCCAGTCTTTCATTTCAGCTAGCGCGATTCTTGAATGCCGGCGGTTGGCATGGACGCGCCCAGCCCGCCACCAGCTTGAGATCACAGCCTTGAAATGGCGCCATATAGCGGCGCGGTACCGCGGCCGTCCCTCGAATTCGTCCTGTTCCAATAGATCGTTCCGTTCAATTAGGGTCATCTGACATCTCCTTGTTCGATGACGTCCATGATGAAACGAGACGATAAATTGATCTAACGAATGTTTTTTGTTAAAAACATCGAAATTTCTGATGAAAGGAGTTCGCCGTGTTTTCGCTCGATCCAGACTTTCTGCGCACCTTTCTGGCCATTTCCGAAACTGGAAGTTTCGGTGCTGCCGGTGAGCGGGTAAACAAGACGCAGTCGACGGTTTCCGCGCAGATGAAGCGCCTGGAAGAAATTGTCGGCGTCTCGCTGTTCGAAAGGGAAGGGCGGCGCAATGTGTTGACTCCTGACGGGATGAAGCTGCTCGAATACGCGGCATCGATGGTGCGGCTCAATGATGAGGCTTTGCGTGCTTTCCAGCCTTTGACCATCACCGGCCGTCTGCGCCTCGGTGCTATCGATGAGTATGCCCAGGCGTTCCTGCCCGGCACTCTGCGCAGCTTTGGCGCGGCCCATCCGGCGGTCCAGGTTGAAGTCGTCACCGGTACAAGTCTTTCGTTGCGGGAGATGCTGGCTGATGGGGAACTGGACGCGGCGATCATCTCATGCCGGACAGGCGATACCGACACCGAAACGCTGCGTTCGGACAGGTTACATTGGATCGGCAGTGAAAGTGCCTCGCCTCATTGCGATGACCCGCTGCCCCTTTGCGCATGGTCTCGCGCCTGTTCATGGAGGGAAATGGCCTCTGCCGCTCTTGTGCGCGACGACCGCAAATGGCGCCTTGCTGTCACGACGTCGAACGCTGCTCTGATCTCGCTGACCGTGCGCGAAGGTCTTGGAGTCGCAGTTGCTCCCGCCTGGTTTGTGGGGCCGGGATTGCGCATACTTGAGGCGATGGATGCTCGCTATCCGCTGGGTGTTGCCGAAATCGGCATCAAGCGCGGTTCAGCGTCAACCGAGGTGCTTGATGCGTTCCTTGTGCATGTGAAGTCAGAGCTGAACTCACCCGCTCTTGCTGCCTGACGCAATCCCCGCCTTGGCCCGTTCGATCGATCGTGCAAGCTCATTGATCTCGTCGGCGAACTTCTCTTCGGTTTCCTCGCTGGTTGTCATCCAGTTCGAATACCGCTCGAGAAGCGGCACGAAGGTGGCGACGTCCTCAGGTGACCAACTGCTGAAGAACTCCCCGAGCAATAGCCATTTATAGCCACGCACGGCATCGAGCACGGCTTCCCCCGCCGGGGTCAACTCCAATATGGTGCGCCGTGCGTCCTTCTGGGACACGGCCCGGCGTGCGTAGCCGGAATTGACCATTTCCGACACCAGCCGGCTGGCGCGGGAGGGGTCGATATACAAACGCTCGGCAACGGTTGAAACCATCGTCTCGCCGTCTTCGTTAGGTTCGGTGGATAGCGACGGGTAGGCGATGGCGAAGAGTACGTCGATCTGGGCCATATCCAATTCCAGCCCTAGCGCGTGCGTGGCCCGATGACCAAGTTCGCGCTTGTGCATCTGACGGCGCCAGTTCTGCACAACAGTGTCGATGCGGAGCAGCGCGTCTGCCAAATCGGTATTCTTGCCGCTTCTAGCGAGAAGATCCCGCACTGTGTCCAGTCGTGTCGGCATAGGAGGTAATCCTTAATTGCATGCCAAAAACAATTACATGCTATTGACATGTAATTGCGTTGAGCAGATATATCAAGTCAATAGCGCTGTTCCGGTGCCGATGGGCGCCGTTTGCCCGGTCGGAATCGCTAACAAGTATAAGTTTAGAGCATTTGAAGCGTCGCGTTGAGGCGCAGAACTGTTCTGTTTCCGGAGTTTGACATGTCGCAGCCCGCACAAACAGTGCCGCAGGTATCCGATCCCAATGTAAAATTGGTGATCGGGGCGGTGGTCGCGACCCTGTTGCTGGCCTCTCTCGGCCAGACAATCATCACGACCGCGCTTCCCATCATCGTCGCCGATCTTGGCGGCATCGAACATATATCCTGGGCCATAACCGGTTATCTGCTGGCCGCAACCGTTGCCGCACCGGTTTTTGGCAAGCTGGGAGACATGTATGGCCGCAAGGTCATGCTGCAATCGGGTATAGCCATCTTTCTGGCGGGTTCGGTGCTCGCCGCAATGTCCGTCGATCTCAACATGTTGGTTTTTTGCCGCTTCATACAGGGGATAGGCGGGGGCGGACTGATCGTGACCGCCATGGCCGCCATTGGCGACGTGCTGCCGCCCCGTGAACGTGGCAAGGCGCAGGGCTTCCTCGGCGCAGCCTTTGGTCTGTCCACTGTCGTTGGCCCCTTGCTTGGCGGGCTAATCGTCGAGGCGCTGTCCTGGCGCTGGCTGTTCTTCGTCAACATCCCCATCGGCATCGTCGCATTCGCCGTAATCGCAATTGCGTTTGAAAGCCGCACCAAGGGTCACAAGCGCAAGATCGATTACGCCGGCGCAGCATTGCTGACCACGGCCCTTTCTGCTCTTGTCATCTACACCAGCATTGGCGGGACGATCCTGCCTTGGCTCTCACTCCAGGCACTTGTTCTACCGGCAATCGGTATTGTGGCGATGATCGCGTTCCTTATGGTCGAGTTGCGCGCTGCCGAACCGATCCTTCCGCTTGACCTGTTCCGCAACAATGCATTCCTGGTATCCAATGCTGTGGGCTTCATCGTTGGCACCGCAATGTTCGGCACCATCACCTACATGCCCTCTTACCTGCTCATCGTTCAGGGGTTTGCTCCCACGCAGGCAGGGCTCGCCCTGTTGCCCATGATGATCGGCCTGATCGGGTCATCGACCCTTTCGGGCATCTTCATCGCCCGGACCGGCCGCTATAAAATGTTGCCGATCATATCCACGGCGATCCTTGCCGTTGGCGCGCTGCTGCTTGGCACGCTGGGCGTGGAAACGCCGTTCCCGCTGGTGATGACCTACATGCTGCTGGTCGGAATCGGCATTGGTCCGGTGATGAGCGTTGGCGTTACGGCCATCCAGAACGCAGTGCCCCACAGCGTTCTCGGTGTCGCTACGGCCAGCGCCCAGATGTTCCGTCAGATCGGTGGTTCGCTTGGCGTCGCTGTTCTTGGCGCCATCTTTGCCAATCGGCTGGCTTTTGAAACCGCTTCCATCGGTCACCCCGAAGGCACTGCGGCATTCAATGACGCAACGCTGGCGGCAATGAATGCTGCCGATCAGTTTGCAGTGCTTCAGGCCTATACCAATGCGCTGCACCCTATCTATTGGGTCGCCGCTGCCGCTGCGGCAGTGGCCAGCATCATCGGCTGGTTCCTGATCGAAATCCCACTCTCGGACCGCAAACCGGGCGCCGAGCCGGACGCCAAAGCCGAGCCGCAAGCCGCAGAATAAGATTCTCTCGCAAGGACTTGGGGCCAGGCCCCGATTCAATCTCACAACGGGTTGAATCGGGGCTTGAACCTAGAAACTGGCCCGTAGTGTCAGTCCGATATCATGGCTGTCATAAGTGTAGAACACATTGTCCGACCAGCTGTTTGTGTACTCGTAATAGATCGAAGGCATCAGCGGTCCGATTGTGAAATCGCGATGGCTCGCCTCGACCCGTCCGGTCGCAAACCGGTCAACCTGATCGTTGAGCTGAAACGGGGCAGGGCGCCAGTGCCAGCGCTGCCCGAGTGTACCCTCGACACCCAGCAGCAAGCCGTTGTCGAACAGCGTATCTACCCGAGCCTGCACTGTCCCAACGAGCGTGCGCAGCGTCTCGTCCTCGGTATGGTTGTAAACCGCGCGCGCAGTCGTCGTCAGGTTCACATTGCGCGCCAGCGACGTCGAGTATGAAGCCGCGCCATCGGCCAGGAAGCCCGACCGGTTGGGGTCGAGATGACGCTCCACTGCCGCGAGCCGCAGATCGAAAGCCAGTCTCTGCTGCGAATCGAGTGGTATGGACAGGCTCGAACGCACGCCGATCTCTGTCCGATCCAGTCTATTGTCATCAAGCCCAAGGGTCACGAACGGTGCAACAACCGCCCGCGCCGTTTCGCCGACCTTGAAGGTCACTGGCAGCTCAGCCGTAAAACTGGGCTCGAAACTCTTGTCGGCTGTCGAATAGCGAATGTCGGTACGCAGCACGCTGGAAACGCTGGCCATTTCGCTGCGCGCCAGTTCCACGGCCACAGAGCCGCCGAGACTGAACAATACGCCGCGTTGCCCGCGCGCTTCCTCGGGGATCTGGCCCGGCCCCCAGATGCCACCATCAATAGTGTCTTCGCCGGTCTGCCGATTCACATTGGTTGACGGAGCGGCGGTGAAATAGCCGCCAAACACCGGCTTGCCGCGCGACTGCTCATTCTGGAGGAGCTGCGCAATCACGTCGCGTTCGGGTCCTTCGGGCAATATTGCCTGCAACGTGGCCAGCCTTTGCGCCGCGGCGCCGGATTGCCCAAGGTCGGAATAACAACGATACGCAACCAGATAGGGCGGCACAAAGAACGGCACTGCCTGGATCGCCAGATCGGCAAGGATAACGGCGTCCGAGCACTGTCCATTCTGGGCGTGCCGCACCGACGCCGCATAGGCGGCCATGATATCGCCTTGCCCGGCTTGCGCGTCGAGCTGGCCGGCAATCTGATCGGCACGCGACCAATTGCGGGCTCCGATCGCTTCATCGAGCGCTGCAAGAGAAATCGTCTGCGCCGCAGCCCCGGAAACCGTCCCGAGCGCGGCAACCCCAGCCAGCAAAAGCCTGCCTAAGATTCTGGAAAAACCCATGAACTGAACCCGATCCCCCGGGCCAGCGGCCCATCCGTAAAAGTCGGGACGGCGCACGCCGCCGCCCCGAATCGCGATTACTGCGTGCCGATCAGATACCCGGCAGTCGAGCCATTGCCGTCGGTCGTGCCACCGCGCACCAGCCCGGCCATTTCCTCTGCCCGCGGCCCGTAGAACTGGCCGTCGATGGTATTGTTGGAATTGAGGCTCCGCCCGGCAGTGCCATTATCAACCGCCCCGCGCGTATCGAGCGTGCTGGTGAAGCCGGTGCCGATGATGCGCCCGTTCCCGCCACCGACAAGTCCGGACTGATCGCTCAGCTCGAAACCTACCGTCCGGGAATCAAAATTGGCCCCGGCCTGGAACGTGCCGGCCGCCTGCTGGCCGGTCGAGCTGGAAATGCCCCACACACCATTGTAATTGGCGCGCTGGGTTGGAAGGTTCTGCATCTGGCTGTTTGTCGTCTCCCGTCCATCGACGATTGCATAAACGGCATTGGACCCGGCTGGACTGGTCAACGCCGTCGCCGCATGGCTGCCCCCGATATAGGCCGCGGTGCCGTTGCCGTCGGCATAGGTGTAGCCGGTCAGATTTCCAGGAATGCCAGGTGTTCGGCTGCCGCTGCCAACAGTGTAGTTCCGCCCATCGACAGCGACCGAGATCGTGCTGGAATTGGCGGAAAACGCACCATTCCCCACCCCGGTACCGGCTGCATTGAGTCCGACCGAGGAATAGTTGAGCGGCGAAGGGGGCGGCGTGGGCGATGTGCTGGAACAGCCCGAAACCGCAAGAGCGGCGGCCATTGCAGAAAGGGCGAGGAGCTTGGTGGTCACTGGGAATTACCTTCCATGATCGTTTTAGTCGTCAATTGTGCCCCCGCGCAGCCGACGATAATGCGGCCCGAATGTGTTGGTTCCGGGACAAGTGTCCTTAAATAACAAGGTGTTGCAACTTGGTCGCAAGCGGCTGACATGCGCCCCGATCCGCCCTACAATAGCGCCGTCCACAATGAACCTGATCTGAATGACCAAGCCACTCGTCCTCCGCACCGCCCGCACAGTCTGCCCACACGACTGCCCTTCCACCTGCGCTCTCGATATCGAAGTGCGTGACGACGGCACGATCGGTCGCGTCCGCGGCGCCAGGGACGATCCCTACACGGCCGGGATTATCTGCGAGAAGGTTGCCCGCTATGCTGAGCGTGCCCATCACCCCGATCGCGTCCTGCACCCGCTGCGCCGCATCGGTCCAAAGGGCTCAGGGCAATTCGAACAGATTTCGTGGGATGAAGCGCTCGAAGAAATCGGCAAACGCTTCGTTTCGATCGAGGCCGAACATGGCCCTGAATCCATCTGGCCCTACTATTACGCGGGCACCATGGGCCATGTGCAGCGCGACGGCATAAACCGGTTGCGACACGCCAAAGGCTATTCCGAACAGTACGACACGATCTGCACGATGATCTCGTGGACCGGCTACATCGCCGGCACCGGGCTTCTGGCCGGCACCAATCCCGAGCAGATGGCCGAAAGCGATTGCGTCATCATTTGGGGCACCAATCCGGTCAACACCCAGATCAATGTGATGACCCACGCCATCCGCGCCCGGCGCGAACGTGGTGCAAAACTCGTGGTTGTCGATATCTACCGCACAGCCACCATGGAGCAGGCCGACATGGCGCTGCTCATCCGCCCTGGCACCGATGGCGCGCTGGCGCTGGCCGTCATGCATGTGCTGCTGCGCGACAATCTTGCCGATCGGGAATTTCTCAGCAGTCACACTGACTTCGATTCAGATGTTGAATCACATCTTGCGGCAAGAACCCCGCTATGGGCCGCCGGCATCACTGGGCTTTCTATCGAACAAATCGAGGCCTTCGCCCGTCTGGTCGGCGAAAACCCGCGTAGCTATTTCCGCCTTGGCTATGGTTTTTCGCGCCAGCGCAATGGGGCCACCAACATGCATGCCGCGCTGTCCATTCCCGCCATGCTCGGCGCCTGGAGTCATCGCGGCGGCGGCGCCTTCCATTCAAATTCGGGTACGTGGGGGCTCGATAAATCCCAGATCACCGGCGCCGCGCTTAAAAAGTCCGGCGTCCGCGAACTCGACATGTGCAGGATCGGCGCCATCCTCACCGGCGATGCTGAGGCACTCAAGGGTGGTGCACCTGTCAAGGCGCTTCTCATCCAGAACACCAACCCGATGGTCGTCACCCCCGATCATGCGCTCACCCGGCAGGGTTTTGAGCGGGAGGATCTGTTCACTGTGGTTCACGAGCAGTTCATGACCGAAACCGCCCAGATGGCCGATATCGTTCTGCCCGCCACCATGTTCGTCGAGCACAATGACTATTACACCCGTGGCGGCCACACGCGCGTCCTTTACGGCCCGAAAATCATCGATGCTCCCGGCGCGGCAATGCCCAACCATTTCGTTATCAACGAAATCGCCAAACGGGTAGGGGCCGCCGACGCCGTAACCGAAAAGACCGATCGCGAGTTGGTCGCTGAAACCTTCGCAAGTTCGGGGTATGGCGACCTCGACGAGATCGAAGCCAATGCCGGCTTTGTCGATCGCGCCTTGCCCGACGACAAGTCGCGCTACACCAAAGGGTTTGCCTGGCCCGGCGGTAAATATCGTTTCAAGCCCGATTGGGAAGCAACGCGCATCAAGCGCGGCGTCAGCTGGGTCTGCGATCCGTCCGAAATGCCCGCTCTTGTCGATTTCTGCAATTGGAACGAGCCGACCAACCCGACCGTGCCATTTCGGCTCGCCACATCGCCGGCCCGCACCTTCCTCAACTCCACCTTTGGCGAAACGCCTGGCAGCCAGAAGCGCGAAGGAACCCCGTCCTTGCTCATGCACCCCGAAGACGCCGCTCGTCTGGCGCTCGATGATGGCGCGCCTGTCACCATTGGCAATCACCGTGGCAGCGTCGAGCTGACCTTGCGCCTTTTCAATGGTCTGCAAACCGGCGTTGTCATTGCCGAGGGCCTGCACCCCAACAAGGCTCATCGCAAGGGCAGGGGCATCAATACGCTTATCGGGTCCGATGCAGTCAGACCCTTTGGCGGTGCCGCCTTCCATGATGCCGCCGTCTGGGTCCGGGCGTCAGACCTATGACCTCCATCGCCCCTGCATCCCGCCCGCGCATCGCGGCCATCGACGTCGCACGCGGCGTCGCCATCGTCGCGATGATCATCTACCATTTCTCCTGGGATCTGGCCTTTCTGGGGTTCGTGAGTTTCGACCCCACCCAGTCACTCCCCTGGATCATCTTCCAGAAATCCATCGTCGGCACCTTCATCTTTTTGACCGGCGTGTCCCTGGTCCTCGGCCATGGCGAAACAATCCGCTGGCGCCCCTTTTGGCGCCGCTTCGCCATCCTCCTCGGCGCCGCGCTGATCATCACGGCTGGCACCTACGCCTTTAATCCATCCACCTTCGTCTATTTCGGCGTCCTGCACGCCATAGCGCTGTTTTCCCTCATGGGGCTGGCCTTCCTCACAGCGCCGCTGGTTTTGGTGCTTGGACTGGCCGTCATCCTCATCGGCATGCAACTCTTCATCCAGAGCCCGCTCTTCGGCGAAAAGCTCTGGTCTTGGATCGGCCTCTGGGACGCGCCGCCCCCCAGCGAAGATCTGGTCCCCATCTTCCCCTGGTTCGGCGTCGCCCTGCTTGGCATCGCCGCTACCCGCTGGGCGATCAATAGCGGCGTCACGAACCGTCTCGCCCAATTCAAGGGCACATCAACGCCCGCCCGCGCCCTGGCAAAACTCGGCCGCTGGAGCCTCGTCATCTACGTCCTGCACCAGCCCATCCTCATCGGCATCTTAATGGGCATCGCCTCCCTGACCGGCATCAGCGAAACCCGTCGCGCCGACAATTTCCTCGCAAGCTGCCAGACAAGTTGCATCGAAACCGCCCCCGATGCCACCTACTGCACCGCCTACTGCGCCTGCACCCTTGACAGCATCGAATCCGACAACCTCTGGCCCCTCCTCGAAACTCCCGATCGCACCCCCGAGCAGGACATCGCCCTCTCCGACCTCACCAACCAATGCGCCGCACAAGTGCTCGACGAAATGCTTTTGGCGCCACAGGCAGAGTAGGGACGGGGGCGAGGCGCCCGGCACCTCACTGTCCCCCGCGTATCCTCGGGTTTGACCCGGGGATCCGCTGCGCGGCGATCTCCACAACAGTCATGGTATGACTAAAACGGCAAAATGCGTCGGCTTCCGTTTGCGACCCCATTGCAGCCGCTAAACTTGGCGCCATTCGCCTGCAAAGCAGTCTTTCGCGGTAGGTGATGATCGGCTACCCGGGAAGTAGAATTTTCAGAATGACGGCCACAAAAATGGCTGCACCTACGGTGGCGAGAAAGCCCCATAGATGGGCATTCATTTTCCTGCTTAGGATACGTTCTACCGTAAGGCCTTCGATATCCACTTTCTTTGTGAAATTCTCTCGATAGGCGTTGATCTGATCTGCAATTTCCTGCGCCCGGTCAAGGTCGTTCCCGACGCTTTGTGTCAAAGGAAACAACTTGGCCGCGTTCAATGAGGTGGGCGAATGCGCCAATCCCGCCTTGGCAAGAACTGCTTCTTCCTGGACGGTGTGAAACGCGAGAGCGGTTTGCGTGGATCGCCCGAATTGGACCACCTCTGCCTTCCCATGGTTAGACAAGTCCAGATGAAGTGATCGGTTCATCATGCCAAAGCTGATCAGTAAGCCATCCATCAGCACGATTTTTGGATATCCCGATAACGCACAGGCGACGAAATATAGCGACGATCCTAAAGCGGCTAACCCGAACATGAACAGAACGAGCCACAAAAAAAAGTCTTGGATATCTGTCCAACTGCTCAGCGACGACAGCCACAGCATTCCGACGCCAAACAGAACGTATGGCAGCTGACCAATGATGGTTTTGATCGGCCGAAGATGGCCTGAAATTAAAAGGATCGATTGTTCTGATAGCGCCATTTCTGTCCTCAGGAATCCACTTACCTTAGGCGCAATCCATTGGCTGACAACAACGATTGCCTGAAATGCTTAAAGACCGCTGTTAAGCCCCTCGGATAATCATGTCCTGACTGTTGGCTCCAACCCCAAAAGGTATCGGACTGGGTAAAGAAAGGGACGAGCTTGGAAATGAGTTGGGAATTGTGATCCGAGCAGAAGATGCGCGGTGATCCAGGAACGGGTCAACTGGCAACCCGGATTTACACTATTCACCTTTGGTGTCCACAAGCGGACGGTCTGCAAGCCACCCCACGCCGGACATTGCGCACCAAACCAATCCTTGCGCGCCTCCGCCCCTACACCCCATCACTTTGCCGACCGCTAGGTACCCCAAAAAACGCTGCAACAAAATTCCGGCCATGGCCCGCGCTAACACCCCGCCCACGGAACACCAACGCCCCATAACCGTTACAGAGAAGTCTTCAACCGGTAACGGCGAGCATGTCAGAACATTTCGAGACCTTGGCCCGGTGGGGCTACGCAGCGCGCGGCGTGGTTTATCTGCTGCTGGGCGGGCTCACCCTGACTTCGGCGATCTGGGGCGGGCGCGATTCCAAGGGGTCGTCCGAAGCGCGTCACTCGCCGCTCATGCATCGGCAAAGGATGTAAAAACAGACGAAGCAGCGTGCGAGGCGGCACACGCTGCTGGACAGGCAGTCGCAACCGCGCATGTTCCTCAGCATGCCTATGGAGGAGCCTATTACGCCCTTAGGCAATAATAGCAGCTCGTCTGGAGGCTGCCGAATGGATTGTCGATGAGGAGCGGGCCTGGCAATCAGCTAAGTTGCCAGATCATCTACCCGAGGAGATCATGAGCAGGATAATTGTTGAGCCTCGAAAGAAAGGGCTTGTTTGTGACCATTCAAAGGGCCTGGGTTAAGCTACCAACGATGTGACATGCCCGTTCGGGTCGGCTATTTCGTCCTGTGATGCAATGCGGACGTTCCGCTTGCCGCCCCATGCCGGTCATCCGCGGGGGGATCCCATCATCGCAGCAACGGCGCAAAGGGGCAAAAGCAGATTCGGCTGTCGACCCCATACCGGACGATGGGAGGTGAATTCAACGCTTCATACAGCTGCCATTTGTTCCTATTTCCTAATTCCTCGACAAGAACCTAAGTGGGTTTTAGAGAGCTAGTCGGCTGAGCGGTAATTCTCGGCTGTAGACTCGAACCCACGGGGAGGCTGGATAATCATGAAGGAAAAGACACTAGCGATTTGGGAAAAGCAGGATCAGCACAAGGGCGATCGATGGCGACTGTTTCAAGCGATATGCGCGGCGGTGCCCGCGCGTCGAGTGCTTTATGCGGGCAGCTACGTGGATGTCGCGCCGTCCTTCGTTTATGACGACGTCACCTATGCGGACATGGACAATCGGGCGGCAGCATTTTTTGCCGATACCGAGGGCGTGAAGCAGATCATTGCCAACCATGACGGAAACGTCGAGGGGCGGTTCGAGTTCGTCCACAGCGATTATCGAACGCTGGATATGGAGGCGGATAGCTTTGATCTGCTAATTTCGCTCTATGCAGGGTTCATATCAGAGCCCTGCGGACGTTTTTTGCGCATCGGTGGCCATTTGCTTGTTAATTCAAGTCACGGTGACGCAGCGCTTGCGGCGCTCGACTCACGGTTCAAGTTAGTCGCGGTTGTCTTATCGACAAACAAGCACTACCGGGTCACCGATCAAGACCTCGACAGCTACATGATCCCCAAAAGGCCGCAAACGATCACCCGTGACAGCCTGATGAAATCGGGGCGTGGCATTGCCTATACCAAAACGCCATGGGCCTATTTGTTCGAACGGGTAGTGTGACCTTTTTCCTGATGAGCCAATGATAAGCTAAGCTGTTGGCTGCGCCGCAGAACATGTCGCAGGAGGGCTCTCTGCCCGCCACCTTACGCCGCGCTGACGAGTAAAATCGAACTGCTACTCGAATTTTGCCAATCGGCCGATGTCTGCTTTCCAGATGGCCTCCGTCCAAAACCGGTCGGTCCGCAGCCCACCCCACGCCGGACATTGCACACCAAACCGATCGTTGCGCGCCAATGCCCATACCCTGCCCACGGAACACCAACGCCCCCATAACCGTTACAGAGACGTCTTCAACCGGTAACGGCGAGCATGTCAGACCATTTCGAGACCTTGGCCCGGTGGGGCTACGCGGCGCGCGGCGTGGTGTATTTGCTGCTGGGAGGGCTCGCCCTGACTTCGGCGATCTGGGGCGGGCGCGATTCCAATGGGTCGTCCGAAGCGCTGTCGAGCCTGCTGGGCTTGCCATTCGGTCGCGTTTTGCTTGGCTTGGTTGCCATCGGTCTTCTCGGCTATGCGCTCTGGAAATTTGCACAGGGGCTGCTCAACGCCGATAACCGCGACAACGACCTTCAGGGCTTTGCAACGCGGGCGGGGCAGTTGATAAGCGGTGGCGCCAATCTTTTCCTCATGCTGACAGCGGCGCGCCTGGCGTTAAGTCTTGGCCAGGGCGGCGGCGGTGGAGACGGCGAGGAAGCCGCTTCAGCGTGGCTCTTACAGCAGCCATTCGGTCCGTATTTGCTGGGCGTTGTCGCCGGCGGCGTGATTATTGCAGGTGGTGTGCAGATCTGGTACGGCGCTTCGCGCGGCTATCGAAAACGTGTTCGGATACCAGGCGCGCACCAGTACTGGATGGACCCGGTTTGCGCGTTCGGTCTCATTGCCCGCGGGACAATTTTCGCCATCATCGGTGGCTTTCTCTTCTATGCCGCGCTGACCGTTTCACCGGATCAGGCGGGAGGCACCAAGGAAGCGCTGGATTATGTGTACGCATTGCCGTTCGGCCGTATCCTCTACGGTGTCGTGGCGTTGGGTCTGATGGCCTTTGGAGTGTATGGCATCATCCAGGGCCGGTATCGACACGTCGATGCGCCCGACCTTGATGATGTTAGCGCTGCTGCCCGCATCTGAACGCGCAGGCGAAAGTTCGGTCAGCCGTAAACGCCCCAGAAGAAATACAGGGTCAGCCCCACCCCATAAATGATGACAAACCCGCGGATCACCTTGGCCGGCACCAGGTGTGAGAAATAGGCTGCCGCGAAGCCGCCGACCATTGCCCCGGCCAGTGCCACGCTGCCTTCGCCCCAGGCGATCGAGCCCGTTGCCGCGAACCGCAGCACGGCCACCACCGACACCACAGCCGAGATCAGCAGTTTCAGCCCGTTCATGGCGTGGACGTCTTCGAACCCGGCAAGCGCCAGCCAAGCCAAAAGCACGATCCCCAGACCCGCATTGAAGAACCCGCCGTAAAAGCTGATGGCCAGCAGCAGTACCGACAACCCGATGGCGCCGACCCTGGCCGCGCGTTTCGAGCCTTCCGACCGTGCAGCAAAAAACCGGTTGATCCGCTGCCCAAAAATATAGATGGCCACCGCGAACGCCATCAGCCAGGGGATGATCCCGGCAAAGGCTTCGTCGGAAATCCGCATCAGTGCCTCTGCGCCGAGATATCCCCCCACCAGCCCAAGCGCGCAATATAGGGGCAGCCGCCCCTTGTGCGGCGCTATATGCTTCCAGTAGCCGATGGCCCCGGTCACATAGCCGGGCAGGCAAGCATAGGTGTTTGATGCATTGGCGAGCACCGGCGGCACACCGGCGAACAACAGGGCCGGAAAAATCACAAAAGAGCCGCCCCCGGCGAGCGAATTGATCATCCCGCCGACCAGGCCGGCGGCGAACAGCAACATATACGTCAATTTCGGGATTCCCACAGACCCACAACATTGTGCAATTTGCGGTCACCGAACGCTCAAGTCCATAGATATTGGGCCCATTGTTGCCGGCATTGACAAAGCGTCGCAGCGTGCTTATCTCACGGCTTGGTTGAAGCGCCTGCCGTCCGCAAGGGCATATGTCCTACGGTGAAGTCTTCCACGCCAACCCGATTTTCCGGGCCGCGCGCACCAGCAAACATCGTCCCAACCCATTGGCGGTGCTTGGCAATGCGGACTCCCAAGACGAAAATTCCGCCGTGGAGATATGACGATGCGCAAACCAGCATCCCATCTGACCACGACCGATCTCAAGACCGAGGCGCGCCAGTATCGTGCCACCCAGCTTGATGCCGGTCGCACTCTGAGCCAGTCGCAAGCTCTTGAAATGGTTGCGAGATTTCACGGTTTCCGTGATTGGAATACGGCCTCCGGCGTGCTTCCCGTCACCCGCGGACCTGCCTATGCCGTCAGCCAGCAGGTCGCAGGAACCTATCTCAAGCAGCCCTTCACCGGCACCATCATCGGCGTCAAGGCCCTGGGGGCAGGGGAGATGTTCCGCCTGACCATCCAGTTCGACGAGCCGGTCGATGTCGTTGCTTTCGATAGCTTTTCTGCCTTCCGCCATCGGGTCGACGCCACAGTCAACCGCGACGGTGTATCGCCGAGCCGCACCAGCGATGGACAACCACATATGGTCCTGATCAGTGCCTGAATCGACCGGGGCGCCCGCCGCGCCCCGGTTTTTCTCAGTCCGGGCCTTGCATTCATCGTTCAATTACGATGAAGTGCGTGCAACTCCTGAATAATCAGCAGATTGGATTTCTAATGGCCGAGCAGACTCAACCTATCGAGCTCTATTATTTTCCCACGCCCAACGGACATAAGGTCTCGATTATGCTCGAGGAATTGGGCGTTCCCTACTCGGTCCATCCCATCCATATCGGCAAAGGCGACCAGTTCAAACCAGAGTTTCTGGCGGTTTCGCCCAATAACAAAATTCCGGCCATCGTCGATCCTGAAGGGCCGGGCGGCGCGCCCATATCGGTGTTCGAATCCGCGGCAATTCTCAAATATCTCGCCGAAAAATTTGACAAATTTTATCCCCAGGACCAGCGCGCCAGGGTAGAAGTGGACGAATGGTTGTTTTGGCAAATGGGTGGGTTTGGCCCGATGCTTGGTCAAAATCATCATTTCAAGCAGTATGCGCCTGAGAAAATCCAGTATGCGATCGATCGCTATGTCAACGAGACCCACAGGCTTTATGGCGTGCTGAACAAGCAGCTCGAGGGTCAGGATTACATCGCTGGTGAGTACTCGATTGCAGACATGGCCTCGCTCAGCTGGTCGCTCGGGTGGGAAAAGCAGGGGATGGACATAAGTGAATTTCCCAATGTCGCCGCCTGGCAGGAGCGTTTGAAAGCCCGCCCCGCAGTGGAGCGCGGTTTAGCCGTAAAGCTGCCAGAGGATCAGCAGATGGACTTGGCTGATGACAAGGATGCCCAAAAAGTGCTTTTTAATCAACGCGCTAAATGAAACAGAAAAAGGCGGCACTCACGGTGCCGCCTTTTTGTTGTCAAACAAATATGTGGCTTACCAGCCGTTCTGGTCGAACCAGGTATCCACATCCTTGCGGGCTTCGTCCTTGGACTTGCCATAGCGTTCTTGGATTTTGCCTTCGAGCTGCTCGCGCTTGCCCGCAATCACGTCAAGGTCGTCGTCAGTGAGCTTGCCCCACTGTTCCTTGGCCTTGCCGGTGAACTGTTTCCAGTTGCCTTCCATCTGATCGCGATTCATTTTGGGTCTCCTTTTTTGTTCGTTGTTTTTAAAACGGTTTGACCGGCCAACCGGTTCCAACCGTCAAACCGGAACAAATTGTCGCTTGCCGACCCATTTTCGCGTTCAGCGACAAAAACCCCTTGCGCTTCCGGGACGATCCGGGCTACCACCCGCCTCGGAGAGGTGGCCGAGTGGTCGAAGGCGCGCCCCTGCTAAGGGCGTAGGCGGGTAACTGTCTCGAGGGTTCGAATCCCTTCCTCTCCGCCATCGCGCCTAAGTTATTGATCTTGAAGCTTTCATCGCTCGATCGCGCGCCGGTTCAACGCCGGAAAAATGCGTCTTTCCTACCTCTCGAAAATGAACTCCGGCTGGCATGTCCAGATTCGAAGTCCTGTTCCGCTCGATCCGATGGACTTTTATCCGCAAGCGGTTGGATACGAACAAGCGCCTGCTGCCGGCACGCCGGGTTTCCCTGGACCAAGGCTACCTTGATGTTTTCGGTATCAACGCCTCCCAACTTGGTCCGGCAGTCACGATCAAAGGATTCGCATCGATATCATCGGCAACGTCGACGTCGATCCAGCCATTGACCTAATTCTTATACCCGATACCGGCCCGAGCGATCCCGCAGCAGGACAATAGACAATCGTCCATTGTCGCTGCTTTTAAGGGCTCAATTCTCGAATGGCCCTTAGAAAGCGTTCGCCAATTAAGCAGTTAGGGCCTGTCGGCGCTTGGCTAGGTGGATGTGGTCACAGGCCAGAACCGTCTCCCCGCGCTGGTTGAGCACTCGAATGCGTTCTGTAACGCGACCATGCTCAGGACGTTTGGGATCATCGTCAAGCGATGCGATCTCAATTTCGGTGTGGATCGTATCGCCAATAAACACTGGTTTGGGGAAGCGAAGCCGTTCATAGCCATATGTGAATGCCAGCGGGTTAATCTCGCTTGCTGTCAGCCCAATACCGATTGCAAATGTCATAGTGCCGTGCGCTATGCGTTGGCCGAATGCGCTGTCCTTCATCGCTTCTGCATCCATATGGTGCGGAAAAAAATCGCCAGTATGACCGGCATGAACGACGAAGTCGGTTTCGGTTATCGTCCGACCATATGTGGAGCGAATTTCACCCCGTCTATAGTCTTCAAAATGCCTGGGACGCTCCATCAAAAACTCTCCCTGAACAGCGTGTTGAGGTCGGCAATGATAGACCGGGGGCTGTGTTTTTCGCGAAGCCCTTCAGTCAGCCTGCGTGAAGCGCTTTGTTGGAATGTCATGTATCCGTTATGTCGCGGCCGCAGCCATCCGTGTTCGAGGGTCGAGCGGGTGCTCCTATAGAAGTTCCTGGTGGTAGCGTTGACGATGTCGTCTTCCCAGCCCGCTGCATGGGCCGGCTGGCCGCCGGCTGACGGATAAAGAGTATGCTGCACTTCGCTGCTGGCAACCCAAAATGCATAGTCGGTCGCCAAATCGGCGTGCTGACGTAACGCAGAAACGGCAATCCCTGTCCCGCCAATTGCCGAACCGGTCGGACCTTCCGTTCCAGCGACGGGGATGTTGGCGAACCTCAACCGGTGCGGTCGGAAGCCATTAAGAGAATAGCTGACATAACCGTATCCAAGAGGCATTACAGCAAGCCGTGAGCCTTCTGCTGCCATGGCTTCGGACGCCGCGATCGGGTCCATTTCAAAATTTGCATCATCGAGAAATGGCAGCAATTCGGCGAGCAGATCCAACGCGCGCACGCCCGCATCGAGGCCGATCATATCTGCGCCGCCATCGGCTGCGCATGGTGTTCCGATGTTTGCGGCCAGCGTGAAAAAGCACATCAGAGCATGTGGCTCGCGTAGCGGCAAAACAATGCGTCCTTCTCGTGCCATATCGAGAACGTCGTCCCATTGCGTGAGCGGCGTTTCCATTATGTCGGGGCGCCACGCCTGGACTTGCGCCGCAGCATCGATCGGAAATGCCCATTGGCGACCACGCCAGTTATAGCTCTTGAAAGAGGGGCCGACGGAATTTCGGCTCATCTCGTCGAGTTCGGATCGCCGCGACGGGGTATCGAGAGCGACAAGACATCCTTCATCTGTGATCTGCCCAACATGGGGGTGGTCGATGACAATCAGATCGTATTGTCGGGCAAGCTCTTTGACAGGAAAGCTCTCGAAGTCCTGCAAGCTCCGCTGGTCCCACGCGATTTCAACCCCGGTCTTTTGCATCCATTTTCGCGACGTTTCCACCATCGGGTCATAACCGCGCGGATGGCGCCAGGTCATGCCGCTCAGCTTCGTCATAGTCCAAACTCCTCACGGATCGTGCTGCTTTGCTCTCCGATTTTCGGTGCCGCGCGATGTGTCTGGGCACGCCGGCCGTTGATCCGCAGAGGTGAGCGTGTCGTTTGAATTGAAACGCCGTCCTCTCGTGTGACGGTCTGCAGCATATCGAGAACCTTGAAGCCTTCGCTGGCCATCAATTCAGGCCAACTGAGAACCTTGGCGCACCAGATGTCGGCCGGTTCGAGAATGGCCAGCCAGTGGTCTGTGGTGTGTGTCGCCAGATGCTCGGCCAGGGACTTCTTTATGGCGTCTCGGTCGGAGAACCAGGAGCCGGGGTCGGAGTAGTTTGTGAGCGCATCAAGTTCGAGCAATTTGCCAAGTTTGCCGATCGGTGTCATGGCGACGGCAATGTAGCCGTCAGCTGTGGGATAAACTCCATAGGGCGCTGATAGATAGGCGTGAGCCGATCGGAATTCGGACCGCTTGGGAAGGCGTTGACCATCGTTAAGGTGGGTGGTCAGGACTTCGAACTGAAAGTCCACCATCGACTCGAGAAGACTCGTTTCTACATGCGCGCCAGTGCCCGTCACGCCTCGGCGTACAAGCGCGGCAAGCACGCCCTGAGCCACATTGGAACCTGCAAGCATATCGGCGACTGCAAGGCCGAACGGGACAGGTCCTTGATCGTCATCGCCGTTAAGCCACATCACGCCCGATCGCGCCTGCGCAAGCAAATCCTGTCCAGGCCGATCGACCCAGGGGCCGGAGTTTCCATAGCCGGTAATTGATGCATAGACGATCCGCGGGTTTAGTTCCCTTACAGAATCGTAGCTCAGTCCGATGCGCTCGATGACACCTGGACGAAAGTTCTGCAAGACGACGTCAGCACTGGTCAGGAGGCGTTTTAGGGACGCTAGGTCGTCGGAATTCTTGAGATCGAGCGCGAGGCTCTCCTTGGAACGATTTATGGCATGAAAAATCGTTGAGTCGCCGCCAATTTCAGTATCGGACAGGTACAGAGAGCGCGAGAGGTCGCCAGCTCCGGGCCGCTCTATCTTGATGACGCGGGCACCCAGATCCTGCAATCGCAGCGATGCGTATGGACCCGAAAGAAACTGGCACATATCGATAACGAGCAGCCCCGACAGGGGGAGGTCTTGATCATTCATGAGCTTCACTTTGGAACCGGGCAGGGGCATTGGTTGGAGTCTTTTCACCCAAGTGCATCAAATCGATCGCGGTTTGGATTGAAGAGGTGTTGCGGGCCGTGCCGCAGAGTCGAATGCAGCTTCAACCAGGGCCATTGTGTGCCACGCATCTTCCACAGAGGTCACAAGGTCTTTATCTTCGCCAGCAGCAAAACGCTGAAGATTGCTCATTGTCCCGATGAATGCATGCGGGAACCATGAGCCCGCAAGGGGCACTTCGGTCCATTGGTCTTCACCCTGGCCAATCCACAACTCATCAGGTTCCCCGTTAGGGTAGTCGAGCAGGACACCCATCTTGGCTACGGCGACCCCTTTTGTGCCTTCGAACTTGAAGGTCGCATCTTGAAACTTCCTGCCGAAACCGTGGTTGTGATTAACCGACATTGTTGTGCGGATTTCGTCGCCGAAGTCGAGCAAAGCGCTTGTTCGGGTCTGAGCCATATCGGATTTGGGGTGGCCCATGGTGCGGGCGTGAACCCCTGAAGGGTTTCCGAGCAAACCACGAAGCATGTCGAGATAATGGATCGAATGCACTGCTATTTCGATGCGCGGTAAGCCCTGGAGAAAGGGGAACAGATGCCAGGGCGTCAAAATGTTAACGTGCAGATCAACGTCGATCAGGTCTCCCAACCATCCACGGCGTCGCACATCGGCTATGGCCAGTATGATAGGGGAAAAGCGCAATTGAAAATTGACAGCGGCCTTTAGCGACTTCTTGCGCGCCAGTTGAAGAATTTCGCTCGCTTCCCCCAGCGTACTCCCCATTGGCTTTTGCAACAGCACACATGCACCATCGGGTAGTTCCGGCATAACTTTCAGGTGGGCAGAAGGCGGTAGCGCCAGATCAAACACTGCATTGGGCGTCGAAACAGCGTCGCCCAAGGTTTCAAACGCCGCAATGTCCCACTTTTCAGCTAAGGTTCTAGCGCGTTGATTATCGAGATCGTAGACGCCTGCGACCGGAAGTCCCGCCAGTTTGTAGGCGGGCAAATGCGCGTCATTGACGATCCCACCTCCGCCGATGATGACGATCGGGCGGGGGGCTGATGGCAGCGGCCAGGCCTGCTGCAGTGCGGCCACCTCAAGTGTCAAAATACAGCCCTCCTCCGTGGAACTGCTAAATTCTTATGTAAATAATCTTTTCACATGTGCAGGTCGGTTGCAAGAGACCATGCTGACGCTGTCATGCACCGTACCCAGAT
The DNA here is from genome assembly GCF_048264985.1 of Pelagibacterium sp. Classification (GTDB taxonomy): domain Bacteria; phylum Pseudomonadota; class Alphaproteobacteria; order Rhizobiales; family Devosiaceae; genus Pelagibacterium. The sequence goes on from NZ_JBLXCL010000001.1 coordinate 1,340,862, forward strand.
GGCACCTCAATCCACGTGGAAGACCTGTTCCATGCCAGCCCACCATTCGCCGTCTCTACGCGTGGCGAGGGGCGATTGCATGGGTTCGCAAATGGCCCACCATTCCTGCGTTCTAGGGTCTGCGGCCATCAGGGCCATGTCCGCTCCGTGGTCGCTGCCCACATACTCATAGTAAGAGAACAACAAGTTCTCTGGCTCTTTGAGAAAAATTGAATAGTTGCGGATATAGCTCGATTTGATCTGCTTGAGCACGTCAGGCCAAACCGCTGCATGAATGCGTTTGTATTCGTCGATCTGTTCGGGTTTGAGCCCGATCACTGATCCTATGCGTTGCATGTCCAATTTCCTCTTATGAAATTCGGTAGATTCGCTCGGCGTTACGATGGAGCAGCCGAGCTTTTTCGTCCTCACTTGAACCCGATAGCAGCGTGTGCGTTGCCTCGACCCAGCGTTCAAGGTCGGCAGTAAGCGTGCAAACTGGATAATCCGATCCCCACACAAGGCGGTTCCATCCGAATGCCTCTATGATGTGCTCGGCATAAGGACGCAGATCGTCTGCAGTCCAATTGGGGCCGGCATAGGCGACAATACCCGAGAGCTTGGCTACGAGGTTTGGACGCTTTGCAATATCACTGATAGCTCTTCGCCAGCTTTGGAAGTCATCGCCGGCGATGTCGGGAACGCCGCAGTGATCAAGGACAAACTGGACGTCTGTGACCCTGTCGACCAGAGATCGACCAATGTGCAATTGGTCGGCCCTGACGCAAAGATCGAAAGTTAGCTGACGATCAGCGAGTTTTGAGAGATTGCTGGCAAAGAGGTCAGTTTCTGAGAGCGCGTCGGGTGACTGGTGCAGCACCCGCCGAAGCCCTTTTACGCCGTCAATGGCGGCCACGCGATCCAGAAATGCATCAAAACCGTCATCTTCCGGGCGACATGAAGCAATTGCGCCAACGATACCGGAGTTAGCTGAAGTCATGAACTGCGTTTCAGCAATCATGTCAGCTTCGGCGACGTCGACTTCCATGTGAAGAGCAGCTTCTATTCCGAGTGTGCTGGCTTGCGCAAAGTAGTCCTCGGCCGACCAGCGCTTATTGATGGCAGGTGCTCCAGACAGCCAAGGATAACGGAAGCGCTCGGGGTAGATCAGGTGCAAATGGGTGTCCACAATGCGCATGTGGCTTTTTCTCCAACCGTCAGAGGGATTTTGGCTGCTGGGATAGTTCGGCTGATGCGGCAAGCAAGAGCTCTATTGTCTTGGCCGTGTCTGGGGAATCGTTGCGATCAAGTCGGTCCGTATAGGGGCAGGTGAGTGCCGCCTTGATCGTGCCAAGCGGTCCGAATATGGGGACTGAAAGGTTGTAAACAGAACCAACCTGCGCGCTCGGCATGTTTTCGAATCCCTGTTCGCGCACCTTCTCGAGCCGTTGCTCCAAGGCCGGTGAGATGACCTCAATATGCGCGACACCATGCTCTTCAAGCATGAACTGACGTTCTTCCTTGCTGGCAAAGGCCAGGAAGACGTGCCCTGAGCCTGTATTGACAAGGCCCATCTGCGATCCAACCCGGATCGACACGTTCCAATAACCAGGCCCATCGACTTGGGCCACGACAACAAGGGCGTTGCGATCGTGAATGACGAGATGGCACGCTTGTTGGGATTGCCTGGCGAAGTCGCGCAATAGTGGCATCGCCTGGCTGACGAGGCGCTTAATCGGCGGTCGCTGATGGGCCAGCTCAAAGAGTTTCAGCGTCAGTTCATAGCGGTCCTCGGTTGTGCGTCGAACGTAGTTCCTGCGCACGAGCCGATCTAGCATCCTGTAGATCTCGTTGGGTGTCCGTCCCAATGCCTTCGAAATCTCTGCCTGGTTCAGGCCCTCTTCGGTGCTGGCCAAGAGCTCAATAATATCAAGACCCTTGTCGAGAGCAGGGGCCCTGTAACGGTCTGCATCATCCAATGCCATGCGTATCCTCCAAGCGATTTGCGCGCACTATAGGCGCTCGGTGTGCCGCCCTCCATCGACTTTGTCGCGCTACCGCCATTGACCATTCTGCTTGATTTGTGATTACATACAAATAGTACTTTCAAATATGGATGATCAAGACTTGATTTGATCGACCGACATCAGCCCATCATTGGAGGAGGAACTGGGAAGATGAATACGATTTGGAAAAAAGGGCTTCTTGCATCCTGCGCTGTTCTGGCCGTTGCCGGAGCTGGCGTTGCACAAGAATTCGACTACGGCTCGTTCGATGGCTATACGCTTCGCGTAAAACTGATTGGTGGCACTCAGTATGAGCGCCTCTACACGCGCATCCCCGAGTGGGAGGAGATGACAGGCGCGACTGTCGAGATCGTTTCGTCCAAAAACCACTTCGACCTTGATCGGGAGATCAAGCAAGACATGGCCGCCGGGCAGATTTCATGGTGCGTTGGTTCAAACCACACGAGTTTCGCGCCGCAATATGGCGACCTTTATATCGACCTCAATGACCACATCCCAGAGTCTGAGCTCTCACAGTACGTCGAAGGCACGCTGGCCGCTTCCGAGGTCGACGGTCGCCTTGTGCAGTTGCCGCGCGTCACAGATGTATCCAACCTCTATTACCGGAAATCCGCATACGACGATGCCGACAACCAGGCGGCCTATATGGAGGAGTTTGGTGTCGAACTGGCGCCGCCGACCACTTATGACGAATTCAGGCAGCAGGTTATTTTCTTTGCTGACCCTCCCAACGTCTATGGAACCGCGTTTGCTGGCAAGGACGAGGGGATGTCGGGTCGCTTCATGGAAATCCTGCGTGCGAATGGCGGGGACATGTTCGACGAGAACTGGAATCCCACGTTTAATTCACCCGAAGGCGTGGCAGCTCTGCAGTGGTTTATCGACATCTATGAGGCCGGCGCGGTTCCTGCTGGCACAGTCAATTACACTTGGGATGACATAGGTCAGGCAATGGCGGCTGGTCAGCTTGTTCTTGATCTTGATTGGCCAGGATTTGCTGGCTTCTATGCTGACCCTGAAGCCTCGCGAATTGCAGACGATCTCGGTTTTGCCGTCGCGCCGGTCGGTTCGGCAGGCGTTCGTGGTGCTTGGTCCGGCTCACACTCATTCTCGGTCACCGAGGCGTGTGACAACAAGGATGCCGCAGTTTCTTTTGCCGTCTTCATGACCAATGACGAAAGCGAGTTGCTCGAAGCGCAGGCAGGCAACCTGCCGACGCGTTCGGCCACATTCGATCAAGCAGTTGCTTGGTTCAATGAAAACGACATGCCGCATATGGCTGAAATGTTCCAAGTCTTCCAAGGCTCGCTCGACGAGGCCCGGACCCCGCCGCTGATCGCGCAGTGGATTGAGGTTTCAAACGTTCTTTGGCCTGAACTCCAGGCAGCCATAGTGGGTGAAAAAGACGCCCAGCAGGCATTGGACGATGCAGCCCAAGAAGCAACCTACATCATGGAAGATGCGGGTTTGATCTAGACCAACTCCTCCCAGGCGTGGGGTGCCGAAACTGTGCGGCATCCCACGTCCTATGCCTGCCGGGTGCGCAAAGACGCCGCCCGCAAGGCCGATTCAGGCCCGAATCCCCAATTGAAACCGGGACGCCGAACCGCATGAAATTCCTTCGCTCGCCACGGGCCGTTCCTTACCTGCTCTTGATGCCCGCCATACTGGTGATCTTGGCGGTGGTGCTTGTTCCGTTGGTCATCTCGTTCTGGACGAGCTTTACGTCCTATAATCTCACCCGCCCCGACTCCCTGTTTAACTTCGTCGGACTGAGAAATTATCAGCGCCTGATGGGTGATGACGATTTCTGGTGGGCATTCGGGCGAACTGTTGTCTTCATTACCATAGCGCTCAATCTCGAGCTGCTTCTTGGCTTGGGGTTGGCTCTGCTGGTCAACAAAATTACCTGGGGCCAGCGGACGCTGCGAACGATCATGATGTTTCCCATGATGTTCTCACCCATCCTTGTTGGTTTTCAGTTCAAGTACATTTTTAACGACTCCATCGGCCTGGTGAACAACGCGCTGTTTGACCTCGGGCTCATCGACACACCAATCCCTTGGCTCGTCGATGGCACCCTTGCAAATTTCGCTATCATTTTTGCCGAAATGTGGATGTCTACATCGATCTTTGCGATCCTGCTTTTGGCCGGTCTTTTAGCGCTCCCTAAGGAGCCGCTTGAGGCGGCCAAAGTGGATGGGTGCAATGCCTTCCAGGTGTTCAGGCATATTACGTTGCCGTTTCTGATGCCGTTCATATTCATCGCAATGACGATCCGCTCTCTGGACGTCGCGCGGGCTTACGACATGGTCAGGATAATGACCAATGGTGGGCCGGCGGGGCGAACGGAACTCATCTGGACGCTCATGACCCGGACTGGCTACCAGAACTCCCAGATGGGGATGGCCAATGCGATGGGGTACGTCTCGATCCTGCTCTCGATAGCGTTCACGGTCTATTTTTACCGCCAACTGATCAAGGCCCGCGGCTTCATGGGAGGTGCACAATGAGCCGGACAAGGACCATAGAACAGCCCTGGCAGCGTTGGCTGATCCGTCTCGGCGTTTTCATCGCCATGGCCATCTTGTGCGTCCCTGGCCTTTGGGTCGTTCTGACGGCTTTTCGACCCAACATCGAAATTCTTGCGCGACCGCCGGTCTGGATTCCCGAGCGTTGGACGCTGGACAATTTTCAGCGTCTCTTCGGGCTCACTGCGAACCAGCAGGGCTTGCCGGTTGCGCAGTACTTCATCAACTCCTTGGTGATTTCACTGACATCGACTGCGGTGGCAATCTTTGTCGGTATGGCTGGCGGGTACGCTTTCGCGCGCTACCGTTTCAAGGGCAAAGGTGCGCTGTTCCTGGGCTTCATGCTGAGTAGAACGGTGCCGGGCGTCGCACTGAGCCTTCCCCTATTCGTGCTATGGAGCCGTATCGGTCTGATCGACACCCAATTCGGTTTGATCCTTGTGTATATGGCGATCAACATCCCATTCACGATCTGGCTCACAGACGGGTTCTTCCGCCAGATTCCCGCCGATTTGTCGGAGGCAGCGCAAATCGATGGGTGCACCCGTTGGCAGGCGTTTTGGAAAGTAGAGTTTCCGTTGGCCCGGTCCGGGCTGGCGTCTGCAGCGATCTTTGCGTTCCTGACATCTTGGAATGAATACGCGCTGGCCAGTCAGCTCACACGCACGACGGCGTCAAAAACCATGCCGGTCGGGCTAATGGATTTTACTGCTCAGTTCACAGTGGACTGGACTGGGATGAGCGCCATGGCGGTGCTGATCATCATTCCGGCTCTCGTGCTCACATATATCGTACAGAAACATTTGATTGCCGGACTGACTTTCGGCGGAGTGAAGGGTTAATCAATGGCCGAAGTTACCCTCGAAAAGGTCGTAAAGCGTTACGGACAACTCGAAGTTGTTCATGGTGTGGACCTCAAGATTGCCCAGAATGAGTTTGTTGTCCTGGTCGGCCCGTCCGGCTGCGGAAAGTCCACGACCCTGCGAATGATTGCCGGGTTGGAGGATATCTCGGGCGGGCAGATTCGCATCGGCGATCGCGTCGTCAACGAGCTGCCGCCGCGTGCGCGAAACATCTCGATGGTGTTTCAATCCTATGCACTTTATCCGCACATGACCGTTCGCGAGAATTTGGGGTTTGGCCTTAAAATCGCCGGCGAAAATGAGGCCGAAATCAAGAAACGGGTGGATGATGCTTCCGCTATTCTTGGTCTCGTGGACTTCATGGACCGCTTGCCAGCCAATCTCTCTGGTGGCCAACGTCAACGCGTTGCCATGGGCCGCGCCATAGTTCGCAATCCCGACGTGTTTCTATTCGATGAACCCCTTTCTAACCTCGACGCCAAGCTGCGGGGCCAGATGCGGGTGGAAATCAAAAAGCTGCATCAGCGGGTCAAGACCACGGTTATCTATGTCACTCATGACCAGGTCGAGGCCATGACGCTGGCGGATCGGATCGTCATCATGCGCGACGGCTATGTGGAGCAGGTAGGGACGCCCACCGAAGTTTTCGAGAATCCGGTGAATACCTTCGTTGCCGGTTTCATAGGATCTCCGCCGATGAACCAGCTTGATGCGACGATTTCAATCAGTGGAGGGCAACCTGTCGCAACCTTGAGCGATGGTTTCGCCATACCGGTGCCCGCTCCGATTGCCGACAAGGTGGCCGACGGACAGTCTGTTGTTGTGGGTTTTCGCCCAGATGGTTTTGCGCCACGCGGCCACTCGCTTCACGAAGGCGCACTTTCTGTTTCTGTAACCCGAAACGTCACCATTGCAGAATTGTTGGGCAATGAATCAATCCTGATCACCGAACTCGGTGGGAAGGAAGTACAGGGTAAAATGCTTAATCCACGCCCGGTAAATCCAGGTGAGCAGCTTGAATTCACGCTCGATCTGTCGCGCCTGCATGTCTTCGACAAGGTCTCTGGCAGGAACCTTGGACTTTAGACATGGCATTGATCGAACGCGTTGAACTGCTGATGGTCGACCTCAAGCCGAAGGTGAAGAGGGTCGACGCCATCCAGTCTTTCGTATCACAGGAAACGCCGATTGTGCGGATCTATGATGCCGATGGAACCGTGGGAACAGGCTATTCCTATACAATCGGTACTGGCGGCCACGCCGTAATGAGCTTGCTAGAGCGGACGTTGGCCCCAGCACTCATTGGCCGAGAAGCTTATGATGTCGAAAAAATCTGGCGCGACCTGCTTTTCCTTACACACGCGACCAGCGTCGGCGCGATTACATCAATCGCACTCGCTGCCATCGACACAGCCCTATGGGATCTCAAGGCTCGGAAGCTTGGCCTGCCTCTGCACAAACTTGCTGGCGGGGCTCAGGATGCAATACCACTTTACACAACTGAAGGCGGATGGCTGCATCTGGAACTGGAAGCGCTGGTTGAGGACGCAGTAACCGCAAAAGCGCGTGGTTTCTCTGGATGCAAGCTCAAGATTGGTCGGCCCTTGCACGAGGATGTCGCTCGCATTTCAGCGGTACGCGACGCAGTAGGGCCTGGGTTTGAGATTTTCACTGACGCTAATCAAGCTTTCACCGTTGATGAAGCCATCAGACGGGCTAGGGCATATGAAGTGCTTGATATCGGTTGGCTCGAAGAACCCCTGCCAGCCGATGACATCGCCGGTCACACGCGGCTAGTCGGTCACACGAGCATTCCGGTCGCAATCGGCGAAAGTATCTATTCGCATCTGCATTTTCGCGAATACCTTGAGCGGCACGCCTGTTCCATTGTCCAGGTCGATGTCGGACGCATTGGTGGCATAACGCCATGGCTCAAGGTTGCTCACCTTGCTGAGTGTTTCAACGTGACGGTGGCGCCCCATTTTCTCATGGAACTCCACGTTTCGCTTTGTGCTGCCGTTCCGAACGCACGCTGGGTGGAGTACATTCCGCAACTTGATTCAATAACTTCACAGGGCATGACGATCCACGACGGCAAGGCTGTTCCTTCCGACGCACCGGGTCTCGGCATAGCCTGGGATTTCGATGCCATTGAAGGGCTTACCGTCGATGGCAGCAGGTCTTCAGTGTCATAGGACGAACTCGATATGAACAATCTCAAAGGCAAAGTCTGTCTGATTACAGCTGCGGCGCAAGGGATCGGGCAAGCATCGGCGCTGGCGTTTGCCAAGGCAGGCGCATACGTGATTGCGACGGACATCAACGCTGAAAAGCTAGAGGACTTGAAAGGCCAAGACGCGATTTCCACCCACGTGTTGGATGTGCTGTCCGCGGAAGCGGTCGCCAATTCCATAAGCACATTCGGGCAGATCGACATTCTGTTTAACTGTGCGGGGATTGTTCACAGCGGCAACATTCTTGAGTGCAGCGATGAGGACATTGATTTCGCGCTCGCACTCAACCTCAAGGCGCAGATGCGGACAATCAAGGCCGTTTTGCCAGGTATGCTCGAACGAGGTGACGGCGCAATCATCAACATGTCTTCGGTCGCGTCTTCGGTTAAGGGCGTCGCAAACCGTTTTGCCTACTCAGCATCAAAGGCAGCGGTGATAGGTCTTACAAAATCGGTTGCCGTCGATTTTGTAGACAAGGGAATTCGGTGCAATGCGATTTGCCCCGGCACTGTCGATAGCCCGTCCTTGCAGGACAGATTGCGGGCCATGGGCAACTACGAAGCCGCTCGGGCTGCCTTTATCGCCCGTCAGCCAATCGGACGCATCGGCACCGCCGAAGAGATCGCTGACCTTGCAGTCTATTTGGCCGGTGCGACTTACACCACGGGCCAAGCTTACAATATTGATGGCGGTTGGACTGCCTAAGAGCATTTTGAACACCATGACAAAGATCACCCGCCTCGAATGCTTCGATCTGCGGTTCCCGACGTCGCAGTCACTCGATGGCTCGGACGCTATGAATCCTGATCCCGACTACTCTGCTGCCTATGTGATATTGCATACCGACGGATCGCATCAGGGTCACGGGCTGACATTTACGATCGGTCGAGGCAACGAAGTCGTCTGCGCTGCCGTCAAAGCTCTGGCATATCGCGTGGAAGGTCTGGACTTGCAGGCGATTGCAGACCATCCTGGAGCCTTCTGGCATAGTATCACCGGCGACAGCCAGCTCCGATGGATTGGTCCTGATAAGGGAGCCATGCATTTGGCAACCGGTGCAGTTGTCAACGCGGTCTGGGATCTGTTGGCCAAGGAGGCGCAAAAGCCGGTCTGGCAATACGTATCCGAGATGACGCCGGAGCAATTGGTGCGCATCATCGATTTCCGTTACCTTTCCGATGCCATCACGCCGGCGGAAGCGCTTGATATCTTTCGTCGCGTCGAGTTCGGCAAGAAGGAGCGTATGGCCACCTTGGAAGCAGAGGGCTATGCCTGTTACACAACGTCAGCCGGCTGGCTAGGGTATTCAAATGACAAGTTGCGGCACCTTGCGCAGGAGGCCGTGGATAACGGGTTCTGCCACATCAAGATGAAGGTGGGTCGTGACCTGGACGATGATATCAGGCGCCTTGAGATCGTGCGCGAGATCATGGGGCCGGATCGAAAGCTGATGATCGACGCGAACCAAGTCTGGGAGGTTGATGAGGCAATTGAATGGATCAACGCCTTAAAGCGCTTCAATCCCTATTTTATCGAAGAGCCGACAAGTCCCGACGACATTGAAGGTCATCGCAAGATCCGGGAGGGCGTTTCGCCTGTTAGGGTCGCGACAGGCGAAATGTGCCAGAACCGCATACTCTTCAAGCAATTCATCACCCGCGATGCCATCGATATCGTGCAGATTGATGCTTGCCGTATCGGCGGACTGAACGAAGTGCTTTCAGTGCTGCTCATGGCGGCGAAATTTGGCAAGCCCGTTTGGCCCCATGCTGGAGGCGTAGGGCTGTGCGAATACGTTCAGCACCTTTCCATGATTGATTATCTTGTCGTATCTGGAACCAAGGAGGGCAGGGTGATCGAGTATGTCGACCACTTGCACGAACATTTCGTCGAACCCTGCTTCATTTCGAATGCGGCTTACATGCCCCCAAAACTGCCCGGATTTTCTATCGAGATGCATGCTGAATCCATACAGGCGCATCTATTTGATGCCGTGCCAAACTAACTGGAAACTAGGAGTCGTCGCATGAAACTTATGCGCATTGGAGCCAAAGGCGCCGAGAAACCTGCCATTCTGGACACTGACGGCAAGATTAAGGATCTCTCAGGCGTCGTCGATGACATTGCTGGAAGCGTGTTGACCCCTGAAGGGCTCGCCAAACTCCAAGATGTCGACCGATCAAGTCTGCCAGAACTCGACGCGGATCAACGTATCGGCGCTTGCGTGGGACGGGTAGGCAAATTCATCTGTGTCGGACTTAACTATGCAGACCACGCTGCAGAAACGGGCGCGAGCATTCCGGCAGAGCCAATCATTTTCATGAAGGCGACAAGCGCAATCAACGGTCCCAATGACGATGTCATAATCCCGAAGAACTCAAAAAAAACAGATTGGGAAGTCGAACTCGGCATCGTGATCGGCAAAGAGGCCCGCTACGTCGACGAGGCGGATGCTTTAGATCACGTTGCAGGTTATTGCCTGATCAACGATCTCTCTGAGCGCGAGTTTCAGATCGAGCGTTCAGGACAATGGGTTAAGGGCAAATCGGCTGATACGTTTGGCCCGATTGGCCCTTGGCTTGTCACCAAGGACGAAATCGCCGACCCCCAAAACCTTGCCATGTGGCTCGAGGTCGATGGTCGCCGCTATCAAGATGGCTCCTCGAAGACCATGATCTTCGGTGTAGCGAAGGTAGTGAGCTATCTTTCGCAGTTCATGAGTCTGCAGCCCGGTGACGTTATTTCAACCGGTACGCCCCCAGGGGTAGGAATGGGAATCAAACCCGAGCCCGTCTACCTCAAGGCCGGCCAGACAATGCGCCTTGGGATTGAAGGACTTGGCGAGCAACACCAGAGAACTGTTGCCTGGTCATAGTTGTTCTAAGGGCGCTACGGCGCCCTTAGTATTTACCGGGATTGTAATGACTTGCGTGAGAGGTCGCTGACCTTTTGAGCGCCCATCAGGCGCATCCCGCGCTCAATCTCCGCACGCATGTTGGCAAGAGCGCGCTCGACACCTGGTCGACCGGCTGCGGCAAGAGGGAAGAGGTAGTATCGACCCAGTCCAACCGCCTTTGCACCCATGGCCAGGGCCTTTAACACATGAGTGCCGCGTTGCACGCCGCCGTCCATCATGACGTCGACTTTGTCTCCGACCGCATCGACGATTTCGCCTAGCTGCTCAAAAGCGGTGCGAGAGCCGTCGAGCTGTCGTCCGCCGTGGTTTGAGAGCACAATTCCGGTGCATCCGATTTCGGCGGCGGTGCTTGCGTCTTCGGTCGACATTACGCCCTTAAGCGCAAACTGGCCGTCCCACTCGGCTACCATATCTTCGACGTCTTTCCACGAAAGTTCAGGATCGAGCATTTCGGTAAAGTATTTCGAAATGGACATGGTTCCCCCACCCATATCGACATGGTCATCGAGCTGGGGTAGCGAGAATTTTTCATGGGTAAGGTAGTTTAGAGCCCAGGCTGGCCGCATTGCAAATTGTGCGATTCCGGCGAGGTTGAGCTTAAAGGGAATGGAAAAGCCGGTACGTTTATCCCGCTCGCGGTTGCCGCCGGTTACCGAATCGACAGTGAGCACCATGGCGTTGACGCCTGCCTCCTTAGCGCGCGCCATCATCTCACGGTTCAGTCCACGGTCTTTATGGAAATAGAACTGATAGACCTGCGGGCCCGAGGAGATTTGCCGCGCCTCCTCAAGACTTATGGTTCCCAGCGACGAGACCCCAAACATTGTATCGAATTTATTGGCTGCAGCGGCTACAGCGCGTTCGCCCTCGTGGTGAAACAGCCGCTGTAGTGCGGTTGGCGAGCAGTAAACAGGCATCGACAGTTTCTGTCCCAGCACGTTCACAGACATGTCTATGTCTTTGACGCCTTTGAGTATGCTCGGGACAAGATCGACTGTATCAAAGGCCTCAGTATTCCGACGGTGTGTGACTTCGTCATCAGCGGCTCCGTCAATATAGTTGAATATGGGGCCAGGGAGCCGCTGGCGTGCCATGCGCCGAAAATCCTGGAAATTGTGGCAATTACTGAGCCGCATGGCGCATCCTGCTGTTAACTGGGGCATTGTGCTCCAGCCAGAACAGACAAGAGCGGTTGGTATTTTGCAATGCTTTGTCGCAAAATCTCTAGCGCATCCGTCAATGAATATCCAGTTTACAAATAAATAGACCGTCGCAGTGTCGCTCTTTGACCGATCGCGAAATCGGTGGATGAGAGGTGTTGCAATCTTCATTGGTCTCCACCAAGGAGAGAAAATCTGATTGTCTCCGACCAAGGGCAGCGCCAGTCGAGGAGTTGGTGATGTCAAAACCTCAGAGGAGACCTACATGCCCATTCGCACTGGCGGACAGATACTTGTCGATCAGCTCAAAATTCATGGCTCCGACCATGTATTCTGTGTACCGGGCGAGAGCTATCTGGCCGTTCTCGATGCGCTTTACGACACTGCGGAAATCAAGACGCACACATGCCGCCATGAGGGCAATGCGGCCATGATGGCAGAGGCCCATGGCAAGCTCACAAACCGCCCTGGGATTTGTATGGTGACGCGTGGGCCAGGGGCGACCAACGCAAGTTCCGGGCTGCACGTGGCCATGCAGGACGCAACACCAATGATCTTGTTTATCGGACAGGTCGCCAGCGATCAGGTCGAACGTGAAGCATTTCAGGAAATCGATTATCGTCGTATGTTCGGGCAAGTCACCAAATGGACCGCCCAGATCGATGACGTGTCTCGGTTGCCGGAGTTTATCGCGCGTGCGTTTCGGGTTGCGACAAGTGGTCGGCCAGGCCCAGTTGCGCTTGCCTTGCCCGAAGATATGCTAACTCGGGCCATCGACGTTGCTGACGCCTTGCCATTCACGCCGCTCGAAAGTTGGCCAGGGCCGCTCCAGATGTCGCAACTGCGTGCAATGCTAGCGGATGCGCAGCGCCCCATGCTCCTGCTTGGCGGCGCTCCTTGGGACAAGACCGCTGTGGCGGCAGTTCATCGCTTTTCCGAAGCCAACCAACTGCCGGTGGCAACAACCTTTCGCCGCGCGGACCGCTTTGATAACGCTCATCCCCTTTATGCCGGGGATCTGGGCATAGGGCCAAATCCCAAATTGGTCGAACGCATCGAGGGTAGCGATCTACTGATTGTGATAGGCGCTCGCCTCACGGAAATGACGACTGGAGGTTACACGCTGCTCGATATCCCGGTACCAAGCCAGACGCTTGTCCATGTCCATCCCGATCCTGAAGAGCTGGGACGGGTCTATCACCCGACGCTTGCTATCAACGCAACGCCTCGCGAATTTGCAAATGCACTTTCTGAGCTCGTCCCTGTTCCGGATCCGGTTTGGCGGGGAACCGGCCAGGCGGCGCACGCTGCCTATGCCGAATGGCAGGTATGCCCCCCCAATCCGGGAGACATACAGCTTGGCGCGGTCATGGAATGGCTCGAGTCCAACATGCCGCCGGAAACAATATATACCAATGGAGCGGGCAACTTCTCTGTCTGGCTACATCGCTTCCACCGCTATCGTCAGTTTGCAACCGAACTTGCGCCGACTTCGGGCTCAATGGGCTACGGGTTCCCCGCAGCCATAGCTGCCGCCATTGTTAGGCCTGACACGCCGGTCATCTGCTTTGCCGGTGACGGGGATTTCCTTATGAGCGCTCAAGATATGGCCACAGCGATAGCGGCGGGTGCAATACCGGTCACCATCGTCTTCAACAATGGCATTCTGGGCACCATACGGATGCATCAAGAAAACCATTACCCTGGCCGCATCTCGGCGACCGACCTGGTCAATCCCGATTTCGCGGCCTACGCTCGCGCGTTTGGCGCTCACGGCGAAACCGTGAACACGACGGCCGAATTTGCACCAGCCATGGAGCGGGCATTGGCAGCAGGCACGGCGGCAGTGGTGGAATTGAAACTGGACCCGCAAGCGATCACGCCACGGACAACGCTCGACAAATTGCGCGAGACTGCACTGGAAAAAGCGCGTCGTTAGCGAACAGCGGCGATATCGCAAAAGCCTATTTCACATGGCGTTCTGGAGCCATGCTCGGAAGCGAACCAGGTGGGGTTTGTTTCTTTTGTCTGGGGCTGTCTCAAGATAATAACTGCCGGTCGTCACATTGGTATCCAGTATCTCTTTGAGCCGACCGGCAGCTATGTCGTTTGCTACACTGAGTTGGGTGGCCAATGCGATTCCTTGATGAGAGAGCGCGGCATCCAGGCCAAGACTGGCATTCCATAGGCTCGGGCCAATCAATGGCGGCAAGTCGTCGAGACCGGCGGCTCTAAACCATGCAGTCCATTGTCGGTGGTCGTTCTCGTGTATCAGCGGAAGGCGCGAAAGCCCGCGAAGATTTTTCGGGGTTCCGTGATCGGCCAGCCATTGAGGGCTGGCGACCGGAAACATTCTTGGCGTCGCCAGCAGCACGGTATTACTGGGCACTCGAGCGACTTCAGCAAACCCGATAAAAAGATCTGCTTCGCTTCCATCCAGATCAGGGGCCGTTTCGGAAGCACGCAAAATTATCTCTACATTCCGCAATGCAGTTTGGATATCCGTTAGTCTCGGGCTGAGCCATCTGGCGGCAAGGCCAGGCATTGCCCAAATCCGCAGGCGGCCCTGAACTGTTCGCGGCATGAACTTTTGAACGGCGTCCTCCAATTGCGCAAGCGCTGCATCGGTTGAAACGTACAATTGTCGACCGTCGCTGGTCAATTTGGCCCCGGTTGTATGCCGCTCAAAGAGCTTTGCACTCAGATAGGTTTCGAGGTTTCGCACATGCCTGCTCACAACGGTGTGCGTGATGCCAAGCGCCTCGGCTCCCTTACGAATGCTGCCCGTGTCGGCGACGGCGTGAAAAGCGCGAAGCAAATGCAATGGTGGAAGATCGGGGACAGTCAAACGGGCCTCCAAGCGTGATGTAGTGGAAGCTTTAGAGCACCACCATGGCTAACGCAATGTCACCTCCCACGGCATTGCCGGCGTGTTAGCACCAAGTCGAAACAAGCTTGAGCAAGGAGCCGTGGTGACAAACAGTGAGCTTATCTTCCGCCGTGATGCAGCAGTCGCGCGCAGTTTAGCGAGTGCCTATCCGATATTTGTTGAGCGCGCAGAGAATTCCATTCTCTGGGATGCCGATGGCAAGTCGTTCATTGACTTTGCAGGAGGCATAGCGGTCCTCAATACTGGACATCGACACCCCAAAGTGCTGGCAGCGGCAATACGCCAAATCGAAGCTTACACTCACACAGCGTTCCAAATTCTTCCCTACGAGCCATACGTCGCGCTGGCTGAACGCCTGAATGCTCTGGCACCGATCGATGGCCCGGCCAAGTCCGTGTTCTTTTCAACCGGCGCCGAAGCTGTCGAGAACGCCATAAAGATCGCCCGCGCTGCAACGGGAAGGGCAGGGGTTATTGCTTTTGCCGGCGGGTTCCACGGTCGCACTCATCTCGCGATGAGCCTTACCGGGAAGGTGTCACCTTACAGAGATCAGTTCGGCGTCGGGCCGGCCGGCATTTTCCATGTCCCATTTCCCTGTGAGGCTGACTCCGTCAGCGTAGAGGAGAGTTTGAAGGCGCTGGAGCGGTTGTTCCGAGCTGACATCTCTCCTGCAGATGTGGCAGCAATCATCATTGAGCCCGTGCAGGGAGAAGGCGGATTTCATTCCGCACCGGAAGCTTTGCTGGCAGAACTGCGCCAATTGGCTGACCAGCATGGGATTGTATTGATTGCCGACGAAATCCAGACTGGTTTTGGGCGCACCGGCAAGATGTTTGCCATGGAGCACAGCACTGTAAGGCCAGATCTAATAACCGTAGCAAAATCTCTTGCCGGTGGATTCCCTCTTTCGGGTGTCATTGGGCGAGCAGATCTTATGGATCAGGCGTCGCCCGGTAGCCTGGGCGGCACCTACTCTGGCAATCCTGTTGCCTGTGCAGCGGCGCTGGCGGTCCTTGACGTTATTGAAGATGAATTTCTGCTCGAGCGGGCCAGTCTGATCGGCAACCGCATTAGAGATCGTTTGGAAAGCTACATCGCGAACGAAGCCGGGCGTCGGATTGTTGGTTTGCGCGGACCTGGCGCGATGATCGCTTTCGACATCATTGACGCGAACGGTCAGCCTGATGCTGCGGCGGCAAAGGCTGTGGCCCATCATGCGCTGGAGCTTGGCCTAGTTATCCTGACATGTGGAATATTTGGGAACACCATCCGGATCCTTGTGCCACTGACGGTACCGGACGATCAACTTGATGACGGCCTTACCCGCCTGGGTGTGGCATTGGGAAAGGAAGACTGAGATGATCATCAAGGACTGGATGGAAAACAGGTGTCTTGTCGATGGCAACTGGATTGGGTCACCGCAGTCGCCCGTCACCAATCCCGCTACTGGTGACATAATCACGAGTGTCCCTAAGCTTGGAGAGGAAGAGGCCAAGGGAGCGCTGGATGCGGCTGCCAAGGCGCTTGTTAAATGGAAACGGCAGTCGGTCAAGCAACGCTCGACCATGCTGAGAGCTTGGTACAACCTGATCATCGACCATCGCGAGGATCTTGCTGCGCTGCTGACAGCAGAGCAGGGAAAGCCCATCGCCGAGGCCCGCGGCGAAATAGACTACGCGGCATCCTATATCGAGTATTACGCAGAAGAGGCAAAACGTATCCTGGGTGAGATATTGCCTCCACCCCGCGATGATACCTATGCGATGGTATTACGCCAGCCGATCGGCGTTGTAGCGCTGATTACGCCGTGGAACTTTCCGGCTGCGATGATCACGCGAAAAGTGGCTCCGGCGTTGGCCAGTGGGTGTACGGTGGTACTCAAACCTGCGCCTGAAACCCCGCTGACGGCATTGGCTTTGGCAGCACTGGCTCGAAGTGCCGGTTTGCCCGATGGTGTGTTCAATGTTGTGACCGGCGATGCAAAGGCAATAGGTGAAGCCTTCGTCACACATCCCGACGTCCGGCTCATCGGCTTCACCGGTTCGACGGATGTGGGCAAATATCTCATGGCTCGCGCGGCCCAATCAATGAAACGTGTGGCGCTAGAGCTCGGAGGAAACGCGCCATTCATCGTCTTTGAAGATGCTGATCTCGATGCCGCGGTGGCCGGCGTGATGGCATCCAAATTTCGTAATATGGGCCAGACCTGCGTTTGCGCAAATCGCATCTATGTGCACAAAAGCGTCCATGACGATTTCGTATCCAGGCTGGCAACAGAAGTTGATGCCCTGACAATCGGCAATGGAGCCAATGGAAACGTAACGCAGGGACCGCTCATCAATCTCGCCGCTGTTGAGAAGGTAGAAGCCCACATTGCCGATGCGCTGGATCGGGGTGCGAAGCTTGTTGCGGGCGGACGCCGACACGCACTCGGCGGAACATTTTTTGAACCGACGGTACTAAAAAACGTGAACGCACACATGCAGGTCGCCAGTGAAGAGACATTCGGACCATTGGCGCCGGTATTTTCTTTCGAAGGCGAGACCGAGGTCCTGGCCGAAGCCAATGCAAGCGAGACAGGGCTGGCAGCATATGTGTTTACTACAGATATGGCGCGCAGCTATCGCATGCTCGATGGACTTGAATACGGGATGGTTGGCATCAACACTGGCATACTGTCGTCGGAGATGGCTCCATTCGGCGGAATTAAGCAAAGTGGCAATGCTCGCGAAGGTTCACATCACGGGATCACCGAGTTCACAGAACTCAAATATGGCCTTATCGGAGGGCTCGGCGTTTGACATCCAAACCTTTGATAGCCGTTGTGTCCTGTGTTCGGGAAGTGGAGGGCGAGCCGGCTAGCATCGTCAAAAAGCGCTATCTGGATGCTGTGACCAACTATGCTGACGCAATCCCGATCATAGTTTCTGCCTGGAGCGATGAGCTTGCGGTGCAAAGCTTGCTTGAGCGCGTCGATGCCGTGCTGCTTACAGGCTCGAACTCGAACATTGAGCCCCAACGCTATGGGGCGGCTGGCAGCGGATCGACGCCATTGGATCCTGCGCGCGATTTCATTAGCCAGCGGCTCATTCATGCTGCAATCGCGATGGAAAAGCCGGTTTTCGGGGTCTGTCGAGGCCTTCAGGAAATCAACGTTGCGTTCGGAGGAACATTGGCTGACGAACGGGAAGCGAACTATGCTGCATTTTCTCATCATGCGCCGGTGGGCGCCAATCTTGAGGCAATGTTTGGGTATAGCCATCCTGCTGCAATTTCCGGCGACGGGCTCATGTCAGAGATTGTCGGAGAGGGCGAAATTACAATCAACAGCGTGCATTTTCAGAGGGGCGATCGCATAGGTGACGGGCTCCAAATAGAAGCTCGATCGGCCGACGGCGTCGTCGAGGCGCTCTCCGCAAGAAATTCTGCTGCACCCGTTTTGGCTGTTCAGTGGCATCCTGAGTGGCAACCTGATGGTCGACACCACGATCTCGCCTTTTGGCGCTATGTCGGCAGAGCAGCTCGTGCCGCTATGCGGTAAGTCGATAAACTTTTTTTATCGGATCAATTGCGCATTAAGATTGGACAGATCTGATCCCATGCCGTGTGATGCTGGCATATCGCATTGCTGGAGGCAGAATGACAGACCGTAAGCTCTACCTAAAATTTGTCGAGTCAGACGTTAAAGGGATCATTTCTCTTTATTGGGACAATGCGCCGGAGACGTGCAAGGCGATCTGGGGTGCGCTCGAAAAGCCCATTCAGGTCCCGGCCAGCCACGCGATCTTTTCGGGCCCGGAAATCATGATGGGCTTGCCAGAAAGTGCGCGCAACTTCGATCCTAAGAGCTTGCCGCCCGAGAACCAGACAGTTTTGCCGGAACCGGGTGACATGCTGTGGTTCTACCAGCCCAAGAATTTCTTTAAGATCGATCCGGATGAGTTCTGGGAAGTAGGTATGTTCTACGGCGTTGGTGGGCGGACGTTTGGCCCGACCGGTTGGATACCTTGCACTTATTTCGCGAAAATGACCGAAGGGCTCGATGCTGTTGCCGAGCAATGCCGGCTTATTCGCAAGGAAGGTATCAAGACTATCGAGTTTGGTCGCCTTTGATCCTTCGAGATGCGCGGTCGCAAGAGGGATGGCCGCGCATCGACAAGTTATGCTTGAACCCAAAGAGAGGATAACAATCATGAAAATCTATGCGTCAATCGCCCTTTCTGGCGTTGCTGCCCTTATGGCCACGACAGCGTTCGCACAGGGCGACTCTATCACGATAAATTCTTTTGGCGGCGCTTACGAAGAAGCTCACCGGCAATGCGTTATTGATCCGTTCGAAGCTGAGACCGGTGCTTCGGTCCAGATCGTGACAGCTTACTCCGCAGATGCGTTTGCACAGTTGCGCGCTCAGGCACAGGCGCCTCAATTCGACGTCATCCACTTCTCTGGTGGTCAGGAAATCGTGGGCGCGGAGGAGGGGTTGCTTGATCCCATCGACCCCTCAAGCCTGCCAAACGCGGCCGATCTTTACGACTTCGCCAAGGCCAATCTCGAAGCCGGTGAAGGCCCTGCCTATTCGATCGCCGCTATCGGCATGATCTACAACACAGAAAACGCCCCTGAAGCGCCAATTTCCTGGACTGATATTTTTGATGAGGCATATGCTGATCACATTGTCCTGACCGATATCTCTAACGGCTATGGCATGTTGGGTTTCCTGATGCTCAATCAGGTTGAGGGCGGCAGCCTAGACGACATTCAGCCGGGGCTGGACGCTGTGAGCGGCTTGCTCGAGAATGGCGCCATCATCGTTTCGACATCACCCGAGATTCAGCAGGAGTTTGCGCAGAACGATGCGTGGGTCGCCCCTTACGCTTCCGACTATGCCTTCACCTTGCGCAATGCCGGACTGCCTACAGCATTTGTGCAGGGCGAAGAGGGCACGCCCGCCAGCTTCATAACAGCCAACCTGGTTGCTGGTCGTGACAATGACGAACTGGCACTCAAGTTCATCGATATGCAGATTTCGCCGGAAGCACAGGCTTGTTTTGCTGAAGCACTGCGTTACACACCCACCAATTCCATGGTGGAGCTTAGCGATGAAGTTGCGGCCGATGTGGTCTACGGACCGGAAGCCGTCGCGGGTCTGCTGCGTTTCGACCCCACAGTGATCGAGGCCAACCGCGCCGCCTGGGTCGATGCCTGGAACCGCACGATCGCCCAGTAAGGGTCACTTCCTATTCTGCCATGCGCGGAATTCGTCCGCGCATGGCGTTCCAGTTTTCCGAGGCCACCAATGACCGACCGTACGGAGAATTCGCTGCTGTTATTGCCAGGCGTGCTGCTTTTGGCGCTGGCATTTTTCATTCCGATTGCGCAGATGCTGGTTCTGGCGGTCTCGGGAGAACAGGGGTTTACCCTCGAGCATTTCACGCGTTTTCTGGGTGATAGCTACTATCTCGGCGTGCTCTGGCGCACCGTGAGGCTTTCACTGCTCATCACGGTAATTTGTACTGCCGTCGGGTTCCCTCTTGCTTACATCATGGCGCGTGTCGGGTCCCGGCTGCGCTTGTGGTTGATCGTGCTTGTCATCTTGCCGCTCATGACGAGCGTGGTCGTGCGTACCTTCGGTTGGATGGTGCTGCTTGGTCGGTCCGGCCTCGTTTCCGAAACACTGCAGAACCTCGGTCTTGTGGGGCGCAATTTTTCGCTGATGCAGACTGAAACCGCCATCGTGATCGGTATGGTTCAGGTGTTGCTGCCGTTTATGACACTTTCCATCCTGGGTGTCGTAACGCGTATCGATACGCGACTTGAAGAAGCTGCACGCACGATGGGCTGTTCGTTCTTACAGACGCTGCGAACCGTGGTGCTGCCATTGGCGCTTCCCGGCATTGTTGCCGGGTCGCTATTGGTCTTCACGCTGTCTGCGTCCTCATTCGTAACCCCAAATCTGCTGGGCGGGTCTCGTATCCAGGTGCTCGCCGCATCGATTTATCGGTCGGTCACCCAAACGTTGGATTGGCCCTTCGCCGCAGCCCAGGCCGTCATCTTGTTCCTGGGTATCCTGATCATTCTCGTGCCCTATGCCAGACTTGGGGGAGGGCGTTCGCATGGTTAAGTCCATTTCCACCCCATTGCGCGTCGCAACAGCCATCTTTGTCTTAGTGACGGCGCTGTTCCTGCTGGCACCCTTGGTGGTCGTTATCGGTGTGTCAGTATCGGAAAGCCAGTTCATAGCATTTCCGCCAGCGGGATTTTCGCTGCGGTGGTATGAAAATGTGCTGGCTTCGGATGCCTATCTCGGCGCTGCCTGGTTGAGCTTGCAAGTCGCTTTGCTAGTGACTTTGAGCTCCACTCTGATCGGTGGCGCAGCCGCTATTGCCATCCATCGGCGTTCGCTACCCTTTTCCGGCGCGCTCGCTACACTTTTTTTGTCGCCGCTTGTGCTGCCGACGATCATTTACGCCATTGGCATGCTGATGCTTTGGAGTGCTGTTTTCGGACCTGTGACACTGGTCACACTTTGGATCAGCCACACTGTGATCACGATCCCTTACGTCGTGCGTACCACATTGGCCGTGCTCTCCGAATCCGACCCATTTCTCGAAGAAGCGGCTCAGACAATGGGTGCCAACCGGCTCCAGCGCCTCTGGCTGGTCGTTGTGCCACAATGCCGTCCTGGCCTGATCGCCGGTGCATTCTTTGCCTTCAATATTTCTTTCGACGAGGCCGTGCTGGCGCTGTTTTTGAGGACACCGGGACTGACAACGCTGCCAGTGCAGATTTATGGCCAACTGGAATTCAGTCCGGACCCTTCGGTTGCTGCAGTCTCTACCATCATGATCGGCATCACGATTGCCCTGATCCTCATCATCGACCGCATGCTCGGCGTGCAGAAATTCGCGAGTTCCTGATTTGCCATGGCTGATGTTCGTCTAACTTCGATCAAGAAATCTTTCGGTCCAATCCAAGTGCTGCATGGCATCTCACTCGATATTGCGTCGGGGGAATTCATAAGCCTGCTAGGCGCGTCGGGGTGCGGAAAGACGACACTCTTGCGCATCGTCGCAGGCCTTGAGGGGGTGACCAGCGGTCAAGTTGAAATCGACGGCGCCGACGTCACGCAACTGCCGCCTGAGAAACGTGACATCGCCATGATGTTTCAATCCTACGCGTTGCTGCCACACCTTTCGGTGTCAGAAAACGTGCGCTTTCCGCTCAGAATGAGGGGAATCGGCAATCGTGACGAGCAGCAGGACAAGGTGCGTGGCGCACTCGATACGGTCCAGTTGGGTCACCTTGCTGATCGTAAGCCCAGCCAGCTTTCCGGAGGGCAGCAACAACGTGTAGCACTAGCCCGTGCAATTGTTACGCGGCCTTTGGTCTTGTTGCTGGACGAACCATTGTCGAATCTGGACGCCCGCTTGCGGGAAGACATGCAGGTGGAACTCATCGAAATTCATAAGCGGCTCGGTCTGACCACCATTTTTGTGACGCACGATCAGGAAGAGGCGCTGAGCCTCTCAGACAGGATTGTGCTGCTCAACAAGGGAAAGGTCGAACAGGAAGGGGCGCCAGCAGAGATTTATTCTCAACCGCGAACGGGGTACGCCTCGAATTTCCTGGGCGCTGCAAATCTGCTGCCAGCGACCGTTTCGCGATCGAACGCCCGCCTTGCCGACGGTCAGACAATTCCACTTGAATCTACGCCTGAAGCGCAGGGCAAGGGCCTTTTGACCATGCGTCAGGAAGACATTGTAATCTGCCCGATCGAGGAAGGTCAGATCACTGCCACAGTGGGAACGCGCATCTTTCTCGGCGCGCGCAATCGCTATGTCCTCCGCCTCGCCGACACCGAATTGCGCGTTCTGGCTGGCACCGACCCCGTCTACGAACGTGGCGACAAAGTCGGTCTCAAGATCGACCCCGCGCGCATCAGGGTTCTCGATGAGAGTGAACCCGCCTGACAACTGGCCATTGGCTGCCCACCGACTACGGAGAATGTGAACAATGGAAACTCGCCTTTTGATCGATGGCGCCTATGTCGCAGGGCAGGGACTGAGCGAGACGGCTTTTGAGCCTGCCAGTGGCAAAGTGCTTGCAGAAGTGGCGTCGGCCGACGCCGGGCAGGTCGAACAGGCAGTTGTCGCTGCTCACAGAGCCTTCGGGGACTGGCGCAAGACGACGCCGAAACTGCGTTCGCGCCTTCTGTGGGCAATCGCCGACGCCGTCGAGTCAAATGCCGACCTGTTGGCTGACGTTGAGTCCCGCAACGCCGGCAAACCCGTTAGATTCGTTAAGGCTGCCGAATTGGCCAATGTGGCAGATGTTTTCCGCTATTTTGCTACGGCAGCGAGGAATGTGCCGGGTGTGGCCGCAAACGGCTATCGGGCCGACAATATGGTGTCGATGCTTCGGCGCGACCCCATCGGTGTCGTTGCCTCGATTGCGCCCTGGAATTACCCGCTGCTCATGGCAGCATGGAAGATCGCGCCGGCTCTGGCTGCGGGAAATACCGTTGTTATTAAGCCTTCCGAAAACACCCCCCTCAGTCTGCTGACGCTTGGCGGGCTCCTCAATGATTTTTTGCCCAACGGGGTCGTCAATATCATTTGCGGCAATGGACTCGATGTGGGCCAAAAGCTCATCACGCACCCTTTGGTGCGGATGATTTCGGTTACCGGTGATGTCAGGACGGGCAGGGCGGTTCTAAAGGCGGCAGCGGGCGAAACGATCAAGCGCACCCATCTCGAATTGGGGGGCAAGGCGCCCGTCATAGTTCTAAAGGACGCCGATCTCGATGCAGTTGTAGAAACGCTGCGCGAAGCCAGTTTTTATAACGCGGGTCAAGATTGTACAGCGGCGTGTCGCATATTCGCCGATCGCTCGATCGTATCCGACCTGAACGCACGCATGCAATCGATGGTCAACAGCCTGGTGTACGGAGCGCCCGAGCGCGACGGCGTGGAATTTGGGCCATTGATCTCAAAAGCGCAACAGGAGCGCGTTGCCGGGTTCGTTTCTCGAGCACAATCGGATGGTGGGGAAATTCTCTCTGGGGGGAAGACGCCCGAAGGGGCGGGCTTCTTTCATGAGCCGACGCTTATCCAGGCGGGGATTTCAAGTGAGATCGTCCAAAAGGAAGTGTTTGGTCCGGTTGTGACGGTTACGCCCTTTGAGTCGCCTGAAGAGGCGCTGGGCTGGGCAAACGCGTCTGAATATGGACTTGCATCCTCAGTGTGGTCGCGGGACGCGACGTCTGCAATGTCGATTGCCAATGCGCTCGAATATGGCGTGACATGGGTAAACACGCATGGTGTCTTTGCGACAGAGATGCCACACGGTGGAATGAAGAACTCCGGCTATGGATCAGATCTCTCAATGCAATCACTGCTTGAGTACACCCAGGCCCGGCATGTGATGATCGCGTCCTGAGCCCGGCGCTTCCTCTCGAGCGCATGGCAAGCTAGAAGACGGCCATGCGCACACTCGACATGAAAACTTTCGTCGTTCTGGCTCGCAATCGCCACTTCGGACGGACGGCTGAAGAACTCAATACGACGCAGCCGGCGATCTCGAGCCGGCTAGCGGCCATTGAACGGGAGTTTGACTGCAGGCTCGTCGAACGCGGCGAGGGGCGTTTCGCTCTAACGCTGGATGGCGAGCACGTGCTGCGCCATTTCGAAACGATCCTTGAGAATGTGGAAACACTGCGCGGTGAAATCGGCGAGGGTGCAGGACACGCTCCGGGCCCGTTGCGCATAGGCGCCATTGATTCAGTGTCGTCAACGTGGATGCCACTTCTTATCGACTCTCTGCACCACACGTTTCCCAAGCTCAAGATTGAGATGACGGTGGATGGCACCAAGCCGCTGGTCAATGGGATGCGCAAGGGCGACTTCGACCTGGTTTTCTGCCTGCATCCTGTGCTCGACGATGGCTTTCGCAACTACACAGCCTGTGTCTTTCAGATGACCTGGGCTGGGTCGCCCAAACTGATCGATCCCGATCGTACCTATTCGGTCGCCGCCCTGGCGGACATGCCGATCATCTCATTCCCAAAAGATTCGCCTCCCTATCAAATGGTGGCACCATACTTTCATGACGAACAGGTACTGGCGTCAAAGCTCACGAGCTGCAATTCGCTTTACGCCATCATCAATCTGTTGATCGACGGGTTTGGTGTTGGGGCCGTGCCGAGCGTCACGATCAGCCGCGAGCTGAACTCGGGATTGCTCAATCCGATCAAAGTTGCCAAACGGTTTCCGCCAATGCCGATAATTGCCAGCTATCAGGCATCGACCCAGCAGGATTTCATCAGGCGGGTCGTCAGGAGAGCACGCGAAACCGCCGAGCACTATTGCGCTAAAGTTAACCCTGCACACGCCTGGATCGATTAATTCTATGCACTAGGCTTCGTGGCCAGCGCCTTGATTGGATTCTAATTTTCCTCTGTCTATATCCATTTATAGCTGGTCGCCGCCGTTGGACGTGCACAATTGCATCACTATACGCCGAACCCGAAAAGTTGAGCGATTGCAAGGCAACCCGGTCAGGACAACGCAGATTCCTCGTGCTAAGAGAGCTATGAGCGCGGCTCGCTTGAAGGGGCCGCAGGGACGGGAGTACGAAACCAGACGTCATGACCCAGCTCGATGAGCCCCAGATCGAGATGTCCGGCGCCGGTGGTGTTCTCGTTGCTCGCCTCTCGGGTGCGTGGACGACGCAGTGGACACGCCAGATTCAATCACGAATAGAAGCGGCCTTCTCGGGCGACGCTGCGCCAAGCCGGCTCGAGTTTGACCTCGCCGGGGTGACAGCTCTGGATACTGTTGGTGCGTTTCTTCTTGCCCGGCGCAGAGATCAGATCGGCGCGTCCGTCGAGACTGTGATAACCGGTACCACCGAGGCGCAGAAAGCTCTGCTTAGCCACGTTAATGCCATCGAGCCACATGCTCCCGTCGCAAAATCCAAGCTGCCTTGGCTCATGCGGCCATTTGACCGGCTCGGACATATGACGACAAGTGCGCTCGGTGACGTCGTGAGCATCCACGCGGTGCTCGGTCGCGTTATTGCCGCCGCGGGCGCAACTCTGACGTTTCGGGCGCCTTTCAGGGTAGCCGCACTGGTCAATCAGCTTGATCTAATCGCCTTTCGGGCAGTTCCAATCGTGATGCTGATTTCGGTCGTTGTCGGCGCGATTATTACCCAGCAGTCGATCCTGCAACTCAACAATTTTGGCGTTGCGATCTATGTCGTTGATCTTGCCGCGATCCTGATGCTGCGTGAGGTGGGGCTTTTGCTCGCGGCCATCATGATTGCCGGTCGATCAGGGTCGGCCATCACTGCGGAATTGGGCTCAATGCGGATGCGCGAAGAGCTTGACGCGCTAAAGGTCATGGGAGTCGACCCTTATCAGGTTCTTATTTTGCCACGCATTATCGCCTTGTTGATTGGGCTGCCATTTCTCGCCTTCATTGGCGCGCTGTCGGGGCTTTTGGGCGCAGCAATCGTGGCTCTGGTGTATGGCGGAATTCCATTCGACATATTTCTCGATCGGTTGCAAGGCGCTCTCAATTTGCAGACGCTGCTTGTGGGGATGGTCAAGGCACCCTTTATGGCGGTCATTATCGGCCTAGTAGCCACCAATGAGGGTTTTAAGGTCCAGGGAAGCGCTGAATCTCTTGGTCGGCATACAACGGCATCGGTGGTCCGCTCCATCTTTCTGGTCATCGTGGCGGACGGACTGTTCGCTATGTTTTTCGCGGCCATAGGAGTATAGCCGTGGTCGTCGCATCAGCCCCAGATCCCATCATTTCCATTCGTGACCTTGAGGTGGGGTTCGGAGATCGAATGGTCATCGACGGCTTCTCGCTTGATGTTCGCAGGGGAGAAGTCTTGGGGGTCATAGGGCCGTCCGGTTCGGGCAAGTCAGTGACCTTGCGTGCGTTGATCGGTCTGTTGCCCAAGCGTGGCGGAATAATCGAGGTTTTCGGACAGGACTATTCCAGTCTTTCGTCACGCCAGCGCGTTGCGATGGAACGCCGCTGGGGGGTGCTGTTTCAGCAAGGCGCGCTATTTTCTTCGCTGACAGTTCTTGAGAACGTCGAATTTCCAATGCGAGAGCATTTTGAAATTCCCAAGAAGTTGCGTCGCGAGATTGCGCGCTTCAAGATTGATCTTGTCGGTCTGAGCCCGGAATCGGAAAATCTCTACCCGTCTGAGCTGTCCGGCGGCATGATCAAACGTGCGGCATTGGCGCGTGCTCTCGCCCTTGATCCTGACGTCATTTTTCTCGACGAGCCAACAGCCGGGCTGGATCCAATAGGTGCAGCAAGGTTCGATGAACTTGTGTTGAACCTCAAGACGGCACTGGGCCTAACCGTCTATATGGTGACCCATGACCTCGACAGCCTCGTAACGGTCTGCGACCGTATTGCAGCGCTGGGGCAGGGCAAGCTGCTGCAGGTGGGCACCCTGGCCGAACTGCAGGCATCCGACGATCAATGGCTCGTCGACTATTTCCACGGCCCCCGCGCCGAACATCATTTGGAGCGGACCTAAACGATGGAAAATAAAGCCAACTACGCCATAGTCGGAGCCTTCGTGACCTTGGTTCTCGTCGGGTTCATGGGCTTTGTTTATTGGTTTTCGATTGCCGACCAGGTCAGAGAACGCGCAGCGTATCGCATTGTCTTTGATGGTGCTGTCACTGGCCTGGCACCCGGCACCAACGTTCTCTTCAACGGTCTACCCGTAGGTACCGTCGAGGCTGTGTCTATAAATCCCGATGATCCCAGTCAGGTGCTGGCGCGGATCGGCGTAGAAGCCGATGCGCCTGTCATGAGTGACACGCGCGCAATTCTAGAGGTGCAGGGGCTGACGGGGTTCGCCAATATTCAGTTGCTCGGCGGCACATTGGAGGCAGGACGGCTCGAACCTCAACCAGGACAGACCATCGCCGTGATGCGGGGCGAAGCGTCGGATTTCCAGCTCATAATGGAAGGCGCGCGTGACATAATTGCCAGCGCAGAGTCCACATTCGAGCGTATAGATACCTTTTTTGCCTCCAACGAAGAACGGCTCGCCTCGACCCTGGCAAGCATTGATGAATTGTCCAGCGGGTTGGCCAACCTTGTGGCTGGGGCCGGAGACGGATCCGATTTTGATACCGTTGTGTCAAACGTCAGCTCCGCTCTCGAGAGCGCGACGGCGACGCTCTCCGAGTTAGAGCTGTTGGTCTCCGATAATCGTGAAAATCTCTCGCAAACCATTGCCAATGCTGAGGCGTTTTCTTCGGCGCTTGCTTCCAATTCCGATGGCATTGACGGTTTCCTGACTTCAATGACCGAGACAAGCGAACGGATAGGCCCGCTGGCCGACGAATTGCGGGACCTCACAGTACAAGTGCGAGAAATCGTGGCGGCAATTCCTCCAGAGGATGTTCGCTCGACAGTCTCCGATATCGGGACATTCGCGCAGACGCTTGCAAACAACACGGACAACATTCAGGGCTTTTTCGATGATGCCCGCGTCCTTGCAACAAATCTGTCGGGTGTGTCCGATGGTCTGCAGGATACACTCGGTCTGATTGACCGCGCCTCCGCTGCTGTAAACCCTGATGTCATCGCGCGCGCCATGGACAACATTGACTCATTTTCAACTGCGCTGGGCAACAACGCCGTCAATGTTGATCAGATTCTGACGAATACGCGCGCATTTACCGAGACGTTGGGTAACGCGACCGAACGCGCTGACACGATCATCGCACGCATCGATGGCATGATAACCACCGAGGACGGGCGCATGTTGTTTGAGGAATTTGGGGAGACGGCGACCTCGCTGCGGCAATTGATCAACCGTGTGGACGGCATGGTAGCATCAGATGATGGACAATCGCTGTTCGCCGATTTCAGTGAAGCGGCCACGTCGATCCGCGAACTCTCCGACACGCTGAACCGTGTCGCTGCTTCGCCAGAAGGACAGAGGGTGATCGCCGATATTGCGACTGCTGCCAATTCGATCGAAAGCCTTGCAAATGCGCTGGATGAGCGCACGCTTGCGATATCAAATGGTCTTACCAACTTCACCAATAACGGTCTGGGTGCTTATACCACTCTAGCAAATGAGGCTGTTCGGAGCCTTGAGCTGTTCAACCGCGTTATGCAACAAATTGAGCGCAATCCGCAGTCACTGGTCTTCGGCGGAGAAACCGTGCGCGATTTCACCCCGTAACTAACGCTGCCCGTCAGAATGAATGGGATTTTTCGGCTTGAGAGCGGAAACGGAAACAAGGGACGAGTCAGATGACTGCAAATTTTGGCCGCCGCGCCTTTCTCTCGCTGTCCGCAGCGGGTCTGACGTCAACGCTTGGCGGTTGTATCGGGCTGGGGGCATCGGCTCCTGTTACCTATGATCTGACACCGGGCGCGCCCAGTCCTGTCACGCAGCGCAGCAATCGGACTATCGTCGTGCGCGAACCGGCAACAATTTCAACCTATGATACCCAAAGGATCGTCGTGCGTCAGCCGGGCGGGGTGTTGAGCTATCTCAGCGATTCTCAATGGTCCGATACACTTCCCATGCTGGTTCAAACACGCATGTTGCAGGCATTTCGAGATGCCGGCGTGACCAATATCGGCAAACCCACCGACCCCATCGCGCTTGATGTGATCTTGTCGACGGACATCCGGGCGTTCGAGCTCGATACCACGAGTGGTGACGCCATTGCCCGCGTTGCACTCGCCATACAACTTGTCAGCGATCGCAGTCGCACTGTCATCGCCAGCCAGACGTTCAGCGCCGATGTGCCTTCGGCCTCTCTCGATCAGACCAACGTTGTCGGTGCCCTCAACAGTGCGGTTGACGCCCTGCTGCGCCAGATCGTGGATTGGACCGCAGCGCGCGTCTAAGCAAAAAGTTGTAGCGGCTGACTGCGGTCCGGGGTTGTAAACCGGCGCTGCGATAAATAAGTCATACTTAATCTTTTCGGCATCACGCCGACCAATAGACCAAAGAGGAAACAACATGACCTTCGAGCCCACCGGCAAGCATCTGATCGCGGGAGAATGGGTTGACGGCGCTGGCACATTTGCGTCCGAGCCAGCATCGGGACCAAGCCACCAGTTCGCTGTTGGCACGCCTGCGCTTGTTGATAAGGCTGCAAAAGCGGCCGAAGAGGCATTTTGGTCTTATGGCTATTCCAGCCGCGAAGATCGCGCCAAATTCCTCAATCTGATCGCGGACGAGATCGAAGCGCGCGGCGCAGAAATCACCGAAATTGGCACCCAGGAATCCGGTTTGCCCGCGGCCCGCCTGGAAGGGGAACGAGGCCGGACCACAGGTCAGCTGCGCCTCTTTGCCGATCACATCCTGAAGGGCGACTACCTCGATCGTCGCCATGACGAAGCGCTCCCTGATCGCAAGCCTGCGCCGCGTCCGGACATCAAGATGGTACAGCGCCCTATCGGACCGATCGCCGTGTTCGGTGCATCAAATTTCCCGTTGGCGTTTTCCACCGCCGGCGGCGATACAGCTGCGGCGCTTGCCGCAGGTTGTCCGGTGGTCGTAAAGGGTCACAGCGCGCACCCTGGCACCGGTGAGATCGTCGCGCAGGCTATCGATGCCGCTCGTCAGAAACTCGACCTGCATCCGGGCGTGTTTTCGCTGGTCCAGGGTGGTGACCGCTCGGTAGGTCAGGCGATGGTTCAGCATCCCGATATCAAGGCCGTCGGCTTTACGGGTTCGCTCGGTGGAGGCAGGGCGCTTTTCGACCTCTGTGCTTCGCGTCCTGAGCCGATTCCGTTCTTTGGCGAGCTTGGCTCGGTCAATCCCATGTTCGTTCTGCCAGAAGCGCTCAACGCAAGGGCCGATGAAATGGCAAAAGGCTGGGCTGGTTCGCTGTCTATGGGCGCTGGTCAGTTCTGTACGAACCCCGGTATCGCAGTGGTTATAGAAGGTGAAACGGCATCGAAGTTTGCCGCAATGGCCAAAGCTGCGCTTTCGGAAGTCGGACCGCAGACTATGTTAACCGATGGGATCGCCAAGGCCTACCGCGACGGGCGGGACCGTATTGCCGGTTCCGCCGGCGTGCAGGAGCTTTTGACCTCGACTTGTGATTTACGGAACGCGACGCCCTATCTTTTCGAAACTGATGGGGACACTTGGCTTGCAAACCACGCGCTCGGTGAAGAGGTATTTGGTCCGCTAGGATTGATCGTTACCGTCAAGGACGAAGATCAGATGCGCACGATTGCCAAGTCCTTGCAGGGGCAGCTGACATGCACGATCCATATGGATCAAGGCGACGCGGAATTGGGGCGGACGTTGCTGCCGATCCTTGAGCGTAAGGCGGGGCGGGTTCTGGCCAATGGCTTCCCCACGGGTGTTGAAGTTGCCGATGCCATGGTGCATGGCGGGCCTTACCCGGCCTCGACAAACTTCGGGCATACTTCGGTCGGTACCTTGTCGATCCGTCGCTTCCTGCGCCCGGTGTCTTACCAGAATATCCCCGATGCGCTGCTCCCGGCGGATCTTCAGGGATAAGCATAACCAACGGGCCGGAGCGCGAGGCGCTCCGGCCCGAATTGCTACGGAAAGCCCAGCGCGTTCACGTCCTCATTTTCAGCTGGAAGATATCGGAGCGTGATAAAGCGCTTTTCCCTCGCCATCTGCGGCCGGTGCACAGCAGGATCGGTAGCAGCCAGCGATACAAAGTCATGCCAAGCTGCCACATTTCCGTCGTCATGATTTGGGGCAGGGCAGATGTCAATGTGCTGCCGGCCCTGCGCAAAAGCCCAACGGAAAGCGGCTCTGATTCCTTATTGGTTCCGAGCGCTGATACACCAGTTCCGCATCCATTATGGCAGGTTCAGTAACAGCGGGGATAAACCGCGTCGGTTCCGCTCAGACGGGGAGAGGAACCAAATCGCTTCCGATATAGGCGACAATCAATTTCGTCAGTTCTTCCAGTGACTTGATATGCGTTCGCTCCCAGCCATGCGACGAGTCCAGCGAAAAACAGATCAGTCCGACCCGCAGATCCCAGCCCGCGTCGATGGCGGCGGCACTATCGGAGCGGTAGGAGCGGAAGGTATCGCGCACATGGGTGATGTCATTGGCCTGCGCCAGCGCGAGAAGGTGCTTGGTGATCGGCAGGTCGAACGGGCCTGTCCGGTCGCGAAAAGCGATGGTTGCAGCGGCGTCGTGCGTGGTCTGACCGGGGCCGGTGACACCGTTGTCGACGGCCACAAGTTCTTGAACCTGTTCACCAAATCCGTGCGTTCCCCCGATCCCCACTTCCTCGGAAATCGTGAACATCACCTGGACTGGAACGGAAGGCGAGATGCCTTGATCTGAGAAGTGCTTGAGTGCCGCCAAAAGGCAGGCAACACCGGCCTTGTCGTCAAGATGGC
Source organism: Pelagibacterium sp. (assembly GCF_048264985.1). Lineage (GTDB taxonomy): Bacteria > Pseudomonadota > Alphaproteobacteria > Rhizobiales > Devosiaceae > Pelagibacterium. The sequence goes on from NZ_JBLXCL010000001.1 coordinate 1,372,880, forward strand.
GGGAAACGATAAAGCCGTTTTCGAGAAATTCGGGCTGTGCGTCGATGGCGATTATGTCGCCAACATTGACGCCAAAAGGTGTGGACTTGTCCGTTCGGTGACCGGAAATTGCCTCAACATTGGAAAATTCATCAAGCCTCACTTCAAGGTTGTCCCAATCGGCGGGTTGGGTATCGACTTCGGTGTTGAACAGATGACCCGAAGCCTTGAGGGGCAGGATGGTGCCGCGCAATTGGCCAGTGTCGGTAAAGATGGTGCAGCGCGCTCCTTCGGCAAAACGTGCCGCCCATGTTCCGGTATTGCGCAACCTGGGACGGCCGTTGCTGTGGAAGCCTATGACCATGGCACCTAGCGTGTCGATATGTGCTGCCAATGCCCGGCGCGGTTCGCCAGTACCGAGCGTAACGCTAAGCACACCGCGGCGGGTGTAACGCACCTGATAGCCTAGCGTTTCAAGCCAGGCGGCGAGCTTGACACTGGCGCGTTCGGTCATTCCGACGGGGGACGGGGTGTTGACGAGGTCTTCAAGGCAGCGCTTGAGGTATCCTATGTCGATCATTTTTGCCTCTTTCGCCGTTTTTCGTTACCACCGCGGGCCACGGGATCGTGGAGAAAGTCACCGTTCAACTCGGCCTGCAGGTCCAGCATTGAACGTTCGGCATAGGCCATATGATCCGACATGATCGCATGAACACTTTCAGCATCGCCGGCCTGCATGGCGGCAATCATCTTGCGTTGGTATTGGATCCCTTGCGCACGCAGCACCGGCTTGGGCTGGATATAGATGTCATGGCAGACAGCGAGATCTTTCAGGAGTCGTTGCAGGAAGCGGCAGGTGAATGCCAGAAGTGCGTTGTCTGCATATTCGGCGACGACCGCATGGAAATCGAGCTCGGCCATGCGCTGGTCCCAGCGCTCCTGAGCATCGGCGGGCTCATGGTCGTAAATCGCAATAATGCCATCAAGGCGCCGATAGGCTGTTTCATCCATATTGGTCATTGCGCTAACGGCGACCAACGGCTCGAGGACCTTTCGCAGCGCATAGATTTCGCCGATGGTCACGGTTTTGGCGAACAGGTAGTTCGACAGCAGGCTCATTGCCCGATTTTCAGACATGGTGTCGATGAACGCCCCGCCACCAGGCCCGGTGCGGGTGCGGATCAGTCCCTGTACCTCGAGCGATTTCAGCGCTTCGCGGATCGTGCCCTTGGACGCCGCGTACTGCTCCATGAGCTCGCGCTCCTGCGGCAGCCGGTCTCCGGGCTGCAGACCGTGCTCGATGATTGTCTTCTTGATCGCATCGACGATTTCGTCGGTACGCTTGCGGCGGAGGGGGGAGGGTGTGTCCAGGGTGATCATGAGTCTATTGGGCTGCTGCGGCCAGCTTGGGCGCGCTGGCAATCAACTCCCTTGTATAGTCGTGACCCGGTGCGGCAAACAGTTTCTCGGCAGTGTCGAGTTCGACCATGTTGCCCAGATACATGACGGCAACGCGGTTCGAAACGGACTCGACGACAGCCAGATCATGGCTGATGAAAAGGTAAGAGAGGCCGAACTCGCGCTTGAGATCGTCAAGCAACAGCAGTACCTGGGCCTGGACCGACACATCGAGGGCCGATACCGGCTCGTCGAGAACCATGATCTTGGCCTCTGCCGCCAACGCGCGAGCTATGGCGATGCGCTGGGCCTGGCCACCGGAGAATTCGTGCGGGTAGCGCTCCAGGGTATCCTTGGGCATCTGCACAGCGTCGAGCAACTCGCGCTTGCGGGCCTTTCGTTTGTCGGCATCATAGTCGCGCAAAAGGTTGAGCGGGACATCAAGTATCTTGTCTATCGTCTTGCGCGGATTCAAAGATGCAACAGGATCCTGAAACACATACTGTATCATCTGGCCAAATGCGCGAGATCCTTCCGATTGCAGCGCTGCATATTCCTTGCCGCCGATTTCGATCGAACCAGACGTTGGTGCTTCCAGTCCAACCAGCATACGTGCGATTGTAGATTTGCCTGATCCACTTTCACCAACGATTGCAAGGGTTTCGCCCTGTTGCAATTCGAACGATACCCCCTTTACAGCCTGAACTTCATGGCTCTTGCCGCCAAACAGCGCGCGATTGCCGCCGAATGTCTTGACCAGATCCTTTACGACGATGGCATTGGTCATGATTTGCCCTCCGCAAACAATGGACGGACAGTGGCAAGGAAGTCCTTGCCCTTGCCCAATTCGGGCACACACGCGATGAGCTTTTTGGTGTAGTCATGCTGCGGCGCGCGCAAGACATCGAGCGTCTTGCCGCTTTCCACAATGGCGCCATCCTTCATCACCGCTACACGGTCGCAGACCTCGGCAACCACACCGAAATCATGGGTGATGAGCAGGAGCGCCATGCCCCGCTCTCGCCGCAGGGTTTGCAGCAAATCGAGGATTTTTGCCTGAACTGTAACGTCCAGGGCTGTTGTTGGCTCGTCCGCGATGATGATATCGGGATCGTTGGCCAATGCCATGGCAATGCCGATACGCTGGCGTTGCCCGCCGCTCATTTCATGGGGGAAGGCATCAACGCGTTCGGCCGCGTCGCGGATTCCCACCTGTTCCATCAATTCAATGGCGCGCTTTTTCGCTTCGCTCTTGCCGACCGGCTGGTGCGTGGTAATCGCCTCGGCGATCTGCTCACCCACCTTGTATAGCGGGTGAAGGGTGGTCAGCGGGTCCTGAAACACATAGGCAACCTTCGAGCCGCGCAATGCTCTGATGCCGCTCTCCGAACGCGAAAATACATCTTCTCCCTCGATAGAAACCGAACCGTTTGTGATGATGCCCGGAGGGGAGGCAACGAGGCCGAGCAGGGAGAGGGCTGTGACAGATTTACCCGACCCGGACTCCCCGATCAGCCCCATGCATTCCCCCTTATCGAGAGTGAAGGAAATGTCTTTCACTGCCGGCATCGTGGCCCTGCCGCGCTGGAAGCTGGTTTCGAGGTTGCGAACGTCGAGGATTGCAGTGGGCTTTTCCTGCGGCTCGACAGCTTTTTTGCGCTCGATGCGCGTTACCGAAAGGGGGCGGGTGAGGTCTCCCGCCCGTAGGCGGGGATCGAGAACGTCGCGCACCCCGTCGCCCAAAAGGTTGATGCTCATGACGATGGCAAAGATCATCAGGCCGGGGATGATGGAAACGTGGGGCGCATTGAACAACAGGCGGCGGCCTTCGCCGAGCATGGAGCCCAGATCGGACTGGGGCGGTTGCGCGCCGAGGCCGAGAAACGACAGCCCGGCGGTCTCAAGGATCATCCAGCCCACGGTGGTGGACATGGTGATGACGATGACCGGCAGCACGTTGGGCAGCACTTCGGAGAAAAGGATCGCCGCGTGCGATTTGCCCGAAAGCCGGGCCGCATCGACAAACTCGCGGCTTGCCAGGCCCACGGCGATGCCGCGCACATTACGGGCAAAGAAGGGAATATTGACTATGGCGATGGCGTAGAGCGCATTGAGCAGTCCCGGCCCGAGCACTGCGACAATGGCTAGCGCCAGCAGGATGTAGGGAAAAGCCATCAGCATATCGATGCCGCGCATCAAGATGTTGTCAGTGATGCCGCGCGCATAGCCCGAGACAAGACCGATAAGCGAGCCGAAAACCGCCGCGATCAAGGTGGCCGACAGCCCTACGGCAATCGAGACCCGCGAGCCCCAGATGAGCCGGGCGAGGATGTCGCGGCCAAGGTGATCGGTGCCCAGAAGATGGCCGTCTGAAAATATCGGTTGCAAGCGGTTGGCTGGCAAGGTGGCATCGGGATTGGGGATGGGGAGCAGAGGGGCAAGCAGTGCCATTGCGCCAATCAGCGCAAGCACCACAAGTCCACCGGCCGCCAGTCGGTTATTGAGCAAAAGGCTCCAGCTTGATAGCCGTGCAGAGGATTGTTTGGGAGGTGTGGTCGCAATCGCCTGTGTCATGTCTTGAGCCTTGGGTCCAGAATGGCCTGCGCCACGTCGGCGAGAAGGTTGATGAGCACATAGGTGACGGCGACGACCAATACGCCGCCCTGCACCAGCAGAATGTCACGCGTGGAAATGGCGTTGACCAGCATCGCGCCGATGCCCGGCCACTGGAACACGGTTTCGATATACACGGCGCCGCCCATCACGAACCCGGCCTGAATGCCGATGACCGGAATGATCGAAACAAGGGCAGCCTTGAAGGCGTGGCGATAGATGACGGCGCTTTCGTTCAGTCCCTTGGCACGAGCCGTGCGCACGAAATCCTGGCGCAGCACTTCGAGCATGGCGGCGCGGGTTAGACGCGCAATAACGCCGGTGGCGACGATGGCCAGCGTTGTGGCCGGCAGGATCAGATGGATCAGGAGGTCAGGCAGGTCGCCGCCGCCATAGACCGCGTACATGCCCGAAGCTGGCAGTATGCGCCATTGTACAGCAAACAACAGGATGAAGATCAGCCCCAGCCAGAAGGCTGGCGTGGAAATCCCGATCAGAACAAAGAAGGTGACAATCCGATCGGTCCAACCGAACTGGCGGACGGCCGAAATCACGCCGGCGAGTATGCCAAGGATCGAGCACATCACAAGCGAAGCGCCCGCTAGGATAAGGGTGGCGCTGAAGCGTTCGAGGACTTCGTCAATCACCGGGCGATTGAGGATGAACGAGCGGCCGAAATCGCCCTGCACCATATTGCCGACCCAGACAAAATACTGCTCCCAGACGGGCCGGTCGAGACCGAGTTCGCGATTGATCCGGGCGACATTCTCAGGTGTCGCGTAAGAGCCGAGAATGGCCAGCGCCGGATCGCCGGGGATCAGCGCCATGATGCCGAAAACGATAACCGACAGCCCGACGATGACCGGGATGGCCGAAATCAGGCGTTTGAGGATGTAACCGGGCATGTCTGCGCTTCCTCCTTGTGGGGCGATGTCTCTCCCCGCCTTGCTCCCCCGGTGCAACCGGGGCCGAGTAGCTCGTTATCGCGCTGGCGGGCCAGTCATTCGGCGCGCCCACCCGGATTTTCCGGGAAGCGACGAGTGCGAGAGAGGGACGAGGCGAATTTACGCCTCGTCCCTACCCATGGCGCTGCTAATGCTTGGTCACATTGCGCAGCGTCAGGTTGAAGTCCGGCTGGAGTTCAAACCCATCGACGTTGGCTGTGGAAACCGCGTTCTGCTTCCAGTTGGCCACGAAGATCCAAGGCGCATCGTCATGGACGACCTGCTGCACATCGCGATACAGGGCAGCGCGGGTTTCAGGATCGGTCTCCATGCGGGCCTGATCGAGCATTTCATCCACATCGACATTGGAATAATAGCTCGAGTTGAACCCGCCTTCTTCCGGCCAGGCCGCAGTGCGCAAAGTAAGGAAAGGGAGCGTGTCAGGGTCAGACGTCATCCAGGCCATCTCCGCCATGTCCGCCTTGCCTTCGAGGCCCGGGTTCACATTCGCAAGGAAGGTGTTCCACTCATAGGTTTCGATCTCGACATCGAAGCCGACAGCTTCGAGATCGGCCTGAATGGCAGTGCCCATGGGGATGGGGTCGAGCATACCCGAACCCCCTTCTGTGACGTAGAAGGTCACCGAAAGGTCTTCGACCCCGGACTCTTCGATTAGCTGCTGTGCCATTTCAGGATCGTAAGGATAGGGCTCTACAGCATCGTTATAGGCCCAGGCAAAAGCGGGCGGGATGGGGCCGGCGGAGACGTCGGCAGTGCCCGAAAGCACGTCGTTGACCAATGTTTCCTTGTTGACGGCGTAGTTGGCTGCCTGACGGACCAGCGGATCGGCGAAAGGGCCTTCCTTGGCATTGAGCATCACGTACCATGTATGCGGCCCGACGGCGTCATAGACAGTGAAGCTGGGATCGTCGCCGAACATGGAGACGTTATCGGGTGGCACTTCCACCATGATGTCGATTCCGCCTGACAGCATTTCTGCAACGCGGGTATTGGCATCGGTGATGGGGCGGAAGACGACAGTTTCCATCCCGGCCGGGTCGCCCCAATATTCATTGTTGCGCGAAACCACAACGCGGGTGTTGGACTGCCATTCCTCGAACTTGAAGGGGCCGGTGCCGACCGGATTGCGCCCGAAGTCCTCACCAAACTCGGCCACGGCGGCCGGGGAAACGATAACGCCAGTATTGGTCGCCAGATTGGTCATGAACGGCGCAAAGGGCACGCCGAGGGTGAATTCGATGGTGAAATCGTCAACCACTTCGACCGACGTCACATCGGCAAAGTTGAACGAAAGCGGGAAGGGGCCGGTGCCATAATAGGGATGGTTTTCGTCGAGCATGCGATCGAAAGTGAATTTGACCGCCTCGGCGTTGAACGGCGTGCCGTCATGGAAGGTGACATCTTCACGCAAATTGAAGGTGTAGATCAAACCGTCGTCGGAAATGGTCCAGTCGGTCGCGAGCGCAGGTTCGACTTCCAGCGTGCCTTCGGCAAAGCGCACAAGACCTTCGAAAACGTTGGTCAGGATGCGGAAATCATTGGCCGCTGTGGAAACTTGCGGGTCGAGCGTCTGCGGCTCTGCGATCTGGCCGACAATCAGCACATTGGGTGGGGTTTGGGCGACGACCGGGGATGCGGCCATCAGCGCGGCGATAGCGGCGCCGACTAAAAGCTTCTTCATGAAAACCTCTCCTTTGGAGCGTTCCCCGAAAAAGTGGCTCCCACTTTCTCGGATCGGGAACGCGACGACTCGTGAACATTCCGGATCGTTGTCCGGGTCTGACTTTGGCCCCAAGAACGGGTCTTGAAGGCACTGGCCTGAGAATTAATTTATCAGCATAAATAGACATGGCAACACATTTATCGCTATAAATTGCATGAGGGCGCTTCGAAGGCGTGTTGCCCGCTAATCCGTTTCAAAGCCCCCAAGCCAAGAAAAGCCGTCTCCAGGGCGGCAGGGAGATAGACTGCCCATGACGTTCTCAATTCTTGCCCATGACCGCAAAAGCGGTGCGTTCGGCGTTGCGACAGCCACAGGCGGCCCTGCCGTCGGTTCGCTCGTGCCCCATGCACGGGCCGGAATGGGCGCGCTTGCGACGCAAGGGTACACAAACCCGCTTTACGCATTCGACGGACTGGCCGCACTCGAGGCCGGGCAGGGTGCCGAGGCCATTGTTTATGCGCTGACCACTGCCGATCCCGACCGTGAACGGCGCCAATTCATTGTGCTCGATCGTACCGGTCACGCTGCGGGCTGGTGCGGTTCGGGGCTGACAGATGCTGTGGGTATGCACCTGGAGACAGATCTTGCCGTGGCGGGAAATTTGCTGGCGAATGGCGATGTTGTTCCAGCCATGGTCGAGGCTTTCGAGCGGGCGAGCGGGCCGCTGGAATCACGTCTGCTGGCTGCCTTGACGGCCGGTGATGTAGCCGGCGGCGACGCGCGGGGTATTCAGTCTGCAGCGATCAAAATCTATGTCGATCAGCCCTATCCGGCGATAGATGTGCGCGTCGACTATGCGCGCAATCCTCTCGATGACCTGTCCACATTGATTGAGAAAGTTCGGTCCGGCGAGTACGCCGAGTTCTATGCCGGACTGCCAAGGCGTTAAATCCTATTGCCTCCGCCGACGTCGATCGCTATGACTGACTGTGCTGACGGTTCCGCCAAGTAGAGTGCGGATGAAAAGGGAATACCGGTGCGGATTACCCATAAGGGGCCAATTCCGGAGCTGCCCTCGCAACTGTAAGCGGCGAATTGCGATGCCAGACCACTGACGCGAGTCGGGAAGGGGCATTGCAGGTCTTTGAAACAAAAGACTATGCCGCGAGTCAGGAGACCTGCCGCCTGCAACAGACCAACAAGCCGGACGAGGTGTGCCGGCAGGGGGCAGGAATGGATCTTTACGCAGCACTAAAGCTGACACGAAGCCGACCGCCTTCTCGCAAGAGAAGGTGGGGCGATGACGTCTGAAACACCGGCGCCAGACGCCATACTCTTTCTCATTTCGCAGCCCTATCTGAAGGGTAAGCGCCTCAAGGCATTGCAGGCGTCGCTAACGCGGGCATGTCCAGTGCCTTGCGCCGTTGTGCGGATGGAGGGTCGGGAGCCGGGGCCGATGACTGCGCTGGATGCGCTGGTCGGCGAAGGCGCGCGCACTATCGTGGTTCAGCCGGTCGGAATTCCGTTTTCCGACAGCCTATTTGCCTGGTTGCCAGGGGCGCTTGCCCATTGGCAGCGTGAGCGCGGCTTTGACGGCAACCTGGCCCTGGCCGCCGACCAGATCGACGATGAGGCCGTGCTTGCGGCACTCGCTCAATCGAGCATCGATCGCGCTGCGGAGGCAAAACCGGTCACGCCGGAAGCCGGATCTATCGACGGCGCCGGATGGGACGAGGTGCCCGCGCATCGCCACCATCTACTGGTCTGCAATGGTCCGCGCTGCAATTTCCGCGAAGCCGGACCGCTCAGGACCGTTCTTGCAGAGGAACTCACGCGCCAAGGTGTGGCGCGAGAGTGTCTGGTTGCCACGACCGGATGCCTTTTCCCCTGCAACAACGGCCCTGTCGTGGCCCATTATCCGGCTGGACGTTGGTATCGCCTGCGGGACCGCAACGACGTTGCCCGCTTTGTCTCGACCGTCCTCAAGGATGGCGAAACACTCTCCCAATTCGTGATCCATGAGGTATCGCAATGACTTTGCCACGCTTGACGGTTGCCGTCGCCGCTTCCCTATTTGCCAGTTCCGCTTTCGCACAATCGATCGACAGTTGCGGCGAGGTGGCGTTCAGCTACGACAGCCCGCCAACGCGCGCCATATCGGTGTTTCAACAGGCGACAGAATACATGCTGGCGCTGGGGCTTGAGGACCACCTGATCGCGACCGCCTATCTTGAAGACGAGATTCCGGAGCAGTGGCGGGCTGCCTATGATGGTATCGAAACCCATTACGAGGAAGTGCCGGCTCGCGAAGTGGTGTTGGCCTCCAATGCTGATTTTCTGCTGTCCGGTTTTGTATCGGCATTTCGCGATGAGCAGTTGGGAACACAGCAAGAGTGGCACGACATGGGGGTTGGCACCTATCTGGTGAACGCCGAGTGCCGCACGATCTACGATGGCACCGAGCCGATGACGACCGAACCCATTTTTGTCGATATTGAGCGCCTTGGTAGCCTGTTTGCAGTCGAAGATCGTGCCGAGGCCGTAAGCGCGGAGTTGCGCGAGCGACTGGACGCAGCGCTCCAGACCAACGCAGGTGATGGCCTGACGGCCTTTCTCTACGATTCAGGAACGGACGCACCCTATTCGGCAGGCTGTTGCGGTTCGCCTGCTCTGCTGTTGTCCAGCGTGGGTTTGACCAACATTTCGGGCGACGTAGAAGGGCGCTGGGCTGACCTTGCGTGGGAAGCGGTCGTGACCGCCGATCCCGACGTTATTGTGGTCAACGACGCCGGGTGGTCCACCGCACAGGAAAAGATCGACTACATGGAAGCTGACCCCGTTTTGTCTCAACTCCGTGCCGTGAAGGCGCAGAGCTACGTCATCGTGCCGTTTTCCGAAACGATCCTTGGCATGCGGTTCGTCGATGGCGTCGATAGGCTTTCGGCTGGTCTTGAAGCATTGGCGCTGGAGCACTAGCGCGCACTTGGCAATCACCCTGGTGCCGGAGGTGTCCGGCGCCAACTCCAACTGCAGTGTTGTTTTCTCGGCACAGCCACAGACTATGAAATTGATTTCAATGACCGATTTTCCCAAACTTGCCCGGTTATGCTTATGAGACATACCAATTATGGTGTCATGCTTGGGCTGGCCATTGCGGCGCTGGCTCTTGCCATGATCGCCGGCGCCTTCTGGGGTACTGCAGATTTGCCGTGGGACGAGCGGATCCGGGCGTTGCTGCGGCTGCCTGATGCGCAACCCAATCTGCAACTGATTATCTGGGAGTGGCGGCTGCCGCGGGTTATCATGGTGGCGCTTGTCGGCGGTGGCCTGGCGCTGTCGGGCGTTATCATGCAAGGGCTGCTGCGCAATCCTCTTGCCGATCCCTATCTTCTTGGATTGTCGTCAGGCGCCTCGGCTGCGGCGACAGCGGCGATCGTCTGGATGCCGGCCGCATTCGTCGCCAGTTTCGGGCTGGAGCTTCTGGCATTTCTGGGGGCCATGCTTGCGTTCATACTGACGTTGGGACTGGCCTTTCAGCCCGGCCGAGGCATGGATAAGCTTGTGCTTATATTGGCAGGGGTTGCCATTTCTTTGTTCTTCCAATCGATCTCGGCCTTTTTTCTGCATCTGGCCGATCCCCATGTGACCCGCAATGCGCTGGCATTTTTGATGGGATCGGCTGCCGGAGCGCGCTGGGGCGATATTCCCCCACTGGCCATTGTGCTGCCGCTTGGGTTCATCGTCACTTTTGCCTGCGCCAAGATGCTGGACGCCGTGCTTTTGGGTGACGAGCGGGCAGTGGCGCTTGGCGTGCCGCTTCCGGTGATGCGCTTCGGGCTTTTGTCGCTTGCTGCCCTTCTGACCGGGCTAGCCGTCGCGGGGGCAGGAATTATCGGCTTTGTGGGCCTGATTGTGCCCCACATGGCGCGACTGATGGTTGGAGCATCCCACAAAAGGCTGATCCCACTCGCCGTGGTGCTCGGAATGATTGTGCTGGTTGTGGTCGATCTGTTGTGCCGCATTGTACTGGCTCCTGAAGAGCTGCCGCTTAGTGTCCTGCTGGCGCTGTTTGCGGCGCCGCCCTTCGTTTTCATTCTCAGGAGGGTACGCCGTGGACTGTGAGCCCATTCTCACCCTCGATGCCATTTCGCTCAGCAAGGGCGAGGCGCGGTTGCTCGAAGATGTGTCGTTTGCCCTGGAGCGGGGCCGCTTCCACGCCTTGCTCGGTCCGAATGGCGCCGGTAAATCGAGCCTGATGCGCGTGCTCTATCGCGCTGAATCGGGCAATGCCGGCGCTGTGCTGCTCGAGGGCAAGCCGCTCAAGGACTGGCCGCGAAAAGTGTATGCGGCGCGGGTTGGCGCGCTCGTTCAGGAGGCAGTGTCGTTGGCCGGGCTTTCGCTGCATGAGGTGGTGGCGCTTGGGCTGCTACCGCTTGCTTTGAGCAGGGAGCAGGCCGATGCGCGCTGTGATGAGGCGCTACGGCTCGTCGGGCTAGCCGAACGATCAGGAGAAGATGCTGCGCATCTTTCGGGGGGTGAGCAGCAGCGGTTGTTTTTTGCCCAACTTTTGGCACTCGACCCGGAAATCTACATTCTCGATGAACCGCACAACCATCTCGACCTACACTATCAATATGTGCTGCTTGAAGCTGTCAAACGGCGCGGTCGGACCGTATTGGCGTCGTTTCACGATCTGACGCTAGCGACCCGGTTTTGCGATAGGGCCTTCCTGCTTGACCATGGTCGGCTCGCTGCCTCGGGCACGTTGCCCGAAGTGTTGACACCCGAGCGCCTGGCTGAAGTTTACAGGATCGATGCCCAGTTCATCGACGGTGCGATCAGAATCCGTGGCGCTATCACGGGGTAGGGCCGTTTTCCAATGCTTTGGCACATGCGCTACTGCTTGTGACGCTTGCGCTTGCAGTGCGCGTGTGGTTTGCATCAGCCAAACGTCAAAGGTCCGCACATGTCCGACTTCCTCGAGATTTCCCCCGAGATCAAATACGCACTTGCCGATGGCCAGCCCGTCGTGGCGCTCGAATCCACGATTATCACCCACGGCATGCCCTATCCCCAGAATGTGCAAACCGCGCTCGCTGTCGAGCAGGTGGTGCGCGATAATGGCGCCATTCCCGCCACCATCGCCATTATGGGCGGAAAGTGTCATGTCGGCGTCGCCGGAGATGCGCTAGAGGCGTTGGCCAAGACCGGACTTGAGGCCGCAAAAGCGTCGCGGCGCGATTTGGCTGCCATCCTCGTCAAAGGGCTGACGGCGGGAACCACGGTGGCCACAACCATGCAGATCGCTGCCATGGCTGGCATCAAGGTGTTTGCGACTGGCGGCATTGGGGGCGTGCATCGCGGCGCTGAATCCACATTCGATATTTCCGCCGATTTAACAGAACTGTCCCAAACGCCGGTCGCTGTCGTTTGCGCTGGCGCGAAGTCGATTCTCGACATTCCGAAAACCCTCGAAGTGCTTGAATCCAATGGCGTTCCGGTTATCGGATTTGGCACCGATGCGTTCCCCGCCTTCTTTGCGCGCGAAAGCGGATATGGCGTCGATTACCGACTGGACACGCCCGAGGACGTGGCGGCACTGATAGCGACGCAGGCGGCGCTCAACATGCCGGGTGGTGTTCTGGTGGCCAATCCTATCCCCGAAGCCGATGCACTCGATGCCGACGAGATCGACACTCGCATTGCCGATGCGATTGCCGACGCCGAGCGGCAGGGTGTGACGCGAAAGGATCTGACGCCGTACCTGCTCAATCGGATATTTGAGCTCACCGATGGCAAATCGCTGGTCGCCAACATTGCGTTGGTCAAGAACAACGCAGCAGTGGCGGCCCGGATTGCCGCTGCGCTAACCAAGCGCAACTGACAGTGGCCGGTCGTATCCTCGTTGTCGGCGACGTCATGACCGATATCGCTGTCATGCCCCAGGGCCCGATCGCCCATAGTACCGATACGCCGGCGACCATTCGACAGATGCCGGGCGGCTCCGGCGCCAATCAGGCCGTTTGGCTGGCGGCGATGGGGATAGACGCGCATTTTGCTGCGCGGGTCGGGGCAAACGATGTGGTGCGGCTCGGACGGCATTTTGACGGACAGGGCGTCGCGGCCCATCTGGGGGGTGATGAAATCAACCCCACGGGCACGCTGATCTGCCTTGTTGACGCCGATGGTGAACGCAGCTTCCTGACCGACCGGGGCGCCAACGCCCACCTTGGGGAAACCGACTTGCCTTTCGAATTGCTCGACGGCATGGATCGGCTTCACATCTCGGGATATGCGCTGTTCGAGCCAAGACCGCGTGCTGCGGTCATGGCGCTTGCCGACCGCGCCAATGCAAGAAACATCCCCGTCAGCGTCGATCCGGCCTCCACCGGTTTTCTTGCGGCCGTCGGCCAGGACAATTTTCTTGGCTGGGCGCGTCACGCCGAGATCATTTTTCCCAACGCCGATGAGGCCGAACTGCTGACCGGAAAATCAGCCGCGGAAGACCAGGTTTCTGCATTGCTGGAATTGTTTCCACGCGTGGTGCTCAAGCGCGGCAAGCTGGGTGCTGTTTATGGGGCGAGGAACGGGCAGGCGCGGGCCTTGCCGGCGGACGCAGTGGACGTCGTTGATACGACGGGAGCTGGAGATGCCTTCCTGGCAGGCTTTCTAGCGGCCGAAATGCGTGGTGAGGCGCCCGATCTGGCCCTGGCGGCGGCTATAGCTGCAGGTGCACGTGCGGTCTCACGGTTGGGAGCACAGCCGCTGACGCTTTGACGGCTCAGTGTTTCTTTAGGTTTTCGCAGGCCGGTCGCCAACATTTACTGTTGCAATTGCAATTGGTGTCGGCTTTGCTGAGCAGCAAGGACCATTCTGCTTCGACTATGAATGGCTTTTACATTGAATTCCGTAGCAGCTGGTCCGCAACGGGAGGAAATTTATGGATTCCATCATTCGTAACTGTGCGCCGTCCGCGGTGCTGGCCGCCGTCGGACTTGTTCTGTCACTTTCGGCGCCGGGGTATGCCCAGGACGAGGGGACTCCCGGCCCTGTGCATTATTCATCCGAACAGGCCGATCGCGGCGAGGACAGGTTCGAGCGCGATTGCGAAGACTGTCACGGAGACGACCTGCGGGGTGGGCTGATCGGTGGGCCGCCATTACGCGGCGCAGCATTCGAGCAAAAATTTGCCAATGGTGCCCCGGCGTCTGCAATGTTTGTATTCATGAGCAGCCTGATGCCGCCTAACGCGCCCGGCCGTTACTCCCCTGAAGTCTATGCCGATTTGATGGCCTATATCCTGCAAGAGAACGGGTTTCCGGCAGGTGAGCCGCTGCCTTCGGATATGGCGGCTCTGAACAATCTCATTGTCGAGAAATAGAGTTGGCAAGCGCCGGCGATTATTCAGCCGGCGTCGCCACAAAATCATAATCATCGATGATAGCGCCGATGGTGCCATCCGCCGTCAGCGCGGTAATCGCCTCGTCGATTGCCGTGCGCAGATAGGTCTGCTCGGCGAGCAATAAACCGCCAACGCCCAGACGGGTTGCGGGCAAGGGGGTGGGATCGATGATGCGCAGCGCGGCTATTTCAGGGTTTTCCCTTTGCTGCTGCCAAAGGCTTGGTGCCCAGACCAGCGCGGTTACCACAGTGCCGTTGAGCAGCGATTGCAGAGCGAGATCGTTGGTACCCATGGGAAAGATGGGCCAGCGATTGTCCGCCGGCAATGTCGTATTGTAGCTGAGCAATTGCAGGTGGGCCGACGTGCCCATCGTCACCCCGATAGGCCGGCCTGCAGGCATGTCTCCAAGCGCGAGAATGTCCGGGTCGCTCGTAACGAAAACGTACTGGGCATCGTAATAGGGCCGGGTAGGGATGACCCATTCGGGCAAACCTTCGGGGATCAGTTTGAAGCCCATTTGGACATCACAGTGTTCAAGCAGGGTCTGATAGACCTTGGTGATGTCCTCGCGGACCATATCGCTTTCGATGACATATTGCTGCGGTTCAAGCAGCAGCCCTGCAGCTATGGCATCGGCGATCGAAACGGCCACCTCCCAGTCAGGATCGCGTTCGTCGACGCAATAGCGCAAATGGGATTGATCGAGTGTACGACCAATATTCCACTGCCCGGGCGCAAAGGGCACGTCATAAAATTCGGGCTGCTGAGCCGGCGCGGCGCTCGAAAGGGCGGCGATCGCAGAGATCGCGATGAGAACCGGGAAGCGCAAAGCTGAAGGCAATTTTGACCTCACGAATTGAGGCGGGGCGGGCCTGAGAATTCAAGCCCGCCCCCCGCATTGTCGAAATGCCTGCCGATCAATCGGGAAGCGCGAACACGTAGAGTGTCGCTGGATTGTCCGGTGGCAGGCGGATGTCCGGGGTCAACGAAGCCAGTCGGCCCAGTCCTGACGCCCAATTGGCCACGACGGCCACGTACTGCTTGCCATCTGCCTCGTAGCTGATCGGGAACGATTCAAGCGAGTTGCTCAGCGAACCGCTGCTCCAGAGCACTTCGCCCGTTTCGTCATCCAGCGCGAGGAATTTGCGATCAAGGCTACCGACGAACACAACACCGCCGCCAGTCGGCAGGGTGGAGCTTGTGACCGGCGGGCGCTGACGATACTGCCAGGCTTCTGATTGATCGGTCATGTCAATGGCACGGACCTGCCCTATATTGCCATCGCCATCCGGATGCGGGACACGGGCGAATGTCGCCATGCCGCCGCCGGTGTATATTTCGCCCGGATCGAGCGGATTGGGCGTGGTGTTCGAGCAGAACTCGACAGTCGGTAAATACAGCATCTGCGTGCGCGGGCTGTATGCCGTTGCCTGCCATGCCCGCCCACCCGGATCTGCCGGACAGTTGAACGTGGTCTCGCCGATGCGTGGAATGGTTTCAGGATTTATTGTCTTTTCGCCGGTTTCCTCGTCAATGGAAGCGACGACGTTCTGGGGCACTGTTTCCTGCGCCCACAACCATTCGCCCGAAACCCTGTCGATGGCTTCGATGATGCCCAGCTTGCCGGTCGTGACCAGCATCTGCCGGTCGTCGCCATCGAACGGCAGGTCGATGAGCATGCGCTCATAGGCATAATCGAGGTCGAGGGAGTCGTTGGGCAGATACTGGTGATACCATTCAAGATTGCCTGTCTGAGGATCGATCGCCAGCGTCGAGTTCGTGTAGAGAGCGTCGTTTGTAACGCCGTCTTCAGAGCTTTCCGGTAGCAGTCCGCTGATTTCGGCAACCCAGGGGTAGGGTTGGCCAACGCCTGCAAAGATCAGGTTCTGCTCTGGATCGTACGATCCGCTGATCCAGGCTGAGCCGCCGTGACGGCTCTCGACGGGAAGCCCGTTCCAGCTGTTGCCTTCCGGGCTGTCGCCGCGCGCAATCGTGTTGACGCGCCACATTTCTTCACCGGTCTCGACGTCATGGCCGGTGATGAAACAACCGCCCGGCTGGCCGCCGCCACAACCGGTCATGCCTTGGACGACAACGCCGTTGGCCACGATCGGCCCGCTCGAAAAGCTGTAGCCATAGTCGGAGTTGGCTACCTGTTTGTCCCAGATCAGCTGACCGGTCTTTGCGTCGAGCGCGAGCAGATGGGCGTCGCGGGTGGCAATGATCAGCTTGTCTTCGTAGATGGCCTTGGAGCGCTGGCCGCTGGGATTTACGCCTTCGGGCAACTCGTATTCATATTCCCAGATCAGCTCGCCGGTTGCGCCGTCGAGGGCTTGGATGAGATGGGTGGAGTTTTGCAAATACAGGATGCCATCATGAACAAGCGGGGTTTCCTGTGAGCGCCCACCAGGCGACATGCCCCAGGCCCAGGCCAGCTGCAGATCCCCGACATTGTCGCGATTGATCTCTTCGAGGGGGCTGTAGCCCCAACCGTCATAGGTGCGCCGCCACATCAACCAATCGCCATCTGGCGGATCGATCAACATCTCGTCGGTAACCGGCGTGAGGTTGTCGATTGAATTGTCTTGGGCGATAGCGGCTTGTACCGCCAGCAGGGATGCCGACGATGCAGCGACCGCCAACAGTCCAAGTAATTTCCTAGTTCCCTTCATGATGGGCCTCCTCCAAAGCCAAGAATTACTAGCCGTCTCCTCTGCAATTATGGCTGGCGTATTAGCGTCAACTTACAAAGTTACTTGCTAGCACAAGTCCACCGTACGCCCTCTTCGCGCAGGGCGTCAACCAATGGTTAACTCTTGCCCTCCCGGGAGGCTTTGGTCCGGGCGGATCCGCCCAACTGTGGGAGCGGAACTGCCGACGATTGCAAGAGGTTGGAAAATTGCGTTTACTGCGCACGCGGCCCGAGCTGCCTCTTTTTAGTGTTGCGTTCGGCCGCTGATTTGCGAGTGCTTCGCATCGGTGAGGGGACAACGATGATACGCATACCGACATGTGCAATGGCGGCAATACTTGCGTGCGGGCTGGGCACTGGCCCGGCAAGCGCGCAGGACGTGATGGTGGTTTATGACGCTTCGGGCTCCATGTGGGGGCAGATCGACGGCGTCACCAAGATCGAGATAGCGCGGGACGTGCTGGGCGATCTGGTTAATCAATGGCCTGCCGAGACCAATCTGGGTCTTGTGGCTTATGGCCATCGCCGGGAGGGCGATTGCTCGGACATTGAAACTGTGCTTGCGCCACAGCCGATCTCTCCAGCAACATTCACCGATGCCGTTAACGCGATCAACCCACTGGGCCGTACGCCGTTATCCGCCGCAGTCGAACACGCCGCCGAAGAGCTGGTTTATCTCGAAAACCCGGCAACAGTGGTTCTGATCTCCGACGGTATTGAAAATTGCGAGGCAGACCCATGCGCGCTCGCAACCCATCTCGAAGAGCGCGGCATTGCGTTCACCACCCATGTCATCGGTTTTGACGTCGCTTCGGACGAATACGCTCAATTGTCGTGTATCGCCGAGAATACCGGGGGCGTTTTTGTGCCCGCATCCAATGCCAGCGAACTTGCCGATGCGCTGGCTGAGGTCAAGCAGGTGATCGAAACAGCGCCTGAGCCCCAGCCGGAGCCCGAAGCCGAGCTGCCTCCCGAGCCTGAACCGGAAATCGTGCAGGTCGATATCAAGGCGCCCTCCAGCGTTACGGTGGGGATGCGTTTTCCCGTGAGCTGGGCACCGACGCTCGATGCGAGCGACTATGTGACGATCGTTCCCGTCGGGGCCGACGAAGGCAGCTCCGGCAATTATCAGCGAGTTGCCGACGAAACCGAGCAGCAGCTTCGCGCGCCGGCCGAAACCGGTCTCTATGAAGTGCGCTACGTCGTTGACAGCACCGGGGAAACCGCAGGTGCGGCCCAGGTCGAAGTTGTCGATGCCAATGTCACAATTGCTGCGCCCGAAACCGTCACCACCGGCGCAAGATTTACCGTCGACTATACCGGCGCTGTCGATGGAAGCGACTACGTGACGATTGTGCCTGTTGGTGCCGATGAAGGCAGTTATGGCGATTACCGGCGAGTGGGCGATGCCGCCGACCAGGAACTGACGGCACCCGCTGAAACTGGTCTTTATGAAGTGCGATATGTGCTCGATGAAGGCGCGCGCACCTTAGCCAGCGCTCCAGTCGAAGTTGTCGAAGCGCAAGTGAGCGTTTCCGCACCCAAGACGGTAACTGTGGGCGCGCGCTTTACTGTCGGATATGACGGAGTGGCCAATGGAAGCGACTACGTCACGATTGTACCGGTTGGAGCTGACGAGGGCAGTTTCACAGACTACCGGCGCGTCGGCGATGCCGCTGAGCAGGACCTGACAGCACCTGCCGAGCCTGGCTTGTATGAAGTGCGCTATGTGCTTGACGAAGGTGGGCGCACACTTGCCTCGACGCCTGTCGAAGTGGTCGAGGGTCAGGCAACTATATCTGCCCCCGAAACCGTCACGATCGGTGCTCGTTTTACTGTGGACTACACTGGCGCCGTCAATGGCAGTGACTACGTCACAATCGTTGCTGCAGGGGCCGAGGAAGGTAGCTTTACAGATTACAGGCGCGTCGGTGATGCTACAGCCCAGGAGCTAACGGCTCCGGCCGAACCGGGCCTTTACGAAGTGCGTTACGTCCTCGATGAAGGCGGGCGAACCTTGGCGTCCACGCCAGTGGAAGTTGTGGCCGGCGACGTCAGCGTGTCGGCTCCAGGCGTCGTCATCGCAAATGCGCGCTTTACCGTAACCTACACCGGCGCAATCAACGTCAGCGACTATGTCACCATTGTTCGCGCCGGTGCCGACGAGGGCGATTTCGGTGATTACAGACGTGTCGGCGATGACACCGAGCAGGATCTTACAGCACCCGAAGATCCGGGCCTTTACGAGGTGCGCTATGTGCTCGATGAGGGCGCGCGCACTTTGGCATCCACGCCAGTCGAGGTGCTTGAAGAGGGAAGTGCCATCGACTTCGGCGCCGGCCTTGATGCGCCCTCTTCAGCGGCGCCCGGTGAGACGATACTCGTGAGCTGGACTGCCGATGTCGAAGGCGCGCGTATCGCCCTGGCACGCCCGGATCAGGCCGATTTCGCCTGGATCGAGGCGCAACCGGCCAACAGCGAAATGGCCACAAAGCTGCAATTGCCCGACGAACCCGGAACCTATGAAGTCCGGTTTCTCGATGTCGCAAACCAGAGCGTGATGGGTCGTTCACCGATCACCGTGGAATAAAGAAAAGGGCGGTGCCACGGCACCGCCCCTCAAAATCGCATTTTTTGCGAGCGCGTATCAGATCGTCTCGGTGAGCTCGGGGACCAGCTCGAACAGATCGCCCACCAGCCCGTAATCGGCCACTGCGAAAATCGGCGCTTCAGGATCCTTGTCGATCGCCACGATCACTTTGGAGTTCTTCATGCCCGCCAGATGCTGGATCGCGCCTGAAATGCCGACAGCGATATAGAGATCGGGCGCGACGACTTTTCCGGTCTGGCCCACCTGCCAGTCGTTTGGTGCATAGCCGGCGTCAACAGCGGCGCGCGACGCCCCCATTGCTGCGCCCAGCTTGTCGGCCAGAGGTTTGATGATTGCGTTGAATTTCTCTTCCGAGCCGAGCGCCCGACCGCCCGACACGACAATCCGGGCATTGGCCAGTTCCGGGCCTTCGTTGACCGCGGTGTCGCGAGAGACGAATTTGACTTTGGGAGCGGAGGGCGAGAAATCGACGGCCTCTATGCTGGCTGTACCACTGGTGCCAACGGCGTCGAATGCTGAGGCGCGCACCGTAATGACAATCTTATCGGCGCTGGCTTCGACTGTCTGGATTGCAGCACCAGCATAGACGGGCCGTTCGAAGCGTTTTTCAGACAGGACCGCAGTGATATCGGAGATCTGCATGACATCGAGTAGCGCCGCGACGCGGGGCGAAATGTTCTTGCCAGTTGTTGTGGCCGCTGAAACGATATGGCTGTAGCTCGCCGCCAGATGCACGATCAGCTCGGAAACCGGCTCGGCCAACTGGTGCGCAAACGCATCGCTGTCGGCCAGCAGCACTTTCGATATGCCATCGAGTTTGGCGGCAGCATCCGCGACGGCACCGCAGCCGGAACCGGCCACGAGCACATCGATGTCGCCACCGATCTTTTGAGCTGCGGCAACCGCCTTTGCAGTGGCAACGGCAAGGTTTGCATTATCGTGTTCGGCAACAATGAGAACGGTCATAGAACGCGCGCCTCCGTCTTGAGTTTTTCGACAAGTTCGGCGACCGAATTCACCATCGAGCCGGGCTTGCGATCTGCAGGTTTGGTGGTCGAAATCACACTCAAAGTCGGCGTGAGCGCTACGCCCAGACTTGCCGCATCGATCTCTTCAAGCGGCTTTTTCTTAGCCTTCATGACGTTGGGCAGGGAAGCGTAGCGGGGAGTGTTGAGGCGCAGATCGGTCGAGATCACTGCAGGCAGGTCAAGTTCGAGGGTTTCAAGTCCGCCATCGACCTCGCGCGTCACGCTGGCCGTGCCGTCGCCGATTTCGACCTTGGAGGCGAAGGTTGCCTGTGGCCAGCCGAACAGCGCAGAGAGCATCTGGGCCGTCTGATTGGAATCGTCATCGATTGCCTGTTTGCCCATGATGATCAGATCGGGGTTTTGCTGACCGGCAATTGCCTTGAGGATCTTGGCGACGGCAAGTGGCTCGATTGTCTCTTCGGTCTTGACCAGAATGGCGCTGTCGGCGCCCATGGCCAATGCCGTGCGGAGTGTGTCCTGAGCCTGGGCCGGGCCGATCGATACGGCCACGATTTCCGTCGCTATACCGGCTTCCTTGAGCTTGATCGCCTCTTCGACGGCGATCTCATCGAACGGGTTCATGCTCATCTTCTGGTTGGCGAGATCAACACCCGTGCCGTCCGATTTCACACGTACGGTGATGTTGGCGTCGAGCACACGCTTAACCGGGACTAGAATTTTCAAAGCCGTCTCCTCTTTAATAGTCTGTGCGGAATTGAGGCCGTTTCCCGCCTACCGCGCCATGCCCGCAGCAATCGGCAGCTTGGTCGTAAGCTTTATGCATTTCAGCGCGAAATGAGAGTTGATGGCCACTACGCCCGGCAAATGCAACAGCTTGCGTTTCAAAAGCCGCTCATATTCCTCAATAGAAGCCACCAGCGCACGCACCACATAGTCGGTCTCCCCACTCATGGAATAACATTCCACGACCTCGGGATAACCGGCCACGTCGCGCTCAAACGATTCAAGCGTTTCCTCATCGTGCTGCTTGAGTTTAATGTGGGCGAAGACTGTGATGTCGAGCCCCAGCTTGTGCTGGTCAAGGATCGAAACACGCTCCTTGATTACGCCATCCTTTTCGAGGCGCTTTAAGCGCCGCCAGAAGGGCGTATGGGACAAGCCCACTTTCTCGGCCATATCGGCGACAGAGAGAGACGAGTCATCCTGGACGACTGCCAGTATCTTGCGATCCATATCGTCCATGTCATCGTCTCCTCAATACGCATTGCATGATAGGATGAAATATCCAAACATTACGCGATAGTTGGAGAATGAAGTCAAGTTCTCCCCTTTGATTGGTAGTAATATTCGAAAATAGCCCACTGTTGCAATCGGGGAGGAGAGCAGCATGGACACAGTCGCACAACGCGATAAATCCAACCGCCCGTCACTGACGTTTTACGTACCCGAGCCGCCAGCGCGGCCGGGTGAGCCTGTAGATTTCTCCCACATCATAGTGCCGGAGGCGGGGGCGGTGCGTTGTCCCGATGTGGCCGAACCCGAACGCGACATGCGCGATCTGCCTTATGGTCTGATCCGCGTTCTCGACAATGCGGGGGTGGCCGTTGGGTCATGGGACCCGAGGCTCGATCCCGATACGCTTCGCGCCGGGCTTGCCGCAATGCTCAAGACGCGTCTGTTTGACGAACGTATGTTCCGGGCTCACCGGCAGGGCAAGACAAGCTTCTACATGAAATCGCTCGGCGAGGAGGCTGTTGGCGCTGCACAGGCGCTGGCTCTGGATGCGGGGGATATGAACTTCCCCACATATCGGATGCTCTCATGGCTGATGGCGCGGGACTATCCGCTGATCGATTTGTGCAACCAGATCTATTCCAACGAACGCGATCCGCTGCGCGGCCGCCAGCTCCCCATATTGTATTCTGCGCGTGAATACGGATTCTATTCGCTTTCAGGCAATGTCGGCTCCCGCTTCGGACATGCAGTGGGTTGGGCCATGGCTTCAGCTTTCAAGGCGGACGACAAGATTGCCGTCGGCCACGTTGGTGACGGCACGACGGCCGAGGGCGATTTCCACGAGGCCCTGACATTTGCTGCCGTCTATAAGGCCCCGGTTATCCTCTGCGTGGAAAACAACCAATGGGCGATCTCGTCATTTTCGGGCATTGCGGGAGCCGGGGAGACAACGTTTGCCGCCAAGGCCATTGCCTATGGCATTCCGGGTCTGCGGGTGGATGGCAATGATTTCCTTGCTGTCTATGCGGCAACCCAATGGGCAGCAGACCGCGCCCGCACCAATCATGGCCCGACGCTGATCGAGTTTTTCACTTACCGCGCTTCGGGCCATTCAACATCGGACGATCCGACCCGCTATCGGCCCGAAGACGAGGCAGCGCAGTGGCCCTTGGGCGATCCTCTGGAGCGTCTGAAAGCCCATTTGATCGGGCTTGGAGAATGGTCCGACGCGCAGCATGAAGCCCTGGTGGCGGACCTGGGCGCGGAGATCAAATCTGCGGTCAAGCAGGCCGAAGCCATTGGGACGCTGGGGCAGTCCAAGCCCAATCCGCGCGAAATGTTCGAGGACGTTTTTGCCCATCCCGATTGGCGCATCCGCGAACAGCGCAGAGAGGCAGGAGTGTAGTCATGCCTGCAATGAACATGATCCAGGCGCTCAATTCGGCGCTCGATGTCAAACTGGCGAGCGATCCCGATACGCTGGTGTTCGGGGAAGACGTCGGCTATTTCGGCGGCGTCTTCCGTGTGACTGAAGGGTTGCAGAAGAAACACGGGCTAAGCCGCTGTTTCGACTCCCCGATTTCTGAAGGCGGAATCGTGGCGACCGCTATTGGAATGGGCGCTTATGGCCTTCGGCCCATCGTTGAAATCCAGTTCGCCGATTACATTCTGCCCGCCTATGATCAGCTGGTCTCCGAAGCGGCGCGCCTGCGCTATCGCTCGAATGGCGAGTTCTGGTGTCCGATCACTGTCCGCTCGCCCTATGGCGGCGGCATTTTTGGCGGGCAGACCCATTCCCAGAGCCCAGAAGCCATCTTCGCCCATGTGACCGGATTGAAAACGGTCATCCCGTCCAACCCCTATGACGCCAAGGGTCTGTTGCTGGCGGCCATCGAAGAAGACGATCCGGTGATCTTCCTTGAACCCAAGCGGCTTTATAACGGTCCGTTCGACGGCCACCATGACAAACCATTGACGACCTGGGCAGAACACAAGTTCGGAGAGGTGCCCGCCGGTCATTATACTGTGCCGCTCGGCTCGGCTTCAGTGATGCGCGAGGGCAGAGACGTGACGGTGCTCGCCTATGGCACCATGGTCCATGTTTGCAATGCGGCAATCGCGGAGTCCGGCATCGACGCCGAACTGATCGATCTGCGATCGATCGTCCCGCTCGATATCGACACTATAGTAAAGTCAGTCAAGAAGACGGGCCGCTGCGTTATCGTTCACGAAGCCTCGCGGTTCGGCGGGTTTGGTGGCGAGCTGTCTGCCCTGCTTCAGGAGCGATGCTTCTATCATCTGCGCGCGCCTATCGAACGCGTCGCCGGCTGGGATACGCCATATCCGCACGCATTCGAGTGGGATTATTTCCCCGGCCCGGTCCGCGTAACAAAGGCGCTCAAACGGTGCGTGGAGGCGGTAGCATGAAGACCTACAGCTTCCGTCTACCCGATATCGGTGAAGGGGTTGCCGAGGCCGAAATCACCGCCTGGCATGTCAAGGTTGGCGATCGCGTCGAAGAGGATCAGACACTTGTCGACGTGATGACCGACAAGGCGACAATCGACATGACGTCGCCAGTTACGGGCACAGTCCTAAAACTCTGCGGCGCTGAGGGGGACAAGGCGCCTGTGGGGTCGGTGCTTGTGGAACTCGAGATCGAGGGCGAGGAGGGCGGCGCCGATACCTCCACTGCCACGCCATCCTCTTCCGATACATCTGCTGACGACCTGACAGCCGAGGCGACATCGGTCGCTGACACTCCAGCCACACCCATGCCCGACAGAGGCAAGGAACGGCGCACCGCCAGCGCTGGCGATACGGCTGCAACTTCCGACGGTACCAAATCCGTGGCGACTGCTGGGGAAGTGATCGACGATGACGGTGACGGCGAAAGCACATCGATCCTGATCGCGCCTGCAACACGCCGACGTGCGGAAGATTTGCGCATAGATCTGACCGATGTCACCGGAACCGGACCGGAAGGGCGTATAACGGACGCAGACCTCGACGCCCATCTCAAAGTGCTAACGCCCGAACCGGCTGCTCGTGAGCGCCACGGCGTGCATGAGAAAAAGATTATCGGGCTACGGCGCAAGATCGCCGAGCGTATGGAGGTGTCCGCGCGCTCCATTCCGCATTTCTCCTACGTTGAAGATTGCGACATGACTGCGCTAGAGGGCTTGCGGCGGGAAATCAATGCGTCACGTCACGGCGCACAGCCCAAGCTCACGCTCCTGCCGTTCTTTATGCGCGCACTGGCGCAATTGCTGCCTGAGTTTCCGCATATCAATGCCCACTACGATGCCGAGGCGGGCCTGCTGCGGCAGTTCGAGCCGATCCATATCGGTATTGCCACCCAAACCGCAGATGGCCTCATGGTGCCAGTGGTCCGGCACGTCGAAGCGCTTGATATCTGGGATTGTGCCAGGGAGATGAGCCGGGTGACCAATGCGGCACGTGAGGGCAGGGCTTCGCGCGACGAGCTGTCGGGATCGACAATTACGCTGACCAGCCTCGGCGCGCTCGGCGGAGTGGCAGCGACCCCCATCATCAATCATCCGGAAGTCGGGATCATCGGTCCCAACAAGTTGATGGGGCGACCCGTCTTCATCAACAACCAGGTGACTGTACGCACCATGATGAATTTGTCCTCGAGTTTCGATCACCGGATCGTCGATGGATATGACGCTGCAAAGTTCATCCAGCGCCTCAAGAGATTGCTGGAAAATCCTGCGCTGATTTTTATCGAAAAGCGATCATGGAGCTGAGGAGACCCCAATGACCCATCTCGATTTCGCCCTTGGCGACATGGCCGATACCATCCGCGAAACCACCCATCGTTTCGCGACTGACAAGATTGCGCCGCGCGCTGCAGAGATTGACGCGACAAACAGTTTTCCCATCGACCTCTGGCCGGAAATGGGCGCACTTGGCTTGCATGGAATCACAGTCGAGGAAGAGTTCGGTGGCCTCGGGCTGGGCTATCTCGAACATTGCGTTGCCGTAGAGGAGGTCTCGCGCGCTTCTGCATCGGTAGGGCTTTCTTATGGCGCCCATTCCAACCTCGCTGTCAATCAGACACGGCGCTGGGGCACCGAGGCGCAAAAGCGCAGATATCTGCCCAAGCTGATTTCCGGCGAGCATGTGGGCGCCCTTGCCATGTCCGAAGCCGGATCCGGGTCCGATGTGGTGTCCATGTCGTTGCGGGCAGAAAAGAAGGGCGACCACTACGTCCTGAACGGCACCAAATTCTGGATCACCAATGCGCCAAAAGCCGATGTGCTGATCGTTTATGCAAAGACCGACCCGAGCGCCGGACCAAAGGGCATCACCGCTTTTATCATCGAGAAGGGCATGACAGGCTTTTCCGTCTCTCCCAAACTCGACAAGATGGGGATGCGCGGCTCGGACACCGCCGAACTCGTTTTTGCCGATTGCGAGGTACCGGCTGAAAACGTGCTGGGCGACGAAGGGCAGGGGGTGAAGATTTTGATGTCGGGGCTCGATTACGAACGCGTCGTTTTGGCTGCCGGCCCGTTGGGCATCATGCAGGCGTGCCTCGACACCGTGCTGCCCTATATCAAAGACCGCAAGCAGTTCGGTGCGCCCATTGGTTCCTTCCAACTCATGCAGGCCAAGATTGCCGACATGTATGTCGCGCTCAATTCGTCCCGCGCCTATGTCTATGCTGTGGCCAAAGCTTGCGATGCGGGCCTTACCACCCGGTTCGATGCGGCCGGAGCCATTCTCCTAGCGTCCGAGAATGCGGTAAAAGTGTCGCTCGAGGCCGTGCAGGCGCTGGGCGGTGCCGGATACACCAAGGAATGGCCAGCCGAGCGCTTCGTACGCGATGCCAAGCTCTATGATATCGGGGCCGGAACCAACGAAATCCGCCGTTTCCTGATCGGTCGCGAGGTTATTGGCATATGACGGGCCCGGAGCTGACATCCACAGTCAATCCAACTTCGGACGCCTTTCGCGCCAACGCGGCGCACAACAACGCCCTGGCAGTGGAACTGCACGACGCAGTCGCCAAGGTGGTACGCGGTGGATCGGAGGCGTCGCGCCGGCGCCATGTGGATCGCGGCAAATTGCTGCCGCGCGACCGGGTGGAGCGGCTGCTCGATCCTGGCGCGCCATTCCTTGAGGTTGGCCAACTGGCGGCCAACGGGCTTTATGACGACCAGGCGCCGGGCGCAGGCATTATTTGCGGGATCGGGCAGGTATCGGGCCGGCTCGTTATGATCGTGTGCAACGATCCTACGGTCAAAGGCGGTGCCTATTTCCCGATGACCGTCAAAAAGCACCTCCGTGCCCAGGAGATCGCGTTGGAAAACCGTCTGCCCTGCATCTATCTGGTGGATTCAGGCGGTGCAAATTTGCCCTATCAGGCAGACGTGTTTCCCGATCGCGATCACTTCGGACGCATCTTTTTCAATCAGGCGCAGATGTCTGCCCAATCGATTCCCCAGATCGCCTGCGTCATGGGGTCTTGCACTGCTGGTGGCGCCTATGTTCCAGCGATGAGCGACGAGACTGTGATCGTGCGCAATCAGGGGACTATCTTTCTGGCCGGCCCGCCATTGGTCAAAGCAGCAACAGGTGAGGTGATCTCGGCCGAAGAACTGGGCGGAGCGGAAACGCACGGCAAGACATCGGGTGTGGTGGATCACATTGCTGAAAATGATGAGCACGCGCTGACCATCATTCGCGATATCGTTTCAACGCTGCCGGGTGGAGAGGCCGATGACACACAGGCCGTAGAGAGCAGCCGTTACGATATTTCCGAACTCTACGGCATTATCCCTCAGGATGTGCGGGCACCCTATGATGTCCGTGAAATCATCGCGCGCATCGTCGACGGATCACGCTTTCATGAATTCAAAGCCAATTACGGCACTTCACTGGTAACAGGTTTCGCCAACATCTGGGGTACGCAGATCGGGATCATCGCCAATAATGGCGTTCTGTTTTCTGAAAGCGCGCTCAAGGGCGCACATTTCATAGAGTTGTGCTGCCAACGCCGGATTCCGCTGCTGTTCCTGCAAAACATTTCGGGCTTCATGGTCGGCGGAAAATACGAGGCCGGTGGTATCGCCAAGGATGGCGCCAAGCTGGTGACCGCTGTTGCGACTGCGACGGTCCCCAAGATCACGCTTATTGTCGGCGGCAGTTTTGGGGCCGGCAATTACGGTATGGCCGGCAGGGCGTACTCGCCCCGGTTTCTCTTTACCTGGCCCAACGCCCGAATTTCGGTGATGGGCGGAGAGCAGGCGGCATCGGTGCTGGCGACAGTCAAGCGTGACGGACTTGAATCAAAGGGTGAGACCTGGAGCACAGACGACGAGACGGCCTTCAAAAATCCAATTCGCGAGCGCTACGAGGCGGAGGGTAATCCCTATTTCGCCACTGCGCGGTTGTGGGACGATGGCATCGTCGATCCCGTACAGACCCGCGACGTTCTCGGCCTTGCGTTCAAGGTTACGCTGAACGCGCCGATTCCAGAACGCCCGCAGTTCGGGCTTTTCAGGATGTAGATGATGAAAAGACTTCTCATCGCCAATCGCGGCGAAATCGCCTGCCGCATCATCCGCACGGCGCGGCGCATGGGCATCGAGTCCGTCGCAGTCTTTTCTGACGCCGATCGGGGCGCGCTGCACGTGCGAATGGCCGATACGGCAATCCATATCGGTCCGGCCGCTGCGAGCGAGAGCTATTTGCGCGGCGAAAGAATAATTGCGGCCGCGCAACAAGCCGGCGCCGATGCTATCCACCCAGGGTTCGGGTTCCTGTCCGAAAACGCAAAATTTGCGCAAAGCGTGATCGATGCAGGTCTGATCTGGGTCGGCCCCGATCCGGCCTCGATAAACGCCATGGGATTAAAGGATGCAGCCAAAAGGCTGATGGATCGGGCCGGCGTGCCGGTGACCCCTGGCTATATGGGGAGTGACCAGTCGGCGGGTACCTTGACTGAAGAAGCTGACAGGATCGGTTATCCGGTGCTGATAAAGGCCATCGCCGGTGGTGGTGGCAAGGGCATGCGCAAGGTCGAAAAGAGCGAGGACTTCGCTGCTGCGCTGCAATCGTGCCAACGCGAAGCAAAAAGCGCTTTTGGCGAAGATCGGGTGCTTCTTGAAAAATATGTCACGCGTCCGCGTCATATCGAAGTGCAAGTATTTGGCGACCGTCATGGCAATGTTGTGCATCTGTTCGAGCGTGATTGCTCGCTACAGCGCCGCCACCAGAAAGTGATCGAAGAAGCTCCGGCCCCCGGCATGGATGCCGAAACACGGGCCGCGATCTGCGAAGCTGCAGTTAAAGCGGCTCGCGCCGTGGACTATGTCGGGGCCGGAACCATCGAGTTTATCGCCGACGCGTCGGATGGGCTGCGGGCTGACCGTATCTGGTTCATGGAAATGAACACGCGTCTTCAGGTGGAACATCCGGTAACCGAAGCGATCACCGATGTTGATCTTGTCGAATGGCAGCTTAGAATCGCTGCCGGAGAAAACCTGCCCAAATCTCAGGATGCCCTCAACTTTTCGGGATGGTCCGTTGAAGCCCGGCTCTATGCTGAAGATCCTGCGAATGGTTTTTTGCCCTCGACCGGCACGCTAGAGCTGTTCATGCTGCCCGAAGAGGTTCGTATCGAGACCGGTGTGGCGCAGGGCGATGCCATCACGTCCTTTTACGATCCGATGATCGCCAAGCTGATTGCACATGCGCCAACTCGGCAAGAGGCCATTGATCGGCTACGGTCGGCATGCGGGGCAATTGCAATCCATCCGGTCAAGACAAACGCTGCGTTTCTGGCGCGTGCGCTGTCCGAGCCGGACTTCATCGCGGGCGATGTCGATACCGGCTTTGTTGAGCGCCATATCGATTCGTTGAATCGAAATGTCGAGCCATCCGCAAAGGCCCTTGAACGGGCTGGACAATCCATGCTGCCAAGCGGGCGTGGCGCGTGGAACGCGCTTGCAGGCTTCAGATTGAATGCGCCATCCGCGCGCGAGGTTCGGATGCTGCTCGATGGCAGTGCGGTCAGCGTCACGCTTCCCGAACGCGCTGGCGCGGGCAGGCAGGGGTATGAACCGGGTGCGGCGGGGCCCTTTATCGTTCGAGAAGAGGGCAACAGCATACTTGTTGCCGAGCAGGGCACTGTATTCGCATTTTCGCCCGACCGCTCTGAACCGAGCCATGGTGGGGGCGCAGCCGACGGGGCCATCCGCGCACCCATTCCGGGAAGGGTCACGGCCATTGCAGTCGCTGATGGCCAGCGGGTCAAGAAAGGCGATACGCTGATCGTGCTCGAAGCGATGAAGATGGAATATACGCTCAAGGCACCGTTTGACGGCACTGTCGCAACACTCAATGCCGGTAACGGCGATCAGGTAACCGAAGGCACGGTGCTTGTCGATATTGTGGAGGATGATCAATGAGCGGCCGATATTTCGAGGACTGGGCGTCCGGCGATCAGATAGCGCACCCGATCCGTCGCACAGTGACCGAAGCTGACAACCTACTGATCACGGCATTGACGCATAATCCTCAACCCCTTCATCTCGACGCCGAATATGCCAAGGGGACCGAGTTTGGCCAGGTCGTTGTCAACGGCACCTTCACATTCTCGCTGATGGTCGGGATATCTGTGGCGGAAACCACGCTTGGAACGCTGGTCGCCAATCTCGGCTATGATGCTGTCAAGATGCCCATGCCGGTCTTTATCGGCGATACGTTGCGGGTTGAAACCGAAGTGATCGAACTGCGCGCTTCGGGGAGTCGACCCAAAGCGGGGATTGTTACCTTCGCTCACCGGGCTTTCAACCAGCGCGACGCGATTGTCTGCACCTGTACGCGCACGGCATTGATCCAGCGGAGACCGGCATGAGGCTGCGCGCGCTGCTGTTTGTTCCCGGAGACCGACCAGAGCGAATGGAAAAGGCGCTCAGGAGCGGCGCTGACGCAGTGATCGTAGATCTCGAAGATTCGGTTCTGCCCGAGCGCAAGCCTTGGGCGCGAAAGGATGTGGCGCGGTTTCTGGCGACGACGGACGGCAATGTGAAACTCATGGTCCGTGTCAATCCGCTGGGTTCGCCGGAGCTTGCTGCCGACCTGGAATCGATTTTGCCCACCAAGCCCGATGCTTTGGTTTTGCCCAAGTCGGAAGGCGGCAATTCGGTCGCCGAGTTTGTTGCCATGCTCGGGCTTTCGGACATCCGTGTTCTGCCGATTGCGACCGAAACGCCCAATGCGGTTTTCGGACTGGGCACATATGGGGCAATTGCCAACAGATTGTGCGGGTTGACCTGGGGCGCTGAAGATCTGCCCGCCGCTATCGGGGCCACAACAGCCCGCAGTGAAGACGGGCAATATACCTCGCCGTACGAGATGGTGCGCAACCTCACGCTTTTCGGCGCGCATGCCGCCGGCGTACCAGCCATCGAAACCGTCTATCCCGATATCGCGGACAGTGAAGGGCTCAGGGCTTATGCCGAGCGGGGACGGCGGGACGGATTTTCCGGCATGATGGCCGTTCATCCAGCCCAGGTCCCGGTCATCAATGCAGCGTTTGCGCCAAGTGAAGCCGAACTCGTTCGCGCTCGGGCCGTTATAGCAGCGTTTGCGGGAAGCGAAGGCGCCGGCGCTATCCAACTCGATGGGCGCATGATCGACCGCCCGCATTTCCTCGCCGCACAGCGGTTGTTGGCGCAGGTTGAGTGATGGGGTGGTCCGATGCCGAGAAACAAGCATGGTGGAGCTGATCGGGATCGAACCGACGACCTCGTCATTGCGAACGACGCGCTCTCCCAACTGAGCTACAGCCCCATCCCCAAAAGGATTAGCGCAAATCCGAATGTGCTGGAAGTGGCCTAGTCGGTGGGCAGGGCCAGGGCGATCTGGCCAGGAAGGGTCTTTGCAGGCTCAAAACCGAGATTGGCGCAATTGGCGGCAAAAACCTCGGACCAGACGGCGCCGCGCTGCTCTATATAGGCGACACGGTTGGCCTCCCCTTCCAGCGTAGCCTGCTGAGCTTGTGAACTGGCCAGCTCGGCGGCGCGCATGAAATCTTCATCGGCAAAATAGTTGCAGCCGGGCACATCGATGGATTTCCAGGCGACCAACGCTATGTCGATGACGTCGCGCGCAATCTGACGACTGAAATCCATATAAGGTGCCAGCCCGGCTGTACCGCATGTTTGCTCTGCCGCCGCCGCACGCATCTGGGCGATCCTGTCGGGCGCGTCGTCCAAGGCGTTGGAAGCCGACGAAATGATTTCGCCTAGCCGAATCTCGGCAGCCACCTGTTCGAGCGGGGAGAGATAACTGACCGAGGTGTCGAACACCGCGCATCGAGTCGTGACGTCAATACCGACAACAAGTGCGTCGGCGTCGGTCATCATCTGCTCGACATCGATCCCAGCATCCTGCGCCACGCCATTGCCGACCATCAGCATAGAGAGGACCACGGCAACGGGGCAGGCGGCGGATAAGAATGATGAGCGATAGGACAATACAATATACCTCTGCGAGCCAAAGCGACGCCTCAAAACCAAGCACATTACCAATGTGGCTGTTTTGCGAAGGCGCCGCCGCGTGGTCTTGGCAGGGTACGGATAAAGGAGTCGTAAACGATGATTGCCAAAAGTGTTAACGAGTGGTTTCCGTATGTGTGGATATTTTGCAACATTGCCTTTGCAACCAGTCCAAACAGCTGCTGAACCGGGCGAACGGTTGTTGCGAACCCGTCCGGCATCGCTAGAGTGGGTCTTGCGAATCCATGCATGGGATCGTTTGTCGGTCGCAACGCGACGGCAACACACGACACCAACAATAATGTGGTCGCGTTTCGACAAACTGCCGGATAGCCCGGCGCAAATTGAATGACTGACTTTGGAGGTCAATTATGAAACTTAAGAGCCTTCTTCTGGGTTCTGCAGCAGTTCTGGCCCTGTCGACGGGTGCCCAGGCCGCTGATCCGATTCCGGCGACTTTTGTGTCGCTCGGCGTTTGCGATGCCTACGGCATCGCGGGCCTGACCATCGAATCCGACGACACCTGCCTGTCGATCTCGGGTGAAGTGTCCTACGAATACACGCACGAAGACATCGGTGCTGGTTACGGCATCTACTCCAACGTCGATTGGGAACTGGCCTTCGAAGCTACCACCCAGACCGATGCCGGCGCTGCCGTTGCCTTCATCTCGTTCGTTGACGACGACACCGAAACCGTTACCGGCTTCGTGCATACGTTCTCGGACGATCCCGTTGTTGATCAGGCCTACGTCCAGTTCGGCGACACCACCGTTCTTTCGGCTGGTAAGAAAGACAAGATCCTCGACACCGAAGTTCTCGACCGCACTTATGGTGGTGGCGATGCGCACGAACTGTTCGATTGGGATCTCGATGAGGGCGAACTGTCCAACACTGTTGCTCAGGGCGGCCACGTCATCACGATCGAATCGCTGGTTGCTGATGGCTTCACCGTCATAGCCGGTCTCGAAGACCTCGATGGCGACGGCACTGCACTGCTCGGCGTCGAATATGACGGCGGCATGTTCTCTGCTGAAGCTGCTGTTCTGCTCGGTGACCTCTATGGTGCCACCGATCCGATCAACTTCTATGCTGCTGTGAATGCTGAGTTCGATTCGTTCGAAGCCCGCGCTGCGGTGATCTTTGACGACTCCGGTGACTACATTGCTTCGCTTGGTGCCACGGCAACCTTCGACATGTTCGCGCTCGACGTTGACGCATACATCGACGAAATCGCTGGCGACAACGACTGGGGCATTGCTGCCGAAGGTTCGTTCAACGCCACTGAAACCGTTGCCATCTATATCGGCGCCGGTTACCAGGAAGTCGTCGCTGTTGATCAGTTCACCGTTTACGGTGGTGTGAACGCTGACGTCACCGAAACCATCGCTGCCAATGCTGAACTCGGCTACGTCGACAACGGCGGCGCTGACTACATCTACGGCGCTGCTGGCCTGACCTACGCACCGGGCGGCGGTTTCGAAACCAGCCTGAACGTGTTCGCCGATACCGACGACCACTACAAGCTGACTTTCGAAGCTTCGAAAGAGTTCTAAGAACTCTTCGCCTCAAGGCGAATTTGGAAGGCCCGGCATTTGCCGGGCCTTTTCTTTTTGTATTCGGTCGTTTCTGTCGCGTGATGACAAAGGTTACGGCTTTGCCAGCGTGTCAAATGGTCTAGACTAAGGCAACTGACCGAGTCGACTCGAACTGGCCGCAACACGTGGCTGCAAGTTATTGGCCCTAAATGATCTCTTCCCGTATTTTTGCATGCGTCGTTCCCGCCATTTTTGTGGTGATGCCGACCCAGTCCACATTGGCGCAGTATCAAGCGCTAAATGAAACATCCCAGGTAGCCGTTGAAGCCAGTGAGCCTTTCACTTGGGTCGTGCAAAGCGATGGCGGCGAGATCACACTGTCAGGCAACGTGCCCTATGAATCGGTTGCGGCGCTGCTTTCGCGCCGTGCCGGAGTTGAGGGAGAGGCCAACCTTACTGTCGCTGAGGGCGCGCCGCTCGGATTCCTGCGCGACGCCTTGATCGCCATATCGGCAATCGAAAATCTCGAATACGGAGCGATCGCTTACGATGGCATTGGTTGGGTCATTTTAGGCGTTCGTCGTGATGACGAGACGTTTGACGACTTGGCCGACGTGCTTGGCGCCAGATTGTCGCAGGAGCCCGACGTCATGGATGCTGCGACCGATGGCGACGGCGAGGTCGTACAGGGTTCCGATTCGGTTGCTGAAAGTGTTGTTGATTCCGTTGAAGAATTGCTTGAGGAAACCAGCGCTAGATCCGAGGCTTTAATAGAAAATGCCGAAGGTGAGCCGATCGCATCCGGTACGGAGTCGGCGCCTCCTCGTGATGCTGAGGTCAGCCCACAAGAGGAGAGTTCGACATCGATACACGATGTCAGCGGAAATGGGACAGCCACCGGTCAGGATCAAATCGAGACACCGACTGGGATCAGTGCTGAACCCGGGCCCGTCGTAGAAGAGTCAGAACCGGTCTTCCCGGATGCAAGCGATACGTCTGCTGCCAATGATGAGGCAGCAGTTGCACAGTGCCGCGAACAAATGGCTGGCCTCATGCTGGGCAATCCGATCTCGTTTGCATCCGGCAGTACGCTGCCGACAGCGAGTTCAGAGGGTGTGATTGCCAACATCGCCGCTGTACTAGACGTTTGCCCTTCGCAACCGGTTTATGTAGAAGGTCATACTGACGCCGATGGGCGGACGGAAACCAATCTCGTTCTTTCACTGAACCGTGCCGAGGCCGTTGTCGATCGATTGGTGGAGCTGGGGGTCGATCCTCAGCGCCTTTTCGCTGTCGGTTATGGTTCCAGCCTTCCAGTGGCGTCCAATGAGACGTCCTCCGGTAAGGCGGAGAACCGGCGTATTGTCTTCAGTTTCGAGGACATTGCGCAATAGGCGGCGTCACGCGCTCGGTTTGGTCTGGGAGCGTTAGGCGAGAGCGGGATGCGCTGGATGG
Source organism: Pelagibacterium sp. (assembly GCF_048264985.1). Lineage (GTDB taxonomy): Bacteria > Pseudomonadota > Alphaproteobacteria > Rhizobiales > Devosiaceae > Pelagibacterium. Next base: position 1,407,953 of record NZ_JBLXCL010000001.1, read on the forward strand.
CGCAAGAATGGGGAAGTGGGGGGCTTGGCAGTGAGTGATATTGCATATCTTATCGCCATAAACTGGCCGTTTCTGGTCTTAGCTTTGCTGATTGGCATCGCGACCGGGTGGTACGGCGCGCCGGAAAAACTGCGTTGAGGGCGAATCCATGAATCCCACACCGCACATCATTCCAAGCGCTTTGCTGCTTTTGGCCGCGTTCTTCATCGGCTGTCTTGTCGGCTATATGCTGAAGCGTGTCTTGGGCTCGCGCCAGCCCGTACCCTCGTCCGCTCACTCAGCCAAGACTACGCCCGCCATTGCGCCGCACGCTCAGGATTTGGGAGATCCATCTCTTGGGTTGCTGGAAGGGCCGATCGGCGGACAGGCCGATGACCTCAAGCTTATCAAGGGCGTAGGTCCAAAACTTGAATCGGTCCTGCATGCAAATGGCGTTTATCACTTCAGCCAGATTGCGGCCTGGAATGCCAAATCCATTGCAGAGATGAATGCGCGGCTGTCCTTCAAGGGGCGCATCGAACGCGAGAAGTGGGTCTCGCAGGCCAAGGCGCTGCTCAAGGGTTCGAAAGTTTAAGCGGGATTGAGGGCGGTGCCGAGCCTGCGACGTACGGTGATACGGCCATTTATGCCAGGATCATGCAAAATCGGCGTGCTCGGTCGGAAGGTTTTCTTCAGGCTGGCGGCAGATGTCGCGCAAAAAGCCGGCGATTGCCTGATGTTCCACGGTGTCTTCAAAAAGCGCTGGCGAGCCTTGGTCGGAGATCACCAGTGTTGCAGCGTCCGGGCGACGGCGCACCATCTCGTCAAACGTTGCGCGTCGAACCTGGTCGGTGAGTTGTGAGCGCAAAATCATGAGCGGTGCGTGCGATAGGGTATCGAACAACTGCCATTGCGGCTCAAGAACGTCGTCGAATTCAAACTGTTCGAGTTGCTCAACCAGTCGGCCATCAAACAGGGCGAGGGGCCGACCGCGGGCGTCCTGAGTATAAAAGCGTTCGCTAAAACCGTCGAGACGAGCTTCGGTTTCTCCCGGATAGTCGGTGCCAATTATCTTGCGCAGCGCGGCCCGCGCCACTTGCGGAGACTTGATGCTCGTCAGGTGACGGAAATTGTTGCGTGTGCGTACCAAACCGCGCGGGTCAGTCACCGGTCCCGCATCAATGAGAATGGTGCCGGCGACAGCAAGTGGCTGGCGACCCGCCATGACCATTGCCACCTGGCCGCCATGACCCTCACCGGCAAGAACTGCACGCGGCACATCGAGCGCTGCCATGACAGCAAGGACGCAATCGGCGTCGCCCAACGTCGAGTATGATGCGTTCTTGGGATAGCGTGAAGAACGACCCCGCCCGGGCAAATCAATGAGGATGAAGGCAAAATCCGTGTCGGGCTGGCGGTTTACGGCTCGCGGCAGGCTGGCGAAATCGGACATGTTGCGCACGTAACCCGGCAGGCAAACAACCGGCACGACATCGTCGCGGATTTCACCGTGAATATGGACGGCAATGCTAGTGTTGGCGGCACCGCAAACCACAGTCCGGATTGGCAGGTCGGAAAAAACCGCTGATTGGGGCAGGGGAGTTGCACGCTTGAACATGATGCTTCATACCACGCCCGGCGGTGCAAACAATCGTGGTAATCTTCGGTTGGATGCTCGGCTTGTCGCGCCACGCAAGTGCCATTATGGTGCGCCAGTTTTGGGGGTGACAAAACCGTCATCTCGCGCCATCAAGAAACATCCCGTTAGGGATCAAGGGCGATAATCCAGCTATGGGCGGCTGCCAGGCACGCCAAGTGTTGAAATCAAGGACTGTCTCACATGTTTTCCGGGTCGATCACGGCGTTGGTAACGCCGTTCCATAATGGTGCTGTTGATGAAGACGCCATGGCGCGCTTCGTCAAATGGCAGATCGAGGAAGGCACCAATGGACTTGTGCCCGTGGGGACGACGGGTGAAAGTCCGACGGTGAGTCACGAAGAGCACCGCCGCATCATCGAGATCGCTATCGAAATTGCTGCAAAGCGCGTGCCGGTTATCGCAGGGGCAGGATCGAACTCGACGCGTGAAGCGATCCACCTTGCCGAGTTCGCCGAAAAGGTGGGCGCTGACGGGATATTGACGATCGTACCCTATTACAACAAGCCCAACCAGGAGGGGCTGTTCCAGCACTTCTCGGCGATCGCAAGGGCGACCAGCCTGCCGGTCATTCTTTATTCGGTGCCGGGCAGAACAGTGGTCGATATCAACGTCGATACGATGAAGCGGCTGCGCGATGCCTGCCCCAACATCGTCGGCGTCAAGGATGCGACAGCTGACATGAGCAAGGCAACAATGACACGCGCCGCGCTTGGCCCGGATTTCGCGATGCTGTCGGGCGAAGACATAACCGCACTCGGGTTCAATGCTCACGGGGGCAGGGGGTGTATCTCTGTTACCTCCAACGTGGCGCCGCGCTTGTGTTCGGCGCTCCAGGCTGCATGTCAGGCGGGTGATTTCGCAACAGCGTTGACAATTCAAGACCGTTTGGCACCGCTTCATAAGGCGCTGTTTATTGAGCCTAACCCGCAGGGCGTAAAATACGCAGCGACACGACTTGGGCTGTTTGGCGACGAGATCCGGCTCCCCCTTGTCCCGGCTGCGGAAACGACGCGCGCCGCAATCGACGCTGCGCTGGTTCACGCCGGGCTTATCAACTGATTGGCAGGTAATGGCACCCAAAAAGGAAAAAGAGCTGCTCGAAACCGGCATGGTGTCTGAAAACCGCCGCGCCAGGTTTGACTACGAGGTTCTCGATACCATCGAGGCCGGCATTGTGCTGCGCGGAACTGAGGTCAAATCCTTGCGCAACGGCAAGGCCCAGATCGCCGAGTCCTATGTATCGCCCGAAGGCGGCGAGTTGTGGCTGGTGAACGCCAATATACCCGAATATGTACAGGCCAACCGCTTCAATCATGACGAGAAGCGCCGTCGCAAGCTGCTGGTTTCGCACCGTGAGCTCGTCAAACTGGCGCGCGGCGTAGAGCGGCAGGGCAACACCATCGTCCCCCTCAAGCTCTATTTCAACGATCGCGGCATGGCCAAGTTGCTGATCGGGCTTGCCAAGGGCCGCAAGTCTCACGACAAGCGTGACGTCCAGAAGGATCGGGACTGGGCGCGCGACAAACAGCGGATATTGAAGAACGGATAGAACCGCTCGATTTCTGCTGCCTAACTCGTTTAGTCCGCCAGAGCCGCCTTCGCTTTCCCCATGGCGGCTTCGAACATTTCCGGTGTCAGACGACCCGTGTTGGTATTGTAGCGCGAACAATGGAAGCTATCGACCAGTAGCTTGCCACTGGTAAGCCGGTGTTCGCGTCCATGGCCGAAGGGAAATGCGGCTCGGCGCTCACCCAATGCACTCAAGAGTGATTCGTGGGCGATGCGACCAAGGGCAAAAAACACGTTAGCCTGTGGATTTGCATCAATGGTCGCAGTGAGAAACTGGCGGCACGTCGCAATTTCGGGACCGGTGGGCTTGTTTTGTGGGGGCACGCAACGCACCGAATTGACGATGAGCGTATCGACAAGCCGCAGACTGTCGTTAGGGTCCGCTTCAAACTCGCCAGTCGCCAGCCCGAACTTCTTGAGTGTGGCGTAAAGCAGGTCTCCTGCGTAGTCGCCGGTGAAAGGTCGCCCCGTGCGATTGGCTCCGCGCAAACCGGGGGCAAGGCCAACAATCAATAGACTTGGCGCGGCGTCGCCCCAATTGTCGACGGGCCCATTGTGCCAATCGGGAAACTGCTCACGATTAACCCGTCTAAACTCGGCAAGCCGCGGACAGAGAGGGCAGTCTTGTGGTGGATTGGTCGGGATCGCCAAGGGAAAACTCGAACGAGAATCAGTCCGTAGCATCCTCTCTGGCTGCCTGCTGTCGGTCAACCTGGGGACGACCGACAGTCTTGGCAAGTGTCGCGATTTCCAGGAAGTAGTCAGCCTGACGGCGAAGGTCATCCGAGATCATCGGCGTTGGGGTGGTAAGCGTGGATGCGACAGTTATTTTTTTACCCCGGCGCTGCAGAGCGGCAACCAAGGCCGTAAAATCGCCATCGCCTGAAAACAGAACAAGATGATCGTAATGGCTGGACATCTCGAGTGCATCGATAGCCAGCTCGATGTCCATGTTGCCCTTGACCTTGCGGCGCCCTTGGGTGTCGGTGAATTCCTTGGCCGGCTTGGTGACGACGGTGTAGCCATTGTAGTCGAGCCAGTCGATGAGCGGCCGGATCGAAGAATACTCCTGATCTTCAACGAGCGCTGTATAGTAATAGGCGCGCAGCAGATAGCCGGTATTTTGAAACTCGCCCAGCAAGCGCTTGTAATCGATATCAACGCCCAGTGCTCGGGACGTTGCGTAAAGGTTCGCGCCGTCGATGAACAGCACGACCTTTTCCCGTGGATCGAACATATGGATAAAAGCTCCAAACAATAAATCTGCAGAAAAAACTTCAATCGTTCACATCGCTCAACGCCGCAGATGGGAAAGAAGTTCATTCCAGCGCTAAATTAAGATGTCCCGCCGGCGCAAACCCCTGCTTGTCAATGCCAAACCGCTCGTGTAATAGAATGGGCAACTCCCCTAAAGCAATGGAGACCGGCTGTGGCACGCGTCACCGTAGAAGATTGCATTGAAAAGATTCCGAACCGCTTCGAGCTGGTTCTTGCGGCAGCCCACCGGGCGCGCATGATCTCCTCTGGCGGCCAGATCACAGTAGATCGCGACAACGACAAGAACCCCGTGGTTGCACTACGCGAGATCGGAGACGGCACGATTTCGCCCGACGATCTGCAGGAAGATCTGATCCACTCGCTCCAGAAATATGTGGAAGTCGACGAACCCGAAATGGATACGGCGCCGCGCATCGAAACGTCTTCGGACGAAGAAGGCCCAGTGTTCGATACCATTTCCGAGGAAGAACTGCTCCGAGGCATCGAGTCTCTGGCCCCGCCCGAGCGTCGCGACGATTGATCGGCGCAAGCCTTTCCCTATAGTGTTTGTAAAGGCGTCTGGCTCTCGGGCCGGGCGCCTTTGCAGTTTGTGGTCTGAAATTGTCTGGAGTACCCCGGCGCATGATGCGTCAGTACGAACTCGTCGAACGCGTTCTCGCCTATAATCCCAATGCCGACGAGGCCTTGCTCAACAAGGCCTATGTTTACGGCATGCAAAAGCATGGCAGCCAGACGCGCGCGTCGGGCGATCCTTATTTTGCCCATCCGCTCGAAGTGGCTGCAATTCTCACCGATCTCAAGCTGGACGACGCGACTATCGCCGTTGCGCTGCTTCACGATACGATCGAGGATACCGACGCCACTCGCGCCGAGATCGATGAGATGTTCGGCACCGAGATCGGCCAGATCGTTGACGGGCTGACCAAGATCGAACGCCTAAATCTTGTCTCGCGCGAGGAAGCCCAAGCGGAAAACCTGCGCAAGCTGCTGCTGGCCATTTCCCAGGATGTACGGGTGCTGTTGGTCAAGCTGGCAGACCGCCTGCACAATATGCGCACTCTCGAATTCATGCCTGTTCACAAGCGTGGCCGCATCGCGCAGGAAACCATGGATATCTATGCTCCGCTTGCGGGCCGCATGGGTATGCAGGACATGCGCAACGAGCTCGAAGACCTCTCGTTCAAGTCACTTTATCCCGAGCACTACAACGCTATCACCTCGCGCCTGTCGCAGATGGAAATTTCCAGCCGTGAGATCGTGGCGGAAATTCGCAGCGAACTCGAAGAGCATCTTGCCGGGCAGGGCATCAAGGCGAAGGTCTCATGGCGTCTGAAGTCGGCCTGGTCGATCTATTCCAAGATTGAGCGCAAGGCGATTGCGCTCGAACAACTCTCGGACATGATCGGTTTCCGCGTAATCGTCGACACAATCGACGAGTGCTATCGAACCCTTGGCGTCATCCATACGAGTTGGAAAGTCGTGCCCGGACGGTTCAAGGACTATATCTCCGTTCCCAAAGCCAACGATTATCGCTCGATTCACACCACCATCGTCGGTCCGGGCCGCCAGCGTGTCGAGCTGCAGATCCGCACTTCGGAAATGCACGCCATCGCCGAGTTCGGTATCGCAGCGCATCAGCTCTACAAGGAAGCCATTTCCGGCGATATGCACCGGCTCGAGGAAGAGAGCCAGGCATACAACTGGCTACGCTCGACGATTGCCCGATTAACCGAGGGCGACAATCCCGAGGAATTCGTCGAGCACACAAAGCTCGAGCTGTTCCAGGACCAGGTGTTCTGCTTCACACCACGCGGACGTCTCATTGCCTTGCCGCGAGGCGCGACGCCTATCGATTTCGCCTATGCCGTTCATACCGACGTCGGCGATACCTGTGTTGGCTGCAAGGTCAACGGTACAGTAATGCCGCTTATCACCCAATTGCATTCGGGCGACGAGGTCGAGATCCTGCGTGATGCCGACCACAGCCCACCGCCCAATTGGGAAAACATAGCGATGACCGGGAAGGCGCGCTCAGCGATCCGCCGTGCGGTACGCCAGGGGGCATTTGCGCGCGCCATTTCACTGGGCGAGCAGGTGCTTATGGCGGTCATCGAGCGCGAGGGACTGGAACTCAACGAGGATGAGGTCGTCGCGCTTGCCAATCGGTTCACGATTGCGGATCGCAATTCTATGATGGCCGCCATTGGGGAGGGGCGAATTACCGCCGAAGATCTGGCGCGCGAAACAACCTCGCTCAAGGGCAAGCGGCGGCGCAAGGGCAGGCTGGTCCTGCCGGTTGCCAATGATGCCGAGGGATGGTTCTCGCTGCGCAATGCGCAATATTTCAAGTTCCGCATGCCCGGTGGGCAACATAGCGCCATCAAGAAATTCGCCACGATGGTCGGATTCGATTTCAATATGCCCGTTGACGTTTCGCGCGAGGGTGTCGTTCCGGGTGATCGCATCATCGGCATATTCCACCAGGCTGGGCACATGGAGGTTTACCCCATGGAATCCGAGGCGCTTGCCGGTTTCCACGACGTCGATGTCGGCTGGATCGACGTGCGCTGGGATATGGCCGGAAAGCCAGAAGCGCGGTTCAAGGTTGTCGTGTCCATGTACTCCCAAAACCGGCCCGGCTCGCTGGCGCAGATCACCGGCGCAATTGCTGCGTGCGATGCCAATATCTCGAACCTTGCGATGCGGGCGCTTGCTGCCGATTCCCACGAGCTGATCTTCGAACTTGAGGTGCATGACCTGACTCAGTTGACAGACGTGCTTGCAACGCTCAAACGCACACCGGGCCTGTCGCGGGTCCAGCGTGCTACGATAATCCAGGCCAACGCCATTTCCGGCATGGAAGGTGCGCTCGAAGCCGGGACGCAAGAGACAACGGAGACCGACACACAATGACCCAGGACGACGTCCTCGATATTTTCCGCTCGTGCGATGCGCTGCTCGAAGGCCATTTCATCTTGTCATCGGGGCTACGCTCACCGGTATTCCTGCAAAAGAACCGTGTGTTCATGTTCGCTGACAAGGCCGAGAAACTGTGCAGGGCGCTGGCCGAGAAGATCAGGGCCGAAGGCTTTGGCGACGTCTCGCAAGTCGTCTCGCCCGCTGTCGGCGGCATCATCCCTGGCTATGAGACCTCGCGTCACCTTGGCGTGCCAGCGATATTTACCGAGCGGGTGAATGGCGTCTTCGAGCTGCGGCGCAGCTTTTCTGTTGCGCCGGGAGAGAAGGTCATCATTGTCGAGGATATCGTTTCGACCGGGCTGTCGATCCGCGAGTGTATTGATGCGCTCAAGGCGCTCGGCGCCGATGTGATCGCTGCGGCCTGTATCGTTGACCGATCGGGAGGCGAGGCCGATGTGGGCGTGCCGCTTGTGTCGCTGACGCAATACAAGGTTCCCGCTTACGCGCCAGACGATCTGCCGCCCGAATTGGCCGCTATGCCGGCGGTAAAACCAGGGAGCCGCGGATTGCAATGATCATCGGCCTTGGCAATGATATCTGCGAAATCGCCCATGTCGAGCGCACGCTAGAGCGTTTCGGCGAGCGGTTCACGCAGCGTTGTTTTACCGAGATCGAGCGGACGAAATCTAACCGGCGGCGGTTGCGCGCCGCATCCTATGCCAAGCGCTTTGCCGCAAAAGAAGCCTGTGCCAAGGCGCTGGGAACGGGGTTGTCCAACGGCGTTTTCTGGCGCGACATGGGCGTGGTCAATCTGCCCAGCGGCAAGCCTACGATGGAACTCACTGGCGGAGCGGCCAAAATGCTGGCAAGGCTTGTGCCCGAGGGGCATCAGCCCCATATCCACGTCTCGATCACCGATGATAACGGCATGGCGCAAGCCTTCGTGATCATCGAGGCGCTCCCTGTTGACCCGGCCCGGTCGCTCCCGTAACAAACTCCCGAGATTTCCAACCCATGAGCACCCCTATGTCGGACGCCGCCAAGAAGAAAACCGGCAAGGGCGAACTTCGCGAAACCATCGTCATCATCGTTCAGGCGCTGCTGATCGCTCTGGTGTTCCGCACCTTCGCCTTCGAGCCGTTTTCGATCCCCACTGCGTCGATGCAGTCCAATCTGATGATTGGCGATTACATTTTGGCGTCCAAATACAGCTATGGGTATTCGCGCTACTCGCTGCCGTATTCCGACGTGCCCTGGAACGGGCGCATCATGGGGAACGCACCCCAGCGTGGCGATATCGCCGTCATCCGTCCGGTGCCTCAGCGTGAAAACTACGTCAAGCGCGTCATTGGCATCCCAGGTGACGAGATCCAGATGATCGATGGACGTCTGACCATCAATGGCGAAACCGTTCCGCGCGAGGAAGTTGGCACCACAGTCGACCGCGACAGCACCGGCGTGGATATTCCAGTCACCGAGTACCGTGAAACGCTGCCCAATGGCGTGAGCTACGTCACCCAGGAAATTTCCGACAACGCCCAGTTCGACAACACCGGCGTCTATAGAGTGCCTCCCGGCCATTATTTCATGATGGGTGATAATCGCGATCGCTCGCTCGATTCGCGCTCATTGTCCTCTGTCGGTTACGTTCCCTTCGAGAATTTCGTTGGGAAGGCCGAATGGCGTTTCTTCTCGATCACCGACAACATTCCGCCCTGGCAGATCTGGCGCTGGCCGGGCAACGTCCGGTTCGACCGGATGTTCACCTCGGTTTACGAATGAATTTGAGGGTCCGCGACCGAGAAACGCTCGAAGCAAGGTTGGGTTATGTCTTTAAGGACCCCGCCTTGCTGTTGCGCGCCCTGACCCATTCGAGCGCCGTATCCCCCTCCAAACGTACAGCGGACTCCTATCAGCGGTTCGAGTTCCTTGGCGACAGGGTGCTTGGGCTGGTAGTGGCCGACATGCTGTGTGAGCGCTTGCCCAAGGCCAATGAAGGCGAGTTGTCGCGAACCTTGAACAGTCTTGTGCGCAAGGAGACCTGCGCACGGGTAGCCCGCAAGCTGGGTATGGGGTCCTTCGTGAGGCTCGGCGAGAGCGAAGCGCGTACTGGCGGCGCCGACAAGGACGCCATTCTGGGCGATGTCTGCGAAGCGGTGATCGGAGCAATCTATGCCGATGGTGGCATCGATCCCGCTTACACCTTCGTGGCGCGCATGTTCGGTGATAACCTGGACGTGGCCCAGGCGCGTCGTGCCGACTCCAAAACCGCGCTGCAAGAATGGGCGCAGGCCAAGGGGCTAGAACCTCCGGCCTATGTCGAAACCGCGCGCTCGGGGCCCGATCACGCGCCGGTCTTTACGATTTCGGTCTCGGTTCGTGGCTTTGAAGCGATTACAGCGACCGGAACATCCAAGAAACTTGCCGAGCATCAGGCGGCAGAAAAATTCCTGCTGCGTGAAGGTGTCTGGAAGGCTGACCAATGACTGAAGACAACACCATGGCGACCAAATGCGGTTTCGTCGCGCTGGTCGGCGCTCCCAATGCGGGGAAATCGACACTGCTCAATTCGCTGGTTGGAACCAAGGTTTCCATCGTTACCCATAAGGCCCAGACCACGCGCGCGCAGGTCAGGGGCGTTTTGACCATCGAGGAATCCCAGCTTGTCTTTATCGACACGCCGGGCATCTTTGCGCCAAAGCGGCGGCTGGATCGGGCTATGGTGCAATCGGCGTGGACCGGGGCAGGGGATGCCGACATGGTCGCCCTGATCGTTGATGCACAAAAGGGCCTGAACAGCGAGATCGAAGCGCTGCTAGACGGGCTCGACAACATCCGTCAACCCAAGGTTCTGGTGCTCAACAAGATCGATAAGGTCAAGCACGAGGAGTTGCTCGGACTGTCCAAAAAGATCAATGAGAAAGTCAACTTCGAGACCACCTTCATGATCTCGGCTTTGCGTGGGCATGGCGTCGCAGACTTTGTCGAGTGGTGCCGCGAGAAGGCGCCACTTGAGCAGTGGCACTTCCCCGAAGAGCATCTGACCGACCTGACGATGGCGCTGACCGCCGCCGAGGTGACGCGCGAAAAGCTGTTCCTGCGCATCCACGACGAAATACCCTACCAGGCGACTGTGGAGACCGAGAGCTTCAAGATCCAAAAGAATGGAAGCTATCGCATCGAGCAGGTGATCTACGTCACACGCGACACTCACAAGATGATTGTGCTCGGCGCCAAGGGACAGACAATAAAAACGATCGGAGCCGAGGCACGCAAGGAACTGATCGATATGTTTGAAACCGACGTTCATTTGTTCTTGTTCGTCAAAGTCCGTGCCAACTGGGCCGACGATCCCGAGCGTTACCGGGAAATGGGGCTCGACTGGACCAAATAGCATGCTGCGAGAAGGCAGGATCGAAACCGCCCGTTTGGCCATAAGGCCGTTCACCGTTTAGGACGTGCCAGATCTTGTCGCACTGTTTGCTGATCCTCGCGTCGCTCGCTATGTCGGGGATGGCGATCCCTTAAGTGTTGAAATGGCCGAACTCTGGGTTCGCAATTCGCGCGAAAATCTTGAGCGGTTCGGCTTCGGCACTGGCGCTGTTGTTGATCGTACAGATGGCGTCTTGATCGGATGGTGCGGTTTCGGGCGGCCGGCACCGGACGAGGAAGAAGTGATCTATGGTCTGGCCCATGCCTATTGGGGTATCGGGATGGGCGGTGAATTGCTTGACGCACTTATCGACGTCTGGCGTGTCAATCGCCCCAATGACGGGCTGCGCGCCACTGTCGATCGCGACAATGCGATTTCTGTGCGGCTGCTGAAAAGTCGCAAGTTCGAACTGGCCAACACCGACTGGAACGGTGAAGCCGGAACCGATCTTTACATCCGTCCCGCGCTGGGAGCGACAAATGGAATGGTCCTCTGAGGGGCTCATCATCGGGGTCAGGCGGCACGGGGAATCCGGGCTGATCCTTGAAGCCATGGTGCCGGGCAGGGGCAGATGTCTGGGATTGGTGCGCGGCGGGCGCTCGCCAAAGCACGCAGCGTTCCTCCAGGCTGGCAACTCGGCGCAATTGACCTGGCGCGCCAGACTCGAAGACCATTTGGGCACCTTTACCGCCGAAGCCACCCGCTTGCGGGCGGCGGAAATCCTTGCCGACCGCAGACGGCTCTATCTCGTGCAAATGCTTGCCGACCATTTGCGGCTGCTGCCTGAGCGCGATCCGCATGACGAACTTCTCGGAGGCGTGATCTCACTGATCGATGACGACTGGGAGCCGCTCGCGCTAGGTGCCGAGTTGGCGCGGTTTGAAATGTTCCTTCTCGAGGAGCTTGGGTTTGGACTGGATCTCGAAACCTGCGCGGTGACTGGCGTCCACGAAAATCTCACGCACGTGTCGCCCAGATCAGGCAGGGCCGTATGCGCTGAAGCTGCGGCGCCTTACGGCGATCGTCTGTTTGCCCTGCCTGGCTTTCTCGCGGGAGAAGGGGCTGCGCGTGCTCAGGACATCTCCGCAGCCTTTGCATTGACCGGTTATTTTTTGGACCGCCATGTCTGGTCAGCGCGACAAATCCGTCAACCCGAAACGCGTGAATGGCTGATAAGCAACCTGACCGGGTGATGAACAAACCCCGTCTATTGTTCACCCTGGCGCCAAAAATGTGGCTGGCGCCAATTCACGCTTACCCGTATCTCGGTATGTACCGCAATTCGCGGTGTATTTTGAGGACGCGATGAATAAGATTCTTCTTCCCTTTCTGGCCGCATCGGCTCTTTTCGCAAGTCCGGTTCTCGCACAGAATGTCGAGTTCAAACTGGTCAACGAGTCCGGTTTCACACTGACCTATTTCTATGCATCGGCTTCCGATGATGGAAATTGGGGTGATGATCTGCTCGCAGAGATCGGTGTTCTCGAGTCCGGCTATGAAAGCACAGTTTTCATTGGGGACGGCTCCGACCAGTGCCTCTATGATTTCCGTTTTGAAACCGCCGAGGGTCCTGAACTCGAAGAGTTCGAAATCGACATCTGCGAATTGAGCACATTCACGCTGGTCGCCGATTGATCGATTGATGCCGCCGCGTCGGTCATGCCGACGCGGTTATTGTTCATTTGCTATGCGGTTTTCCACAAAACCCCCAAGCAAACCGGGAATTTCCGCCGTCATTGGCTATACTGGCGATCTGATTCGCATGCCCTGAAAAGGATGGCCAATGGCCGATATCATCGACACGCCCAAGGACGAAAAAAAAGATGGGGAACGCATAGTCGATCTGAGAAGTGCGCTGGAAGAGCGCTATCTCTCCTATGCGATCTCTACAATCACCCAGCGCGCATTGCCCGATGCGCGTGATGGGCTGAAACCCGTCCACCGACGCATCCTTCATGCCATGCGCCTGCTCAAACTCGATCCGGCGCAGGGTTACAAGAAATCCGCACGTATCGTGGGTGACGTGATCGGTAAATACCATCCCCATGGCGACCAGTCGGTCTATGACGCTCTGGTGCGTATGGCACAGGATTTTTCGGTGCGTTATCCGATGGTCGACGGGCAGGGCAATTTTGGTTCGGTCGACGGCGATAGTGCTGCGGCCATGCGTTATACCGAAAGCCGCATGACAGAAGTGGCCTCGCGTCTGCTCGAAGCGATCACAGAAGACGCCGTCGAGTTTAGGCCCAACTATGATGGCGAGGACGAAGAGCCAGTGGTTCTGCCGTCCAACTTTCCGAATCTGCTAGCCAACGGATCAAGCGGCATTGCAGTGGGAATGGCCACCAATATTCCGCCGCACAACGTGTCGGAGCTGTGCGATGCAGCGCTGCATTTGCTGGCCAATCCGGACGCAACGGCCAAAGATCTGATCCGCTTCGTGCCCGGTCCCGATTTCCCAACCGGGGGCATACTGGTCGATGACCCGACTGCAACAGAGATCGCCTATACCACCGGTCGCGGCGGATTCCGCGTGCGTGCCAAGTGGGAGGTGGAAGACAGCGGTCGCGGCACCTACAATATTGTTATCACCGAAATCCCTTACGGCGTACAGAAGTCCCGGCTCGTCGAAAAAATTGCCGAACTGCTGCTGGCCCGTCGTCTGCCGCTGCTCAAGGATGTGCGTGACGAGAGTGCCGAGGACATCCGGTTGGTGCTCGAACCGCGCACCCGCACAGTGGATGCTGTGCTGCTCATGGAATCTATGTTCAAACTGACCGAGCTCGAGAGCCGGTTTTCGCTGAACATGAACGTCCTGGACATGGGCATGATCCCGCGGGTCATGAACCTTGCCGAAGTGCTTCGCGCCTGGCTCAACCACCGCAAGGACGTTCTGGTTCGCAGGTCACGCTTTCGGCTTGGGCAGATCGAACACCGCCTCGAAGTGCTTGGTGGGTATCTCGTCGCCTATCTCAACCTCGATGAAGTGATCCGCATTATCCGCGAGGACGATGATCCCAAGGCCGTCATGATGGCAAAGTGGGATCTGACCGATGTGCAGGCCGATGCCATCCTCAATATGCGCCTGCGCAGCTTGCGCAAGCTCGAAGAGATCGAAATCCGCAGCGAGTTCGACAAGCTGAGCGAGGAAAAGAACCACATCGAAACGATCCTTGCTTCGGAGAAAAAACAGTGGGGCGTGATCACGACCGAAATCGGCGAACTCAAGAAGGCCTATGGCCCCGAAACTCCGCTCGGCCGGCGACGCACGCAATTTGCCGCAGCGCCGGAAACCGACCTTGCCGATATCGAAAGTGCAATGATCGAGCGCGAACCCATTACGGTGATCCTATCGCAAAAAGGTTGGGTGCGGGCGCTCAAGGGGCACAACAATGATGTTTCTGCTCAGACCTTCAAGACCGACGACAAGCTCAAACTGGCGTTGACCTGCGAGACGACCGATAAACTGCTCATGCTGACCACCGGCGGCAAGATCTATACGATCGGCGCCGACAAATTGCCGGGCGGACGTGGCCATGGCGAGCCGGTTCGCATCATGGTCGATATCGAAGAAGGTCAGGATGTCGTCGACCTTTTCGTTTACAAGCCCGGTACCAAGCGTCTTTTGGCATCCAATGTCGGCAATGGCTTTGTAGTGGCCGAGGATGATCTGATCGCCAATACCCGCAAGGGCAAACAGGTTCTCAATGTCTCTGGAACTGGCGAAGCCAAGCTCTGCGTCCGGGCCGATGGCGATTCAGTTGCCGTGATGGGCCAGAACCGCAAAATGCTGGTGTTTCCTGCCGCCCAACTGCCCGAAATGACCCGAGGCAAGGGCGTTCGGCTGCAGAAATATAAGGACGGCGGCATATCCGATGCAAAGCTGTTCAACGCGGCAGACGGACTAACCTGGACAGATTCATCGGGTCGGACCTATTCGAAATCCATGGAAGAGCTGCTCGACTGGATCGGTGATCGCGCGCAAGCTGGGCGTCAGCCGCCAACGGGGTTCCCGCGCAACAACAAGTTTGTGGGGTAAGCTATCGGGTCGCGCGTCGTCGATACAGCCGACTCATATAGCTTTAAGTCACAGTGCCTTTGTTGAAACGGGGGCGCGCAGCTAGGGTTGGCAGGCGACAGCAAGAGGGTTTTGCGCGCTAGTTTTCTTGCCCTCCGGGCGCCTGTTACTCGGGCCCGACAGAGAAATCCACGATGATCGGCAGGTGGTCGCTGCCACTGGGCTGGCCCGCGCGCAGGTCGTGGATGGCAATCTGGCCGCGTGTCATTACGTGATCGATGGGCAGGATGGGGAACATGGCACGCCAGTCCCGCAAATAATACCAAAGCGTTGGAAAGGTTGGCAGATTGTAGGTGTGGCGGGTCAACTCTGCCGCGCTGACAAAGCTCCTCAGCGCGTACGACCATGGCGTTGAATTGAAATCTCCAACAATGATCAGCGGCGGCTCTACTGTCGAAAGCGCTTCACGCAGCGTAGCGAACTGTTCAGCCTGACGCGTAATGGGCGCTGGCCAGTCATTATGTGTGGTGGCCAGCGAAAACGCCGGGCCGTTCTCAGTCTGGAAACGCACGATGATGCGGGCCGTGCGGTCGGTGCTCATGATTGAAGATGAGCACGCGTCGGCATCGAGTGGTTCGAATGGCAGTTTCGCATAAAGGCCGACAAAGGCGCGCTGCCCGCCTGCGCAATATTGGAAATGCGGATAGCGTTCGGTCAGGTCGGGATGAACCGCGCTGCGCAATCCGGGGCCGTATTCCTGCAAGGCGACGATATCGGCATCGACATCGAGTATGTTGGCAACGAGGCTTTCGGGCTCTTCATTGCGTCCGAACACATTGAACGTCATCAGCCTGTAGGTCTGCTCGGCCTGGAGCGGTGCCGTCCGGGGCAACAGACCTGCGACAAGTTCGGGAATATAGATGACGCTCGATGCGACAAAACCGGTTGCGGCAATGCTCAGGGCAAGGGCGCGGATGATGCGGAAGCGAACAAATACCGGTGTGGCGACCATAAGCGCCAGAAGTCCAAAGAACAGTATCGGCTGGACATGGTTGAACAGATCCATGGCGGGATAGATGAAGCCCAGGACAGCAGCAATGGCCATTGCTGCCATCAGGCAACAGGCGAGCAGATAGCCTGCGGCAGTCAGCGCTGCCACGATCTTGCCTATGGTGCGCACCTATTCGAGTTCCGCGCCAGTCTCGGGGTCGAGATCCACCCAGCCACGCGATCCGCGCTGCACTTCAAGGGGTTGGAAAGCAGACTTGTAGGCCATTTTGGGAGAATCCTTGACCCAATACCCCAGATAGAGATAGCCGCCGGTCAGCCGCGCGCGGGCGATATGATCAAGGATCATCATGGTGCCAAGCCCGCGTTTCGACAGGGCTGGATCGAAAAAACTGTAGACCATGGAGAGTCCGTCAGGGAGGGGGTCGGTCAGCGCAGCGGCGACAAGCTGCCCGGCCGCACCGTCGGGGCCGTCCTTGGTCAGACGGTATTCGATGAGCACAGACTGGACAGGTGTATCTTCAACCATGAATTCATAATCGAGATAGCTCATCTGGGTCATGCCGCCCCCATCGTGGCGGGAATCGAGATAGCGCTTGAACAGCCCGTACTGCTCGGACGACACTATGGGCGCGACAACTTCAGCGACAATGTCGGCATTCTGTTTGAGATTGCGCCGGTGGCGGGTGGCGGGCAGGAAATCAGTTGCGCGCACGCGTACAGATTGACACGCATCACAGTCAAGACAGGCTGGGCGATAGATAAGGTTCTGCGAACGGCGAAAACCGTGATCTGACAACAGGTGATGCAGCGCCGTCGCACGGCGGCCCGACAGGTGCGTGAACAGCTTGCGCTCCTGCCTGTCTTCAAGATAAGGGCAGGGCGAGGGGGCTGTCAGAAAGAACTGCGCACTTTCCGGCGTATGGTCCATGAGGATACTCACCTGGCCCGCAAGGAGATTTGCCGCCCTTACTCACATAACGCGGCAATCAAACAAATGATCGGCCCATCAGCCGAGTTTACAAACGCTACGGGCCGGTGCCGATTGTAATCGCACCGAACCGGGTGTGCAACGCGGCAATTCGATTGCTTGGCCAGATGCGAAATCAGGCGGCGTCGCTTGATCCCGCATAGGCATGCCAGTGGCGGACCATTGGCGAACGGCGCACCATCAGCGTGCCGACGACCATATCGTGGAGCAACTGGCGGCGCGGCGTGAACAGCGCAATGAGCAAGATGAACGGAGTCAGAAGCGAGCAGCTTATCCAGAACACGACGACATGGATCATGGCCATCCATCCGTCGAGCGTCGTATCCCGCGTTGGCGTCATGACGATGTCAGTCGCTCTCATGCCCAGTGTAGCGCGCGAAGAGGAGCCCAGCGTGACTGCGTAATAGGCGACGAAGGTCAGCGCCACGATCAGCGGCAGCGTCAGCCAGGCCAATCCCAGCGTGATAAAAGCTAAAATGCTGGCGATCACCGTCACCGCCAAAATGATGACGAACATGATCACACAGTCGATAAAAAAGGCGATGACGCGCCGCGTCAAAATCCCGTCAAACAACTCAGGGGCGTTGTCGGGATTAGGAAGGTCGTCGCGCAAAATACGTCCGATGAAATCAGTC
This sequence comes from Pelagibacterium sp., assembly GCF_048264985.1. GTDB lineage: Bacteria > Pseudomonadota > Alphaproteobacteria > Rhizobiales > Devosiaceae > Pelagibacterium. The sequence continues at coordinate 1,425,443 of NZ_JBLXCL010000001.1, forward strand.
GGCATCGTTCAAAGCTCCAAGATTGCCCAACAGATGTGGTTCAAGAAGCAAAATGACAAGAGGTTTATCGCGATATCGGTCTAATTCTTACTAAGCTAGATCTGCGTTGGAAGGGCGCAATTCGGCCATTGCCTGTCGTGTGACAACGGCAGCGCCCTGCAATGCGAGAACCCCCATGATTGAGGCGACCAGGATGTCGGGCCAGCCAGTGCCGGTTCCAAAAACGCCGAGGGCGGCAAGAAGCACCGCCAAATTGCTGACGACGTCGTTCCGGGTGCATATCCAAGCCGAGCGCATATTGCTGTCGCCATCGCGAAAGCGCCACAGCAGCCAAAAGCTAGCCGCATTGGCGACAAGTGCGCTGAACCCGACGACGCCCATCGTGTAGGCATGCGGAGTCGCCCCGGTCATGAGGTTCCAGCTCGCAATACCCAAGACCCAAATACCGAACGCCCCCATCGTGAGCGCCTTGGCCAGGGAGGCGCGAGCGCGGATATGCAAGGCGTGGCCCACCACGAACAGACTGATGCCGTAATTGGCTGCATCGCCAAGGAAGTCCACTGCGTCAGCCTGGAGGGACGCCGAGCGCGACGCGATGCCCGCGCCGATTTCTACGACGAACATTACGGCGTTGATCGCCAGTACGGCCCAAAGCACGCGACGGTATGTTTTATCAGCCTGCGCGCGGGCTGCGGATTTCGTATCATTCTGGCTGCAGCAAGATCCGCTCATTGAAGGCACTTTCAATTGAAACCATGCGGATGCTAGAACCTCTAGTCGCTAGAGGAGCAAGCGTGAAATGCACGAATTTTCGATCGGGGAGGCAGCGCGGCGCAGCGGCGTCAAGGTGCCGACAATCCGCTACTACGAGGAGATCGGACTTTTACCTGTGCCGATCCGCACCGCGGGCAATCGACGCCTTTATGATCAAGAGAGTGTCCGCCGGCTGTTTTTCATCCTTCATGCGCGCCAGCTTGGTTTTGAAATCGACTCGATCCGCGCCATGCTTGGCCTTCAGGACGATCCGGAACAATCATGCGCACAAGTCGACGCTATCGCTTCGGGCCGCATAGCCGAAATCGAAATGCGTATCGAGCGGCTGACGGCGCTCAAGGCTGAACTTTCCGATATGCTGGATGCATGCCGGCAGGGTCGAATTGCCCAATGCCACGTGATCGAAACCCTCTCGACGCCATCAAGGGGTTGATTAGCCCGCAACCGCTACGGATGGGGCGCCCGGCATGTTCCAACGGAACAACGCGAGGTGAACGAGGTCTGGCTGCGTTCGCGAGGGATCAAGCACACCGTTTACGCCCATTGCCATGAGACGCTTCACAATTGCCCAGGCTGGCGGTTGGGAGCCCGAGGCTGACGCTTCACGCCAAGGCAGTGCGGCCTGCCTTGCATCGAACCCGAGGCGTTCACAATTTTCGGCATCGCGCAGATCGCAGACATGATGGGCGTCCACCTCCAGGCCGATCACAATCCGCTCAGGATCATCGGGGCGACGGTAGGGCTTCAACGCAACCAATGTGCCGGCCGCAGTGGTGCTTGTATAAAGTGTCCGGCATCCGGGAGGCGTAAAGCGCCCGGGTCGGGCGCTACCGGACAGGACATGGTCCTGATCTGAAGCGAAGATGGCCCGATACACGCGCCCGGACACCGAACAGAAGCCATCGGCGGACCGGACGATCGCGACGTTGCCCGCTGTGTCAGCCATTGATCTTGCGGGCCATGTCGAGTGCAAAATAGGTCAGGATGCCTGAGCAGCCCGCGCGCTTGAAGGCCATGAGACTTTCCACCATCGCCGCCTCGCGATCCAGAATGCCTGCCTGTGCCGCGTGAGCGATCATCGCGTACTCTCCGGAGATCTGGTAGGCGAAGAGCGGAATGTCGAACCGGTCCTTGAGCATGCGGCAGATATCGAGATAGAGCATGCCGGGTTTGACCATGATCCAGTCGGCGCCTTCAGCCAGATCCTGCTCAACCTCGCGAATTGCATCCTCGGCGTTGGCGGGGTCCATCTGATAGGAGAGTTTGGTGCCTTTGAGACGGGCACCCGAGCCCACGGCATCACGGAAGGGGCCATAGAAAGCCGAAGCGTACTTGGCGGCGTAAGACAGAACGATGGTTTTTTCAAAACCCTCGTCGTCGAGTGCGCCGCGAATAGCGCCGATCCGTCCGTCCATCATATCTGAGGGTGCTATGACATCGGCGCCGGACTGCGCCTGAACCAGCGCCTGCTTGACCAGAATGGCGACGCTTTCGTCGTTGAGAACTTCTTCGCCCGCCATGACACCGTCGTGGCCATGGCTCGTGTATGGATCCAGAGCCACGTCCGCAACGAGGCCGATCTCGGGCACAGCGTCCTTGATTGCCGAGAGTGTACGGCACACGAGGTTATCGCGATTGGTGGCCTCGGCTCCATCTTCTGTACGCTTGGAGGGATCGGTATTTGGAAACAGCGCGATGGCCGGGATGCCCTGCGCATGGGCAGCCTTGGCCGCGTCGACAGCAAGATCGATGCTCAGGCGTTCGACGCCCGGCATTGTCGCGACCGGTTGGCGCTCGTTATGACCTTCGATCACGAAGAGTGGCCAGATTAGATCGGACGGAGTGAGCACGTTCTCGGCCACCAGGTTCCGGCTCCAGCCCGCCATGCGTGGTCTGCGCAAGCGCCGGCCACCAAGAAATTCCATGTCGTGCTTTTCTTTTGTCATCGATCCGTCCATTCCGCACAGTGTTGCTGCGCTCATTATCAGGCCAAAGCGTTGGCGCAAAGGGACCAGACGCCGCGCCGGTCTGGCCAATCAAACCTTGTCCGACGCGCCCAAATCACGTTAGCTCAATGCAACCGGGGGATAGTGCATGGACTTCAGAAACCAGCCACTCGGGCTCCTTGCCCGGCTATTGGCTCTATTCGCCCTGTTTATCGGGTTGGTTGATGCTGGGCGGCTTCTTGGGCTGGGTGCGGGGGCTGTCAGCCCGATCGCGCTTATGGGCACCATGGGGTTCGTGTTGCTCGCGGGTTTGACGCTGATGAGGCTGTTTGCTGCCGTCGGACTCTGGATACAGTCTTCGTGGGGCGCCATGTTGCTGATGGCCTCCCTTGTCGTTGAACTGGGATTCTATCTAGCCGGTAGCGCCTGGGTTAGTTTGAGTTTGTGGAGCTTTATCTTCAAACTTGCTGCCATGCTGGCAACTTTTGGACTCTTGGCTATTGCCCAGCTTTCTGCACAAAGGCGGCTGGCCGACTGAATTTCGTTATTCTCTATCCACAGGCGCGGCTCAATGCCCGAGCTTGCCATGGCTCACGGTAGGCGGTGCTTTGAGCGGGTAACACGTCGTAAAGGTTACATTTTTCGATACGGGTGTAACGAACTGAAAACCAAAAAAACCCAAGTTTCCCCGTAAGATAACATTAAGGCTGTCTCTTAAACCGATCTTATCGGGGCGGCGCTAAGTTGTCCTCACAGACGCGAAAAATCGCGCTTAAAAAATACAGTGAGGCAGAACCAATGGCTAACAATCTTTCCGCTGCAAAGGCCGACGAACCCCGGAGCCTGAAGCCGCTTTATCTTGAAGCAGTCTCCCGTGTCGAGCGTCTGCACCGCCGGCTTCTCGACTTGGTCAAGGATGAGTTCGACCGCATGGGTTGGGACGACATCAACCCGGTTCAAGCCCTCTTGATGTTCAACATCGGCGACAGCGAATTGACAGCCGGTGAACTTCGAACCCGCGGCTACTATTTGGGCTCGAACGTTTCGTACAATCTCAAGAAGCTGGTCGATACTGGCTACATCTTCCAGGAGCGCTCCAAGACTGATCGCCGTTCGGTGCGCATTCGCCTGACTCCGAAGGGTGAAGAAGTAGCCGAAGTTATCGATGAGCTTTACGACCGTCATCTGAACTCGATCGAAAAGGTCGGCGGCCTCGGCGAATCGGATTTTTCGGGCCTCAACACCGCCCTCTCGCGCCTCGAGCGTTTCTGGGTCGATCAGATCCTCTATAAGCTCTAAGCCCCAAATTTGTGGTATTGTCGCCACACTCCAAGATCAAACGCCGGCTCAACAGCCGGCGTTTCTCATTTGCGCCGCAAACTCCTTTTAGCTGGCAAGTCGTCGAAGTATGGCGCCTCCGGATATTTCGTTGGATATTGTTGACCAATTGCTGAGTGGTCAAAGTCCGGTGAGCGGCGTTGTGGTCTTGCACGCCATCAGGCAAAAGGTTCGCTCGGCACCCCGACTCTTTCGATAGGTGAAACTAGGCGATGCGCGACTTTAAAGGAAAACTCAATCGGCGTTCGGTCGTGACGGGTCTGTCCGCCCTTGCGGCGACTGCGGCTTTTCCCATGCCAGCTCTATCTCAATCCCTGTTTGGCGGTTTGGGCGGGCGCAAGACAGTGACGCAGGAAGAGCTTGAGCTCAATTCCAGCACTGCCATGAATGCCATTGGCGGCACCGATCCAATCGTTTCGGTCGACACCGAATACAATCTTCAAAGGGTTGCTGAGTATTACGAGCGCCTCAATGCCATCGGCGGCTGGCCCGATGTGCCGGAATCTGTCTTTCGGCTCGGCCTTGGGTCCGATCGTGCGCCGGTCAAGGATCTGCGCACCTATCTGGCCCACACTGGCGATTTGCCGCGCGATACACCGTTGGACGAAACGTTCGACGCCCAACTCGACGGCGCCGTTCGCGGTTTTCAGGCCCGCCACGGCCTTCAGATCAACGGTATGGTCGACGAGTACACCTATTGGGCGATGAAGGTTCCTGCCTCTACACGCCTCAACCAGATCAAGCTCAACATTGAGCGCGTACGCAATCTGGAAGGCCGGCTCGAGGACCGCTACGTCAACGTCAACATCCCAGCGGCGGCCATCGAAGCGACCGAGGATGGACAGGTTGCGCGTCGGCATACCGCCGTTGTCGGAAAGATCGACCGTCAGACACCCATCCTGCGCAGTCGCATCCACCAGATCAATTTCAATCCATACTGGACAGTGCCGGTGTCGATCATTCGGCGCGACATTATTCGCCTGGTCAATGAAAACCCCAACTACCTCAATGAATACTCGATCCGTATTCTTGACGGCAGCGGCAACGAAGTGCCGCAGAGCTCTATCGACTGGTCGACCGAAGAGGCAGTGAACTACACGTTCCGCCAGGATCCCGGCGCCCAGAATTCGATGGGCAACGTGAAGATCAACTTCCACAACACGCACGCAGTCTATCTTCACGATACCCCGCAGCAGGCCCTGTTTAACGAAAATGCCCGGTTCCACTCGTCAGGCTGCGTTCGCGTTGCCAATGTTGCCGAGTTTGTCGCCTGGGTGCTGCGCGATTCCGGTTATGACATCATCGACGTCAACGCCAATTTCGCTTCTGGAGAGCGGATCGATGCTTCGGTGTCCAATCCGGTGCCGATCCTGATGACCTATTTTACGGCTTGGGCAAACCGAAACGGCGTCGTAAGTTTCCGCGACGACGTTTACGAGTACGACGCACAGGGCAAAGTCGACTTCCCTGAGATCGGCGTCTGACGGACATCAAGCGAGGGTTTTGAAATGGGGGCAGGAGGCCGCGAGGTTCTTTTCGAGTTTCGCCAGGCCGGCCCCCAGATACGTGTGGCGGCTATAGATGTCGCAACTGGCATCGAGGTTGTGGCCATAGCCCCCACGACAGCCACAGAGATGCAAATGAAGAACCTTGCACTTGCCAAGCTTCGCCGTCGCATGGAGCGCGAGGCTCAACAGGAGCGCTAAAGGCACTCCGACTCCCGATCTGTGCTTGGAATCGCAAGAGCCTCCGTGCTATGCGGATCGCGCTTGCTTGCCACCAGCATCTTTCCGCAACAGGTCGAGGGCCCGCCAATGAGCGCCACCGCAACAGCACCGCTTTTCCCGGATTTCTTTTCCCGCACGATTGCCGATCACGATCCGGTAATCGCCAAGGCGATTGCCGACGAACTTGGCCGCCAACAACATGAAATCGAACTGATCGCTTCGGAGAACATTGTCTCCAAAGCCGTCCTGGACGCCCAGGGGTCGGTGATGACGAACAAATACGCGGAAGGCTATCCTGGTCGGCGCTACTACGGCGGTTGTCAGTTCGTCGACATCGTCGAGCAGCTCGCTATCGATCGCGCCAAGGAATTGTTCGGGTGTGACTTTGCCAATGTGCAGCCCAATTCCGGTTCGCAAGCCAATCAGGGCGTTTATCAGGCGCTGCTGCAGCCGGGTGATACCATTCTGGGCATGAGCCTGGATGCCGGTGGGCATTTGACCCATGGCGCCAAGCCGAACCAGTCGGGCAAATGGTTCAATGCGATTCAGTACGGCGTTCGCAAGCAGGATGATCGCGTCGATATGGATCAGGTGCGCCAGCTTGCCCTCGAACATCAGCCCAAGATGATCGTTGCCGGTTTTTCGGCGTATTCGCGCATTCTCGACTGGGCGGAATTCCGCAAGATCGCCGATGAAGTGGGTGCGTATCTGTTCGTCGACATGGCCCACATTGCCGGGCTTGTTGCCGCTGGCGTTTATCCCAACCCGTTCCCGCATGCGCATGTGGCCACCACAACTACGCACAAGACATTGCGCGGGCCGCGCGGCGGCCTGATCCTCACCAATGACGAGGCGATCGCCAAAAAGGTCAACTCGGCGATTTTCCCAGGCATTCAGGGCGGTCCGCTCATGCATGTCATCGCCGGCAAGGCAGTGGCATTCGGCGAAGCGCTGACGCCTGAGTTCAAGGCATATGCCCGTCAGGTCGTCGACAATGCGCAGGCTCTTGCCGATACGCTGGTCAAGGGCGGACTTGAGATTGCCTCTGGCGGAACTGACAACCACTTGATGCTGGTCGATCTGCGGCCCAAGAAGGTCACCGGCAAGGCCACCGAAGCAGCGCTGGAACGCGCCAACATCACTTGCAACAAGAACGCAGTGCCGTTCGATCCGGAAAAGCCGGCGATCACTTCAGGCATCCGCGTCGGTACGCCGGCTGCGACATCGCGCGGTTTCGGTGTCGAGGAGTTCCGCCTCGTCGGTCAGTTTATGGTCGAAGTTGTCGATGGTCTGGCTGCAAATGGCGATGACAACAATGGTGCCGTCGAAGCGCAGGTCAAGGAAAAGGTCCTTGAGCTGACCTCCAAATTCCCCATCTACGGATAAGCCCATGCGCTGCCCCTATTGCGGGAACGATGATACGCAGGTCAAGGATTCCCGGCCCACCGAGGATTCTAATGCCATCCGTCGCCGCCGTGTTTGTAACGGCTGCGGCGGCCGGTTCACAACGTTCGAACGCGTACAACTGCGTGACCTGATCGTTGTGAAAAAATCGGGTCGCAAAGTGCCTTTCGACAGAGAGAAACTGGCGCGTTCGGTCAATACCGCATTGCGCAAGCGCCAGGTCGATCCCGAAACTGCCGAGCGGATGATTTCGGGCGTAGTGCGTCAGCTCGAAAGCGTTGGCGATGTGGAAGTGACCTCGGACCAGATCGGCGAATATGTCATGGAAGGGCTCAAGGGCCTTGATGACGTGGCGTTCGTCAGATTTGCCTCGGTGTACAAGAACTTCGCCAGTGCCGACGATTTTCAGTCCTTTCTGACCGAAATGGGCAGTGTTCATCCCGAGGATCGGGGGTGAGCGAACTCGCGCCAGCCGATTTGCGCTGGCTCGAGGCAGCGGCGCGCATCGCCATGCCGTATCGCGGCACGACTGCGGAAAATCCCACGGTAGGGGCGATTGTTGTTTCACCACAGGGCAGGGTGCTGGGCCGAGGCGTGACAGCGTGTGGCGGGCGTCCACATGCCGAGCCGCCGGCTCTTGCAATGGCCGGTGAGGCTGCGATCGGCGCTACCCTCTATGTCACACTTGAACCCTGCAATCATTGGGGCAAGACCCCACCTTGCGTCGATGCCGTGATTGCCTCAGGCGTTGCGCGAGTCGTGTGCGGCGCGACTGATCCCGATTCGCGGACAGCGGGGCTAAGTATTGCTAAGCTGCGGGCTGCAGGCATCGATGTGACCGTTGGAGAAAACCTAGCGTTCATCGAACGGCTGCATGAAGGATTTTTCTCAACTGCACGACGCGGAAAGCCATTTGTGACCGCCAAACTCGCTGTGTCGCGCGATGGCATGGTCGGGATCGCCGATAAAGGCAATGTTGCGATCACCGGACCTGAAGCACAGCGTTGGACGCATATGCAAAGAGCGCTCGCCGACGCGATTGTCGTGGGTGCCGCCACTGCCAGATTGGACAACCCAAGACTGAACGTTCGATTGTCCGGCTTGGAAGCGCGTGCGCCATTGCGCGTGGTTATCTCTGGTCGGACGGCACTGCCGGACACGTTGAATCTATTTGCTACACAAGCGGCTCAAGCCACTGCAGTCATTGCTGAAACGTCGAAAATGGAACCGGTACAAAGCCATGGGTCCGCCATCGGTGTTGCCGGTCGGGATGGGCGGCCCGATCTGCGCGCCGCGTTCGCTGCCCTTGCATCGCGGGGCATCGGCAGTGCTCTTGTCGAGGGCGGCGCAAGTCTCAACGACAGCCTGCTCGACGCCGGCATTATCGATCGCTTTCATCTACTTGAGGGTGATGTTGAGATCGGCATTGGCGGTGTTCCGGCAACGGCGCATGGCAAATTGCGGGAGCGATTGGCGCAGCTGGGGTTCAGCGTGGTTGAAAGCCGCGCGTTGGGGTGCGATATGCTGACCACATTCGAGAAAGACTGACTCATGTTTACCGGCATCATCACCGACATCGGAGTGCTATCCTCGGTCGAGGATCGCAATGACGGTCGCAAGCTACGCATTGCGACACGCTACGCGCCCGAAAGTATCGAACTGGGCGCCTCGATCATGTGCGAGGGCATCTGCCTGACCGTAATCGACAAGGGGAGCGATGATGAGCAGAATTGGTTCGAGGCATTCGCAGCCCGCGAAACGCTCGACGTGACCCGCGTTGGAAACTGGGCGCAGGGCAGGCGCATTAATCTTGAGCGTTCGCTCAAGGTAGGGGACGAACTGGGTGGTCATATCGTTTCGGGCCATGTCGATGGCCTTGCCGAAATTGTAGAGCGTGTGGAACTCGGTGACCAGATCACCTTCACCTTCGAAGCGCCGGACGAGCTGGCACACTTTATAGCCAAAAAAGGCGGCGTAGCGCTCAACGGCACATCTTTGACCGTCAATTGGGTGGACGGAAATCGATTTTCGGTTCATCTGATCCCTCACACCCTTTCCGCGACAAACTGGCCTGACTATGGCGAGGGCGACGTGGTAAATCTTGAAGTCGATCTGATGGCGCGCTATGCCGCGCGCCTCATGGAAAAATCCCACTAGATTGGCGCGGCGCAGGTAAGTCCTGGCGCAGCGCTTTTTGAACCCGACAGGAAATTACGATGGCCAGTTCTGGCGACACCTTTGCGATTGCGCCCGGCTCGGCCGAGGGGCAGCATTACCTCATCGTTGAGGCCCGCTTTTATTCCGAACTTGCTGATGCGCTTCTCGAGGGCGCCAAGACGGCGTTCGAACAGGCCGGGGCCACTTATGAGGTGCTGACCGTACCGGGCGCTCTCGAAATTCCAGCTGCGATCGCCATGGCATCCGAGCTCAAGGGCGACGAGTATGATGGATACGTTGCACTTGGTTGCGTCATTCGCGGTGAAACCAGCCATTACGACATTGTCTCCGGTGAAAGTGCTCGGGCTTTGATGGACCTTTCGGTTGCTGATGGCCTGGCGCTAGGCAATGGTGTTCTGACCGTGGAAAATGAAGCCCAGGCTTGGGCGCGCGCAAAGCTTTCCGAGCAGAACAAGGGCGGCGGCGCAGCGGTTGCCGCGATGACCATGGCGGCGCTGCAGGCGCTGCTGATGGAGGACTGATCGATGGTCGATCACACTGAACCCAGACCTGCCAACCAACGCGGCTCTGCACGTCTTGCCGCCGTACAGGCGCTCTATCAGATGGATGTTGGAGAACAAACGCTCGAAGAAACTTTGAGCCAGTTCGAGAGCCATCGGCTCGGGCGTGAGTTGGAAGGCGACCAGTATCTGCCCGCTGACGCAGACTATTTCCGGCATATCGTCCGGGGCGTTGTCACCAACCAGGTCAAGCTCGATCCTGTCATAAACAGCGCCTTGCAAGGCGGTTGGCCGATGACGCGCATCGATGCGACATTGCGGGCGTTGCTACGCGCCGGCGTGTTTGAATTGACTATGCGCAAGGACATCCCGTTCAAGGTGGTGATCCGCGAATATGTCGACGTCGCCAACGCGTTTTACGAAGACGACGTGCCCGGCATGGTCAATGGCGTGCTTGATGCCGTAGCGCGAAAATACTCCGAAGGCTATGCTGGCGGAGAACAACCAACTTCCTGATTCTTAAGAGCATTCCAATGGCCAATATGCGCAATATACTCCTGCTTTCGGGCGCGCAGGCCATAGCAGGCTCTTCGCAAGGCATGGTGATGGCAATAGGTGCTTTGGCCGGGGCTTACCTTGCCTTCGATCCTGCCTTTGCCACTGTGCCGACGACGATGATGATTCTCGGGGTTGCCATTATGGCGGGGCCCGCAGCGATCACGTTGCATCGTCTTGGCCGTACGCGCGGCTTCCTGCTCGGCGCTGCAATAGCCGGGAGTGGCGGCATATTGGCCGCGATCAGCATTTACCTGCACAATTTTCTGACGTTTTCCGCGTCGATGCTGCTCATCGGCGCTGCAGGAGCGTTTGGCCAGCAATATCGCTTTGCAGCAGCCGATAGCGTGCCTGAAGGCGCAAAAGCACGTGCCGTCTCCTGGGTGCTGTTTGGCGGGGTGCTGGCGGGCTTTCTCGGGCCGCGCCTCGCCTCGATGACCTCCGAGGCCATTCCGGGCGCGCTCTATGCGGGCTCGTTCATCGGTCTTGCCGGTCTCTCGCTTGTCGCCATGCTGTTGCTCAGCTTCACGCGGTTGCCCAAGGGCGAACCCAAGCGTCCCGCTTCTGAGCAGGGGCGGCCTCTCAAGGACATGATCCGTACACCGGCAGTGTTCGTGCCCGTTCTGACAGGCATGGCGAGTTTCTCGCTCATGACCTTCGTGATGGTCGCGGCACCGCTTGCAATGGTCCACGTTTGCGGCCATGCCCCGGCAGAGGCGGCCAATGCCATCCAGTGGCATATCGTGGCCATGTTCGCGCCCAGCTTTATCACAGGCGAGATCGTCAAGCGGATCGGCTCCCACCTCACTGCCGCTATCGGAATGCTGCTGATCATCGCTAGTGTCGGCACTGCCCTGATGGGAACCTCGACCCTCCATTTCGACCTTGGTCTGGTCCTGCTGGGCGTCGGCTGGAATTTTGGGTTCATCAGCTCCACAGTCATGCTGACAAAAAGCTATCGTCCAGAAGAAGGCGCAAAGGTTCAAGCGCTCAATGAGCAACTGGTTTTCGGCTCGAACGCTATCGGCTCGATCGGCGCCGGGCTTGCATTGAATTTTTTGGGCTGGGAAGCTGTGAACTTGATCGCCTTGCCGATTGCCGTGGCGACCATACTGCTTCTGGGCTGGGACGACCTGCGCAGCCGCCGCATCGGCAAAACCGGGTTTACAGCAACGCCATAGCCGGGGCGGGAGATAAACTATCCGCCCCTGAGCGTTGCACGACAATCTGAATGAAGAGGGTGACTGTCCCGATAATCCGGGACAGTCAGAAACCTAAATCGAGGACAGAAGCGATTCCACGAAGTTGCGGTCTTCGCCGAACGATCCGGTGCGGCGCTGCTCAATGGCAAAGGCGCGCCCATCCTCGAGCGAGTAAAGCGCCCGATCGGTAACGCGCTTGTCGGCACCGAAATAGACGGCCAGTACTGTGCGTTCCTGAACGTTGGTCAGGCCGAATGCAGTCTGTGTCACCTTGGTTTCGACGTAGTACCAGGCAGTTTCACCACCAAAGGTGCTTGTCGTCTGCGGCGATCCAAGAACGACACTGACGAAATCCTGGCTCGAACCGGGACGGACCTGGGTGATCGCATCGGCGGGCAGCACGTAGCCCTGGGTACGTTGGGAGACCAAGCCTGTACCCGAACAGGCCGACAGGGTCAGGCCAAGCGCGATTGCCGCGGCAATAGGGGACAGGCGGACAAGGGCGGGACGCAGGGTCATGGAATTGACTTTCCTCAGCTCTCTCGACTATAGCCTCGCGACAAATGCGCCAGGGATTTTCGTGTTGTTTAGCCGTCCAAGCCCGACTCTGGCAAGCGGCCAATCGAATTCCACTTGTAATCGGCTGGCCTTTCTCTGTGTGAGACCCCAAGAATGATCCTGTCATTGTTCCGCAAGACCAAGCTCTCCGAGCCCGTTTATGCCGTCTACAACGCCATTGTGGCGCAATCCCGGCGTGAGATTTTCTACGCACAATGGGGTGTCTCCGATACGCTCACTGGGCGTTTCGACATGATTTCGCTGCATGCGGCCCTCGTTTTCCGGCGATTGCGCTCCAGCGAGAAGCAGAGCAAGGACTTCGCTCAGAATGTCTTCGACTGCTTTTTTCACGACATGGATCGCTCTTTGCGTGAAATGGGCGTCGGCGACCTCTCGGTTGGCAAGCGTATCGAAAAGATGGGCAGCCTGTTTTACGGCATGCTGTCAAATCTGTCATCGATTCTGGACTCAGGCGACAGGGCGCGACTCATCGATTTCGTGTCGCGAAACTTTCACGCCGGTGCAACCGATCCGCAGGTTGAGCGGTTTGCCGATTATATTGTGGAATGCGATACGGCACTCAAATCCCAGCTTGTCGAGCAGATCATGGACGGCAAGGTGACGTTCGGAGACCCCAAATGACGCAAAGACCAGATCAGTTCGACCTAGATGCAAAAATCCGGGTCGATAAGATACCGACCGCAGGCCGCGTAACTGTGATCAAGACCGATGCCGAGCAGCGCGAGGTGCTGGCCGAACGGCTCAAGGTGAGCGAAGTCACAGATTTTTCCGCCGAAGTGACGGCGACTCGGTTTCGTGGTGGCATTCAGGCCAAAGGCAATGTGAGCGGAACTGTGATTCAACCCTGCGTTGTGACCGGTGACCCGATCAGCCAGACCATCAGTGAGCCGATCGACCGTGTGTTTCTGCCTGGCCACGATGCTGCAAGCGAAGCGACTGCCGGCGCCGAAATTTTCGTCAACCTCGAAGACGACGATCTGCCCGACTATTTTGAAGGCGACGAGATCGACCTTGCCGACCTGGTGCTTGAGGTGTTTGCCCTCGCCATCGATCTCTATCCGCGCAAACCCGGTGCCGCGCTTGCCGGGGAGCAGGCGGGCGACGATCCGGTTGAACTCTCTCCATTTGCAGCACTCAAGACGCTGAAAAAGGACTGAGCCAAGGTGCACCTGCAGGTTGACACGCTTGCATGACCGCGTTCATTGACTATTGTGAGCGCGGGGTAGAGGAGCCTGGCGCTTTGCTTCGAGACTGTGATGTTTCGATATGCCGGGTCTCCGAACCGAAAAAGGCGGCTCACCTTTTCTGGAAACGCTCTAAGGCAGGCAATGACTGAAACCATAACGATCTCCGTCGACGCAATGGGCGGAGACAACGCGCCCCGTGCTCCTTTGCACGGCGCCAAATTGCTGCTCCGTGAGCATCCGGACGCGCGATTTATTTTTCACGGGCGCCAGGACGTGCTGACCCCATTGCTCGAAGAGTTTCACGAACTCAAATCCGTTTCCGAAATCCGCCATAGCGAAAACGTCATCACCATGGATGACAAGCCCAGCCAGGCCCTGCGCAAGGGCAGGGGAACGTCGTCCATGTGGGCGTCGATCCAGTCGGTCAAGGATGGCGAAGCCGATGTGGCGATCTCTGGCGGCAATACCGGCGCGCTGATGGCCATGGCGACGTTCTGCCTGCGGACAATGGAAGGCATTTCGCGGCCGGCCATCTCGGCGATCTGGCCGACTTTGCGTTCCGATATCGTTGTGCTTGATGTTGGCGCAACCATAGGGGCCGATGCGCAGCAACTCGTCGATTTCTCGATTCTCGGTTCGGCGTTGGCCAGAGCGTTGTTCGATATCGAAAGCCCCACAATCGGGTTGCTCAATGTCGGCGTCGAAGAAGCCAAGGGCAATGAATGGGTCAAAGACGCAGGCAAGATCCTTGCGGAAACCTCGGGTGCCGGCTTCACATACAAGGGATTTGTCGAAGGCGATGACCTTGGCAAGGGCACGGTGGATGTCGTTGTCACTGAGGGCTTTACCGGCAATATCGCGCTGAAAACTGCAGAGGGCACCGCCCGGCAAGTCGGCACCTATCTGCGCAATGCAATGACCTCTTCGCTGATGAGCAAGATCGGCGCTCTCTTCGCGCGCGGCGCGCTCAACGCGATCCGTTCAAAGATGGATCCGCGCACAGTCAATGGCGGCGTGTTTCTCGGCCTCAATGGCGTCGTTATCAAGAGCCATGGTGGAACCGACGAGATCGGCTACAAGAGCGCACTTAGCGTGGCCTATGAAATGGCACGCAATGATCTGCTTGCAAAGATCGGGGATGGCGTTAAGCGCTTCCCCGCGCTGGCTGTGCCGGCAGAACCGTCCAATCTGGAGGCACCTTCCGCGTGACCAAAATACAATCTGTTGTGCGTGGCGTCGGCGGTTATTTGCCCGAACGCATTATGACCAATGCCGATCTTGCAAAGGTCGTCGATACTTCTGACGAATGGATCGTCCAGCGCACCGGTATCCGGCAGCGCCACATTGCTGCGGAAGGCGAATATACATCCGATCTGGCCTTGGGCGCCGCCAAACGTGCGCTTGAGAATGCCGGGATGGATGCCAGCGAGATCGACCTGATCATTGTCGGTACGACAACGCCCGACCGCACGTTTCCGGCGACTGCCGCACTCGTTCAGCAGAAGCTGGGCATCACCAAGGGATCGGCTTTCGATGTTCAGGCCGTTTGCTCGGGCTTCGTGTTCGGCGTGGCGACAGCCGACAGTTACCTCAAGACCGGTATGGCCAAGCGCGCGCTCGTGATCGGCGCTGAAACCGCGTCGCGAATCCTCGACTGGAACGACAGAACGACCTGCGTTTTGTTCGGCGATGGGGCAGGGGCAATCATTCTCGAAGCACGCGATGTCGATGACGACGCTGCCGATAGCGGTGTGCTGGTATCGAGTTTGCGCACAGACGGCAGCCATTGGGACAAGCTTTATGTCGACGGCGGCGTATCAACGACCAAATCTATCGGTCATTTGCGTATGGAGGGCCGCGAGGTTTTCAAGCACGCAGTGGGCATGATTTCCGACGTTGTTGAAGACGTGCTGGCCAAAACCGGCAAGACGACAGACGACCTCGACTGGTTCGTCCCCCATCAGGCCAACAAGCGTATTATCGATGGTGCGGGCCGAAAGCTGGGCATTCCCGAAGCCAAGACCATCGTTACTGTGGACAAGCACGCCAACACGTCGGCAGCTTCGGTTCCACTGGCTCTTTGGGTGGCAAATGAGGACGGAAGAATCAAGAAAGGCGATCTCGTGATGATCGAGGCGATGGGGGGTGGGTTCACCTGGGGCGCTGCGCTCATTGTGTGGTAGGCGTTGACCCCGATTGAATTTGGGCGTTAAGTGGTTGAAATCTTGGGAGCTGTTGAGGCTGCCAATGAGGTTGAGGGGAACACTATGTCGGGAAAAACCGTGACTCGTGCCGATCTCGCCGAGTCAGTCTATCAGTCCGTCGGATTGTCGCGCACCGAATCGGCGGAACTTGTCGAGCGCGTCCTCCAGATTGTCAGCGACGCTCTGGCATCGGGCGATAACGTCAAACTGTCGTCCTTTGGATCGTTTCAAGTGCGTTCGAAAAACGAGAGAATTGGCCGGAATCCAAAGACCGGCGAGGAGGTTCCGATCCTTCCGCGGCAGGTTCTTGTGTTCAAACCATCCAATGTCTTGAAATCGAAGATCAACAAATCTATGGTTCGATCTGGAAAATAACAACTTTTACCGGGGCACTTGCGTTGGACAAATCGCCAGACGCCTTCCGGACGATATCCGAAGCGGCAGACGAACTTGATCTTCCACAGCATGTGCTGCGTTTCTGGGAAACGCGGTTCACGCAGATCAAGCCACTGAAACGTGGCGGCGGGCGGCGTTATTATCGCCCCGATGACGTTCAACTGCTCAAGGGCATCCGTCACCTCCTCTACGATCAAGGCTTTACCATTAAGGGCGTGCAGCGCATCCTTAAGGAGCAGGGCGCGCGCCATGTCGTGGCTATTGGTGAAACCGGGTCGATCCGTCCAATCACGCCGCAACCCCAAGTCGAACGCGCTGAAGCTGTGGATGCTGTTGAGTTTGTTGAGCTCGACGCCGGCCATGCGCTCGCAGCACCGGTGAACCAGCAGCCTTCGCCGCCGCAGGTACAGTCCGGGCTTTCCGAGCACCAGCGCGACACACTCGCTTCCGCCCTTGAGGCACTCGAAGAATGTCGGGCGATTCTGCAAAAAGCCCGGTTATAGGCTTTGTTAAATTAAAAGCTGACAGTTGCGATCAACTATATTGACGCTGACGTCCATGCTGGCTAATAACCTGATGCTCGCAGTCATTATTTGTCTGCGCATTTGACCTTTAGCCAACGATTGGATCGTAATCGTGATCTCTTTGAACAATTTCCGGACCGCCACTGCGGCCCTTGCCCTAGCAGCCTCGCTCGCCCTCACCGCTGGAGCGTCTGCACAGGACGTGACCGTTGCCCATCCCCAGGGCGAAACCACAATCTCGGGTGTGCCTGAAAAGGTTTTCGTCATCGACTGGGCAGCCTACGACAATCTCACTGCACTCGGTGTTGAAGTTGCCGGTGCGCCTGGCTCGAATGTTCCCGGCTATCTGGCTGATGGCGTCAGCGACGAGATGTACAATGTAGGCTCGCTGTTTGAACCCGACTTTGAAGGCATCGCCGCCGAGCAGCCTGATCTTGTGATTGTTGCCGCACGCTCCGCTGCGGCGTACCCGACGCTGACCGAGTTTGCGCCGACTATCGATATGTCGATCAACAATACCGATCTGGTTGCAGGCGTTGAAGCCAATATCGAACAGCTCGGTGAAATCTTCGGCGTTCAGGACCGTGCTGCCACGCTCATCGCAGACCTCGATGCCAAGATCGAAGAAGCCCGGACAGCTGCCGAAGGGCAGGGCACCGGTCTCGTGCTCGTCACCAATGCCGGAAATCTGGGCGTCTACGGTCCGGATTCGCGCGTCGCCTGGATCTACAATGAACTCAACATTCCCTCGGTGATGGATGAGGTCGAGGATGGCGATCATGGCGGCGACGGTGTGTCGTTCGAGTTTTTGCTCGAAGCCAATCCCGATTGGCTTTTTGTCGTCGACCGTGACGCTGGCGTGGGCAATGAAGGCGCTGCGGCCGCTCTGCTCGACAACGAGTTGATGCACCAGACGACTGCATGGCAGGAAGATCACATCATCTACCTCGACCCGCAGGCCGCCTATATCACCATGCACGGCTACACCGGTCTTATGAACATGCTTGACCAGGTCATTGCCGGCTATACCGCCGAGTAATTCCGTAGCGACCCATTTTGCCCGGCGGTGACCCCGCCGGGCCTTCTTTGTATTTCTGGCTCCGTTTCTTTTGGCGCCGGGTTGTTTTCAAGGCAGGCCAGTGCGGCTATTATTTGCGGCAATTGCCCTGACATTCATTCTCGCGATTGTCAGTCTGTTCGTCGGCGTCAGTGACGTGTCCATGCAGGCTCTGTTTGCTGCAGACGAGCAATCACGGGCGACGCAGGTCCTTCTGATCAGTCGTGTCCCGCGCACTTTGGCCATTCTTCTTGCCGGATCGTCGCTCGCTATTGCCGGGCTGGTCATGCAGATGATCGTGCGAAACCGGTTTGTCGAACCTTCGACCGCCGGCACCACCGAATCCGCGACCTTGGGCTTTCTCGTCGTCACGCTCTTTGCGCCCGGTTGGCCCTTGATGGCCAAGATGGCCATCGCTGCACTGTTCGCGCTTGCCGGTACCGCGCTGTTTTTGCGGTTGCTGCGGTTTGTTCCGCTGCGCGATGTGTTGTTGGTTCCATTGGTCGGCATCATGCTGGGGGGCGTGATCGGCGCCGTCACAACCTTTTTCGGATACCGGTTCAACCTGATGCCATCGCTCCTGGCCTGGAGTATGGGCGACTTCTCCGGCGTGTTGCGCGGTCGCTATGAATTGTTATGGTTCGGGCTTGCGGGCACAGTGATGGCTTACGTTGCAGCCGATCGGTTCACCGTTGCTGGCATGGGCCAGGATTTCACCACCAATCTCGGGCTGAACTACAAACTCGTTATGCGTCTTGGGCTGGTGATCGTTTCGATCGTCAGTGCTGTCGTTCTTGTCTCGGTGGGCTCGATTCCGTTTCTGGGATTGATCGTACCCAATGTTGTGAGCCTGATGGTGGGAGATAATATGCGGCGCACTGTGCCCTGGGTCGCCGTCATGGGGGCGGCCTTTGTGCTGGCCTGCGATATTCTCGGGCGCATCCTGCGTTTTCCCTACGAAATACCGATCAGCGTTGTGGTCGGCACCATCGGCAGCGGGCTGTTCCTCTATCTTTTGCTGAGGAAGCGTCACAATGGCTAAACTGCGTTGGTCGCGTCCGACCATAGTGCTGACCATCCTGGCGGTGCTCGCGCTGATCGCTGTCGTGTGTTTCATGACCCTGGGCGCTCGTGGAAGCTGGAGCTTTGTGATCCCGTTCCGCGGTCGTAAACTGCTCGGCCTGTTGCTGGTTGCCTATTCGGTCGCTGTTTCGACGGTCCTGTTTCAAACGGTCACCAACAATCGCATTTTGACGCCCTCGATCATGGGGTTCGACGCGCTCTACATTCTGCTCCAGACCTCGATCGTTTTCTTCATCGGGCCGCAGATGCTGGCTCTGATGAATCCCTACATGCAATTCAGCGTCGAAATCGTCCTGATGATCGGTTTCTCCTGGATCCTGTTTCAGTGGCTGTTTCTCAGCGAGGGCAGGAGTTTGCACCTGCTTGTACTTGTCGGGATCGTGTTCGGGATATTCTTCCGTTCGCTTTCAAGTTTCATGCAAAGAATGCTCGATCCGAATGCGTTTCAGGTCTTGCAGGACAGTTTCTTTGCCAGCTTTTCCACAATCGACACCACCCTGCTGGGCGTATCGATTGGCATCATCGCCGCTGTGACGCTGGTGCTCTGGCGAATGGGGCATACGTTCGATGTGTTATCACTGGGCCGGGACAACGCGGTCAATCTGGGCGTTGAATACAAGCGCAGCGTGGTAATTATTTTGGTCATGGTCTCCGTGCTTGTGTCGGTTTCGACGGCACTGGTTGGTCCCATTACGTTTTTTGGCCTGTTGGTGGCCAGCCTGGCGCACGGTCTTGTTGGTACCTCCAAACACAAATACATCCTCCCTGCGGCAGTGCTGCTCGGCATCGTCGCATTGGTTGGTGGTCAGACATTGTTTGAGCGCGTGTTCGAGTTCGACACTGCGTTGTCCATCATCGTCGAGTTCCTTGGTGGCCTCGTGTTTATCATTCTCATTCTCCGAGGAGCGGCCCGATGATCATCACTTCCGGCCTCAAGAAATACTATGGCGATACGGCTGTCGTCGACGATGTTTCCGTCGAGTTGCCCGCTGGCGGCATAACCTCGATCATTGGACCGAACGGTGCTGGAAAATCGACGATGCTCTCCATCGTCTCGCGGCTTTTAGGCATGGATGCCGGATCGGTTACTGTCGATGGGCTGGATGTTTCGAGCTCGCCGAGCGATGTGCTAGCCAAGCGACTGTCCATTCTGCGCCAGGATAATCACATGACTGCGCGCCTGACCGTTCATGACCTCGTTTCATTTGGCCGCTACCCTTACTCCAAGGGACGACTGACCATCGAGGACAAGGCCCATATCGATCAGTCTATCGCCTATCTCAATCTCGGTGAATTGAAGGACAGGTTCCTCGATGAACTGTCAGGTGGCCAGCGCCAGCGGGCGTTTGTTGCGATGGTTCTGTGTCAGGACACCGATTACGTCCTGCTCGACGAACCACTGAACAATCTCGACATGAAACACGCCATGGGCATGATGAAGCTCATGCAGCGCGCGTGTAAGGAGCTGGGCAAAACGGTCGTACTCGTTCTGCACGATATCAATTTTGCGTCCTGGTATTCCGACTACATCATCGCGATGAAAAATGGACGCGTCATCCGTCATGGCTCAAGGGACGACATCATCACGCCAGAGGCGCTCAAAGACATCTATGACATGGACATCAACGTCCACGAGATCGGCGGGCACCGGGTATCATTGTTCTACGATTGATCGCTAGCGGTCGATCGTGCCTCTGGAAAGGTAGCGTTCGGCCATCTCGGCAGTGCCTGTGGCGTAGGTCGCGTGAAGGCTCTTGGCCAAATCGGTCTCGGCGTGTGATCCCGTCCAGGCGAGAAGCGCCATTCGGCGCAGCATGACCATGGCATCGAGCATTGCCTCGTGCTCTGGCTCGTAGGGTCGGTGTTGGCGATAGCCAGCGAGCCATGCAGCCCGCAGGGCAGGGATTGTGTCACTGTCCTCGAAAAACGAGACTGCAGCACCAAAATCATATCCGAACCAGCAAAACCCGCAGTCATCAAAATCGATCAGCCGCGTCACACCCTCTGAAATCAGAAGGTTGGCCAGTCGCATGTCGGCATGGATCAACCCAAACCTGTCGGGTCCGTTGCCATAAGCAAAAAGCTGGCTGCGCAGACGGGCATCGAGATTGTCCAGCGTCGCGCGTACGGCGCCAGAGACGCCCGGAGCAACGCGCCAGTCACCCCAGATGGCATCAGGATCGAGAATCGCTTTGGCAGACCATGTCTGGCGCTCGAATGAAGCGGGCGGTTGCCATTGGATGATATGGGCATGACATCGGGCAGCGAGTGCTCCCAATTGTCCAAACACGGGCGCAAGGTCGTCTTGCTCATTGGGTTCTCCGCCGTCTTCGAAAACGAAGGCAACCATGTGGCGCATCTCGCCAAGAAACATTGCTTCCTGAACAAGTTTGCCATTCACAGCCGGCAGGGGGCGGGGCGTGAAAAGGTCGGCATCACGCCGAAGCGCCTGCATCCAGGACAATTCACTTTCGATAGCGAGTCGCGAATGATAGCGCGGCCGGTGAACCCGCAAAATGGCCTTGCCGCCGTCAACACAGTCGATGCGAAACGTATGGTTTTCCGAAAGATTGATGAGCGTTGGCGTACCCAGTGCCAAACCGGGCCATAACGAGAGGGCGTCGGACAGCCCCTTCCAGTGTTGTGTCATGCATTTCCCCCTGCATGAACGCCTTATCGACCACAAAAAGGGGGCATGTCCACGCATGAATCAGAAAGGGCCCGGCGTACTGAAACGCCAGGCCCTTTGATGAATGGTCGGAGCGGCCGGATTTGAACCGACGACCCTTTGTCCCCCAGACAAATGCGCTACCAGGCTGCGCTACGCCCCGACTAGACCGGAGACATAGAGAAGCGGGGGATTTGGTGCAACCCCGATTTTGCAGGGCGATGTGAATAAACGAAGTTTTTTTGGACGTTGTGAATTCGGGTGGCCCCGGAAGTGCTGCAGCCGCTCTAACGATGGCCTGTCTCTAGCTGGCTGCTCGCCGGCGAGGACATAGCCCCTTATGCCGTTCTCTACGACATTTGCAGTTCTGCTCTACACGTCTCATCCAGAAAGAATCTCTGTGCCATATCGGTAGCCAGATACAGAAAAGGATGCGGCGTGCCGCACCCTTCATCGGCCAATCCTAAACTGTCGGATCAGTCGTTCTTTTTCTTGTCGTTTTTCGAATTGTCCACCTGGTTGGGTGGCTGGGCGTGGTTGGCTTCGGCTGTGCCGGGTTGCTGCCCGAACTTTGTTCCACCGAGATGCCCGCCAATGCCGGCATGTTCGAGGCGTTCCGTCTGTCGGTCTTCTTTGGACATTTGGATCTCCTGTTCAGCGGTATGCTGTAATCCAAACGCTCCCGGCGACCGCGTGTTCCTGAAAGAGCAAGATTGGCCGGTCTGCCGGGGCTGAAAGTTACGTGATTGGTGTTTGCTGTCGACTAGAACACGGCAAGATAGCGGAGGAGCGAAACGACGCCGATTATGATCACGACGATCTGTAGAATCTGCTTGATCCGGGCCTCCATGGGCAGGCGCTGGACCAGCCAGAGAACCAAGACCACAACCAGGAAAGTGATCAAAATGCTGATAAGTACGGACATTCAATAAATACTCCAAAAGATCGAGACTGTTTAAACGTCCTGCCCGAACTTTTGTTTCCATCATACTGATTAAAAGGCGGACGACAGTCGAAGTTCTTATAAAAAACACGACGTGGCGCCGCGCCGCCGAGATTCAGTGGGACAGGGACAGTCTGCTATCATCGTCTTCGACAAGACGGGTTTCGCGCAGTTCGCCAGCCTCGTTTAGGATCGGGTAGGCGACGGTCACCAGAAGCGAATTGACTTCTTTGAGCGCACGCAGGATTTCCAGATGCAGGTCGCTGGTTTCAATGCTGGAAGGCTTTGCTGCACGCAGTCGGTCGAGATGGCGGTCGTGACTTTGGCGCTCCATGCGCCTGACAATTTCCTTTTCCCGCACCAATTGGCGGGCGCTCTCGGTATCGCCCGAGAGGAGAACGTTGAGTGCCAATTGCAGATTGGCTTCCACGCGCGCATGCAATGCCGATATTTCCTCCCAGCCTTCACGGGAAAAACTCAGCTTGTTGCGGGCGCGGGCATCGGCGAGCGGCATCAACGTCTTAGCGACGATGTCGCCGACATGTTCGAGGCTGATGGCGAAGTCAACAAGATCGAGCCCGGCGCGTGCCTCATCTTCACTCAGTTGACCACGATTGACTTCCACTATGAACAGTTTGATTGCCGAGTGCTTCTTGTTTACGGCCTCGTCGAGGCGCCGAACGCGCGTAATTTCTTCCTTCTTTCCGCTCTGGAGAAGATCGATAACAGGCGCGAGCATGCGCCCGACGACTTCACCCATGGCGAGCACTTCCCGTCGGGCCGATGCCAGTGCCAATCCTGGAACGTGAAGCACGTTCCGGTCGAGTACGCTGGCGGGACTTTGATCGATATCCTCGGGCTCGGGACGTTCAGGTAGAAGCCGAGCGCAAAGCCGGGCAACCAGACCGACGAAGGGCAGGGCGGTCACCGTCAGGATTAAGTTGAACAGGACATGGAAGTTGACAAGAGCAGCGCCACCCGAACCCAGCCAGGGCTGGTTTGCCATGAAACCGATACTGGGGATCGCAGCCAGAACCCAGACGCATCTGAATATCAGGTTTGCAATGGGAATACGGCGAGCTATCGGGGTGCTGCCACGGGTCAACCACACTGCAACAAGCGCGCCACCGATATTTGCCCCCAAAACCATGGGCAGCGCCGCCTCGATCGGCAACGCACCCGATTGGGTCAGGCCCGCCAATAACAGCAGCGCAGCGACAGAGGAGTGCATTGCCCAAGCCAGGATCGCGGCGAGTAGCAATGCGGTTATGGGATCGCCTTGGAGATAGCCGGCGACCAGCGGCATCAGTGAGTTGTCACGCAGAGGGTCGGTGGCATCACCGATCATGCTCAACGAGAGCAGGATGAATGCAACACCCAAAAGTACACGGCCGATCTGGCGAACATTCCTTGACTCAAATTTAAGGAACAGAGTGGCCCCGATCAGCAGAAGAATAGGGATAGCTTCGCTCAAATCGTAGGACAGGATTTTGACAACAATGGCAGAGCCCAGATCGGCGCCCACCATCGCGGCAATGCCCAATGGGACGGTCAGAACGCCTGAACTTGCGAAGCCCGCAGCCAGAATGCCTACGGCAGTCGCGCTCTGCAAAATCATGGCAAGGCCGGTGCCTACCACGGCCATCCCGACATATCCGCCAGGAGGCTTTCGCAGCGCCGTTCTCAACGCGGAGCCGAAAGCCCGCTCCATGCCGGTCCGTACCATGCGAACAGACCACAGCAGGAGCATGACGGCAGCCGCGATATGAATGACGGTCAGCACTGGGGTCATTTGGCTCTCCTGTATTCTGTTGCCTGAATAAAGAATACGACGCGCGGAGGCCGCGCGCCGGTTGTCTGATCGTCAAAATCGATAGAGCGCAGCGCCTATCACGTTCACCACGGAAGTGAGAAGGTTTTGACGTTCGTGAAGCTCTTCATGGCTTGGATCACACCTTCCTTGTAGCCGTATCCTGAATCCTTGATGCCGCCAAACGGGGCGCATCTCGATTCGGTAGCCAGGGACTTCCCAGATGTTAACAGTACCAACCTTGAGCCCGGCGATATATTTGCGGATACGGCGATAATCATTGGTACATTCACCAGAAGACAGCCCGAATGCCGTCGAGTTCAACAGAGCGATCAGGGCATCATCATCATCGGGCGCACGTACGATCGGAATGACCGGGCCGAAGGTTTCCTCCATTCGGAAGTGTGGGGCACATGGTCGACCACAACAGGGGGCAGCATCGCGAGAGGATATCTGCGCCCTGTTCGGCGGCCATGTGAACCCGGTCCTAAAACATTTTGGCCGCACGCTCATGCACAAAGCGATCTGCGACACTTTCCTGAACGAGGATGCGTTTGACCGCCGTACACCGCTGACCCGAATTCTTTGTCGCGCCGGCGACAGCCAGATCGGCGGCCTGTCCAAGATCGTCGTCCGACTCGAGCTTCCTGCGCCGCAAGATCGGCAAGATGAAGTAGGGTGGCTCGGCGTCGCAACGTCGGACAGTTTGTCGTCATGAAATTCAAGGCGCTCAACCAATTGGCCGGGCGCCTTTGCTGATTGATCCAATTGGTCGCTTGGGGTGAACCAGGGCACTGGGCTTGATAATGCCAGTTTGGGGAACATGTTGGCTGCCAAGCCGTTTCTTTCCAATTGAAACAGGGATTTATCCGATGCCCATACTTTTGATCATACTGCTCGCCATGCTCATTGGAACAATCGGCTTCTGGGATGCTCTTGGCGCATTACTCGGCGCTGTTGTGCTCATGGGCCTGTTCTGGGTGCTGATCGTAGCGACTGGAATTATTGTTGTAATGTGGCTGTTTCGTAAGGCGTTTTAGGGAAGCTGACGTCCGGGGACAGCTTTGCCGGTGGATGATGCGGCACAAATGCCCCAGACAAGTCCCGTCACCAGGAACCAGTGCCGCCAGTGATCGGTATCAATGATGCCGGACAAAGCGATCATTGGTACGAACGTGGCAAAGACCGGTATCAACAATGGGCGGTATGTGGCCCCCGCCAGTGCCTTGCTGCCAGCGACAAGCGTTGAGCCGACGAGAAGGTAATAGGCGATTGCGCCGCCCCAACCATAAGTCAGGGCGATGTTGAGATAGGTGTTATGAGGCTGTTCGGTAATACGCAAATAGCCGTATTCCAGCGGCCCGATGCCCCAAGGATTTGTGAGCGCCAGGTCGAGCGTGTACCAGATGCGGCCAAAGCGCCCCAATTCGCCTGTGTCATAGCTTTGGGTCAGTGAGAAGCGCTGGGTAAACAGGTCCGCCACGACGGGTATCGATAGCAGGACTGACATTGCGAAGGCGAGAACCATCAATCCGCCCACGGCAAGCAACAGCAGGCGCACCTTCTCGCGCGCCGATGCTTCGAGAATAAACACCAGCGCATATATCAGAAGCGAAGATGCGGCCAGATGGCCCCATGCGCCGCGCGAAAAGCTCACAAATACGCCAACGAAGATTATGAGATAAGCCAGTCCGTTAAGAATGGCAGTGCGTCTGTTGGTGCTTAGCAAAACGCGCTGCAACACGAACATGGCAGGCAAAATCAGGAAGGGGCCGTAAACGTTGGGGTCCTTGAAAAATGCCTTGGCGCGTCCAAACCGCAAGAACACATCTTCGCCCGGCAGCAGACCCATATAAGCGAGCGTTCCCACGACGGAAGTGATTAGGGCGATCCCGATATAGGCTTTGGCGATAAGCCGCATATGCGCAAGGGGCGCCTGGGCCACGAAATTGGCTGCAAAATAGCTGGTGACCATAAGAAAGATCGTCACCAGGTTGAAGATCAGCCCATCGGTGATGTCCTGGTAGCGCATGAAGAAGGGCGAAATCAGCGCGAAGGGCGTGAACATGATGATGACGACCAGCAGCGGCAGCGTTTCGCGCCGCAACTGCAATCCGCCGGCCAGGGCAACGGCAAAGGCGAGTAGAAACATCACCTCATAGGGTGAGGGTTCGACGATCACGAAGCCGCCTGAAAAAATCCATATCCCGACGATCAGCCCGAGTGCCTTGTTGGCGCTCGCGCCGAACCAGGCCCGACCGCGATCGGACTGCGCAAGCGCTGTCTGGCCTGGCAGAGCGAGGGTCAAAACGCATTCTCGTTCTTGGTGAACAGGGAAACCGGCGTCATCGCAAGAATGTAGAGATCGAGCAGGATAGACCAGTTCTCGATATAATAGAGGTCGTGATCGACGCGTGCCATGATCTTGTCGACAGTATCGGTTTCGCCACGCCAACCGTTGATTTGCGCCCAGCCGGTAATGCCGGGCCTGACCTTGTGCCGTGCGAAATAGCCGTCCACCGCATCATGATAGAGCCGGTTTGCAGCCTTCGCTTCCAAAGCATGGGGGCGCGGCCCGACAATCGACAGCTCCCCCTTGAGCACGTTGAACAGTTGCGGCAGTTCGTCGATCGAGGTCTTGCGGATAAAGCGACCGACAGCGGTGACCCGTGGGTCGTTCCGCGTCACAAGCTTGGCAGCCTTGGCATCGCCCATGTCGGTATACATCGAGCGGAATTTATAGACGCCGATCAACTCGTTGTTGAAGCCGTGTCGGTTCTGCTTGAAGAGCACCGGCCCCTTGCTCGTCATTTTAACGGCGATGGCGGTCGCCAGCATTACCGGTGACAGGGCAATTAATGCAAACAGTGCAACAAGCTTGTCGAACATCCATTTGAAAACAAGATTCCAGTCTGAAATCGGCCGGTCGGCCATCTCGAAAACCGGCAGGTCGCCGACATAGGAATAGGTCTTGTCGGTAAAGCGCAGCTTGCTCATATGCGCGCTTAGGCGAATATCGACAGGCAGTACCCAGAGCTGACCTAGCATCTGGAGAAGTCGGGACTCCGCAGAAAGTGGCATCGACACAATGACCAGATCGATCCGCGCACGCCGCGCGAACTCAACAAGGTCGGCGACTTTTCCCAATTTCTTGACCTTGCCGATCATTTCCGGCGAGCGCTCGTCAAAGCGATCGTCAAACAGCCCGATAAGATCGATATCGCTGGTCGCGCTTGTCTCGATAGCATCGATAAGCGCTTCGGCGCTCGGGCCGCCGCCCACGATAACCGTACGGCGACGCAGTCGTCCCTTAGCCGACCAGTCGAGGACCAGGGCGCGCAGTACGAGACGGAAGCAAACCAGGGCAACGCCTCCCGACAGCGCCCAGCTGCCCAGCCAGAAGCGGGATACAAGATCACCTGCCTTGAAGACGAACAGGCCGGCGACAACTAACAGGAACACACCAGTCCAACCGCCGAGAACGCGCAGGATCTGCTTGAAGAGCGTCCTGTAGGCGGCGATCCTGTGGGTCCTCGCGATGTTGAAGGCTATGTTGGCCGCTGCCACGATGCTGAGCGAAAGCGGCACGTACAAAACGGCATCGGCCCCGCCGAGATAGTACAGATAGATACCCAATCCCAATGTCAGCAGCAGCAGTGCCTCGATCAGTTGGGCAAAGCCTGAGACCAGCTTATGCGATAGAGTCGGCGCAACCGGCGCGTGAACAGCCGCTTCCGCATCGGCGCCCAAGGCGCAGGAGGCCCCCGCGCTTGCAGAAATATGGTTGAGAACGGCTTGTTTTGGATCGACCCTGAACACGGGTTAGCCTCGCACTGATAGTCATAGAGTTCGTGCGCGGGACTATGGAGCGTTGGATGTGAAGAGGGGTTAAAGCCAACCCTCGCAATTGTTCAAATGGTTAGCGAGTCGTAGAGAGCTTCGATCTGGTCGACCATGTGTGTCAAAGAGAAGCGCGACCGTACAAAATCGCGCCGTTCTTCCGCCTGAATTTCAAAGATTTTAGGTTCACTGAGAAATGCGGCCATGGCTTGCCTGAGAGGATCGGCATCGCCTGGCACGATCAGACTCGGCGACGTGGGGCCAAATATCTCGCCGACCCCCCCGACATTGGTCGCAATGATCGGGCGGCCAGCCGCTGCTGCTTCCATGATGATGTAGGGGAGGGATTCTGCGCGGGACGGGACCAATACACACCGGCCCTTGGCGAAAATTTCGCGCGCTGGCCGGATGCCGGCAAGCGCCACGCGATCGCTCATCCCAAGATGCTCGATGCGCTCGCGCAGGGCAGCGCCATCGGGACCATCGCCCGCCATGATAATGGTGGCGGGGCGGCCGTCGGGCGTTGTGAGACCCGCAAGAGCCGCAATGATGAGATCGATCCCCTTGAGCGTTCTCAGTTCACCGACAAACGCGAAGTCTGCAGCGTCCGCATCGGGCGTGATGGGCACGAACTCGGCATCGTCCAGGCCATTGTGAATGACCTCTTGCCGGCCGGCCGTAACGCCCACATGAGAGGCGAAAGTCTTTTGTGCGTAGTGACTTTCAAAGATCAGCGCATCGCTCAGTCGCAGGAGCGAGCGCTCGATGGTCATAAACACGCCGCCAGACAGACTGCGCGGATCAAAATGCAAAGCCCCGCCGTGAGGCGTGTAAATAGCACGGGTTTGTTTGCGTCCGATACGCGCCAGTCTCGCGCCGAAGCCGCCTTTGGCGCCGTGGCCGTGAACGATCTGTGCGCCTGTCGACTTGGCCAGCGCCCTTATGCGGGCGGGGGTCGTTATGTCGTTGAGCCCCAGAACGCGTGGCATGGGAAGCCGGTGGATGCCCAATTGCGCATAAGGCTCGAGCATGCCGAGTTTGTGATCGGATTGGGCATCGCCATCGGAGTCGGCGACAATTCCGACTTGGTGTCCACGTTCAGCCAGCGAACGGGTCAGATCCGATACATGGCGAAACAGGCCGCCGACCGGTGCGCGCATGACCTGCAGAATACGCAGGCGATTATTGGACATTGACTAGATCCAGCGTTCAGCGATGACGATTGTATCGCCGGGGAGGATAGGGAAGTCGAGTTCGACATTCCCTTTGACCATCTCGTTGCCCTGACGGCGATAGATAGTCGCCGTGTTGCGGTTTGCTGTGTCGGTGAAACCACCTGCGGCGCTGATTGCTGCACGCACTGTCATGCCGTAGGAGTATGAGAATTGCCCGGAAGAACCGACGGCCCCTTGGATGAAAAATGGCCTGTATTCAGCAACTTCCACGGCAACGTTCGGGTTTCGCATGTAGCCAGCCGCAAGTGTCGAAGCCACTTTGCGTGACAGCGCCTCGGTGGTTGTGCCGCGTGCAGGAACAGCGCCCACCAATGGCATGGCGATAGAGCCGGAATCGTCGACGCGATACGTATTGGAAAGGTTCTCGTCGCCATAAACGCTAACGCGCAAGATGTCGCCACTATCAAGCAGGTAGGGGCCGCTCTGTTCAACCAGATAGGTCGCGGGGCGTCCGCTGTGGGCGCAGGCGCCCAAAAAAAGCGGCAACAATAGCAAGGCAAGGCGCAGCCGACCCATCACATCCGTCCCATGTTATTCGATAACGCTAGGTCTCCCACGTCATGGTTAAAAAGCCCTTATCACGGCTCGGGTGACTGGGGTGCTTAACCGAATGCTTACCATGGCGGGGCGATAAGCTCGTGACGAACGAAGGGCATGACATGAGCGATTCTGCATCCGGGTCAAACAGGGCCGAGGAAAGCATAGATGCCAGCGTGATTCTGAAAGCCGTGCTTTCAAAGTTGCTGCGCATTGGATTTGTTACTGTCTTGCTATTGGCGGCTGCCTACGCCGCGTTGCTTTTTGTGCCGCGGCTTTATGAATCGCGGGCCGAATTGCTCGTTGAGCCGCGCAGTACGGCCTACACCAGCTCGACGAGCAACCAGAATGCCGAAACCTATTACATCGACATTGCCACTGTTTCGAGCCAGATCGAGCTCATCAAGTCGCGCGGTACAATCCTTGCGGCTATCGATATTGCTGCACTGCGCGACGAGCCAGAGTTCGAAGGATGGGACGACGATGACATCGTATCCGAAATCGGGGACGGGTTGGTTGTTACGCAAGAGCGCTCGTCGCGCCTGATATCTGTTGCTTTCCGTCACACTGATCCCGAATTGGCCGCCAAAATCGCCAACGGTGTCGTGAAGGCGCATGTCCAGAGGCGTGCGGGACAACAGATTTCCGATACTGTCGACGCAACAGCATGGTTGCAGCAGGAAATCGACAGGCTTCGTGGGAGCGTCGTCGCTGCCGAGCGTGCGATCGCTGATTTCCGGGTCCAGAACGATCTGTTCACTGGCTCCAACAATGAGAGCCTGACCAATCAACAGCTTTCCAATTATTCGTCCCAGATAACTGCAGCCAACGAGCGCCGCAATGCAGCCCAGTCACGTGCGCAATTGATCCGCAGCCTGCTCGAAAACGGGCAGTCGGTTGGCGGCGTTTCCGACGTTCAGGCGTCATCGGTCGTCCAGCAGCTCAGTCAGGAACTGGCGCGATTGCAGGGTGAGCGCGCCCAGCAGGCTGCTACGTTCCTGCCCAGTCACCCTACGATACGGGCGCTGGACGCCCAGATTGCAGAAATCAATTCCCAAATATCCAATGAAGGGGGCAGAGTCGCTCAGGCGCTCGAAGCGCAGGCTCAAATCGAAGCCGATCTCGAACGCTCGCTGCAGGCAGAGCTTGATCGCGTGAAAGTCACTGCGGGATCGGATACAATCGAGGGCGTTGGACTTGCAGAACTTGAACGCGAAGCGGCAGCGCAGCGCGAATTGCTTAATGCCTATCTGCTGCGGTTTACCGAAGCCTCGGCGCGCTCGGATGTGAGTTCGGCGCTTCCCGATGTGCGGATCGTCAGCGAGGCTGTGCCGTCATCGTCGCCGGTGTCACCGAAGTCTGGCCTCGTTCTTGTCGCTGTCGCCATTGCAGCAATCCTGTTGCAGGTTGGCGCTGTGATATTTTCAGAATTGCTGTCGGGCAGGGCGCTGGTCGCGCGCGTAAATCGGGAAGACGAACTCGATGACGCCGTTTTTGTCTCGGATTTTGAGGACGATGAAGGCGAGCCGGAAGAAATTGCTGTAGCCGAAGAGCCTGGCGAACCTGAACCTTTGCTGGTCACGACGTCGCGCCAGCCGAGCGAAGTTATTGATACCGAGATTGAGGCCCTTGCTGTCGGGGCGCTGGCAGCGCTCGACCGCCTGATCTTTGTTGCATCAGATAGTGATGACGAAGAAAGCCTTGAATTTGCCGAGCGCTTGACTGCGGCGCTGGTCGAGAACGGCCAGAGCGTTGCGGAAATTGACGCGGCCAGCGGCAAGCAGGGAATCGAGATGGGTCTCACCGATCTGTGCTCGGCCGGCGCCGATTTTGGTGACGTCGTGCATCGCGGCGATGATGAGCGTTTTGCTTTCGTGCCCTGGGGGCAAGGGCTTCGTCTCAATCGCAATACAGAGCGTGTGGCGACCCTGGTTGAGGCGCTTTCGGACATCTACGAGGTGATCGTGATCGTCACCGGGCGTGTCGGCATGACATCGAGCTTGCCGCTATTCGTCGGCATCGAGGGCAAATGCGTGTTGCTCTCGTCTGCCGGTGGGAGCAACTGTGCAGCGTCGCGCGAAATCGCTGCATTGGGCTTTTCTGACATTCGTGTCATCACGACTGCCCAGCCGCAGTCCGAAGTCGCCTGAGCGCCCGACTGTGCCGCCTTATGGACTCTATAGAGCAGCGTTCGAGGCGCTGGCTTTGCCTGGTGTGTCAGCAGGGCTGCGCCGCATGTCGTCTGCGCGCGGGGTAATCTTCACGCTCCATAGGGTCGTGCCCAAGCCCCCGGCAGCATTTTCTCCCAATTCCATCCTTCAGGTGCGCCCTGATTTCCTCGAAGCCGTGATCGTGCGCGCCCGCAGGGCCGGTTTTGATATTGTTGATCTCGATGAGGCCGCGCGACGAATTGCGGCAGACGAGACGGCGCCGTTCATCGTGCTGACGTTCGATGACGGCTATCGCGATAATCTTGTCCACGCGCTGCCCATCCTGCGCAAGCATGCCGCACCTTTTACGCTATACGTTCCGACCGGGCTCATCGACGGTGTTGGTC
Organism: Pelagibacterium sp.; assembly: GCF_048264985.1. Classification (GTDB taxonomy): domain Bacteria; phylum Pseudomonadota; class Alphaproteobacteria; order Rhizobiales; family Devosiaceae; genus Pelagibacterium. The sequence goes on from NZ_JBLXCL010000001.1 coordinate 1,457,687, forward strand.
TGGTCTGGTGGCAGGCGCTCGAAGATATCATAGCGGCAAATGATGTCGTGGTTTTCGAAATGCCCAAGGGGCCGCACTACGGCGATGCTGGAACGCTCGAGCAAAAGAATGCGACGTTCGCCCGTGTTTATGAGTGCTATCGCAAGATGCCCGAGCCCGATCGCGAAGCATCGATCCGAGCATTGGCCACCCGCTATGGCTTTGACTTGGGCGGGCACTGCCGTGACCTTATAATGGACTGGTCCGAGCTTAAGGAATTTGCCGAGGATCCGCTGTGCACGATCGGGGCGCACACAGTTTATCATTATGAGTTGTCGAAACTGCCCGACCACGAAATGCGTGCGGAGATCGAGCAGTCAGCCAATGTGCTCGAGGCTCAGTTTGGGCGTCGACCGAAACATCTCTCTTACCCAATCGGCGGGGTAGCCGCCGCTGGCCCGCGCGAGTTTGCGGCTGCGTCCGATCTCGGTTTTTCGACAGCAGTAACAACCCGGCCCGGTGGCCTTTACGCAGAGCATGCCAGTCATCTCAAGGCGCTGCCGCGCGTCTCGCTCAATGGGCGGTTTCAGGAAAAGCGCTTCATAGACGTATTTCTGACGGCGGAAGTGTTTACGCTCATGCGTCGTGGGCGAAGGCTCGATCTGGAATAAGTGCCGTACGCTGCGATTACCAAATGGGTTCAGCTGTCTGGGCGCTGCATCCAGCGGATGACCACCATGGCGGGAAACACCCATGCAAGACCGAAAAGAACGAAGAACGCGAGCAAAACAAGATTGTGAGCGCCTACCAGCCATAACTCGTAGATCCACATTCCCAGCGCTGCCCACAGAACGAGCACCAGAAGTGTCAATACGATACCGATAGCCTTGCGCTGGCGCTGGGTCATGTCCGTCTCCATGCTGCGGCGTTTGTTATCATTGCCATTTGCCGGGCACCCCATTAGCACTTCGGTCAAGATTGACAACTCCGGTACGTTCACTGTGTCTGCCATAGCTACCTCTACGCCCGCATCGCTCGATTATGATCGCATCAAGCCCGTCCGCATCTGGCTCTATTGCCTTGCCGCGTTTGTCTTGCTGATCGTGATCGTGGGTGGGGGGACGCGGCTGACCGAGTCCGGACTGTCGATCACCAATTGGCGTCCGATTTCTGGCATCATCCCACCTCTCTCCGCTGCCGATTGGCAGGTGGAGTTCGAGGCGTACCAACAGATTCCGCAGTTCGCGCTTGTTGCAAGCTGGATGGGTGTGGAAGAGTTCAAGACAATTTTCTGGTGGGAATGGGGGCACCGTTTTCTGGCCCGTATGCTCGGGTTTGCCTTCGCAATCCCCTTCGTCATTTTCCTGTTGCAGCGCCGTATTCCCAAAAGTCTCGTCTGGCCAATGGCGGGTCTGTTTGTCGCGGGCGCTTTCCAGGGCTTTCTGGGCTGGTGGATGGTGTCATCAGGACTTTCAGAGTTGACTTCTGTGTCTCAATATCGGCTCGCAGCGCATCTGAGTGCCGCCAGCGTCTTGATGATGGCACTGGTCTGGGTTGCCAGAACACTCGAGCCGCCAGCAGTCGGAACTTCGCCATCGCGCGGCTGGCTGGTCGCCGTTTGGGCGCTTGTCGGCCTGCTGTTCCTTCAGATCGGGGCAGGGGCGCTTGTGGCCGGTCTCGATGCGGGCTTCATCTATAACACCTGGCCGCTGATCGATGGGGCCATCATTCCCGACGGCTTGTTTGCAATCGACCCTGCCTGGAAGAATGCATTCGAGAATATTCTCGCCGTGCAGTTCAACCATCGCAACCTTGCCTATCTCATTACCATCTACGCTTTGATCTTGTGGTGGCGCGGTCGCAAAAACTCAGGAACTTCCGGGGTACATGCGTGGATGCCGCGTATCGCGCTATTGGTTGTGCTTCAGGTTGGTGTGGGGATCGCTACTTTATTGTCGGTAGTCAATATTCCCGTTGCGCTGGTTCATCAGGGACTAGCGTTCACGTTGATCTCAATGGCAGTCGCTTATCTATCTGATATGTATAGACTTTCTGAGCGGTAAAATTATACCGCGCTCTTAAGTCGTTGTTTTTAAGCAGAAAATACTTTGCGCTTGACGGCGTTGCGCGACGCCTGTATCACCCGCCTCGAAATGGCTGTTCGCAAGGATGGCCGGGGATGGGTCGCCGGATTTGGCGTCCTTGTCTCGCAAGAGATATCCAAAAGGATCAAGAACAATGAAAACCTACTCGGCCAAGGCTGGCGAGATCGACAAGAAGTGGGTTTTGATCGACGCAGAGGGCCTGGTCGTGGGCCGTCTCGCTGCGGTCATCGCCACCCGACTGCGCGGCAAGCACCTGCCGACCTTCACCCCCAATCAGGACATGGGCGACAATGTTATTGTCATCAATGCCGATAAGGTGAAGTTCTCTGGCAAAAAGCTTGATGACAAGCGCTTCTATTGGCACACCGGCTACCCCGGTGGCATCAAGGACCGCACCATGCGCGAACTGCTCGAGGGACGCTTCCCTGAGCGTGTCGTTGAAAATGCAGTGCGTCGTATGATGCCGGGCGGTCCGCTGACCCGTGCTCAGCTCAAGAACCTGCGCGTATATGCCGGTGGCGAGCATCCCCATGAAGCCCAGCAGCCCGAAACACTCGATGTTGCCGCGCTCAACACCAAGAATGTGAGGGTGAAGTAATATGTCCGAGACCATCAACTCCCTCGAAGACCTCGGCACAGCCACCGATACAGTGGCCAATGACGCGCCGGTTTATACCCAGAAGCTCGACAGCTACGGTCGCGCCTATGCCACTGGCAAGCGTAAAGACGCTGTTGCCCGCGTGTGGATCAAGCCTGGTTCGGGCAAGATCACTGTCAACGGCAAGGAATTTGCTGCTTACTTCGCCCGTCCGGTTCTGCAGATGATCCTGCAGCAGCCGATAGTGACAACCGAGCGCGTCGACCAGTACGACGTGATCGCAACTGTCGCTGGCGGCGGTTTGTCCGGTCAGGCCGGTGCTATCCGTCACGGCCTGTCACAGGCGCTGACCCACTACGAGCCCGAGCTTCGCCCGGTCCTCAAGAAGGGTGGCTTCCTGACCCGCGATAGCCGTGTTGTTGAACGTAAGAAGTACGGCAAGGCCAAGGCCCGTCGTTCGTTCCAGTTCTCCAAGCGCTAAGCTACTGCTCCAAGATTTCGAAAGGCCCGCTTCTGGCGGGCCTTTTTTGTTTGAGCGAGGGGTGGTCATCGACCGAATGAACCCTATATAGGCACCTCTGGCCGGAGGGCAATTTCCATGAATATGCAAATTAAGACTGCAGAACCCGCTGTAGCGGTTCTGGGGCTGAACAAGACTTATGATACGGGCTTTTCAGCACTGAAAAATATCAATCTCGAAATCCGTTCGGGCGAAATTTTTGCGCTGCTCGGGCCAAATGGCGCCGGCAAAACCACGCTGATCGGTACGATTTGCGGACTGGTCCGTCCCACTGACGGAAAAATCCTCGTCGGCGGGCATGACGTCGTGACCGAGTTCCGCAAAACGCGCGCCATGATCGGGTTGGTTCCCCAAGAGCTGAGTTCGGACCGGTTTGAAACTGTCTGGGCGACTGTGTCGTTCACGCGTGGCCTTTTTGGCAAACCGCGCAACGACGAGGTCATCGAAAAGATCTTGCGCGACCTCTCGCTATGGGACAAGCGCAACGACAAGCTCATCACGCTTTCGGGCGGCATGAAGCGCCGCGTGCTTATCGCCAAGGCGTTGAGCCATGAGCCGAAAATCCTGTTTCTCGACGAGCCGACCGCCGGTGTCGATGTCGAGTTACGGCGTGATATGTGGAACGTCGTGCGGGAATTGCGCGGGAATGGCGTCACCATCATTCTAACCACCCACTATATCGAAGAAGCCGAAGAGATGGCCGACCGGATCGGGGTGATATCGAACGGTGAGATTATTCTGGTCGAGGAAAAGACCGAACTGATGCGCAAACTGGGCAAGAAGGACCTTGCGGTTCAGCTCCAGGAACCAATCAACGCCCTACCGCAGTCGCTAACAGATCTCGGACTCCAATTGTCCGAAGATGGCGAAGAGCTGCGTTACAGCTATGACAGCCAGTCCGACCGCACAGGCATCGCCACGTTGATCGGCGCTCTCAACGCCGAGGGCATTCGGATCAAGGACCTCTCGACCCACCAGTCTTCGCTCGAGGAAATCTTCATTGGCCTTTTGAGGGACCGGACATGAACTATTACGCGATCAAGGCCATCTATACGTTTGAAATGGCACGGTGGTGGCGCACAGTCACCCAGTCGATAATTTCCCCGGTCGTTTCGACCTCCCTGTATTTCGTGGTGTTCGGCGCTGCCATCGGCTCGCGCATCGAGTCGGTTGAGGGCGTCAGCTACGCAGCGTTCATCGTGCCGGGGCTGATAATGCTGTCGCTGCTCCAGCAATCGCTATCCAACGCCTCGTTTGGCATCTACTTCCCCAAATTCGCCGGTACTGTGTATGAAATCCTCACGGCCCCGATTTCCCACGTGGAAACCGTGATCGCCTTTGTGGGGGCTGCTGCGACCAAATCGGTGATCCTGGCTCTGATCATCCTTCTGACGGCCAGCTTCTTTGTTGACCTTCAAATCCAGCATCCGATCTGGATGGTCGCCTTCATGGTGCTTACAGCGGTGACCTTCTCGCTGGTTGGCTTCATCATCGGCATTTGGGCCGACGGATTTGAAAAGCTTCAGCTCATTCCGTTGCTGATCGTGACGCCGTTGGCCTTCCTGGGAGGCACGTTCTATTCGATCACCATGCTGCCAGAGACATGGCAGAATATCGCACTGCTCAACCCAGTTGTTTATCTGGTCAGTGGGTTCCGCTGGAGCTTTTACGGGGTGGCCGACGTCGATGTCGGGATCAGCCTTGGCATGACGCTGGCCTTCATGGCCGTCGCGCTTGGCATCATCACATGGATATTCAAGACCGGATATAAGCTCCGCGCCTGACTATCGATAGCAAATAGAACGCTGGCGGGGCCGCTCTTATCGAGCGCCCCGCCGTTTTTCTACGCGAGTTTTCGGGCGCTGCGTGGCTGATAATTGCTCATTACGCGTTCAATGACCTTGATCGCTTTGCCTGTGCCATTCTCGGCCCGCAATTGTTCGCCGAGCTTTTCCGCATTGCGCGCGAAACCCGGGTTTGAATCGAGCTGGCTCAGGGCATCGGCCAAAGCCTCTGCAGTCAGTTTGCGGCGGCGCACCGGCTTGGGGCCGCATCCCAGTTCATGTACCCGGCCGCCCCAATAGGGCTGATCGACCATCTGTGGCACGATGAAGGTGGGCTTGCCCAAATGCAGTCCTGAGGCCGTTGTGCCTGCACCGCCGTGATGGACAACGGCTTTCACATATTTGAATAATTGGTCATGCGGCGCCCGGTCTATGACATAGACTTGGTCGCTTGCGAGGTCGTCGGGCTTGATGCCGCCCCAACCGCGACCCACGACGACCCGACCATTCCAATGCTTAAGGGCGCCGCGCAGGATATCGGTGTTGCGGTCGGCACCGAACGGCATCGAACCAAAGCCCACATAGATCGGTGGTGGACCGTTCTCGATAAACGTTTTGAACTCATCGGATGGCTGCCAATCCGAATTGTCCGGCAGCATCCAGTACCCGGTGACGATTGAAGTCTTCGGCCAATCGCGCGGGCGCGGCGACAGGATTTCCGAATAAGCATTCAACGTCCAAAGCGGGGTACCGTCGGTGTCTTTAAAGAAACCGCCGTTCTTGCGCGGTCCAAGCCCCATCAATTCGCGGCGCAACTTGTTGCGCGGCAGATTGTAATAGATCTGCTGCACGGTCATCGTCGAATAGGTCAGGCGGTTGATCGTCTTCCCGAACGTCGGACCGTAATAGATGCAAAGCGGGAATTCGCTGGTTGAATTGAGCGGCTGCAACGCCGCGACGATGGCGGGGATATCGAGCGCTTCGGCAATATCGATGGAAAAGCTCGTATTCATGTTGAGCATGATGCAGTCGGCGCCTTGGGCCATGTCCCAGGCGGCGCGTGCCGCCCGATCCACGATCTTCTGGCCCTGACGGAGCAGGGCAGGCGCATTGACCAGAAGATTCTGGTTCATCGCCCGCTCGAACTGGCTCTGCTTGACGAATTCCTGCATCGACGGGCCGAGGCTCCAGAATTCGATGCCATAGCCTGTGACCATTGATTCGAAATCATCGGTCGTGCCGATGACGACTGAATAGCCTTGCGCGATCATGGCACGAGCCAGTGCGACATAAGGCTGAACGTCACCTTGCGTGCCCAGTGTGGCCATCGCAATGCGCTTTGTCATCTTCACCTCGATACCCCAGCCGCGGCGGGTGCGCCAATGGCGCGTGGGTCATTTACATTGTCGTTACAGAGCATTATGACGACCCCTCGCGTGTTTCATTTACATAATCGGACAACGAGGGCAAGTCAGATGGAGTCGCCTAAGACAGCAGCACTTCTTGGTGCTTCCGGATACACCGGGGCTGATCTTTTGCGACTCGGTGTGCGCCATCCGGGTCTCAAATTTGTGGCCCTGACCGCCAACACCCATGCTGGCAAGCCCATGGCGTCTGTGTTTCCGCATCTCGCCGTCGCGGATCTTCCCGATCTGGTTTCCAATGAAGACGTGGATTTCTCCGACATCGATGTGGTCTTCTGTGGACTGCCGCACGGAAACAGCCAGAAGCTGGTGGCCGAAATCGCCCAGAAGAACGCTTCAGTGCGTGTCATTGATATGGGAGCCGATTTTCGCTTCCGCAATGCCGATGACTACGGCCCGGTCTATGGTGCGGATCATGTCGCGCCTGAACTTCAGAAAATGGCCGCTTACGGACTGACCGAGCACAACCGCGACGCAATTCGTGGTGCCTCGATTGTTGCGTGCCCCGGGTGCTATCCAACGGCAACGCTGCTCGCTTTGCTGCCTCTGGTGACGTCGGGTGCAATTTCCACCGACGATATGATTATCGATGCCAAGTCCGGCGTTACCGGCGCGGGCAGGGCGCCCAAGCAGAATACGCTGATGGCCGAGGCGGGCGAAAGCCTGACCCCCTATGGTGTCGGTGTGCATCGTCACGCCCCCGAAATTGAGCAGGAAATCGGGCTGGCCGCTGGCAAGAAGGTTGCTGTCAATTTTACCCCGCACCTCATTCCTATGAGCCGGGGCGAGCTGATTACGGCCCATGTCAGGCTCGACGGCGCAAAAAACGCCGACGAAGTCCGCAAGACTCTAAGTGATGCCTATGCCGGTGAGCCGTTCATTCGGATAGCGGAAAAGGGTGTAATTCCCTCGACTGGACATGTGCGCGGCTCGAACTATTGCGTCATCAACGTCTTCGACGATCGCATCCCCGGTCGGGTCATCGTTATCGCCGCGATTGATAATCTGGTGAAAGGGAGCGCCGGGCAGGCGATCCAGAACTTCAACGTGGCTTTCGGTTATCCCGAGGCGACCGCTATCGAGGCTCTGCCGCTCTTTCCATAAGAGTGACAGGGCCGGTAAATACCACGGCGCGGGCCGGTCTTTTGTTGCCAGGCGGACGCCCGTTCATACTTTGAACACCATGATAGCCAGATAATCACCCTTGCGTGCCGCGCGTCCAATTCGCGCCGCAGCATCGGGTCACAACGGGATCGAACACGATCCCATCGAGGACAAAATGAGCGAAGAATTCCATCGCATCCGCCGCCTGCCACCTTATGTGTTCGAGCATATCAACCCGATCAAGGCCAAGGCGCGCGCCGAAGGCGTCGATATTATCGATCTGGGTATGGGAAATCCCGATTTGCCGACCCCGACTCACATTGTTGAAAAGCTCAAGGAAACGGTCAAGGACCCGCGTACGCACCGCTATTCGACATCACGCGGTATTCCAGGGCTCCGCAAGGCCCAGGCTTCCTATTATGGTCGCAGGTTCGGCGTGAAACTCGATCCTAATACCCAGGTCGTTGCGACACTGGGATCCAAGGAAGGCTTTGCCAATATGGCCCAGGCGATCACTGCGCCGGGCGATGTCGTTTTGGTTCCCAACCCGACCTATCCCATCCATTCTTTCGGGTTCATCATGTCAGGCGGCGTCGTGCGCTCGATGCCTGCCGACCCCAACGAAGATTTCATGCGCTCGCTCGACAGGGCAGTTCGCCATTCCATTCCCAAGCCGATCGCTCTGATTCTCAATTACCCGGCCAACCCGACCGCCTACGTCGCGTCGTTCGATTTCTATAAGGAAGTCGTGGATTACTGCCGCAAGAACGAGATATTTATCCTCTCCGATCTGGCGTATTCAGAGATATATTTTGAAGAAGAACCGCCTCACTCGGTTCTTGAAGTGCCGGGCGCGATGGATGTGACTGTCGAGTTCACCTCTATGTCCAAGACGTTTTCGATGCCCGGTTGGCGCATGGGATTTGCCGTAGGCAACGAACGGCTCATTGCAGCCCTCGCTCGGGTGAAGTCCTACCTCGATTACGGTGCGTTCACCCCAATTCAGGTTGCTGCCGCATCGGCGCTGAACGGTGATGATTCATGCATAGAGGAAGTGCGCAATATCTACAGACATCGGCGCGACGTGATGGTGGAGAGTTTCGGGCGAGCCGGTTGGCATATTCCCACGCCTGCAGCAACAATGTTTGCTTGGGCGCCCATCCCCGACCAGTTCGCGGACCTTGGTAGCCTTGAGTTCGCCAAGCTTTTGATCCGGGAGACTGGTGTGGCCGTCGCGCCAGGGGTTGGTTTCGGCGAATATGGCGACCAGTATGTGCGCTTGGCTTTTGTGGAAAATGAGCAGCGTATTCGCCAGGCAGCGCGCGCAATCAAGAAGTTTCTGGGTGGGCTGGCCAGCAACGGAAACGTCGTTCCCTTGGCCAAATCCTGATATTGCCCGTCACAAGGGTTGACGCGTAGGTAAATTCCTATTCATGGTCGCGCGCATTAAAAACATAGCGTGCGACCATGAGTGATATCGATAGTTTCAAGGCAACAGTAGAGTCCTTTATTTCCGAGCGCGGCTGGACGCCCACCCGTTTCGGACGCGAGATTGCCGGAGACCCACTCTTCGTTTTCGATCTGCGCGAAGGCCGCGAGCCGCGCAGCGAGACCCGCCAGCGCATCGCGCGGGCTATGCAGGTCTATGCAACCGGTGAGGGCGAGGAAATGCGCCCGTTGCGGGTAGGTGTCGCTGGCTTGGGTACTGTGGGCGCCGCCCTCATTCGTATTCTCATTGATGATGGCGATGCCATTGCCCGTAAATTGGGCCGTCGGCTCGTGGTGTCGGCAGTTTCGGCACGGTCGCGCTCGCGTGATCGTGGCGTCGATATTTCTCCGTTCAAATGGTTCGACGATCCCGTTGCGCTCGCAAGATCTGGCGAAATCGACCTTTACGTAGAGTTGATCGGCGGAGAGGACGGCCCGGCATTGGCTTCTGTCACTGCGGCACTCGAAAATGGCTGTCCGGTCGTTACGGCCAATAAGGCGTTGCTGGCGCGTCATGGCGTTGCGCTGGCCACCGCCGCAGAAGCCGCCCATGCCCAGCTTGGCTTTGAGGCAGCAGTTGCGGGCGGTATCCCGGTCATCAAGACGCTTCGTGAGGGGCTGGGTTCAGCTGCAATTACCCGCGTCTATGGCATCATGAACGGGACATGCAATTACATCCTGACGCGCATGGGTAATGAGGGCATCGGTTTTGACGAGTGCCTAAAGGATGCACAGGCGCTTGGCTATGCTGAAGCAGACCCCACATTCGACGTTGAAGGATTCGATACCGCTCACAAGCTGGCCATATTGGCGAGCCTCTGCTTTGAAACCAAGATTTCGGCCGATCAGGTCTTTGTCGAAGGCATCACGCGGATAACGCAGGCTGACATAAAAGTGGCTGCAGATCTGGGCTACAAGATCAAGCTGTTGGGCATGGCCCGCCAGGTTGAAAATGGGATCGAGCAGCGCGTGCATCCGACACTTGTTAGAAAATCAAGCGCGATTGCCGGAGTCGATGGCGTTCTCAATGCCGTGGCATTGGAGACCAATCACGTGCAGGAATTGCTGCTTGCCGGCCCTGGCGCTGGTGGCGAGGCAACGGCGGCTTCGGTGCTATCCGACATTCTCGATATTGCGCGGGGAACGCAGGTTCCGCCGTTAGGCGTGCCCAGTTCGGAACTCAAGAATTGTGAACGTGCACCGATGCGCATTCATGAAGGCGGTTATTATATAAGGCTCAATGCAAGGGATGTTCCCGGTGCGCTTGCTGCCATTGCCACGCGCATGGGGGAAGGCAACATCTCGCTCGAAAGCGTCATTCAGCGCCCCGATCTGCGGGTCAGCGAACCCGGCGTTGAGGAGGAAACCTCGCGTACGGTTGTGCTGATCACCCACGAAACTATCGAAAGCGCAGTGCGCGAAGCGCTTGAGCGGATTGCCAAGGATGGGTTTATCGTGGGACAGCCGCAATTGATCCGCATCGAGGAGTTCTGAGCAGTGGCCAAGTCCGAGCCCGTCCAAGCCAAGGTCGACGGCAATCTCACGCTTGAGATCGCCCGCATCACCGAGCGCGCTGCAATTGCAGCCGCCGGCTGGCGTGGGCGGGGTGACGAAATGCGCGCCGATCAGGCGGCGGTTGAGGCCATGCATCAGGCCCTCAACAATATCGACATCTCGGGCACAATTGTCATAGGCGAAGGCAGGAACGTGCCCTTGCTCGGTTTCGAGGAATCTGTCGGAACAGGCCGTGGACCGGAAATTGAAGTGGCTGTCGACCCTCTTGAGGGCGTGACCGGTTGTGCAAAAAATCTCGCCGACTCGCTCTCGGTAATGGCGTTTGCCGAGCGCGGCGCGCTCTTGCGGGTACCCGATGCCTATATGGAAAAGATCGCAATAGGGCCGGGTTATCCCGAAGGCATTGTTGATCTCGACAATTCGGCCACAAACAATGTCTCTGCATTGGCGGAAGCCAAGGGCGTGGCGGTGACCGACATCGTTACCTGCGTCCTCGATCGCCCGCGCCATGCGCCATTGATCGCTGAACTCCGTGACCTCGGTGTTGCAGTCAAATTACTTCCCGACGGCGATATCGCCGCCGTCATACATGCAGCAAACAGCGACGATACCGGCATCGACATCTATCTGGGCTCAGGAGGTGCGCAAGAAGGCGTCTTGGCCGCAGCCGCGATGAGGTGCATGGGCGGACAGATGCAGGGGCGCCTGATCCTCGACACGGCGGACAAGCGCGCCCAAGCACGCGAAATGGGACATACGGATGCTTCGGCCAAATTTTCAGCCCTGGATATGGCAAAGGGTGATGTGCTGTTTGCCGCAACCGGCGTGACCGACGGCAGCCTTTTGCGTGGCGTCAAACTGCTCCCGCGCAAGCTGGTCACCTCCAGCGTCGTAATGCGCTCGTGGTCGCACACAATTCGCTGGATAACTGCCGAGCACGGGCGCGCCGCATAAGGTCATTTTACAAATTAGCGAAAAACTTTGGGCCACGCCGCAAACTCAGTGCGTCGTGGCCCAAATCATTTCCAGCAAACCGATGATGGGTTGGCCTGTAAGTAGTTGGTGTTACGCGATGATCACGGAAATCTGGATCACTCCAGACCCAGCACCTCTCGCGTGCGCTGTTCAGCAGTGTCGCCGGCAGTTATGACCTCTTGCGGGGTCTGTCCCAGCGCGCGGGCAGCCTCTTCGGCAGCGTTGCGGACATTGGTTACGATCTCGAGTTTTTGCTCGTCGTCCATGTTTTCGTCCCGCACCTCAGCGGCATTTGCGACGAGCCCATCGATCTGAACAGCGATGGCGTCGGACGCCGAAGTCATCTGATCGCTCAGTGCACTCATGGCGTCATCGCCCATCTGCACCAGATTGTCGCCGGCCACCTGAGTGTCTTCCATGATCGAGTCGAATGTTTGCTGCGCATCTTGCTCGATTTCCTCGCGACGCTGCTGCATGTCCTCGGTCGAAATATTCACGTCTGGCGCATCTGTCTCTTCGACAGTCTCCGCCATTGATTCCGGGTTTCCAGCATCGGGGTTGGGGGCCTCGGGCGCTTCGGTGCGGTTTTCACAAGCCGCAAGCGTCAAGGCGGAAATCAATGCAAATGGCAATACGAGTTTGGCGTTCATTGGCAATTCCCTCGAGAATTCATGGGTCAAACAATTTTCAACCCGTCTGGGAGAAAAACGGCAATAAGGCGGCGGATGTTCCCTCGGTCGCTGGCCGCAAGGTCGATATGGGGGAATTTAGTGCAAAAATTCTGGTTTCGGGCTATCGAGTTGCCTCCGTCAGCGTCTATGGATAGTCCATGAAGCCAGAGCCCCAAGCCTTTCTCAACGTTGAAAGATCGGTCGGCGGTAGACGCTGGATCGACCGGCTGGACTTTGCTGCAAACCGTATGGCTGGCGCTATCGCCCAGCAGACGGACCTGCCCGAAATTCTCGCCCGGATCGTCGCCGCTCGCGGCGTTGCTGTAGAAGACGCCCAGACCTTCATAGCCCCAACACTGCGCGACCTGATGCCCGACCCTTCGACTCTTGCGGGCATGGACGATTTGGCGGTGCGGCTGGCCGATGCGATATCCAACAACACCTCCATCGGACTGTTCGGCGATTATGATGTTGATGGTGCCAGTGCCGTAGCGCTCATGGTTCGCTATCTTCGCCATTTCGGCTTGAATCCGCCCACTCACATTCCTGACAGAATTTTTGAAGGCTACGGTCCCAACAACGCCGCAATGGAAAGCCTTGTCGAGCAGGGCGTTTCTTTGATCGTTACCCTCGATTGCGGCACCGCCAGTCATGGCCCCATCGCTCACGCGAAATCCCTTGGTGCTGATGTTTTGGTGATCGATCACCACCTGGCCCCCGATACGCTCCCGGACGCTGATGCGTTGGTCAATCCCAACCGACGCGATGATATATCGGGGCTCGGCTATCTGTGCGCTACGGGTGTCGCTTTCATGGTCATGGTCGCGACCAACCGAATCTTGCGTGAAAAGGGCCGGGCCGGGCTTCCAAACCTCATGGAATGGCTCGATCTCGTGGCGCTGGCCACGATCTGCGATGTCGTTCCGCTCAAAGGGTTGAACCGAGCATTCGTGCTGCGTGGCCTGGACGTCATGCGTGCGGGCAAGAATGTGGGCCTCGCCAGCCTCGCCATTGCGGCGCGCGTCTCCGGTCCAGCCAACGCCTATCATCTGGGGTTTCTGCTTGGCCCGCGCATCAATGCCGGTGGAAGGATAGGTGATGCCGGCCTTGGCGCACGGCTCTTGGCGACAGACGATGAATACGAAGCGTTGACCATTGCGCAACGCCTTGACGAACTCAACGCCGAGCGCCAGCGCATCGAAGTGGCAGCCGTCGAACAGGCCATGGCCACAGCGGAAATGGAGATTGGGGAAGGTCCCGGACCTTCTGTTTTGGTGACCGGCTCATCGGACTGGCATCAGGGTATTGTGGGGCTCGTCGCAGCGCGTCTCAAAGAACGTTTCGGGCGGCCAGCTTTTGCAATTGCGCTCGGCCCGGATGGCGGGGGCACGGGTTCGGGCCGGTCCATTCCCCGGGTCGACCTCGGTGCGGCAGTTGTCGACGCCGTACGCGGCGGCATCATCACCAAGGGGGGCGGGCATGCCATGGCAGCTGGGGTGACCATTGCGCCCGGCCAACTCGGCCCGTTCCGCCAATATCTCAACGACACCCTGACTAACGAAGTCCAGGCTGCCCGCGCCGAAGATGGACTAAAGATCGATGCCGCGTTGACGGCACGGGGCGCCAACCCAGACTTTATCCATCAGATCGAGCGGGCAGGGCCGTTCGGGTCGGGCAATCCGACGCCGATTTTCGCATTGCCGTCCCACCAGATCCGGTTTGCCGATATCGTGGGCGCAGGAGGCCATGTGCGCTGTACAGTCAGCTCGGGCGATGGCGCAAACCTCAAGGCGATTGCTTTCCTCGCCGCCGGGACGCCTCTGGGCGATGCCTTGCTCAAAGCCAAGGATGGGCAGCGTATCCACGTTGCCGGCACACTAAACCTTGATCACTGGCAGGGGCGCGAGACCGTACAGTTGCGGATTATCGATGCCGCACTGCCTGGCTAACCGCTCTTGCATCGCCGGTTCTGGCCGTTAAGATCATGTTTTAAGGCAGCAATCTGAAACCGGCTCACATTCGTATCGTATCTGTAACAGCAGTTTCGAATGTCCAGCCAGGCGGGGATGAGGGTCAATAATGAGTCAAGCAACTTTCGATCGAGAGCAAATCCAGCCCGGATGGGGAACGCGATTAAAGTCATTCCTGCTTGAAAAGGCCGGTGCCGCTCTGATGGGAATCCCGCACAAGGGCGCCATCACAGTGACCTTTCCCAGTGGCCGCGCGCGGACATTGGGCGATGCGTCGACTGGTGAGCATGCCTATCTGAAACTCAACAATTTCAATGTCCTCAAAGCGGCGATGCGGCGTGGCACTTTGGGTTTTGCGGAAGCCTATATCAGCGGCGACATCGAAATTGTGGACCTGACAGCCCTGTTCCGGTTCTTTCTCCAGAACCAGGACATCTTCGACAAGGCAAATCCGGGCATTTTCCGTCGGGCCGCGCAAGATCTGGCCTATCACATGTCCCGGCCAAACACCCGTGAAGGCAGCCAGAAGAACATTGCCGAGCATTACGATCTGGGGAACGATTTTTACGCCGAGTGGCTCGACCCATCGATGACCTATTCTTCGGCCTATTTTGCCGGTCAGGACATTTCGCTCGAAGAGGCCCAGCGCGCAAAATACCAGCGTATCATGGTAATGGCGGGAATTCAGCCGGGTCACCACATCCTTGAAGTCGGGTGTGGATGGGGCGGTTTTGCCGAAACGGCTGCGCGGGCAGGCGCGCATCTACGCGGTATCACCCTGTCGAAAGAGCAGCTTAGATACGGTATCGAGCGACTCGCGCGGCTAAACCTCTCCGAATTCGGGGAATTGGTATTCGAGGATTATCGCGACACCAAAGGCTCGTTCGATCACGTAGCGTCGATTGAAATGATCGAAGCCGTGGGTGAAGAGCACTGGCCGGACTATTTCAAAATGGTCCATGACAGGCTAAAGCCCGGCGGTACTGCGGCCATCCAGGCCATCACCATTACGGAGCGCGATTTCGACGCCTATAAATCGGCGCCCGACTTCATCCAGCGTTATATCTTCCCCGGTGGTATGCTGCTGACAAAGAGCGTGATGAAAGACGCAGCCGCCAAAGTGGGGCTGGTACTAGAAGCGACTGATTGTTTTCGTCTCGATTATGCGCGAACGCTCCGCATCTGGAGCAAGCGGTTCATTGAGCGCTGGGACACGATCGCCAAACTCGGCTATGACGAGGCATTTAAGCGCAAATGGCTCTATTATTTAGCCTATTGCGAAGCCGGATTTACCGAAGGCACCATCGATGTCGGCATCTATCAGTACAGGCGCCCGCAATAGCGCCTGTTCGGTTATGCAAATAACTTGACTGCGATAATCATAAAATATAGCTAGGCCCGATCCCGCTGACTATCGCCGGAGCGATTGGCGCCGTGACTGCTATTGCCGAACAAGCTCAAGCCACCCGTCGGCCCGGCGTTGCCGCAAGCAATGCACGGCGCTTGGCGGGTCTGCTCATATGCCTGGCGGTGTTGGTGTTAGCTGTGCTTGCCAGCATCGCAATCGGTGCGCGCGATATCGCCCTGCCAACAGTGCTCGACGCGCTTTTCGCTTACGATGACTCAAACGACCACGCTATCGTCCAGAGCCTGCGCGTTCCCCGTACCGTGTTGGGGCTGCTCATTGGAATGGCGCTGGGGATGTCCGGCGCCTTAATCCAGGCGCTGACGCGTAACCCATTGGCCGATCCGGGCATTCTGGGCGTCAATGCCGGCGCGAGCTTCTTCGTGCTGATCGCCGTGGGCTATCTGGGCATGACTTCGTTGCAATCTTACATCTGGTTTGCCTTCTTGGGCGCTATTGTCACGACGGTCATGGTCTATGTCGTCGGCTCGTCCGGCCGAAATGGCGCGACGCCTGTGACGCTCACTTTGGCCGGTGTCGCCATCGGTGCGATCCTGGGCGGGGTGTCGACGGCGCTTACACTGCTCAACCCGACAGCATTTGACCGCATGCGGTTCTGGAGCGCAGGTGCCCTGAGTGGCGGCACCTATGAGACGGTGACAACGATAGCGCCGTTTATCGTTTTCGGCCTTGTGCTGGCCGCCATCGTTGCACGTCCGCTCAATGCGGTCGCACTTGGCGACGACCTTGCAAAATCACTCGGTGCCAATATCACGCGGGTTCGCACAATCGTCGTTATTGCTGTGACACTGCTCGCCGGTGGCGCCACTGCCGCGGCCGGACCCATTGGGTTCGTCGGGTTGATGGTACCCCATGTTGCCCGGTGGATCGTTGGGCCGGATCAGCGCTGGATCATGGCCTATACACTGGTGCTCGCCCCTGTGCTTCTTCTGGTTTCCGATATCATCGGTCGGATCGTCATGCGACCGGGCGAAATCCAGGTTGCCATCGTCACCGCTTTCCTTGGTGCCCCCGTACTGATCCTGCTGGCGCGCCGTCGCAAGGTGAGTGGGCTATGAGCGCAATAGATTTCGGTCGCCCCATCAGGATCCTCCGCGTGTTTGGCGGCAAGGTAACGATGCTCTTGGACTTGCGTGTCATGGCATTGGTGGGGATCCTGCTGGCCATCGCTACTGTTGTGACGCTGATGGCGTTGGCCAGCGGCGAATACCCGGTTGCGCTGCCCGATGTTCTTGCAGCTCTTAGCGGGCAAGCCGATGGACGCACCCACATGGTTGTTGTGGAATGGCGCCTGCCTCGCGCGCTGCTGGCTGTCATTCTGGGCGCTGCCCTTGGCATGAGTGGCGCTGTTTTCCAGTCTCTGACACGCAATCCCCTGGGTAGTCCGGACGTGATCGGGTTCAACTCGGGAGCTTATACAGGCGCGCTGATCGCCATAATCGCCTTTTCGGGCAACTACTATCAGGTTGCTGGCGGTGCTTTGCTTGGCGGTGTCCTTACCGCGCTTGCTGTCTATGCGCTTGCCTGGCGTCGCGGAGTGCAGGGGTTCCGGCTCATCATCGTCGGCATCGGCATGAGCGCCATGCTCTCGTCGCTGAACACCTGGCTTATGCTGCGCGCCAAGCTCGAAGTGGCGATGGCGGCCGCGGTGTGGGGCGCAGGCTCGCTTAATGGCCTTGGCCTGGATCAATTCTGGCCTACGCTCGTCGTACTGGGCGTGCTCATGCCGCTTGTAGTCCTGCTGGCGCGACCGATGAAGCAACTCGAGATGGGTGATGATACCGCCCGCGCGCTCGGCATCCGTGCCGAACCGGTGCGCGTCGCGCTGTTGGTGCTCGGTGTCGCGCTGACCGCAACGTCAACCGCCGTCGCCGGTCCCATCGCATTCGTGGCACTGGCTGCGCCGCAAATCGCACGCAGGGTGACCCGAGCGGCAGGCGTGGCGCTGCTACCTTCGGCTGCAATGGGCGCTCTGCTGCTCACTCTCGCCGACTTTCTGGCGCAACGGGCCTTTGCACCGACCCAACTGCCCGTGGGCGTAGTCACAGTTTCTGTAGGTGGGCTGTATTTTGTGTGGCTGCTAATGCGGGAGGCCAGGCGCCAATGACCGGGAGATTGAGCATGAACGAGCATTTCGCTCCGACCGCGATCGCGTCAACCGCAAGCCTATCGGCAGAAAGGGCGACGATCGGTTATGACGATCGGATAATCTCGCATGAGCTTTCGGTCAAAATTCCCGACAATGGTTTTACGGTGATTGTCGGTGCCAATGCCTGCGGCAAATCAACATTATTAAGGGCATTGTCGCGCCTTATCCGGCCAAGCCAGGGGCAGGTTATGCTCGATGGCAAGGCGATTTCACAATACCCTGCCAAAGAGGTCGCGCGTCGCCTGGGTTTGTTGCCGCAGACCTCGATTGCTCCAGAAGGCATCACTGTTGCTGATCTCGTGGCACGTGGCCGCTATCCCCATCAAAAGTTTATCCGCCAATGGTCTGAAGGCGATGAGGCTGCTGTGCTGGACGCCATGGAGGCGACCAAGATCACGCCTTTGTCCCACAGACTCGTCGACGAGCTTTCGGGTGGTCAGCGCCAGCGCGTTTGGGTGGCCATGGTGCTTGCCCAGCAGACACCTATGCTGCTGCTTGATGAGCCGACAACCTATCTCGATATTGCCCACCAAATCGAGCTCCTGGAGCTTCTCAGCATGCTCAACAAGCGGGAAGGGCACACAGTCGTTGCTGTCTTGCACGATCTTAATCACGCGTGCCGCTATGCGACCCACATCATCGCCATGCGCGAGGGGGACATCGTTGCGGAGGGCGCACCTCAAGAGATTGTCACCGCCGAGCTCGTAGAGCATGTTTTCGGTTTGCCTTGCATCATCATCGAAGATCCACTGGCCAGGACGCCGATGGTCATTCCACGCGGATCGATCCCCCAAGCGCAGGTTAGCCCGGTTCCAGCATAACCGACTGACGTTCATCACATTCAAAGGAAGTTTCGATGAAGAAGAAGCTACTCGGCCTGATGACGGCTGCCTTACTGGTGACAAACGCCTCGGCTGCGGTTTCGCAGGAATGGAGCTATACGGACGGTACAGGCAATACCATCACCCTGGAACGCCCGCCTGAACGGATCGTCGCATTTTCGTCGTCCGCGGCAGGATTGATGCAATTTGGGATCGTGCCTGTCGGCGTTTTTACAGATGAAAGTACCTCGGACAAAAGCTACGCAGATTTTGACCTGTCCACAATTGAAGTGATCCGCACAGCCTATAATCAGTTGCAGGCGGAGAGCCTGCTGGCTCTGGAGCCTGACCTGATCGTTACAGAGTACTGGCCTCGCACCGGTGGCTATAGCGGTGGCGACGAAATGACGCCGGATGGCCAGTTTGGTGGCATCGCGCCGATTCTTGGCGTGTCGCAAATGGATTCGATTCTTGGACTCATCGAAGACTATGCCGATCTCGCCCAGGCGCTTGGCGCTGACATCGATGCGCCACAGATCCAGCAGCAGCGTGAGGCCTTTCTTCAGGCGCGTGAGGCCTTCTCGTCGGCCGCAGATTCAAAGCCGGGCTTGAAAGTGATGGCGGCATGGGCCGATGCCGAAAGCCTCTATGTCGCGACGCCGGACGGTGCCGCAGAACTCAACGATTTTGCCAATTGGGGGCTGAACGTCATCGAACCCGCGGTGCCCGCAGGGGAATATTGGGGGATCCTGAGTTGGGAGAATGCAGATGCTTACCCCGCCGATGTTCTCTTGCTCGACGATCGGTTTGGTTCGGCAACGCGCGAAGCGGTTCAGGCGCAACCGCTTGCCGATTTGAGTCCAGCAATCGCAGCAGGGCAAGTGGGCGATTGGCCGGCGTGGTGGATCCGGACCTATAGCGCCTACGCAGAACAGCTTGAAAAGCTCACGGCGCTTGTCGATGCGGCGGAGGTGGTTACCGATTGAAATTAGAGAGGGCAGCCATCACGCCGCCCTTTGTTATTTGGAAGGTTCGGAGATCAACTTCGACATCAGGGCAAAGAAAACAGGGTAGGGCAATAGCCGTATCGTCTTCAGGATCAGGACGAAGGGCAACGGAAATGCGATCTCGAACTTGCGAGATTTCAGCAACCCGTCGGCGATACGCTTGCCAGCATCCTCGGCTTCCATCAGGAACGGCATGGGAAAATCGTTCTTCGCTGTCAGGTCGGTCTTAACGAACCCCGGACAGATCAGCCGCACGGCTATGTTGTCAGCAGCCAGTTCAGTTCGCATCGTCTCTGCCAGGGCAATCATGGCCGACTTACCCGACGAATAGGCCGCCGACCGTGGCAATCCAAAGTAGCCTGCCACGGACGCCACAAGTGCAATTTCGCCAAAACCCTGTCGGCGCATCTGGGCAACGACAGGGTCGATGACGCGCATCGCACCGAGCAGGTTGGTGTCTATGATTTTCGCAAAACTTTCGTAGTCGTAGCGTCCCGGCTCCGTAACCTCCCAGGCAGCGACTGAAAAAACGACGAGATCAATTTTGCCCAGGTCCTCTGCGATGCGGGCCACAGTTGCCTTGACCGCCGCGAAATCAGTGACGTCGAGCGGGTAGGGACGAGCGCCATGACTTGCAGACAGCGCATTCAGAGGCTGTTCGCGTCGGCCGGAAATGGCAACTGTCCAGCCACGTTGGGACAATTGTTTTACAGTCTCGGCGCCGATTCCAGAACCGCCGCCGAGCACCCATGCCACTTTCGCCATTCGCAAAACCTTTCTTTCGATATCGTCTCAATACGAAATTGGTTTGCGCCGGATCAGGTTGCCGTAATTATTTCGACAGGGCCTCGAGTACGCGCACCCATGACCGAATTCCCTTGTGATAGCTCTCAAGGTTGTATTTCTCGTTCGGCGAATGGATGCGGTCGTCGGTCTGGGCATAGCCGATCAGAAGTGAATCCATACCCAGCTTGCGCTTGAAGTCACCGACGATGGGAATCGATCCGCCTGACCCCGCAATCGCAGCCTCGCGGCCCCACTCCTCGGTCAATGCGCCCAGAGCCTTTTGCAGCATTGCGCCATCTGCGGGCACGACAGAGGCCGGGCTGGCGCCATGCTCGTGGAATGTCGCCGTGCAATCTTTTGGAACACGCGCCTCCACATGGGCGCGGAACGCTTTGCGAATCTTGTGCGGGTCCTGATTGCCCACGAGGCGGAAGGAGATTTTTGCCGAGGCCTTGGCCGGGATGACAGTCTTGAACCCGTCACCGGTATAGCCGCCCCACATGCCGTTGATCTCACACGTCGGTCGCGATGTGATCTGTTCAAGCACCGTACGGTTTTTCTCACCCGCAGGCTCGGAGAGACCGACAGCGCTCAGATAGCCCTGCTCGTCAAACGGTAGCCGCGCCCACTGCTCGGCAACGTCCGCTGGAAGTTCGGGTACATCGTCATAAAATCCCTCAACAGCCACAGAGCCGTCGTGATTGCGCAACGAGGCGATGATCTCGGCGAGAACCTGGTTGGGGTTCCGCGCAGCGTTGCCATACATTCCCGAATGAAGATCGCGGTCGGCGGCCTGTATATCGATCTGGTCGGCCATGAGCCCGCGCAGCATAGTGATGATGGATGGGGTCTGCTCGTCCCACATGTCAGTATCGCAAACCAGGGCAATATCTGCTTTGAGCTCTTCGGCATTTTCCCTGAGAAACGCGTCCAGCGAAGGTGAGCCGGATTCTTCTTCGCCTTCAAACAGTATTGTGACGCCGACCGGCAGCGCGCCGCGCACAGCTTTATAGGCCCTGCAGGCCTCCACAAACGTCATCAGCTGACCTTTGTCATCCGATGCACCGCGCGCCAGAATCACTTTTCGGCCATTCTCGTCGCCGATTGTCGGTTCAAACGGCTCATTCGTCCAAAGCTCGATCGGGTCAACAGGCTGAACGTCATAATGACCGTAAAACAGGACGTTAGGCCCATGGTTGCTGCGCTGATGGCCAACAACCATCGGGTGCCCCGGTGTCGGACGCACAGTCGAATCGAAGGCAAGTCCGTTGAGCTCGTTGGTCAGCCATTCTGCTGCTTTGAGGCACTCGCCGCCATAGGCAGGGTCGGTCGAAATCGATGCAATCCGCAAAAGAGTGAACAACCGCTCGAGACTCGCATCGATATTGGCATCGACATGGGAAAGCACGGCATCGAGCGGAGCATTGGCGTCAGTCATTGCGGAGAGGTCCGTAATTGGTTGGCAAGTCCACCGACCTTATCAGCAGCGCAAACCCAGTAAAGAAATTTCAATGGCTGCGATCAGTCCATGAGTTCCGCGGGCAATGTCCCGATTTTGAAAAGCACAAGAGGCTCGTCGTAACAGTCGGTTTCGAGGTCGACCTCTTGGGAGAACGCAACCACGCCGGCCTTTGTCGGCGCGATCCGCTCGGCCGTCGCAATCGCACTTTCGGCGGTCTTGGCCCGCTGCAAGGGATCAGACACCAGCTTGCGTCCGCGCTGTTGGAATGACTGGATCAGGAAATTCGTGGTCATGGTGCCTCACTGGTTGAGACGCACTCTATCACCCGCCGCAGAGCGAAGGTGTTTTCTTTGCTGATTCCCGTAGCAGCAAATAGATGACCGGAAATGTCTCTGGAGACGGTCCGGGAATGAAGCAAAAATATGTGGGGAGTTGATTGGCGCGCCCTACGGGAATCGAACCCGTGTTACCGCCGTGAGAGGGCGGCGTCCTGACCGCTAGACGAAGGGCGCCTAGAGCGCCTCTAGGAAGCGCCGAGATATGTTTGGGAGCGGTTACCGCAATGGATGGAACAGCGGAAGCTCCGGGCCGTGAATTGCCACTATAGATAGTGGCGCGCATCGCATGATGCAACGGGAAACGGCCAAATCCTCAAGCAAGAAGAAATGGCGCGCCCTACGGGACTCGAACCCGTGTTTCCGCCGTGAAAGGGCGGCGTCCTAGACCGCTAGACGAAGGGCGCGGCGGGCGTCTGCGGATCACCGCGTCGGCCAGTGAGCGGGTGTATAGGGGGGGCTTTGCGATTGCGCAATACCCAAATTCGATTTTATTTCAATTTCAACAGCCGCTGAATGTTACGGGGCCACTATAGCCGCGCGGACGGTCGCGCACATCAACATGCACAAAGTTCCGACCAGGGTAGCACCCCATGCCGCCGACCAGCCCGTTGTTGCGGGCATAGGCTATGAGTCGCGACTTGGCGACGCCGGGGATGTAGAAATCGGCAGCCATGCATTTCGTATGGAACGACGATTCGGCGCCACCCACCGACGCGTTATGCCAGGGCGTGCGATAGCCCGAGTTCATAACGACTTTCTTGCCGAAATGGCCCTCGATATCCCAAATCAGCAGGCGAAGTTTGGGGGACAGGCAGAAGGCGTTGACGTTGCTGTGCGACACATAAGTGCCCCAGTCAGAACGCAACCCATTGTAGCCGCTTCCGCTACCGGAGGCGAACATGGCCATCGGAGCGCAGGCGCCGAGCAATAACACCATGACGATCAGACTGGACAGTAAACGCATCAAAACCACTTCCGTGTCGGGGTGAAAAGATTCCCAAGCCACGGACACAAAAATACCGGCGGTTGCCTAACCGCCGGTCAATTAGCGTGGTTAATTTTTGGTTATGCGTTTACCACGTTCCGGTGTTCTGCATGGAAGCCCAGGGTTCCTTGGCTTCGAGATTGCCCTCCTGGAGCAATTCTACGGAAATACCGTCGGGGGATTTGACGAAGGCCATGTGCCCGTCGCGTGGCGGACGGTGGATTGTGTACCCCATGTCCTGAAGATGTTGGCAAAGCGCGTAAATGTCGTCGACCCTATAGGCCAAATGTCCGAAATTGCGGCCGCCACTATACTCTTCGGGGTCCCAATTGTAGGTCAACTCGACCTTCGCGCCCTCATCGCCGGGGGCGTTGAGGAAAACGAGCGTGAATCGCCCTTTTTCGTTTTCAATGCGGTGTGATTCCACAAGACCGAGGCCTTCGCAGTAGAAACGAAGGCTGTTCTCGATGTCGGTTACGCGCACCATTGTGTGAAGATATTTCAAAGCAAGGCTCCGCCATGGTGGTGTTGCGCCCCTTACCATCGGAGCAGGGGCGCTGCTGAGGCTAGCAGAAGCGCGCGGCAATGGCCAAGACAGGGCGTCGACGACAATAGAGTTAACTGTCGCCAACAAATTTATGAATGGTTCTTAACTTTTGGTTCTGAATCGGCCAGAGTGTCGCACAGTATTATGAGTACCTGCGGTTTGCAGGCGCGTGTGTGGAAAAGGCGTTGAGCATGGGGGCGAAAGACATTTCCGGCACCGGACCCGAGTCCAGAACGGTGAGGCAGGATGATGCGCACCGCGAAGACGGCGAGAGGGATTTCCAGAATCCCGCCACCGATTTCGACGTCATAGAAGTCGTCGGGACAATCAAGTGGTTCGACGCAGGCAAGGGCTTTGGCTTCATTGTGCCCGACACTGGGGGCGCGGATGTGCTGCTGCATGTCACGTGCCTTCGCCGCGATGGCTTCCAGACTGCCTATGAGGGTGCGCGCATTGTTGTCGAGGCACTCAATCGCCCTGGCGGTCTTCAGGCCTTCAGAATTGTCTCCATGGACGAATCGACTGCACGCCATCCCGCACAAATGCCTGCGGCGCGCACACACGTTCATGTGGAACCGACGTCCAAGCTAGAGCGGCTTGAAGTGAAATGGTTCAACCGTGTCCGTGGTTTTGGCTTTTTGTCTGCAGGCGAGGGGCACCCGGATATATTTATTCACATGGAAACACTGCGCCAGTTCGGCATGACTGAACTGCGTCCGGGGCAATTTGTGCTGTGCCGGTATGGTGATGGGCCCAAGGGCCTCATGGTTGCCGAAATCCGCCCCGATGGTTGGGGTGACGCCCCGTCGTCACACTAGGGCGAAGCAACCCTTTCAGCCAGGATCGATTTGCATGTGCGCTACACGAAATTTCATTCTCTCGGCGCTGCTTGTGCTCGCCCCGCTTGCACCGGCAGTTGCTCAGGATGCCGAGGATGTCGCGGTCATCCATTCAGGCGAAGACAGTTTCACCTTCTCAGTCGAAATTGCCGATACGCCGAAAGAAACGTCCCGTGGCCTTATGTTCCGCGAAGAGCTGGCTCCCGATGCCGGCATGTTGTTCGATTTTCTCGAAGAACGCCCGACCAGTTTCTGGATGCAGAACACTTTGATTCCGCTCGATATGCTGTTCATCAAGGCCGATGGCGAGATCGTCAGAATCCATGAGAACGCGGTTCCGATGGATACCACGGCGATTCCATCAGGAGAGCCGGTGCGTTTCGTGCTTGAAATCCCAGGGGGGCGCTCGGCTGAATTGGGGCTGCAAGCAGGCGCGCAACTCGATCACCCCCGAGTAGAAGCTGAAGTCAAAGCGGCGGAGTAGTTCCGCCGCCTTTTTGTCGATGCACCAAAGCGTTGGGGTCTAACGCACGACAAGCACAGGGACTGTGCTGGCCGTTAGCACTTCTGTTGTCTGGCTGCCCAGCAGCATCTTGCGAAAGCCGCGGCGACCGTGGGAGGCCATGACGATCAGATCGGCACCGATTTCCTGCGAGACCTCGATGATGGCGTCGGCCGGGTAGCGGTTCGGAATATGCCGCGTCTCACAATCGACACCGCTTTCGGAGGCAAACCGGGCGGCTTCTTCAAGGATATCCTTGACCGCAGCACGCATCGATTCATCGTATTCGGCGATGGTGGCAGGTCCGGCAACTGCCAATGCCCCTGAAGCCCACATATCTGTGACGGTGATAACAGTCGCTTTCGAGCCGAGTTTCTTGGCCAGTTTCAGGCCCTGATCGAGCCCCTTGGTGGACAGCTCTGAACCATCGGTTGCGATCAGAATGTGCTTATACATCGCGCGTCTCCTTCTTATATAACAATGCTAACCCACAGCGTTCCGTTGCGCGTTGATCTGGGTCAATATGCACGAGTCGCCAAAGGTAGCTTTGACGCGTTCTACCGTGTTGGAAACGCACTGTTACCGCAACTGGTGCCAGCGATTTCGGCAATGCTCGAAGCGAAACTATCGATCCTTGAAGCTGTTTGTGCCTCTCGGCTTTTGACCCCCTCAAACTCTGATATCGGTTGTTTTGTTTGGGTTTTTGGCGTGCTTGGTTAGGACAGTCGGAAACTTCGATGCTATAAGTGCTGCATGGATCAAAATGTCACTGCACTGGAACGGGCTTTCCAGTTGGCCGAAAGCGGTCGTTTTACAGGAACCGCCGACATCAAACGGGCGCTGCTGCAAGAGGGATACTCTGTTCAGCAAATCACTGGCCGGGTTCTGATGCGCCAGCTTCGGACGATAATACTGGAGCGCCAGAAAGCACACACCCGCTAGGTTCAGCCCTACCACTGAATCTTGCGCAACTGATCGGCCCAGTCGTTCAAACCCTCAGATTGAAAGTCCACAACCAGCTCGGCTTTTGCAGCCAGCGTGTCTGCCGTAGGTCCAGTGTTGACCTCGTCGGTTAGGCCGATCAATCGGCCGATAAGGTCAGTGTGGCTGTCACCGAAACTATTCATTTCGGTTGCCAGCGCATTCATTTCCAGAGCGGCCTTCTTGTGATTTTCCATCTCATCCTCCATAGCTTGCCTCCCCCAGAGTGCGCCTCCATGCCATCATTCCGCAAGCCCCAGGGCGTGACTTGAGTGTGGGTAGAGAAAGCCGGAAACACTTCCAGAAAACGCCCGTTAATCGGCTGCGCAGCAGGGCCTCATCGGGTCGGCTAGGCAGCGTCGACAAATTCGCCAGCCGTTTTCACAGGAGCGTTGCATGCTCTCTGGCCTGAAGGCAGTCTGCGGATGAACCCGGTTCGGCAAACTTCCCGATCCCGCAATTTCAGGCCGAGGCGATCAACAAGCCCGATTTTGAGAAGTGCTGGATCCACGCCGTCGGCAAGGATTGATCCAAGGCTTCCTTCTGGAGGCAGATTTGAGCAGGGGCGATCTCACAGAAGTGGAACGGCGCATTTTGAAAGGCTTGCTGCCCATTGAGCCTGAGAACCGTGGTCGAGGCAAACCGCCCGAGCAGAACTGATCAATCATCAATGGCATCCTCTGGCAGCTCCGTGGCGCGACGTTCCGCCCAAATACGGGAGTTGGACACTATCTACCGGTGGTTCCGGCGATGGAGCGAGGCCGGGTCCGGGAGGCCGTTGCTGTAACGCTCGCCGAAGTCATGCGGACAGCGGCCATTACAGCATCGACAGCACTACCGTTCGCGCCCACGTCTCGGCAGCCGGCGGAAAAGGGAGGCTGATCAACGGGCGGGTACACCAGTAAGCTTCACAGCCTGGCTGATGCCCTCGGACGACCACTCGCGTTCCATTTGAAGGGAGAGAAGGTGGCGACCCCGACAGGATTCGAACCTGTGACCAATAGCTTAGAAGGCTACTGCTCTATCCAGCTGAGCTACGGGGCCGTGCGCGGCGTTGGGAGCATCTTTGGGAAAGGTCAGAGACATTTCCAATCGCACTCCCGGCAAGACAAAATCTAACAGCGCTACTCCGAATCTGGCGGAGCGGTCCCCGATCTATCGCAAAACACGACGCTTGTCAGCCTGTGAGCGCGACGGCGCTTGACTTTCAGGTCACAAGCGCAGATATGGACGCAATGCTAGGTGCTGCCGCGTGAGCAGCCATCGCGTCTCCGTCATGGGTGACCCTTGAGCCGGCATGATTTTCCCAAGTTCCCAGATCACGCGGGGTTCTGACAGGTCCAACGCCTGTGCGCAATGTGGCGCCGCGGGTTTGGCTGGATCTGCAACCGCAACGGTACACGCCCAACGCAACGGTTGGCGCGGTAAGCCGTATAATGTCCGGTGCGCATCTGGTGCTGCCGGAAAAGGACATAATTTGACTCAGTTCCAGGCCCTCGGCCTAGACGCTCACATCCTCAAGGCCCTGGAAGGTATGGGGTTTTCTGATCCTACGCCCATTCAGGAACGCGCGATCCCGCTCGTTTTGGACGGCCGCGACATCATGGGCCTTGCCCAGACCGGCACCGGTAAGACTGCAGCTTTTGGTCTCCCGATCATTCAGCAGCTTCTGGCCAAGACCGGCAAACCTGACCCCAAGACCTGCAAGGCTTTGATCTTGGCACCAACCCGCGAACTGGTAAACCAGATCGCCGTCAATCTGCGCGCCTTCACCAAAGGTTCGCCGATCAAGGTCAATTCCGTCGTCGGCGGCATGTCCATTGGAACCCAGATCAAGGCGCTGGCTCATGGCAGCGATATTGTTGTGGCAACGCCAGGCCGTCTGCTCGACCTGGTCAAGCGCCAGGCTCTTCGACTCGATTCGGCAAAGCACCTCGTGCTCGACGAAGCCGACCAGATGCTTGATCTCGGCTTTATTCACGCACTGCGCGAGATTTCGCGCCTTGTCGGCCAGCCGCGTCAGACGCTCCTGTTTTCGGCCACCATGCCCAAGCAGATGAACGAGATCGCCGCTGTTTATCTCAAAGACCCCGTTCGCGTTCAGGTGTCCACTCCGGGCAAGACCGCAGACAAGATTGCGCAGAGTGCGCACTTCGTGGAACCTGCTGGCAAGTTGTCGCTGCTCAAGCAGTTGCTATCTGCCGACAAGGATTCGCTGTCGCTGGTTTTTGCCCGCACCAAGCACGGCGCTGAAAAGCTCTCCAAGTCGTTGGGCGCTGCTGGATTTGCGTCTGGCTCAATCCACGGCAACAAGAGTCAGGGTCAGCGGGATCGGACGCTGAAGGCGTTCCGCGGTGGTGAAATCCGCGTTCTGGTCGCTACCGACGTCGCTGCCCGAGGCATCGATATTCCCGGTGTGAGCCACGTTTACAATTACGAACTGCCCCAGGTTGCCGAAAACTACGTTCACCGCATTGGTCGCACGGCGCGCGCCGGCGCCGAAGGCGAGGCCGTGGCGCTTGTTTCGGGCGAAGAATACGGATTGCTTCTTGATATCGAACGTTTGACCGGGCTGTCGATTGAGACTGCTGGTGGCGAGCGTCCGCTGCGCAAGACCTCTTCGGGTCCTGCAAAAAAGCGCACGCAGGGTCGCAACGGCAAGCCCCAGTCAAAAGGGCAGGGCGCAAAGCCTTTCGATCCGGCAAAACCCGCGCAGCAGCGCAACCGAGCCAAGTCGCGTCCCAAAAGGGCCCGTCAGGCCGCTTAAGCCAATTATACACAGTACTTTGGAAAGGGCAGTTGCTTCGGCGACTGCCCTTTTCGCTTGTGGACCATGGTGTTGGCGCGACTGCTCCCGGACGGTTCTCATACTCGACTTTGGTATTACGCCCCCTTGACATCGTTTATATAATGGAATGTGATGCTTGTAATCGATTGCAACCAGTGCAGCCAATGCCTTTGTAATCGATTACATCTCCGTGTCGCGGAGACCGTGTGTTGAGGAGCCACGGTACGGTTGATGGAGGAGGGGTGGCCCCAGTGCCGCCTTGAGGAAACCCTTGGGAGGATTATCCGATGAAAAATTTTGTCGTGGCCGCGTCATTTGCGGCTGCCCTAATGTCCACCACCGCCGCTTCGGCGGCAGATCTTGAAGTCACGCATTGGTGGACATCCGCCGGTGAAGCTGCATCCGTTGCCGAGTTCGCCCGTGTTTTCGAAGAGGAAACAGGGAACACCTGGGTCGATAGCGCGCTTGCCGGATCGGGTACTGGCGCCAACCCCGTGATCATCAGCCGTATTCTGGGCGGCAACCCGATGGGCGCCACCCAGATGAACACCGGCCGCGATGCCGAGGAACTCATTCAGGCCGGCTTGATGCGGGACCTGACCGATATTGCCGATGAGATGGGCGTTCGCGACTTCTACGTGGATGAATCTCTGCTTGAGCCCTGCACATATGAAGGTCGCATCTACTGCTTCCCGGTCAACATCCATTCATGGGACTGGCTGTGGCTCTCGACTGCTGCTTATGAAGAAATTGGGCAGCCTGTTCCCACCAACTGGGATGAATATGTCGCAACCTGGCCCGCGCTTGAAGAGGCTGGCATTCTTCCGTTCGGCCTTGCTTCGGGTTGGCCGATTTCCGGCGTTCCCGGCGTCTTGATGGCCGGTATCGGCGGTTCCGATCTCGTTCTCGCGGTCAACCGTGACAAGGATGTCGAAGCTGTGCGCGGCGAAGAGTTCCGCAAGGTTGCAGAAGCCATGGACGCGCTTCGTGGCGTGCTCAGCCCCGATATGATGGTGCCCTCGTTCGGTGACGTGGGGAACCAGATTCTCGCAGGTGAAGTGGCTGGCAACATCCATGGTGACTGGCTGCAGGGCGATCTTCAGGTTGCCGGTGGTGTGCCCGGTGAAGACTACGAATGCCTGCCCGGCCTTGGTCTCAACGACCAGCTTACCGGTGGCGGTGACAGCTTCTACTTCCCGGTTCTGCCCGATGGGACAGACCCCGAAGTTGTCGAAGCTCAGACCCAGCTTGCCCGTCTGCTGATCTCGCCAGAGGCTCAGCTGGCCTTCAACCTCAAGAAGGGTTCGATGCCGATCCGTACCGACATCGATCTTTCTGGCGCCAATGCCTGCATGCAGAAGGCAATTCCCCTCCTCGACAACGGTCTGCTGCCCTCCGGCGACTTTGCCCTGTCGAGCGATACTCAGCAGCAGCTGCAGGATCTGTCCATCGAGTTTATCGACAACGATAGCATCTCGGTCGACGATTATATCGATCGCTACGCCTCGATCATCGAGAGCGCCGACTAAGCGATTTCGCTGCACGAAGACGGTGACACGGCCGGGCTCGTTCCGGCTGTGTCTCGCTTGGCACCGTTCCGCGCAATAGCCGCGATAAAGCGGGATGGAATGGTATCAGGAAAATGTCTCGGAGCCGGATCTTCGCGTCGTTCGAAGTTTCGGTTCGTATAGGAGGGTCTAACTTGACTGACGTTACGGCAAGCGGCAGCGAGCGGCAGGAATCGGGAGCGCGGCGTTTCGTTCGCCAGCTGTTCACGCGAAACATTCCTGCAAAGATCGCTGCAACCCCAATGATCGTGACAGTGCTGGTGGTCTTTATCGGATGCACCATCTGGACGATCTATTATTCGTTCACAAACTCCAGGCTGTTGCCGACAGGGTCCTTTGTCGGTTTCGACCAGTACACGCGACTTTTCGGAACGTCGCGCTGGAATGTCTCGGTCTGGAATCTCGTCTGGTATGGCAGCTTTTCGCTGATTTTCACCCTCACCATCGGCTTTCTGCTTGCCGTGCTGATGGACCAGAAGATCCGCTTTGAAAGTGCCTTCCGCACCATCATGCTCTACCCGTTTGCGCTCTCGTTTATCGTGACGGGGTTGGTCTGGCAGTGGATAATGAATCCGACGCTGGGCTTGCAGGGCACCATGCGCAATCTTGGGTTCGATTGGTTCACGTTCGACTGGATCGCTCGCTCGGACATGGTGATCTACGCGTTGCTGATCGCCGGTCTCTGGCAGGGCACCGGGTTCATGATGATCCTGATGCTTGCAGGCCTGCGCGGCGTTGACGAGGAAATCTGGAAGGCCGCTCGTGTCGATGGCATTCCTACCTGGCGCACCTATCTGTTCATAATCCTGCCGATGATGCGTGGCGTGCTCGTCACTGCAGTCGTACTGGCCGGGTCGGGCATCGTGCGGCTCTACGATCTTGTGGTGGCACTAACCAAGGGCGGTCCCGGTATTTCGTCCGAAGTGCCAGCCAAATACGTTTACGATTACATGTTTACCGCCGGCAACATCGGGCAGGGCCTTGCGGCATCGACCATCATGCTTCTCACGGTCATGATCATCATCATCCCGTGGGCCTATCTTGAATTTGGCGGACGGGGGAAGAAGTAATGAGCAACCCAGCCACACTTTCCTCAAATGTCGCTCTGGATGCGGTCAAGCCTGAAATCAATCTCGGTGATCCTCACGGGCCGCGCCCCAAGCCCTTCTTCACGCCAAGGCGGATAGTGATGTATTCCATCCTGTTCGTGGCATGCCTTTATTATCTTTTCCCGCTCTACGTCATGGTGATGACCTCGTTCAAAACCATGCCGGAAATCCGGTTTGGCAACATCTTTGCTCCGCCGCGTGAGTTCACGGGCGATGCCTGGGTGCGCGCGTGGTCCTCAGCCTGTACGGGGTTGACCTGTAACGGCCTTTCCCCCGGATTCTGGAACTCGGTCAAGATCCTGATCCCTTCGGTGATCATCTCGACGGCTGTGGCCGCTGTGAATGGGTATGGTTTGGTCAACTGGAAGTTCCGGGGCTCGGAAATCTTCTTTGCCGTCCTGATCTTCGGTTCGTTCATTCCCTACCAGGTCATGCTTTATCCGCTGGTGATGATTACGCGCGAACTGGGCATTTTCGGCACCATTCCCGCCGTCATCATGGTTCACACGATCTTCGGTATGCCGATCCTGACCCTGTTGTTCAGGAATTATTTCGCCTCGCTTCCGCCCGAACTCTTCAAGGCGGCACGTGTCGATGGGGCAGGCTTCTGGCGCATCTTCTTTGAGGTGATGTTGCCGATGAGCCTTCCCATCATCGTTGTGGCGTTGATCTTGCAGGTCACCGGCATCTGGAACGACTTCCTGTTCGGTGTCGTCTTCGCGGGCACCCAGAACCTGCCGATGACTGTGCAGCTCAATAACATCGTCAACTCGGCTCAGGGCACGCCCGAATATAACGTCAACATGGCAGCAACGATGCTGACCGGCCTCGTACCTCTCATTGTCTACTTCGTCTCGGGACGCCTGTTCGTTCGCGGCGTTGCGGCAGGTGCGGTTAAAGGGTGAGTATAATGACCGATAAATCAAACACTTCCGTATCGATCCGGAATCTCTCGCTTAACTTTGGCGCCATTCAGGTTCTTAAGGAAATGAACCTCGATATCGCCGAGGGCGAATTCCTGGTCCTTTTGGGGCCGTCGGGGTGTGGCAAGTCCACTCTGCTCAACTGCATTGCCGGACTGCTCGATGTTTCTGGCGGACAGATCCACATCTCGGGCAAGAACGTCACTTGGGAAGAGCCCAAGGACCGGGGCATCGGCATGGTGTTCCAGTCCTACGCGCTCTATCCGCAAATGACGGTCAAAAAGAACCTCTCGTTTGGTCTGCGCGTAGCTGGCCTGCCGCGCGAGGAGATAGAAAAGCGCGTCAAGCGCGCTTCCGAAATGCTCCAGATTGAACCGTTGCTTGATCGCAAGCCAGCCAATTTGTCGGGTGGTCAACGTCAGCGTGTCGCCATCGGTCGCGCTCTGGTGCGGGACGTCGAGGTCTTCCTTTTCGACGAGCCACTCTCCAACCTCGATGCCAAGCTGCGTTCGGATTTGCGTGTGGAAATCAAGCGCCTGCATCAGCGGCTTGAGAATACTATGATCTACGTCACACACGATCAGATCGAGGCGATGACGCTTGCCGACCGGATCGCCATCATGCGCGATGGGATCATCCAGCAGCTTGATACGCCAAATGTGATCTACAACCATCCGGTCAATCTTTTCGTGGCGGGCTTTATCGGTTCTCCCTCCATGAATTTCATCGAGGGTACGCTGAGCGGCAAGACGTTCACGGCCGATGGCGTGCCGTTCGACGTCGACCGATACGGTTTCGCGGCCGGCAACGATGCCCACGAAACCAAGGCCGTGCTGGGCGTCCGTCCCGAACACGTCATCGTGGGCGAGGCGGCGCAATCCCAGGCCGTGAACTTCGAAGCCGAAATCGAAATCGTCGAACCGATGGGCTCGGACACGATTGCATGGACCAAGCTCGGCAAGCACGAATTCACGTTCCGGGCTGACAGCGAACTCAATCTCGCTGTCGGACAGAAGATCAGGCTGGGCTTTGATCCAGCCCGTGCATCAATCTTCAATGCCGATAGCGGCGACCGTATTTAGGGAAATATCCAATGACTGACTTTTCGTTTCAGCTCTACAGTGCCAGAAACTTC
This sequence comes from Pelagibacterium sp., assembly GCF_048264985.1. Lineage (GTDB taxonomy): Bacteria > Pseudomonadota > Alphaproteobacteria > Rhizobiales > Devosiaceae > Pelagibacterium. Next base: position 1,491,186 of record NZ_JBLXCL010000001.1, read on the forward strand.
CCCCCGTTTACCGATGTGTTCGCATTGTTGTCGCGGCTTGGTTACGCCAGCGTCGAAGGCTTCGGCGCACTCTATACCGATCCAGCCGGCTTGCGCCGCGATCTCGATGCCGCTGGACTGACAATGCCGACCGGTCACATTGGACTTGATCAGTTGCGCGACAAACCCAAAGCAACCGAACTCGCGCGTACCCTGGGCCTGGAAACCATCTTCTGTCCGTTCATCGGTCAGGAATACTGGAAGCAGTCCGATGAAAAGTGGACCGAACTTGCGCGTGAGCTTGGTGAACTCGCCAAGTACTATCGCGATCAGGGGTTCGGTTTCGGCTGGCATAACCACCACTTTGAATTCTGGCCGCTCGAAGGTGGCCGTACACCCATGGAAATCCTGCTCACTGAGGCGCCCGAGCTTGATTGGGAAATGGATGTGGCCTGGGTCGTGCGCGGTGAGGACGATCCGAAGCGTTGGATCGAAAAGTTTGGCGATCGGATTGTTTCAGTTCATCTCAAGGACATCGCTCCGGAAGGTGAAGCAGCCGACGAAGACGGCTGGGCTGATCTCGGTCACGGCGTCGTGCCCTGGAAAGACTTGTTCGCCGACCTGAAGGCCAAGTCCAAGGCGAAGTACTTCGTGATGGAACACGATAACCCAAATGATCTCGAACGCTTTGCAGCGCGCTCGATCGCGACGGCAAAGGCTCTTTAGGACCGAAAAATGAGCAAAACATACGGCGTCGGCATTCTGGGTGCCGGCAATATCTCAGCGGCCTATCTCAAGCTCGCGCCCTTGTTCAAGGGTATTGAGGTCAGGGCGGTCGCAGACATCAATCCCGATGCTGCCAAGGGGCGGGCGGACGAATTCAACGTCACGGCCCAAACCCCCGATCAGCTTTTGGGAAATTCCGAACTCGATGTAATTGTCAATCTGACGATTCCCGACGTGCACTACCGCATATCCAAGGAGATCGTTTCAGCGGGCAAGCATGCCTATTCGGAAAAGCCTCTGGTTCTTTCTCTTGAAGAGGGAGAGGATCTTCGAAAGGCGGCGAAAGACGCCGGCAAGCAGATTGGATGCGCGCCAGACACATTTCTCGGTGGCGCACACCAGCAGGCGCGCTCACTGATCGATGAAGGCGCAATCGGCAGGATCACGTCGGGCACCTGCCATGTCATGAGTTTTGGATTGGAACATTGGCATCCGAACCCCGATTTCTTTTTCAAGCCCGGGGCAGGACCGGTCCTTGATATCGGACCATACTATGTTGCCAATCTCATCAATCTTATCGGGCCTGTAAAACGCGTCACAGCGTTTTCATCGACGCCGCGAACGCGGCGTGAGATTTCGAGCGAGCCGCGCAAGGGCGAGTTCGTCACCGTCGAAACGCCAACCACCATCCATGCAGTTCTTGAATTTCAATCCGGTGCGCTGGTTACGCTTGGCGCATCTTGGGACGTGGAAGCCCATCAGCACTCCAACATGGAAATTTACGGTACCGATGGATCGCTCTATGTCCCTGATCCGAACTTCTTTGGTGGTGAGCTGACATTGGCCCGCCGCGACGGGACGCGGGAGGTTGTCGAGCCGTGGAAGCATCCGCTTGGCGTGCCCAATTGGGAGCGTCCCAATGGCTCACCATTCGCGAACTACCGTACGGCAGGTCTTGCCGACATGATGCTCGCCATAGACGCTGGGCGCAAACCGCGCTGTTCGCTCGAAACCACCCTGCACGGTGTTGATGTGATGACATCGATCCTCAAATCGGGAGAGACCGGACAGGCTATCACGCTGACGACAACATGCGAGCGTCCGGAAGCGCTTGGACCAGTTGAGGCGCAGGCTCTTCTGGTTTAGCTCCGGGCGTATGCGTGGTCGCGCTGAGGTCGCCGGGCTCCTCCCGTCGCGACGCATGGTTGGGGAACCATGCGTCGCGTTTTTTCGGGTATTGCGCTGTCTCCAGTCGCTTGACTGTCGTCACAGGCCATCTATCGTGTAAACGTTTTCACCTGACGTTATTTTGTCGGGGGCGGAAAAGACCGCCACAACCGAGGAGGACAATTTCATGCGCACTTTGAAGGGCCCAGCACTCTTTTTGGCCCAATTTGCCGGGGACACGGCACCGTTCGACACACTCGACAATATCTGCAAGTGGGCGGCCGGTCTTGGCTACAAGGGCGTGCAGGTTCCCACCTGGGTGTCTGGCTTCATTGACCTGAAAAAGGCAGCCGAATCCAAGGACTATTGCGACGAGCTGAAGGGCATCGCGGGCAAGCACGGTGTCGAAATCACCGAACTCTCCACCCATCTGCAGGGTCAGCTTGTTGCCGTCCACCCAGCCTATGATGCGGCATTTGACGGATTTGCAGCGCCAGAAGTTCGTGGCAATCCCCAGGCACGCCAACAATGGGCGGTGCAGCAATTGCTATGGGCAGCCAAGGCGTCAGAGAACATGGGTCTGACCGCGCACGCCACGTTCTCGGGCGCCCTTGCCTGGCCCTACATCTATCCCTGGCCCCAGCGTCCCGCTGGTCTTGTGGAAGAAGCATTCGACGAACTGGCCCGCCGATGGTCTCCGATACTGGACAAATTCGATGAAGCCGGCGTCGATCTTTGCTATGAGATACATCCAGGTGAAGATCTGCACGATGGCGTTTCTTACGAGATGTTCCTGGAGCGCGTGAACAATCACACCCGCGCCAATCTGCTCTACGATCCGAGCCACTTCGTGCTCCAGCAGCTCGATTATATCGACTACATCGACATCTATCACGAGCGGATACGGATGTTCCACGTCAAGGACGCAGAGTTCAACCCAACGGGTCGGCAAGGCGTCTATGGTGGATTCCAGAGCTGGGTGGACCGGGCAGGGCGCTTCCGCTCGCTGGGCGACGGCCAGGTCGATTTCTCTGCCATCTTCTCGAAATTGGCGGCCTATGACTTTGACGGATGGGCAGTGCTCGAATGGGAGTGCGCGATCAAGCATCCAGAGGATGGCGCGCGCGAGGGCGCTGAGTTCATCGCCAACCACATCATCCGCGTTACCGAAAAAGCCTTTGATGACTTTGCCGGTGCCGGTACCGACCGTGCAGCCAATCGCAAGATGCTCGGGCTCGATTAAGGAGAAAAATCAATGGCAGAAAACGGAAAACGCCCCATCCGCCTCGGTATGGTCGGCGGCGGCACCGGTGCCTTTATCGGCTATGTCCACCGTATCGCGTCGCGGCTCGATGGCGATTATCAACTTGTCGCCGGCGCGCTGTCGTCCCGCGAACAGGTCGCCAGGGAAAGCGGCAAAAATCTCGGCTTGGCGGACGATCGGATTTACACCGATTTCGCCGAAATGGCTAAGGCGGAATCGGCGCGCGAGGACGGAATCGAAGCTGTCGCCATCGTAACGCCAAACCACATGCACTTTGCGCCGGCCAAGGCGTTTCTTGAAGCCGGCATCCATGTCATCTGCGATAAGCCGCTCACGGCGTCGATAGAGGACGCGTACGCGCTGCAAAAAGTGCAGCCCAAAAACGGCGCCAGGTTTTTGCTGACCCACAATTACACTGGTTTCCCGCTCATCCGCCAGGCACGCGAGCTTGTGCAGTCCGGCGCGCTGGGCAAACTGCGTGTCGTGCAGGTCGAGTATCCGCAGGACTGGCTGGCCGTCGAGGCGGGCGACGACAACAAGCAGGCAGCCTGGCGTACCGATCCGTCCAAATCCGGCGCGGGCGGTGCCATCGGCGATATCGGCACCCATGCCTACAATCTGGCTCGCTATGTCACTGGCTTGAAAACCAGCGCCGTTTCCGCCGACCTCGACGCCTTTGTGCCTGGCCGCCAGCTCGATGACAACGTCCACATCATGATGCGGTTTGATGGCGGCGCAAAAGGCATGCTCTGGGCGTCCCAGGTCGCCGTGGGCTGCGAAAATGGTCTCCAGCTTCGTGTCTATGGCGAAAAGGCCGGCATCGAATGGCGGCAGGACAACCCCAACTATATGTGGTTCACAGAGTTCGGTAAGCCCAAGCAGCTTCTGACCCGTGGCGGCGCGATCGACGGCTCGGCTGCCGGGGCCATGGGTGTTCGCATCCCAGCAGGCCACCCCGAAGGCTATCTTGAAGCGTTCGCGACGCTTTATAGCCAGTTCGCGGCGATCATCCGGGGCGATGGAGCCGAATTTGAAGGGCTTCTTCCCACGCTCGATGATGGTGTCGAGGGCATGGAATTCATAATGGCAGCAGTGAAGTCCTCAAACGATGACAGCCGTTGGACGCCTCTGGGCTGATTGAAACGAAAAAGGGCGGCGCAGTGCGCCGCCCGATCTTATCGCTGATGCAGCGATCAATTACATGCCTTCGTGCCAAACGGCGACGTCACGCAGGCTCACGTCGAGCCCGTCGATCATCCCCACTTCGCTTGCAGCGCCCGATTCCAGATCGACAGTGTAGAGGGTCTTGTTGGTGACCAGGTACGCAGTGTTCATGTCGATCTCTTCGGCGAAGATGTCGAATGCTATGGCATCTGCCATGTCGATGCCTAGCGGGCCGCGGGTTTCGAGCGTGCCGTCGTTCGGTGCAGTCTGCTGCAGCAGCGACAGCATCGACCATTCGATGTCATACATCGCTGTCGCTTCAGGCGAACCGATCGAGTTGATATAGGCGGTTGCTACGACAGTAAAATCGGCCTCGGCGCTCTCATCGCCTTCCGCAAAGTGCAGGCTGCCATCGACGGTTGTTTCGCCCGTATCCACATTGATGCGCAGATTGGTGCCATCCGAACCCATGAAGCGCAGGCGGTCGGCCATCGGGTTGAAATCGACCATGGCGTAATCGCCGCCGATGGTTTCGGTGATTGTCGAAACGACAGTCGCTTCACCGCTGGTAACGTCGATTGTAACGATGTTGTAGTCTGAATCGACGCCATACAGCATGTTGTCAGCAGGACGCTGGTCGATGCCGAACAGGCTGTCGACACCCGAAACTTCAATCATGCCGTCGACCATAAGCGTTTCGGTGTCGAACATGACGAGTGTCTTATCGCCGGCCAGGCCGACAGCGGGTTGAGCCAGGGCCGCGCCGGTCAGTGCCAAAAAGCTGGTGCCGATAAGAGCTGCGCGGGTAAGAGTACGCTTAGACATTGAGTTTCTCCTGATTTTTCAACGTTTATGCTCCCCGTTTGCCGCGGAGCGCGTGATGGTCACACCGGCTCTACCCGCCAGATCGCCAACCGGATGCACCGACGCGATGACTTTTTTATTTTTTTGCATCTGTAGCTGTTTCTGGCGTGTAGAGTGGCTGGAAAGGTGATGCCGAAGTGCGGGGAGCGATGAACGAACAGGGCGCGGCAACAAAGGTGAATCTCTTGGTTCTCGACATAGCCAAAGGCGACAAATCCGCCCTTGAAGCTCTGTTTCGTATGGAGGCGGGCCGCTTGCTCGCCGTCGCACGTCGAATCGTTCGCCGTTCCGATCTGGCTGAAGAGGTCGTTCAGGAGGCCTTTGTTTCGATCTGGCAGCGTTCGGGGCAATACGATCCGAAATATGGCGAGGCGCGTGGCTGGATTACCCGCATCGTGCGTAACCGCGCGCTCAATTTGCTGCGCGATTCCGGACGCGTCGATCATGTCGATAGCGAGACCCTCGAAGCCATGGGTGACAGGACAGGGGAGGCCAACAACGCCTATGAGGTGCTTCCCGAGCGACACGCGCTCAAATCCTGCCTGAAACAACTCGATGCCAGAAAACGCACGGCAATTCTGTTGTGCTATGTGACCGGTCTTACCCATGGCGAAGTCGCAGCCAAACTCGACGCGCCGCTGGGCACGGTAAAGGCATGGATCAGACGCGGCATGAGCGCTTTGCAGGAGTGCCTGGGATGACGGCACCGAACAACAGCAACGACTTGATTGCACAATATGTGCTCGGCCTGCTCGAAGCCGAGGAGCAGATCCGGTTTGAAAGCCGCATGGCTGTCGAACCCGACCTGGCCCGCAAAGTGACAGTTCTTCAGCACCAGTTTCAAGCGCTCGATGACACGGCACGCCCCGACACGGTCCCAGACCGGCTGTGGTCGCGTATCGAAACATCGATTAATGCAGCCACTGGTGCGCCGAAAGCTGCAAATACCAACACCAAACGGTCGTTGGGCGGCATTCCGGCGTGGGCGGGAATGGCTGCAGCTATTGTCGTATCGCTCGGCATAGGATTTTTCGGCGGCCAGTCGCTTGGTCCGGCGCCGCAAGCGCCCCTCGTGGTCGCGGTTCTGGTCGGGGATGACATGGAGCCCGGTGCCATTATCGAGGCATTTGCCGATGACAGCATTCGCATAGTGCCGCTTGAAGCGTTGGTCGCTCCCGCCGATTCGATTCTGGAAGTCTGGACGCTGCCCGACGCCGAGACCGGTCCTGTCTCGCTCGGTACGTTCCGCGAAGCGCGTGATCTTGTGCTCGGAGGGCCCGATCTGCCAGCGCCGCAGCCCGATCAGCTTTATGAAATCACGCTCGAACCGGCTGGTGGCTCGCCAACCGGACGTCCAACCGGGCCGATTTTGCTCAAAGGGTTTGCCCGCGCGCCTGTTGTCTAGCTAAAGAGGGCCGGAGCTGTCGAACTGGTTAGAACCATTCCCGAGGCAAACAGCAAAAGCAGCACGACACGCCGGAAAGCCCGCGTGTCGAGGCGTCTGAACAGCATGGCGCCTACCAGAGCCGGTATCACCAGAGCCATCGCGATCAGGCCAAAATGCCGCCAAGTCTCGCCGGTAATGATTGATCCGGCAATAAAATAACCAATCATTGTCGTGACATGCATGGCGATATTAAAGCCCTGCATCACGCCGCGCTGGCTGTCTTTGTCCATGCCTTTCAGCGTGCACCAAAGCGTTGGGATCGGGCCGGAGAGGCCGCCGAGACCACCGAAGATTCCGCCAAGCCAGCCAGCAATGCCATTGCTCCAATTGCCGCCGATGTCGATTTTGAAACCTGCGGGGACCAATAGCATGATGGGGCAGTAGATCAGCATGAATATCCCAAGCGCCAGTTTGAACCCTTGCGGATCGAGCACGCTGAGCAGGACGATGCCGATTGGCACCCCCAGAACGCCGCCGGCAATAAACGGCAGCATGCCTCTAAGGTTGAAATGGCGACCGACGATTGGCAGCGTCACCAGCTGCCCGACCAGAGATCCGAATACCGCCATGGGGGCTGCTAGTGCAGGATCGACGGCCCATGCCCAGATGCTCAGACTGGCCAGCGCAAAAGCGAAACCTGCAAGTCCCTGCACGAAGCCGGCCAAGGCTGCGCCGCCAAGAACGATGAGCAGATAGCTGTCCAAGGTCCAGCCCTATCTCTGACGCCTCAATGGGTCCAGGGTGCCTTGCGGTCGAATCGGAAATTGTCGGGGTAGCTGACCTTCTTGATGGTCGACTCCTGCGCGGGCTGGACCGAATAGGCGATGCCTTCGCGCCGGGCATAAGATTCTGCATCTTCCAGCGTATCAAAGCGCAGTTTGATCTGCTGCTTCATGTCGCCCGATGACGTATATCCCATCAAAGGATCGATTGTACGGGCCACCTCGGGTTCGAACACCAGAACCCAGTCCTGGCTTTTTCCCTTGCCCGACTGCATCGCGTTGCGAGCAGGGCGGTAGATGCGTGCAACCATAATCAACAAATCCCATGGCTGGCCAATGGTCGGGGCAGCAAGATTCGAACTTGCGACCCCCGGTTCCCAAAACCGGTGCTCTACCAGGCTGAGCTATACCCCGACATGGCCATTGGTGTTGCGATACACATTCTTTTCTGGCAGGGCAAGGCATGATACGGGCGCGCAGGCATAATCTGCCCAAAAATATGGAGACCGGGGAAAATTGTTTGCTCCCGAAACGTTTACCGCCCAATGGGTCAAGACCGTTCTCGTGCGGCACCGGCAGACCAAAGTCCTGTTTTGGTGGCCATTCTGGACGTTTCTGGCCCTGTTGGCGCTGGCCGTCATGCTCGATGGTCCGGTCACCGAGGCTGTGCGTAACTGGCCGTCAGGCGAACGCGCGTTTTTTCGTTTCATTACGGATTTGGGCAAATCGGACTGGTTGCTTGTGCCTACGCTGGTTGCCGGAGTGCTGTGCGCGTGCGCATTGCAGCTCAAACTTTCATATAGCTGGGCATGGGCCGCCCGAGGAATCACGGTCATTTCGGCCTATATATTTGTGACGATCGCCTTTTCCGGTCTCGTGACCGTGATTCTCAAGCGTATTATTGGCCGCGCACGGCCGATGTATCTCGACGATCTCGGCGTTCTGCACTTTGAGCCATTCGAATTGCTCGATTGGAGCGTTCACAGCTTCCCATCTGGCCACGCAACCACAGCCGTCGCTTTTGCCCTGGTGCTTCATACGTTGACCAACCGGCGCTTGCACGGCTGGTTGATTGCATTCGGGTTCGCCATAGGCTTGAGCCGCATAGTGGTCGGCGATCACTATTTATCAGATGTGGTCGCCGGCTCGTTTGTCGGTCTGGCATCCGCAATCCTCGTCCGCGATTATTTCGCCACCCGCCGCTGGGGAATGAAAACTGAGTCGGGTCAGGTCAAGTTCCGGATGTTCGGTGCCTTCAGGCCGCTTTGGCGCTGGCTACGTCGCGGTCATATCCCCGCAGTTTTCAAGTAGCGCGCAATTCCGCTATCGAGGTCGGCTTTGAGGTCATCGATGTCTTCGAAACCGACATGAACGCGAAACAAATTGCCCTCCAATTCCCATGGCACCGAGGTGCGGATTGGTCTCGGATCGGTCGGCAGGATAAGACTTTCAAATCCGCCCCATGAATATCCCATGCCAAATACGGCCATTGCGTCCACCATCGCGGCGATTGCATCGCGCGGCGCTGGCGGCAGGGTAAACGAAAACAGGCAGCCCGATCCGGCAAAGTCGCGCTTGAACACAGCGTGATCGGGGTGTGAGGGCAGGGCGGGATGGAACACAGTAGTCTCGCTACGCTGTTCGAGCCAATGCGCCAATTCAAGTGCGCGTGCCTGATGCTCCTTCATGCGGACCCCAAGCGTCCGCATGCCGCGCGTTGCAAGATAGGTGTCGTCGGGCGAAGCTGTAAGACCGAATGTATAATGAGTGTGCGCCAGCTTCTCGCGATAGGCTTCATTTGCCGAAACCGTTCCCATCATCACATCAGAGTGGCCCACAAACATCTTGGTGCCCGAGTGAATGACGATGTCGGCGCCAAGCGACAGCGGTTTGTAAAATAGCGGTGTCGCCCAGGAATTGTCGACGAGCACGGCGATATCGCGTCCGGCAAGGGCCTGGCAGATAGCGGGCAGATCCTGAATTTCGAAGGTCAGAGATCCAGGGCTCTCGAGAAACACAGCGCGCGTATTGTCGCTGACAAGGTCGGCGATTGCCCGGCCGAGCCGAGGATCGAAATAGCGCACGGTGATTCCGAGCCGTTTGAGGATGTTGTCGGCAAAATTGCGAGTCGGCTGGTAAACGGAATCGGTGATCAGAACTTCGTCGCCTACCGACAAACACGTAAGAAATGCCAAAGAAATTGCCGATACGCCAGATGGGGTCAGCACCGTTGCGGCGGCGCCTTCGAGCTCGGTTATCATCGATTCCAGTCCGTCGGTGAGCGGCGTGCCCTGTCGGCCATAGCGGTACCGGATCTTGGTATCGTCAAGATCGGCAAGAGTATCGAAAATGACCGTACTGCCCCGATAGACTGGGGTATTGACGAAACCATGTTGCGCGCTGGGATCTCTGCCACCATGGGTAAGAAACGTTTCCGTACCCGATTGGAATATAGCGGCTTTTTTTGACTCTGACATGTTACCCCGGTCCGAATGACTGACAAAAGGTCAGTATTATTGCTTCTAATTTAGGCGCGCTTTGGGAAGTGACTATTTTCGTATCGCTTTTGCCCTTGACGCAAACAGTAAAACTGCGCTTCGATGCTGAACAGCATTGTGCTCGATGGCAATAGGGCGATGCTTTCCGCCGAACGGTGGAAGAAGAGGGTTGGGCGGCAACGCACCAGCTCCATCTAAAGGGTTAGGAAACAAAGGCAATCCTATGAAAAAACAACTCATCACTTGCGCTGTGGCAGCCGCAATGGCGACCACCTCATCCGCTGCCTTCGCGCAGACGCTCGACGAGGTGATGGAGCGTGGCTTTCTGCAGTGCGGCGTGACCGAAGGCGTTCCAGGGTTCTCATTCCCTGACGAAAACAACAACTGGACGGGACTTGAAGTTGATTTCTGCCGCGGCATGGCCGCTGCGATTTTCGATGATCCCGAAGCCGTTCGTTACACGCCACTGACCTCGCAAGTTCGCTTTGAAAGCCTTGCAAACGGCAACATCGATGTTCTCTCGCGTACAACGACATGGACGATGAGCCGCGATACCGATCTTGGCATCACATTCACCGGTACGATGTTCTATGACGGCCAGGGCTTCATGGTTCGCGAAGAGTCCGGTGTCACCTCGGCAACCAAACTTTCCGGTGCCGCGGTCTGCATCGAATCCGGCACGACCACAGAGCTCAATGCTGCCGACTACTTCGCAACTCAGGGTATGGATCTTTCCAACGCTGTTGTGTTCGTCAATCAGGACGAAGTGGTTCAGGCCTATCTCGACGGACGGTGTGACGTCTACACCACTGACTCGTCGGCCCTGGCTGCTGAGCGTTCGGGTTTCCCCGATCCCGAAGCCCACATGATCCTGCCCGAAATCATCTCCAAAGAGCCGCTTGGCCCCTCGGTTCGCTCGGGCGATACACAGTGGTTCAACATTGCAAAGTGGACTCTGTTCGCAATGCTCAATGCTGAAGAACTTGGCGTGACATCTGAAAACGTCGACGACATGCTCGGCTCGGAAAACCCTTCGATCCGCCGTCTGTTGGGCGTTGAAGGCGATTTCGGTACACCGATCGGCCTCTCGGCAGATTGGGCATACCGTATCATCAAGCACGTGGGCAACTACGGCCAGCTCTACGCCATGCATGTCGGTCCCGACACACCGATCAATATCCCGCGTGGCGTGAACAGCCTGTGGACCGATGGCGGCGTTATGTACGCTCCGCCGATCCGCTAATCGCCGAACTACCTTTCGGCCCGGGCGCTCCGCGCCCGGGCATTTCCAAACCGTTGGTCGAACGGCACCCATGTGCCGCGGACGCTAATGGTTTGGCCAAGGGTTAAGGGATCAACATGACAGACGTCTCGCAGAAGCGATCGGGCACATCGGCACGATCGGGGATCGACGCTTCGCTTTTTTACAACCCCACTGCACGCGGAATAGTTTATCAGGCGGCGTTGCTAATAGGGGTCGTGTTTCTGTTCTGGTGGCTGCAGTCCAATGCAGCGGCAAACATGGCAGCACAGGGCAGGGCCACCGGGTTTGGTTTCCTGTTTCAAACAGCCGGTTTTAATATCGGTTTCTCTCTGCTGCCGTTCGATCGCAGCTCAACCTATCTCGAAGTCTATATCGTTGGCATTCTGAACACGCTGCTCGTTGCAGTCGTGGGCATCGTTCTGGCCACCATACTGGGCTTTATTATCGGCATAGCGCGCCTATCGTCGAACTTCATTATCCGCAAGCTTGCGACAGTCTATGTCGAAGTGATGCGCAACATGCCGCTGCTGTTGCAGCTGTTCTTCTGGTATTTCATGGCCCTCAACGCCTTGCCCGGCGTGCGGCAGAGCTATGAATTGCCACTTGGCGCCGTACTCAACCAGCGCGGGCTTTATCTTCCGCTTCTCCAGTCCGACGGCCGCTTCCTCATTGCGCTCGGCATCTTTGTCGTCGCGCTGATCGTCGCTTTCGTTTGGCGGGCGCGGCAAATTCGGAAGATGGAAGAAAAGGGCGACCGGCTGCCTGTTGTCTTGCCGATGCTGGGCATTGTGCTGATCCCGACGGCCATTGCGCTGTTCGGGGCGCAGGTTCCAATCGCGTTCAGCTATCCCGAACTCACCGGCTTCAACTACACTGGCGGCTTTGTGGTGCCACCTGAGTTGACGGCATTGATCACCGGACTGGTCATATACACCGCAGCATTCATCGCCGAAATCGTGCGCGCAGGGATTCAGGCCGTCAATTACGGCCAGGTTGAAGCAGCCTCGGCGCTTGGGCTCAAGGAAGGTGACCGTTTACGGCTGGTGGTAATCCCCCAGGCCATGCGGATTATCGTGCCGCCCTTGACCAGCCAATACCTCAATCTGACCAAGAACTCGTCGCTGGGCGCCGCTATCGCCTTTCCCGAGCTGGTCAACGTGTTCATGGGAACGGCGATCAATCAGAGTGGTCGGGCTGTGGAAATCGTGGCGCTCACGATGGCGGTCTATCTGACATTCTCGCTGACAACGTCGCTGTTTATGAACTGGTACAATTCGCGCGTCGCGCTGGTAGAGCGTTGAGATCATGAGCACAAACCACCTCAGCTTTGTTCGCACCACTATCGCCGATCCCATGCCGCCCCCAAAGCAGATGACGGGCATCGGCGCCTGGATGCGCACCAACCTGTTTTCCACCCCGGGAAATTCCATTCTGACGATTGTCGGGTTGGGCCTGGTGATCTGGGCATTGATTCCGATCTGGAATTTTCTCATCGGCGATGCCGTGTTCACCGATCCGGAGGGATTGCGTGGCGAAGCCTGCCGCTTTGAAGGCGTAGGGGCGTGCTGGATATTCATCCGCGCTCGCTTCAACTTCTTTATCTATGGCTTTTACCCGCCCGATGAGATCTGGCGCATCAATCTGATGTTCATTATCGGGATCGTCCTGCTGATCCCGCTGCTTGCACCGCGTGTTCCTTTTGTGCGCACGGCTGCTATCCTGTTCTTCGGCGTTTATCCCTTCGTCGCTTACTTCCTCATGTATGGCGGAATTTTTGGGCTCGATGTTGTTCCAACGCGCCAGTGGGGTGGCTTGACGCTGACCCTGATCATCTCGTTGATCGGCATCATCGTGTCGATGCCGCTCGGCATACTGCTTGCGCTTGGGCGGCAGTCCAAACTGCCTGTCATCAAGGGGTTCTGTATCGCCTTCATCGAATTGTGGCGTGCCGTACCCTTGATCACTGTGTTGTTCATGGCCTCGGTCATGTTCCCGCTCTTCATGCCGCAAGGGACAAATCCCGACGTGCTGTTGCGGGCGATTATCGGCATCGTGCTGTTTGAATCGGCATATATGGCCGAAGTTGTCCGTGGCGGGCTTCAGGCTATCCCTGGCGGACAGCGGGAGGCGTCGTATGCGCTTGGCATGAGCAAGCTCAAGACAACGGCACTGATTATTCTGCCGCAGGCCCTCAAGCACGTGATTCCGGGTATCGTGAACACCTTCATTGCGCTGTTCAAGGACACGACGCTGGTATCGATTATCGGCATTTTCGAACTGCTCAATACAGTGCGGGCTGCCGGCTCCGACATCGCATGGCAGTTCCCCAGCGATGCGGTGACCGGTTATGTGTTCGCCGGGTTTGTGTTCTGGATATTCTGTTTCGGAATGTCTCGTTATTCGATCTACATGGAAGACCGGCTGCACACCGGCCACAGGAGATAGACAATGACCGCAAGCATGGAGGCCACTTCGGCCAATCCGACAAAAATGACGGTCTCGGACACCGATGTGGCCGTCGAAATCAGCAACATGAACAAGTGGTATGGCGATTTCCACGTGCTGCGCGACATCGACCTCAAGGTCATGCGTGGCGAGCGCATCGTCATCGCAGGCCCCTCTGGGTCGGGGAAGTCGACACTTATCCGGTGCGTCAATCGACTGGAGGAGCATCAGCAAGGCGATATCATCGTAGACGGTATCGAGCTCACCAACGATCTCAAGCGTATTGACGAGGTTCGCCGCGAAGTTGGCATGGTATTCCAGCACTTCAACCTGTTTCCCCATCTCACAGTGTTGCAGAACCTTACTCTGGCACCGATCTGGGTCCGTGGGACACCCAAGGCGGAAGCTGAAGCTCAGGCCATGACCTATCTCGAGCGCGTCAAAATTCCGGAGCAGGCCAACAAATTCCCCGGCCAGCTTTCGGGCGGACAGCAGCAACGCGTTGCCATTGCACGCTCACTATGTATGAATCCAAAGATCATGCTGTTCGATGAGCCCACCTCAGCGCTCGATCCGGAAATGATCAAGGAAGTGCTTGATGTGATGGTTCAGCTCGCCGAAGACGGCATGACAATGGTCTGCGTTACCCATGAAATGGGTTTTGCGCGTCAGGTCGCCAATCGGGTCATCTTCATGGATCAGGGCCAGATTATCGAGCAGAACGAGCCCGAGGCTTTCTTCTCGAATCCTCAGCACGAGCGCACCAAATTGTTCCTGAGCCAAATCCTGCATTAGGCCGGGCACTCCCCGGCGGTCGGGATCCAGCAATTTACCAATTTCAAAGCCCGCGCCGAGCAGCGCGGGCTTTTTCATGTCAAGATTGGCATTAGGCGCAATTGTTCGGGGGAAACAATTGTCTCGCCTTGACCCCTAGTGCCCCCATGCCAATATTACCCTCCATTTTCAAAGGAGCGGGTTCGCCCGCATCGCACTTGAGTTCATTCACGCGGCTATTGCGGATTTCTGCTGGGGCAGCGCTTTGCGCTGCTTTGCTGTTAGGTGCCCCGCAGGCGAGTTTCGCCCAAGAAGAAGCCGCCGAGACAAGCGCGCCATTCACGATTTCAATGCTCGAAACCGTGCGCACCCGCGGCTATGTCATCTGTGCGGCGACCAGCCCCTTGCCCGGCTTTGCCCAGGTCAGCCCCGAGGGGCTGTGGTCGGGGTTTGATATCGATATGTGTCGCGCTGTCGCTGCGGCGGTGTTTGGCGATCCTTCTCGCGTCGAGTTTCGCCCCCTTTCGGGACAGAGCCGCTTTGCCCATCTGGCGATGGGCGAAGTCGACCTCGTAATTCGAAATGCGCCCTGGACCATGTCGCGTGATACACTTTATGGCGCCACCTATGTCGCGACCTCGTTCTTCGACGGGCAAGCATTCATGGTTCCCGATCGCCTTGGGGTTGTGTCGGCCTATGAGCTTGAAGATGTGACCATCTGCGTTGCATCGAATTCGGACGCCGCACGTAATCTCGATGACTTCTTTTTCTTCAATCAGCTTGGTTATGCAGAGATCTTTTATGAAGATCGCGAAGATCTGGCCGTCGCTTACCGGTCGGGAGAGTGCGACGCCATAACCGGGTCGGCAAGCTGGCTGCAGGCCATCCGCCGAACCACACCCGATCCGACATCTCACGCTATTCTGCCTGAGCGCCTGAGCAAGGAGGCTTACGGCCCCGTTGTGCGTAGCGACGATGTTGAATGGGAGACGATAGTTCGCCGTACGCTCTATGCGCTCATCAATGCGGAAGAATACGGCGTCACATCGGTTAACATCGAATCAATGATGTCGGCCCGGACCGCAGCCATCAGGCGCCTTCTTGGTGTCGAGGATGATGTGGGCGACGATATCGGCTTGCGCGCCACCTGGATACGCGACGTCATCCGCAGTGTGGGCAATTATGGTGAAATATACGCGCGCCATTTTGGTGCGGCAGCCGGTGCGCAGCTCCTGCGTGGCCAGAATGCCCTCTGGCTCAATGGCGGGTTGATGTATGCGCCACCCGTTTACTGATCCCAACCCGCTAAAGAATTGGTGAAAAGAGCCGGGCACCCTGGCACAGCAATCGGAACGGATAACTGCGTCGCTTCAGATTTTGCTGCGTGGTGAGATATGAATCGGCGAAATCGGTGTCGAGCATTGCCGCCACATTGGCGATCATGTCGCTGTCCGTGAACCACAGCGTTGCTTCAAAATTGATATTGAAGGACCGATAATCGAAATTCACGGTTCCGACCCCGGCAATCTGGTCATCGCACAAAATGACCTTCTGATGCAGAAACCCCTTTTCATAGCGATGCACTTTGATGCCATGCGACACCATTTGGTCGGCATGGGCGTAGCTGGCCAGCCAAACGATCATGTGGTCCGGTTTGCGCGGCAACAGGATGCGAACGTCCACGCCGCGTAGCGACGCGGCGTACAGAGCTGTTTGTATTTCGATGCCGGGCACAAAATACGGGCTGACGATCCATAGGCGTTTGCGCGCCCGGGCGATCACCTCGGTAAAAGCTATGGCGCAATCCTCGAGGGTATCGGCCGGTCCGGTCGGCATTAAGAGAATCGGTTGGTTTCCCGGCGTCGGTATGGTGCTGGGATAGCGCGCAGGCAATTCCTCACCGGTTGCCCATAGCCAGTCTTCCCTGAACATAAGCGCGCAAGCCAGCGCGGCTGGTCCGGTGACATGGACATGAGTATCGCGCCAGCGTCCCAGTTTTGGATCCTTGCCCAGATACTCATCACCGACATTATGTCCGCCAACCCAGGATTCGACTCCGTCGACGACGACATTCTTGCGGTGATTGCGATAGTTGATGCGGGTCAGCCCGTACCATCGGAGGAATGGGTGGCGGTGATTGAAACTGTAGATGCGGACCCCATGATCTTCCAGCCGCTTTTTATAGCTGCGGGGCAGGGCATGGCTGCCAGCGTCATCGTACAGCACATAGACCTTCACGCCGGCACTGGCCCGCTCGATCAAAGCGTCGGCGAGGCGCCGGCCCAAATCGTCGTCGCGGATGATGTAGAACTGGATGAGCACATAATCTTGCGCCCGCGAAATGCCGTCCATGATGGACGCGAATGTGTCTTCGCCGTCGATCAGTAATGATGCAGCGTTACCGTAGAGAAACGGCAGTTCGGCAACGCGCTGCAAGACGGGCCAGTCTTCGCAAGTGCGCTTGTCGACGATGCGGAGGTCGTCAGACCGCGCTAAACGCCAGCTGCGACCGGAGTCGATCCTGGACGCAGCATAGTCGTCGAACAGCTTCCAGCCGAACAACAGGTAGATCAGCGTTGTCGGGAAGGGCAGAATGAGCAGCGAGAGCAGCCAGGCGATGGTGCCTTGGGATGTGCGCGAATTCATGATCTCGCGCACGGCACAGACCAGCGCCAAGGCATAATTGGCAAGATAAAGAGTGGCCAGGAAGCTGAAATTGTCCGCTATTGCCCTGACCAGATCCATGCCGATTTCGCCTTAACTAGCGGCCTCCAGCACCGAATTGATGTCAACCGTGGGTTCGGCCTCCAGCCAATCTGGTACCGGCAGTTCCTTGGAACGCAGGAAGGCCGGATTGAAGAGTTTCGATTGGTATCGGTTGCCATAGTCGCACAGAATGGTGACGATGGTCTTCCCCGGTCCCAGTTCGCGGGCCAGTCTCACGGCCCCTGCGATATTGATCGCAGACGAACCGCCCAGGCACAATCCCTCCTGCCGGATAAGGTCGAAAATATATGGTAGGGCTTCGCGATCGGGAATCTGGAAAGCGTGATCGACATCAAGGTCGGCAAGGTTGGCAGTGATCCGCCCCTGTCCGATGCCCTCGGTTATCGAACCGCCCGATGATTTCAGCTCGCCTTGGGTGTAATAGCTGAAAAGCGCAGCCCCTTCCGGGTCCGCCAGGCCGATCTGAATGTCGGTGTTGCGTCCCTTGAGGGCCATGGCCACCCCGCCCAGGGTTCCACCCGAACCGACGGCACAGATGAACCCATCGACCCTGCCGCCGGTTTGTTCGAAAATTTCGGGGCCTGTCGTTTCGACATGGGACTGCCGATTGGCAATGTTATCGAACTGGTTGGCCCAGATCGCGCCGTTGGGCAGTTCGGAAGCCAGTTTTTCGGCCAGCCGACCGGACACTTTTACGTAGTTGTTTGGATTTTTGTAAGGCTGGGCCGGGACCTCGATCAATTCGGCACCCGCCAGCCGGATTGCGTCCTTTTTTTCCTGACTTTGCGTTTCAGGTATGATGATGACCGTCTTGAACCCCATTGCATTGCCCACCAGCGCCAACCCGATCCCGGTATTGCCGGCCGTCCCTTCGACAATGGTGCCACCGGGTCCCAGCGCGCCGCGGGCCACAGCGTCCTTGATGATGTAGAGCGCGGCGCGATCCTTGACCGATTGTCCGGGATTTAGAAACTCGGCCTTGCCCCAGATCTCGCAGCCCGTTGCTTCGGAAACGGCGTTGAGGCGGATCAACGGGGTGTTCCCGATGGCGGATGGCATGTCTTTGTTACGGGTCATAATGGGCCAGCAGCTTCGTGAATGTGAACAGTGATGGTAGTGACACCGACAGTCGCGAACAAGGCCGCAAAACGTTGATAGGTCGTGCTTTTTCAGTTCGCCGCTTTTCGCGCAATCTTCTGCCAAAGGAATGCCGAACGCCGCAAACCTATTGCGTCAGCGTTTGAGTGTGTCGAGTGCACGCGATCGGCTGGCTTTCAGATCCACTATCGGCTCAGGATAAGTTGCGCCCAATTTAAGGCCCGCCTTATCCTTTACTCCAGCATCCGCCATCCATGGTTTGTGAACCCATTTGTCCGGCAGATCTTTGAGTTCAGGCACCCATCTGCGCACGTACTCGCCGTCGGGATCGAACTTTTCACCCTGCGTAACGGGATTGAATATGCGGAAATATGGCGCAGCATCCGCGCCGCATCCCGCTACCCATTGCCAGCTCGCCGGATTGTTGGCCGGGTCGGCGTCGACCAGCGTGTCCCAAAACCAGCGCTCACCTTTGCGCCAGTCGATAAGTAGGTTTTTGGTCAGCAGCGACCCCGTGAGCATGCGCACCCTGTTATGCATCCAGCCCGTCTGCCAAAGCTGCCGCATGCCTGCGTCGACGATAGGAATTCCGGTCTGTCCCTTTTGCCAGGCGTGCAGGGCACTGGTGTCGCTCCGCCAGTCGATAGCGTCGAAGCGTTCCTGCATCGAATGGTTGGCAATATTCTCGCGGTGATAAAGCAGATGATATGAAAACTCCCGCCAGGCCAGCTCGGACAAGAATTTGCCGCCTGCCTCAGCCATAGCCGGTTTGGCATCGATAAGGTGGCGCACCGCAAACCAGATCTGGCGTGGACTGATTTCTCCAAAGCGAAGGTGAGGCGACATCTGCGATGTTCCGTGCTTGCGGGGCACATCGCGATCCCTTGGGTAGTTAACCAGCAGGTCGTCTAGGAAGTCGGTAAGCATGTGCTTTGCCCGATTTTCACCCACGCTCCAATGCGCCATCATGCCATCGGCCCACCCCGGCGTGATGCCGAGTTCAAGGGCAGGAGGGTCGATAGGCTCATGCTTTTCAATCCGCCCGATCGGCTCGGCAATTGGCTTGTCCCGCAGCGCATTCCAGAACGGCGTGAAAACCCCGTAAGGGGTCCCCTGTTTGGTGGCGATGTCCCAAGGTTCGATCAACAGCGAGCCATTAAAGCTCTCCACCTCGATGCCGTCGGCCCGCAGACCGGTCTTGAGTGCGCTGTCATGGGCGCGCCCACCGGGATCGTAGCGCCGGTTCCAATACACTCGCTCGGCCGCGGTCGTGCCAACAAGTTCAGGGATCAGCGTTTTGCTTTCGCCTTCGCAATAGTGAAGGCGAACGCCGCGCCCGGCCAGATCGCTATTGAGCACCTTTAGGCTCTCATGGAGCCAGGCTTTCGCGGCGCCACCGAGTGCGCGCAGGCCCTTGTCCTGTTCGAGCACATAGACTGCATGAACGGGTGCGTCGTTCTTGAGAGCGGCGGCAAGAGCGGGGTTGTCGCCGATACGCAGGTCGTTTCGGAGCCAAACCAGGGTGGAACTGGCCATGAAAAAACTTTCTCTTTCGTTTGAATGTGCAAGTCAAAAAATGCGTGCGCTCTGTGCAATTGAAACAAACAAGCGCTTATCGCCCGTTACGTGAAAACCTCGCGTTCAGATCAAGTTCGCGTGTGTTCAGCGCAGTTGTTCGGTCCTCCGGCCTGCAATATGTCTTTGCTCGAAAACGTTCCAAACCGTGAAAACAAACATGTCCTCTTCGCTTTCCCATCTTGCTCGTCTGGAGAGTGAGAGTATCGAGATCTTCCGAGAGGTTGCCGCCAGTTTCGAGCGTCCCGTGATGATGTATTCGATCGGCAAGGATTCCTCGGTTCTTCTGCATTTGGCGCGCAAGGCCTTCTACCCCTCGCGTATCCCGTTCCCGCTGCTTCATATTGATACGACCTGGAAGTTTGCAGAGATGATCGCGTTTCGCGACCGTATGGCAGCCGAATACGGGTTTGAATTGCGCGTCCACACCAATCAAGAGGGCGTCGCTGCCGATATAAACCCGTTCGATCACGGCTCGGCGCGCTATACCGACATCATGAAAACTCAGGCTCTGCGGCAGGCGCTTGGTGCTGGGCAGTACGACGCGGCGATCGGTGGCGCTCGTCGCGATGAAGAGAAAAGCCGCGCCAAGGAACGCATTTTTTCTCATCGAAATGCAAACCATGCCTGGGATCCCAAAAACCAGCGTCCAGAGCTTTGGCGAGTGTTCAACACGCGACTCAATCCTGGGGAATCCATGCGCGTGTTCCCGCTGTCCAATTGGACCGAACTCGATATCTGGACCTATATCTACGACCAGGACATCCCCATAGTACCGCTTTATTTCGCGCGGCCGCGCCCTGTTGTCGAACGCCAGGGTACAAAGATTATGGTGGATGATAGTCGCTTCCGGCTTGAGGCGGACGAAGTGCCCACTCAAGAGGTCGTGCGGTTCAGAACGCTGGGCTGTTATCCACTGACTGGCGCCATCCCGTCCCAGGCGGCGACCCTTCCCGAAATCATCATGGAGATGCAGGCCTCCCGGACGTCCGAGCGCGAGGGACGGCTGATTGATTCCGACCAGGCCGGCTCGATGGAGAAGAAAAAGCAGGAAGGGTATTTCTGATGGAGCGTTCGCAGCAAGAGTGGAAACTTGTTTCGCGGTTGGTGAACGCGAGACGGGGAGAACGATAATGTCGAGTTTGACAGCAGCGTCCCTTCCCACCGCCGATACCGATATCGGGCTTTGGCTCTCCCAGCAGACCGACAAGTCGCTGTTGCGCTTTCTCACCTGTGGCTCGGTTGATGATGGCAAGTCCACCCTCATCGGGCGGCTGCTCTATGACAGCCAATTGATCCTCGATGACCAGTTGGCCACACTCAAGAACGACAGCCGCAACCGCCATGTGGGCGATGAGGGTATCGATTTTTCGCTGCTGGTCGATGGACTGGTCGCCGAGCGTGAGCAGGGCATCACCATCGACGTGGCGTATCGGTTCTTTTCTACTGAGAAGCGCAAGTTCATCGTCGCCGATACGCCCGGTCATGAGCAGTACACAAGGAATATGGCGACCGGAGCCTCCAACGCCGATCTGGCGCTTTTGCTTGTCGACGCACGCAAGGGGCTTTTGACCCAAACCCGCCGCCACAGTTTCATTTTGTCCCTGATCGGGGTCAAACATGTGGTGCTTGTGATCAATAAGATCGACTTGATGGACTATTCGCAAGAGGTGTTCGACAGGATCGTCGCCGAATATACAGCGTTTGCCAAGGATCTGGGTTTTGCTTCACTCGCCGCCGTACCCATCTCGGCGCTGCGCGGTGACAACATTGTCGAAAACTCCAAGCGGACGCCTTGGTACACAGGCGCGCCATTGTTGCCCTATCTCGAAGAGATAGTTGTCCACGAGGATACCACCCAGGCTCCGTTCCGCTTTCCGGTGCAATGGGTCAACCGGCCAAATCTCGACTTCCGCGGCTTTTCCGGCACTATTGCCTCGGGCACAGTCTCGGTGGGTGAAGAGGTACTGGTCGCCGCTTCGCGCAAACCGGCAAAAATTGCGCGTATAGTCACAATGGATGGCGATCATCAGAACGCAATTGCCGGGCAGGCTGTTACGCTGGTGCTCGATCGCGAGATCGATATTTCGCGCGGCGACATGCTGTCTCATCCCGGCCATACTCCCGATTTCTCAAACCAGTTCCAGGCCGAAATCGTCTGGATGGCCGATGAACCCGCCTATCCGGGGCGCTCGTATCTGCTCAAGATCGGTTCGCAGATGGTTCCTGCCATCATTACCGATCTCAAGCATAAGACCAATGTGAACACGCTTGAAAAATCAGCGGCCAAGCGCCTTGACCTCAATGAAGTGGGCACGCTGACACTTGCCACCGACAAAGCAATTGCGTTCGATCCGTACGCGACGAACGGGCTGACCGGCGGCTTCATCCTTATCGACAGGATCAACAATCTTACCTTGGGGGCTGGCACCATAAGCTACGGCTTGCAGCGCGCCCGAAACCTCACCTACCAGACGTTCGACGTCAATCGTGAGGTGCGTGCGCAGCAAAAAGGCCAGCAACCCCAGATCGTCTGGTTCACCGGCCTGTCAGGTTCCGGCAAGTCAACTGTCGCCAACCTTCTGGAAAAGCGTCTGACCGCGGAGGGAAGGCATGTCTATATCCTCGACGGCGACAATGTCAGGCACGGTCTGAACAAGGATCTGGGTTTCACAGACGCTGCACGTGTGGAAAATATCCGCCGGGTTGCCGAGGTCGCAAGGCTCATGGCCGATGCGGGGCTGATCGTGTTGGTTTCGTTCATCTCCCCCTTCCGCAACGAGCGTCGATTGGCGCGCGAAGTGGCCGGCGACATTGCCTTCATCGAAGCTTATGTCGATACCCCGCTCGAAATCTGCGAAGCGCGTGACCCCAAGGGCCTTTACGCCAAGGCCCGCGCCGGTCAGATCACCAATTTCACCGGCATCGACAGCCCGTTTGAAGCGCCTCAAAACCCCGACATCACCCTCAGCGGCGGTCACAAGTCTCCCGAGCAGATGGCCGATGAGATCTATAAACGGATCGCATAAGGCAATGTACGGGGCGTCGGGCGCGTAATGCCGCGCGTGGCGTATCGGCGCGGATAAGCTTGGCTCAGCCGAAGAGGTCGAGGGTCAGTTCAGGCTCAGGAACAGGCTTTGGTTTCGGGCGCGCCTTGGTCTGGCGGGCCTTGGGCTCAGGTACAACCGCCATATTCTCGACCGGCTCTGGATGAGCGGCGTGTTCAGCCGCAGGGGCCGGGGGCGTGGCCCAGTCCCGTAACGGCTTGAGGGCGTCGGGGACCAGCGCATAGAGACGGCGCTGCTTGTCGGGTCTTACCGTCACGACCGCCGCATCGCGCAGCACCTTGAGGTGTTGGGATATCGCTGGTTGGGTGACGTTGGGAAATGCAGCCACAAAGGAACCCGCCGGCAACTCGCCAGCGACCAGCATATCGATCATCTTGCGCCGGGTAGGGTCGGCAACGACAGCAAAAATGTCCATAAGCGCCGATTTATACACTCAGGCGCAGCGCGCAAGACAATCTGGTGCTCTCGCGCCGGAAACCTTGTGGAAATCTACTCAAGCAGCTCAGCCAGCTCATTCAGCGCCTCGTGCCAGGCTTCTATCGAAAATATCCGCGACTCGGGATCGCCATGCGCTTCGGCGATTTCAACGATGGTGATCTCGGTGCTGGTGTCATCGACCGGTCGGAACGTGACAATCAGCGTGCTGTCATGTTCGGCGTCCTCGCCTTCCATGTGCCAAAGCTCGACCAGCTTGCGATCCTGCTCATAACTCGCAACCGTCCCGGTGATGACATGGTTCACCGAAGGTTCGTCGACGTCAGACGTCTCGAAGCGGAATTTGCCGCCCTCGAACGGCTCGAACTCGACGTGCTCGGCCTGCCATTGTTCAAGCAGGGCCGGGTCGGTCCAGGCTGCGAAAAGCTCGTCAGCCGGTGCCGCTATGGTGCGTGAAAGCGTAATGGACTTTTCGGCCTGATCGGTCATGTCAGTCTCCCGTTTTGGGCAGCAATGCAGTGAGAAGTCCGGCCAGCGGCAGGAAAGAGCAAAGCTGAAATACGAAAATGATGCTTGTTGCGTCGGCGACAACGCCGAACACGGCGGCTCCGAGAGCAGCCATGCCAAAGGCAAAGCCGAACATCAAGCCAGCGACCATGCCCACGCGCCCCGGCAAAAGTTCCTGCGCGTAAACGAGAATGGCCGAAAACGCCGACGCAAGGACGAAGCCGATTATCGCCGTCAGAACAATCGAAAGCTCCAGCCCGACATAGGGAAGGGCCAGCGTAAAGGGAAGGGGGCCAAGGATCGAAACCCAGATCACAACCTTGCGGCCCAACCGGTCTCCGACAGGTCCTCCAATCAAAGTCCCGGCCGCCGCAGCGCCCAGAAACACGAACAGGTAGAGTTGGGCCGTGGAGGCCTCCAGACCAAATTTCTCAATAAGAAAAAAAGCGTAAAAGCTGGTCATCGACGCCATATAGACGTTCTTGCTGGTCACCAGTACAGCAAGAATGGCGAAGGCACCGAGCAACTGGTTGCGCGACAGTGCGGCGTACCGTGAGGCCGCGGGCTGGGGCTTTTGCAACCGGTTTTGACCTGCATACCAGGTGCTCACAGCAAACAGTACGGCAATCGCTGTCAGCGCCACGATCGCGAACCATAGCACGCTGCCCTGGCCGCGCGGGATTATGATGAACGCTGCCAAAAGCGGCCCGATTGCCGTCCCCACATTCCCGCCGACCTGAAACAGGGACTGGGCAAAACCGAGCTTGCCGCCCGAAGCCATGCGCGCCACGCGAGACGATTCTGGATGAAAAATCGAAGATCCCACGCCGATCAACGCCGCTGCGAGCAGCAGCATGGGGAAGCTCGACGCTATGGAAAGGACCACCAGCCCGGTGAGGGTAGAACACATGGCGATCGGCAGGGAAAACGGTTTTGGGTATTTGTCGGTGTAGTGGCCGACAACTGGTTGCAGAAGGGACGCAGTGAGCTGATTGACCAGCGTGATCAAGCCGATCTGGGTAAAGTCGAGCGCATAGATTTCGCGGAGCAACGGATACACTGCCGGCAGCAACGCCTGCATCAAATCGTTGAGCATGTGCGAAAAGCTGATTGCGAACAGGACCCACATGGACGCGGTCTGTCGCGCGGGCGGATGTGCCGCAGTCGTCGCAGTCATTGAACAATTCCGGAAAGTAGGCGGCGTGGGTGTCGACGCCGCGCCCGTTTTCCAGAAGCGTTACGTCCGGCCCGCTGGTTCGTCAAGCGAGCCGGACGTTAAGTCTAGAGGTTGGTCGGGTTATCGCTCTTGAGGTCTTGCGCCTCAACATGGTCCACCTGTTCCTCCAGTGGCGGATCGTTGCGCGTTTTCCAGAGCGAGTAGACGACGCCTGAAGCAAGGATCGAGATGGTCACGATGAGCGACAGCAGCGTGTCGATATGGATATGCAGCGGCACGAGGAAGATCTTGATCCCCACCAGAATGAGAACGATGGCCAGTGCCGTCTGAAGATACCTGAAGCGTGCCATGGCTGCCGAAAGTGCAAAGAACAGGGCGCGTAGTCCTAGAACGGCAAATACGTTTGACGTGTAGACGATGAATGGATCCTGCGTGATCGCAAATATCGCCGGAACCGAATCGACGGCGAAGATCACGTCGACGATTTCGACCATCAGCAGGGCAACTGCCAGCGGCGTAAGCCAGAGCACGAGCTTCCCTGTCTTGGGGTGCGGTTTTTCAACGACGAACTTGTTGCCGTGAAACTGCGGCGTGATCCGGAAATGCTTGCGTAGGAATTTGAGGATCTTGTTGTTCTCGATGTCCTCGCCCTCTTCGACCTTGGTGAACATTTTCACCCCGGTGAAGATGAGAAAGCCGCCAAACAGGAACAGGATCGGCTCAAATGAGCGGACCAGTGCAACACCCGCGCCGATAAGGATGGCCCGGAATAGCAGCACTCCGATAATGCCCCAGAACAGCACGCGGTGCTGATAGATGCGGGGCACGCCCAGAAACGCGAAAATCGTTGCGATGACGAAGATGTTGTCCATCGCAAGCGACTGCTCGATGATATAGCCGGTGAAATATTCCAGCCCGGCATCCGCGCCGCGCACAATCCACACCCATCCACCGAATGCCACGGCAACCGCGACATAAAAACCATAGAGAACAAAGCTCTCTTTGGCGCTGATCTCTTTTTGCTCCTTATGCAGGAAGCCGAGATCGAAGATCATGATCGCCAGGACGATCACGATGAAAACAACCCAGAACCAGGCAGGTGTATCCAGGAACGGGGTCGACATAAACGAAGCGAGATTTTCCATCGCCGGGACCTTCTCCATGTAAAAGTGGAGCAGTTCCGACATCACGTAGCGATCAAAGGCGCTACGCCAGAGGGGCCCGGCACTGCGCGGCAAGATATACGCCCTTTTTTGCGCGGTTAAAAGGGCAGCCGTGGTCCGTGCCTAAAGGCCGTGTTTTTCGAGCGTTTCGTTGTATTCGTCCATGAGTGTTTCCCGGTCGCGCCCCGAATCCCACCCTGCATCGATCTTCGCCTTGATTGCGGGGTCGAGCGCCTCCCACTTGGCTTCCCAATCCTCGCTATTGGCAATCCAGTACCCGATCAGCTCGTAGCGCTGGGGTGGAAACCCAAGTTCCTTGCGCACGAATTTTCGGATGCCGCGCACGACCTTTTGCTCGCCTGCCACCCACACATAGCCGGGCGTGGCTGGCAGGGGCACTGAGCGCACGATCTCTTCGAGGCGGCTGGGCGCCACGCCGTTGCCGCACCCATGCAGCCAAGTCACCGTCGCCGCTTCATGGAGAGGCAGGATCTGCTCGTCCTGCGCCTGGGCCACTTCCACGAATACCCGTGATTGCACATGCTGCGGCGTCTGTTCGAGAATACGAGACAACGCGGGCAGGCCCGTCGCATCGGCAACCAGCAATTGCCAGGCGAGGTCGCTTGGCGGGTCGTAAAGCCCGCGTGGTTTGTTGATGGTTATGTGAGCGCCCAATGGGGCGTTTTGTGCCCATTCGCTGGCCAGTCCACCCGCATGAACGACAAAGTCGATGTCGATGGTGATATCATCGCCGTTTTCGACGTAGCGCCTGACTGTGTAGGTCGAACACAAGATCGAATCCTGCCCGTCGGGGTAAGTCCAGCGGCCATCGTCCGAAATGTGGGGTAGGTGTAGTTTTCCGGTCTCGGAATTCGGAAAGAACAGCCGCAGATATTCGTCGGCGATCCCGGTCGAGCGAAACGTGCGCAAACCCTCGCCCCCAAATGTCAGCCGCACCATTCCCGGCGTAAGAACCTGCCGGTCAAGCAGCGTCACATCGTAAAACATTTTTTCCATTGCGGTCTCCGGCGCCTTGGCGTCTTACGCAATGGCCATAATTTATCATGAGTGTATTAGTCAACAATTATGCGCCGACAAAGATTCCCTTTCGGGCGCGGCGCAAGAGGGGCGGGCCAACATATTTTGGCACGCCAACAGCGACTATCGAGAAAAAGAAAAATGGCTCCCCGGGCCGGTGTGATTGAAAGACCGAACCGAATGCCGTGACCCATGAAAAGTTCTTGTATTCCAAGAGGGTAGGGGAGCTGCCCCAAATCACGTTTACACGCTTGGTGTACCTCTAGCGTTAGCTTTGGTGTACCTCTGTGTCAACAGCTTCACTCATTGAAGAATACGGAACGTCTCAGATTGTGCCTCCCACTCGCGAATTGCCGCCGCAACTGCGCCTGTATCGAAGTGATGAAACTGGTATACCAATCGGAGGTGCATCTCCACTTCTTGGCCCGTAGTTTGCTGTTTACCCCTTGACCCCAACGCTTCCCTCAAGGAAATGCCGAGCGCGACACAGAAGTCGTGCCCGTTGGTGATTTGCCAGAGATCGTGGTTTTCCTCCTCTTCTGCAGCCATGACACTAAGCATTGCCTCTACAGCCTCCCGAGTTAATCCGGTCTTCTTTAGCGCTTTGGCGGCGTACATACCACGGTTTACTTTAAAGGGACTGTAGCAAGGGTCCCATTCCAAGTCAGATAGGGAGCATGTGATTACTCCTCTGCGATTGCAGAGGCGCGCACACGAAATGGGATGCAGTGCCTCAAGAACAAATTCCAGCACCGCCTGTGCACCACCCAAGGCCGCAATTTTTTCATGATCTCCTGCTTCTTCCAAGTATGCGAAAAAAGCGCCCGATCGAATGCAGTCAAGATCGAAGTCGTGTGTCTCTGAATATATGAGATTTGCGGAATGTTGGAGATCATTGGTAAATCGATCGAAGTCCGCATCAGCCAATGCAAGCGCGCCAGCGAAGTCATAGTGATCAACTAGCTCAAGTACTCGCAGCAGCTTCGGCTTGCCCCAGCAATTCACCGTTGAACAATCCTCAACGAGGAACTTCGAGAACCTACGTATGTCGGTGATGCCCTCAAGCAGAAGAAACGCGCCCCTGTGAGCCTGTCGCTCCATACGAATTTCGGCAAAAATATCTTCAGGGTCAAGGTGTTGGGCAATAGATATCATCTGGTGGCACCGCCTAGGCCACCTTCTTCGACATCACCTAGCTCTACCACTAGGTCCGCCCATCTACCGATTAGCTGTGGAGAGTGCGTGGCGAGGACAACGTCAAAGTTATTTAATTCAATGATATTCATTAGATCGGAAATGAATTTCTTCTGCCACGCTACATGGAGAGAAATCTCTGGCTCGTCTATCAATATGAGAGAATTTTTGCCGATCTGAAAAAGAAGTTCGAAGAATAGAACCAGTTGATGTTGCTCTCCACTCGAAAGCGCCTCGATGGGGACATCTCTTCCTTCAAACTCAACTTTTATACCTTTAGTCTTGTTAACGACGACATTCTTTCTCCCAAATCGCGATGCCATTAGTCCTTTGAACAAATTGATTTTGTTGTAAAGCTCGTCGAGGGTGGCTAATTTTTCTTTGTTGTCCTTGATGTAAACGCGAAGAACCTGAGCAATGGCTCCTTCTACGGGCGCTGCAGGCAGTCCCATCGCCATGTCGTTCTCGACATCCAGGATGCCAACTTCTGTCAGTTCTTGACGGCGAGCGTCGAGCGACCGCAGTTCCCCTTCTACGTCAACAACATCATAGCCGCTTTGAGACGCTATTACACGCCGAGGAAACGACCGGTCGAGTGACTGAGACATCACTGCGTACCGATTGATCTGATCGGAAATGATCTTCCTCAGCGCCTCAGCCTTCTGGGAAATTGCATACAGTAGAGGGCGTCTTCGGCTCGCACTGCCGTACCGCTCCTCCTCTAAGTCATTGAAAATGAAAAGACGCTGCGTTTCGATCAGTTTACAGTTCATCTGTGAGATAAACTTTTCGATCGTGGCGTTGCGATCGCCCGTAGGGCGGCGTGTCATCTTGGATGGAAGATACTCACGATAGACTTGCAGTAGCTCACTAGCAGTAAATCGCTGATCAGTTCGGGTATCGACCCACAAGCTGCTTGAAATGCGGGTCACATGTGGGATGTACCGCTCGATCATCGAGAGCGGAATTTCTGGTACCGATGGTCGCCAATTAATAGGTTTGGCGTCAGGACGGGAAAAATTAACACTTACGCTGCGTGGGGCTTCGTCACTGATTAAATCGGGCTGATGGGCGTTTTTGGTGATTGTGATCACGCTGCCATCTGTGAAACAAAACACGCATCGGCGAAAATCAGTTGCCTCGAATATTGACCAGTTGCTGTGAAAAAGCGCGTCAATCAATCTCAAGCAAATAGTTTTTCCGCTTCCGTTAGGGGCGATCAATGCCGTAACGTGGCTCTTTAGAGCCCAACCCGAAAAGAGTTGAGCAGTTTCAGCAGGTTGTGATTCAGTTCGGTTGTGAGACTGAACGGAGAACACAATGGCCTGGACCGAAACTGCCCGACGCGAGTATGCGCGACGTGGGCGTCGTTATTCAAGTGACCTTACCGACCATGAATGGGCGATCATCGTGCCCTTGATGCCACCTGCACGGTCTATCGGCCGGCCACGAACCACTGATTTGCGGTCCGTGATGGATGCTGTGCTCTATATGGCTTCGAGCGGCTGCCAATGGAGCCTGCTGCCTGGAGAATTCCCGCCACCCTCGACGGTGCAGCGCTATTTCTATGACTGGCGTGACACCGGTTTGCTCGCCATCATCAACCACCACCTGGTGATGGTCGCCCGCGAGATCGAAGGGCGAGAGGCCTCACCCTCAGCGGGGGTGATCGACAGCCAAAGCGTCAAGACGACCGAAAGCGGCGGCATCCGGGGCTATGATGCAGGAAAGAAGATCAAGGGTCGCAAGCGCCATATCGTCACCGACACGCTCGGCTTGATGGTGGGGCTGGTCGTCCACAGTGCCGACGTTCAGGATCGAGATGGTGCTGCCACCGTGCTCCAATCGATCCGTTCGAGCTTTCCGTGGCTGCGCCATGTCTTTGCCGATGGCGGCTATGCTGGCCCCAAACTACGCGGTTCACTGGCCAAGATAGGCCACTGGGACCTGCAGATCGTCAAACGCTCCGATACTGCCAAGGGGTTTGAGCTCTTGCCGCGCCGATGGGTCGTAGAACGCACCTTCGCATGGTTGGGACGCTGTCGGCGCTTGGCCAAAGACTGGGAGAGATCCGTCGCTAGCGCCCAAGCATGGATCTTCATCGCACACATTCGAATTCTCACAAGGCGCATCGCAAGGCATTGCAATTGCTCATAGAGTTTCGAGTCGGGCTCTTAGGTTAAGCGGAATGAAATACGAAAATTCGCCGTATAGATTTTCGATTTCAAATGTCGACAGACGAACACTACCAATCCCTGCTTCGCCCGCTGCGGTTTCAGCCATGTCGCCCCCCGATTAGATGTTGGCCAAAAACGATGAGCGCAACCAATCGATCACGCTTTGTCTAAACTGGTCAGACGAAAACTGTAGATCGATCGGGCTACATCCGTCTAGCCATTACGGGGGTTCTCCCCAGTCGACGAGCCTGATCGATCAGATATTAACGTCGACCTTCATTTTTGCGACGGTCCGCAGGTTGTGTGGAGGGTCCAAATGGATGTCTGCAAAAGGCTATAGACACACCGCCTTAAGCTGGTGCGTCGGATGCCACGCGGTAAACCGTCGACCGCGCTACATTGAACCTCCTGGCCACCACAGCCGGCTTATCACCAGCGGCCAGCGCGGCCCGTATGGCATCTCCGTCAACGCTTGCGGGCCGTCCCTTATAGCGGCCCTCAGCCTTTGCCTTGGCAATTCCTTCAAGCTGCCGCTCTTTCCGAAGGTCGGTTTCGAACTCCGCAATCGCCCCCAGCATGTTGAACAGCAGCTTTCCTGTAGCCGTCGAGGTATCTATCTGCTGTTCGGTGACAATGAGGTCTACACCCTTGCCCTCCAATTCCTGAGCGATGGCTTGGAGATCGCCCACAGAACGCGCTAGGCGGTCTAGGCGGGTCACCACTATGGCGTCCCCTTTGCGAGCAAAGCGGATAGCCTCAGCGAGCTTGGGACGACCATCCCGGCTGGTGCCGCTGGCCTTGTCGATGAACATCTCCTCCGCTCCATTGCGGGTGAGGATGTCCACTTGGGCAGCTTCGTTCTGGCCAGTTGATGAGACGCGGGCGTAACCGATTTTCATGTGAGAACCTGTGTCCGAAAAGGTCTTAGAGGAAATCGGAATACCGTCCGATAAATCGAAAGTCAATCCTATTCGGACAAAAAGGACAGGCAAGCCGATGTCCCTTGTGGGTATACCTTATGGGACGAGACTGGTTTGGGAAGAAAGATTCCGCTACTATCCAACGAATTAACGAGAATTGGTGGGGAAGATGGAAGGTTTCTCAAGGCAGCGACGTGCGAAATCGGGCGGGAAAGCCTTGAAATTCTTGGGTCTTGACCTGAAGGACGGCAAGGTGGTGATCAGCGCCGAAGAGGGTGTGAAGGGAGCTGGTGTTTACTTGGAAATCGAGCTAGCGACCGATGACATCATAGGCTTGGTAAAGCTCGCGTCACCTAAGAACCAGTTGCTTCGTCTCGGGATTTCAGCGGCGATTGCTGAAGCGGAATACGGAGACGCGCAGCCAAAGCAGCCTCTGCGGACACGTTGAGCCGCCTCTTTGCCCGTGAAGCCCCTGACGAGGAACACGAAGCCGTCCTTGGTCATGTCCACTGAGCGGCGCATCTCGCCCTTGCCATCCCGATAATCAACCGACGCAAAATTGCGCTCGTTGAAGGGGACGCTGCATTCGACCCCGTCGATGGCCCGCAGCACGTCCGCGTGACGCTTCCCGAACAGCGCCGCTACGTGGCGACTGTTGGTGGTCTCCTTGCCCCGCATAGAGGTGACTACGGGTTGAGTGAGGGAGGTGCTGGTCATGTCCCGTGGTCGGGCACCTCAGTTGACAAGAGGCTGACCGTACCCTTTAGAGGAGGTCATTCGCCAGTTTGGCATTGAGGGAGGGGACCTTGTTTTCAAACATATCGCGCATCTTGGCCATGCTGGCCCTCGTATTGGGTTTGTTCCGGCTTGCACTAGGTTTTGCAATCGCAACTGGAGTCATCGGACCCTATGAGCAGGCGCTTGCTCGATACACCACGTCATCGTCTTCTGGCGAAGTGATAGACCAAGCTGCCTTCGTCATAGTCTTTGCACTGGCGCTAGGAACACTAGCTGAGATTGGCAGAGCGGTTCGGAAGCTGGCTGAAAACTAGGCCACGACCAAAGGGGAAACGCGGCATGGGGGAGACCCTGTTGGAAAAGACCACCACGAGCCCCATCATTTCCACCAAGAGGCACCCCGAGGGGGGGTGCTCGGTCTGGTTATTCGATCTTGCCGTCTCACATTTTTGGTAATTTTTATTCCGTGTACCTTTGGGGCACCCTTAAGGGGACGACTTAAGAAGGACCGGGCGGTGACCTGACCAGCTCTATAAGAACCAGCTTATCAAGGAGGGCCAAGGTTATGACCCCCTCCCTGAGCGCATGAGAATATGATCGAGGGGAATGGTGGTGGTGGGTGAAACTTCAGTCCACTTCAAGGACCACAGGGCAAACCTCAGCTCACCCCCACATAACCCTAAGGTAACCACCCGGGGGCCTCCTACTGTGAGGGGTAATTGGCATACAGAATGTGGTGCTTTTCCGAGGGTGAGGTCTACTATATGTAGACGAGGACGGTAAATCACGTAGCGGCATCCCCTGCAGTACATCAGCCCCCACGAACCACGGCTCGCCGTCCATCATCAGGACGCGCAGCTCAAGGCTAGCGAAATCGAATGCCCGGAGCCCACTCTCGGAGGTAACGTCGAGGGGCTTGAAGGTGGTCGTCATAGGAAGGCTTTCTGTGGCCCGAAACACCCAGCCGAAGAAGCTACAAATTGATAGAATTGTGAAACGGCAACACAGCCCCTTCGTGATAGCATCGTCGAAATACTTGGGGGACACATGAAACCGTTTATAGCCAGCCTCGCCCTTGCATGCTGCCTCGCGTTCAGCAGCCCGGCATCGTCTCAGTCAACCATTCGGTCGTTGCCAATGCAGGACCGGGTGCTGGAGGGGTACTTTGCCCAGATCACCTATAGGGACCTTTTCAATTCCGGTGGCGTCCCGCTTGCCAATCCGTGGCAGGTGTTAAGGCAGGACCGGGCCAACTAGCATCGCTTTGGGTATCGTGACCCACTTGACCAATGGGACAGCTTCTTTGGCTCGGATGCCAATAGGGCGATCATGGAGGGGATGCTAAATCGAGGCACAATCACCCCCCAAGCCGCCCGTGACATCATGAGTGGAGAGGCTCTCGTCTGGGTCGAAATACACGGTACCGGCTCGACGGGCCGCTCGATACACGTGACCGTGGCCAGATGATCGACACGCGAACTCCAGCGCCTTCGCCCCGGTGAGCCTCGGCGGGCAGCATGAGGCCGCCCTCCAGAGCCGGTTGCCAGTGCATCCTTATGTGTCGACCGTCACGGGTCGCTCAGGCAGACCGTATATATGCCTCCCGGGAAAGGTCGGTATTCTGCCCCGATGTCCTCGAATAGAGCTTGAAGCTCAGCCCTACGTTGGGCGCTGGAAGGCTCCTCCACTACACCCAGCACCCCTTCGGCGCTTTCACATGCCTGCAGCGATGAGAACTGGAGATGGTCGATGGCGACTGATGAAGTATCAGGCCCGATGATCATCATCACGAGGGTCGCGGCGATCTTAACTTCCATCACGACCTCCCGAGCGTTGTGCCAACTTTCGGCTCAATTGAGAGTACGCCCTGGACACGCCCAAGGTAGAATGACCAGTCACGCTGTCCGGTGCGCCCGTGACCAATCCCGATGCTGACTTCGCGCCACTCGATAAAGGCGCTGACGCGGGTAAATGGGAGCCGAATGAAGATGCCCGAAGTGGACCCGCCAAGGCCATTGCTGAAGTGGCGGCTGGCGAACTCCCGAAAGTCCTCGCGCACGTTGAAGACCAGACCGGAGAGAAAAGAGATAAGACCGCGCATGGAAAGCCCCTAAGTTTCGCGGTGGCGCTGCCCGCTTTCGGGAAGCGTGAGGTGAGCCCTCAGGGGGACGCGTGGGAGTCGTGAAGTCGTCGCGCTGGGATGAGCTACCAGCTGCGCTTAACGCCGCCCCATGCGCCCGCCAAAGGGCTCCTAAAGCTGGCTGTTGAAGTCTTCGGTGAATTCGGAAATGGCTTTCAGCTTGGCCGTTATCTCCGGCGCAAGTGCGGCCTCTAGCGCTTCCTGAGCGAGGAGAAGGCGAGCATATTCACCGCCGTAGGTTTCGCCTGACTTTCCAGCTGTGTGCCCCATCACGAGATCAACGGTGTAGGGCTGGACCTTGGCCAACTCCAGTCTGTCGTCAATGCGATGACGTAGCGAGTAGGGGACAATCTTTTTACGAGGTACGCAGGCACGTACGTGCTTCCCCAACGCCGCCGAAAGCTGTCCGGCCCGCCCTCACGGAAATAGGCAGAGAACAGACCTTTGCTGGAACCAGCGAGGGCAACTGCTTCCCGCGCGGCCATGAGCGCGTCACCCAACAGGGGCACCTTGCGTCGGGAAGAGAGTGTTTTTACTCGCCTGACCTCATGCCATTCGACATCGATGTGTGGAATAGCGTGGCGTACATAGACGTCTTCCACCCGCAATCCTGCGACTTCGCTTGGGCGGCATCCCGTCATTTCCAGAATGCGCCATATGAGCTGAATGTCAGTCCGTGCCATCGAAAGAACCCGGGCGCGGGTCTTCTCAAGCTCCTGTTCAGTGAAGGAGTCTCTGTTTTTGTTGCCCGGTGTGGCTTGCTCCTTATTGCCCACAGGTAAGCTGAGGAAATGATTATGGACTTTTCCGGTCAGCTCAAGTTCTCTGATCGCTACGTTCAGCATGGAGCGTACAGTGTTGAGGTATCGCTTGGCGGACTCAATCGTGCGCCCATCGAGCAGACAATCACGTACGGCGCGGGCATCGGCACGGCTTATGCTGGCAAGCGGACGCTCTGGTGTGAGAACAGGACTGATGAGCTTGAAAATATTGTCGAGCTGGAGCTTCGCCTTCTTGTCATCCTTAATGTTCTCAGAGAGGTAGACCCGCCGAGCATCTTCGAGGGTTGCCTTCGGCTTCGCAGGTTCGGCACCTCGCGCCAGAACCTGAAGCAAGGCCTTATCAGACTGACTGACCCCGATTGGATGATCATCCTCATCACGCTGGTATTTCGCTAAGATATCCTCAGCGATGACGTCCCGTGCAAGGTCCTCCGGGTCGTCTGGTCCGCCGCGCCCCGTCCAGTCGTTACTCAATCCAAAAGACGCTGCAATCGACAGGGCATGTTTATATAGGTCGAGAGCGGTAGGGGATGCGTTTTCCACAGGCTGTGCCGCCCGTGCCAAGATCGCTTCTGCTTGCTTGTGGATTTGGCCGTAGCGGCTCAGTGCGAGCGCCTTGGTACTTCCCAGAGGAAAAACGAGTTCGCCCTTGCCAAGAGCTGATTTGAGGGCAGGTGGCACCTTACGGCGATACCGCCAACTATTCCCGCGCTGCTGTAGATATGGCACGTCCATAATCACGTCAGTGTACCCCTCGGTGTACCTTTAAGTGTACCTCGGGGGCAGCGAAAACCCTTGAAACTCTGGGAATTAAGGCCTTTTAGGCGGGCTATTGGCTCCCCGGGCCGGATTCGAACCAGCGACCAACCGGTTAACAGCCGGTTGCTCTACCACTGAGCTACCGGGGAACGTGTAGCCCTGCTTGGCAGGTGGCGATGATCTAGCCAATTTGGTGGCGCTTGCCAACCCCCCATTTGCCTTTCATGTCTGCATATGTGCGAGACGGCCCGAAAGGACAAGCAGATCGTCCAGTTTGTTGACGCCGACAAAGGGGTTCTCAGTGCTCATCGGTCCGTAATCGAGCCAGCGCGCGCCTAGTGCCGCCTGAACGTCGCGGATCCGCGGACCGCGTGGAGCGGGGGGGATGCCCTCAAGATGCGCAATAAGCGGCTTGGGTCTCCATAGGGCGTTGGTAGGGTAGTCTCGATTTTCATAGGCGCTCACAACACAATGAGTCGCAGGGCCGAGCAGTGGCTCTGCATGGTCGGCAAAACCGACGGGCCAGAACGGCGTATCGACCGACACCGAAAGCATCAGCGAATCGGGGGCGTGCTGCTTCACCCATAAAGCGCCGGCCAGCAGCCCCGCTGTCGGACCGGTAATTCCGCCTTGCGCGTCGGGCACACAAACGAACTCCGATTCGCTCGACGCTGGCCAGGAACCGCTCGATACGAGGATTTGACGGCATGTTTGCCCGAGCGAATTTGCGACCCAATCGATCAGCGCCCGATTGCCGATTCTGAGCGCGCTCTTGCGCACACCGCCCAGCCGTCGGCCCTCGCCGCCAGCGAGAATCAGTCCAACGATTTCCATGCCCTTGTCCCGAAAATTCAATCGCCAGCACATAAGGGACATAAGTCCCCGCGGTTGCGCCACCCCGGATTTTTACAAATTTTAGATGGTAGCGCCTGCGTTGATCGACCTCGCCAGTCGGGATTTGCTGCACACCCAACTGCGGGCGATATTGTATTGGCCGTTTCTTCTCCAAAGGCCGGCGCCTGTGCAGCAGGCAGCGCAAAAAATTGGCGTTTGTGAAGTTACGGTCTTGCCCAAGTGCCGGGGATTGCTCTAAAAGCCGCGGCTAGAGGCCTCGTGGCGGAGTGGTGACGCAGCGGATTGCAAATCCGTCCACACCGGTTCGATTCCGGTCGAGGCCTCCATTTCCCAAACTTGTCGATTCTGCCTTGCAGGGCGCTGCAGCGCTCTCGCTATTGCGCCCGTTCTGTGGTCACGAAACGCAAATCGTCAGCGACGGCCTGCCAATAATGCTCGGTAGCAAATTCGAGGCGTGTGATCGATTTGTAGTCGGCGGCAAAATAGACGGGCCCATAGGCCGATAGAGCGAACCTATCGCTGTGAATCAATGCACCGTCGCGCCAGGCGCGAATGCGTAATATTTCGCCTTCTGCGCTGCTCCAGGCCACGCCGAAATAACCGCCAAGGAAGTCGAAGGGAACGTCGCTCAAGACTGCAGTGGGGTGTCCCGAGCTTGTATAGGCGACATACTCATCTGAGACGGCGGTGTTGATATAGCCTTCGCCCTCATAGAAGCGGGCGTGAACAGCGACCCAGTTTTCCCACTGTAAACCTCCGTAGCCATTGGGCACCTTTAAGATCTCATCGCCGACAAAAAGATCGTCGAACCCCAGCGTCTTCGTCGATCCTTGTGTTCGACCTTCCGCAGACCAGTCCCCGGGCAAGACGATCGGTATGTGTCCCACCTCGATCGCCCTGTTACCGATGGTCCAGGGGCCAGGGGATGCGGGAATACGAAAGACGCCATCCTCGGCGGCTTGAGCCTGAACGGTGTGTCCCGATGCGTTCGATGCAATAATCGTGTCGCCTTCGTCCTGCCGCCCTCGAATTTCGGGTATGGCTGCCAACCCGACAGGTTGCGGCACAGAATCGGCGACAAGATCGCCTGGCGCCCCCGCCAGGCCCGATATTGAAACGCTCTGCTCGCCATTGCCTGTTGTGACGGCCCAGCCCGGTGGCGGTACCACGCGGAAGCTGTAGGCGCCTTCGCCTGGAATTTCTGCTCCGGCGAGCGCAACCGATGCGTTGAAATTGGCATAGCCGCCGATATTGGTGCGCGCGACGGCAACCACACCGGAAGGCGCAAGCATTTCGACAGCGATATTGGCAAAGACGCGATCACCCAGATCGTAGCTTCCACTGGCATTGATATCGCGGAAAACGAAAGTCGAAATGTTCATCAAGCCGTTGTTCGGTCCATCCCATTCGCGCTGCCCATAATAGATGCCCTGGCAAAGCGCGTGGCTCGCTGTCGCCAATATGGCACAGATGGCCAATCCGGTCGGCTTCGTCCAAGCATGAAACATCCTGTTCGCCCTTTGCGTAATGCTAGCGCAACCAAGGCTGACCAACTTGACGGTATTGGTCAATCTTTGTGGCGCATCAAGGAACGGGTGGCGGCGGAACATGTGCGCTGTGTGCTGCGTTCAGTAATGGCCGCCCATTGAAAGTGCGAAGATGAAAACGACAACAATAATTGCACCCCTTCACGCATATGCCCCCGCAGCGGAAATACCCAAGGCCAATTCAATCCCTGCCGTCATTCTCGGTACTTTGTTGTTGGCAGGCATCGTTTTTATAGCGGCGGCGCTTCTCGCTCTCGGTCTGTTGTCATGGCCAATTAGGCTCGTACGCCGCCGCATTCAAATGGGGCGGGCCAAAGGCTAAGCCAATGGCTGCTGGACAGTGGGCGGCCCCGGTTCCCAAGGCCTGGTTTTTTCACCCGGCTGGCTCGGCCGAGATCTAAGATTGGCCGATCTCGCATGCGGCTCGAATAAGCCAAAATCTCCAACCTTCTGGAAATGTGGATTACCGATATTGGGGCAACACGCGCCATCCAACCCTAATAAGGGCGATGACTTTATTGCTTTCGGACATGGAATTCAGGCGTCGCGGGTAACGGCCGTTTGAAGGGCCGACCCGTCAGAGCTAGAGCGAAACATTGTAAGCGTTCCCGACCACATCAGCCGTACCGGGCTCTCGGTTTCGTTGGACCAACTATGGCTGCGATTGCCGCGAAAATGCAGGCTATCGCCCGGCCCGACCACGGTATCTTGCCCGTCGATGCACAGGGTGAGATGGCCCTCGACCACATAGACGATCTCCTCACCTTCGTGATGGGCGGCCTCCGAACGATATCCCGGAGCGATGGTAATGAGAAACGATGACAACACATTACCGGGAAACTCGGCATGAAGTTGCTCGTAGCTGACGAGCGCATCATTGACCGAAAAACGCATGCGCTCGCCGGCTCTTGTCAGGGAATCCTGGGCACTGGGGGTGGCAATAAAGTAATCGACCCGCACGCCGAGTACGCGGGCGATCGACGCCAATGTGGAAAGGGAAGGGGACGCTTGGTCACGTTCCACCTGACTGAGATAGCCGACTGAAACGCCTGCCTGCTGTCCCAGAGCTTGCAATGTCATACGCAAGTCGTGGCGTCGTGCGCGGATAAGTGCACCCACTTTGGCAGCCTGCAGCGATTGTGCGATTCCTTCTGCGCGGTTCATTTCATCCCTCCAAGAGCCTGGCCCGACACAATCGGTAGCACTTTCTCGCCGTCCAGGTGCCACCAGAATCGTTCCCGTCGCGACGGGATATCAAAAACAGGCGCAGATGAAGCTACCGAGGTCGATAAGTGCCAATGCCAACTTGCAGGTGGGTCGGAATGGCCAAAGCCCAGGCCATCCGGGGCTTGAAAGGGAATAGACGCCGTTTAGAAAAGTACAATGTTTACGGATGCTTAACTATATTTACGTGGCATTTGAGCAACATTGGGCGCTTGCCCTAATCCTGCCACGAGGTGGCCCCACTTCGTCCGCACTCGGAAACGACATTCCGACCCATCGCATTGGTGCGGAACCTCGTTCGGCG
The DNA here is from genome assembly GCF_048264985.1 of Pelagibacterium sp. Classification (GTDB taxonomy): domain Bacteria; phylum Pseudomonadota; class Alphaproteobacteria; order Rhizobiales; family Devosiaceae; genus Pelagibacterium. The sequence continues at coordinate 1,530,928 of NZ_JBLXCL010000001.1, forward strand.
CAGTTGTGGCAGCAGGGCAACACTCCCGGTCCTGCCTTTCCAATTGGCGCTCTCGGATCGGAACCAGTGCTCACCGGCACCCATTAGTTGCACACAGCCGGTACAAAGGAGAACAAACATGAACTCGCTCAAGACAGTGGCTCTCGCTACAGTTATTTCCACTACCGCTTTCGGCGGTGCATTCGCTGCTGACGCCATCGGCATTCCAGCACCAGCCATTCCGGCGCCCGCTCCTGTCTATGACGCAGGTAGCGGCTTTGACTGGAACGGTTTCTATGCTGGTGCGAACGTTGGCGCCGCCAATGACATCAATGCCGACTCGACCGATTGGACAATTGGTGCCCAGGCCGGTGTGAACGCTCAGTTCGACTTCTTCCTGGTCGGTGCTGAAGTTGCTCTCGACGGCGTCTTTGATGATCCGGACATGTACGCTTACGGTTCGGCTCTGGCCCGTGGTGGTGTTCTGGTCACAGAAGAACTGCTCGCATACGGCGCTGTCGGTTACGGCACCGACTTCGATGCTGCTAACGGCACAGGCGATCACGTTCTCGCCGGCGGTGGTCTCGAATACGCTGCCACCGACGACATTTCGATCCGTGGTCAGTACCTCTATGGTTGGGATCAGTCGAACGATGCGACATCGAGCGACATCCACAAGTTCCAGATTGGTGCGAACTTCCACTTCTAGTCGATCCATACGGACCGATTTCCGAACGGCCCCGCCAGCGCGGGGCCGTTTTTTGTATACGATTTACTAAGGTTACCGAACTGCCTGTGCCAGAAAGGCAACAGCGAGGGTATTTGATGGCAATATTGTGCCGATTTGAGGTGTTTTAGGGGTTGGAGGGATTGGAATCAGGCGAGGATTGGGCAATATGAAGTCAGATCAACCCCCGTGCTGTGAGGTACACCAATGACTATTCTTAAATCCACGCTGCTTGCTGCAGCTGCTACCGTCGCAATCGCTTCGGCTGCCCAGGCTGCTGATCCGATCATGCCGATGCCCGTTACTCCGGTTGCTCCGGTTGTTGACCCCGTCTTCGATTGGTCCGGCTTCTACGCTGGTGTTCGCGTTGGCGGTTTGAACGACACTGTCGACACTGATTGGCTCGTCGGTGGCGAACTCGGCGTGAACGCACAGTGGGACATGTTCGTCCTCGGTGCTGAAGTTGCTGTCGACGCCGTCTTCGGTGATCCTGACACATACGCATATGGCGAAGTCACCGCACGTGGCGGCGTGGCATTCTCCGAAGTGCTTCTGTATGGTACTGTCGGTTACGGCACCGATTTCGATGCGCCTGCCGCTTCGGGCGTTGGCAACCAGGTTCTCGCCGGTGTTGGTGTTGAATTCGCTGTTTCCGACAGCATCTCGGTCGATGGCCGTTATGTCTACGGTTGGGGCATTGATGCTGGCGACTCCGACATCCACAAGTTCACCATCGGTGCAAACTTCCACTTCTAGGACTCGAGGCTGGCAAGGCGGGGGCAACGCCAGCCATAATTCGATGTCAAAAACGGTCCGGCATTCGCCGGGCCGTTTTTTTGTTGCCAATTTACTGGCAATCTGACCGTCAAATACACTCAACTCCGTAGTTTTTAGGGCCATTGTTGTCATTCGGTGTGGCGCAGAGTAGGGCGGATTTTAGTAAAGTTTTAGCCACGTTCATAACCTTGGCTTGAGAGCTGGGCCAGCGAGGCAATAATGGTGTCAATTAACCTTAATGGAGTGACGCCAATGTCTTTCGCTCTTCGCATGGCGGCCGTCCTGGTCGCTGGAATCGCCCTTGCCGGGCCCGCATCCGCTCAGGACTATGGCCCCTATGGAGTCAGCGGATCGACGAGCCTCGGGTCAGGCTATGGCTTTGATTGGGATGGCTTTTATGCCGGTGTCTACGGTGGCGGCGTGCCCTTCGGAACGACGTCATGGAACGCCGGTGTCTTCTCGGGCGTCAACGTGGCCATCGATAGCGCAGTGGTCGGTGTAGAAGCCCAGCTAGGCGCAGATATCGACGGATCCACTTCGATCGATGCCCTTGTATTGGGTAAGGGCGGTGTCTCACTTGGAGACGCGCTGATCTACGCAACCGGCGGTACTGGCCTCATTTCAGGTGATTTCGGCTATGCCCTTGGCGGTGGTGCAGAATATGGCTTCACCGATTACATGAGCGTCCGCGGCGAGGTTCTCGGAACAGGCTCGTGGGGCTCGATGCCATCTGATATGCGGGTGACCGCAGGTGTGGCATTTCACCTCTAGACTCAGCGCGGCTTCGATCTCGTGATTGTGTTTGCCGAACCGCTAGCCGCGGCGGGCACAGTTGCAGTCGGTCTCTTCTCGCAAGCCACGCGCCGCGTTGGATTTTTCAACGGTTTGCCGCGCTTTGGATGCTTGCGTCGAGCGCCATTAAAACATGACTACAATAATCAGTTTTATCTCCCCTTGAAACCATATGGGGGGTGGGTTAAGCCCTGTCCAAAGACAGGGGCTCGGATAGCCGCGAGTCCTCACGCTCGGCTCCCAGCCGGGCCCTATTGAAGGCTTGGCTGTCAATGAACGAACTGCTCAGCGCATATCTGCCGATTTTGATTTTTGTAGGGCTTGCCGCCGTTATTGGTTTGGCGTTGCTTGTTGCCCCCTTTCTGATCGCCGTGAAGCGGCCAGATCCCGAAAAAGTGTCCGCATATGAATGCGGCTTCGAGGCGTTCAGCGATGCGCGCATGAAATTCGACGTCAGGTTTTATCTGGTGGCGATTCTCTTCATTATCTTCGATCTCGAAGTGGCGTTTCTTTTCCCTTGGGCCGTGGCTTTTGGCGAGATCGGTTGGTACGGTTTTTGGTCGATGATGATCTTTTTGGGGGTCCTTACTGTCGGCTTCATCTATGAATGGCGCAAAGGTGCTCTGGAATGGGATTGACCGACAACAATACTTTGGTTGCACCCCGGCCACGCGGGATTATCGATCCCGCGACCAGTCTACCCGTCGGCGCGACAGATCCTTACTATGTCGAGATCAACAATGAGTTGGCCGACAAGGGCTTTCTCGTCACTTCAACGGATGAGCTGATCAACTGGTCCCGCACGGGGTCGTTGATGTGGATGACGTTCGGCTTGGCGTGCTGCGCAGTGGAAATGATGCAGATGTCCATGCCGCGCTATGACTGCGAGCGTTTCGGCTTCGCGCCGCGCGCCTCGCCACGTCAATCCGATGTGATGATCGTCGCTGGTACGCTGACCAACAAAATGGCGCCTGCATTGCGCAAGGTTTATGACCAGATGCCAGAGCCGCGTTATGTCATCTCCATGGGCAGTTGTGCCAATGGTGGTGGATATTATCACTATTCCTATTCAGTGGTGCGCGGTTGTGACCGCGTGGTGCCCGTCGACATCTACGTTCCCGGCTGCCCCCCGACTGCTGAAGCCCTTCTCTATGGCGTTCTCCTTCTTCAAAAGAAGATACGGCGCACCGGAACCATCGAGCGATAAGGCCAATCAATGGAAGACGCCCTTTCCGAACTCGGCGAGTACATTACGCTCAAGCTGGGCGAAGCGCTCGATGGCTACAACGTCGCTTATGGCGAATTGACCCTTGAGGCTAGGCCGGACGCCATCCTCAATGTCATGCGGACGTTGCGTGATGACCCGCGCTGCCAGTTTACGTGCATAATCGATGTGTGTGGCGTTGATTACCCGGAGCGGGCGCAGCGTTTCGACGTGGTCTATCACTTGCTAAGCCCGCAACAGAACACTCGCATTCGCGTGCGTATCGTCACTGACGAAGTGACGCCGGTTCCGTCCATCACCGGTATTTTTCGCGGAGCGGATTGGTTTGAGCGTGAAGCCTATGACCTATATGGCATCCTGTTCTCGGGCCATCATGACCTGCGTCGCATTCTCACCGATTATGGATTTGACGGTCATCCGCTGCGAAAGGACTTCCCGCTGACAGGCTTTGTCGAAGTACGTTACGACGAAGAGCGGAAGCGGGTTGTTTATGAGCCGGTCAAACTGGCGCAGGAATTTCGGAATTTCGATTATCTTTCGCCCTGGGAAGGCACCGACTATGTGTTGCCGGGTGATGAGAAGGCCAAGCAATGACCGAGCACGACGTACGCACGTTCAACATTAACTTCGGTCCGCAGCACCCCGCGGCCCATGGTGTTTTGCGGCTCGTGCTTGAGCTTGACGGAGAAGTGGTAGAGCGGGTCGATCCCCATGTGGGGTTGCTGCACCGCGGAACCGAGAAGCTCATTGAAGCCAAGACCTATCTCCAGGCCGTGCCGTATTTCGATCGCCTCGACTACGTGGCGCCGATGAATCAGGAGCACGCTTTCGCTTTGGCGGTCGAGCGGCTCCTGGGCATCGAAGTGCCGTTTCGCGGCCAGCTCATCCGGGTGTTGTACTCGGAAATCGGTCGCATCCTTTCACACCTGCTAAACGTAACGACGCAGGCTCTGGACGTTGGTGCGCTGACTCCGCCGCTCTGGGGCTTCGAGCAGCGCGAGCAGCTAATGGTGTTCTATGAGCGCGCGTCAGGTTCGCGTATGCACGCAGCGTATGTGCGTCCGGGCGGCGTTCATCAGGATCTGCCGCAGGACCTGATCGATGATATCGGCAAGTTTACCGAAACCTTCCCGAAGGCTCTTGCTGACATCGATAACCTGATTACTGAAAACCGCATCTTTAAGCAGCGCAACGTCGATATCGCAAAGGTGTCGCTTGAAGATGCTTGGGCCTGGGGTTTTTCGGGGGTCATGGTGCGCGGTTCGGGCGCTGCTTGGGATCTGCGCAAGAGCCAACCCTATGAATGCTACGACCAGCTCGAATTTGACATTCCTGTCGGAAAGAATGGCGATTGCTACGATCGCTATCTGGTTCGCATGGAAGAAATGCGCCAGTCCAACTCGATTATGCGCCAGTGTGTTGATCTGCTGAACTCACCTGAAGGGCAGGGGTCGGTTTCGACAATGGACGGTAAGGTTGTGCCGCCCAAGCGTGGCGAGATGAAGCGCTCGATGGAGGCATTGATCCATCACTTTAAACTCTACACCGAGGGCTACCGTGTGCCCGAAGGGGAAGTTTACGCCGCCGTCGAAGCACCTAAGGGTGAGTTTGGTGTCTATCTGGTGTCGGATGGCACCAACAAGCCGTATCGCTGCAAGATCCGCGCCCCTGGGTTTGCGCATCTTCAAGCCATGGATTTTCTCTGTCGTGGACACCTGTTGGCCGACGTTTCGGCAATTTTGGGATCGCTCGACATCGTGTTCGGAGAGGTTGATCGCTGATGAGCGTGCGTCGCCTTGCAGAAGAAGCCGTCCAGCCGGCAAACTTTTCCTTTTCCAAGGAGAATACGGCTTGGGCAAAAGAACGTATTGCCATGTATCCGGCTGGCCGGCAGCAGTCTGCTGTTATTCCGCTGCTGATGCGTGCGCAGGAACAGGATGGCTGGGTATCGCGCGCCACTATTGAGTCGGTCGCGCAAATGCTCGACATGCCCTATATCCGCGTGCTTGAAGTCGCGACTTTTTATACGCAATTTCAATTGCAGCCGGTCGGCACGCGCGCCCACATCCAAGTGTGTGGCACGACGCCCTGCATGCTGCGGGGTGCTGAAGACATCCGCGCTGTTTGTCAGAAACACATTCACACCGAGCCGCACCATCTCAATGAAGATGGAACGATGAGCTGGGAGGAGGTCGAATGTGCCGGCGCCTGCGTCAACGCTCCGATGGTAACGATCGGATTCGACACCTATGAAGACCTGACTCCCGAACGCTTCGAAGAAATTCTGATCGCGTTCCGTGACGGCCATGGTGAAACTGTTCCAGCCGGCCCCCAGAACGGTCGTACATTCTCTGCGCCGCTTGATGGTCGAACCACTTTGTTGAGCGAGCCAGCAAAGTCGAGGCCGCGCAAGGAATCCGGACCTGTGGAGACGGAGCAGGCTGCGACCAAGCCAGGTCGTAAACAAAAAATCGACGAAGAGGCCGCTCCTGCGATTAAGGGCCCTTCCGAGAATGGTAAGGTTTCGGCAGCGGAAGCCGAGTCAGCCGAAAAGAGGGCCTCCGGTCCTGCTCGGCGCAAGCCCGATCAGGCTGCGCGTGAAGGCGCTACTGGTGCTGAGTCGCCCGCCGTCGAAAAGACTGCTAGCCAGACCGGACAGGAAACCAAGACCACCGGACGCACAAATGGCAAGTCCGAAACGGTTGCGGCGACATCTGCAGGTACAACCACCGATTCCGCGCCGCTCTTCACACGTCCGCAGGGTGGAGCGGATGATCTTAAGCTTATCTCCGGGGTCGGACCTGTGATCGAGCGCAAGCTCAATGGTCTGGGGATCACTCAATATGCTCAGGTTGCGGCCTTCACAGATGCAGAGGTCGAAAAGGTCGACGCAGTTCTAAATTTCAAAGGACGTATTGCCCGAGACAACTGGAAAGGCCAGGCAAAAGCGCTGGCCGACGGTGGCGTCGACGAATATGTCCGCGTCTTCGGCAAGAAGCCGCGCTAGAGGATTTGATCGATGCTCACTGATCAGGATCGCATTTTCACAAACCTCTATGGCCAAGACGATTGGGGGCTTGAGGGCGCGCGTCGTCGGGGTTCGTGGAACGGTACCAAGGATTTGCTCGACCAGGGACGCGAATGGTTGACCAATGAGGTCAAGGCGTCGGGGTTGCGCGGCCGCGGCGGCGCTGGCTTTTCGACGGGCCTGAAATGGTCGTTCATGCCCAAGGTCAACGACGGGCGTCCGCATTATCTCGTCGTAAATGCAGACGAATCCGAGCCGGGCACATGTAAGGACCGCGAAATCCTGCGTCACGATCCGCATCATCTGATCGAAGGCTGTCTGATCGCCGGGAGAGCCATGGATGCACATGCCGCCTACATTTATGTCCGCGGCGAGTTCATGCGCGAGCGTCATAGGCTCGAAGCCGCTGTTCAGCAGGCTTATGATGCCAAACTGATCGGCAAGAACAACGTTCACGGATGGGATTTCGATATCATCGTCCACCACGGTGCCGGTGCTTACATTTGTGGTGAAGAGACAGCGCTGCTGGAAAGCCTTGAAGGTAAAAAAGGTCAACCGCGCCTAAAGCCGCCATTTCCGGCTGGCATGGGACTCTATGGTTCACCGACAACGGTCAACAACGTCGAATCGATTGCAGTTGTGCCGGAAATTCTGCGTCGTGGCGCTTCCTGGTTTGCCGGGTTGGGCCGTGAAAACAACACAGGTACCAAGCTCTTCTGTGTTTCGGGGCACGTCAATAATCCTGCGACATTCGAAGAAGAAATGGGAACGCCGTTTGACGTGTTGATCGAAAAACACTGCGGCGGTATCCGCGGCGGCTGGGACAACCTTCTGGCAGTGATCCCAGGCGGATCGTCGGTACCTTGTGTTCCAGGCGAAAAAATCCGTTCGGCACATATGGACTTTGACGGCTTGCGGGAAGTTGGCTCATCTCTCGGCACCGCTGCCGTGATTGTCATGGATAAGTCGACCGACATTATCAAAGCCATTTGGCGCCTGTCGGCCTTTTACAAGCATGAGAGTTGCGGCCAATGCACGCCATGCCGCGAAGGCACTGGCTGGATGATGCGGGTTATGGAACGCATGGTGCGTGGCGAAGCGCAAAAACGCGAAATCGATATGCTTTTTGCAGTTACCAAGCAGGTCGAAGGTCACACAATCTGTGCTCTGGGCGATGCCGCAGCCTGGCCCATTCAGGGCCTTATCCGCAACTTCAGGCACGTGATTGAAGAGCGGATCGACGCATACACCTACAAGTCCACCTCCGATGGCGCAGTGCCCTCGGTTGCGGCGGAGTAAGAACCAATGGCGCAAATCAAGGTCGATGGTGAACTGATCGAAGTTCCCGATCACTTCACGCTGATGCAGGCTGCTGAGGCGGCAGGCGCGGAAATCCCGCGTTTTTGCTACCATGAGCGGCTTTCGGTGGCGGGGAACTGCCGCATGTGTCTTGTTGAAGTGAAGGGTGGCCCACCCAAGCCCCAAGCAAGCTGCGCTATGAGCGTTCGCGATTTGCGCCCGGGTCCGAATGGCGAAGCGCCGGAAATGTTCACCAACACGCCGATGGTCAAGAAGGCCCGCGAAGGCGTGATGGAATTTCTGCTGATCAATCACCCGCTCGATTGCCCGATCTGCGATCAGGGCGGTGAATGCGATCTTCAGGATCAGGCCATGGCCTATGGTGTGGATACGTCCCGCTATTGGGAAAACAAGCGCGCTGTCGAAAACAAATATGTCGGACCACTCGTAAAGACGATCATGAACCGGTGCATTCACTGCACCCGCTGTGTCCGCTTCACGACTGAAGTTGCTGGTGTTTCCGAGCTTGGATTGATCGGGCGTGGCGAAGATGCCGAGATCACATCTTATCTTGAGCAGGCGCTGACCAGCGAACTGCAGGGCAACGTTATAGATCTCTGTCCCGTAGGCGCACTGACATCTAAACCCTACGCCTTCCAGGCGCGACCCTGGGAGCTCAATAAGACCGAGTCCATCGACGTTATGGATGCTGTCGGTTCCAACATTCGTGTCGACTCCCGCGGAAGCGAAGTAATGCGCGTCTTGCCCCGTATTCACGAGGGCATCAACGAAGAGTGGATTTCCGACAAGACCCGATTTATCTGGGACGGTCTGCGCACGCAGCGCCTCGATCGACCCTATGTTCGCAGAAACAAGAAGCTTCAGGCTGTATCCTGGAACGAAGCGTTTGCCGCCATTGCTGCTTTGGTCAAAACCACCGAACCGGGCCGTATTGCAGCTATTGCTGGAGATCTGGCTGGTGTTGAGGAAATGTATGCCCTCAAGACCCTGATGGTTTCACTCGGCTCTTCCAACATGGATGCCCGTCCTGCCGATTCAGCCCTTAATCCGAAAAAGGGCAGGGCGTCTTATATCTTCAATCCAACAATTGCAGGTATCGAACAGGCCGATGCTATCCTGATTATAGGTGCCAACCCGCGTCGTGAGGCGTCCGTCCTTAACGCACGTATCCGCAAGGCTTGGCGGGCAGGCGGCGTCGAAATAGGGCTCGTTGGCGAAGCAGCCGATTTGACCTATGATTATGACCATATTGGCGCTGGCCTCGATACGTTGTCCGAACTGGCTGCTGGCAAAGGGCGGTTCGCTAAAGTGCTCAAGAATGCACAGCGCCCGCTCATTATCGTTGGTGAAGGTGCGCTAACCGGTTCTTCGGCCAAAAACGTTCTCGGCCTGGCAACACAGATTGCGTCAGCGGCCGGCGCACTTAGCGCCGATTGGAATGGATTTGCTGTCCTGCACAACGCCGCATCGCGCGTCGGTGCGCTTGATATTGGATTTGTTCCTGGCCGGGGCGGCTTGGACACAGCCGGCATATTAAAGGCGGCAGCCGGCGGAAAGCTCGATGTTCTCTTTGTTCTCGGCGCTGATGAAATCGATATGACGGCGCTCGGTGATACCAAGGTCATCTATATCGGTACCCATGGCGACGCTGGGGCACATAGGGCCGATGTCATTCTGCCAGCGGCGACTTACACGGAAAAGTCGGCGACATATGTCAACACCGAAGGGCGCGTGCAGGTGACGGCAAGGGCCGTTTTCGCGCCAGGTGACGCCAAGGAAGACTGGGCAATCCTGCGCGCCCTGTCGACAGTCTTGGGCCAACCATTGCCCTTTGACTCGCTTTCGGCGCTTCGAGCACTGCTTTATGGGGAATACCCACACCTTGCCCAGCTTGATGCCATTGCGCCAGGCAGCGCTTCCGATGTATCCGCACTGGCAGATACTGCAGCGCCGAAGTCGAGCTACACTCTGATCTCTCCGGTCAGCGACTTCTACCTAACCAACCCCATAGCGCGTGCATCCGCCGTAATGGCCGAATGCTCGCAGATCATGTCGGGTCTGAAACAGGCCGCGGAGTAAGGCAGCGATATGGACTGGATTTTATACGCGCTCGACTATCTGTTCGGTGCCCCGATTTTTGGACTTGGCACCATGATCGGGTTTGTCTGGAAAGCGCTCCTGCTGCTGGTAACCCTGCTGGTTTTTACAGCTTACGTCCTGCTTGCCGATCGTAAGATCTGGGCGGCTGTACAAATCCGTCGCGGACCCAACGTTGTCGGCGCTTTCGGTTTGTTCCAGAGCTTTGCCGATCTGCTCAAGTTCGTCTTCAAGGAACCGGTTATTCCTGCGGGCGCCGATAAGGCGGTGTTCCTCCTCGCGCCGCTCGTCACCGTTCTTCTGGCGCTTTCCGCTTGGGCAGTGGTGCCCGTCGCAGAGGGCTGGGCGCTTGCAGATGTCAATATTGGAATCCTTTATATCCTGGCGATTTCGTCGCTTGGTGTGTACGGCGTCATCATGGGCGGTTGGGCCTCCAACTCGAAATACCCATTCCTTGGCGCCCTTCGCTCCGCAGCTCAGATGGTTTCGTACGAAGTTTCGATCGGCTTCGTGATTGTTACTGTCCTATTGTGCGTCGGTTCGCTCAACCTCACTCACATTGTGATGGCCCAGCAATCGGGCGGTCTGGCACACATGCTTGGTGTGCCTTGGCTGACCTTCCTGAACTGGTTCTGGCTGCCGCTGTTCCCGATGTTCATTATCTTCTTTATTTCAGCATTGGCCGAAACAAATCGACCGCCGTTCGATCTTCCTGAAGCGGAATCCGAACTGGTCGCCGGTTTCATGGTGGAATATGGCTCGACTCCATACATGATGTTCATGCTGGGCGAGTATGTTTCGATCATTCTCATGTGCGCCCTGACCACGATTCTATTCCTTGGTGGCTGGACGGCGCCGATCGACTTGCCGCCATTCACTTGGGTTCCAGGCGCTGTCTGGTTTGTGCTCAAACTCTCGCTGGTCTTTTTCATGTTTGCCATGGTCAAGGCCTTCGTCCCACGCTACCGCTATGACCAATTGATGCGTCTTGGCTGGAAAGTCTTCCTGCCGATATCGTTGTTCATGATTGTTGTCGTTGCCTTTGTTCTTCAGCTTACGGGCTGGGGCTGGCACGGCGGCATGGCATAAGGAGAGAACCACAATGAAAGCCTTGCGGTTTCTCGATGCTCTGCTGCTCAGGGAGTTCGTATCTACCTTCTTCCTGGCCATGCGCTATTTCTTCGCGCCAAAACCGACCATCAACTATCCGTTCGAGAAGGGTGAAGTTTCACCGCGCTTTCGTGGAGAACATGCGCTGCGCCGCTACCCGAACGGGGAAGAGCGTTGCATCGCCTGCAAGCTGTGCGAAGCGATCTGTCCAGCCCAGGCAATCACGATCGAAGCCGGGCCGCGCCAGAATGATGGCACACGGCGTACGGTTCGTTACGACATCGACATGGTCAAATGCATCTATTGCGGCTTCTGTCAGGAAGCATGCCCTGTCGATGCAATTGTTGAAGGGCCGAACTTTGAATTTGCAACCGAGACGCGCGAGGAGCTCTATTTCTCCAAGGACCGTCTTCTGGCCAATGGCGACCGTTGGGAGCGTGAACTCGCTGCCAATATCGCCCTTGATGCGCCGTACCGTTAGGAGCGACAGGTGACCTTGCCGCTGTTTTTCTTTTACCTGTTTTCATCCGTCGTCGTGGCGTCGGCGATCATGGTGATTTCGTCGCGAAATCCCGTCCACTCGGTACTGTTCCTCATTCTGGCATTCGTCAATGCGGCAGGTATCTTCATGCTGGCCGGAGCAGAGTTTCTCGCGATGATCCTGATCGTCGTCTATGTCGGCGCGGTAGCTGTACTCTTCTTGTTCGTCGTGATGATGCTCGACGTCGACTTTGGAGAGTTGCGCAAAGGCATCCTCCAATACGCTCCGATTGGCGTGGTGGTCGGCATCATTTTGCTCCTGGAGCTTTTGCTGGTCGCCGGCTCTGCGTACCTCGCCCCGGATGCCGCATCGAGTGGCGTTCTGCCTATTGATGGCGGCGTGGAAAATACGCGTGCTTTGGGGCGGGTGCTCTATACGAATTACATTTATCTCTTCCAGGCGTGTGGTCTCGTGCTTCTGGTGGCTATGATCGGAGCCATCGTTCTGACATTGCGTCACAAGCCGAACGTCAAGCGTCAAGATATCGCTGCGCAGGTTGCGCGGACCAAGGCGACGGGCGTCGAGATCGTCAAGGTCGAGAGCGGAAAAGGGCTGTAAGGGGACTATGATGACACCGGTAATCGGGCTCGGTCACTTCCTGACCGTAGCGGCCATTCTGTTCACCATTGGCGTGTTCGGGATATTTCTCAATCGCAAGAACATCATCATTATCTTGATGTCGATTGAACTCATCCTGCTTGCAGTCAACATCAACTTCGTGGCGTTTTCTGCTCATCAGGGTGACCTTGTGGGGCAGATCTTCGCGCTTTTGATCCTGACCGTCGCAGCAGCGGAGGCAGCAATTGGCCTCGCGATCCTCGTTATCTTCTTCCGCAATCGGGGCTCGATCGCGGTAGATGACGTCAACATGATGAAGGGCTAGGGCGGCCATGATCCAGGCAATCGTATTCCTGCCGCTGATCGGCGCGCTGGTGGCTGGCCTTTTTGGCCGTGCCATCGGGCACAAGCCCGCGGAGATCATCACCACATCGCTGCTGATGATTGCCGCAGTTCTATCGTGGATCGTCTTCCTTCCGTTCTTTCTGGGCGATGGGGAAGCCTATAAGATTACCGTTCTATCGTGGATCCATTCAGGAGATCTCGAGATCGACTGGGTGCTGCGTGTTGATACTCTGACCGCAATAATGCTGGTCGTGGTCAACACCGTCTCCTCATTGGTTCACCTCTATTCCATCGGCTATATGCACGAGGATCCGCACCGCGCGCGCTTCTTCGCCTATCTATCGCTCTTCACCTTTGCGATGCTAATGCTGGTAACTGCGGACAACTTCGTCCAGATGTTCTTCGGCTGGGAAGGTGTTGGCCTGGCATCCTATCTGCTAATCGGCTTCTGGTACAAAAAAGAGTCGGCTCGCGCAGCTGCGGTCAAGGCGTTCGTTGTCAACCGAGTTGGTGACTTCGGATTTTCACTAGGGATTTTTGGCACTTTCTTTCTCGTTGGCACTTTGGGGTTTGATGAGACATTTGCCGCTCTACCGGGCGTTGCAGATGCAGCGATGCCTTTCCTTTGGTGGGATGCGCATGCGATGACCGTCATTTGCCTGCTGCTCTTTATGGGTGCCATGGGCAAGTCCGCGCAGTTTCTGCTGCACACTTGGTTGCCCGACGCCATGGAGGGCCCAACACCGGTCTCCGCGCTAATTCACGCGGCGACGATGGTGACAGCAGGTGTCTTCATGGTCGCGCGATTGTCGCCGATGTTTGAGCTGAGCGAGGCAGCGACGCTATTCATCATCTATATCGGCGCAATAACTGCATTCTGCGCGGCGACAATCGGGCTTGTTCAGAACGATATCAAACGCGTCATCGCCTATTCGACAATGTCACAGCTCGGATACATGTTCGTGGCGCTGGGTGTTGGTGCGTATTCGGCGGGCATCTTCCATCTGTTTACGCATGCGTTTTTCAAGGCTCTGTTGTTCCTTGGGGCAGGCTCAGTGATCCACGCGATGCATCACGAGCAGGACATGCGCAACATGGGCGGTATCGCACGCAAGATCCCGATTACCTATGCCATGATGCTCATTGGTACTTTGGCTCTTACCGGGGTGGGAATTCCAGGCACATCGTTCGGTTTTGCAGGCTTCTTCTCCAAGGATGCCATTATCGAGGCGTCATACGCTTTCGGTGGCACCGCTGGCTCGTTTGCCTTTTGGTTGCTTGTGATCGCGGCACTGTTTACCAGCTTTTACTCGTGGCGCCTTGTCCACCTGACATTCCATGGCCCGACACGCGCAGATCATCACACTTTTGACCACGCGCACGAGAGCCCGAACGTAATGCTGATCCCGCTATACGTACTGGCCGCAGGCGCTGTCCTGTCCGGTGTGGTTTTCTATGACGTGTTCTTCGGGCACGCCGAGCATATTGAGCACTTCTTCCATGGTGCGATCATTGTTGACGAGCTCATAATCGATGAAGCCCACCATGTCCCGACTTGGGTCAAATGGTCTGCAACCGTCGCCATGCTGATCGGCTTCGTGACCGCCTGGTACATGTATATCCGCAAACCGGATACCCCACGGCAGCTCGCCGCCGAACAGCCGCTGCTCTACAAGTTCCTGCTCAATAAGTGGTACTTCGACGAGCTGTATGACCGCATCTTCGTCCGGCCGGCGCGCTGGATTGGCACAGCGCTCTGGAAGGGCTTCGACGATTGGTTGATCGACCAGACCCTTGTGGAGGGTCTCGGTCGCCGCGTCCGGCAGGTGACGGGATATGTCACCCGTCTGCAGTCCGGTTATCTCTATCACTACGCCTTCGCCATGCTCATCGGCGTTGCCGCCCTTATCACTTGGGCCATCGCCGCCGGGGGACTTCTGGGATGATCCTTGAAAACAACATCCTGACCATCGTTACTTTTCTGCCGCTGGTCGGGGCCTTCTTCATTCTGTTAACCCCGGGTGGCGACGCCGTCGCGCAACTCAACATCAAGCGCATAGCGCTTGCCACAACCGTTGTGACCTTCGTGTTCACATTAGTCATGTGGGGCATGTTCGATCCGGAGACTGCGGACTTCCAGTTTGTTCAGAACCATCCATGGCTTGGTGATGTCATCGGCTACCGCATGGGTGTGGATGGCATATCAGTTCTTTTCATTGTTCTGACTGGGCTGTTGATGCCCATGTGTATTCTTGCGAGCTGGGATTCGATCTCGTTCCGCATTCGAGAATACATGGTGCTGTTCCTGGTTCTTGAGATGCTGATGATCGGGGTCTTCTCGACACTCGATCTTGCCATGTTCTATGTGTTCTTTGAGGGTACGCTTGTTCCGATGTTTCTCATCATCGGAATTTGGGGCGGCAAGCGGCGTATTCAGGCGTCGTATAAGTTCTTCTTTTATACCTTCATCGGCTCTGTCCTGATGCTGCTGGCCATCATGGCCATGTATTGGCAGGCTGGAACGCTCGATATCGCGCGACTGCTGGATTACGACTTCCCGGAGAATGTGCAGTATTGGCTCTGGTTGGCTTTCTTTGCATCGCTTGCCGTGAAGATGCCAATGTGGCCATTCCACCGGTGGCTACCTGAAGCACACGTGGAAGCGCCTACTGCGGGTTCTGTCATTCTTGCGGCGATCCTGCTCAAGCTTGGCGGCTATGGCTTCCTGCGCTTTTCACTGCCCATGTTTCCAGATGCGTCGCTCTACTTTTCGAACTTCGTATTCTTCCTGTCGGTTGCAGCAATTATCATCACCTCGTTGGTGGCGCTTGTTCAGACCGACATCAAGAAGCTGATTGCCTATTCGTCCGTTGCGCATATGGGTTTCGTGACGATGGGTATTTTCGCAGGAAATGTTTACGGTGTTCAGGGCGCGATCTTTCAGATGATCTCGCACGGTATTGTTTCGGGCGCGCTCTTTCTTTCGGTCGGCGTCATCTATGATCGCATGCATACCCGCGATATCTCAGCCTATGGCGGACTCGTTGAGCGCATGCCCAGATACGCATTTGCCTTCATGGTATTCACCATGGCCAATGTTGGGCTACCGGGTACGTCCGGGTTTGTCGGTGAGTTCCTGACGCTTTTGGGTATTTTCCAAGTCAACACATGGTTTGCGGTGTTGGCGGCAACAGGGCTGATCTTGTCGGCATGTTATGCGCTCTGGCTCTATCGCAAGATAGTCTGGGGTGCGCTTGAAAAGGAAAGCTTGAAGTCAATTCTCGACCTCAATGCTCGCGAGATGGTGACGATCGTCCCCCTGATCATCCTCACTATTCTCTTTGGTTTCTATCCGGCGCCTTTGATGGACGCGATGGCCACTTCGGTGGGCGCGCTTGTTGATCAGTACCAGGCCGCTGTTGGCATCGAACCGATGTCTGCGCTTGTCGATGTGACGGTGCCTGCTGCAGATGCAGCAGTGCCTGCCAGCTCGACTCATTAGGAGGTGAATGTGGTGTCTGAATTTGCCGGTTTTGCCTCTCTGGCGCCCGCCTATCCCGAAATGCTGCTCGCCGTTGGCGCGTTGGTGCTTTTGCTCATTGGCGTGTTCGCCAAGAAGGAAATTGCAACGGGCATTACGGGCATTGCTATCGGTTTGCTGGTCGCCATCGCGGTTATGGTGTCGTTCCTTCCTTCCGAAGGTGTGATCTTTTCGGGCGGATTCATTAATGATGGCTTTGCCCGTTTCATGAAGGTTCTTATCCTGGTGGGATCGGCGTTCGCGCTCGTCCTATCTGTGTCCAGCGCCTCGGATAACGGCCTTAACAAGTTCGAATATCCAGTGCTTGTCGTCCTTGCGACGCTCGGCATGATGATGATGGTCTCGGCCAATGATTTGATGAGCCTCTATGTGGGCCTCGAATTGCAGTCGCTCGCCCTCTATGTGCTCGCCTCATTCAAGCGTGATAGCGGGAAGGCTACCGAAGCCGGCCTGAAGTATTTTGTGCTGGGCGCCTTGTCGTCGGGCATGCTGCTTTACGGCGCTTCGTTGGTTTACGGTTTTACTGGTCATACTCAACTCGATCAGATCGCCCAGGCGGTTGCGCTCGGTGAGCGGACACCGGGTATTGTGTTCGGGCTTGTGTTCCTTCTTGCCGGCCTCGCTTTCAAGATCTCAGCAGTGCCGTTCCACATGTGGACGCCGGACGTTTATGAAGGTGCACCTACGCCGGTCACAGCGTTTTTCGCGTCGGCGCCCAAAGTCGCCGCGATGGCCCTGCTTATCCGGGTCGTGTTCGACGGGTTCGAACCCATCGCCAGCGATTGGCAGCAGGTTGTAATCTTCATTTCGATCGCATCAATGGTTCTGGCGTCGTTTGCTGCCATAGGTCAGAACAATCTCAAGCGGCTACTTGCATATTCATCGATTGGACACGTCGGGTTCGCCCTTGTCGGCCTTTCTGCAGGTAACATCATTGGTGTGGAAGGGGTCGCCATTTACATGGCAGTCTACCTTACCATGACGATCGGCACGTTCGCATGCATCCTCGCGCTCAAGAATGAGGATGGCTACGTCGAGACCATTGACGATCTCGCTGGCCTTTCGAAGTCGCGTCCGTTCGTTGCTGCCATTCTGGCGCTCTTCATGTTCTCCCTGGTTGGATTGCCGCCACTTGCCGGTTTCTTCGCTAAATGGCAGGTGTTTTTGGCGGCTATCGAAGCTCAGCTGTTTGTGCTGGCCGTTATCGGCATGCTGGCAAGCGCCGTCAGTGCATTCTACTATCTGCGCGTCATAAAGGTTATGTATTTCGACGAGCCTGTACAATCCTATGCAGTGCCGGCAGTTGAGTTGCGGGTGGTCATGGCGATCACTGGCTTTTTGGTGCTCAGCTACTTCTTCACTGTCGGTGCGCCTTTGACGGCTATAGCCAACGGTGCGGCCAACTCCTTATTCTAGAGTAGGGTCGGGTGGTCGCCTTTCCGCTCCCTGAAAATGCTGTCGAGGCCGGTTATCGCGTTATCGGCTTTGATAACGTTGGCTCGACCAATGCCGAGGCTATGCGTGCCGCGATGGCCGGCGACGCAGGCAAGATCTGGTACGCAGCTCTACAACAAACAGAGGGCAAGGGACGTCGCGGGCGCGCGTGGGAAAGCCCACACGGAAACCTGGCGGCATCGCTCATGATGGTTCCGGACGCACCAGCGTCGGGACTTGCAGGTTTGGGTTTTGTTGCGGGCGTAGCGCTCAACACTGCACTGTCCCGGCTTTTACCGTCCGCCGCAATTCGCAGCGGGGTCGACGGTGCCGATGGAGTCAGTGATGGGGGCGCCGCGCGGATAGCACTGAAATGGCCAAACGATTTGCTCGCCGATGGCGCCAAAATTGCTGGCATACTGCTTGAAGCACAAAAGCGCCCTGATGGCAGGACGGCAATCGTCGTTGGCATCGGTGTAAATGTCGCGGCGGCGCCTGAGGGGCTGCCTTACCCTGCGACCTCACTGGCTGAAATGGGCGTGCGGTTCGATGCGGCAGCCGTTTTTGAGTCACTGGCCGAAAGTTGGGTCGAGTGTTACCAGACTTGGAACAATGGGGCCGGAACAGGCAACATTATCCGTCTCTGGCGCGAAAGCGCTGCCGGGATTGGTGCCGAGGTTGCCGTCAAGCGCGGTGACGGTGTGCTGCGCGGCGTATTTGAAACCATTGATGATGCGGGCCATCTGATTGTCCGCGACGATGAAGGACATCGTATCGCCATAGCAGCGGGCGACGTCCATTTTGGAACCACGGCAACGCTGCGCTGAGAGGGCGATTGCCGTTCAATTTTGAAAGGGCGTGACCGGCATCCGGTCGCGCAATAGCCCATGGCAAATAAACAGTCCGGACAGGACGAAATGGTCTTCCTGCCCCTTGGCGGTGTCGGTGAGATCGGCATGAATATGGGGCTTTACGGTTTTGGCCCGGCTGATAATCGCAAATGGCTGGTGGTCGATTGCGGCGTAAGTTTTGGCGGTCCCGAATTGCCTGGCATCGAGTTGGTAATGCCAGATCCAACGTTTCTCGAAGAAGAGAGCGATAATGTCGTCGGGCTCGTGCTGACACACGCTCACGAAGATCACTACGGTGCGATCCTCGATATCTGGCCGGCCTTCGACAAGCCTGTATTCGCCGGTCGGTTCGGCGCAGCCATGCTCAAGGCAAAGCGGATATCGAACAACATTGAAGATGATGTCGAAGTTCAGATCTTTACGCCAGGCGTTGCCTTTCAGGTGGGACCGTTCAAGGTTGAGCCGATTGAGGTTTCTCATTCGATCCCCGAGTCCAACGCCCTGTTGATCGAAACACCAGCCGGTCGTGTTATTCACACGGGTGACTGGAAGATCGACCCATCGCCGATCGGAACCGCGCCCACTAACATAAAGCGCTTCAAGGAGATTGGATCGGATGGCAAACCGCTCGCCCTGATCTGCGATTCTACTAATGCGATGAAAGAAGGCGATAGCCCTTCGGAAACAGAAGTAGGGGTCAACCTTGAACGCTTGATCGCGACAGCAAAAAACCGCGTCGCTGTGACCATCTTTGCCTCGAACCTCGGACGCATGATTTCCATAGCTCATGCAGCGGCCAAGGCCGATCGGCAGGTCGTTGCCGCGGGCAGGGCGGTTCATCGCATCGCCGGCATTGCACGCGAGTTGGGTTTGATGGAGGGCGTCCCCGAGTTTCTCGATCAGGACGCCTATGGATACTTGCCCCGCGACAAGGTCGTGCTGATCGCCACAGGCAGTCAGGGCGAGTCGCGTGCTGCGATGGCTCGCATTGCAGACGGCTCCCACCCTGTCATTGATCTTTCGCCCGGAGATATGGCCATCTTTTCGTCCTGGGCCATCCCGGGCAACGAAAAGGCAGTACTCGATATTCAGAACAAGCTGGTCGACAAGGGCGTGCAGATTGTCACCGGGCGTGACGAGATGATCCACGTTTCCGGGCATCCGCGGCGACATGAGCTGGCTCAACTCTATGAATGGCTCGAGCCCGACATCCTCATTCCGGTCCACGGCGAACCCATGCATCTCGAAGCTCACGCTAAATTCGCGCGTGAAAAGGGCATCAAGACTGTCCTCTCGATCCGCAACGGCGACATGGTCCAGTTGTTTCCCAACACCAAGCACCACCGTGCCGAAGTGCGTACGGGCATCCTTTATCTTGATGGCAACCTGTTGTGTACGCCAGAAGAATCGAATGTCCGTGATCGTCGTCGGCTCGCCTTTGGTGGCGTTGCCATCGTCAGTCTCGTGGTCAACTCCAAGGGGCAGATCGTCTCAGGTCCGGAATTCGATCTGGACGGGCTTCCCGAACTGGCAGACGATGACGATCCACTCAGCGCTGTCGCCCATTCAGCGGCCCGAGGAGTGATCAAGAGCTTTCCGGAAAAACGCCGTTCAGATACCGGCCGTTTTGCGGAAGCGATTCGTCGTGCGGTGCGCTCGGAACTCAATGCCGCATGGGGTCGCAAGCCTATCGTCAAGGTCTTCGTTCATAAGGTGTAGCTTAGATAATGCAGCCGTTTACCTACGTCGCCATCTATTTCATCGTTTGGTGGACAGTGCTTTTTGCCGTTCTTCCGTTCGGTGTACGAAGCCAGCATGAAGACGGGGAGGTGCTTGACGGCACCGATCCCGGCGCGCCGGTCAAAGTCCACATATGGCAAAAAGTGCTCGCAACTACACTGATTTCAGCAGTGCTGACAGTCCTGATCTTTTGGGGAATGACATCGCCCTGGTTGATAGAATACTGGAGCTGAGGGCGGGAGTTCAGCAGATCAAATCAGCTGATGTAGAACAAAAAAATGCAGGGCTAAAGCCCTGCATTTCAAAAAAAGTTTCGCGACAATCCACTGGTCTTACAGCGCTCAGATCGGGCGGCCAGTGCTCCTCCCTTGATATTGTCAGCGTCGGCAGGTTGTACCCACCTCTCTTTATATGGGGCGGACCCTATCAAGGACAAATTGTCGCTACAAGCAGAAAATTCGACAATTGTCGCGTCCTGACAAAAAACCGACAGGAAGTTGATCGATGCCGGGCGGACTTGCCTTTTGAACGTTCCTTGCGCTTGATTGCGCAGCCCGGTATTGAGCCTTTGAGTCGGTTCCCGGCAAATCGGAGTTCTCATGCGCCTTTCCCGTTATTTCCTGCCCGTCCTTAAAGAGACGCCCAAAGAGGCGGAAATTACGTCTCATCGTTTCATGTTGCGTGCCGGCATGATCCGACAGCAGGCGTCCGGCCTTTATTCCTGGCTGCCGCTCGGTTTTAAGGTGCTGCGCAAAATCGAGAAGATCATCGAAGAAGAGCAGAACCGCTCTGGCGCTATCCAATTGCTGATGCCTACCATTCAATCCGCCGATCTTTGGCGCGAAAGTGGACGGTACGAAGCCTATGGCAAGGAAATGCTTCGCATCGAGGATCGTCACGAACGAGAGATGCTTTACGGTCCTACCAACGAGGAGATGATAACTGACATCTTCCGGACCTATGTAAAATCCTACAAGGACTTGCCGCTCAATCTCTACCACATCCAGTGGAAGTTCCGCGACGAAGTACGCCCTCGCTTCGGGACGATGCGAGCCCGTGAGTTTTTGATGAAGGATGCCTATTCGTTCGATCTGGATCAGGAAGGTGCAGTCCGCTCTTATCACCGTATGTTCGTGGCCTATCTGCGCACTTTTCATCGGCTCGGCCTGACGGCCATACCCATGCGTGCTGACACGGGCCCGATCGGTGGCGATCTTTCTCACGAGTTCATCGTTCTTGCCGACACAGGCGAGAGCGAAGTGTTTTGTCACCGGGATCTTCTGGAAAAGCCAATTCCTTCAGCCGACACCGACTTCAATGCGGATCTGAGTCCCATCTTCGAAGATTGGACCTCGTTGTACGCTGCGACAGAAGAAATGGTCGATATGGCTGAATATGAAAGTGATGTAGCTGAGGACAAGCGCGTGTCCGCACGTGGTATTGAAGTGGGGCACATCTTCTATTTCGGCACCAAGTACTCCGAGCCTATGGGGGCGAAGGTGATGGGACCGGACGGCAAGGAAGTGCCTGTTCACATGGGATCATATGGCATCGGCCCATCGCGCCTGGCGGCGGCGATTATCGAAGCCAGTCATGACGAGAATGGCATCGTGTGGCCGGTATCAGTGGCACCGTTCGAGGTAACGCTCATCAACCTGAAGGCAGGCGACGCTGAATGTGACGCCGCCAATGAAAAGCTCTATGGCCAACTGAATGCTGCGGGGATTGATGCGCTTTACGATGACCGTACAACTGGTGCCGGCCAGAAATTCGCGACCTCTGATCTTATTGGCATTCCCTTCCAGTTGATCGTTGGACCGCGCGGCCTTGCGTCAGGAGAAGTGGAAATCAAACACCGTAAATCCGGCGAACGCGAAACAATTGGCATCGAAGACGCCATTGCCCGCCTCAAGGCGCTTATTGAGCCAGAACGCAGAGATACCATTTGACCTCCGTCGACGCCGCCCGGCAACAAAAGGGAACGCGCCCATTTTCACGCTTTGAGTGGCTGGTATCTGGCCGCTATTTGCGGGCAAGGCGGAGTGATGCGTTCATTTCTGTCATCGCCGCCCTGACAATGATTGGCATCGCCATAGGCGTTGCAACTCTTATTGTGGTCATGAGCGTTATGAACGGGTTTCGCGACGAGCTGCTGTCAAAAATACTCGGATTGAATGGCCACTTCACCGCCTTTCCAATCGAAGAGACTTTCGACGACTATGAGGCGGTGCGAGATAGACTTCAGGGCATTGATGGGGTCGTGTCGGCTGTCGCGTTTGTAGAAGGTCAGGCGCTGGTCACCGGTACATACAACTCGACTGGCGCAAATGTGCGCGGCATGACGCTCGACGACATTGAAAAGCTTCCTTTGCTCTATTCGAGCGCGTTGTCTGGCGGTTGGGACGACTGGGACAATCTCCAGGGCGTTGCCATTGGGGGCCGCATGGCTTCCCAGCTCGGCGTGACCGTGGGCGACACAATAACCATCGTCACGCCGGATGGTCCGCGTACGCCGCTCGGTTCAACACCGCAGATACGCTCCTATCCCGTCAATGTCGTTTTCGACGTTGGGATGGTCGAATTCGACTCGCTGTTCATATTTATGCCGATCAGAACCGCGCAGAATTATTTCCGGCTTTACGAAGATCGCCTGCGCGAGGGCATGGAAGCGCCTGACATCATGGCCACCGATGAAGAAATCGATGCGGCCTACGAACGGATTTATACAGCGACAGCCGTCGAAGTGTTTCTCGATGACCCCGATGCCACTTGGGACATGCAGCTCGTGCTTGAGCAGGCTGCAGGGCGGCCGATGGTGTTTACCGACTGGCAGCGGCGCAACGCCACTTTCTTCTCGGCGCTGCAGGTCGAGCGCGTTGTGATGTTCACAATACTATCAATGATTGTCCTCGTTGCCGCCTTCAATATCATTTCTAGCCTCGTCATGCTCGTTAAGGACAAGGGTGCCGATATCGCGGTGTTGCGCACAATGGGCGCGACACGGTCTTCAATTATGCGAATTTTCTGCATTACTGGCACCGCAATTGGTTTTGTTGGCACAATTGCCGGATTTCTGCTTGGGCTGGTTGTGGCCGTCAATGCCGAAACCATTCGCGCCTGGGTCTCCAACGTCATTGGCGTGGCACTCTTTCCGCCCGAAGTGTTCATGCTGTCTCAGCTTCCTTCCCGCGTCGATGCTGTAGAAGTGACGGTGGTGCTTGTGATGGCACTTGGGTTGTCTTTCCTGGCAACGCTCTATCCTGCTTGGCGCGCCGCACAGTATGACCCTGTAGAGGCTTTGCGCTATGAGTGATGTACTTCTCGAACTCAAGAATGTGCAGCAGACCTATGGTGACGGGGCAGGGGCTGTTCATGTCCTCAATGGGGCAGATCTCACAATCCGGCGTGGTGAAATCGTCGCGCTGATTGCTCCGTCAGGCGCTGGCAAGTCGACCTTGCTGCACATATGTGGTTTGCTTGAACGCCCAACGGGCGGCGATGTTGATATCGATGGAGAACGCACGGCAAAGCTGGCTGATCGCCAGCGGACATTGCTGCGCCGCCATTTGATTGGCTATGTATACCAATTCCATCATCTGCTTCCCGAGTTCAGCGCGCTCGAAAATGTAACAATGCCGCAATTGATTGCTGGCGAAAGTCAACGCGATGGCGACGCGCGCTCGAAACAATTGCTTGATGCCATGGGTATTGGGCACCGCTCGACCCATCGCCCCGCAGAACTTTCGGGTGGCGAACAACAGCGTGTAGCGATTGCCCGCGCATCAGCCAATAAGCCGAGCCTTATTCTTGCTGACGAGCCTACGGGCAATCTTGACCCGACCACCTCGGACACGGTGTTTTCAGCTTTGGCAGAACTCATACGGCAACAAAATGCCGGCTGCATCATCGCAACCCATAACCATGATCTGGCCCGCAAAGCCGACCGGATCGTGACCATAGTCGACGGCAAGATCCAGCCCGCAACGCTTTAACACATGCCATCCAGGCCGCCGCCGCATTTGGATGGGGCAGCGACAGGGGCTAACTGCGGCTGGCGTGTCGGTCATTACTGAGCTGCTGAACGGTCCTGCTTACTGCGCCATAAAGATCACCCCATTGGCTCTGGCATAGGCGTGCCGGTTAGGGGGGGGGGCAAGAGTTTCTTAACCAATGGAATGCGCGTCCTGTGAATAATGTGGACAAGAACAAAACGGGAATTTATAAGAACAAACCATAAACACTGTGTAACGGAGGCTTCCATGCTCGATTTCGTCAAGGATTTCATGGCTCTTGTTTCGCTCACGGCCTTTGGTGGCGTGACACTGGTTTATCTGGATATGATGCCTTACTTCGTCTGATTCCTCTTTGTGCATAAACCGCTCTCAAGGTGGCTTCTTGAACCTTGGGCTGGCACAAAGGCAGTTCAATATATTCGGGTAGCTAACAATGTCCGGTCCCGGCTTCGTTCATCTCCATGTCCACTCTGCATTTTCCCTGCTTGAGGGCGCGCTGCCCCTCGCGACAATTTTGGATATGGCAAAAGCGGACGGGCAGCCCGCAATCGGCATTGCAGACACAAATAACCTGTTCGGCGCTTTGGAATTTTCAGAGAAGGCTTCAGGGAAGGGCATTCAGCCCATTATCGGATGCGAGTTGGCTCTCGATTTCGGCTCAGATTCAGAAAAACCTTCCGACCGTGTAAATCTTGGCAAGGGGTCGGTTGTCCTGATTGCAGCGGATGCCGGTGGATTTTCCAATCTCGCCGAGCTGGTCTCCCGAGCATATCAGGAGGGCAGTGATGGCCGCACGGCGATCCATATCGAATGGTTGGTCGATAACGCCCAGGGATTGCTGTGTCTGACCGGGGGCCCGGAAGGGGCAATCGATCCTTACCTCGCCGCTGGACTGGATGTGCAGGCAGAGGCACGGTTGACCGTACTCCATCGTGTATTCGGTGATCGGCTCTATGTCGAACTCCAGCGCCATGACCGACCGCTCGAAAACGCCGTCGAACCGAGGTTGGTTGAACTTGCCTATGAACTCGGTGTGCCGCTGGTGGCCACGAACGAGCCCTATTTCCCCAAGCAGGAAGACTACGACTCTCATGATGCTCTGCTGGCGATTGCAGCCGGTTCCGTCGTAGCCCAGAGTGAACGCCGTCGGCTATCGGATCAACATAGCTTCAAGTCCCGCGAGGAAATGATTGCGCTGTTTTCCGACCTTCCCGAAGCGCTGGAAAATACTGTCGAGATCGCGCAACGCTGCAGCTACCGGCCAAGAACCCACGATCCGATTCTGCCGAAGTTTGCAGCCGCGGATGGAGTCGGCGAGGAAGAGGCCGTTACGGCGGAAGGCGAGGAACTTGCCAGACAAGCGCGCGAAGGTCTTAAAGCACGACTGACCGATTATGGTCATGCGCCCGACCGAACGACCCAGGAATACGAAGATCGCCTGGAGTTCGAGATAAAAGTGATACGGGACATGAAGTTTCCCGGCTACTTCCTTATCGTTGCAGATTTTATTAAATGGGCCAAGGCCCACAACATTCCTGTCGGGCCTGGTCGCGGGTCCGGAGCGGGCTCGCTCGTGGCCTATGCTCTTACGATCACCGATCTGGATCCGCTGCGCTACAATTTGCTTTTCGAACGCTTTCTCAATCCTGAGCGCGTGTCGATGCCCGACTTTGATATCGACTTCTGTCAGGAACGCCGCGAAGAGGTCATTCGCTACGTTCAGGACAAGTATGGGTATGAGCAAGTTGCGCAGATCATCACATTCGGAACGCTTCAACCGCGCGCTGCGCTGCGTGACGTGGGCCGGGTACTTCAGATGCCCTATGGGCAGGTTGATCGCATCTGCAAGCTGGTACCGAACAACCCTGCGAATCCTGTGACTTTGACGCAGGCGATCAATGACGAACCGCGTCTGCAAATGATGCGCGATGAAGACGAAACAGTCGCCGAACTTTTGCGAATTGCCGGCAAACTTGAGGGATTGTTCCGACACGCCTCGACCCATGCCGCAGGCATTGTGATCGGCGATCGCCCGCTGCAAAAACTGCTGCCGCTCTACCGCGATCCACGCTCCGACATGCCTGTTACCCAGTACAATCTCAAATGGGTTGAGCCGGCGGGCCTGGTCAAGTTCGACTTTCTCGGCCTCAAGACACTGACTACGATTCGCTACGCAGTGGAGATGGTCAAGGAGATCGGCGTCGATCTCGATATCGATGCCATACCGCTTGAAGATGCCCCGACTTACAAGCTTTATGCCGATGGAGATACCTACGGCATTTTCCAGTTTGAAAGTCCGGGAATGCGACGCTCTCTCGTTGAGCTCAAGCCTGACCGGATCGAAGATTTGATCGCGATGAACGCGCTCTATCGCCCTGGTCCCATGGACAACATTCCGAGCTTCATCAACAGAAAGCATGGAACCGAGAAGGTCGTGTATCCACATGACACCCTCGCGACCGTGCTCGATGAAACCTATGGCATCATCGTCTATCAGGAACAGGTGATGCAGATCGCTCAGCTTCTCGCCGGGTACTCGCTGGGTGAAGCCGATATGCTGCGCCGGGCCATGGGGAAAAAGATCAAGGCGGAAATGGACAAACAGCGTGTCCGTTTCCAGGAAGGTGCAGTTCGAAACGGCATCAAGAAGGGTCAAGCTGACACGATCTTTGATTTGTTGGCCAAGTTCGCCAATTACGGCTTCAATAAGAGCCACGCTGCCGCTTACGCTTGGGTGTCCTACCAGACCGCCTATCTGAAGACCCACTACCCAGAGCAGTTTTATGCAGCGTCAATGACGCTCGATATGGCCCAGACCGACAAGCTATCCGATTTTCGTCGTGAGGCTCAGAAAAAGGGCATTGAGGTTGTGCCCCCCTGCATCAACCGGTCCGAAGTCAACTTCTCAGTACGCGATGGCCGCATTCTTTATTCGCTTTGTGCAGTTAAAGGTGTGGGGCGCAACGTTGCCGAACATATCGTCGAAGTTCGCGGTGACTCCCCGTTCAAGGATCTCGCTGACTTTGCATCGCGCATAGATCCCAAAATTATCAATAAGCGGACGCTCGAAACCCTGATCAACGCGGGTGCTTTCGACTTGCTGAACAAGCGGCGTGAGCGGCTGGTCGAGGTGATTGACACCATCGTCAACACCGCCCAGCGCGAAACCAGCGGTCGGGCTGACGGTATTGTTGATATGTTTGCATCGAGCCAGCCACAGGCGATCGAGCCTCCCGAGCACATCGCACCGTGGAGCCTGACTGAACGTTTGGCACGTGAACACGCGGCGATCGGCTTTTATCTCTCTGCGCACCCACTCGATGACTATAGCGAGCTGTTTGAAAAATTGCGGGTCCAGCAATGGTCCACCTTCGAACGTTCGGCGCGTAACGGTGCCGTGGCAGGCCGTTTGGCCGGAACTTTGATCTCGCGCCAGGATCGCCGTACCCGCAAGGGATCGACCATGGCGATAATGATGTTCTCTGACCCCAGCGGATCCTTCGAGTGCATTGCCTTTTCCGAACAGATCAGCGATTTCGGGCGCTGGCTGGAGCCGGGCAATTCAATAGTGCTCGAAGTTGGCGCCGATTCTCGACCTGACGGTGTCCGGCTTCGTCTCATCAATTGTGAACCCATAGATGCTTCGGTCGAAAAGCTCGGCAGACGCATGACGATTTTTGCCGGCAATGAACGGTGTCTTGGTCCGATCAAGTCCCAGCTCCAACCGGGGGGGGAAGGGGTAGTCAGTCTTGTTCTCGTTCGCAATGAAGGCGAACGCGAGTATGAAATTGAATTGGCGGGCCATTTTCGCCTGACGCCACAACTGGCCGGTGGACTAAAGGCGATCACCGGCGTGGTTGATGTTCGCTTGAACTAGGCGCTAATGCTTGCCATATGAGTGGGGCTGCTATATAGCCCGCAGCGTCAAATCCACATGCAAAGGCGGCCCTGTGTCTAAACAGGTCCATCCGGTGGCGGGAAACCGCCTCTTTTCCTTTGCAGAGGCATAACCGGTAAAGGAGTATACCAAATGGCATTGCCAGATTTTTCCATGCGTCAATTGCTTGAGGCCGGCGTCCACTTCGGTCACCAGAAGCACCGCTGGAACCCCAAGATGGAACGCTACATTTTCGGCGTTCGTAACGACATTCACATTATCGATCTGAGCCAGACCGTGCCAGCGCTGTATCGCGCCCTTCAGCTCATCAGCGACACCGTCGCAGATGGCGGCCGCGTACTGTTTGTCGGCACCAAGCGCCAGGCCGCTCCGCTGGTTGCGGAATCTGCCCGCCAGAGCGCTCAGTACTACGTCAACTCGCGCTGGCTCGGCGGTATGCTGACCAACTGGCAGACAATTTCGAACTCCATCGCACGTCTGCGTGAGCTGGAATCGCTCCAGGCGGAGGGCGCGACCGGCTTGACCAAGCGTGAACGTCTGCAGCGCAGCCGCGAGCAGGAACGTCTTGAACGTGACTTGGGCGGCATCAAGGACATGGGTAACATCCCGAATCTGATGTTCGTCATCGACACTAACAAGGAAGCCAACGCTATCAAGGAAGCCCGTCGTCTCGGTATTCCCGTCGTTGCTATTGTCGACACTAACTGTGATCCCGACATCGTTGATTACCCAATCCCGGGCAACGATGACGCTGCGCGTGCCCTCGAGCTTTATCTCTCGCTCGTCTCCAAGGCTGCGATCGATGGTATCGCCCGCTCGTCATCTTCGATGGGGCGCGACATCGGTGCTTCTGAAGAGGTTCTTGAAGAGCCTGCTCTCGAAGCGGAGCCCGCTGCAGAACAGCCGGCCGAAGGTGAAGCCGCGCAGGCATAATTGCCAGCGCGTCATATCCCCGACACGCATTTATCATTATCCGTGCCTATGATCCCGCGCCGCTTGGCGCGGGATCTGGGCAGACAAAGAGGTACCGAGATGTCAATCAGTGCAGCAGATGTGAAGCAGCTCCGCGAAATGACCGGCGTGGGCATGATGGACTGCAAGAAGGCGCTCACCGAAACCAATGGCGATATTGAAGCTGCGGTCGATTGGCTGCGCTCAAAGGGTCTTGCCAAGGCTGCCAAGAAGGCAGATCGCGTGGCTGCAGAGGGTCTGGTGGGTATTGCCGTTGAAGGCAATCGCGCAGCAATCGTCGAAATCAACTCTGAGACCGATTTCGTTGCCCGTAACGAACAGTTCCAGGGCATCGTGCGGAACTCTGCAAAGCTTGCGTTGGAAGCGAATGGCGATGTTGAAGCGCTTGGCGCTGCCCAATTCCCTGGAACAGGCCGTACGGTTTCTCAGGAGCTGACGGAAGCGATCGCAAAGATCGGCGAAAACATGACTCTGCGCCGCGCTGCAGTCATGGAAGTCGCTCAGGGGGCAATCGGTAGCTACGTCCATTCATCGATTTCTGAAGGTTTGGGCCGCATTGGTGTGCTCGTTGGGCTCGAATCTGCCGGTGACCAGACAAAGCTTGCAGCTTTGGGCCGCCAGATCGCAATGCATGTCGCTGCCACCAAACCGCTGTCACTTTCGTCTGCTGATCTCGATCCAGAGGCTGTTGAGCGGGAGCGCGCCGTATTCTCCGAGCAAGCTCGCCAGTCCGGAAAGCCTGATAATATCATCGAAAAGATGGTCGAAGGTCGTATCCGCAAGTATTACGAGGAAGTGACTCTTCTCGCGCAGACATTCGTGATCGATGGCGAAAACACCGTCGAACAGGCCGTCAAGAATGCTGAAGCAGACGTAGGCGCTCCGATCAAAGTTGCCGGTTACGTGCTCTTTGCTCTTGGTGAAGGTATCGAAAAGCAGGAATCGGACTTCGCTGCCGAGGTTGCCGCCGCTGCGGGCACCGCGTAACTTAGCCGAAATTTTTTCGGATTCGTTGTCGCAATAAGCTCGAAAGCAGGACACATATATGTCCAGAACCGGCTATTCACGCGTCTTGCTCAAGGTCTCCGGCGAAGCACTCGCCGGAGACCAGTCATATGGAATAGAGCCTGAATTTCTCAATTCCGTTGCACGTCAGATCGTCGATCTGACAAGGGCCGGCATGCAGGTCGCCATTGTTATTGGTGGCGGAAATATATTCAGGGGCATGGCAGTCGCCGCTAAAGGCGGTGACCGTGTGATCGGCGATCACATGGGTATGCTCGGGACAATTATCAATTCTCTTGCATTAGGTGATGCCATTCGCAGGGCGGGGGGGAGGTCGCATGTTTTTTCGTCGGTTTCCATGCCTTCGATCTGCGATACATTCACCCAGCGTGCAGCGATTGCGGCGCTTGAAGGTGGTGCCACTGTAATTTGTGCCGGCGGCACGGGGAATCCGTTCTTTACGACCGATACTGCTGCAGCACTGAAGGCCATCGAACTGCGATGCGATGTGCTGCTTAAAGGCACCAAGGTTGATGGTGTCTATTCGGCTGATCCCGAAAAAGATCCTGCGGCCACCCGGTTCGACACAATTTCCCACGAGGAAGTCATTGCCCAGGACCTTCGGGTCATGGACACTGCAGCATTTGCCCTTGCACGCGACAACGGCTTGCCGATAATCGTTTACGCCTTGTCGGACAAAGAGGGCCTTGTAGGCGTTCTCGATGGCCGGACCCCGAGTACGCGCGTCGGCTGACGCCGGGTGCTCCAACAAAATTCATATAATTGCCTGACTGGATTGTTAGGCGGCTAACGGGCCGTGGTGCCCTGCAGGCGACCGGGAGAAAACTTGATGTCCGAAGCATTCTCACTCGAAAACCTCCGTACGCGGATGAAGAAATCCATTGAATCGATGAAGGGTGACCTCGCAGGACTGCGCACCGGACGCGCCAGCGCCAGCCTGCTTGAGCCAATCATGGTCGATGCATATGGATCCTTGATGCCGCTCAATCAGGTTGCCACTGTCTCCGTGCCAGAGCCGCGTATGTTGTCGGTTCAGGTTTGGGATCGATCAATGGCATCTGCTGTCGACAAAGCTATTCGCGAATCATCGCTCGGTCTCAATCCCATGGCCGAGGGGCAAATTATCCGCGTGCCACTGCCCGAATTGAACGAAGAGCGTCGCCGTGAGCTCTCCAAGGTCGCCCACCAATATGCCGAGCAGGCGCGTGTTGCCGTACGCCATGTCCGCCGCGACGGAATCGAGCTGCTTCGCAAGCTCGAGAAAGATGGCGACATGGGCCAGGACGATGCTCGCAACGAGACTGACCGAGTTCAGAAGGCAACTGACGACGCGATTGCTGAGATCGATCAGCTCGTGGCTGCCAAGGAACAGGAAATCATGCACGTCTAGGCATGCGCCGGATTGGTTCCGGTCTGAGGAAACCGATGTCGACACATCCGGCAACAGCACCGATTGAGCCGCAGCGGGATTTAAAGATCCCGCGTCATCTCGGCGTGATCATGGATGGGAATGGTCGCTGGGCTAATCAGCGAGGGCTAAGCCGTTCCGAAGGGCATCGCGCAGGCGTAGAGGCCGTTCGTCGCATAGTTGGCTTTGCCATCGAATATGGCGTGCAATGCCTTACATTGTTCTCGTTTTCTGCCGAAAACTGGCGGCGACCTCCCGATGAGGTCCGTTTTATTTTCGGGCTTTTGCGGCGCTTTGTATCGTCGGATCTCGAAAAACTGCATGCGCAAAACGTGCGTATCCGGATTATCGGAGATCGTGATGGGCTCGATCGTGGAATGCGCGGCACCATCGACGATGTCGAAAGCCGTACCGCGGGAAATAGCGGCCTCAATCTTGTTATAGCCTTCAACTATGGTGCCAAAACCGAGATTGTTTCAGCAACCAAAGCCATTGCGCGTAAGGTTTCCGCTGGAGAGTTGCGGCTCGAAGAGATTGATGAAAGCACAATCGATCAACATCTCGACACATCAGGGCTGCCCGATCCCGACCTCATTTTGCGGACAAGCGGCGAGATGAGGCTCTCTAATTTTTTGCTCTGGCAATCCGCCTATGCCGAACTCGTCTTTGTCGAGGAGAATTGGCCCGAATTCGACGAATCGGTTTTCGTCCGCGCGCTCAAGTCTTACACTAAGCGAGACAGGCGATTTGGCGGTATCAGGACGTGACGGAAAAAGAAGGCGCGGCGAAAAAAGCTTACGCAAAGCTATGGCCCTTCGGACCGGACCTGCTTCCACGTCTACTGTCGGCTATCGTGTTGATCCCCCTAACTGCTATTGCTCTGATCGCAGGTTGGATTCCCTTTGCGTTGTTGATCGCGCTGGTTATGGCCGGCGCCTACCGCGAGTGGGAAACGATGATCACCGGCCGACAATCTGCCTGGCCGGCGGTTTTCTTTATGGGGCTAATTGCTATCGCCGCCGTCGGGCACCCCATGAATGGTGCTTGGACAAGTTCTATAGTCTTCGGTTTTGCCATAGTGGCTGCGGTCGGCATCAAGGCACCAAATCGACATTGGCGCATTGGTGGAATCGTTTTTTTCGGCATCGCCACAATTGCGTTTCTCGCAATTCGCGGCAGTTCAGGCGTTGGAATCTGGGCTGGTGTCTTTTTGGTATCGATCGTCTGGATGACCGACATCGGCGCCTATTTTATCGGTCGCATCGTGGGCGGCACCAAGTTATCTCCCGACGTGTCGCCGTCGAAAACCTGGTCAGGAGCCGCTGGCGGATTGTGCGCTGGGACACTGAGCGGAATAGCCGTGTGGTTCCTTGCAGGGTGGGCGCTCGATACACCATCGCCATTTGCAATCGGTCTTTTGATCTCGGTCGTCATATCGATTTCCGGTCAACTCGGAGATTTGGCCGAGAGTGCGGTAAAGCGCCGCTTCGCCGTCAAAGACAGCGGTGACATCATCCCGGGGCATGGCGGCCTCATGGATCGAATCGACAGCCTCACATCGGCGGGTATCGTTCTGTGGTGCATTGGCTTGGCAAATCGCGGACTTGGCGCGGTACCCCAGGGCATCTTGTTCTGGTAGGACACCAATTCGACGCAATGGAACACCAAGGCATGCCCCGCATATGACGGCATTGCTTGAAAGGGAATTCGATGATCAGTGAACTTCCGTTCTTCCTGAACTACATCATACCTTTTCTCGGTATTCTTACGGTCATCGTTTTCGTCCATGAGATGGGACATTATCTCGTGGCGCGCTGGAATGGGGTGGCCATCGATGCGTTCTCTATTGGTTTTGGCCCCGAACTGATTGGCTGGAACGATAAACACGGCACACGCTGGCGCATTGCAGCCTTCCCCCTCGGTGGCTACGTTAAATTCACCGGCGACATGAATGCCGCGAGCATGCCCGACCCCGATACGGAGCGGTTCGATCCTGCCATCAGGCCCCGTCTGTTTTCCAACAAGTCCGTCTTTCAGCGGATGGCCATTGTCGTTGCTGGCCCGGCAGCAAACTTCCTTCTTACATTCCTGATTCTCTACGCAATGTTGCTCGGATATGGGCGCCTGACGCTCGATCCGGTCGTTGGAGATGTCATCGCGGAATCACCTGCTGCAGTGGCTGGGTTGGAGCCGGGCGACAGGTTTTTGTCAGTGGATGGCTATGACATTCGCGGCTTTGAAGATGTGCAGCGGATTGTGTCCACGGCGCCGGAGCGTTCGGTGCCCATGGTTATTGAGCGCGAAGGCGAAACAGTGAACCTTTCGCTCATACCGCGCACCGAGACCGCAACGACGCGATTTGGAAGAGAACTCAAAGTCGGACGCATGGGCGTCACGCGCGACGTCGGTGAAGGGGACGTGGTGCTTTATCGGCCTGGGCCCATAGAAGCAGTCGGAATGACCTTCGAAGAAATATATTTCATTATTGACCGCACCTTGAACTTTTTGGGCGATATTTTCATCGGCCGCGCTGATCTTGACCAAGTGGCCGGGCCCGTCGGAATGGCGCAAGTCTCTGGCGAGGTCGCTACGCTCGGCCTGTTAGCATTGGTTAACCTTACGGCACTTTTATCGTTAAACATTGGCATAATTAACCTGTTCCCAGTCCCAATGTTGGATGGTGGACACCTGATGTACTACCTTTACGAGGCAGTGCGCGGCCGCCCCCTGAGCCAGCGCGTTCAGGAAATCGGGTACCGCATTGGCTTTGCCCTGGTGTGTACGCTGATGGTTTTTACGCTGATCAACGACCTGGTCTGAAGTCAGGCCAGCGGCGGGTGTCGCGCGGTATCAAGGGGTTAGCAAGTGTTGCATGAATACATGACTGGCCATCTTTTGGCCGCAGAGCAGGGGGTTTCGCCTTGCTCGTTGAACAAAAACAGGTAAAACCTGTCATCGGAGTATGGGGGAATCCACGTCTTGAGACGATTCCCGGCCCAAGTCTCAAAAGGCAAGCAAGAACAATCATGATGAAATCAGCCAAGCTTTTGCACAGCATCCTCTTCGCCATGGTGCTTTTCACCTTTGCGCCGTTCGTCGGAAATGCGGCGCTGATTTTGGGTGTATCTCCTGCACAGGCTCAAGTTGCTGAAGGGACGCAAGTCTCTGCGATAGGGTTCGACGGTAACAGTCGCTTCAATGATAACCAGCTTTCGGCGATGGTCGATGTTGCTGCGCGCCGGGTATACACTCAGGCTGGCGTGGCCAACGATGCGCAGTCAATTCAAACTGCCTATACCCAGGCGGGCTACACAAACGTAACCGTGACTTCGCGGACAGAGCCGACCGCCGACGGCCGTGTGCGCGTATTCTTTGATGTGAATGAAGGTGATCGCGCGGGTATCGCTGCCATCAATTTCACTGGCAACAATTCGATTAGTTCGATGGTTCTTAAGGGCGTTGTCAGCACAAAGGAAACGCACGTATTCAGCTGGTTGTTCCGTGACGACCTCTATAGCGAAGACAGGCTTGCAGTCGATCGTGAACGGGTTCGTCTCTATTATGCCAATCGCGGTTTCCCCGATGCGCGCGTTTTGTCTTCGGTCGCTGAGTTTGATGCAACCCGCAATGCATACTTCATCAATTTCACTGTTGACGAAGGCCAGCTCTACGATTTCGGCAATGTTGCTATTGAAACATCCATTCCGGGTTTGAATGCAGACGCATTGCGCGGCGGCATCCGTACTGGATCTGGTAGCCGCTATTCGCTGTCCGATTTGAGCGAATCGACGTCAGAGCTGGCGCTTCGCGCGACCAATCAGGGCTACCCATTTGCCGAGGTGCGTCCGCGGATTGATCGTGACATCAACAACAACACTTTTAACATCACATACCTAGTTGATGAGGGTCCCCGCGTTTACGTTGAGCGCATCAACATCACTGGTAACACCAAGACTCGCGATTTCGTCATTCGGCGCGAATTTGAATTTGCTGAAGGTGATCCGTTCAATCGTGCTTTGGTCACAAAGGGCCGGGCTGACATTGAAGCTCTTGGTTTCTTCTCTGCTGTGCAGGTGACTTCGGCACCCGGAAGCTCTCCTGATCGCGTCGTGTTGAACGTATCCGTTGTTGAGCGCAGTACAGGCGATTATGGCGTGGGCGCTGGCTATTCGACTCGCGATGGCATCTTTGGTGAAATTTCGCTGACAGAGCGGAACTTCCTTGGTCGCGGTCAGTATCTTCGCGTGGCGCTCGGTCGCTCAGAGAATGGTGAAACTTACGACTTCAGTTTCACTGAGCCGCGCTTTATGGGTCTTCGCATCTCTGCCGGTGTTGACGCGTACCGTCGCGTGACGACAGAAGGTTCCAACTTCTCCTACGGCACGGAAACCACTGGTGGTCAGCTCCGCTTCGGTCTTCCGGTAGCTCAGGATCTGACACTGACGACGCGCATTGGCCTCGAGCAGGTGGTTTTCACAGATAACGACGCCCCTGCGGCTCCCGCCTATATCGGCGGAACACGCGATCGTCTGAATGTGGGCTATACACTGACCTATGATACGCTCGACAACCAGCAGCGTCCGACCGAAGGCATGATCCTGTCCTTCTCGCAGGACTATACGACTCTCACTGCAGACTTCCTCAAGACAGAAGTCAGGGCGCGCGTTTACTATCCTATCTGGGAAGAAATGGGCGTAGTGGGCAGCTTGCGAGGTCTTGCTGGCACGGTCACTGACCTTGGTGGTAGCGGGGTTCATCCCACTGACACATTCCAGCTTGGTCCCAACCTCGTCCGCGGTTATCGCTTCGGTGGCATGGGGGCCCGCGCGGCCGGAACTGACGACGCGCTGGGTGTTCTCTCTTATGCTGGACTGTCTGCGGAGATCGACTTCCCGCTGCCGTTCCTGCCCGAGAACTGGGGTCTGCGTGGTGCAGTTTGGGGTGATGTTGGCTGGATCGAAGGCATCCCAGCCGGTGGCTATGAGACAGCCGATGGAATTGGCAATCCGCTGAAATCCTCGGTTGGCGGGTCGCTGATTTGGGAATCACCTCTTGGTCCGTTGCGTGGCGATTTTGCCCACGTTATCGAACCTGACACCTTTGATCGCACTCAGGTGTTCCAGCTGACGCTTTCGACATTGTTCTAAATCGTTCGCCCTTATTGAAAAAACAGAAACCGCGGCGTATCAGAGCCGCGGTTTCTTTTTTAGGCGCAGCAATGATCGATCCTCGATTCCATGATTGTACCGGCCCGATGCTCCTGTCGGATCTTCTCGAAGCGGCAGGACATCACGAATTGGCAGAAAGCTTGGCTGCTGACCTCTCAATCGATGGGGCAAGCGATCTTGCCGATGCCGGTTCAGCAAATATTTCTTTCGCCGCAAGCAAGGCCTACTCAGAAAAATTGGGCCGAAGCCGGGCTGGTGCGATTCTTGTCACTGCAGATCTTCACGCTTTTGCTTCCGCGAAGACAACGACGGTCGTTTGTGACAAACCCTACGATGTCTTCGTGGACGTGCTTAACGTTCTTTATCCCGACGATGGAGCCACCCGCATCCGTGCGTCAATGCGATCAGAACCTTCCCCGCTGATTGAACCCGGAGCAATTCTCGGCCCCAATGTTACTGTCGGTGCCGGTGCCCAAATCGGGACGGGTACAATGATCGGGGCTAACACAACCATTGGTGCAGGCGTAACCATAGGTCGTGATTGCGTCATAGGTTCAAACGTGGCCATAGACTGCGCCCATTTGGGCAATAACGTGGTGATCCAGCCAGGTGTCATTATTGGCGCTGAAGGCTTCGGTTTCCAGATGCGATCAGACCAGCACCGCAAGATCCCCCAGCTTGGACGGGTGATCATCCAGGATCGAGTTGAGTTGGGCGCCAACACAACTGTCGACCGCGGTACCTTGGGCGACACAGTAATAGGCGAAGGCACCAAGATCGATAATCTGGTTCAGGTCGGTCACAATTGCCGTATTGGACGCAATTGTGTGATTTCGGGAATGTGTGGACTGTCGGGCTCAACAGTACTGGAAGATGGGGTCGTAATGGGGGGCGGTGCTGGTACCGCAGGTCACTTGCGACTTGGCGCAAAAACATTGGTTCTTGCCCGTTCGGGTGTTACTCACAGCTTTCCGTCCGGCTCCAACATTGCAGGAGCGCCCGCGCAGGATGTAAAGATGTGGAAGCGAGAAATCGTAGCGGTTAGACGGTTGTCAAAAGGGGATAAGACTTGAGTACCCTCAGTCCAGAAAAGGCCGGGCAGGCCACTGAACTCTCCACCATGGAGATCGATGCAGTGCTTCAGGCACTTCCGCATCGCTACCCGTTCCTGATGATTGACCGCATCATTGAAATCAATGGTGACGACTCGGCAATTGGCATCAAAAACGTCACGTATAACGAGCCTCAGTTCCAAGGGCATTTTCCGGGTGAACCGATTTTCCCCGGCGTGCTGATTATCGAAGGTATGGCCCAAACGGCCGGTGCTATTGTCATCAACCTGGAAAACAAGTCGGGTGATCGTCATATCGTCTACCTGTTGACAGTAGACGCGGTGAAGTTCCGCAAGCCCGCGAAGCCTGGCGACAAGCTTGAGTACCACATCAAAAAGATCCATCGCCGGAAGACTGTCGGGCGATACGAAGCTAAGGCGATTGTTAACGGTGTCGTCGTGGCTGAGGCTGAGATCGGTGCGATGATCGTCAAGGAACAAGCGTGACCTCATCCATTCACCCTACGGCAATTGTCAGTGACAGCGCACAACTCGGCAATAATGTCGAGATCGGCCCTTATTGCGTTGTGGGCGGCGAGGTTACTCTCGGTGATGGCGCTAAATTGGTCTCTCATGTATCGATCGACGGTCGCACTTCGATAGGTGCCCGCACAACGATATATCCGTTTTCGTCTATTGGACATCCGCCACAGGACCTGAAATTCGAGGGCGAGCCGAGCACCGTATCGATTGGCGATGACTGCGTGTTGCGCGAGTACGTAACAATCAATCCGGGGACATCTGGTGGCGGGATGGTAACCCGCGTCGGCAACAGCTGTCTCCTCATGGTCGGAGTGCATATCGCTCACGACTGCATTGTGGGCAATCATGTGGTAATGGCCAACCAGGCATCGCTGGCTGGCCATTGCGTGGTCGATGACTACGTTCGGTTTGGCGGCATTTGTGGCGTTCATCAGTTCGTTCGTATCGGTGCTCATGCGTTTGTGGGCGCAATGTCTTTCGTCGAGAACGACGTCATTCCCTACGGGTCAGTGCTTGGCAACCGCGCCTATCTGGGTGGTTTGAACCTTGTGGGTCTCAAGCGCCGCAAATTCGAGCGGGGGTCTATTCACGCGCTACGTGCCGCCTATCGAATGATTTTCTCGAGTGAGGGGACACTGCGCGAACGCATTGAAGATGCCGCCGAAATCTTTGAAGGCGAAACACTCGTCGAAGATGTCATTGAATTCATTCGCAAGCCGTCCGAACGGGCTCTTTGTATGCCACGCAACGGCGCGCCAGTAGAACAATGACTGCTCCCGGCCGACTGGCGCTGGTCGCCGGATCGGGTGATCTCGTTCCACAAACCATAGCTGCTGCGCGTGCCGCCGGCTGGCAGATACGCGTGCTCTCGCTTCATCCACGAAGCGATCTCGATGCCGAAGACCCTTTTCCGATCAAGATATCGCGCCCGGATCAGGTGCTGCGTGAAATTCGCAGATTCAAGGCTACACACGTTTGTGCCGTTGGCGGGATGCATATGTCCGATCGCGAGCGCGAGACATTTGCTGAATTTGCTGGCGACAAAGAGGTTGCAGCGAAGGGCGATAGCAAGCTTTCGCAACTTGGGGCTGCTTTGCTTAAAATACTCGGGCTCCCGTTTGTCGGCGTGCATGAGATCGTTTCCGATCTGCTGGCGCCGGAGGGCCTTATTGGCACCGTCGCTGCTGACGAGAACCTTTTGCGCACCGCACAATTTGGCTTCAACGCCGCCCGGAAGGCAGGTTCGTTGGATCTCGGTCAAGCGCTTGTGGTCGCCGGCGGGCGTGTAATTGCCACCGAAGACATCGGAGGAACCGAC
Source organism: Pelagibacterium sp. (assembly GCF_048264985.1). Lineage (GTDB taxonomy): Bacteria > Pseudomonadota > Alphaproteobacteria > Rhizobiales > Devosiaceae > Pelagibacterium. Next base: position 1,570,390 of record NZ_JBLXCL010000001.1, read on the forward strand.
GAGTTGCTGGTGCGCTGTCGGGTTTACAGCGAACGAGGGCTTATCGGAGACGGGCAGGGACAGCTCGTATTTGCAAAGACATCCAAGCCCGGCCAGCCCTTGCATGTCGATCTTCCTGCTGTGGGAAAGACGACAGTCGAGCTTGCGCATCAAGCTGGTATTCGTGCCATTGTGCTGGAAACGGGTCGCACACTCTTGATCGGGCGCGCCGATATGATTGCAGCTGCTGATGCAGCAGGCATCGCTCTGATCGGCATGGTCGCGCAAAATGACTAGTGTTTTCATACTCGCTGGTGAAGCGTCAGGTGACCGCATTGGCGCAAATCTCATCGCCGGACTGAGACGTGTGTTTCCTGAACTGTCGGTCGCCGGCGTCGGCGGGGACGCTATGGAAGGTGAGGGGCTAACCAGCCTCTTTCCTATCGACGATTTGGCGGTGATGGGCTATCGCGACGTGATCATGCGACTGCCGCTGTTGCTTTGGCGTGCACGCCAAGTTGCGTCTGCAATTGTCAGGCAGCGACCGAGCGCTGTGATTCTCATAGATGCTCAAGTGTTTTCCAAAGTCGTTGCGCGCGCCTTACGTCGGCGCGGCTATCGCGGCAGTATTATTCTATATGTCGCGCCAGCTGTTTGGGCATGGGGGGGAGAGAGGGCCCGAAAACTCACCGATATCTTCGATGAGGTCTTGAGCGTTCTGCCATTCGAGCCAGAAGCGATGCGCAAGCTGGGCGGACCCAAAACGGCTTATGTCGGACATCCCGCCCTCCATTCATATCCGATGCGTCAAAACCAGCCGGCCATAGGCACAATCTTGCTCTTGCCAGGCAGCCGTACAGGTGAGATCAACCGCCACCTTCCCATGATGAAGAGTGTGGCCGAACGTTTATCGTCCCAGTCAAAAGTTACAGGTTTTTCTGTACTGGCAACGCGCTCGCAATCTGATCGCATAAAGCGGATAGTTGCCGAATGGAGCGTCCCGATAAACGTAATCGTTGCGCAAGAGCAGCGGCAGGAGGCGCTTGAGGCAGCCATTGCTGCTATTGCAGTAAGCGGTACTGTCACGTTGGAGCTGGCTCTGTCCGGCGTGCCCCATATTCTGACCTATGTTGCCGAGGGCGCCCAGGTCAAAATGTTTGAAAACGCAACGACGCGGTTTATCGGCCTTCCCAATATTATCGCCCAAAAAGAAGTCGTCCCGGAAATACTGTTTGCCCACAAGGGGCACCCCGAAACACTTGCCGACGCTGCTATCGCTCTCGTTAACAACTCGACAGCCCTGAAAGCTCAAGCTGAGGCTTTCTGCGAAATCAGAGCCCTGATGGAAAAAGGGGCGCTGGAAGCGCCCCTTGAAAGTCCTGTCGACAGAATTGCAGCGCATCTCTAGCGGGCTGAAATGTCCACGTAATCGCGCATTGTCGCGCCATTGTAGAGCTGACGCGGGCGGCCGATCTTTTTCTGCGGATCGCCGATCATTTCCTTCCACTGCGCAATCCAGCCCACTGTACGCGACAAGGCAAAAATCGCAGTAAACATCGATGTGGGGAACCCGATGGCATCAAGGATAATGCCGGAATAGAAGTCCACATTCGGGTAAAGCTTGCGATCGACAAAGTAAGGATCTTCGAGAGCGATCTTTTCAAGCTCCTGAGCGACCTGCAGTGTTGGGTTGTTCTCAACGCCGAGCAAATCGAGCACTTCGCGTGCGGATTCTTGCATTACAGCAGCGCGCGGATCGTAATTCTTGTAGACCCTGTGACCAAAGCCCATCAGCCGGAAGGGATCGTTCTTGTCCTTTGCCCTGGCGATGAACTCGGGAATGCGGTCCACGGTGCCGATCTGGCGCAGCATATTAAGTGCGGCTTCGTTTGCACCGCCATGCGCTGGACCCCAGAGGCACGCTACGCCGGCAGCAATGCAGGCAAACGGATTTGCATCGGACGAACCCGACAGGCGCACTGTTGAGGTCGATGCGTTCTGCTCGTGGTCCGCATGGAGCGTGAAGATACGGTCCATTGCCTTGGCGACGACAGGATCAACTTTGTATTCTTCGGCTGGCACAGCGAAACACATGTGCAGGAAATTTGAAGCATAGTCGAGGTCGTTGCGGGGATACACGAACGGCTGCCCAACCGAATATTTGTAAGCCATTGCTGCAATAGTTGGCAGCTTGGCGATCATCCGGATTGAGGCAATTTCGCGCTGCTCAGGATCCGAAATATCGGTAGAGTCGTGATAGAAGGCAGCCATTGCGCCTACGACACCAGTAACAATCGCCATTGGGTGCGCGTCACGGCGGAAGCCACGATAGAAATAGTGCATTTGCTCGTGCACCATTGTGTGACGGGTCACGCGGTTCTCAAAATCCTTCAGGTCTGCCTTTGAAGGGAGCTCGCCATAAAGCAGAAGATAACAGACTTCGATGTAAGAGCTTTTGTCCGCGAGCTGGTTGATGGGGTAACCGCGATAGAGAAGTTCACCCTTGTCGCCATCAATATAGGTGATGGTGCTGTCGCATGCCGCCGTGGACGTAAAGCCGGGATCGTAAGTGAACAAGCCGGTTTTGGCGTAAAGCGAACGAATGTCGATGACATCGGGCCCTACAGTGCCACTGAGCACGGGGAACTCGAAAGTCTCATCGCCCAGAGTAATTCTTGCGGATTTGTCGCTCATTCATGTGCCTCCCGGGTTTCGGCTCAGGCACGCCGCAAACGCTAGGCTCGCAGGCTCTGAGCACGCACAATGACGTCTTTTAAAACGCTTCGCTTGGGTATCCGAAAACGTCATGTCATGCAACTGCGTCATGCCTCTTGACGTATAGGTAAAACAACGCTCCGCGTATCTATCGCGAACGTTTTTAAGCGCTTGGGTGCGCGCCGACACCAACGATGTCAGACAGCCTGCCCAGGCTTTCATCGCGACCGATCAGCACCATCACTTCGAAGATGCCAGGCGAAATCGTTCGTCCCGTCAATGCAGCCCGCAAAGGTTGGGCTATTTTTCCCAACTTCAATTCGACAGAGTCAGCATATGCGCGAACAGTGGTGTCCAGAACCTCGACTGACCATGTGTCAAGCCCGGCGAACGCTGCAGTCAGCGCGGCAAGATGCGCAGCACTGTCCGGAGTGAGCAGTTGGGCTGCCTTTTCCTCAATGGGCAACGGACGTTCGGCGTATATAAATTGCGCCAGGTCGATTAGCTCGAGCACAGTTTTTGCACGTGGCTGCAATTCGGGGATAGCTGCCAGCACCGTCTCCTTGTTCGATACCAGTCCCGCATAATCGGCATTACGCCCGACTTCAGAGGCGGTTTCGACCATGACGTCGTACAGACGCGCCGGATCAGCCGAACGGATATAGTGACCATTGAGGTTGTCGAGCTTGACAAAGTCGAACCGCGAAGCGCCCTTGTTGAGAGCTTCGAGCGAAAACCAATCGACCATCTTGTCTGTCGAGAAGATTTCTTCGTCACCGTGCGCCCATCCGAGCCGTGCCAGATAATTGCGCAGCGCCTCGGGCAAATATCCCATCTGTCTGTATGTTTCGACACCCATGGCGCCATGTCGTTTGGACAGCTTTGCGCCGTCGGGACCGTGGATCAACGGGATATGCGCCATCTCCGGGACGTCCCATCCCATGGCACGATAAATGACAATCTGCCTTGCAGCATTCGTCAAGTGGTCGTCGCCACGAATGATGTGAGTTACGCCCATGTCATGATCATCCACGACAACGGCATGCATGTAGGTTGGCGTACCGTCAGACCGCAAGATGATGAAATCATCTAGGTTTTCAGCCTTGAAGACAACGTCGCCCTGAACGCGATCCTTAACTACAATATCACCGGACTGGGGCGCTTTAATACGGATGACCGGCTTAACGCCTTCCGGAGCTTCGGAGGCGTCACGATCGCGCCAGCGTCCATCATAGCGGGGCGGCAGGCCATCAGCGCGAGCTTTTTCGCGCATGTCCGTCAATTCTTGTGGGGTACAGTAGCACTTGTAAGCGTTGCCGCTCTCAAGAAGTTGCAGCGCGATTTCGGTATGCCGGTCGGCACGTGCAAACTGACTGATCGGCGTGCCGTCCCAATCCAGCCCAAGCCAGCTCATGCCATCAAGAATGGCCGCAACGGCTTCATCGGTGGACCGCTCCCTGTCTGTGTCTTCGATGCGCAGCAGCATTTTGCCGCCCATCTTGCGCGCGAACACCCAGTTGAACAGCGCAGTGCGCGCGCCGCCAATGTGCAAAAAACCGGTGGGGGAAGGCGCAAAACGCGTGATGACGGGCTTGGACATAGGGCTTACCGCTTGGAGAAATGTTCGGGCCGTGTGTACCATAGCGCTCGACGAGCGCAAGGGTGGGGGCGCGCCAGTATGGTCAACTTTCCAGTCGTAAAAAATCCCGGAAACGAGCGGCCCATGGGTCTGCTTGGTTGGCTCGTGGCGCGAACAACAGCAATTTTTCACAATTTCTATATTGCAGTAGCTGACGCGACTACGCAGCGCCGCAATTTCATACTTTTTCCGTTTGCCATGATTTTCGGGCTGATCGGCTACCGAGTGCTCCCCGAGGAACCTGGCTTAGGGCAGCTCGCTATCCTAATGGGCTGCGCTCTTTTTACCTTTTTGCTTGGCCGCAATCATCCGCGCTTGCGCGAAATTGGGCTGTTAGCGGTAATGTTCTCGATCGGAGCCATGCTCCTTCCAATTCACGGTGCGCTTTTTGGCACGACAATGCTCGAAGCGCCCAAATACGGTACTTACACGGCCCGGATAGAAGCCGTCACTTATGATGACGGTAGCCAGCAGCGCTGGGTGCTGTCTGGCATTGCGGGCGAGCCAGAGTGGGCAGTGCCCGAAGTCCGTATGGCGCGCGTGACGGTGCAGGGCGTCTATGCCGTATCTCCTGGCGATGTGGTTACAGCACGTATCCGCTTTTATCCGGTTCCGCCACCCGCTGTACCCGGCGGGTATGATTCCCAGTTCGTCAGCCACTTTGATGGCATCGGCGCATATGGCACAGCGTTTGGTGATATTGGGATAGAAAAGCACGGGACAGGGGGGCTGGCGCGTATCGTCAAAGACCTTCGCGCAGCAATCACTGGTCGAATTGTCGGCCAGTTGGGAGACCGCATCGGTGGTATAGCCGCTGCTCTCGTGACGGGTGACCAGAGCCGCATCGCCGAAGAAGATCGCAACCTCATGGCAGCCGCCGGCATCGCTCACGTCATCGCAATCTCGGGGCTCCATCTCACACTGGTCGCAGGCACGATGTTTGCGTGCGTTCGCTTTCTGCTGTCATTAAACCATGGAGTCGCGCAGCGTCTGCCAATCAAGAAAATTGCCGCGGGGTTCGGCATCGCAACTGCTCTAGCCTATATGGTCATCTCTGGAATGGTCATACCCGCTGTACGATCCACAATAATGCTGGGATTGATTTTTGCTGCGGTTATTGCAGGTCGCCAGGCGCTCACTATGCGCAACGTTGCTATTGCTGGGATGGCAATCATCGTCTTCGAGCCGACCAGCGTTTTTCGCGCCTCATTCCAGCTATCATTCGCTGCGGTCATTGCACTGATCGGCGCTTATGAATTGGCGCGCCAACGACGCGAAAATAAGGGAAGGCAGCAAAGGGGCAGGGCACTTGCCCTCATATTTGACATCGCAACGACAAGCGTCATCGCCGGCCTGGCCACTTTGATTTTTACCGCATATCACTTCCAACAGACGGCGCCGTTCGGCGTGTTGGGCAATCTCATGGTTATGCCGATTGTGAGCTTTGTGATGATGCCCGCCGCACTGCTCGGAACACTTCTACTTCCCTTCGGCCTTGAAACACTTCCTTACACGGTGCTTGGGTGGAACATTGAGGCAATGCTCTGGTGCGCAAACTTTGTGCGGCTGTTAAGTGGTGGCTTTGACCCAAGCCCCATCCTATCACCCGCCGCGCTTATCGTAGCCCTATTGGCATTGGCATGGATGGCCTATTTCAGAACACCAATACGCCTTATCGGCCCATTGATCGCCGTTCCGCTCATCGCCGTTCTCTGTCTCGAACAAGCGCCTGATATTTTTATTGCAGATCAAAGCCAGGCACTGGCTGTGCGCAGCGGCGACCAGATCGCGTTGATTGCTGGCCGAAACAACACGTTTGCAACGACGATCTGGTCAGAGCGCTACATAACCCAAATCGAAGACTCACATACCGAAACCGGTTGCGACAGTCGCGGTTGCTTTCTAGCGACAAAAGACGGTTACACTGTAGCCCTGATCAAATCGCGCGACCTCTTTGAAGAAGATTGCCGCATCGCGGATATCGTGATTTCTCGCCTCGAAGCGCCGTCCCAATGTCACAAGGCAGCCGCCTTGGTCATAGATGCTTCCGACTTGGCAAGATATGGCGCCCATATGATCGATTGGAACGGCCCCCACCTCCCCCCGACAATCCGGACCGCAATCGATGGACCAAACCGGCCCTGGCGAATAAAAAATCAGTAGCGCCGCATCAGGCCGACAAGCCGTCCCTGAACCTTGACGCGATCCGGCCCAAAAATGCGGGTCTCATAGGCAGGGTTTGCTGCTTCCAGCGCCACGGCATTGCCCTTTTTGCGCAGCCGCTTCAGGGTCGCTTCCTCATCATCCACGAGCGCAACCACGATTTCACCATTGCCCGCAGCATCCTGCTTGCGGATCAGAACAGTATCGCCGTCGAAAATGCCCGCTTCGATCATCGAGTCACCGCGCACTTCGAGGGCAAAATGCTCGCCCGAACCCAACATCTCGGGTGGAACGGCGATCGAATGAGAATGGCTTTGAATTGCTTCGATAGGCACACCTGCTGCAATGCGCCCCATCACAGGAATGGATACCGAGCCACCGTTGTCATGCTTCGGCGTCATTGACTTTGCTGGCGCTTTTCCAAGGGTTCCTTCAATAACCGAAGGTTCAAAGCGCGCCTTGCGACCGCCAAGTGAGGGGTTCATGGAATCCGGAAGCTTGACCACCTCCAGCGCACGGGCTCGGTTGGGCAGCCTCCGAATGAAGCCCCGCTCTTCAAGAGCGGTAATCAGACGATGAATGCCTGACTTCGACTTCAGATCTAGCGCCTCCTTCATTTCATCGAAGGAGGGCGGAATGCCGCTTTCTTTCATCCGCTCATGGATGAACATCAGAAGTTCGTGCTGTTTGCGCGTCAACATTAGCGGATCCCTCGGCGACGTCGAATCGGAACAAATATTGAACTTTTTATACATGTTCCGTAAATGTTCCGCAAGTGCTCGCACTTTGGCTCTGCCGGTCTCCGTGTTTCGACATGCAAACTACAGTTTATGTGTAGCCACGATGTCTCCGCTTGATTTGCCGGGACAATTCTCGTTCTGAACAATCAATACATCTGCCGATGCCAGCGATGACAGGTGTCCACTGTCAGTTTGCCGAACAGGCTCAACTCTCGCCCCATGCGCTGCGTCGCTGATCAGCCGACCGCGCAAGAAATGGCGCCTGGGTCCGTTAGGCGGAATGTCGTTGGCCAATGGCAAATAGAGCGGGAAAGGAGCTTTTGCACCCATCATGGCCAACACGGCCGGCAAGACGAACATTCGTGCCGTAACCAGGGCCGAAACTGGATTTCCGGGTAGTCCGAAGACTATGGTTTCCCCGCGGCGTCCGAACATTAACGGCTTGCCGGGGCGCATGGCGATACGCCAGAAATCTATGTCGACACCGTTTGTCCGCAACATTTCCTGGACAAAATCATGTTCTCCGACGCTAGCGCCGCCGGTGGTCAGCAAGATATCGGGTTTTTCGTCCAAGGCTTTCGCCAGAGCCTCACCGAGAACGCGCTTGTCATCGGCAACAATGCCATAATCAGAGACAGCAGCGCCATGTCCGGAAAAAAAAGCATCCAATCCAACCGAGTTGGATGCAACGATCTGATCGGGACCGACGACGCTGCCTGGCTGCACCAGCTCATTTCCGGTCGCCAACAAAGTCACGCGCGGTTGCCTTGCAACCGTTACATCTGCGACGTTACCTGCGGCGGCCAGTGCGATCTTGCGCGGATCAAGGATGAGCCCGGTCGCGACCAACACATCGCCATCGGAAAAGTCGTCTCCCTGGAACCGGATGCTACGTCCTGCTGCCACATCGCACTCAAAGGTTATCGCATCCTCTTGAGCCCGCGCTTCTTCTTGCATGATTACCGCATCGGCGCCGCTCGGCACCGGAGCACCGGTAAATATCCGCACGCACTGGCCCGGCCCAACAGTTCCGGCAAAACCGGCACCGGCTTGCGACGCACCGATCATGGCCAGTGTCACACCCGGTTGAACGTCATTGGCGCGCACAGCGTAGCCGTCCATGGCGCTGACATCAAAGGCTGGGTTGGACAAGTGGGCTCGAACGTCCTCGCCCAATGTGCGTCCGAAGGACTGCGCAAGAGGGATGCGCTCATTGCCCAGCACAGTGATCGACTTCAGTATGCGTTCAAGCGCTTCGTCAACGGAAATCAACGCGAGACCCGTTTGAAATCGCCCGACTTACCGCCGTTCTTCTCGATTAGTTGCAAGTCGGAAATAGTCATGGACTTGTCCATCGCCTTGGCCATGTCGTAGAGGGTCAGCGCTGTAACTGAGGCGGCGGTTAAAGCCTCCATCTCCACACCAGTGCGCCCAATAGTCTCGACGGTTGCAGCAATCATAATGGTGCTTGATGCTGGCCCACGCTCTATGTCGACGCCGATCTTGGTCACGGGTATCGGATGGCATAGCGGGATCAATTCTGAGGTCTTTTTAGCCGCCATGATGCCTGCAACACGCGCAACTGCAATGGCATCGCCTTTTTTGAGCGTACCACCGAAAATTGCGTCGACGATCTCAGGCGTAGCGTGCAGGACGGCTCCCGCGACGGCGCGACGAACGGTCTCGGACTTGTTTGAAATGTCGACAATCCGGGCGGCGCCGGTTTCATCAAGATGTGTCAATTCATGCGGCATATCAGGTTCCAGTCAAAAGCGATCGCGTTGCACTGGCTACATCGTCTTGTCGCATAAGGCTTTCGCCCACCAGAAAGCAGCCGACGCCAGCCTCGGACTGGAGATATCTAACGTCTTCGAAAGAAAAGACACCACTTTCCGACACAAGCAATTTGTCTTCAGGGACAAGTTTGGCGAGCGCTACAGTGGTTTCAAGCGACACGTCGAATGTACGCAAATTGCGATTGTTAATGCCAATGAACGCCGCACCCAACGCGAGGGCACGCTCGGTTTCTTCGGCATCATGGACTTCCACCAACGCGTCCATACCCCATTCTGCAGCGCTCTCGAGCAATGCCTGGACCGCAAAATCATCGACCGATGCCATGATGACAAGAATGCAATCCGCGCCCCAGGCCCGGGCTTCTACGACCTGATAGGGTTCGAACAGAAAATCCTTGCGTAGGGCAGGGAGTTGGGTGGCAGATCGTGCTGCTCCTAAAAACTCCGGGCGACCTTGGAAAGATGGCGTGTCAGTAAGTACTGAAAGGCACGCAGCTCCACCGTCCTCATAGGCCTTGGCCAAAAGCGGGGGATCAAAATCGGGGCGGATCAGGCCCTTTGACGGGCTAGCCTTCTTGACCTCAGCGATCAAACCAAACTGGTTGGCCGCCCGCTTGGCACGCAACGCAGCGACGAATCCGCGGGGGTTATCTTGCTCGCGCGCCATTGCGGTAAGTTCTGCTATCGGAATGGCCGACTTGGCAGCGGCAATTTCCTGGCGTTTGTAGGCTTCGATCTTGCGCAAAATGTCGGTCATTGTGCCCCCGATACGGCAACAAGCTTTTCAAGCGTAGCCCTGGCCTTGCCGCTGTCGATCGCTTCGGCACCCATTGCAACACCTTCAGGCAGCGTTTCGACTTTTTCGGCCACGATAAAAGCTGCTGCAGCGTTGAAAAGAACGATATCGCGGTAAGCCCCCTTAGCGCCATCCAGCAGCTTGCGAAGTTCGCCAGCGTTGTATTCAGGGTCGCCACCGATAATATCATCGAGCCGCGCGCGCGGCAGCCCGGCATCCTCTGGAGTGACTTCGAAAGATGTAAGATTGCCGTTCTTGATCTGGGAGACGAACGAAGGACCAGTAGTAGAAAGCTCATCCAGCCCGCTGTCTCCGTGCATAACCCATGCGGATTGCGCCTGATTGGCAAGGAGGGCGGCTGCAACTGGTTCGACCCATTCATTATCGAAAACGCCCAGGACGTAGCGCTTTACGCCGGCTGGGTTCGATTGAGGACCAAGCAGGTTGAACATGGTGCGGACGCCCATTTCGCTGCGTGTCGGGCCGACATGACGCATGGCGGGATGATGATTGGGCGCAAACATGAAACCGATTCCGGCCTCGCGGATACAAGCTGAGATTTGTTCGGGCGAAAGCTCAAGGCTGATGCCGAGCTTCTGCAGCGCTTCGGCCGAGCCTGATTTCGATGACAGGGCACGATTGCCATGCTTGGCGACGGGTACTCCAGCAGCGGCCACCACTATGGATGCGCCAGTAGAAATATTGAGTGTTCCAGCGCCGTCCCCCCCCGTTCCAACGATATCGATAGCATCGTCAGGGGCATCGACCGGAACCATCTTCTTGCGCATGATCGAGACGGCTGCTGCGATCTCTCCGACACTTTCGCCCTTGACCCGCATACCCATCAGAAAGGCGCCAATTTGCGACGCAGTCGCTTCCCCGCTCATGATGATGTCCATCACCTGGCGCATTTCAGTGCCGGTCAGATCCTTGCCATCGGCAATTCGGTTCAGCGCCCCTTTGATGTCCATGCTGTTTCCTTCCTGTCCGGCCTAGTGCTGTTGCTCGCCGGGAAGTACCGCAGAGGTGTCCAGGGGGCAAGCGGCAAGCTCCTTTACTCCCAACGACCGATTGCCTCGAGCTTTGATGGAAGGACAAACAAGGGGCGACGGACACTTTACAGTCAGGCAGCGCGGTCTGAATGGAAATCGCGCGCTATGTTGAGAAAATTCTGCAAAATGGCGTGGCCATTTTCTGAAGAGATGCTCTCGGGATGAAACTGCACCCCATGAACTGGAAGGTCGCGGTGCTGCAAGCCCATGATCTGCCCATCGTCGGAGCGTGCCGTTACAATCAGTTCGCTGGGCAGCGTTTCATCGCGAACAACCAGCGAATGATAGCGGGTCGCGTCAAACTGCTTGTTCACCCCCCGAAACACACCCCGCCCGTCGTGGGTAATCGCAGAAACTTTGCCATGCATGGGATGGGGCGCTCGCACGACATCACCGCCGAAAGCCTGGCCCATCGACTGCATGCCCAGACAAACGCCAAACAACGGAATTTCATCAGCGAAGCGGGCGATGAGCGGCAGACATATACCCGCTTCATTCGGCGTACACGGACCCGGCGAAATGACGATCGCCTCTGGTGCTTTTTCTAGAATGGCATTCAGCGTGATCTTGTCATTGCGCACCACGTCTACCTCGGCCCCAAGCTCTCCGATATAATGGACGAGATTGTAGGTAAAGCTGTCATAGTTATCGATCATCAAGATACGCATCTACTGGCCCACCCGTGCCTGACGGGCGTAGCGTAGCGCTTCTTCGGCAGCACTGAACAGGGCTCGAGCCTTGTTCTCGCACTCGAGCTGTTCCAGCTCGGGTTTGGAATCCGCAACGATCCCCGCACCGGCCTGCACATGCAGCTTGCCATCTTTCAAGATCGCCGTACGCAAGACGATGCACGTATCCATGCGTCCATCTGCGCCGAAATACCCAACACACCCGGCATAAACGCCGCGGCGCGCCACCTCGAGCTCATCAATGATTTCCATAGCTCGCACCTTGGGAGCGCCCGACACCGTTCCCGCGGGGAAGCCGGCGGCCAATGCATCGATGTTGTCGTATTTGGGATCAAGCTTGCCCACGACGTTGGAAACGATGTGCATTACGTGGGAATAGTACTCTAGAAAGTACTTATCGGTGACCTTGACCGTCCCGATCTGCGAGACACGGCCAGCATCGTTGCGGCCAAGATCGAGCAGCATTAAATGCTCGGACAATTCCTTGGGATCCGACAACAGCTCATCGGCCATTGCCTTGTCCTGCTCGGGTGTAGCGCCACGTTTGCGCGTTCCGGCGATGGGACGGATCGTGACTTCGCCCTCATCCACTCTAACCAGAATTTCCGGACTCGAACCTGCAACGGCGAAATCCCCGAAATCCAAGAAGTACATATAGGGCGAGGGATTTGTACGCCGCAGGGCGCGATAAAGCGCTGTGGGCGGCAAAGTGAAGTCAGCAGAAAAACGTTGGCTCAGGACCACCTGAAAAATGTCACCGGCCGCAATGTAATCCTGTGCCGCGCGAACCATATCGAAATACCGCTCGCGCGAAGTGTTCGACGTAATTTCGATTTTGGCCAGATCGGGAATCTCGTTCATGCGGGGCAGGGGCTTTTCCAACCGCAAGATAGCGCTTTCAATGCGTTCGTTGGCAGCTTCAAATGCTTGCCGAGCGGTTATACCATCGCGCGGGTACACGGGTGCCGTAAGAAATAACTCGTCCTTCAGTGTATCGAAGACGGCCAGCATTGAGGGCCGCATCATCATTGCATCCGGAACACCGATCGTATCGGGATTGTTGTCTGGCAGTTCTTCCATGAACCGCACCATGTCGTAGCCAAGGTAGCCGAAAACACCAGCCGAGTTGGCAGGCAGCTCCTTGGGCATGTCGATCTGGCTTTCAGCGATCAACGATCGAAGCGCATCAAGCGGTAGTTCGCCAAGATGCGAATAAGTATCGCTGGCGGTTTGAGCCGTTCTGTTGATCTCGGCAACCCCGTCGCGGACCCTCCACAAGATGTCGGGGTCAAGGCCGATCATCGAGTAGCGTCCGCGAACGGCTCCACCTTCGACTGACTCAAGCAGGAAGCTGTAGCGCAGCCCATCGGCCAGCTTCAGATAGGTGCCGATCGGCGTTTCAAGGTCGGCCACGATGCGCTTGTAGAGAACCTGACCCTTGCCGGATTCATATATTTTCGCAAAGGACTCAAAGTCATAGCCGTCCGACATGGCGAACCTATTCGAGCCCGATCACGCGATTGAGGGCTTCCTCGTTGATCCTGATTCCCACATCCGAGCGGAGCCCTTCGACAAAATTGGCAAAGATCAGATCGGGGAAATCAACCTGTAATGCGTCGGCGACCTGCGAGGTGGTGTCTGCCGTGGCAGCGATAACTTCTGTTACCTGAAACACGACGACATCACCGTCCTGGGTCGAGACATAGTTTGCGTAGTCTTCGCCACCCTGGAATGCCGCCTGGGCCAAATCTGGGTCGATCGCTGCGCCAGCACTGTTGCGCGAAAATGGTACTGAGCTTTGTGGAATCTGCCCACGTTCGGCTGCAACACTGAAGATGTCGCTTCCGCTGTCAACAGCCGCAACGATATCTTCGGCAGTGCGGGTCATCTCCATGTCGGTCTGAAGTTCCTGCCAGGCCGCAACAACTTCATCACGCACTTCGTCCAGCGCCTGATCGCGCGCGGGTTGAACCTCGGCAAGCTCAAAAAACACTGTGCGATTCGAACCAAGGCTGATCGCTGGTGTCACGCGCGCATCAGGCGATGCCGAAAACACGGCATCAGTAATGGTCTGTGTCGAGCCTTGCGGTAACGACTCGATATCGGCAAGTTGGGCGCCATCTGCGGTCAGCTCGAGATCATAGATTTCCAGGCCATATTGCTCTGCAACGTCCGCGATGGGCTGGAAAGCTGCCCGCGCCTCTTCGATAGCATCATAGACATCGAACAGGATGTCCTGCGCCTTGCGCGTCGCTACAGACTGCTCAAGCTGATCGCGCACTTCATCGAGTGGTTGCTGGCCGCCTTCGTCGATGGAACTGACCCAAACCACACGAAAACCATTGCTGCCTTCGAGCACAGCAAAACCATTTTCCTCAAGTCCAAAGGCAGTCTGAGCGAGATTGGCATCTGTAATCTGGTTCTGCGCCAAAGTGCCAAGAGACGACACTTCTGTCTGCAGCCCGGTCTCAGAGACGACGCTGGCAAAGGAGGCGCCGCTTTCAGCACCATCGACAAATGGTTGCGCCGCGTCCGCATCAGCCAGAATCAGTTGACTTATCGTCCGACGTTCAGGCGCAACGAACTGGCCCGCGCTCCGCTCGTATTCAGCAGCAACCTCGTCTTCAGTAACATCAACGCCCTGTGCGAGAGCGTCAACCGTCAGAGGCAGCAAACTCACGACACGCGTTTCGACAGTGCGGAACCGGCCACGGTTTTCCTCAAAGAACTGCTGCAGATCTTGTTCGCTCGGCTCTTCGGTCACCGAGAACAGCACAGGATTGAGTTCAATGTATTCGATAGTGCGCTGGTCGCCATCATAGGACCGAGCAATATCGAGAGCGATCTGAGGCACTTTGACCCCTTCAAAAATCGAACCAATCTGTTCGCGGCCGGCGGCGCGGCGCTGAAGATTAAGATATTCGGTTTCAGTGTAGCCCGACTGCCGCAGCACGGCGACAAACTCGCTGGCATCAAACAGGCCGAGCGCGCCGGAAAAGTTTGGGTCCTGGCGCACCAGCTCTGCAAGTTTGGCATCGGAGGCTCCCAGACCCAGATCGCGGGCCAGAATTTCGATGGAAGCATCATTGGCCAGCCGCGCAATAGCGGCATTGGGAATACCAAAGCTCATTGCCTGCTGCGCACTTGGGGCCATTCCGGTCTGGGCAGCGAACTGGTTGACCTGGCCACGATAGACCCGATCAAAATCGCGCACAGAAATGTTCTGATCGCCAACTCGCGCTACTGTATTGGCGTTAAGGTCGAGAAAAACGCTCGGAATGCCGAAACCGGCGACAGCGATGATCAAAACACCAAGAAAAACTTTGGCGACCCAGCTACGGCCGAAATTACGAAGATTATCGAGCATTTAGTACCGATCGGTTGAAGGTGAACTCTAGCCTATTGTCGTAGGCACACCCTATGGCATTCGAAGCGCGCGCATAATAGACAGGGTATATCGGGACCTGCAAGGCACACACAGGACGCCCGGTTAAGCCATTCTCAGTGTGCGTGCAAGGTGTTGTTGGAGTAGGGATGCAGGACCGGATGCGGCCATTGATTGCCGGAAACTGGAAGATGAATGGAACAGGCGCTGCGCTCGAGCAGATCGCCAAGCTCAAGACTCTTCTCGAAGAAGCAGGCAATATCGAAAGTGATGTGCTTGTATGCCCACCGGCGACCCTGCTGCACAGGGCAGCTCAAAGCGCTGAGGGAAGCCCGATCCGCATCGGTGGCCAGGACTGCCATTCAAATCCGAACGGCGCGCATACCGGTGATGTCAGCGCCACAATGCTATTCGACGCGGGCGCTTCTCATGTAATTTTGGGGCACTCGGAACGTCGGACTGACCACGGCGAGACGAGCCAGGCCGTCAATGAGAAGGTGCAAGCCGCGTTATCGGCCGGTTTGATCCCCATTGTCTGTGTCGGAGAAACGGAAGCCCAACGCCTCGATGGAACAGCGAATCAGGTGGTGAATGAACAGCTCAGTACATCGCTGCCGGACAACTTTGGTAAAACGCGTATCATCATCGCCTATGAGCCCGTCTGGGCCATCGGCACCGGTCGCACGCCCACACTTGATGATATCGCACAGATGCACGCGCACATACGTACGTTGCTGGTCAGCCGTTTCGGCTCTACGGGCGAAAACGCCTTGCTGCTCTATGGTGGGTCGGTAAAGCCATCAAATGCCGAGGAAATCTTGGGGACGGCAGACGTCAATGGAGCACTGGTGGGGGGCGCGAGCCTTCTTGCCAATGACTTCTTTTCAATCATAGTCGCCACTTGAAATTTGAACAAGAAACTGTAGCGCCAGAGGGCTGGCCAATACCGATCTTTGCGTGTAGAACGCCGGCCAAAGCGATGCCTGTGCAGAGCCTTGCTTCCCGGTCAGACGGTCGGGGCAGGGCTTGAGCCGTTAAGCCCCAACGGGAAAGAACGCTCTGCTCGCATCATATGGATATTGCGCTGCCGGGGCCTGCATCCCATATACGTCAGTCTGGGCGCGAGAGCATTTGAAGGACGAACCATTAAATGGCCACAGTACTTATTGTTGCCTATCTGTTGATCGTGATCGCCATGATCGTGGTGATCCTGCTCCAGCGCTCTGAAGGTGGCGGTCTTGGAATGGGTGGCGGCGGCGGCGGCAATTTCATGTCCTCGCGAGGCTCGGCCAATTTGCTGACCCGGACCACTGCAATCCTGGGTACTCTTTTTATGGTAACGGCGATTGGCCTCACTATTATTAGTCAGACCGACCGCAGCTCCACTTCGATCCTGGATCAGGCAGCTCAGAATGCCGACGGCAGCCCTGCAACGGTGCTTGACGCTCTGGACGCTCTTGGTACTGAGAATGACGACCTGGCCGTTCCAGCGCAGCCTGCGGCAATCAATGACGATCTTGCAGCACCGGTAGCGCCCGAGGCGCCAGCTCCTGCTACGACCGAGACGCCTGCAACGACCGGAGAGTCGGAGGCCATCGCTCCTGAAACGTCGATGATGTCGACAATGTCGGAGGAGCCCGCTGCGGAGGAAGAGGCTCCGGCGGAAGCAACAACGACCACCGGCAACTAGCGGCGCCGGAATAGGATACGGAGAATGGGGATGGAAACATCCCCTTCTTTTTTGTGTGGGTGCGATCAATTTCGCGCTTCGAATCGAAAGCGGCTTATGTAAGGTAAAGCTCCATGGCTCGGTACGTTTTCATCACCGGTGGCGTGGTTTCCTCGCTCGGAAAAGGTCTTGCTTCGGCGGCGCTTGGCGCCGTGCTGCAAACGCGTGGGTACAAGGTTCGGCTTCGCAAGCTCGACCCCTATCTCAACGTTGATCCGGGGACGATGTCGCCATATCAGCATGGCGAAGTGTTCGTGACCGATGACGGCGCGGAAACAGACCTCGATCTCGGCCACTATGAGCGCTTCACCGGGCGCTCGGCCAATCAGCAGGATAACGTGACAACCGGTCGAATCTATTCCGATATTCTGGCCAAAGAGCGCCGGGGCGATTATCTCGGCGCGACCGTCCAGGTAATTCCGCACGTTACCGACGAGATCAAATCCTTCGTGACTTCCGACAATGACGATTTCGATTTCGTCTTATGCGAAATTGGCGGCACTGTCGGTGACATCGAAGCCATGCCGTTTCTTGAAGCGATCCGCCAACTCGGCAACGAGCTGCCACGCGGCGATGCTGTGTTTGTGCATTTGACGCTGATGCCTTTCATACCAAGCGCTGGCGAACTCAAGACCAAGCCGACCCAGCACTCGGTCAAGGAATTGCGCTCGATCGGCATTCAGCCTGATGTTCTTCTGATCCGTTGCGACCGCCCGATCCCGGAAGGAGAAAAGCGCAAGCTTTCCCTGTTCTGTAACGTTCGTCCGTCGGCGGTCATCCAGGCTCTCGACGTGTCCTCGATCTATGACGTGCCGATTTCCTATCACGAAGAAGGTCTGGACGACGAAGTTCTAGCCGCCTTCGGCATCAAGGATGCACCGGCGCCTAAGCTTGAAGGGTGGCGTGAAACCTCACGCCGGATCCATAACCCCGAGGGCGAAGTCAACATCGCCATCGTTGGAAAATATACCGGCCTCAAGGATGCTTATAAGTCGCTGTCCGAAGCTTTGGCACATGGCGGCATCGCCAACAATGTCAAGGTGAACCTCGAATGGATCGACTCTGAGGTCTTTGAACGGGACGATCCGGCACCGTATCTTGAGGGAATCCACGGCATACTGGTGCCAGGCGGGTTTGGTGAGCGTGGCTCGGAAGGCAAAATCAACGCTGCGCGGTTTGCCCGCATCCGCGACGTCCCCTATTTCGGAATTTGTTTTGGCATGCAGATGGCATGTATCGAAGCTGCCCGCAACACGGCACACATTCCCAAAGCGTCTTCGACCGAATTCGGACCGACCAAAGAGGCTGTTGTTGGCTTGATGACCGAGTGGTTGAAAGACAATGAAAAGCGTGCCGGCTCGGACAAGGATCTTGGCGGCACTATGCGGCTGGGCGCCTATCCTGCACAGCTCGTCCGCGGGAGTCGCGTCGCCGATATCTACGGCACGAACCGCATTTCCGAGCGTCACAGGCATCGCTACGAAGTCAACATGACGTACCGCAAGGTGCTTGAGGCAAATGGCCTGCTGTTCTCCGGTCTTTCGCCCGATGGCACGCTGCCCGAGATAGTGGAACGGACTGATCACCCATGGTTCATTGGCGTTCAATACCATCCCGAACTGAAATCGCGACCCTTTGAACCGCATCCGCTGTTCAGCTCCTTCATCGCCGCTGCGGTCGAACAGAGCCGTCTGGTCTAGGGGCAGGGTGCATGGCTGAGATCGTCAATCTCCGTCAGGCTCGCAAAAACAAGCTGCGCGCCGAGAAGGTGCGCGCAGCTGATGGAAATCGCGCGAAATTTGGTCGTTCAAAGTCCGAGCGCGAGAGCGCCGACAAACAGGCTGATCTCGACGCCAAGCGCCTCGATTTTCACAAACGTGAATCTGATAGCAAGGAATAGGAACCTGAACGTCTTGGGGGCGTTGTGTACGCGCATAACAAAAGACCCCACAAACGGAGGTTGCTCATGCCTACTGCATCCGGACACACGACCGCCATTCGCGCCACGCGCGCTGTTGGCACAGATGTCTATAATCTCGATGGCAAAAAGATCGGCAAGGTCGAGGATATCATTCTCGACAAGA
Source organism: Pelagibacterium sp. (assembly GCF_048264985.1). Classification (GTDB taxonomy): domain Bacteria; phylum Pseudomonadota; class Alphaproteobacteria; order Rhizobiales; family Devosiaceae; genus Pelagibacterium. The sequence goes on from NZ_JBLXCL010000001.1 coordinate 1,589,157, forward strand.
CCGACAGTTCCATCATGTTTGCCGTCGTCGGTTTCGGCGGTTTCCTCGGAATGGGCGAAAAATATCACGCGCTTCCTTGGGCTACACTCGATTACAATCAGGAACAGGAGGGTTATGTCGTGCCCTTCACGCGCGACGAACTCGAGGCTGGTCCGGCCGATACGATCACAGAACTGACCAAGGATGATGGGATGCACGCCCGTCAGGAAGCCTATTCCTATTACAAGGTCGATCCCTACTGGCATTAGCCCGAGGTAATATAAGTTAAGATCTATGTGGCCCCATGATTTGTCATCGGGCCATATTATTTTTACGCCAAGCCCTTCCTAAGCCGGGCCGCCTTATTTAGAAGGGCTGCAACCGGGTTTATTCATGAAACGAAGGGCGCATCTATGTCTGCAATTGTTGACGTCATTGGCCGTCAAATCTTTGACAGCCGCGGCAATCCGACTGTCGAAGTCGACGTGGTTTTGGACGATGGCAGCTTCGGCCGCGCCGCCGTTCCGTCGGGCGCGTCCACGGGCGCACATGAAGCCGTTGAATTGCGCGACGGCGGCGAAGCTTATCTGGGCAAGGGCGTGCTCAACGCCGTCGACAACGTCAATACCTTGATCGCCAGTGAAATCGAGGGTCTCGATGCTCTCGATCAGATCGCAGTGGATCAGGCGATGATCGAACTCGATGGCACACCCAACAAGGCCAAGCTCGGCGCCAATGCCATCCTTGGCGTGTCGCTTGCTGTTGCGCGCGCCGCCGCCGAATCCAGTGCATTGCCGCTGTGGCGGTATGTCGGCGGACCAAACGCGCGTATGCTCCCCGTTCCGATGATGAACATCATTAATGGTGGCGAGCACGCCGACAATCCGATCGACATCCAGGAATTCATGATAATGCCGGTCGGCGCGAATTCGCTTGCTGATGCCGTGCGGATTGGTTCGGAGATTTTTCATACCCTAAAAAAGGGCCTGGCCGAGCAGGGACACAACACCAATGTGGGCGATGAAGGCGGCTTTGCGCCAAATCTGAGCTCAACCGAAAATGCCTTGGGCTTCATCATGAAGTCCGTTGAGATGGCAGGCTATGCGCCCGGCGAAGATGTGTTCCTCGCTCTCGATTGCGCTTCGACCGAGTTCTTCAAGAACGGCACATACAATCTCAAAGGCGAAGGCAAGACTTTGGGTTCGGACGACATGGTTCGCTACCTCGAAGATCTGACCAACCGCTTTCCGATCATTTCGATCGAGGACGGCATGGCCGAGGACGATTGGGACGGCTGGAAGGCACTCACAGATGCCATCGGATCGAAGGTACAGCTCGTCGGCGATGATCTGTTCGTCACCAATACCGAGCGCTTGACCTCAGGCATAAAGATGGGTGTCGCAAATTCCATTCTGGTCAAAGTCAACCAGATCGGCTCGCTGTCCGAAACCCTTGAGGCCGTCGAAGCCGCGCATAAGGCTTCGTACACTTCAGTCATGTCGCACCGATCGGGTGAGACCGAGGATTCGATAATTGCCGACCTGGCAGTGGCGCTCAACTGCGGGCAAATCAAAACCGGTTCACTGGCGCGTTCGGACCGGCTCGCCAAATACAACCAGTTGATCCGCATTGAGGAGTTCCTCGGAACGTCTGGCCGCTACGCCGGTCGTTCGATCCTGAAGGGTCGCTAAGGAATGAGGGGCGCGGTGGCGCCCCTTTTCTTAACTAGGCATTTTGGGCTGAAATTCAGGTGTAGGTGACATTGCATACTTGGCGACCATCATACCCGGATCTGCCTGGCACTCGTGCTACCAAAACCAGGTCTTCCCGCCGGCTAACTGGTGTGACCTGGCGACATCAATAAGTCCTTAAGCATGATGGGGTATTAAGAACAGGCTGGTCCGATTGTTTTGAGTTCCCATGCCAACCCGCGTCAAACGTCCTTCCATTCTCTTGAAGCTAGGCATTACAGCCAGTCTCCTCGCGTTTCAGGGGTATCTGGGCTATCACGTGGTGACAGGAACATTTGGCATCGAAAGCCGACGCGAGATGTTGGGCGAGGTTAAGGTTCTTGAGGCGCGGCGAGCCGCGCTGGAAACTGAGATCGAATCCTACGAGCACCGCATTGCGCTCTTTGATCCCCGGCAACTCGATCCGGATATTCTCACCGAACGCGCTCGCGCGCTGCTTGGGCTTGTCCATCCAGACGACATCATCGTAGTCCCTGACGATTAAATTAATCATATTTCGGTTAATGGGATATTTTAACCACTTTCTGATTAATTCAATTATTCTCAAATTAATCAACGCCATAGGCAGCGTGACTGCTCAATGGATCTGCTTGGTGTCTAGCGCGACTGGGTCTATTGTGCATCAATGCATTCAGCATCCCGTCTAGCCCCAATGCGGTTGGCGGCAGCGATTAAGTTCTTTCCGGAGATATCGCATGGCGCGTAAAGCGACGGCCGCCAAGGCCAAATCTAATGCCCCCGAATTTACCAAGGACCAGGAACTGCACGCTTTCCGCGAAATGCTGCTCATCAGGCGCTTTGAAGAAAAAGCCGGCCAGATGTATGGCATGGGCCTGATCGGCGGGTTCTGCCACCTCTATATCGGCCAGGAAGCAGTCGTCACCGGCATAACCATGGCATCCAAGAAGGGTGAGGACGCCCAGATCACCGGGTACCGCGACCACGGCCACATGCTGGTCATGGGGCTGGACCCCAAGGGCGTCATGGCTGAGCTGACCGGCCGCAAGGGCGGGTTGTCCAAGGGCAAGGGCGGCTCGATGCACATGTTCTCCAACGAACATCGCTTTTACGGCGGCAACGGCATCGTCGGCGCGCAGGCTTCGCTGGGAACGGGTCTGGCATTCGCCTCGAAATACCGCGGCGACGGATCGGTTTCGATCACCTATTTCGGTGACGGCGCCGCCAATCAGGGGCAGGTTTATGAGAGCTTCAACATGGCCAAGCTCTGGAAACTGCCCGTGGTCTATGTGATCGAAAACAACAAATACGCAATGGGCACTTCGATCGAGCGGTCGGCTTCGACCACCGACCTGTCCCAGCGCGGCGTGTCGTTCGGCATCCAAGGCGAGCAGGTGGACGGCATGGACGTCCGCATGGTGAAGGAAGCCGCCGAGCGCGCCATCGAGCACGCGCGGTCAGGTCAGGGCCCTTATATCCTCGAAATGCTCACCTATCGCTATCGTGGTCACTCGATGTCCGATCCGGCGAAGTATCGCTCAAAGGATGAAGTGACGACGATGCGCTCCGAGCGGGATCCCATCGAACAAGTCAGAAAACGCATTCTGGAACAGAAGTTTGCCAGCGAGGACGAGCTCAAGGAGATCGAAAAGGATATCCGTGCCATCGTAACCGAGGCCGCAGACTTTGCCACCAACGATCCCGAGCCCGATACATCCGAGCTCTATACCGACATCACCGTATAAGCGCCGGCAGGGAGACCTCACGATATGCCAACCGATATTCTTATGCCCGCGCTCTCGCCCACCATGGAAGAGGGCACACTTGCCAAATGGATCGTCAAGGAGGGCGACAAGGTCGGCCCAGGCGACGTCCTGGCCGAAATTGAAACCGATAAGGCCACAATGGAGGTCGAGGCGGTTGATGAAGGTGTGATCGGCAAAATCTTCGTCGCCGAGGGCACCGAAGGTGTTAAGGTGAACACTCCGATCGCCGCGTTGCTCGGTGAAGGCGAAAGCGCGTCGGACGTTGCGACACCGGAAATCTCATCCGATGAGCCTAAAGAATCCGAAAAGCCTGGTCCCGACACCGAAGTTGCCGATAAGTCTGAGCCAACAACTAAGGCCAAGGATGCTCCAGCGGCGCCGCAGTTCAAGCCGCAGGATGACCCCGATATCCCCGATGATGTTGAGATGGTGACCATCACAGTTCGCGAAGCTCTGCGCGACGCCATGGCCGAGGAAATGCGCGCCGACAAGGACGTTTTCGTCATGGGCGAGGAAGTTGCCGAGTACCAGGGCGCCTACAAGGTGACCCAGGGACTGCTGCAGGAATTCGGCGCCGAGCGTGTGATCGATACCCCCATCACCGAGCACGGATTTGCTGGTCTTGGCGTTGGGGCGGCATTTGCTGGACTAAAGCCCATCATCGAGTTCATGACCTGGAATTTTGGCATGCAGGCCATTGACCAAATCATCAACTCTGCCGCCAAGCAGCTCTATATGTCTGGCGGGCAGGTGACAGCCCCAATGGTTTTCCGCGGCCCAAATGGTGTTGCCTCACGCGTCGGCGCTCAGCATAGTCAGGACTATTCGGCATGGTATAGCCACGTGCCGGGGCTGACTGTTGTCGCACCGTATACCGCTGCTGACGCCAAGGGTTTGCTCAAGGCCGCCATTCGGTCGCCAAACCCAGTGGTGTTTCTTGAAAACGAGCTACTTTACGGCACCACGGGCGAAGTGCCCAAGATGGACGATTTCGTCTTGCCAATCGGCAAGGCCCGTGTTGCACGCGAAGGTAAGGACGTAACCATCGTTTCGTTCTCTATGGGAATGCGATACGCCACTCAGGCAACAGAGAAGCTGGTAGCAGCCGGTGTCGATGTCGAATTGATCGACCTGCGCACCTTGCGTCCACTCGACATCGATACAGTTGTCGAATCGGTCAAAAAAACTGGCCGGATCGTTACTGTCGAAGAAGGCTGGCCCCAGGGTGGCATCGGCTCGGAAATCTCCGCCCGCCTTATGGAGCGCGCCTTCGACTATCTCGATGCGCCGGTGACCCGCGTAACCGGCAAGGACGTGCCCATGCCGTATGCCGCCAACCTCGAAAAGCTGGCATTGCCCAGCGTCGATGAGGTCGTCGCCGCGGTCAATGCCGTCACGTACCGCAGCTAAGGGAGGCTCTTGCGATGCCTATCAACATCACGATGCCCGCCCTATCGCCCACAATGGAAGAGGGCACGCTGGCCAAATGGCACGTCAAGGAAGGCGATACCGTCTCGTCCGGTGACGTGATCGCCGAGATCGAAACCGACAAGGCAACCATGGAAGTGGAAGCCGTTGATGAAGGTACGATCGGTAAAATCCTGGTCACCGAGGGTAGTGAGAACGTCAAGGTCAATGCTGTAATTGCCGTGCTGCTCGAAGAGGGCGAGAGCGCTTCCGATATCAGCGATGCTGCCCCAGCGCCCAAAGCGGAAGACTCCAAATCTGAGGCGAAGAAAGAGATTCCGGCCGCTGAAGGGACTTCAGCTGACGAGCCAAAAGCTCCATCTTCGAGTGCCGACGCCAAGCCCGCGCCTGAACCGCTGCCTGCACCAAAGGCTGACGGCAAGCGTGTGTTTGCCTCGCCATTGGCCCGTCGCCTTGCAAAAGATGCCGGCATAGACCTTGCGGCCCTTTCAGGCTCAGGCCCAAAGGGCCGTGTGGTAAAGGCCGATATCGAGAAGGCCAAAAAGGACGGCGTTTCGTCAAAACCTGGCGCGTCGCCAGCAGCCGGAGCATCAATGCCCTCGGGTATGGGCAAAAATCAGGTTCTCGCTATGTACGAGGAGGGCACTTACGACATCGTGCCCAATGACGGCATGCGTAAAACCGTTGCGGCCCGCCTTACGGAATCCAAGCAGACAGTTCCCCATTTTTATCTGACGCTCGATTGCAACATCGATGCCTTGATGAAAGCTCGTGAGGAAATCAACGCTGCCGCGCCCAAGAGCAAGGAAGGCAAACCTGCATACAAACTTTCGGTCAATGATTTCGTGATGAAAGCCTGGGCTGCAGCCCTCCAGCAGGTGCCGCAAGCCAACGCGACTTGGGCGGGGGACTCGATCCTCTATCATCATCGTTCAGATGTGGCCGTCGCTGTCGCGGTGCCCGGCGGGCTGTTTACGCCGGTCGTCAAGTCCTGCGACACCAAGAGCCTTCGGCAGATTTCAGAAGAGGTCAAGGATCTGGCAACGCGGGCCAGAAATAAGAAGTTGGCTCCCCATGAATATCAAGGCGGCGCCTCCTCGGTCTCCAATCTTGGCATGTACGGCATCAAGCATTTTGGCGCTGTCATCAACCCGCCGCACGGTACAATTCTCGCCGTCGGCGCAGGCGAAGAACGCGTCTATGCTGATAAGGGTCAAGTCAAGACCGGCAGCTTCATGACGGTCACTCTGTCGTGCGATCACCGGGCCGTCGATGGCGCGCTGGGTGCCGAATTGCTAGCAGCATTCAAAAAGCTGATCGAAACGCCTGTAATGATGCTGGCCTGATCCCATGGCGCAAATGAGAACCATTCTGGCGTTCGGGGACAGTTTGACTTACGGCACCGATCCGGTGGTGGCTGGCAAGCGCCATGAGCATGAGGATCGTTGGCCGACTCGGCTCGAAGCGGGTCTTGGGGGCAGGGCGCGAGTAATTGCAGAAGGTCTCGGCGGGCGTACAACAGTGTTCGACGACTTTTCGGCAGTCGGCGATCGGAATGGTGCGCGTATCTTGCCGACACTGCTGGCAAGCCACGCACCGCTCGATGCGGTCGTCATTATGCTCGGCACGAATGACATGAAGTCTTACCTCTGCGGCAGTGCGCTCGGCGCTGCAATGGGCATGAAGCGGCTCGTCGAAGTTGTTCGGTCTCATCCCTGGCCGCAGGGGACCAGCATTCCCGGAATCGTGTTGGTATCGCCGCCGCATTGCGTGTCCACCGAGCACCGGGATCTCGATCCAATGTTCAAGACAGGCATTGAAGAATCGAAATTGCTTTCCGGCCATTACAAACGGATTGCGAACGAACTCGGATGCGGGTTCTTCGATGCTGCGAACGTGGCGAAAGCCGATGCGGCCGATGGCGTTCATCTCGATGCGGAAAATACACGCGCAATAGGCGACGCACTTGCGCCGCTCGTTAAAGACATGCTTGGGCTCTAGCCCAAAAAACCAAGAGGAAAGCCATGGCGGATCAATACGATATCATCGTGATCGGTGCCGGCCCCGGCGGCTATATTGCTGCCATCCGCGCGTCCCAATTGGGCCTCAAGGCCGCAATAGTCGAGCGCGAGCACATGGCGGGCATCTGCTCGAACTGGGGTTGCATCCCGACCAAGGCACTGCTGCGCTCAGCCGAGGTCTACGGGCATATGGACCATGCCAAGGATTACGGCCTGACTGCCGATAAATTCGGTTTTGAAATTGATGCCATCGTAAAGCGCTCGCGAGGCATCGCTGGGCGAATGAATGATGGCGTTCAGTTCTTGATGAAAAAGAACAAGGTCGACATCATCTGGGGCGAAGCAACGATCACCGAGCCAGGCGAAATAAAAGTCGAAGCGACAAAGAAAAAGCCCGTGGAACCGCAGCATCCGAAACCCAAGACGACCTTGGGTGAAGGCAGCTATAAGGCAAAGAATATCATAATTGCGACCGGTGCGCGGCCACGCGTTCTGCCTGGTATCGAGCCGGATGGTGAGAAAATCTGGACCTATTTCGAAGCTCTTAAGCCCGCAAAGATGCCAAAATCGGTCGCTGTGATGGGCTCAGGCGCCATCGGAATCGAATTTGCATCCTTCTACCGTTCGCTCGGAGCCGAAGTGACAGTCATCGAACTGTTGCCCCAAATCATGCCGGTCGAAGATGCCGAGATCGCCGGCCTTGCCCGCAAGCGGTTCGAAAAACGTGGTATCTCGATACTCACCGACGCCAAGGTTTCCAAGGTCGACAAGACCAAAGATGGCGTAGCTGCTCATGTCGAACTCAAGAACGGCGATAAGAAGGAAGTGAAGGCCGACGTGCTGATCTCCGCCGTTGGCGTTCAGGCGAACTCGGAAAACCTCGGACTTGAAAAAGCCGGCGTGAAGATCGACCGCGGTGTGATTGTCGTCGATGGCCACGGACGTACCAATATCGAAGGTATCTGGGCGATTGGCGATGTTGCCGGTCCTCCCATGCTGGCCCATAAGGCTGAGCACGAAGCCGTCCTCGCGGTCGAAACGATAGCTGGCAAGACTGTTCACGGTCTGGACAAGTCCAAGATTCCCGGCTGTACCTACTGTGAACCACAGGTTGCAAGCGTCGGTCTGACCGAGGCCAAAGCCAAGGAAGCCGGACGTGAAATCCGTGTGGGGCGCTTTCCGTTCGTTGGTAATGGAAAGGCAATCGCACTGGGCGAGCCTGACGGATTGGTCAAGACGATATTTGACAAAAAGACTGGGGAATTGCTCGGCGCTCACATGGTCGGTGCGGAAGTAACCGAGCTGATCCAGGGCTTTGTGGTGGCGATGAATCTCGAAACCACAGAAGAAGACCTGATGCACACGATCTTCCCGCATCCAACGCTTTCGGAAACCATGAAAGAGAGCGTACTTGACGCATACGGTCAGGCACTCAACATATAGGCAATGACCGGGCTTAGCGGCTCGATTTGTTGGAAAGTAAACTCAAGGTTGATAATTCGGTAAGCAATTCAGCTAATCCTGCCGCAGAATGTGTGGCACCTATGTTAAATATGGCGCGGATAGATCTCTGAAACCGTCCATATTTGGGGTTCGTCATGGCTCAAGAGCTGTTGATGTACTGGGTGCTGGTCGGACTGGCCATTGGCCTGATCGGCGCATTTTTGTTTGGAACCGAATTGATCTGGCGCTACCTCGCCGCTGGCGTGGCCGGATCGGTGGTAATCAGCTTTGCGATTGCTTACTTTGGTATTGACGTGCCGATAGCCAACTGGCTGGTACGTCAGCTCAGCGTTGCAGCCGCTGGAGCCATATTCGTCGTAACCTTTGTCAGGGTGGTTGATTCATCAGCCTGACAGGTTCGGAAAAGGACACAATGGTCACTCTTCTCGATACCGTAGGCGCCAAATCACCAAGACACCCCGAAAAGGCCAAGCGTCCCGACACCGAGATGCTCCGTAAGCCTGATTGGATCCGGGTCAAAGCCCCAGGATCGGCTGTCTATCGCGAAACGCAACAGATAGTTCGCGAAAACAATCTTGTCACCGTTTGCGAGGAAGCTGGCTGCCCCAACATTGGCGAGTGCTGGAGCAAGAAACACGCGACCATGATGATCATGGGCGAAATCTGCACGCGCGCATGCGCCTTCTGTAATGTGCGTACCGGTCTGCCAACAGCTCTCGATCCCAAGGAACCTGAAAACGTTGCCAAGGCCGTTGAAAAACTCGGCCTTGAGCATGTGGTCATAACCTCAGTCGACCGTGACGATCTCGCCGACGGAGGTGCACGGCACTTTGCCGACGTGATCCTTGCTATCCGGGCCCGCAATCCAAAGACGACAATCGAAATTCTGACGCCCGACTTCCTGCGCAAAGACGGCGCTTTGGAAATTGTGGTGGCCGCCAAACCCGATGTGTTCAACCACAACCTTGAAACCGTCCCCTCAAAATACCTAAAGGTTCGCCCTGGCGCTCGCTACTTCCATTCAATCCGGCTGCTGCAGCGGGTTAAGGAACTTGATCCACAAATGTTCACCAAGTCAGGGATAATGGTAGGGCTCGGCGAAGAACGTAACGAAGTGCTCCAACTCATGGACGACCTGCGCGTTGCCGAAGTCGATTTTCTGACGATCGGCCAGTACCTCCAGCCGACCCGGAAACACCACAAGGTCGATCGGTTCGTCACGCCCGAGGAGTTCAAGTCCTTCGCCACTGTGGCCAAGACAAAGGGCTTTCTTCTGGTTTCATCCAGCCCCCTCACGCGTTCCTCGCACCACGCGGGAGAAGATTTCGCCGCATTGCGCAAGGCGCGGCAGGAAAAACTCGGACTGGTTTGATGCAGAAGCATTTGGAGCGGCACGTACCGCATTCGGCTGCGCAAATGCTGGCGCTGGTTGCTGACGTCGATACCTATCCGCGGTTCATCCCGCATTGCGAGCGAATGGACGTCAACCGAGACAGCGCGAGCCCGGACGAAAAGTTCGATGCGCGGATGCACATACGTTTCGGTCCAATCAGCCAAGCATACACGAGTCGCATCGTCGTCGACCGAAAAGCCATGACATTGCGCGCCCGAGCCGTTGACGGACCGTTCAGCCACCTCGAGAGCATTTGGCGATTTACTGACGACGGGCAGGGGACAGCCATTGTCTTCGATATCGACTTCAAGATTGCAAATCCGCTGATCCGCTCTGTCGCCGAACCCGCTTTCGCCGCCAAACAGGACGAAATTATGGATGCGTTTGTCGCAGAGGCGCTCAGGCGTTATGGAGCGTAGACTTCCAGGACCATTTCCAGTGCGGCCCGCACTGTAGCTTGGCGAATACCGTCGCGTCCAAGATCGCCGTACTGTTTTTCGCGATGAACAAACTGGCCGGAGTGTGCCAACCCGAAATGGACAAGCCCTATCGGTTTTTCCTCCGATCCACCCCCCGGACCTGCGATGCCGGTCACCGCAATTGCCAGATCCACATCCGTTCTGCGCACTGCTCCTTCAGCCATGGCTCGTGCTACAGGCTCAGAAACGGCCCCGTAACTCTCGATCAATGTTGCAGGCACGTCGATCATCTCAGTCTTGGCGGCATTGGAATAGGTCACGAACCCTCCATAGAGCACTGCCGATGATCCTGAAACCGAGGTTATGGCGGCGGCGATCAGGCCCCCGGTGCAACTTTCAGCGGTCGCCATTGTGTGTCCAGCCAGGATCAATCGATCATTGACCTTCTGCGCAAGCGCGAGCGTCTCGTTGTCAAGCATTGCTCAGCTCCTCGGCACCTCTATGGTGGCGACAGCCTGCGCCGCGATTCCTTCGCCCCGCCCTGTAAAGCCCAGCTGTTCGGAGGTGGTGGCTTTGACAGCAACTCGATCCACACTCACGCCAGCAATCTCGGCTACACGGCTCCGCATGGCGTCCACATGCGGTCCTATCTTGGGAAATTCGCAGATAATTGTCGCATCCATATGGACCACCCGCCCGCCGCGCTGGCGAACGAGACCCACGGCATGAGCAAGGAAAATCGAAGAATCCGCGTCTTTCCAGCTCATTTCGCTCGGAGGGAAATGTTTGCCGATGTCACCATCAGCGAGGGCACCATAAATTGCATCGGAAAGAGCATGCAGCACAACGTCGGCGTCGGAATGACCCTTGAGCTTTGCAGTGTGCGGGATGGAAATATTGCCCAGTTTGACCGCGTCCCCCTCGGCAAAGGCATGAACATCGTAGCCTGACCCAACGCGTGTTTCCATGGACTGTCCCTCAGCACTCATTCGTTCGGCCCGTTCGAAATCACCAGGCAGCGTTATCTTGATGTTGCGGGTATTACCTTGCGCAAGCGCAACGCTAAGCCCTGCCCACTCGGCGATCGCCGCGTCGTCGGTGAACCCATCGCTCATCTCGATAGCGCGCTTATGCGCTTTATAGATGGAATCGAAATGAAATCCCTGCGGCGTTTGGGCAGCAAATAGTTGCGTTCGGTCTTCTGTGCCGCCAACCGTCTTGCCATCGAGCGAACGCTTGATCGTATCAGTTACCAGCGTCACGGGAAGTGCGCCATCGGCATCATCAAGCGCAACAATCACGCTCTCGATCAAACTCGCATCCACAAACGGCCGTGCGCCATCGTGAATGAGCACTATATCCGGCGCTTGGGAGGATAGCGATTCCAGCCCCTTGAGAACAGAAACCTGTCGGGTGTCTCCGCCCGTTACCGGTGCCATAAGACGTGCGTCAGAAAGCCCCATGGCAGCGAACATCTCTTCCTGACCCTCTCCGATTACCGGTACAACCTGATCGATTGCCTTCACTGCGAGCAGCGCATTGAGCGTTTTTGCCAAAAGCGGTTCGCCGGCGACGGGCCGAAACTGTTTTGGAAGTCCTGCAGGACCAGCACGCTCGCCGCGTCCAGCCGCGACGACTAGCGCAGCGATTGTTTTATCTTCACTCATAGGGCGTTACTCGTTACCGACGATGCGTTGCGCAAACTTCATCCGCAATTAAAGCCCCACGCCCGACGAAACAAGGTCAGCACCGCTGCCTTTAGCAAACTGATCCAGCATGAGGCATTGAACGGGATCGAATTTTGACTAATCTGTCACCAAAATTCAGCCACTGTATAGTTTTGAGGCAATAAATTGGCCGAAGATGCCTCTGAAATAAGCATAGGCGACCTCCGTCTGCCAAATCGAGCATTTTTGGCGCCGATGGCCGGAATAACCGACCGTCCGATGCGTGACCTTGCAGCGCGATTCGGCGCCGGCCTTGTTGTATCGGAAATGATTGCCAGCGCCGCTCTCGTCACAGGGCACAAGGAGATGATCAGAAAGCTCACACCGAGCCATGGGTTGCCGCATATCGTGCAACTTGCCGGCTGTGAAGCTGATTGGCTGGTGCGCGGGGCAAAAATTGCCCAAGATGCCGGAGCGGACGTCATCGACATAAATTTCGGCTGTCCCTCAAAGCGCGTAACCAACGGCTTTGCTGGATCCGCCTTGATGCGTGTACCCGATATTGCCCTTTCGTTGGTCGATGCGGTTGTTGCTGCAACGAACCTGCCGGTCACCGTGAAAATGCGGCTGGGCTGGGATGACGATAGCCTCAATGCAGCAGACATCGCCCGCCGGGCCCATGACGCCGGCGTCAAAATGATTACAGTGCATGGGCGCACACGTCAGCAGTTTTATAAGGATACCGCCCGCTGGCACCTCGTCAAACCGGTAACCGAAGCGGTTACCATTCCTGTCGTGGTCAATGGCGACATTACCAGCGCCGAACACGCCGATAGAGCGCTCTCACAATCTGGCGCCAATGCTGTGATGATCGGCCGTGGCGCACAAGGGCAGCCTTGGATTGTGGGGCAGGTTGCGGCACACCTCGGTGGCCGCCGCGCCCCATCGATACCCCAGGGCAGCGAACTGGTCGCGCTGGTCGCGGAGCACTATGAGGACATACTGTCCGAATACGGAACCGAACTAGGTGTCCGCATGGCCAGAAAACACATCGGCTGGTATCTCGACGCCGCCGGCGATATTTCCAACGCAGAACGCCGCCCAATCATGACTGAATGCGATCCGTGCGCCGTTCTGCGCCTCTTGCCGCAACTTTTCGAACTGACATGGAGCCAGGCCGCATGAGCGCGCTCATGGAAATAGATCTGCATGCCTCCATACTTCAGTCTTTGCCCCAGCCGGTCATCGTCTGTGCTCAGAACGGATCCATCGTATATGCCAACTATGCTGCCGAGGCGTTTTTTCACGCATCAGCTTCCATACTGACCCGGCAAAAACTCTCAGATTTCATAGCGTTCGGCTCTCCAATTCTCGGGTTGATTGAAAGTGTTGCGACCAGGCTTGCGCCAATGATCGAGTATCGTGTTCAAGTGGGTACGGCTCGGGTCGTCGAGGATAGGGTCGCCGACGTCTATGCAAGTCCGATTCCGGAAATGCCGGGCCATGCCACGCTCGTTTTCCAGGAGCGAACAATGGCGGACAAAATCGATCGACAGCTGGTTTCACGCGGCGCAGCGCGCTCGGTGACTGGGCTGGCTTCAATGCTTGCCCATGAAATCAAGAACCCGCTATCGGGCATTCGTGGCGCATCTCAACTGCTCGAACAGTCAGCTGTCGGCGACGATAGGGCACTGGCGCGGCTTATCCGCGACGAGACTGACAGGATCGTCGATCTTGTGGACCGTATGGAAGTATTCGGGGACGAGCGCCCTGTCGAGCGCACACCCATCAACATCCACGTCATTCTCGAGCGTGTGAAACTGCTCGCTTCGAATGGAGTTGCCAAGGGTATTACGTTTTCCGAAGATTACGACCCGAGCCTGCCGCCCGTGCTCGGCGATCGCGACCAGTTGATCCAGATTTTCCTAAACTTGATTAAGAACGCCGCAGAAGCCCTTGAAAGAACAGCAAAGGCCGAAATAAAAATTATGACAGCCTTCCGGCCGGGCATACGTATCAGCGTTGCTGGCAACAGCAATCGTGTTTCGCTTCCGCTCGAAATTGTCATTGAGGATAACGGGCCTGGCGTTCCAGCCGACATACTGCCCTTTCTTTTCGATCCCTTTGTCACAACCAAGTTGTCGGGCTCGGGGCTGGGACTTGCTTTGGTTGCCAAGATTGTTGGCGACCATGGGGGCGTCATCGATTGCGACAGCAAGCCGGGCAGGACGCGTTTCCGCATCCTTTTGCCCGTCGCTCAGAAAACTGACCTCAAAGCCGCAGATCAGGACTAGACCATGGCCGGACAGACAATTCTCCTCGCCGATGATGATGCTGCCATCCGCATGGTGCTCAATCAGGCGCTTTCGAGGGCCGGGTACGAAGTCCGGCCAACGGGCAATATTTCGACAATGTGGAATTGGGTAACACGCGGTGAAGGGGACCTGCTCATCACCGATGTCTCGATGCCGGACGGTAATGCGTTCGACGTCATGCCCAAAATAAAGAAGCTTCGGCCCGATTTACCTATTGTCGTGATGAGCGCCCAGAACACCTTCATGACGGCCATCCGGGCCTCGGAAATGGGCGCCTACGAGTACCTGCCCAAACCCTTCGATCTGACTGAAGTGCTGGCAGTTGTCGGACGGGCGCTTGCCGAAGCCAAGCGGCCAGCCCCCGATCGGCGTCAGGACGAGCAGGGCGAAAACATGCCGCTGGTCGGACGCTCAGCTGCCATGCAAGACATCTATCGCGCATTGGCTCGCCTGATGCAGACCGACCTTACAGTGATGATTACGGGTGAGAGCGGTACGGGCAAGGAGCTCGTCGCAAAGGCTCTCCACAATTTCGGAAAGCGCAAGAATGGGCCATTCGTCGCCATAAACATGGCCGCAATTCCGCGCGATCTCATTGAAGCCGAGTTGTTCGGACACGAAAAAGGGGCCTTCACCGGCGCCACATCGCGTTCTTCCGGCCGGTTCGAGCAAGCTGAAGGGGGTACCCTGTTTCTCGACGAAATCGGCGACATGCCCATGGACGCTCAGACCCGATTGCTGCGTGTTTTGCAGGAGGGTGAGTACACAATGGTCGGCGGCCGCACTGCAATCAAGACAGACGTCAGGATTGTAGCGGCAACGCACCGAGATCTCAGCCAACTCATTCGGCAAGGATTGTTCCGGGAAGATCTCTATTATCGCCTGAACGTTGTTCCGATCCGCCTTCCGCCGTTGCGCGAGCGTATCGACGATGTGCCGGATCTCGCTGCAAGCTTCCTGAAGGCAGCGCAACGCGACAATGAGGCGCCCAAAGTGCTTTCATCCGAAGCGCTCAAATTGATGCAGCAGTATCACTGGCCCGGCAACGTGCGCGAACTGGAAAATCTCGTCCGTCGTCTCGCTGCACTTTACGTCGATGAGGTCATTTCGCTCGAGATCGTACAGAACGAACTCAACCTTGCCGACCGTGGGAATTTCTCGTCCAAGCCTGGGCCAGCCGACATCGTTACCGTCATCGAAAGCGAGTTGTCCGAACTGTTTCGTGAATATGAACCCAATTTGCCCCCCGCTGGAGTTTACCAACGCGTGATCGACAAGGTTGAGGTGCCTTTGATTTCAACTGTCCTGAATTTGTGCGCAGGCAATCAGATCAAGGCAGCCGAATTGCTGGGGCTAAATCGAAACACCCTTCGCAAGAAAATTCGCGGGCACGGCATCGAGATCGTAAAACATTCTCGGCAATTGGGCTAAGCGCCGTTCGGAGGTGACTGACCCCAACCGCGGGCGCAGGGACTGTCACATTTTGGCAACAATATTCTTGAACCAAGGGCCAAGTTGGTTCAGACTCTATGTAGCCTGAATGTTTGGCCCCTTAGTACCCGTCAAAATGGAAGACCGCATGCAATCAAGCGCAGCACTCCATAGCGGCCCCGGAGGTATTGCGACGCCCGAGAGCCGGGGCAGTAGAGGCGGCGTGTATGGCGGTTAGAGCAAGCAATCGGCAGCTCTCACGGTCCAGGGATAAGTCAGCTCCCCTCTTCAACGATAACCGCCTGCTTCGGCAGGTGGGGTTTGTTGTTGTCCTGATATCGGTGGTCGTAGCGACAGGCTCATTCCTCGTGATGAGCGGCGCTACAAACATTGAACCGGGGCCCGATGTTTGGACCTGGATCTGGATTGCAAACGCAATTTTGATCACCTTGGTTGTGGCACTGGTTCTGACCGAGCTGGTCATGCTGGTCCAAACGCGTATCCGCAAGCAGGAGGGTGCACGCCTTCAGGTCCGCATAGTCGCGATGTTTGCGATCGTTGCTGCAGGTCCCGCCTTTATCGTTGCCGTCGTCGCCACGCTTTCCCTCAACCAGGGCCTAGACCAATGGTTCTCCGAGCGGATGCGCTCGATGGTGGAAAGTTCTCGGCTGGTTGCCCGTTCCTATATGCTCGAACATGCCCAGGTGTTGCGTGATGATACGATCTGGGTTGCCAGTGAACTCGAAACCGCTCGCGATAGCTACAACAATGATCCTGAGCGCTTTCAACGCATTCTGACGGCGCTTGCCACCACTCGATCGCTGCCATTTACGAGCCTGGTCAACCGGTCCGGCGAAAATGTCATGCGCGCCCAGATCAACGTACAGGGCGCAGTACCCCGCGTTCCCGATGAAGTGTTGCAGGCTGCCGGTGAAAGCGCGCCGACGTTGATCGCGCCGGGCGCAACGAGTTCACTCGTGGGGGCAGTGGTCAAACTGCGAGGCTATGAAGACCTCTATCTTTTCGTCGCCCGTCCTGTTGACCCCGAAGTGCTCGAATATGTGCGGCTAACCGACGAAAATATAACGGATTACCGTCTCTACGACTCTAGCCGGCTGGCTTTCCAGATCACATTTGCGCTGATGTATGTAGGCGTGGCGTTTGTTTTCCTGCTCGCAGCGCTCTGGATCGGCATCGCACTCGCCAACGGTCTGATCGATCCGATCCGCAATCTCATGATCGCCTCAAACCGCGTTTCGAATGGCGATCTCGATGTACAGCTTCCGGTGCCTGAACGGGGCGGTGATCTGCACGATTTGGCAGTTCGCTTCAACAAGATGACGGCCCAATTACGCAATCAGCGGGCAGCCCTTGTTGCGGCCAGTCGCACCAATGACCAGCGTCGTCAGTTTACTGAAGCGGTAGTGGAAGGCGTTTCCGCAGGCATTATTGGTCTTGATGCATTTGGCCGCATTACATTGGTCAATTCCCGTGCCTGCGCAGCGCTTGGTCAGAGCGAATTGGACTTGATGAACCAGGAATTGGCACAAATCACGCCTGAATTGGCCCCGACAGTGCAAAGGGCCCAATCGGCGCGCCGCGGCAGGGTGCAAGACCAGGTACAGCTGTCCACAGGCTTTGACCGTCGCACATATCAGGTGCGACTGACTCGCGAAGGCACAATCACCGAATCCAAGGGGTACGTGGTCACGCTTGATGATATTACCGAACTCGTCGCTGCCCAGCGTAACAGTGCCTGGGCTGACGTGGCACGCCGGATCGCTCACGAAATCAAAAACCCGTTGACCCCAATTCAGCTCTCGGCTGAACGGCTGCGTCGCCGTTACGCCAACAAGCTGGTCGATGACTTCGACGTGTTCGACAAGTGCATCTCGACGATAGTGCGTCAGGTCGGCGACATCGGTCGGATGGTGGACGAGTTTTCATCCTTCGCCCGCATGCCATCGGCAGCAATAGCTCGCGCCGATCTTTCAGATACAGTGCGGCAGGCTGTCTTTCTCGAGAGCGTGCGTCAGCCGGAGATCAACATTAAAGCCGATCTTCCCGATGAGACGATCTATGCCCAATTCGACGCCAGGCTCGTATCTCAGGCGCTGACTAATCTTGTCAAAAACGCCGTTGAAGCCATTGAAACCATTGGACTTGAAACGATACAAGATCCCGAAGTGATAGTGTCTGCGTCAATCCGCGGCGACGAAGCAATCATTGAGGTGAGCGATAATGGCAAGGGCTGGCCGGAGGAAAACCGCCACCAACTTCTCGAACCGTACATGACCACACGCGAAAAAGGGACCGGTCTTGGACTTGCTATTGTCGCAAAGATCATTGAACAGCATGGCGGTCGCGTCGATTTGCGTGACTCTGCTCCTGACACCCATGGCCGGATAGGCGCCTGTTTCGCCTTCACGTTACCGTTGCATGAAAGTGGAAAACAGCCAGCTGTGTCCCAAGGCGACGTTCGAAACATCGACAAAACGACCCAAGAGGAGACATCGCGCGCATCCGCGATGGCAATTAAGTAAATGGCTCGTGACATTCTCATTGTGGACGACGAAGAAGATATCCGGGAGCTGATCGCCGGAATTCTTGAAGACGAAGGCTACGAGCCGAGACAGGCATCCGATGCCGACGGCGCGTTGAACGAAATCGCCAAACGACGCCCCAATCTTGTTTACCTCGATATCTGGATGCAGGGGTCGCGGCTCGATGGGTTGCAATTGCTCGATGTTTTGCAGAACGATCATCCCGATCTTCCGGTGGTTATGATCTCCGGCCACGGCAATGTTGAAACCGCGGTTTCCGCTATCCGCCGCGGCGCATACGACTACATTGAAAAACCGTTCAAGATTGATCGTTTGCTGCTTATTACTCAACGGGCGATAGAGGCAAGCAAACTCCGAACTGAGGTTGCCGACCTTAAGGAGCGCACTGGTGACGAAACCGAACTGGTCGGCGTCTCTGGCGCAATTGCCCAGGTTCGCTCGCTTATCGAAAAGTCTGCAGGAACGCGCTCGCGTGTCTTCATTTCAGGTGGTGCCGGCACAGGCAAGGGCATGTGTGCCCGCCTGCTTCACTTCAAAAGCCCGCGCGCGACTGGCCCTTTCATTGAGATAAATGCTTCGCTATATGCGCCCGACGAAATCCCAGTGGTGCTATTTGGCCGTGAAGTGCGGGAAAAGAACGGACTTCGGACGGAAGTCGGCGCTCTTGAGCGGGCTCACGGCGGAACACTCTATCTCTCGGAAGTTGCCTCGCTGCCTCTGGAGGCCCAAACGTCCCTGTTACGGGCACTTGTCGAAAACAAGTTTACCCGTGTAGACGGCCATGGTCCGGTTCCCGTCGATGTGCGCATAGTGTCCTCAAGCTCGCAAAACGTTGCCGGCCTGATCGATGAAGGGAAGTTTCGAACGGACCTGTTCCACAGGCTCTCGGTCGTACCATTGCAACTCACGTCTTTGCGCGAACGGCGCGAGGATATTCCCTCATTAGTCAGCCTGTTTGTGGCTCAGTTGTCCCGCATGCACAATTTGCCGCGCTTTTTGTTCGGCGATGACGCAATCGCAGTGCTCCAGGGGCAGGATTGGCCTGGCAATGCGCGGCAATTGCGTAATGCCATTGAGCGACTGCTCATTTTGGTGCGCGACCAGCAGCCCGATGACGGCATCATAACAGCGTCGATGTTGCCATCCGATATTTCAGAGGTGCTGCCGACCATCGGCGACACCGACTCATCGGCTCATCTTATGAGCCTACCTTTGCGCGATGCGCGAGAGGTCTTCGAGCGCCAATATCTCATTGCCCAGATAGAGCGCTTTGGCGGGAATATATCGAAAACCGCCGAATTTGTGGGAATGGAGCGAAGCGCGCTACACCGCAAGATCAAATCGCTCGGGCTTTAGTGAGGACTGATGGCGTGCTAACACAAGCGCCCTCGCTTCCATCTGGGACGCTGAAATGAGAGTCATTATCTGCGGCGCCGGCCAGGTCGGCTACGGGATCGCTGAACGCCTGTCGGCCGAAGGCAACGAAGTCACAGTTATCGATAACAACCCTGCATTGGTGCAGCGCGTCCGAGACACGCTCGACGCGCGCGGACTGCATGGTCACGGCTCACATCCTGACGTGCTGGCGCAAGCCGGCGCGCGGGATGCCGACATGCTGATTGCAGTGACACAGGTCGACGAAGTCAACATGACCGCCTGCCAGGTAGCCCATTCGATCTTCGAGGTGCCGACCCGCATCGCGCGGATCCGTTCCCAAAGCTATCTCGACCCCGAATGGAGCAACATGTTCTCTCGGGACCACCTGCCAATCGATGTGATCATCTCGCCTGAAGTCGAAGTGGGCGAACTGATTCTGCAGCGCATGGCCTATCCCGGCGCCAACGAAATCGTCACTTTCGAGGACGACCAGGTTGTCGTGATTGAGGTCAACGTCACTGAAGACTGTGCGGTGATCGATACACCCCTGCGCCATCTCACCGATTTGTTTCCCAATCTGCAGGCCACGGTAATGGCCGTGCGTCGCGATGGCGAAATGCGGATAATTCACTCCCATGAACAGATGATCGCAGGCGATCAGGCTGTCGTGGCCGTCGCACGCGATCAGGTACAGAGGGTGCTAGGGCTGTTCGGGCGTGATGAGGCGCCGCCGAGCCGGGTGGTCATCGCCGGCGCAGGAAATGTTGGCCGCTATGTTGCACGCCGGATCGAGGAAACCGATCCAACGGTTTCAATTCGCATCATCGAGAGCAATCGCGAGAACGCACAGCGTACCGCTGAGGCCATGAAGCACTCGATCGTCGTCTTCGGCGACGCGCTGGCCGAAGACATCATGCGCGAAGTCGACATCCGTGACGCTCACATGTTCCTTGGGCTCACCAATGACGACAAGACCAACATCCTCTCGTCTGTCATCGCCAGTGAAATGGGCTGTCACGCCAATATTGCTCTTGTCAATCAGAGCCAATACCCGCGGGTCGCGCGCCGCTTGGGCGTAGATGCCTTCATCAATCCACGAGCCATCACAGTCTCCAAGGTACTACGCCATGTCAGGCGCGGCCGCATCCGGGGCGTTTATACGCTCGGTAATGGCGCTGCAGAAATTCTCGAGGCCGAAGCGCTGGAGACGTCAACCCTGGTGGGCAAGCCGCTCCGCGAGTTTAAACTTCCCTCTGGGATTCGCATCGGCGCCATCGTGCGCGGTAGTGAGTCGATTATGCCCACAGGCGACACCATAGTGCGTGCAGGCGATTTCGTTATCGTCTTTGCGCTGGCAGCGAGTCTGCGTCAGGTTGAGCAGATGTTCCGGGTCAGCATCGACTTTTTTTAATATTCCACGCGCGAGGGGATGGGTTTGCCCACCATCGGAATTCTTTCTGCCGGTGTGTTCGGGGTGTTCGCGCTCTCATTGGTGCTGCCGTTATTCGTTGCCCTCGTGGAAGGAAATTTGCGCGCGCTCGAAGCCATTTTTCTTGTCGCCATCGGCTATGGCTTCCTGTCGGCAGTCACGATCCTTTCCCTGAGCAGGCGCGTTCGCACACTCAACAGGGCAGGGGTGTTTATGGCGGCCATCACCGTATGGCTGTCATTGATCGCTGCCGCAGTCCCTTTGTTCATTCTTGTTGAGGGCCAAGCCCTGATTCCAGCGATTTTCGAGGCAAGTTCAGCTGCAGTCACCTTGGGTGCAACATTGCGCCCGCCAGCAGATATTTCTCCGTCGATGACGTTCTATCGCGCGACGGTGGCATGGGTCGGCGGACTAACCACGCTAACCCTGGCGGTGTATGTGCTGGGACCCTATCGTGTCGGAGGGATTCCCAACGCCAATCTGCGACAAGTCCAGCATTCGCGCACCGAAAACGATCCCCGCATACTTGTCACGCTGCGCTCGATAGCCGTTCCTTACCTCACGCTGACGATTTTTTGTGCCATGCTGCTTATCATCGTCCGTGTGCCGGCCGACGATGCCATCGTGGTGGCAATGAGCATGTTGTCGACCAACGGATTTGTGCCGCCAGGTTCAACCCAGTCTGTGCTCGACAACCGGCTGGCGGAAACTGTCATGATGGTTTTCATGCTGATCGGCGCCACAAGCATTATCTGGCATCGGCTATTAATCGGGCGCGTTGGGAGAGATTCCCGCGAGCATCATGAAAGCGTCCGCTATCTTGTCGCCATTGGCGCCTTGGTCGCCCTTGCCATTCTTGCATCGATCTTTGCCCCACCGGCTGGCCGATACGGCCTGGATAGCGCATTCAACTATGTGTTCGACATGGTCTCGATCGCTACTACCACTGGCGTAACCCATGACCAACGCCTCGGTGTATCGATTCCGTTCGAGGCAATTTTGATTATAGTCTTTATCGGCGGCTGCTCATATTCGACAGCAGGCGGAATCAAGGCCTTCAGGCTGCTCACGATGCTCAAACATGTAGGCAACGAACTCGATAGGCTCGTATATCCAAGCGCAATCCTGCGCGACGATGTGCAGTATGACACCCAGCAACGCATCATCGCCAAATCGGTTTGGAGCACATTCTTTCTCGGCATAGTAGCCGTGACCATAGCACTGTTGATTTTTGCTGCGCAGGGTCACTCATTGCCTGCTGCTATGGCCATCGCTGCCGGTTCTTTTTCTCAGGTAGGCAATGTTGTCGACTCAGCAATTCCTGGCCTCTCGCAAGGCGTAGCTTCCGACGCGACATTGCTGACCATCTCGGCGCTCGCGGCGATCGCTCGCATTGAAATCCTCGTCGTGTTGGCGGCAATTACTGGAAATCGCTGGTAATTCCGCTCTAGGCTCGCTCCACGAGATATGCAATAGTTGCGGCGTTGACATTAAATGCGTCGAAATGAGCAGCGCGGCACCCAAGCTGGTTGTCATTCAAAAAGCAGGTCGGGGCGTCTGACCGGTGCCTCATGCCCGACGCAAACAAGAGGCCGAACAATGCCCAGTGAAAAGGTTCAGAACCTTCAGGATGCGTTTCTCAATCACGTTCGCAAGAACAAGGTGCCGGTGACGATTTTTCTCGTCAACGGCGTCAAACTACAGGGCGTAATCACCTGGTTTGATAATTTCTGTCTGCTGCTGCGTCGCGATGCTCAGAGCCAGCTAGTTTATAAGCACGCAATTTCAACGATTATGCCGGGCGCGCCCATTCAGCTGTTCGACCCCGAGAGCAATACCGATTGATCGATAAAGAAGAAGATGAAGACGGCAAGGGCTTCGTAGACCTTCGCGAAGTCCCCACACGCACTGGACTTGTCACCCCAGACGTCAGGCATAGCCGCTATTCCAGACCGGCTGAAGCGCGGCATGACGAGTTTATCGGACTTGCCGCTGCAATTTCGCTCGACCTCGTGTTCACCGAAATTTTCCGCGTCCGCGAAATCAAGCCGGCGACCTATCTTGGTGGTGGGCAGGTGCAACAGCTTGCTGAATGGGCCAAGGAAAAAGAGATCGAGTTGCTCGTCGTCGACGCGCCACTCTCTCCCATCCAGCAACGCAATCTTGAGCGCGATGTCGGCGTGAAGGTGCTCGATCGCACGGCGCTTATTCTTGAGATATTCGGTGAACGGGCGGCAACGCGAGAAGGTGTGCTACAGGTCGAACTGGCTCACCTCAACTACCAGAAGGGCCGCCTCGTAAGGTCTTGGACCCATCTCGAGCGTCAGCGCGGTGGCGGCGGGTTTCTCGGGGGCCCCGGCGAGACCCAGATCGAATCGGATCGACGCCAGATCCAGGACCGCATCCTCGTTCTCGAACGCAGACTCGAAAAAGTCCGACGCACCCGTCAGCTCCAGCGTGGTCCACGGGCCGCAGTGCCTTACCCCGTGGTCGCACTGGTTGGTTACACCAATGCAGGGAAGTCGAGTCTTTTCAACGCAATTACCGGCTCTGGCGTGATGGCAGAAAACCTGTTGTTCGCCACGCTCGATACGACTGTACGCCGCGCCGCGCTTCCACATGGACGTGACATTATTCTATCGGACACTGTCGGTTTTATTTCGGATCTACCGACCGATCTTGTCGCCGCGTTCCGCGGGACGCTCGAAGAAGTTACGCAAGCGCAGGTCATTTTGCATGTGCGCGATATTTCCAACCCCGACCATCCTGCCCAGGCCGCCGACGTGCTCTCGGTCCTGGCCTCACTTGGCGTCACAGGCGAGACCACTCCGATCATCGAAGTGTGGAACAAGATCGACAATGTTCCGGCTGAGGCGACCGACGGCCTCGCGGCAATTGCACCAGCGGGCAAGGTTGCTGCGAGTATCCCAGCTTCAGCGGTGACTGGGCAGGGCCTGCCCGAATTGTTGTTGGCTGTCGAAAAAACGCTCGCCCAAGACTCACGCCTGTTCAGCGTCCTGATCCCACACGAATCGAGTTCGGAAACCGGTTGGCTTTATGCGAACGCCGAAGTGGTTGAACGCGGAGAGCCTGACGATGAAGGCACGCGCTATAAAGTGCGCGTTCTTCCGCGACATCGCTCCGAATTTTCAGAGAAATTTGCAGGTCGAATTACCGGACTTGATGGATCAGGCTGATTTATCGGCCCTGCGGATTTCGTTCCAGTAGCGATCAAGCCGCTCGAGCCCAGCCTCTGAAATCTCAGCCCCATCTTCTCTGCACCGAGCTTCGACATGCTCGAAGCGGCGAATAAATTTTGCGTTCGCATCGCGAAGCGCGGCCTCCGGGTCGATGCCGGCATGACGTGCCAGATTTGCGACGGCAAATAACAGGTCGCCCATTTCTTCAGATTTCGCTGCCTCGTTGTCTCCGACAAGTGCTTCTTGAACCTCGCCAAGTTCCTCTTCGATCTTGGCGACGACCGACTTTGTATCGGGCCAGTCAAAGCCCACGCGAGCGGCACGCTTGGCGAGTTTTCCGGCTCGGGTCAAAGCTGGCAGTCCGGTTGGGACGTCGTCGAGCAGCGATGGTGATTTCTCGCCACCACGTCGTTCGGCCTTTCTTGCCCGCTCGGCAGCCTTTATCGCCTCCCAGCGGTTCTCACTCGATGCTGCAGTACCTGCCTCATCGTTAGCGAAGACGTGAGGATGACGGCGGATCAGCTTTTCGGTGACTGCATAAATCACGTCGCCGATCTCGAACAAGCCTACTTCCTTGGCCATTTGCGCGTGATAAATGGGCTGCAACAATAGATCTCCCAGCTCGTCGCGAAGGTCTTCGTAATCCTCACGCTCGATG
The DNA here is from genome assembly GCF_048264985.1 of Pelagibacterium sp. Lineage (GTDB taxonomy): Bacteria > Pseudomonadota > Alphaproteobacteria > Rhizobiales > Devosiaceae > Pelagibacterium. Next base: position 1,613,977 of record NZ_JBLXCL010000001.1, read on the forward strand.
GCATCTGCCACTTCGTAGGCTTCTTCTATCGTATAGTGTCGGATTGACCTGAAATCTTGCTCGACGTCCCACGGGCAGCCGGTTTCCTTGTCGCGCAGGCGCGCCATGATCTCGATGAGGCGGGAAATATCGCGGGAAGGCTGCATAAGATGACCTTGAGAGTGGAGAGGATGGGTTCGTATTAACGGTCGGGCGAGTAGGCGGCCACCAATCAGCCGGCCTTGATTAGCGGAATAGCCAAATCCTTGCGGAATATATATAGGAGGGAACGCAGAGCCTCGCCTTCGGGACCCTTGAGACCTGGATTGCGGTCGAGGGCCGCTCGCGCATCGTCATGGGCCATTTCCAGCAGATGCTTATGAACATCGGGGACCGCAATTTTGTATCCCGGCATGCCCGATTGGCGCGTGCCGAGCAAATCTCCCTGACCACGAAGTTCGAGATCCTTTTCGGCAATCTCAAAGCCATCATCGGTATCACGTATGGCTTGGAGACGCTGTTTTGCTGTTTCACTCAAAGGATCGGAATAGAGCAAGAGACAGGCCGAGCGTGCCGAGCCTCGTCCCACGCGTCCGCGTAACTGATGCAGCTGTGCCAGTCCAAACCTCTCGGCGTGCTCGATAATGATGATTGTGGCATTGGGCACGTCAACGCCCACTTCGATAACCGTTGTCGCGACAAGAATCTGCGCCTCACCTGAGGAAAACCGTGCCATGGCCTCCTGCTTGGCAGCGCCACTCATCCTTCCATGGACAAGCTCGACCCTGTCACCGAAAGAATTCTTGAGTTCGGCAAAGCGATCTTCGGCAGCCACGACATCAAGCAGGTCGCTTTCCTCAACCAAGGGGCACACCCAATAGGCCTGCGCGCCTTCGGCGAGCCTGGACGCCAGGCGTCCCACAACACGCTCATATTCGGAAATTGGCAGTGTCGCCGTGTCGATCGGTTGTCGTCCCGCAGGTTTCTCGCGCAGTATGGAAACATCCATGTCGCCGAAATGGGTGAGAACCAATGTGCGGGGGATCGGCGTAGCTGTCATCACCAAGAGGTCTGTCTTGTTACCCTTTTCCGACAGCGCCAGTCTCTGGTGCACGCCAAACCGGTGCTGTTCGTCCACGACGGTAAGTCCAAGATTTTCGAACTCGACACCCGTCTGAAACAAAGCATGAGTACCCACGGCTATGGTAATCGAGCCATCCGCCAGGCCGGCCAACGCGGTTCGTTTTTCGGCCGCGGGCATTTTTCCTGTCATCAGGACGACTTTGAGTCCCGCTCTTTCGGCCAGCGGCCGAAGTGTTCTAAAATGCTGGTTGGCCAAAATCTCCGTCGGTGCCATCAGCGCGGATTGCCCGCCGTCCTCAGCCACCATGGCCATTGCCATCAAAGCCACAACTGTTTTCCCCGAACCCACATCGCCTTGTAAAAGCCGTGACATCCGGGTCGGTTTTTCAAGATCCTGGCGAATGTCACTGACGGCGAGACGCTGACCATCGGTCAATGCAAAAGGCAGAGCGGCTTCGACCTTCTCGGTGATCTCTTCAGTAAAGTGTCGTGCGATACCGGAAGCCTTGACCATAGTTTCACGGATCAATGAAAGAGCCAGCTGTCCTGCGAGATATTCGTCATAAGCCAGCCGCATACGTGAAGGCGAAACAATATCGCCTTCACTTGGCCTCTGCGGCGCGTGGATGTGGCGCAATGCATCGGAAAACCCGGGCCAGTTCATAAGGGTTCGCCGGTCCTTGCCGATCCATTCGGGGATGATTGGCACCAACTCGAGACCCGAAGCGATCACTTTGCGCAGAGCCCTGGAGGACAAGCCGTGCGTCAGAGGATAAACGGGCTCGACCATCGGCAGGCTCGACAACTTGTCCGGCTCGACAATGTAGTCGGGGTGGGTCATCTGCTTTTCGCGACCGAAAAAGCCGATCTCGCCCGAAACGTAGCGTATCTCGCCAATGGGAAGCTGTTTTTCGACCCAGCCTCCTTTTGCACCGAAAAAGCTCAGCGTAATCTCGCCGCTCTCGTCATGAGCTTTTATGCGCAGCGGGGCACGGCTATTGCGCGGGGGCACAATGTGCTCGTCGACATGCAGTTTGAGCGTAGCGATCGATCCAACAGGAGCATGGGCTACACCGTCTTGAGCGCGACGATCTATAACGCCAGACGGCATGTGCGTGAGAACATCAATTACAACTGCGTCCTGCCCGTCCGGCGCGCCGAAGAATTTGGCGAAAAGGGCGCCCAATTGCGGCCCTACGCCTTTCATCGATTTTAGCGACTTGAACAGCGGGTTTAGTAGATCGGGACGCGGCACGACTCAAAACGGGGTCATATGAACGGAAACGGAACAATATATGCTTGTTCGCTGTGGCAAAAGGCTGACAGCGCCACCAAATGTCTCTAATAAGTGCGGTCCCAAGCCTTAATTTCTGTCTGGACCATGACCGACAACATCACCATCGAAATGCGCCGTAAGCGCGCGCTTTATCGCGCCCAGCATCGTGGGACCCAGGAAATGGATATTCTCATCGGTGGGTTTGTCGCCGATCACCTGGAAACGCTCGATTCTGAACTGCTGGAACGAATTGAGCGCCTCATGGATCACGAGGAAACCGACCTGCAGGCCTGGCTCATGGGGCAGCGCGATATCCCTCATGACGCCGATCACAGGTTGATCGACTTGATCCGCAACCACAAACTTTCACAGAACTAATCTCATGGACGATTTGCTGCGCGACAGACCCTCAAGGATTCTCGCCAATCTTCCCGACGGCATGCAGCCGGCGGTGCTGGTGCGTGAAATCGAGCAGCGCCTCAAAGATGCGCCCCAAGCTCCTGTTTCGCTTGTGTTTATTGCGCGCGATGGTCGCCGGCTGCAACGTATGGCCGATATCATACAAACCATGCTGCCAGGGCACCCAGTCTTGATCTTTCCCGCTTGGGATTGTTTGCCTTATGATCGCGTTTCACCCAATGCCATCACGATCGCAGCGCGTATGTCTGCGCTCGCCAAGCTTGTTGAACCCAACATCAATGGCGCTATCGTTCTCACTGCCGTCAACGCGTTAATCCAGCGCGTTGTGCCGCGTGAGGTCGTGGAAGCAATGACGTTCTCCGCCGCAGCTGGCCGTATGGTCGACAGCGATAAGCTAATAGGATGGGCTACCAATAACGGCTACCTTCGCGTGCCAACCGTGCGAGAGGCTGGCGAGTATGCAGTGCGTGGCGGACTTCTCGATCTCTATCCGGCCGGCCACGACGCGCCGCTGCGTTTTGATTTTTTTGGTCAACAGCTTGAAAGCATTCGCGCCTTCGATCCTGAAAGCCAGCGCACCACGGGCAATATCAAATCTGTGACTCTCGTTCCGATGAGCGAGGCCATGTTGACCGAAGAGACGATAAGGCGTTTCCGCCGTAACTACACAACGGCTTTCGGCGGTAACACAGCGGACGATCCGCTCTACGGCGCGATCAGCGCGGGCCAGCGTTTCGCGGGCATGGAACACTGGCTGCCGTTCTTTTACGAAGAAATGCCGACCCTGGCGGCTTACATCGGAGACGCTCCGGTCTATTTCGACGATCAATCGCGTGAAGCATATGCCGAGCGATGCGATCAGATCCTCGATTACTTCACTGCCCGCAAGGATGCTCGTGAACAAGGTAGCACCGCAGGCGCACCCTATAAGCCTCTCAAGCCTGAGCTGCTCTACAACGTAGAGCAGGGACCTTACGAGCTGATCCGCGGGCACGAGATTTCCGAACTCACACCTTTCCTTCCAGCCGATGAAACCTTGCCTGTCATCGATTGCTCGGGACACCTGGCGCCCAGCTTTGCTGCCGAGCGTCAGGCAACAGACACCAACCTGTTTGAAGCGGTGATTGCCCGCATCAAGACCGAGGCCCGGGCAGGGCGCAAGACCGTCATAAGCTGCTGGACCGAAGGCACACGCGACCGCATGGGGCAGGTGCTCAAAGACCACGGCCTCAAGGCCGTCAAAAAACTTGAGAACTGGAAACAGATCGATCTTCTTAAGGTCGGCCAGCTTGGTCTGGTCGTTTTGCCGCTCGAAACTGGCTACGTAACAGACGATATCGCAGTTCTGTCCGAACAGGACATTCTAGGCGAGCGCATCATCCGCCAAACTCGGCGTCGGAAGGCTTCCGATGCACTGACTGAAGCCAGCTCGCTTTCGGCAAATGATTTGGTGGTTCACGTTGATCACGGCATCGGTCGATTCATCGGCCTGAAAGCAATCGAAGTGCAAGGCGCGCCCCACGATTGCGTAGAGATCGAATACGCCAAAGGCGATAAGCTCTATCTGCCTGTAGAAAATATTGAACTGCTTTCGCGCTATGGCTCGGAGGGCGCTGAGCTTGACAAGCTGGGCGGCGTGGCCTGGCAAGCCAAAAAGTCCAAGCTCAAAAAACGCATTCGCGACATGGCCGAGCAGCTCATCAAGATCGCCGCGGCGCGACAGACCGCACATACCGATCCGATCGAGGTGCAGACCGGCGCATATGACGAATTCTGCGCTCGGTTCCCATACGAAGAAACCGAAGATCAGATCACAACGATCGATGCCGTGTTCGACGACCTCACCTCGGGCCGAATCATGGATCGATTGGTCTGTGGCGACGTCGGGTTCGGCAAAACCGAAGTTGCGCTGCGAGCGGCCTTCGTCATGGCTATGAGCGGTCGTCAGGTCGCTATAGTCGTACCCACAACCCTCCTGTCTCGCCAACATTTCAAAACCTTCGCTGAACGGTTTGCCGGCCTGCCGGTTCGCGTGAGACAAGCGTCACGGCTCGTGCCGGCGGCCGAACTCAAGGCGACGAAAGAGGGCCTGAAGGATGGTAGCGTCGATATCGTTGTCGGCACACATGCCTTGCTCTCGAAATCGATCGAGTTCCGCGATATCGGCCTGATGATCGTCGACGAGGAGCAGCATTTCGGAGTCGCGCATAAAGAGCGGCTCAAGGAGATGCGCGCCAACGTCCATGTGCTGACACTCTCCGCAACGCCGATCCCACGGACATTGCAACTGGCCCTGACCGGGGTGCGCGACCTTTCGCTTTTGGCAACGCCTCCAGTTGATCGCCTTGCTATTCGAACCTTCGTGTCACCCTTCGATCCGCTGGTCGTCCGCGAAGCACTGTTGCGCGAAAAGTACAGGGGCGGCCAGGCATTCTATGTCTGCCCACGTATTTCCGACCAGGGTGACATCGCGCAATTTCTGAGAGACCATGTGCCGGAAGTCAGCTTTGTAGTAGCCAACGGCCAAATGGCTCCGCAGCAGCTCGACGATACTATGAACGCCTTTTATGACGGCAAGTTCGACGTGCTTGTTGCCACAACGATCGTCGAATCCGGTCTCGACGTTCCCACCGCAAACACGTTGATTGTGCATCGGGCTGATAAATTCGGCCTCGCCCAGCTCTATCAGATCCGTGGACGTATTGGCCGGTCCAAGACCCGAGCCTACGCTATTTTCACAGTGCCTGCCGATCGCAAGCTCAACGACCAGGCCCAACGCCGTCTGCAAGTCCTCCAGTCCCTCGAATCCCTGGGGGCAGGGTTCCAGCTCGCCAGCCACGATCTCGACATCCGAGGCGCCGGCAATCTGTTGGGTGAGGAACAATCGGGGCATATCCGCGAAGTCGGCTTCGAACTCTATCAATCCATGCTCGAAGAAGCAGTAGCTTCGTTGAGGGCAGGGCAATCTGCCGAGGAAGCAGAGGAGGGGCAATGGTCTCCGCAGATATCGCTGGGCATGCCCGTGATGATTCCGGAAGCCTATGTGCCGGACCTTCAGGTGCGCATGCAGCTATACCGTCGCCTTGGAGATCTGACGGACGCCAACGAAATCGATGGGGTCGGTGCAGAAATGATCGACCGATTCGGTCCGTTGCCAGAAGAGGTGGAGGCTTTGCTCAAGGTCGTGCTGATCAAGTCTTTGTGTCGCACCGCCAATGTCGAAAAGGTCGATGCTGGTCCCAAGGGTGCACTTGTCACCCTGCGCAACGGCGTTTTCCCAAATCCTGCCGGATTGGTGCGCCATATCGCAGATCCCGGCCAAGCGGCACGGTTGCGACCTGATCAAAAAATTATGTTCGCGCGCAACTGGCCAACAGCCGAGCAACGACTCAAGGGTAGCGCCACCATCCTCTCGCGCCTCGCGGCGCTTGCCGGACAGTGACGTCTTTGGGCAACAGGAATGGTGCAAGCGCATTGGCAGGGTCGCAACGTCATGCTATTGCCCGATTTCGCCGCTCTTGAACGTGTTTGAACCTAATGATTCCGGCGGGGTCCACCTGCCCAGAGCAACAGGAATGTCCATGAAACTCAAAAACGCGATACTTGCAGGCGCTGTTGCCACGGGACTGGCTTTTTCGATGGTCGGTGCTGTCAATGCGCAGTCCGCAAACGCGGGAATGATCGATCAGGCAGAACCCACCGAGGGCTCTGCCGACAACAATTGGCTCAAGGTTTGTAGCGACCTCGATGACGGCAGTCAGGCGTGCATCATGCGCCAGGTTGTCAGCAATTCAGGCGTCTTTACCGGTTCATTCCTGCTACGCGACGATCCCAGCCAGGAAAGCCGGCTGCTTGCTGTCGCATCGGTGCCAATCGGGGTATTGCTGCCCTTTGGCCTGACCTGGCAGATCGACAGTGGCAAGCCTGTGCGTGTCCCTTACATGCTGTGCGACCCGCAGGCCTGTTCGGCTCAGCTCGTGATCAACGAGTCTTATATTCAAAGCCTCAAACGCGGCAGCAATCTCAAGCTCATTGCGAAGAACCGCCAGAACGAAGATATCGCTATTGATATTACGCTTGCTGGTTTCACCGCTGTTTATGACAATCCAGAAGGCATTTCGATCGAAGAGCTCAACCAGGCCAATTCGACCGAAAACGTGCTCGAACAGGTTCTGCAAGATCGCGCTAACCAGCTCCGTGAGGAAATGGAAGGCGGCGAGACTGCACCGGCAGACCAGGCACCTGCCGAAGAAACGCCTGCAGAGCCAGCACCCGCTCAATAATGCTCTGTGTGATCCTAGAAATGAAAAGGCGGACCAGATGGTCCGCCTTTTTTATTGGCCCATGCCAAATGAAATCGCGTGCTTTCTCAGACCGGGGACCGTTTTGAGCCCCCAAAGTCCCGCACTGCGCAGGGCCTGCGCAGGCAGATGCGGAGACAGCAGGGACGTAAACAGCCCGTCCACAAAAGCACCTGTACGTGTCAAATCGCTGCGTCGTGCTGCAGCATAGCTGCGTGAAACCGCATCTGCCCACCCATACGACCCAGGATTTGCCGCGTTAAGGCAAGCGTTGAGGCTGGCGACGTCCCGTAGACCAAGGTTTAGACCCTGTGCGCCAATGGGAGGAAATGCGTGCGCTGATTCTCCAACCAAAACGGCTGCATCACGTCCCGCCACCTCGACCGATAACATTGAAAGCGGGAATACAAAACTGGGCGTCACGACCTTGATAACGCCAAACAGATGTCGCGACTTTTCATTGAGCAGTGACGCCAAACGTTCGGCATCACGCCGGGCGTCCTCCAGAACCTCCAATGCGTCGATCCACACCAAATTGGCTCGTTTCTCACCCGCTGGAACCAGAGTGAAGGGGCCGTTGGGATAGTGAAACTCGACCGACTCTCCATCCAGTCCCCGGCCCAGTTCTAAATCGCATACCATCGCTGCCTGCTCGAAGTTGCGCTCGCGCACGCCAATGTCGGCGGCTTTTCTGACGCTGGATCCTTTGCCGTCGGCACCAACAAGTAGGTCGGCTGTGAGCGCGGTCCCGTCGTCGAGTTCGAGTTGCCAGCTTTCGTCGAGACGCCGGGCGGTACCAAGACTGGCCGCACGCAGTTCCAGATTGTCGCGCGTCGCACCGGCCTGAGAGAAACTTTCACCTAGTCGCGCGTTCGCAAAGTTCCACCCAAAGGCGCGATGGCCGAATTCGGCCGCGTTAAACACCGTTTCTGGCGCTCGCAGTAATCTTTCGGTCGCATCGATGATTCGAATTCGAGAAAGGGGGACACCCAGCGTTTCGGGATCACCGATCAGACCTGCATCGATCATGTAAGTGACGGACGGCCCCATGAGCGCAGATGTCCTGCGGTCCAGCGGGGTCCGCGGCGCTACGTGGATCGTTGAGAACCCGGCACTGGCTGCAGCAACTGCTGTTGCCTTGCCGACGAGCCCACCGCCGACAACTGCGATCTGTTTGTGATTGGCCATGCTTACCTCGATACTTGTCCATGATGTAGGCCGCCAAGGCAGCCCTCGCAAGCCGCCGTGCCATGTCTGCCGCTTTATTGCCGTTGTTGGCCGCAAATGTGCGCAATTCGCGCGCCGGGGCGGTCGCCGTTCTCTATCGTGGACATCTGATCGGCGTCCATGTCTCAACCGCTGAGGGCAATATGTTGGAATTTTTCATCGAACCGGCCTTCTGGGCCAGCCTTATTCTCTTGATCTTCATGGAAGTGGTGCTGGGCACCGAGAGCACCAATCTGATCGCCAATCGCGTAGCCCTCTTGCCGGAGGAGCAGCAGCGCCGCGCCGCAGTTTTGGGAGCAGGCGTATCGACTATCATGCGGCTTGGCCTGCTTGCGGTATTGTTGTGGCTTCTCGGGCTGGAACGGGTCGCGTTCTCCTTAGCCGGGTGGACACCCACCTGGGGGCAATTCGTGCTTCTGGGCGGGGGATTATTTCTGATCTACAAGGCAGTGACCGAGCTGCATTTTATGGTTGAGCCGCAATCCGTCACGCATGAAGAAGCGGACATCGGCTTCTCTGATCGCCCGACAATGGTGGTCGCCCAACTGGTTGCGCTTAGCGTGGTATTCTCGGCCGATTCGGTCGTGCTCGCTGTTGGACTGACAACCTATGTCCAGGCGATTGTTGTAGCCATCCTCGCAGCAGTCGCAATTCTTTATTTTGCGACCGTGCCGATAACCGCGTTTCTTGCAAGGCACGCAGCTGTAAGGGCGGTAGCCTTTGGCATTTTGTTCGTTGTAGGGACCGTGCTCGTCGCCGAAGGTCTCGGAATGCCGGTGCTGCGCGACTATCTCTATATCGCCATGGGAATAGGCGTTCTAATGCTTGGGGTATCAAAACTTCTCCACAAAGCAGACACCACCAAAAATCTAAGGCCGACAGGAGCGGAATACGCCGTGGCGCCATCGGCAGCAATGTCCGGAACGACCGTGATGCCCATTCAGGATCGCGCCGAACCTCATCTCGAACCGGATCTGGAACCTGCAAATCGGACCGATAAATTGCCTGATCAGGAATTCGAACCGGCACCGAGCCGAACAACTTTCGCGACAGACAACGAACCTGTCGAGCCGGTAGAACCAGCCGTTGTCGACGGCCCCTCACTCGAGGAAATGATACCCGAGGGCGAACCGCCCCTTGGCGAAGACGATGCCGCTGTGCAAAAGTCGCCCCGAAAAAAGACCATTGTCCGGCGCCGCCCCCCAAGGCTGCGTACGGCCCGTAGAAGAGAATAGGCAGGAACTATGAAAGCCATTGTCGTTGATCAGTTTGGTGGCCCCGAGACCCTCGATTTCCGTGAGATCGAGGTCGGAGAACCAGGTTCCGGTGAAATTCGTGTGCGCCATCACGCCATCGGCGTCAACTTCATCGATACATATCACCGCACTGGGCTCTATCCGAATCCCCTGCCACTGGTTCCCGGCTCTGAAGGAGCCGGTGAAGTGGTATCGGTTGGCGCCGGCGTAACAGGTTTCAAGCCAGGCGACCGGATTGCATATCAAGGTACCATCGGATCGTATGCAGAAGAACGGATAATGCCAGCGTCCAAAGCCGTGCTGCTGCCCGATGCAATCGACTACGAAACGGCTGCCGGCATCATGCTCAAAGGGCTAACAGCATATTATCTTCTGTTTTTGACCTGGCCGGTTCGCTCGGGCGAAACTATCCTGTTTCAGGCCGCCGCGGGCGGCATGGGCCTCATTGCCTGCCAGTGGGCCAAGTCGATTGGCGCACGGGTCATCGGTACCGCAGGTAACGCAGACAAAGTTGCGCTGGCCAGGGCCAATGGCTGTGATGAGGTCATCAACTATTCCGAGGAAGACTTCGCCGCGCGGGTGCGCGAGTTAACCAACGGCAAAGGCGTTGACGTTGTGTATGACGGGGTAGGGCAGGATACCTTTGAAAAATCTCTCGACTGTCTGCGGCCGATGGGCCTCATGGTCAGCTATGGTAATGCAACCGGTCCTGTTTCCGTACCCGACCTCGGCATTCTTGCTCGGAAGGGATCGCTGTTTCTGACGCGTCCGACAGGGGCTCATTACTTTGCCGAGCGTCCCGCGCTGCTCGCCGGAGCCAAAGCGCTGTTTTCCGCTGTAGAATCCGGTGCCGTCAAACCTCATATCGGCCAGCGTTTCGCGCTTTCCGAAGCGGCGGAAGCCCATCGCGCACTTGAAGGTCGCAAAACTGTGGGTTCGACGATCCTCTTGCCCTGATTTCGCGCATTAAAGGTTTGGGGCCATAGCATGGACTCCATTTACGGCGGGCAAAGGAAACAACGGTGGTTCGAGCGACGCTAACTGGTTTCACGGCGATCCTGATGTGGTCCCTCTTGGCGTTGTTTTCCAGCCTGTCAGGCGCAGTACCGCCGTTTCTTCTATGCGCCGTTTCGTTCGCTGTCGCGACACTTATCGGCCTCGTCGCAACCGGTCGTCAGGGCAAACCACACAGCCCTGCCGCAAAAGTCCCGCTCATGGCCTGGGTCGTAGGGATTGGGGGCCTGTTCGGCTACCACTTCTTTTACTTCTCTGCGGTTCGTAACGCGCCGGTGATCGAAGCCAATCTGATAAATTATCTATGGCCGCTGCTCATCGTACTCGGCTCGACCCTGATGCCCGGTGAAGGACTGCGTTGGCATCACCTCGCGGGTGCACTCTTGGGTTTGGCGGGCACTGTATTGATCGTTTCCGACGGCGGACGGTTTGCCTTTGAGGCCGAGTTTGCAATCGGATATGGCTTCGGTATTTTGGCCGCCGTCACCTGGGCGAGCTACTCACTCTTGTCCCGCCGGTTTGCCCAGGTCCCGACACGTATGGTCACTGGGTACTGCGCGGCCGCCGCTGTACTTTCCCTTATATGTCATCTTGCGCTTGAAGAAACTGTCTTGCCTGCCGACAGCGTACAATGGCTGGTCGTGTTGGGCATGGGGCTTATGCCGGTTGGAGGCGCATTCTTTGTCTGGGACTACGGCGTGAAACACGGAAACATTCAAATCCTCGGAGCAGCAAGTTATGCAGCGCCGCTTCTATCCACACTGCTTCTGATCCTGTTCGGCATCAGCGCTCTGACCGTCCCTGTAACCCTCGCTTGCGTGCTCATCACCGGTGGCGCAATTCTGGCCTCCAAGGACATGATTTTGCGCCCTAGACAGAAACCGTCAATTACAGTGCTCTGATCCTCTGGACAGCCTGGCAATGAACCGCTAAACCGCAATCCTATCGACCAGCCCTTTGAAGGGTTTGCAGCTCAACGGGTGGGTGGCAGAGTGGTTGAATGCACCGGTCTTGAAAACCGGCGGGCGTGAGAGCGTCTCGGGAGTTCGAATCTCCCCCCACCCGCCACTCTAGCTGTCGATTTTAACAAAATCGGCTAGCTCAAGGTAAAGAAAAGCCCCCACCAGGGCAGGGGCTCTATCTCGAGATACTGATATCAGTGGTGATGTTCAGGCATGTCTTTGAGCGTATCCTTAGTCCACCCTGTGACAGCATGAACTTCGCCGTTCTCATCTCGCATGAAATCTAGCTGATTCACTGCGATTGCAACCGGCTTTGACCCAATGCCTAGGAAGCCACCGACATCAATTACAGCCTGTGCGCCATCGCCGGTCCCATGGAGATGGGAGACTTTGCCGACTTTGTGATCGTCAGCACCAAATACTGTGGCGTCCTTAAGCGTGGTTTCGTTAAGCTCGGTTTCGCCAAGGCGAACGTGGTTCGTATGATCCATAATCAGGCTCCGCTTATGAGTGTGTACGGTAAACCTGCGAACCCTGGCTCGGTTCCTCCGATAAACACGTGTTGGTGCGTCAGCCGTATGTGGATCGAAGGCGGCAGCCTAAAACTCGGATTCGCCAGTTCCCGAAGCACGCAGATCAGCAGCACTCGGCAGGGCACCCTGACCGGTAGTCAGTGTTGCCGAAACTGCCAGCTCATGTGAAGTTTTGCACCCATTGGGCTCAAAATTGCTGGCAACGCACTCGACCTTTGTCTTTTGGCGAACATTGAGATCCGGTCGTCCCTGAGAAGTGGACGAGCACCCTGCAAGGGCGAGCAGGCAAAGTACAAAAGCAACAATTCTCATATGTCTCGTCTCATCACCGGATCAAATACTGATGCTATGCCCCGAACTTTGGAAATTTTCCAGCTTTTCTTCCATAGCTCGCTTGAACCGGTCCTTGTCGGGATCGCAAGCTTCCAAGAGCTCTCTGACCCGCCAAAACTCCATCAATCCGAAAGGATTTACCGCGGGGCGCACATAGATATCGGGCGGGTTTCTTTCGAGTTGGGCGCGGACGATCGTTTGAATCATGATCTGGGTCGCAACGAACCCAAGATCGACCATGCCTGGCGCTGCCGACTGTCGCGGCGGCTCCGGACTACCATTGACGTCGACGGCAATAACAATATCGGAACCATCGGTGACCTGATCGACCGGAACAGGGTTTATCACACCGCCATCAATGTAAGTGCGGCCGGCAAAATGGACAGGTTTGAATGCAGCGGGTATTGCCAGCGACGCCGCAATGGCGATCTGCAGTGGGCCGGAATTGAACACGACCTGTTCCCAACTGTAGTAATCGGCAGCAACCGTTGAGAACGGGACTTTAAGGTCGGAAAAATCCTCAGGGAATCCCTCAGGCAAAAAAGCCTTGGTGATACTTTCAGGATCGACCTGAAAACTGATGCCGTTCTGAAGGATGCCGATGAGACTGGGGCGGTGCGCCGACCACACAGTGCCTGCGACAAGTTGAAAACTGCCAAGCACGCTATAGGCATATTCGCGCAGCTCCGCTCCGGTCATGCCATTTGCCCAACCGGCGCCAATCAACGCTCCAATCGAGCAACCGGAAATTCGGGCCGGTTTGAGACCCAATTCATCCATGGCTTCAATGTAGGGAATGTGGGAAAGCCCGCGCGCCGCGCCGCCACCCAGGGCCACACCGATACTGGGAGAAGTTGCCGTGTCGACGATCTCGACGTTCATAGCCCGCGCCCTTCTTTACCGATGCCGAGCAAATTTAGGTTGCCCTTGGCATCGGCGCAACGGCTAGCGCTGTTCCGTCACACCTCGATGATGAAACGCCCATTGCGGCACCACGATCACATTGCTTTCCCGACGGCCGCCATTTTGGCGATATGCATGTTCCCACGCCCGCTCGAGAATCTCCTCGATCGACAGGCTGAGACAGCTCGGTAGGCTTTGCGAGCGGCAAAGATTTTCAAGAACGGCTTCAGCTTGGCCGCAAACAGCGCGCTGCTGCAATGTTTCTGATGTCATCTGCTTCATGGCGCTCACTTCACCACAAAGTTGCCAAAGGCCGACAAACGCAATTCCGAAAAATTGAATAAATCTCGTGTCGGCGGATCACCACTAGGGCAGGTTCGGCGGCTCGCGACCATCCTTGTCGCTGTCGCTCATGCGTTGATAACGGCGGCGTGTGATGAAATACATCACGACAGCCACGACGAGCGCGCCACCGAGCATGACAAATCCGAACTCGGCCGCCGAAAGGCCCAACGTCAAAAGTGCAACAACCAGAACGACAAGACTGGCCGCTATCATAAAGATCCGCATGGTGCCTCCATCCCTGAGCCATCGTGTCGTGTTTGACTTGCTAATGCAAGTAGACCCGGCTACCCCGCTGACAGCGGTTGGCAAAAAAGGTTACCCATTGGAAAGCGCTGGCGAAATCATACCCACACTCATGCCATTGGGTGACAGCGGGATTCTCTTGCGCTTTGCCGATCGGCTCGACCTAAATGCCAATGCGGCGGCCATAGACTATGCGCGACGCCTTCAAAGCCGCCCAATTCCCGGCGTGATCGAGATCGTACCCAATCTTGCGTCGGTTCTGGTGCGATACGACCCCAGGCGGATCGGGTATGCCGTCCTGAGTGGCGAGCTTCGGCTTATCGATTCGAACACACCGGACGGCGCACAGATTAACAGCCACGAAATCAATGTTGCTTACGGCGGTGAAGACGGCCCGGACATTGTTGCCGTTGCCGGCGAGCTGGGGATGACGGTTCCCACCTTCATCGCGGCGCACCAGGCTAGACTACTCAAAATTCTCGCAGTCGGCTTTGCCCCCGGCTTTTTTTACTGCGGCATGCATGGGGCTGATTTGCACGTGCCGCGTAGAGCTGACGTCAGACTATCGGTGCCTGCGGGGAGCATCCTTTTCGCGGCGCGCCAAACCGCTGTAACAGCAACGCCGGTTCCCACCGGCTGGGCCGTAATCGGGCGCACGCAGTTTAAGAATTTCGATCCATCAACAAATCCGCCGACACGTATCAGGGCAGGGGACATCATAAACTTCACGGGTGCCCCATGAGCCGGATTGTTCTCTCCCGCGTCGGTCCGATGACGACCATACAGGATACCGGCAGGCCGGGCCTTTTTGCTCACGGCATTGGCGGTTCGGGTCCAATGGACCGCGCCGGCTATGTGCTTGCAGGTGATGTCACGGCTCAGGCGTGCGGCGCAGCCATAGAAATTGGTCCCCTTGGCCTTGATTTCACTTACTACGGCGCCCCGCTTCTGTTTGGGGCCGCCGGAGGGGAATTCAGCCTCACTGTAAATGGCTCGCATCTTCCTTGGCCAACCAAAGTTGTGCTAACGGACAATACCGAGATTTCGATCAAGACCGGCCCACAGGGCAATTACGCCTATTTGCGTTTCGCTTCCCAAATCGGCGTCCCACTGGTCCTAGGCAGCCGCTCGACCAATGCAACGGTGGGCTTGGGTGGTCTCGACGGACGCACTCTCAGGGCAGGCGATGATCTTGAACTTGTGCCCTTGAACGAACTTGGCGACGAATTTGAGAACTCACGGCCCCAGCCAGTGCAACCCGGGGCGCCCATTCGTTTCATTTGGGGTATTCACGCCGAACTGTTTACGGCCCAGGCCAGAGCTGCGTTCATCTCGTCCGAATTCCGCGTGTCTGCGCGCATGGATCGTATGGGCGTCAAGCTACAAGACACAAACTCGGTTTTTGCCGATGCCAAATTGCTCAATCTGGTGTCGGACGCCGTAGTGCCCGGCGATATCCAGATCCTTGGTGACGGTACGCCGATCGTTCTGATGCGTGACTGTCAGCCGACTGGTGGCTATCCGCGCATCGGCACCATAATTGACGCCGATCTTGATAGATTCGCTCAAATCCGGCCCGGCAAAATGGTGAGTTTTTCACCAGTCACAGTCGCTCACGCACACCGTATTTCCAAATGGCAGCCATGATGGATCTCAATGCCGATCTGGGCGAAGGCATAGGCGACGATATCGCCATGCTCCAAATTGTATCCAGCGCATCGATCGCCTGTGGTGGACACGCAGGCGACGATCAAACCATGCGCAAGGCGATCCGGGGCGCACTTGCCAACGCAGTCCGTATCGGGGCCCACCCGGGTTTCGAGGATCGTGACCATTTCGGCCGCCGCCGGCTCGATTTGTCATCGGAGACAATTCGCAGCCAGGTTGTTTCCCAAACGGCGCGCCTCGTAGCCATTGCGACTCAAGAGGGGGCCTCGGTTTCATATCTAAAATTGCATGGCGCCCTGGCCAACATGACCGCCGAGGACAAAACTCTTTCGCACGCCATTTTCTTGGGCGTAGCTGAAACATTTCCAGGCATGGCCATTCTGGCTCTGGCGGCTTCGGCCCAAGAGGCCGCAGCACGGTCGGTCGGCCTTACGGTTATTACCGAAGCCTATGCCGACCGCGCCTACAATCCTGACGGGCTTCTTGTTCCCCGCAGCCAGCCCGGCGCCGTTCTTGAGGATACCGCCGCCATTGTCGCCCAATGCGTACGTCTCGCAGAGGAGGGAGAAATTGTCGCATTTGACGGGACCGTTTTCCGCTCCGCGGCCAGCTCGATCTGCTTGCATGGCGATACCACAGGGGCGCTGGAGCATGCGCGGGCGGTCCGTGCCGCCCTTGGATCGCGCGTACCGACCTAGCCTTTCACGCAGCATAGATTGCTCGTTTGTTAAGAAAACCTACACAAACCTATGGTTTTTGGAAGTTTAAACGCGCGAAAGCATCGGCAATCTCGTGAGAGCGCTTTCAGCAAAAGTGGCATCCACTTCTGCAGTTCGAGAGCAGGACAATCTTGTTAGTATTGGGTCAGATTGTATGAGTTCGAGTATCGGATCGGCACGTCGCCGTTCGCTCTTTGCCACCATCGGCACATCGGTCGCTGCTGCTGTGCTTTTGGCCGGTTGTAGTGGAGCAGACCTGTTCGCGGGCAACGAGTTTTTCTCTGAGTCCTCGATGGGCGTAAAAGCTTCGCCTCGAGTGACCACATCGCGCAACGTGCCCAAAGGGGGTGGGCGCTATATTGTTGGGCAGCCCTATACAGTTGCAGGCAACCGATTTGTTCCCCGAGAGCAGCCGGACCTCGACGTCACCGGCCGAGCTTCCTGGTATGGCCCTGCGTTCCACGGACGGCTGACCGCAAATGGCGAAGTGTTCGACATGTTTGCACTTTCGGGTGCACACCCAACACTGCCTCTACCCTCCTATGTGCGTGTCACAAATGCCGATAACGGTGCATCAACGATCGTTCGCATCAACGATCGCGGGCCGTTTTCATACGAGCGCACTATTGACCTGTCGCGCCGTGCCGCCGAAGTGCTTGGCTTTCAGCAGCAAGGTACGGCAGACGTCCGTGTGCAATACATCGGGCCGGCACCGCTTGAAGGTGACGATACCAAATTTCTGGTGGCCTCGATCAATCAGCTGACCCCGTACGAACTTCAGAACAACACGCGCATGGCCTTCCAGGAGCCCGTCCAGGTCGCTCAAGCGGAGCAGGCACCGGCAGCGCCGGCACCCACACCAGTTCAGCGTCCGACCACTGCTTCGGAGGCCGCCGGCAGCATCGCAGCCCCGGACTATATTCCATTCCAGGTTCTGTCATACGCCGGCGCCGACAATCTCGAACCGGCTCGCGAACCCAATGGCACACCAGTCCGCATGGTGCTCGGAACATGGCCCGACGCGAACATTGCCAATGAGGTAGCGACCCAGTTCGCGCTCATTGGAGCGGTGGACACCACAACGATTGTTCAAGGCGATCAAACGGTGACACATCTCATGCTTACCCATCTTCGCGAAGGTGTGACCGAAACCGACGCCCGCGATCTGGCAACCTCACTTGGCTTGTCGTCGCCAATTTTGTATTGATGGAACAAGGTCTAAATTAGAGAAGGGGCGCCACGGCGCGGCTTACTTTCATGGCTTTTTTGGGACGTTGCTGGCGCTTGATGCTCGTGGGACTGTCCCTTGCGGCCATTCTGACGGCGCCCGCCAATGCCCAACTCGATTTCGATACAAGCGCTCCTTACGCCATTCTTGTCGATCATGAATCGGGTACGGTCCTGTTTCAAAAGGAAGCAGACACCCGGATCGAACCGGCAAGCATGGCCAAATTGATGACTGTCGCTGTCATACTCGATTTGGTCGATAGTGGTGCGTTGAGTCTTCAGGACCAGTTCTTCATTTCGGAAAATGCCTGGCGAACTGGTGGAGCGCCTTCAGGTGGATCGGCGATGTTTGCCGAACTCGGATCGCAAGTCAGCGTTGATGATCTGCTGCACTCGGTCATCATCCAGTCCGGCAATGATGCATCGATCGCCCTGGCCGAAGGTGTCGCGGGAAGCGAAGCGGCATTTGCGTCGATCATGAATGAATTTGCCGCCGACATTGGTTTGGCAGACTCGCATTTTACCAACGCCAGTGGCCTTCCGGATCCTGACATGCATGTCACCGCCCGCGATCTGGCCAATCTGGGCCGCTACATTATCCGAGAGTTTCCCGACTACTATCCGGTATTTGCCATTGATGAGTTCACTTGGAACAATATTCGGCAGTCGAACCGCAATGGGCTTCTCGGTCTCGGAATCGGCGTTGATGGCCTTAAGACCGGCCACACAGAATCTGCTGGCTACGGTATTGTCGTCTCGACAACCGAGGGGGGGCGTCGTTTGGTTGCCGTCCTGCACGGCATGGACAGCGTCAGCCAACGGAACGAACAGGCCCGTGCACTGATCACATGGGGCGCTCGGAGCTTTGAGCGTATTCCGGCCTTCGCAAATGGAGCGATCGTTGGCGAAGCCAGTGTTTATGGTGGAGAGCGCGCCAGCGTCGGTCTTGTCGGGGAGGGAAGTATCGATATCTACCTACCGCGCGGCAATCGCCGCTGTCTTTCCGCGAGCATTACCTATGCTGCACCCATCCTTCCGCCAGTTCGCGCCGGTGACAGGCTTGCGCAACTCAACATACTTTGCGATGACCAGATTATTCAGACCGCTCCGCTATATGCGGCTGAGGCCGTTGGGCAGGGCGATGTTGTTCGTCGGGCGACGGATGCGATTTGGGAACTGGCGTTCGGCTGGTTTTAGAACCAAAACCAACGACTTTGAGCCTGTTCGCGAATACGAACCGCGACATCTCGATGTTATCTCAGAAATGATGTCGGCCCGGCGGCAGCAACAGGATTTGATACGAAAACGATGGCGGCAGATCAGCACCGATCGATCAGACCCCGATTTATAACGTTCGAGGGTGGGGAGGGCGTAGGCAAGTCGACACAGGTTCGCCGCCTCGCCATGCGGCTATCGGAAATGGGCATTTCAGTCGTCCGTACCCGTGAACCAGGCGGCACCCCAAAGGCTGAGGCTATCCGGTCGTTCATATTGCAGGGCAATCCAGAAAGCTGGGGCGTAGGCGCTGAAGCCGTGCTGTTCGCATCAGCGCGTCTCGACCACGTCAATCAGCTCATTGCGCCGTCTCTGGCGGAGGGAAAATGGGTCATTTGCGACCGATTTGCCGACTCAACCCGCGCCTATCAAGGACTGACGGGCGGCGTCGATGACAAGCTGATCGACGCGCTTGAGCACCTGGCTCTGAACGGGCATCTACCCGATCTCACCATTATTCTCGATATGGATCCCGACATCGCCTTTGAGCGCGTTCGCAAACGGGCGCTTGAAGAAGGCATGGCCGATGTTGTCGACCGCTTCGAAAAAGAAGATCTCGCGTTTCATCGTCGCCTACGTGAGAATTTTCTAGCCGTCGCAATCGCAAATCCGGGCCGTTGTGTCGTGTTGTCGGCCGACACCGAGGAGGATGTGCTCACTGAGGCTATCTGGAGAGCAGTGCTCGATCATTTCCCAGACCTGGCTGAGAAAGCGGCGTGGGGATGAGTATGGAGCGCCGCGAAGCTGACCAGATCGAGAACGTTCCAGCCCCCGAATTCGGAATGCTTGTGGGCCATCAAGCCCCTCTTGCTTCGTTGATGACAGCGCTCGATCGCAACCGCCTTCCAAGCGCCATTTTGCTGCATGGTCCGCGCGGCATCGGCAAGGCAACATTTGCCTTCGAGATTGCACGAGAAGTGCTTTCGCGCACGTCCGATGAGACCGAGGAGCGGATAAGCGCCCAGGTTGCTGCTCTTTCTCATCCCAACCTATCCTTGTTGCGTCGCACCACAGACCCCGCAAATGCGCAGAAATACTACTCTGCAATTCGGGTCGACGATGTCCGCGCCATGCGCGATTCACTGCATCAGACGCGGGGCAGGGCAGGCTATCGCATCGCCATCGTCGATAGCGTAGATGACTGCAACGCCAATTCGGCCAATGCGCTACTTAAGACGCTCGAAGAACCGCCCTCCGACACCATGTTCATTGTGCTCTCCCATCGACCGGGCGGCATGTTGGCGACGATCCGGTCCCGTTGCCAGAGCTTCGGCCTGCGTCCGCTTAACGACCAGCAGACGGGTCAGATCATCACCAAAATACGCCCTGATATCGCGCCGCAAGATGTTTCTCGCGCTGTTGGTTTTGCAAACGGTCGGCCACGCCGGGCTTTTGAATCGCTGATGCTTGAGGAAGGCGATGTTCTGGATGCGTTGCAAACCTGGCTCGAGAACCCGGCCGCCCATCCCACCCGCGCCCATCTTAAGATTGCCGAAGGGCTGGCCGCCTCGAAAGGAGCCGAACTCGGTTTTGCTCAGGATATGATCCGCGACTGGCTCGCCACAGAGGCAGAAACAGCCGCACGCGCGGGCTCTGGTTCGCGTTTCCGCCTTGCTTCGGCCAATGGGCTGTGGGAGAAGGCCAACGCCCTTATCGCAGATGCTGATATCTATAATCTTGACCGGCGGCAAACGCTGGTCGCTGTTTTCGATTTTCTGCGCGATCATGTGCGCAGAACCACGCCCGTGAGCTGATTTCCCTATGAGCCGCCCGACCTTTTACATCACCACGCCCATCTTTTACCCCAACGGCGTTCCCCATATCGGTCATGCCTATACCGCCATTGCAAGCGACGTCATCGCGCGCTTCCATCGGCTGGACGGTAAGGATGTGTTCTTTCTGACCGGGACCGACGAGCATGGCCAGAAGATGCAGCAGACCGCTGAGAAGGAAGGCATAACGCCGCTTGAGCTGGCGACCAAGAACTCGCAGGCGTTCAGGGACCTATGGGCAACCCTCAATGTTTCCTACGACGATTATATCCGGACGACCGAGGACCGTCACCACACCGCATCACAGGCGATCTGGAACAAGATGGTCGAAAAAGGTGACATTTATCTCGACTCTTATTCAGGCTGGTATTCAGTCCGCCAGGAAGCGTTCTTCGACGAGAAGGAAACGAAGCTGGGCGAGGACGGTGTGCGTCGGGAGCCCCTCGGCTCCCCGGTGGAATGGGTTGAAGAAGAGAGCTATTTCTTCCGGCTTTCAGCCTATGGCGACAAGCTCTTGGCTCATTACGAGGCCAACCCAGGCTTTATTCTACCCGCCGAACGACGCAATGAAGTTGCCAGCTTCGTTAAATCCGGCCTACGCGATCTGTCGATTTCCCGTACCACTTTCGACTGGGGCGTACCTGTTCCCAACGATCCAAAACACATCATGTATGTATGGGTCGATGCACTGACCAATTACATTACGGCCGCCGGCTACCCCAACGAGAGCGCCGAGCGCTGGAAGTACTGGCCGGCCGACGTTCATATGATCGGCAAGGACATCGTGCGTTTCCATGCCGTCTATTGGCCCGCCTTCTTGATGAGCGCCGACATCGAATTGCCCAAGCGCGTCTTTGCCCACGGGTTCCTCTTCAACCGCGGCGAGAAGATGAGCAAATCAGTCGGCAACGTCGTCGATCCGTTCGAGCTCGTCGCGAAATACGGCCTCGACGCCATGCGCTATTATTTCCTGCGCGAAGTCTCGTTCGGCAGCGACGGCTCTTACAATCACGAAGCCATCGTCAACCGTATCAATGCCGACCTTGCCAACGACTTGGGCAATCTCGCCCAGCGCTCGCTTTCCATGGTCTCCAAGAACTGCGATGGGCAGGTGCCCACACCCGGGGAATTATCCGCCGAGGACACCGCAATCCTTTCCGCCGCCGATGCTCTGCTCGAAACCTCGCGCAAGGCGATGGACGATCAGGCCATCCACCAGATGCTCAATGCCGTCTGGCAGGTCGTGGCCGATGCCAACCGCTATTTCGCGGGACAGGAGCCCTGGGCGCTGCGCAAGACCGACCCGGCCCGCATGGCCACTGTGCTCTACGTCACGATCGAAGTGGTGCGTCAGGTCGCCATTCTCGCCCAGCCCGTCATGCCCGCATCGAGCGAAAAACTCCTCGACCTTCTCGGTCTTCATGCCGAAGGACGCTCTTTTGAGCAATTGGGGAACTACGGGCGCTTGGTTGGCGGTACTGCACTGCCCACACCGCAGGGTATTTTTCCGCGCTACGTGGAAAAGGACGAAGGCACGGCCTGATGCTTGTCGATAGCCACTGCCATCTCGATTTCGACGTGCTGGCCGACGATATCGACGGCGTACTTTCGCGCGCGCGCGACAATGGCGTGAGCCATTGCGTCACCATTTCCACGCGCATCCGCCGCTTCGATACACTTCTGGCCATCGCCGAAAAGCACAACAATGTCTTCTGCTCGGTCGGCACGCATCCGCATAACGCGCATGAAGAACTCGACATAAGCCTGGAAGAAATAGTCGCTCTATCCCAGCACTCCAAATGTGTCGCCATCGGCGAAGCCGGCCTCGACTACCACTACGATTCCTCACCCCGCGACGCGCAGGCTCGGGGTTTCCGAACCCACATCGCCGCGGCGCGACAGACCGGACTGCCGCTGGTCATCCACGCCCGCGCCGCCGATGACGACATGATTGCCATTCTCGAGGAAGAAACCGGGCAGGGGGCCTTCCCGTTCGTTCTGCACTGCTTTTCGTCAGGGGCCGAACTGGCGCGCCGAGGCTTGGCATTGGGCGGCTACGTCTCGTTTTCCGGCATCGTCACCTTCAAGAATGCCGCCGAAATCCAGGACGTTGCCAAATTCGTCCCCGAAGACCGTTTTCTTGTAGAGACCGACGCGCCATACCTTGCGCCTGTACCGCACAGAGGCAAGCCGAACCAGCCCGCCTACGTGCGCCACACAGCTGAAAAGCTGGCGGAGCTGCGTGGAGTTTCGTTCGATACCATCGCAGAACAATCTACCCGCAATTTTGCGCGCCTGTTTTCAAAGACCGGGCTGATCGTATGAGCGGCAGTCCGGCGACACACCTCACCGCCCGCATCCTTGGCTGCGGATCGTCCGGAGGCGTGCCACGCATAGGCAACATGTGGGGCGCCTGCGATCCAGACAACCCAAGAAATCGCCGTCTCCGCTGCGCGCTGCTCATCACCGGTAAACGCGAAGATTCCGATGGTGTTACCCGCGTCCTGATCGACGCCGGGCCAGATTTGCGCGAGCAAATGCTGGCTGCTGCTGTGCCTGAGATCGATGGTGTGTTTTTTACGCATGAACACGCCGATCATACCCATGGCATCGACGATTTGCGGGTATTGGCCCTTAACGCAAAGCGTCGCGTCAACGCCTATATGTCGACAGAAACTGAAGTACGGCTGCGCGAAGCCTTTGGCTACTGTTTTTCATCACCTGAAGGATCGTCTTATCCTCCTATCCTCAATACCAACTCGATAGCCGACGGAGAAAACATCTTGGTCGAAGGGGCAGGGGGCACAATAACGCTGAGGCCATTCGAGCAACAACATGGTTCCATAACCTCCTTGGGTTTCCGTATAGGGAAACTAGCTTATTCGTGTGATTTATCGAGCATTCCCAGTTCGTCACTTTGGGCGATTAAGGACCTCGACACTTGGATTATCGACGCTCTGCGCTACACGCCGCATCCCAGCCATCTCAATTTTGAACAAGCGCTGGACCTCATCAAAATGCACGCCCCGCATCGCGCTATTCTTACCAATCTTCATGTCGATATGGACTACGCGACGATCGCAGCTGAAACTCCGCACAACGTCGTTCCGGCCTTTGACGGCATGGAGATTGAGATCAAGCTCTAGCGCCGCATTGATCCGTAAGGCACAGTAGCGCGATCCCAAGGACGCGCAATGAGCACACCCGACACCTCCGAAACTGCCATTCGCAATACCCGCTGGGTCCTACCCGCCACGATATTGGGGTCCAGCCTTGGGTTCATCGATAGCTCGGTGGTCAACGTCGCATTGCCCGCCATACAATCGGATTTGAACGCTGGATTGGCCACGGCCCAATGGGTAGTCAACGGTTACATGCTCATGTTGGGCAGCCTTATACTGCTTGGCGGGTCCATCGGTGATCGATTTGGGCAAAGGCGTATATTTCTCTGGGGGCTTATCGGCTTTGCCCTGGCTTCGATTGCATGTGCATTGGCTCCGACTCCGCTTACTCTTGTTGCAGCGCGAACCATCCAGGGCATTGCAGCGGCGTTTCTCGTTCCGTCGAGCCTGGCGCTGATCGGCTCGGCCTTTACGGGAGAAGCACGCGGCAGGGCTATCGGAACATGGGCGGCGGCAGGCGCCCTGACGACCGCGCTTGGTCCGCCATTCGGCGGTTGGCTTGTCGACACCATCGGCTGGCGCGCCATCTTCTATATCAACATCCCCATAGCCGCCGCGGCCCTGGCGATGGCTTGGCGCATCGCCACGGCGCCCACCAACCGCACCTATCGCGATTTCGACATCGCCGGCACCATAATCATGGTCGTTGGGCTAGGTCTGCTCTCTTTTGGGCTCATCACTGCAGGGGAGGGCAACGGGACCATCGGCGGCTTGGCCATCGCCGCATCGATACCCTTCGCAATCGTCTTTTTCGCCATCGAACGTCAGGCCAGCGAACCACTCGTACCCATGGGACTTTTTGCCAACAGCCAATTTTCCGGAGCGAACCTGCTCACCATAACGCTCTATGCCTCGCTGTCGGGCTCGCTGTTCATTTTGCCCTTCGTGCTCATCTACGCCCATGGCTACAGCGCCACCATGGCTGGCGCCGCGCTTTTGCCGTTCTCGATTTTGCTCGGTCTGGGTTCGCGTTTTGCCGGGGCGCTCGCCAAACGCATCGGCACACGCGTCATGCTGATCGCCGGCCCGTCGACGACGGGCGTGGGCTATGTCGTCCTGGCCCTGATGGTCGATCTGGGCTCCTATTGGCTGGCCTTCTTTCCGGGCCTCGTAGTCATCGGCATTGGCATGACCATAACCGTCGCGCCGCTCACGACGGCCGTGTTCGACGCTGCGCCCGACGATGCCGGCGGTACAGCATCGGGCATCAACAATGCTGCTTCGCGCATCGGCGGGCTGATTGCAGTTGCGGCCCTCGGTTTCGCCTTCGGCGGCACCGATCTCGCAACCCTATCGCCCGATACCCTGAACATGTCCTATCGCTGGATCATGGCAGCGGCTGCATGCCTTGCCTTTCTCAGCACCTGGGCCGCCGCCGCATCGATTGGAAAGGGACAGTAGTAAACCCCTGAAATTAGCTGGTGAGCCGTGTCTCCAGCACAGCCATGTCCGGCACGAACCACAACGTCAGGCCGGTGTTGGTTTCATAGACATAGTCGTGGAAGGCTTTGCTGGCCGCCAAATAGCGCGAGACATCGCCGACGATCACCAGGCGTATGCGATAATTGGCGGCTTTCTGCGCCAATTCACCCAGCAGCCCCGAGCGCAGTTCGAAAACTTTCTCCGGCAGACAGCTGGTCGGCACCGCAACGATTTCCACCTCATGCTCCCACGCCACCCCGATCAGATCGTTTGGCACGGTCGCAGCCGGCAGATCATTGGAGGCATCGAGAACAAGGACATTAAAATTGCCGAGTTCAAGAACGCAGCTATCCATCTTTGAAATTCCACGTTGAAATAAGCCGCGCTTGTACCAGCCGCACAAGATCATGGCCAGATGGCCGATATCGCGTGGCCTTCACATGAGAACGGGTTGACGCCATCAGAACCCAATTAGCTGATGCGCAAGACGGAAACGTCAGAATTTCGGCATTTTCATATATGCATAAGTTCCATAATATATATTATGCGAATCTTGTATATCTCAAAGCGATGCTGTCCGTGGCCTCCGTCGAACGCCCTAAACCTCCGTCCAGGGTTCGACCTCCACCTCCGGCCAGACGCGTCTGGCTCGCT
The DNA here is from genome assembly GCF_048264985.1 of Pelagibacterium sp. Taxonomy (GTDB): domain Bacteria; phylum Pseudomonadota; class Alphaproteobacteria; order Rhizobiales; family Devosiaceae; genus Pelagibacterium. The sequence goes on from NZ_JBLXCL010000001.1 coordinate 1,639,771, forward strand.
CGCCCTTCTCGATGTGAGCCCGGCGGCTCTTGCCCAGTCTGTTCGGCGTGACGCGGAATGCAAAAAGATCGCTCAGCCCGAACGGCGCCTCGATCCTGAGACTGCCGTGTTCGTCCAGCGCGACGGCAACCGCATGCGTGCGGGACGCATAGCGCATCAGGGCTTCGGCCGATGATGTAAGCGGCGGGACGGCGAACCCGAATTTTTGTCCGAACCACAGATGCACCCGGGCCTGATTGCGGATTTCGACAGGCACCGGAGCGTTCAACAGCAGCGCTCCAACCCGCTGTATCACAGCGTCCTCGGCCGCATAACTCAAGTCGGCGTCATCGAAATAGATGACGTCGATATCCTTGACACCATGCCAGATCGGCCGGCTCGTAAGTGCATTCCAGACGGTCTGATAGACAGCCCCGCCGCCGACCATGACCTGCGGCAAGCCGGCCGCCCGCAAATCCTCAAGGACGCCCATCAGCCCGGGATTGCCGCGAACCAGAGCTTCCAGCGCAGCAAGCTGCTCTGCGGGCGACACGTCTGCATATCGCAAATGATCCGGCATGGCGCTAGCTTAGGGCAATTGCACCCCGCGCCCTACTCCACAGTCACCGATTTCGCCAGATTTCTTGGCTGATCGACATCGGTCCCCATGAAAACGGCAGTGTGATAGGCCAGAAGCTGCACGGGTACCGCCGCCAGGATCGGCGCGACGAAAGGATGAACGCGCGGCATCTCGATGATATCGTCAATCCCAGCGCCGGCCTCGGCCTTTCCCTCGGCATCGGTAATCAGGATGATCTTGCCGCCGCGCGCCGCGACCTCGTGCATGTTCGACAGCGTCTTTTCCATCAACTCGTCCGATGGCGCCACCACGATCACCGGCATCTCCTCGTTCACCAGCGCGATCGGCCCATGCTTGAGTTCCCCTGCCGCGTAGCCTTCGGCGTGAATATAGGAGATTTCCTTGAGCTTGAGTGCGCCCTCGAGCGCAATCGGATACAGCTGCCCGCGACCAAGATAAAGCACGTCCTTGGCTCTTGAAAGATTGCGCGAGATTTCCTCGATACGTCCTTCAGATCGCAGCATTTCCGAGATGTTGCGCGGCAATTCGATGAGCGCCCGCACCAGTGCATGGGCATCAGATGGGCTCAGCACCCCCCGCGCCTGCCCGGCTGCGATCGCCAGGCTGGCGAGAATGGAAAGCTGCGCCGTCGTCGCCTTGGTCGAGGCCACGGCGATTTCTGGTCCGCACAGCGTTGGGAAAATGACGTGGCTCTCGCGCGCAATCGTTGATTCCTGCACATTGACCAACGCCGCAATGTGCTGTCCCTCTTTAGCCGCGTAGCGCAGAGCAGCAAGCGTATCGGCTGTCTCGCCCGACTGGGAGATAACGAGCGTTAGTCCGTCTTTTGGCAGCGGCGGCTCGCGATAGCGAAACTCGGATGCCACATCCACATCCACGGGTAGCCGTGCGTATCGCTCGAACCAATATTTGGCCACCAAACCGGCATAAAATGCAGTGCCGCATGCCGTAATCGTCAGGCGAGATAGCTTGGCGAAATCGAAAGGCAATGCCTCGCGCAGTTTCACCGTCTCTCCGGCCAGATCAAGATAGTGCGCAAGCGTATGCGAAACGGTTTCGGGTTGCTCGTAAATTTCCTTGGACATGAAGTGGCGATGATTGCCTTTGTCGGCCAGCGCTGCAGATGCTGACGACACTTGCCGTGCACGCTCGATATGATTGCCGTCGAAATCGAAAATTTCCACCTTCCCCGGCGTAATGACGGCCCAATCCCCTTCTTCGAGATACGTGATCTGATTGGTGAAAGGTGCCAGGGCAAAAGCGTCGGACCCCAGATACATTTCATTCGTGCCATGCCCCACAGCAAGCGGCGACCCCTGCCGCGCGGCGATCAGCAATTGATCCTCACCGGCAAACATGAACACCAGACCGAACGTTCCGCGCAGCTTAGGAAGCGTATTTTCTACGGCCTCACGGGGAGAAACGCCCCGCTCGATTTCCCGCGTCACCCACAGTGCCACGGACTCCGTATCCGTTTGACTGGAGGGAAAATATCCATCACGAGCAAGATCTTCGAGCAGATCTTTAAAGTTCTCAATTATACCATTATGGACAACTGCGACCTTGCCCGCCATATGAGGATGCGCATTGCCTTCGGTTGCGCCACCATGAGTTGCCCAACGCGTATGCCCAATCCCGATAGTGCCTTCGAGAGGCTCGCCTGCAAGCTTGCTCGCAAGGTTGTTCAACTTGCCTTCTGCGCGTCGGCGATCCAGTCCGCTACTGCTTAGTGTTGCAATTCCGGCGCTATCATAGCCGCGATACTCGAGACGACGCAAAGCGTCGACAAGCCGGTCGGCAACTGGTTCGACCCCTATAATTCCAACTATGCCACACATGCCGCCGCCCCTATTTGTTGTCTTTGATGGCCTTGAAACGCGCATTGAGCGCCTTGCCATAGCCCGGCTTGTTGATCTGCCGCGAGCGCCCAATACCCAAGGCATCGGAAGGAACGGGCTCGGTTATCACCGACCCCGACGCGACATAGGCTCCATCGCCGATCTCGACCGGCGCCACCAGAGCCGAGTTCGATCCAATAAAAGCGCCTGTGCCTATTAAGGTCTTGGCCTTGTTATAGCCGTCATAATTGCAGGTCACTGTACCGGCACCGATATTGGAACCCGCCCCGATCTCAGCGTCACCGATATAGGTCAGATGGCTCACCTTGGCCCCCTCCCCGATATCCGCATTTTTGACCTCAACGAAATTGCCAACCTTCGCCCTATCGCTGAGCGAAGTGCCGGGCCGAAGTCGCGCGAACGGCCCAACATTGGCATACGGCCCAATGTGGGCGCCCTCGACATGAGAAAACGCGTGAATCACAGCGCCGCTTTCGATTTTGACGCCAGGGCCGAACACGACATTCGGTTCGATCTCCACATCCTGCGCAATCTCGGTGTCGTACGAAAAATAGACGCTTGCCGGATCGTGCAATGTCACACCGGCAGCCATGAAATCTTCGCGCCGCGCTGCCTGGAATACGGCTTCGGCTCGCGCAAGCTGCGCACGGTCGTTAACGCCCATAACACTATCTTCGGGCGCCACGGCGTATCCGACCTCGTGCCCAGCCTCATTGGCAAGCGCGACAAGGTCAGTAAGATAATATTCGCCTTGGGCGTTATTGGTGCCGACTTTGTTGATCAGAGCTGTAAAAACCTCCGCCCGGAAAGCCAGAATGCAGGCGTTACACAGCCCGATTTCACGTTCGCTTTCACTGGCATCCTTGTGTTCACGAATGGCCAGCAATTTTTCGCCATCGGTGATGAACCGCCCATATCCAGTCGGATCTTTCGGCTCGAACCCCAATATCGCAACGTCCAGACCGGCATCGAGTCGCGCCGTTACACGCGAAAAATCGGCTCCACGCAGCAATGGATGATCGCCATAGACGACAGCGACATAGCCTTTGGCCTCAGCAAACGCCGGCTGCGCCATCGAAGCGGCGTGGGCAGTCCCCTTCCGTTCAATCTGCTCAAAGAATGCGATATCGGGATCGATGCCAGCCATCGCCCTGCGTACCGCGTCGTGGCCAGGACCGGTAATCATTGCGATTTTGGATGCTCCCGCATCGTGCGCTGCCTGTAAGACGTGTCCGGCAATTGGCCGCCCGCCGACTTTGTGCAGCACCTTGGGTTGTGCTGACTTCATGCGCGTGCCCTCGCCCGCTGCCAGAACAATTGCCATAAGATCGGTCATATCTGTTTCCCCAGCCTTTGTTTGCCGCCCCTCTTAATCATCTTTGTGGCGGCACGGTGTTGGCAGTTCCCCTAACAGATCCGCGTAACCGCTCCGTTTACATTTGTCTGTCTACACTCAGCTTTGATCTGATTCGCCTAGAAAGCGGGACATATTTAGGTGCCAAAGCCGAAGCGGTTTTCCCTGCCAGACGATCGTACCGAGATTGCCCACTGGGGCGTCGCGGCAATTGTGTGCGGATCAATCGCTATCGCCTCGATCAACTTGTCGGCGCTTCTGCCCGCCAACGCCCTTGGTGGCCTGCATACGCCCTTTCGGGATGGCGCCAATTATTACCAGATGCGCAGCCAGCTTGCCGAATTGGCCGAAGATCGCACGCGCATCATGGCTCAATATCGAGCGTTACTGGCTCGCTTTAATGTGCTCGATGACAATGGCGGCGAAGCCATAACGCGCCTCGGAGCACTCGAAAAAAGCCTTCCCCTTCTGATCGAATCCCTGCCCCTTACCAGTGATATCGACCGCTCACTGCTCACAGCGTCAATAGCAGACGCGGCTGAAGAAATTTACCAATTCGACGGTAGCAAGATGGTCGTGCGGTACAGTCCGCTCTTCGAAGGCGCTGTGCCTACCCCAGCAGCCGACCAGCCGATGCCGCCTCTGCTAGTGCCTACGGCTCCTCCAGCATCCACAACGACGCGGGTCGACGTTACGGCGCTTCAGGGGATCGCCGTCGGCCCCGACGTCACGCTCGCCGATTCGCCTGCGCTCTACGCCGAAATCAGCGCAACGGCCGGAATGCTGCTCCTCGGCACGGCTCCGCTAGCCGTCGAATCTTCACAACCTGACTACAGCCGGATCGTACTTGGCCCCCTGCCCGATCTGCCCTCCGCAGAGGCGCTTTGCGCCCGTATCGTAAGGCTTGATCTGACCTGCGAGCCCGCACCATACGCAGGCACGTCACTTCCACGATGAAGTCTAGCACGGATCTCGCTCAATAAACGGGTTGACTCGACGTCGCCAGCCACTATGTTCCGCGCGTCTCCAGCAGGTCGCTTTGTCGACCGCTTCGGTAAGGGCTCGTAGCTCAGCTGGTAGAGCACTCGACTTTTAATCGAGTTGTCCCGGGTTCGAGCCCCGGCGAGCCTACCATTTTCAGCGATATGCGTACTCTGCAGGTCTGTGTCCTGCGCGGACTGACCCTCAGCCGAGGGTGAGTTGCGCAGCAGGATTCGTACTAAAAGCGAACTTAGAGTTCAGTAACTTTGCCCCGGTATAGATGGTGATGGTGCAGAATGGCGCCGAGACCGCGGGAGTGCAGAACGCATGCGATTGATTATCGGGGCCGTAATCGTCTTCGTCTCGGTGCTCGGGGGCTACGCCGCTATGGGCGGCCACCTCGAAGTTCTCTGGCAACCCTTCGAAGCCGTCATCATATTGGGCGCTGCCATCGGCGCGTTCATTATCGGCAATCCCAAAGCCATTCTCAAACAAAGCCTTGGCGTCTTCGGCTCGCTGTTCAAAGGTCCACGCTACAACAAGCAATCCTATGTGGAGCTGCTTGGCCTGCAATTCTCGATTTTCAAGTTGGTTCAATCCAAGGGACTGCTCGTTCTCGAACAGCATATCGAGAATCCCGATCAGTCTGAGCTCTTCTCGCGCTTTCCCACATTTGCAAAAAACCATCATGCAGTGGAATTCATGTGCGATTACCTGCGCATGATTACACTGGGCACATATGCAGTCCATGAACTCGAATCCCTCATGGATGAGGAGCTTGAAACCCATCATCAGGAAACTGAACGCGTCGTAAATGCTGTCCAGTCCTTGGCCGATGCCACACCTGCCCTTGGCATCGTTGCCGCGGTTCTGGGCGTCATCAAGACGATGGGCGCCATTTCCGAGCCGCCCGAAGTCCTCGGTCACCTGATCGGTGGCGCGCTGGTGGGCACATTCCTTGGTGTTTTTGTCGCTTACGGATTTTTCGGCCCAATGGCTCAGGCTCTCCGCAATACCAACGAAGCGGAATCGAAATATTTCCTGTCGATGAAGGCGGGCCTGCTCGCCCATGTCTCGGGCTACCCGCCAGTCATTGCTATCGAGTTCGCCCGAAAAGCGGTCATGTCAGAAGACCGCCCCAGCTTTGCCGAAGTCGACCGCGCCACGTCCGACCTGAAGGCCGCTGTCTAAAATTCCTTCAGGAGAACCTGTCATGTCGCGTCAGCAAGGCTCGATCATCGTCAAGAAGGTCAAAAAGGGTTCACACGCTCATCACGGCGGCGCATGGAAAATTGCCTATGCAGACTTCGTAACCGCCATGATGGCCTTTTTTCTTCTGCTGTGGCTCATCAACATGACCACCCCGGAACAAAAAGAAGGGCTCGCCAACTATTTCGCGCCTCCCAACATTAGCGAAAGCACGTCAGGTTCCGGTGGCGCTATGGGAGGGCGAGCCATGGACGATGAAGGTGCCATGACATCAAGCGTTGAATCCAACGGCATCGCAGCCGTCGATGGCCAAAGCCGTGATTCTTCGGCGCGCGGCGCCGGCAATGTTCGCGAAGGAGCCACTGCAGAAAAGGACTCTGCCTTCGATCTTTCCGCATCTGACCCGCAAATGTTTCACAGCGCAGCCGCCAGCATCAGGCAGGCCTGGGAAGCGCTGCCCGACATCACAGAGATGTCGGACAACCTTATTGTCGAAGTCACTGAAAACGGCCTCGACATTCAGATTGTCGAGCAGCGTGGGAGACCCATGTTTCAGGAAGGATCGAAATACCCTTATGAGTGGATGCGCGGCGCCATTGCAGCTGTCGCGCCGACACTCCAGCGCCTCCCCAATCAGATCCGGGTTTCGGGCCACACTGCCGCTGGAACTGTCTATTCCAATCCAGCTTACGGTGCTTGGGAACTGTCCAGCGACCGCGCCAATACCGTAAGATCGCTTCTGGGTGAGTTCGGGCTTTCGGACGATCACATCCACTCTGTGGTCGGACGGGCTAGCAGCGACCCATTTTTCGCCAATGATCCCTACCTTGCGGCAAATGAGCGGATCAGGATCACCGTCATCAATGAGCCGTCGCCAATCCCCCTTAACATGGCGCCATAGTCGCACCCGTGGCGGGACGGCCGCGCGAACAATTAAGCCTGAGCGCGTTTTCCCTCTCCCTATGCCTTGCCGTAAGTGCGGTGGCCGATTATTGCTGAAGGTAAATCCCGGACAACGGGGACCGATGAAAACGAGGGTCTATTCAATGGTGTACGTGAAGCCTTTCATCGCCGCGCTGTCGGCGTCTGCCCTGTGTATGGCGGCGCACCCGGCGATGGGCCAGAACGTGCATATTTCGCGTCTGTATGAGCAGGTTCTCGAGAACATCGAATACACCAAGCCGGGCTTCTATCTTGATTCCTTTGGCGTCCTTCGCCTCGACGAAGCAGGAACGGCAAGCATAGAGCTCGATTTGCCGTCCAACACTGCTGTCGAAATCATGGGTGATTGCGACGAAGACTGCGCCGACCTCGATCTTGCGATCTACAACGGCGAAGGGAAAATGCTGGGTGAAGACCGCTATGCGGACTTTTACCCCATCGTCTCTTTCGTGTCCGAAGACAACGGCCGCATCACACTCGAGCTCGATCTCGTAGATTGCGCAGCATCTTATTGCTACACGGCATATTCGGTATTCGTCGAAGGCACCGAGTAGGCCATGAACCCTGTCGCAAGCAGGCTCAAGGCTATCGCCGTCACCGCCGCCTTTTTTGCGCTAAGCGGATTCGGCCTGCTGGGCGTAATCTGGGGCCTTGCTGCCTTGCCCTTCATGTTACCAGGCGGCTTGGCGCTTACCGCTTACCGGCCGCACGATACAATATCGGTTCTCTCCGATCTTCGGATGCCGGTCGCCCTCACTTCGGGTTTCCTTGTTGCGTCGGCCATCGTTCTGGTCTTCTCCAGCGCTTACCTCGACAAAATGATTGCAATCTTCGCAGACGTATTGCTGATGCTCATGGCGGCACTGGCCGGCTTTGTGGCCGGCTATTGGGTGCTTCTGCGACTAGCGGGCTATGACAATTTCCTGCGCCTCGACTTTCTCCAGTTGGCCGTTATACCGCCAATCGTCGTATTCCTCGTCTCTGTAATCTCTCTGCCGTGGTTACGATCATCCTGGCTTGTCCGCATTCCTGCGGTGGTGGCTCTGCTACTTGCTGCGCCCCTCATGCTTGTCCACCTGCCCTAGCGCATTACCGTGGCGGTTGCAGCACAACCGCGCTGCCAAATTGGCAAGCTCGCGATTCTGCCAAATTTGCGTCGCATTGCAGGTCGCCAATAGCTCCAGTTCAAGGAGCTTTATCATGGCGGCCCTTTACCGCGCCCTCACTCCATTCGCTATTTTCTTTATGCTTTCGACGGCCCCAACCATAGCCCAAGACTTCCAAGCGATGCCGGTCGATCAGCTTCGCGCCGAAGTGTCCAATGCTCACCCGTCCGGGTTTTACGTACTCGCCTCAAGACTTTACGATGCTGGAGACAGGGACGAGGCTGTTTTCTGGTTTTATGCCGGCCAGCTTCGTTACCGCACCCACCTCACCTGCAATCCCGATTTGCCCCCCGATGGCGATCCTGCATTGTTCAGCGCCTTGAGTGAAATGATCGGGTCGGAAATCAACTATTATGCCTTTGGCGATCTCGACAGTTTGCTCGACACCATCGACGCGGTAATCGAATGGGACCAATCGACTCCAAACGGCTTTGCGCCCGATGCAGACTGTTCAGCCGCCCGGTCTGACGTCCTCACGGGCCTGAACCAGCTCCAGATCTATATTGCCGAGAACGCTGACGATATCCGCTCCCAGCGCATGTCCAGCGGGTACGGCGAGCAATAAACCAGTCGGCGCGCCCCCTGTCAGGGAACCGGACGCTAGAGGGCACATTATTACAGTAGCGATGCAACGTGCGTCGGCCATCAGCAACGGCCTGGGTTGGCTCAGGAAAACAGGGGCGGTTTCTCTAACTTCCCACCCTGATCAATGCGTTGGCAACCGAGACCTTATCCCGGTCACGCGGCATCGTTTCAGGCTTTGCACAAGGCACCGGTGACCGACGGCTCGCAGCCTATTTTCGTCTCGATGACTGCAGTCCGGCATCCGTCTACAGGACCAATACCGTGTCTCGTTTCGCTGTTCTAATGCTGTTGTTCTGGCTCGGCGTGCCCCTTCCCGCAGCCGCCCAAACGGGCGCTCCAGACGTCAGTTCTGTTCCAGATCGAAAGGTATTTGTAATGGGCGGACGAATGGCGCAAAGCGATTTCGTCCAAACCCTGTTTCCGCTCACAACCGAATATGAAAATGCAATAATCTTGGGCGTGGGCTACCAGCACTTTCTCTACCAACCAGTCGACGACTTCCAACTGGGCGTGGAGATCGGCGTAGCGGCGCGGCTCGGGAGCAAGACAACCGGCGAAATATGGGGCGGGCTGGTTGCTCGATATGAAGGATTCGTGATCGATGAGACATTTCGCATCACACCGTCGCTTACTATAGGCGGCAGCTTTGTGACCGATACAATGGGCGTGGAAGCCGAACGAGAGGCCAACGATGGTCTTCCGGGCGACTTTCTTTTCTACTTCAGCCCAGAGATCAGCATTTCCACCATAGAAACCCCCGAAACCGAGGTGTTCTGGCGGGTGCATCATCGGTCCGGCGCCTGGAATACGTTCGGCGGGGGCGGATCCGCTAACGCCATGATGATAGGCGTCAGAACGAGCTTTTGAAGTTTATGCCGCCAAGGTCACGACCACAGCCCCGCGTGGAGTCGCGACGATCGTGTGTTCGTATTGTACGCAAGGGGCGGAGGGCACGCTCACCAATGTCCAAGGGTCGTCAAATGATTTTTCCTCGGCCATCTGCCCGCCCATCGAGAGAAACGGCTCGACTGTAAACACCAGTCCATCAGCGATACGCCGACGTTCCGAGCGGTCAGGCCAGGTTGGGATTTCTCCGGGCTCGTCGTGAAGGCCATAACCGATACCGTGGCTGGCCAGGTTCCTGATCAACGTGTAACCGTTTGTGCCAGCGAATTTTCCGATAGCGTCGCCAATATCTGCGATCCGTCCGCCCGACCGCACAGCGCGAATGCCGGCCCACATGGCCCTTTTTCCATCGTTGCAGAGCTTTTCCAGCCGGCGCGTCGAACCAGGCGGGACAATGTAGGACGCGCCGGTATCGGCAAAAATTCCGTCCTTTTCTGCCGAAACGTCGATGTTGATCAGATCGCCAGCCTTGATGATCCGATCACCAGGGATGCCGTGAGCGACCTCTTCATTGACGGAGATGCAGGTGGCACCAGGAAACTGGTATGTAACTTCCGGCGCAGAACGAGCGCCGTGCTCGTCGAGCACTTTTCGCCCTATATCGTCGAGTTCCTTGGTTGTCATGCCCGGCTCGAGCGCCGTCGCCATCGTGTCGCGCGCAATGGCACAGATTCGACCGATAGCCTTGAGGCGCTCAAGTTCTTCCTCGGACGTGATGGTCATCGCTTAGCCTTTCAGAGCGTTGAAATGACCCAGCAAACCCCGGGTCGAACTGTCATGGCTCTCGGCGTTCTCCGCGCCCTCGACTTTGGGCAACAAAGCTTTGGCTAACTGTTTGCCCAGTTCTACCCCCCACTGATCGTACGAATTGACGTTCCAGATCGTGCCCTGAACGAAAACCTTGTGTTCGTAGAGCGCGACGAGTTTGCCCAGCGTCGCAGGATCGAGCCTGGAGTACATTATCGTGTTGGAAGGACGGTTTCCCGGAAACACTTTGTGTGGCGTCAATGCCTTGATTTCAGCCTTGGACAGCCCGGTACCTTTGAGCTCGTTGACGACCTCTTCTGTGGATTTGCCGAGCATCAGCGCTTCAGACTGCGCGAGACAATTGGCGACCAGCTTGACGTGATGAGGCGGCAAATCTTCGTGCGGGTTGGCGGCAACCAGAAAATCGCAAGGAATTACGGAAGTGCCCTGATGGATCAACTGATAAAAGGCATGCTGCCCGTTGGTGCCCGGTTCGCCCCAGATAATGGGACCTGTATCCCAGGGCGCGCTCTTACCGTTCAAGGTGACCGACTTGCCGTTCGATTCCATATCCTGCTGCTGCAAATAGGCTGTGAACCGCGCAAGGCGCTGATCGTACGGCAACACTGCATGCGTGGCGAAACCCCAGGCATTGCGATACCAGACGCCCAACAGCCCCATGATAACCGGTAAATTTTCTTCCAGTGGCGCCGACAGGAAATGCTGATCCATTTCATAAGCGCCCCGAAGGAAAGCCACGAAGTTTTCGTATCCTACGGCAATCGCGACCGGCAAACCAATGGCCGACCAGACCGAATATCGCCCACCAACCCAATCCCAGAAGCCAAAAATACGATCTTCCCGAATGCCAAACGCTTGGCATCCTTCGATATTGGTGGAAACTGCAGCAAAATGATCGTTGACCGCCTGATCACCTAGCGCATCCGCCAGCCATCTGCGAGCTGTATGCGCATTTGTCATCGTCTCGTCGGTGGTGAACGTCTTTGAGGCGACAATGAACATTGTCCGCGCCGGATCGAGCCCCTTGAGCGTGTCGTGCATATGCGCGCCATCGACGTTGGAAACGTAGTGCGCACGCAGATTCGCCCGCGTATAAGGTTCCAGCGCCAGGGTGACCATGGCCGGTCCGAGATCTGACCCGCCAATACCGATATTGACGATATCGGTGAACTGGTCCCCCAACGCGCCGCGGATGGCGCCGTCGCGAACATCGTTTGAAAAACCCTTGATCCGCGCCAGAACGTCCCGCACTGCAGGCATCACGTCAACGCCTTCGACCGCCACGCTGTCGTCACCACCATAACGCAGCGCCATGTGAAGCACCGAGCGGTTCTCGGTAATGTTGATCGGCTTCCCGGCCCACATGTCGTCGCGCCGTGCCTCCACCCCGGTTTCGCGTGCGAGATCGAAAAGCGCAGACATCGATTGGCTGTCGATACGGTTCTTGGAATAGTCGAGCAACATGTCGCCGAACGATACCGAATAGGCAGAAAAACGGTCGTCGTCATGCGCAAACAGCTCACGCATACTGGTGCCCGCAAGGCGCTTCTTGTGTTTCTTCAATGCTTCGAAACCGGCCTTACGAACTTTGTTCGACATAATTGGTATCCCTAATCTAGCGCTGGCATATCGCCCTTGGCCCAGCCTTCGCGAACCTGAGCGCAGTATTGGACGAAAGTCGTACTCTCAATCGCATTTCGCATGCCCGCCATCAACTCCTGATAGTAAGAGAGATTGATCTGGCTCAAGATCATTGCTCCGAGCATTTCTTCACATCTGACAAGGTGGTGAAGATAGGCGCGTGAGAAGCGCCGCGCCGTCGGATTGGGCGATATTTCATCCAGGGGACGATGATCGTCCTTGTGTCTGGCGTTTTTCAAATTCACGACGCCAAATCGCGTGTAGGCATGGCCATGCCGGCCCGCGCGGGTAGGGTGCACACAATCGAACATGTCTATACCGCGTCCGACGGCGCCCAGCAGATCGTCGGGTTTACCAACACCCATCAGGTAGCGCGGCTTGTCGACCGGCAATTGCGGTGTAATCTCGTCAAGAACCTTGAACATGACCTCTTGCGGCTCGCCAACCGCCAGCCCGCCAACCGCGTACCCGTCAAATCCAATGTCAATCAGTCCCGCAGCCGAACGGGACCGCAGTTCGGAATTGTCTCCGCCCTGCACAATCCCAAAGAGCGCCCTGCCCTTGGCGTTATCAAAAGCGCGCTTGGAGCGCTCCGCCCAACGGATGGAGAGTGCCATGGCCCGTTCAAGCTCATCATGATCAGCAGGTAGGCTCACGCACTCATCGAGCTGCATGATGATATCGGAATCGAGCAGCTTCTGGATTTCGATAGAGCGTTCTGGCGTCAGGCTGTGTGAGGACCCGTCGATATGGGATTTGAATGTCACCCCGTTTTCGTCGAGCTTGCGCAATTTGGCGAGGCTCATCACCTGAAACCCGCCTGAATCCGTCAGGATCGGCCGTTGCCAATCCATGAAATCATGCAATCCACCCAGCCGCGCAACGCGCTCGGCCCCCGGACGCAACATCAGATGATAGGTATTGCCCAGCACGATATCGGCCCCCGTATCGCGCACCTGCTCGGGATACATCGCTTTAACCGTCCCAGCCGTACCGACAGGCATGAACGCGGGCGTACGGATTTCACCACGCGGCGTATCCATCTGCCCGCGGCGCGCCGGTCCGTCGGTTGCGGAAAGCGTGAACTGGAAGTCTTCGGTCATCGGTCGGCCCGGAACAGCAGCGAAGAGTCGCCGTAGGAATAGAAACGATAGGAGTGATCGATGGCGTGCTTATAGGCATTGTGCATGGTCTCCAAGCCGGAAAAGGCCGAGACCAGCATGAACAGTGTCGAACGTGGCAAGTGGAAATTGGTCATCAGCACATCGACAACTTTGAACGCAAAGCCCGGGGTTATGAAAATATCGGTCTCGTCGGCAAACGGCTCGAGTACGCCGGTCTTGCGCGCTGCGCTTTCGAGTAGCCGCAAACTCGTCGTCCCCACAGCCACGACGCGTCCCCCCGCCGCCTTGGCCGCCTTGACGCGCTCAACTGTCGGCGCGGACACGACGCCCCACTCAGCGTGCATCTTGTGCTCGTCAGTATCGTCAGCTTTCATTGGCAGGAATGTGCCGGCGCCAACATGCAAAGTTACATGTTCAATTGTCACGCCCTTGCGTTCGAGCCGGTCCAGCAACTCAGGCGTAAAGTGCAGCCCGGCAGTCGGTGCGGCTACCGCACCGTCATGTTCTGCGTAAACTGTCTGATAGTCGGACTTGTCGCGTTCCTCGAGCGCCCGCTTTGCTCCAATATAGGGCGGCAGCGGCATCGCTCCGCGCGCCTTGATTGCTTCATCGAGTACGGCGCCTGAAAAGTCGAACGCCAGGGTGACCTGCCCATCTTCGACGGCTTTAACTGTCGCTGAGAGCTCTTCGAGCATACAAACTTGCGAGGGCGCGCCAAACTCCACCCGATCCCCCACTTTCAACCGCTTGGCAGGGCGGGCAAATGCAAGCCAGGTATTGGCATCCACGCGTTTATGCAGATTGAAGGACACCGAGGCGGAAAACTCACCGCGATGACGCGTCCCCTTGAGTTCGGCCGGAATAACCCGAGTGTCGTTGACGACCAGTACATCGCCAGCCTCAAGCAGACGCTCAAGATCTGTTACGACGCTGTCCAACAGCGAGCCATCAGGCTCCAAAACGAGCATCTTGGCGCTGTCGCGGGGCGAAACCGGATGCAGAGCAATACGCTCTTCAGGGAGATCGAAGTCGAAAAGATCGACCTTCATGGAGGACCTTCCACAAAAAGGTGACCCCGGCTTGCGCCGGGGTGCATGACCGCAAGCGCGGCCCGTTCTCGACGTTTCGGCGAAGTGCCGAAACAGATTTCATGCAGCGTCTGCAGCAACTTTCATCGAAACAATCTTGTCAGGGTTGCGGACGGGCTCTCCCTTTTCGAGCTGATCGATGATCTCCATGCCTTCGATCACTTTGCCGAACACTGAATACTGACCATTCAGCCAGGGCGCTTCGTCAAAACAGATGAAGAACTGGGAATTGGCAGAATTGGGGTTGGCCGAGCGTGCTGCTGAAAGCGTTCCGCGGACGTGCTTTTCCTGGGAGAACTCAGCCTTGAGGTCCGGCTTGTCCGAACCGCCAGTGCCGTTCCCTTTAGGGCAGCCGACCTGCGCCATGAAACCATCGATCACGCGGTGAAAGACGATCCCATCATAAAACCCTTCACGGGTCAGTTCTTTCATGCGCTCGACATGGCTGGGAGCCAGGTCGGGGCGCAGCTCGATAACCACAGGCCCCTTGGAGGTCTCCATGATGATTGTGTTTTCCGGATCCTTGATATCGGCCATGAGCGGCTTTCCTTTTTTTGATTATTGCGGCTCTGCAACGCGCAGAGAAACCATGATGTCGGGGTTTTGGACCGCGCCATTGGCGCTGGCCGGGCCCTTTTCGAGGCCGTCGATCAGGTCCATACCTTCTATGACATTGCCGAACAGTGTGTATTGTCCGTTCAGGTGCGGCGAATCTGCTGTCACGATGAAGAATTGAGAATTGGCAGAGTTGGGATTATTCGTACGCGCCATGCCCAGCGTTCCGCGGACAAAATTCTCATTGGAGAATTCGGCAACGAGATCGTCTTCGTCCGAACCGCCCGAACCATTCCCGAGGGGATCACCTGTCTGCGCCATGAAACCGTCGATAACGCGATGGAACTTCAGACCGTCATAAAAACCCGAATTGGCCAGCGCGGTGATACGTTCCACATGGGCGGGTGCGAGATCGGGACGAAGCGCAATAGTTACGATTCCCGATTCCAGCGTTAACGTTGCGATCGGGGCATCGGAGGGTACCTCCGAAGCTGTCTGTGCCATGGCTTGCGTCTGGCCAAAGGGCAGATAGGGCCATGCAACCATTGCGCCGAACACGGCAACAAAAGCGAATGCGAGAAAGCCAACCTTGCGGTTGGTCGGCTTGGCGGTATGGTCAGCCATTATGTCTCCAGAAGTTTGAGCACGGCACGCGGTACGAAGGGAGTCACATCGCCCCCCATTTCCGCTATCTGGCGCACCAGAGTTGCCGAAATATGGCGCACATAGGGGCTCGAAGGTACAAAGACAGTCTGGATGTCAGGCGCCATTTGAGCGTTCATGCCCACCATTTGCATTTCGTAGTTATAATCTGTCGTGTCGCGCAACCCGCGAATGACCATCCCTGCTCCGCAGCGGTGAGCGGCCTGCACCATTAATCCGTCGAACTCGACGATCTCGATGGTCACGCCCTTGCGCGTGCCAATGGCACCAGCGGTATCAGCCAGCAGATCGCGCCGCTGGTCAGCTGTCAGCATTGCTTTTTTGGCCGCATGCACCCCAATACCGACAATCAGCTTGTCGACGAGTTTGCACGCCCGCTCGATTACATCGAGATGGCCGTTGGTCACCGGATCGAACGACCCGGGATAAAATCCCACACGCTCAGTCATTTGCGGTTTTTGTCATGCTCGGCGCTGAAGCGCAAGCCAGATGCGACAGCGATCCTGCTCACACATTTCCTGGCTCCACAGCAGTCCGACGCCTCAGCATAGGAATACAGAGACGATCCAGCGGTCTTCAACTGTGTCAGGCGGTTACCACTTGATTGGGCATAATCAGCCGCAGAGCATTTTAGTTCCAGCCACGACCCATGCGCATAGCGGGCCATGGCTGGATTTGATCATTCTTCAGTGGTTGGCATCTCTTCGCCGTCTTCGGGTTCTTCGCCCTCAGCGCTTTCCGGCTCGGTGATCCGACCGACCGACACCACTTTTTCATCAGCCGCAGTGCGAAAAATGGTGACGCCCTGGCTCGAGCGCCCGACAATACGAATGCCGTCGACCGGCACCCGGATTACCTGGCCACCATTGGTAACCAACATCAGCTGATTTTCGTCTTCCACAGGGAACGAGCCAACGAGACTGCCATTGCGGCTGTTGACGGCCATGGCAACGATACCCTTACCGCCACGACCGGTCACTCGATACTCGAACGACGAAGTGCGCTTGCCAAAGCCCTTTTCCGAAATTGTCAGAACGAACTGTTCGGCCGCACTCATGGACGCGTAACGATCTTGATCAAGCGGCGCATCACCGCTTGCTTCAACGTCCTCGTCAGTCTCGGCGGCCTCGTCGGCTTCACCACGCACCGCGCGGCTCATCTTGAGGTAAGCGGCACGCTCATCGGCACTGGCGTCGAAATGGCGCAGGATCGACATAGCGATCACTTCATCACCCTTGGCCAGATTGATGCCGCGCACACCAGTCGAATCGCGCCCCTTGAAGACTCGAACATCGGTGATGGCGAAACGGATACACTGCCCCTTGTTCGTCGTGAGCAGGATATCGTCGCTTTCCGAAGCAGTTTCGACGCCGACGATGCCATCGCCCTCATCGAGCTTCATGGCGATCTTGCCGTTCTGGCGCACTTCGACAAAGTCCGACAGCTTGTTGCGGCGCACATTGCCCGATTGAGTAACGAACATCACATCGAGGTTCGCCCAGCTCTCTTCGTCCTCGGGTAGCGGCATGATCGATGTGATCCGCTCGCCATCTTCGAGCGGCAACATGTTGATCAGCGCCTTGCCTCGCGCCTGTGGGGCGGCCACCGGCAAGCGCCAGACCTTCATTTTGTAGACGATGCCACGCGAAGAGAAGAACAGAACAGGCGTATGGGTATTGGCGACGAACAGGCGCGCAACGAAATCCTCGTCGCGGGTCGACATGCCAGAACGCCCCTTCCCGCCCCTGCGCTGCGCGCGATATGTCGAGAGCGGTACGCGTTTGATGTAACCGGCATGGGAGACGGTCACGACCATGTCTTCGCGCGCGATCAGGTCTTCGTCGTCAAGATCGCCTGCAAACTCATCGATCTGGGTCATACGCGGGGTCGCGTACTGTTCCTTGATCTCGTTCAATTCGTCTCGAATGATGCCGAGTACACGGTCACGGGAGCGCAAAATATCAAGATAGTCCTTGATCTGCTCGCCAAGCGCATTGAGCTCATCACCGATTTCGTTGCGCCCAAGCGCCGTCAGTCGTGACAGGGTCAGGGCGAGAATGGCGCGCGCCTGCTCGTCGGACAGCTTGAAGGTACCATCGTCATTGATCTGGTGACGCGGATCGTCGATCAGCCCGATCAGATCCATAACGTCCGATGCCGGCCAATCGCGCTCCAGCAGTTTCTGGCGCGCAGTTGCGGGATCCGGGGACGACCGGATAAGGCGAATGACCTCGTCCACATTATTGACGGCAACAAGCAGGCCGACCAGCACGTGCGCGCGGTCTCGCGCCTTGTTGAGCAGGAACCGCGTCCTGCGGGTGATAACTTCTTCGCGAAAGCGCAGGAAAGCCTGAAGAATTGTCTGCAGGTTCATTAGCTCGGGCTTGCCGCCATTGAGCGCCACGAAGTTGCAACCGAATGACGTCTGCAGCATCGAATAGCGATAAAGCTGGTTCAACACCACGTCTGCAACGGCATCGCGCTTGAGCTCGATAACAACGCGCATGCCCTGACGGTCGGATTCGTCACGGATATCGGAAATGCCTTCGATACGCTTGTCGCGCACCATCTCGGCGATTTTCTCGATCATCGTCGCCTTGTTCACCTGATAGGGAATCTCGTGAACGATCAGCGCTTCACGCTCTTTGCGAACCTCTTCGACAGTGACGCGGCTACGCATCAGGACAGACCCGCGACCGGTCTCGTAGGCCGAACGGATGCCGGACTTTCCGATAATGATACCCGCAGTCGGAAAATCGGGACCGGGAATGATCTCCATCAGTTCGTCGACTGTGATGTCTGCGTTGTCCATCATGGCAAGACAGGCGTCGATGACCTCACCGAGATTGTGGCTCGGGATATTCGTCGCCATGCCCACGGCGATACCGCCCCCGCCATTGACGATCAGGTTTGGGAAGCGTGCAGGCAGAACTGTCGGCTCGCGCTCGCTCGAATCATAGTTGTCGCGAAAATCGACAGTGTCTTTGTCGAGGTCATCAAGAAGCGAACCTGTGACCTTCTCCATGCGCGCCTCGGTGTAGCGCATGGCGGCCGGCATATCGCCGTCGACCGAACCGAAGTTGCCCTGCCCGTCGATGAGCTTTACGCGCATCGAAAACGGCTGCGCCATACGCACAAGGGACATGTAGACAGCATCGTCCGAGTGCGGGTGGTACTTACCGATTACGTCGCCGACCACGCGGGCCGATTTACGATAGGGCTTGTTGTGTTCATACCCTTGCTCGTGCATCGAAAAAAGGATGCGGCGATGCACGGGTTTAAGGCCGTCGCGCACGTCGGGCAGCGCCCGGCTCACGATCACGCTCATCGCGTAATCGAGATAAGACTTGCGCATCTCGTCGGTTATCGAGATCGGGTGGATGTCGGAAGGCAACATGCTGCCTGCGTCATCTTTTGGCGTATCTGTCACGATGCTCGTTCTGCACTGATTCTGCTGCCACAGGGTGTATTCGATTCCGAAAGGATATGCCAGTTTTGCGGGCCGCTATGGGCACATGCAGGTACAGATTTCTTGCCGCGGCCCGACTTTGATATCGATTACAGAAAAGGGGTTGCCCATTTTCTTGCAATCGGTTGAATGGCAATCGACGATAATCCCATTTTTGCGAGTTTGGTTTTCCATGTCCGATCTGGCGACTTCGCGCGGCTCAGCGCCGCTGTATTTTGGTGTGCGTGGAGACCGTTTGGCCGTCTCGACGTTGTTTTTGGTCAATGGCTTCCTTGTGGGAAGCTGGGCCCCAAAAATCCCGGTCCTTATGGGCCGACTCGACATCACCGAGTCCATTATGGGTCTACTGATCCTTATATTTGGCCTGGGATCGATCTTCATGATGCCAGTGGTCGGCGCACTGACCGCCAAACACGGATCGGCGCCGTTGCTCAAGCCCGCAACCCTGGCGCTTTTGCCAATGTTGTTCCTGCTTACACTTGCGCCGGAGCTAATCACGACAGCGCTCGTGATTTTCGCTTTCGGTGGCTTGGTGGGCGGCATGGATGTCGCGATGAACACCAACGCGGTCGCTGTGGAAAAGCGGATGAAGCGCGCCATTATGTCCACCTGTCATGGTTTCTGGAGTTTGGGCGCTTTGATTGGCGCTTCACTTGGCGGACTGTTGCTTGGCGCCATGGGCGAATTTGCCCACGGCATCATTGTTACTGTCGCTGCCACCGCTGCGGCACTTTTTGCGCTACCGCTTCTCGCTCAGGACCAACCCACGCCCGAAGCCAAAGCATCAACACCACTTAAATTCCCCCGCTCGCCCCTACCCTATCTTGTCGGTCTGATGGCGCTGTTCTCCATGATCCCCGAAGGCGCAATTCTGGATTGGTCTGCGCTCTATTTGCAGAAAGAGCATGGGGCCAGCATCGAACTTGCAGCCCTTGGCTTCGCGGCGTTCTCGGCAACCATGGCCGTAATGCGCTTTGCTGGCGAT
Organism: Pelagibacterium sp.; assembly: GCF_048264985.1. Classification (GTDB taxonomy): domain Bacteria; phylum Pseudomonadota; class Alphaproteobacteria; order Rhizobiales; family Devosiaceae; genus Pelagibacterium. The sequence continues at coordinate 1,659,646 of NZ_JBLXCL010000001.1, forward strand.
GTGATCCGACAAAAACTCGGCGCCGTCCTCACACTGCGGATATGCGGCGGGTTTGCGTTGACAGGTATGATGCTTGCTGCCCTGGCTCCCGCACCCGAAGTGGCCATACTTGGATTTGCGATTGCAGGTATCGGCATTTCCAACATAGTGCCCATCGCATTTTCCGCCGCCGGCAACCTCCCCGGCGTTCCCCCAGGGATCGGCCTGTCCATCGTCACCGTGCTTGGCTATTCGGGCATCCTTGTCGCTCCATCGGCCATCGGATTTATTGCCGAGCGTACGGGGTTTTCTCCGGTCCTGATGGGCACTGCAGCGCTTGTCGTCGTAACCTTGAGCCTTTCCCGCCTTGCTCAATACGCGAACTTCAGCACAGAGGACGATTAAAAATTTTTTGAAACAATAAGTTACGGCTTATTTGTACGGGCCGCATAGACTGGAAAATTCCGGGCGGAACTCACGCCCGCCTGACCCGTTCCTTGTTTGAATATCAATAGAACAGGAGCGCCCCATGCAAGAGATGGATTTCAAGGTCGACAACAAGGTCTGGGTGCTGGTCGCCGATGGCGAAAAAGCCCTGTTCTTTGAAAACACTGGCACAAGAAAGACGCCAGTTTTCAAAGTGGTTAGGGAAATGGAGCAAGACAACCCGCCCACGCGCGAGCAAGGTACTGATGCGCCAGGCCGAATGAACGATGGCGGCCCTGGCCAGAAAAGCGCCATGGAGCCAACGGACTGGCATCGGCTTGCTGAAGAGCGTTTTGCCAAGGACGCTGCAGAATTGCTCTACAAATACGCCAATCAGAAGCGTTACAAACAGATCGTTCTGTGCGCCGCACCGCGCGTTCTTGGCGAACTGCGCAAAGAGCTTCATGCTGTTGTCAGTGACCGTGTAATCGGTGAAGTTCCCAAGACACTGACCAATCATCCAGTGGATCAGATTGAACGCATTCTCAGCGCAGGCTAATCAACGTGTCCATTTCGGCGCATCACGCGCATAATCCCTTCGCCCTCAAGCTGCGGGACTGGAAGCATGTGGCTCTCCACACCGTTAAGACGATGAGCGAAAAGGACATGTCTTTGCGGTGTGCCGGCGTGGCCTTTTACGGATTTCTGTCGATCTTTCCCGCCATTGGCATCCTGGTGTCGCTGGTAGGCATCCTCGGCGACTACGGTGCCCTGCGGGCTGAGATCGACAGGTTTTCCGACATTATGCCGGCCATTGCGTATTCGCTCATCGCCAATCAGCTCGATTCCTTCATGAATCAGGATCAGGCGGGTTTTGGTGTCGGGCTCGCAATTTCGGTAGTGGTGATCTTGTGGAGTAGTTCGCGCGGCGTCGACGCCCTTTTGCACGCCACATCTGTTGCATATGGCGAGACGTCGGATCGCGGGTTTTTCGTATCGGTGCTCGTAGCCTTCGCAACAACGGTTTTGGGAGCTGTCTTTCTCGTCGTGGCACTGACCCTCATTGCTGCAATACCGATTTTCACGAGTTTCTCGCCAATTCCAGGCACAGGAGAGCAGCTCGCGCTTTTGTTGCGCTGGCCAGCCCTGCTTGCAATTGCCATCGTGGCTTTTGCGCTGATCTATCGCTACGCACTCAATCGCCGCGGAGCCAAGTTGCGCTGGATCTGGCCCGGCGCGACATTGGCAGCATTCGTCTGGATAGCAGCCTGTCTGCTGTTCTCGCTCTATGTAGAGTATTTCGGCGAGTTCGAAGCCACGTTCGGCTCTCTCGCCGCGGCGGTAGTGATGCTGTTCTGGATGTTCATTTCGGCACAGATATTTGTATTCGGTGCAGCTCTAAATGCCGGTCTCGAGTTGCGCACGGCTGTCGACAGCACAGTCGGCCCCGATCGCCCTATGGGCAAGCGGGGCGCCTATGTTGCTGACAATGTGGAGCCTTAGTCGGTTAATACTGTGTCAAATATTTCCAGCGCTTCATCGATCTGCGCCTTGGTTATGACCAGTGGCGGCGCAATTCGGATCGTATCGGTATGAGTGTCCTTGGCAAGGATACCACGATCTTTGAGCGCATGGCAGAAATGGCGCGCCCCTCCAGCCTCCGGATGCAGATCGACGGCCAGCATTAAACCTCGTCCCCGAACCGATTTGACATGGTTCGATTTTATCGCCGCTAGCCCCTCGAGGAAATACGGCCCGAGATTGGCTGCGTTCTCGATCATGCCTTCTTCGGTCAAGACCCTCAGCGCGGCGCGTGCAACTGCACATGCTAGCGGGTTACCACCAAAAGTTGAGCCATGCTGCCCTGGCTGAAGAACGCCCAGCACCTCGGAATTGGAAAGCACAGCCGATACCGGATAAAACCCACCTGAAAGCGCCTTGCCCAGAAGCGTGACATCGGCCTCGATGCCTTCATGCTGCTCGGCCAGCAGTTTGCCGGTCCGGCCAAGCCCTGTCTGGATTTCGTCTAATATTAGCGTCACGTTATTTTCGGTACACAGCTGACGCACGCTCCTGAAATAGCCCTCAGGCGGAATGATAACACCGGCCTCTCCCTGGATGGGCTCCACGAGAAATCCCACGGTGTTGGGTGTAATCGCCTTCGCAAGAGCCTCCGCGTCGCCGAACGGAATAATTTTGAACCCGGGCGCGAACGGCCCAAACCCGTTCCGTGCGTCCGGGTCGGTCGAAAACCCCACGATTCCCATTGTCCGACCGTGAAAATTGTTGGCGCAGACGATGATCTCAGCCTTGTTCTTATCGACGCCCTTGACTTCATACCCCCATTTTCGGACTGCCTTTATGGCACTTTCCACGGCCTCGGCACCCGTATTCATCGGCAGCACCTTATGCGACCCCGTTAGGTCAGCGATTTCCTGGTAGAACAGCGCCAATTGGTCGTTGTGAAAGGCCCGCGACGTCAGGGTAAGCTTGCTGGCCTGATTGACCATCGCCTCTAGGATTTTCGGGTGGCAATGCCCCTGGTTCACCGCCGAATATGCCGAAAGGCAATCGAGATATTTTTTGCCATCGACATCATAGACAAACACACCTTCCCCTCGAACCAGCGCCACATCAAGCGGCTTGTAATTGTGTGCGCCCAAGGTCTGCTCGAGTGCGATGAGATCGTCAGTCAGTGCCATGGTTTTCCCCTCGTTCATGCCGGTTGTGTCGGTCGGTCAAATATCCGTCGGCCAAATGCACTGGCAGCCAGATCTACCATCAGGCGCGCGCTCTTGCCGCGATCGTCGAGAAACGGGTTGAGTTCGACGAGATCGAGGCTGATCAGTCGTCCGCACCGCCCGACCAATTCCATCGCCAGGTGGGCTTCACGCACCGTTGCACCACCCGGCACCGTCGTGCCCACACCAGGTGCCAGATCGGGTTCAATGAAATCCACGTCGAGGCTCACATGCAAAAGCGCGTTATCGGCTTCGACTTCCCCGAGAATCCGACGCAGGATCGCAGCAATCCCATGCTCGTCGATCTCTGCCATATCGTTGACGTCGGCGCCTCGGGCGGCCAACCGATCCACTTCAGTCGGATCGATCGAACGCGCGCCCACGAGATGAAACCGTGTGGCAGGCATTTTCGGACAGTCGAGCATGCCATCAAACCCGGCCTCGCCGCAAAAGAACGCTGCAGGCATGCCATGCATGTTCCCTGAAGTGGAGGTTTGCGGTGTATTGAAATCGGCATGCGCATCCAGCCAAAGGACATGGAGCATCCTGCCAAGCCGGTCGGCGTGCCGCAGTGCGGCTGCCACAGACCCAAACGACAATGCATGATCACCGCCAAGATAAACAGCGGTTCCCTCGGCGAGTGCAGCTTCGCCCTCCTTGGCTACCGCACGCGCGAAGCCAGTTACCTCGACGACATTGTGCGCAAAGCCATCAAGTGCGAAATCATTGTCTTCAGCAACGGCATCGCCACGATCGACCACCTTGTGTCCGAGTCCGGACAAGGCGTCAGCCAGGCCGGCTATCCGCAGGGCCTTAGGCCCCATGGAACACCCCTGCCGCCCTGCCCCGTCTTCAATGGCAGCGCCGATCAGGGTGATCGTTTTCGGTTCGGGTCCACGCATTCGCTCTTGCCTCCAATAACTAGGGTCAGCATGCCCAAGCAAGGTGGCGACGAAAAGTTGCAATTCTGCGCAATTCGGCAGTACTATTGATCATTCTGACAAGCAAGACGGCTCGAAATGCCAACCACGGATCATCTCGACAGGAAAATCCTCGCACTGCTGCGCGACGATGCCAGACTTTCCATCGCAAGCCTCGCAGCCACGTTAGGGGTCTCGCGCACCACTGTTCGCGCTCGCATGGAGCGTATGGAATCCAACGGCACAATTTCGGGCTATGGCGTTCGGCTCGGCGCTCCTGACGACGCAGAGCGTGTCCGTGCCATAGCGATGATCGAAGTCGAAGGCCGCGGCACAGACAAGGTGGCGCGCGCCCTTTCGGGACTTCCCCAGGTCCGGGCGCTTTTCAGCACCAATGGCCGGTGGGATCTTGTCGCCGAAATCGAGAGCGCATCTCTACCCGAATTTGATTCCGTGCTGGGCGCCATCCGTCTGATCGAAGGGATCAGCGTTACGGAAACCAATATCCTGCTCGCTGCCCGCTTCCGGCGTTAACCGGCATTTTGCCGTTTTCGCCCTCGTGGTAGACGCCGTTCGCTCAAGCCTTTACCAATTTGGACGTGACTTTTCGCTTCGATTCGCCCGGAGGAAGGACCACAGGTGTCCATCGGATTTGGCCTTGAGCGACTTGGGCTGCTGACCCTCAAATTCCCCCGCATCATGGCGGTCGCGGTCCTCGCTTTTACGGCCCTGTGCACGTTTCAGCTGACAAAATTCAACATAGACGGCGACCTGCTTCGCCTCTATCGCGGCTCAGGTATCGAGTACGATCGCTATGTCGCGCTCAACGAAAATTTCGGCACATTTGAGAACGACGTCTATCTGCTCGCCCGATCGAACAATCTGACCGACCCGGATATTCTTGAAGAGCTGCGTTTTCTGGGTTTTGAGCTTGAACTCAACGAGTTTGCCGCCGGTACGATGTCGCCCTTTTCCTTAAGGCGTCCCGCCGATGGCGGCACCTCGGAGCCGGCAGTCCCCGAAGGCATGGAAACGTCCGAGAAAGTCGACGCAGCTTTGAATGATCTCAGGGCCAACGACCCCCTGATGAGCAATCTCATTCTGGCTGACAATGCCGGGGTGGTGATGATCATGTTCCCCGATCCCGGCGCTGCGATCGAACTCGGCGAAGATGCGATGATCGCCTCTTTGCGTGATCTCATGGCCGCATATCAGAGCGAAGACATCCAACTCGAATTGACCGGACCGGCGATCTGGAAAGAGGAATTGCTCAAGGCGTCACGCTTCGACCAGCTTATGTTCATGGCTGCCGGCGTAGCACTGGGGTTCCTCACAGCGCTGCTGAGCTTCCGCACCTTCTGGGGCGCACTGATTGCGACACTCACCCCGGTCGTCACGGCGTTCTGGGTCACGGGAATGACCATTCTCGTTTTCGGCAGCTTTACGTTTCTCACCAACATCATCTCTGCCCTTGTGTTGGTCATCGCATTCGCTGAAAGCATGTATTTCTGCTTTTACTGGATGCGAACGAGCAATTCGGGGCTGGACCAGCGAGGTGCCCTCGCCGAGACGATCCGCAAAGTCAGTCCGGCCTGCGCGCTGACTGCAATTACCACTGTCATCGCATTTGCCAGTCTCACGCTGGCACCCGGTCAGGGCTTGCGCGAATTTGCAATTTCCGGCGCACTTGGCATGGCCCTCGCCTTCCTTGCCCTGGTTACATTTCTCCCGCTCTCGCTGCTTTTGGCTATGCGTTTGGGCTTTCGCATGCGCAAGTCGCCCGCGGTGGCACTGACTGCAGCCATACCCCTGGTGCGCCGCATTGCCCACGCAGCGCCGCGCAAGGCCGCCCTCGTCGCCATCCTAGCCGCTGGTCTGCTGCTAATCCCCCATTTTCTGCTCGAGGCGCGCTTCCAGTTTCAGGACTTTTTGCCCCGCGGCAGCGATGCCATTGCCACCAGCAACCAGATCGACGCCGGTGTCGGGGGCGTCGCGCCAATCTACATCAGAATCCCCCTTGAGGGTGGTTTGACCGAAATGACCGACGGCGACTTTGCTACGGTCGAGCGCGTCCACCAGATTGCCGAAAGCAATTTTGGCACGGGAAAAGTGATATCTGCAGCAAGTTTCCGGCACTATTCAGATCTCGGGTTTTCCCGACAGCGTATTTTCGATGCTGTCGGACCCTTCCTGCGTCAGCGCTTTATCACCGAAGATGGCATGCAGGCCCTGATCACCGCATTTTCACCGACTTCCCATAATGCTGAACAAACAGTCGCGGTCGTAGAGTCCATGCGCGCCGAACTGGTGGCAGCCGGCATCCAAGGCGCCGAAATTTCGGGCTTTCGCGTCCTGACCGCTTATTCTAGCCTCGATATGATCGCTACATTGCAGATCAGTCTTGTTCTGGCTGTGTTTTTGTCGGTCGGCCTGATCGGTATTGCCTTCAGATCATGGAAGCTGGCGTTCGTTGCTATCATCCCAAACAGCATGCCGGTCCTGCTCACCGAGTTGTTTCTTTATGCGTCAGGAACCCATCTGCAGCTTACCACAGTGATTTCGCTGACCATCGCGTTCGGCATCGCCGTCGATGACACGATCCACTTTCTTGCCCATTATGCGCGGGCACGCGATCGTGGCGAGAGCATTGCCCAGGCTGTAGATACGACGCTCGACAGAGTTGGTCCGGCTCTCATTGCGACAACGCTCATCCTGATCGCCGGATGCGCGGTGGTCACGGTATCGGTTCTGCCTCAAGTCGCCATGTTCGGCTTCTTGACAGTCATCACGCTGATTTCGGCGCTGATCGGAGATCTGATCGTGCTGCCCGTACTGTTGATCGGTGGCGGAATGATACTTGCCAGATGGAGTGGAAGCAAAAATGAAATCTCTGCCTGATATGGCCCGAGCACCCCAACACACCCGACCTGAACGAACCGGTCACCCACGCCGCGCGGCGGCGCTTTTCTGTGCTCTCGCACTCACGAGCTTATCCGTTTCACCTGGACATGCGGCCCAGTCTGACGTCGATCTGCTCAAGAGCTATGTCGGGGACTGGCGTGGTCGAGGCTCGGCTGTGCTTGCGTCGACAGGAAAAGAAGAAACCGTTGTATGCCGTATGTCTGTCGAAGATACCGGCGCGGCTCGCATCACGTTTGATGGCCGGTGCACGCTCGCTGGTCGGACGATATCAGTGGCTGGCACGATGATCTGGAACGAACAGGCTGGCCAGTACGAAGCGGCAATGTCATCGGTTGCCAGCTTTCAAGGCGTCGCCATCGGACGACCCAGCGGTGAGGGTATCGATTTTGAGTTGGTCAACCGCAATGCTGAAGGCAAGACGTATCGCATAGAAGCGGCTATGGCACTTCAGGATGCCCAGATCGGAATGGACTTCGAGATCACCGACCTGGCCACTGGTGGTGTCACGACGGCCCAGGTACCCTTCACGCAATAGCTGCAATCGCTATACGATAGAATAAAGGGCGCCGAAGGCGCCCTTGAATTCAATCAAAACGGGATATCGTCGTCCATGCCGCCTGGCTCGAACGCTGGCGCGCTTGATGGACGCCCACGGTTCTCTACCTGACGGCTTCCACCATAACCGCCGCCTGAGCTCTCGCCGCCGCCGCTGCCTTCGCCACGACCATCGAGCATGGTCAAAGTTGAATTGAAGCCCTGCAGCACGATCTCTGTCGTGTATTGGTCCTGGCCGTCCTTTTCCCATTTTCGGGTTTGGAGCTGGCCCTCTATATAGACCTTTGCGCCCTTCTTGAGATAATTCTGAGCCACCTTGGCCAGCCCCTCGCTGAAGATCACCACCCTATGCCATTCGGTCTTTTCCCGCGGCTCACCGGAATTACGGTCACGCCAGCGCTCGGATGTCGCGATGCGCAGATTGACCACAGGATTGCCGTTCGGCAGTGACCGCACCTCAGGGTCGGCACCCAGATTGCCCACCAGAATAACTTTGTTCACGCTTCCCGACATATTCGCCTTCCTGTCTCTTGTCCGCCGAACCGGTGTTCGGCCAGTCACGTTGAGCGCACTATATAGGCTTCGCGGAAAAATGTTCAGCGCGCAGCCATGCTATGCACAACTCGTTTGTTCTTACTCTGTTCGAGATTTTTGAGGAATGTCAAGCTTGACTGGTTCCCGCATGTTCCTATTATGTTCGACAGCAATGCTGCTGTGCGACAGCTGGCCTTGCAGGTAAAAGAAGTTGTGCTTAAGTGAACCGGACGCCGCCCGCGCCCGTTAAGAACCTCATTGTCGGCATCGACCGGCCCGCTATCCTGGATGATCGCCCCCATGAATGACATTACCAATCCAAATCGCGACATCGTCATCCGGGGCGCCAAGGAGCATAATCTCAAAAATATCGATGTTCGCCTGCCCCGCGACAAGCTGATCGTTATGACCGGGCTGTCCGGATCGGGCAAATCCTCGCTGGCATTCGACACGATTTATGCCGAAGGCCAGCGCCGCTATGTCGAAAGTCTTTCGGCTTATGCGCGCCAGTTTCTCGAAATGATGCAAAAGCCGGACGTGGAAAGCATCGAGGGGCTCTCGCCAGCGATTTCAATCGAACAGAAGACGACCTCGCGCAATCCACGTTCGACTGTGGGTACTGTCACCGAGATCTATGATTATCTCCGCCTCCTGTTCGCCCGCGTCGGCATCCCCTATTCGCCAGCAACCGGGCTTCCAATTGAAAGTCAGACTGTCTCTCAGATGGTCGATAAGGTGATAGCGCTCGAGGAAGGGACGCGTCTTTACCTGCTGGCTCCCATAGTGCGTGGTCGCAAGGGTGAGTATCGCAAGGAACTTGCCGATCTGATGAAGAAGGGCTTTCAGCGCGTCAAGATCGATGGCCAATTCTACGAGATCGAAGAAGCCCCTGCCCTGGACAAGAAACTCAAGCACGATATCGAGGTGGTCGTCGATCGCGTCGTCGTCAATGGCGATATCTCTGGCCGTCTTGCCGAAAGTTTCGAGACAGCGTTGCGACTGGCCGATGGCATCGCGCTAGCAGAATACGCCGATCAGGTCGAAGAGGGCGGCAGTCCGAAGCGCCTGACATTTTCAGAGAAATTTGCCTGCCCAGTCTCCGGTTTCACCATTGCCGAAATTGAGCCGCGTCTTTTCTCGTTCAACAATCCGTTCGGCGCGTGCCCGGTATGTTCAGGCCTCGGCACTGAGGCCAAGATCGATGCCGATCTCGTGGTCCCCGATGGATCTTTGTCACTGCGGGACGGCGCTATCCAACCCTGGTCGAAAACGTCATCGCCCTATTATTTGCAGACTTTGAAGGCCGTCACCCGGCATTTTAAGGCGTCTACCGGCACTGCGTGGCAGGATCTGCCGTTCGAAGTGCAACATGCTGTCCTGTTCGGAACCGACAAGACCAAGATCGAATTCGTTTACGATGATGGCCTGCGTAAATACTCGACACAGAAGCCGTTTGAAGGGGTTATAGGAAATCTTGAACGGCGCTACCGCGAAACCGAGTCCTCTGCAGCGCGCGAGGATATTGAGCGCTATATGTCAGCGGCGCCTTGCCCAGCCTGCAACGGTTACCGCCTCAAACCTGAGGCCCTTGCAGTCAAAATTCATGGCTGCCATATCGGCCAGGTCTCCGAGCTTTCCATCAAGGGCGCTGCCGACTGGTTTGCGGACCTGCCCGACCATCTCAACGAAACGCAATCGGCAATCGGTGAGCGCATTCTCAAGGAAATCCGCGACCGGCTTGCCTTCCTCAACGACGTCGGGCTGCAATATCTGACGCTTTCGCGCAATTCCGGCTCTCTTTCTGGTGGGGAAAGCCAGCGCATTCGTCTTGCCAGCCAGATTGGCTCTGGACTCACAGGCGTTCTGTACGTTCTCGATGAGCCTTCCATCGGTCTGCATCAGCGTGACAATGCACGTCTTTTGGAAACACTTCGGCGGCTTCGTGATCTCGGCAATACGGTCATCGTCGTTGAACACGACGAAGATGCAATCCTGACAGCCGACCATGTTCTCGATATTGGACCCGGCGCTGGTATTCACGGCGGGAACATCATTGCGCAGGGCAACCCTGAAGATATCCTGTCTCATCCTGACAGCCTGACCGGACAATATTTATCGGGCCGTATGGGCATTCCTGTTCCCGCTGAGCGCCGCAAGGCCAAGAAGGGGCGCCAGCTCTCGCTCAGGGGCGCGACTGGCAACAATCTCAAGAATGTGTCTGTCGACATTCCGCTTGGGATGTTCGTCGCCATAACCGGAGTATCTGGTGGCGGAAAGTCCACGCTGACAGTTGATACACTCTATCAGGCCATTGCCCGACGCCTGAATGGCGCCCGCGTTCACCCAGCGCCCCACGAAAGCCTGACCGGTCTCGAATTGCTCGACAAAGTCATCGATATCGACCAGAGCCCGATCGGTCGCACGCCGCGTTCCAACCCGGCAACATATACTGGCGCCTTCACCCATATTCGCGAATGGTTCGCCAATATGCCGGAATCCAAGGCGCGTGGTTATGGTCCCGGCCGGTTCTCCTTTAACGTCAAGGGCGGCCGGTGCGAAGCATGCCAGGGCGATGGTGTCATCAAGATTGAAATGCACTTTCTACCTGACGTTTACGTCACTTGTGACGTTTGTAAGGGCCAGCGCTACAATCGTGAAACGCTCGAAGTCCAGTTCAAGGGCAAGTCAATTTCCGACGTTCTCGACATGACAGTTGACGAAGGCGCCGAGTTTTTCTCTGCGGTGCCTGTCATCCGGGACAAGCTGGTCACGCTCCAGCGGGTTGGCCTTGGCTACGTCAAGATCGGTCAGCAGGCGACGACTCTGTCGGGCGGCGAGGCGCAACGCGTCAAACTTGCCAAGGAATTGTCCAAGCGTGCGACCGGCCGGACGCTTTATGTTCTGGACGAGCCAACCACCGGATTGCATTTCCACGACGTCGCCAAATTGCTCAATGTGCTTCAGCAGCTTGTCGATACCGGAAACACAGTGATTGTCATCGAGCACAATCTCGAAGTTATCAAAACGGCTGACTGGATCATCGACCTTGGCCCCGAAGGCGGCGATGGCGGCGGCGAGATCGTTGCTGTCGGCACGCCAGAGCAAGTGGCTGAAATCGCCCGCTCCCATACAGGCCATTTCCTCAAGGAAGTGATGGAGCGCCGCCCCTTACGCATGACGGCAGCGCAATAGCGGAAATGGCGCATTTGGCGCTTCGGAAGGCGGATCGCCATGCGTCCAATGCAGGGGCGACGTGCGCCTGCCCCGATAACGCATTGTCATGATTCGTGCCTATCCTTTCAGTGTGCAAACAACCTGCATGGAGGACTCCATGTTCGTTCGTATATCCTGGAAGCAATCAAAGCCCGCCGGTTCTGATCCGAGGAGCCTGCGTCGGATAGCTCCAATTCCCCGGCGCTTCTGCGGAGATTTGGAATACCCGGTTCGGGATTTCGCAAAAATGACCAAGGGCCTGTTCGATCGGCACGATTGATCCAACATACGTTGTACCCGGCGGCGTCCGTCGGGTACAGCAGCCCCGTATCGCCTCTGTTCATTAGCCAATCTTACGAGCCATGCGAAAACCGCATGGCCGAGTTGAGCAAATCCCTAGTGCAAAGGTCGTCTTTAACCGCCTATGTCTTGGTCATCGAAACGAAAGGAACATCACATGGGTATTCGTAAGACTTTTCAGAAATGGTCGGCTTACCAGCAGACAGTTCGCGAACTGAATTCGCTTGGCAACCGTGAACTCAACGACCTCGGCATTTCCCGTGGCGATATCGAACGCATCGCACGTGATCATGCAAGCCAGCTCTAAGAGCACTGCTGGCTCTCAGACGACCTCCAACGTCCAGGCACGAAAAAGGCATCCTTGATTGGGATGCCTTTTTTGATTCCAGGGCCTTATTAACGCGCCCGCAGCTCCTCGTAAGAAATGCAAACCACATTCTCGAAACCGGCCCTTTGCTTTAGCCGCTCATGCCAGGCAGCGATACCGGCAAGCGCCGGCAGCTCGATCTCCATGGTCGTCAGGCGATAAAGTGAAACACCAGCGACGATATCTGCATAGCTGAAATGACCGCCAGCCAGATAGTCCGTCTTCTCCAGTTGCCCGTTCAACGTTTGCAAACCTGCCACAGTGTCTTTCAGCGCTGCAGCAATGGACGTTTGATCGTGTTGACCGGGGGCAGTTCTCACCAACAGCCAGAACAACCGTATCCAGGCCGGCTGAAAGGTCGTTACGGTCCAGTCGGTCCATTGATCCGCAAGCGCTCGATCCATGGCCACGGGTGGCCACATCGTCCCGTCGCCCAGCGCAGCCGCAACATAGCGTACAATTGCATGGCTTTCCCAAACCGTCAGATCGCCGTGCTGAAGAACAGGCACCAGCCTGTTTGGATTCATAGCGCCAAATACGGGCGTATCCAGCCCCCCGAATCGCCCGCCAACCTCGCGCAATGCGTAAGTTACCCCGACCTCTTCCAACGCCCATCGAGCTTTCTGCACATTGGCCGAGCTCGCCCGTCCCCACAGTATCAAATCGGTCATGAAATGCTCATTGGTTAAGCAAGGCTGAATCGCCCTGACCAATAGTCATGCAGAACATGCAAGGCGGCAATGACCAATCTGCCTCTGCACAATTGCGACGATTCTCATTAGCTAAGAGGCGTAAGACGAAAGGAGAATAAAATGGACATTCGCAAGACATTCAAACGTTGGTCGGCCTACCAGCAGACAGTTCGCGAACTGAACGCACTTGGCAATCGTGAGCTGAACGATCTCGGCATCGCCCGTTCGGACATCCAGCGTATTGCTCGCGATCATGCCGGCGCCTTGTAATCGCTCCGGCCGCATACCCGACCACATTTAAAGAGCGCTCTGTCATCGGAGCGCTCTTTTTCTTTGTCTCGCGTTAGCCTGCAGGAACATCGGACCGCTCTGACCGTTTTCCCGTTCTCCAAAAAGAAAGGGAAAGTCATGCAAAATCTGCAAGGCAAGTCCGTAGCAATTCTTGCCACCAATGGTTTCGAACAGTCAGAACTCGAAGTGCCGCGCGACAAACTTCGCGAGGCAGGCGCCATCGTCCATGTGATATCGCTTGAATCTGGCCAGATCAAAGGCTGGGACAAGGATAACTGGGGTCGCGCTGTCGATGTCGACAAAACCCTCGATGGGGTCAGCGCCCAGGATTACGATGCCATCGTGCTCCCAGGCGGCCAGATCAACCCCGATCTGTTGCGCGTTGAGGATAAGGCTCTCGATTTCATCAAGCAATTTTGGTCCGACAAAAAGGTTGTCGCCGCCATTTGCCACGCGCCCTGGCTGCTTGTCGAAGCCGGTATCGCCAATGGACGCAGGATGACGTCCTACCCTTCGGTCAGAACCGATGTCATCAACGCTGGTGCCCAATGGGAAGACAGCCCGGTCGTCACCGATAGAGGATTGATCACCAGCCGTAATCCCGGCGATCTCGATAAATTCTGTGAAAAAATAGCTGAGGAAATCAATGAGGGCCTGCATGAGGGTCGAGCGGCCTGATTTGCCCCTGTGACCAAACGCAGCGCGCGGCAGTCTTGGATTGCTGCGCGCTTTTCGTCTATAGCCATGCCAGTTATACAAACGGATGGTGTCATGGCGAAAGTTCACGTGATTGGCGGCGGTCTTGCAGGGTCCGAAGCTGCCTGGCAGGCAGCCGAGGCCGGCGTAGAGGTGGTGTTGCACGAAATGCGTCCGGTCAAGCCAACCGACGCGCATCACACTGACGGTTTCGCCGAACTTGTGTGCTCGAATAGTTTTCGCTCAGACGATCACGAACATAACGCCGTTGGCCTGCTCCATGAAGAGATGCGCCGTGCTGGTTCGCTGATCATGTCCTGCGCCGATAAATGCGCGCTGCCCGCCGGCGGCGCCTTGGCGGTAGATCGCGACGGCTTCTCCCAGAAGGTCACTGAAGCTCTCGAAGCGCATCCGCGCATCACAATCGCCCGCGAGGAAATCGCTGGTCTGCCGCCGGCGGAATGGGAAAACGTCATAGTCGCGACTGGCCCGTTGACGTCGCCAGCCCTGGCTACAGCCATTCAACAGTTGACCGGCGAAGACTCGCTGGCCTTTTTCGACGCGATAGCCCCAATAATCCATTACGACAGCATCGATCACGATATCGTTTGGGCACAATCGCGCTACGACAAGCCCGGTCCGGCCGGTACTGGAGCTGACTATCTCAACTGCCCGATGACCGAAGAGCAGTATAACGCCTTCATCGACGCCCTGCTCGACGCGCCGCTTCATGAATTCAAGGATTGGGAGATCGTCCCCTATTTCGACGGTTGCCTTCCCATTGAGGTGATGGCCGAGCGCGGGCGCGAAACCTTGCGATTTGGTCCAATGAAGCCAGTAGGCCTGACCAATCCGCGCGACCCGGAAACCAAACCCTACGCAATCATCCAACTCCGCCAGGACAATGCTCTTGGTACACTTTGGAACATGGTGGGTTTTCAAACCAAGATGCGCTACGGCGTCCAGACCGATATTTTTCGCATGATTCCGGGGTTAGAGAACGCTCAGTTCGCCCGGTTGGGCGGATTGCATAGGAACACCTTCCTCAATTCACCCAAGGTGCTTGGGCCAGACCTCAAGCTCAAAGCCGACCCTCGTCTTCGCTTCGCGGGGCAGGTTACTGGCGTTGAAGGCTACGTTGAAAGTGCTGCAATGGGCCTCATCTGCGGCAGGCTTTCTGCGGCAGAAGCCAAGGGCGCAACCCCGGCGCTGCCGCCGGTCACAACAGCGTTTGGCGCTTTGATTGGCCACATTACCGGCGGTCACCTCGAGGCCGAAGCCTATTCCGGCGCACGCAGCTTCCAACCCATGAATGTCAATTTTGGGCTGTTTCCACCGGTAGAAATCAAGAAACCCGAAGGACTCAAGGGCCGTTGGCGTGGCCCCGATAAGGCGAAGGCCAAGAAGCGCGCTTTTACAAGCCGCGCGCTCGAAGATCTGGCAGGCTGGCTTTAACCACTATGACCGTCCCGCGCATCAATGGGTGCGCGGGACCCAAGCCCATATCTGTGATTTGAGGTAATACAAAGTCTGAAGCAGACGGCTCAGCGCACGTTCCGCAGCGTCCACCAGATCACCGACCACAAGCGGCTGAACGCCGACGATGACGACAGCGCGGTAAATGGCTGTGCAATCTGGCGATCCAGCGCGCTAATGTCGGAGCGCACCAATGCCAGACTGGCAAAGGCAGGCTTGATGCTGGCGTCAAGCTGACTGATGGCAACGGCGGCCTTGTCGGCGTGCGTCTGTGCCAGCTCGCCGATCTGCGTCAGCGCGGCACGAACCGCGTCACTGTCTTTGCCGGCGTAGATATCGGCTTCTCGCACACCATTTGCCGTGAAAATCGCGAGCGGCAAAAAGAGCTGGCCCCGCGAAGCGTTATAGCCGAAAGCGCGTATATGCCCCGCTAGCGCCTGCGCGACCCCCAGATGACCGGCAGCATCCGCAGCGGCATCCACAGCTCCACCACCGAGAATCATAGCGGCATATTGATAGAGCACTGACACAGTCTCACCCGCATACCCTTCGAACTGGCCGACATCAGGCATGGCATCGTGGTAGAAGTCGAACCGCCGTGCGGCCAGCAGCCGAAGCAGTGGGCCGCTAGGCAACGCATGCGTTCCCAGTGTTCTAAAAAGTGCGTCAGCAATGGGATTGCTGGCAATTGCGCCATGCCCTTCCCCTTCAATTGCATCCACCCACCATTGAAGTCGAATTTCACCCGGACCAGGTTCGGATACCCGTTCGCGAACTGCAGCGATTTCGGCGGAAAATGCAAAGATCGACTGTACGGCCGCACGGTGATCGCTGGGGATCACCAGACTTGCCGTATACCTGTCCCGATCAAGTTCGCGCAACTGGTCCGCCGCCAGTGCAAAGCTGTCACTCATTTATCGCGCCTTCTGGACGCTGATCAGCGCAGCCCCCACAGCTCGGTTTTCGGCAAGAAGAACATTGTAGGTGCGAATAGCGCTGCCAGTAGATATCGCTTCGACAATGACGCCCTTCTCACGCAGCACCTTCTTTATGGCCGGCGCGATTGGCGCAATATCGGGTCCCATGCCGATCAACATCACATCGATGCTGTCGGCGTGCTCGATCACCCTGGCCAACGACGCTTCAGTAACGTCGCCAGGATCTTTGACATCCCAAGCAAACATCCCCGAAGGCAAACACATCAACGAACCTCGGTGTGACATGTCCGCGAAGCGGAACCCGCCATCACCGTAAGCGTCGATGGTTGCCTGATAGGGGTAGTGCCCCTGACCTGCTTCCCAGGCCATAAGCTCTAGACCGCAGCGCCGTCGGCGCGGCGCTCAGGCTTGGGTTTGTCGCTAACTTCGGTTTCGGCGCGCGTCTTGACGCCGAGATAAAGCAGGATCGGGGCCGAAACGAAGATTGACGAGTAGGTACCCACAAACACGCCCCATGCCATGGCCAGCGTAAAGCTGCGGATCACCTCGCCACCGAAAACCACCAGTGCGATCAGGGCCAGTGCCGTGGTTCCACCTGTCAGGATGGTTCGCGTCAGCGTCTGGTTGAGCGACATATTGATGATTTCAGACAGGCTGACCCGCTTGTATTTCGCCAGGTTCTCTCGAATTCGGTCGTAGATAACCACCGTATCGTTGAGCGAATAGCCGATCACCGTCAGCACCGCCGCAATACTCGACAGATTGAATTCGAGCTGCAGCAACGCAAACAGCCCCACTGTCAAAATGACGTCGTGCAACAACGCAAGGATAGCACCCACGCCAAATTGCCACTCGAATCGCAGCCAGACATAGATCACGATGCCGACCATTGCAGCCAGAACGCCAATAATGCCGTTGAATGCAAGCTCCGACGACACAGTGCCGCTCACAGCCTCCGTACGCCGTACTTCATAGTCCTCGGCAACCGCGTTGGTAACTTGCTGTACTGCAGCTTGTTGAGCCGTCTCATCGCCGTCTTGAGTCCCAATACGAACAAGAACGTCAGAAGGCGAACCAAACTCCTGGACCTGCACTTCACCAATGCCCAGATCGCCCAGCCGCGTACGCAGATCGCCGATATCGGCATCTCCATCGTTGGCCTGAAGTTCAATCGCGCTACCGCCGGTAAAGTCGATACCGAGGTTCAGACCCCGTGTTGCCTCAAGCGCGACAGTGCTAACCAGCAGTACCAGTGTGAAGGCAAAGCCGAACTTGCGCCAGTTCATGAAGGGCAATTTGGGCTCGAGCGGCAGAAAGCGCTGCAGAACGTTGACCTTCAGGGTCTTCGGCCGGCGGTTCTGGAACCAGGTCGTCACCAGCAGTTGAGTCACAAGATATGCTGTGAACATTGTCGTCAGAACGCCGATGGCCAGCGTGACGGCAAAGCCCTGCACCGGTCCCGAGCCAAGGAAGAACAACACTACGGCAGCGATGAGGGTCGTAACGTTAGCATCGACGATCGTCGTCATCGCGCGCCTGAAACCGGAATCAATAGCTTGGAACGGCGATCGCCCTGCCCCCAGTTCTTCGCGTATACGCTCGAAGATCAGCACGTTGGAATCGACAGCCATACCGACTGTCAGCACGATTCCGGCAATGCCAGGCAGCGTCAGCGTGGCCCCTAGCGTCGAGAGCGCCGCCAGGATCATCCCGACGTTGAGCACAAGCGCAATATTGGCGAACACCCCGAACAACCCGTAGGCAGCGAGCATGAAGATGATAACGCCCGCGGTGCCGATCAGCCCCGCAGTTACGCCTGCATTGATAGAGTCCGCACCAAGGCTCGGGCCGACCGTGCGCTCCTCAACCACATCAAGGGTCGCCGGCAGCGCACCGGCGCGCAGAAGCACAGCAAGATCGCTCGCCGAGTCGGAAGTGAAATTTCCCGAAATCTGTCCGGTGCCGCCCGTAATGGGCTGCTGGATAGTTGGCGCTGTTATCACCTGCCCGTCGAGCACGATGGCAAACCGCCGCCCGACATTTTGCGAAGTGATTTCACCGAACGTGATAGCGCCCTGCGTGTTGAACCTGAAGGATACGACCGGACGGCTGTTCTGATCGAACGCTGGCTGAGCATCCACCAGTTCTTCTCCGCCGATGGCGACGTCCTCATAAAGCAGCTCGTCGAACCCATCCGAGCTCGGAACCAGCATAGTGCCCGCTGGCAGGCCCTGTGCCTGCGCTTGCGCTGCCGTCATCGAGGGATAGACCAGATGGAACGTGAGACGCGCAGTCTGGCTGATGAGATCCTTTAGGCGCTCGGAATCGCCGAAGCCTGGAACCTGCACCAAAATGCGATCTTCGCCCTGGCGCTGGATGATCGGCTCTGTCGTACCCACTTCATCGATACGGCTGCGGATCACCTCGAGCGATTGTGCGACCAGCGAGGACATTCGGCTGGAAATCGCATCTTCGGTCAGCGTGATAAGGATCCGGCCACCCGTTGTGGTGATTTCGATTTCAGGCGCTGCGGTGCCGCCACCGAAAATCCCGCCCTCAACCGGCTGTGCCAGCGGCGCCAGCGCGTTGCGCGCGTCGTCAAGCTGGCTCGGGTCGGTCAGCTCGACATTCAGTGTCGCGCCGTTGGTTGTAATAAGGCTCCCAATTCCAGCCTCGATCAGACTGGCCCGCGCATCGCGGCGAATATCGCTGATGCGACCTTCGACGATGTCGTCTCGGTTCACCTGCAAGAGAAGGTGCGACCCGCCCTGCAGATCAAGGCCAAGTACGATCTCCTGGTTCGGCAACCAGTCCGGCAAACCCGCCTTGGTTTGCTCACTGAGGAAATTCGGCATGACCGCCAGGACGCTGAGCAGCGTCACCAGAAGAACGGCGATGGTCCGGAATGGCGGGAACTTCATGAGAAACCTTCGTTTTTAATGATCCATAGCGCCAGCGCTGCCACTCAAGGCACGCTGGCGCTACCGGTTTCGCGTTCGCAGGACAACGGCCCTACGGATAAAACCAATCGACTATTTGTTGTCGTTGACCGGTTCGGACTTGGTCCGCACATCTGCGATCATGGTGCGAACGACCTTGATCTTGACGCCCTGGGAGATCTCGACTTCCAGATCTTCGCCGTCGACGGCCTTGGTCACCTTGCCCACGACACCGCCATTGGTGACGATGGTATCGCCACGTTTGACAGCCGCCAGCATGGCCTGATGGGTCTTCATCCGCTTCTGCTGAGGGCGGAAGATAAGAAACCAGAAAATGGCGATAAGCAGGATGATAGGTATAAAGCTGGAAATAAAATCCATGCCGGAGGGGGCTGCTGCACCCTGGGCGAAGGCTGGCGTAACGAACATTAAGGCACTCCGTAGCGGTCTGCTTGTCAAAGCAGGACTGATTGTCCCATATAGGGACGCTTGCGGTTTTGGGTAGGCAATTTCCTCCCAAAAAATCGGGCGGACTATACTAGCGAGCCCGGCGAAAGGCAAAGCCTATCGGGCAGTTTCAGGGACTATTCTCCAGTGGAAAATACTGACCAGCTTTCGACAATTTCGGCGTCGCTCGACAAGATCGCCCGCGCCCTGGAAACCATGGCCGGAAACACCGAGCCGGCAGTGCGCATCGAAGAGGGTGTTAATGCCTATCTTTGGGACGGCACCGACCAGGTTTTGCGCCCAGTGCGCAGTGTCAATCGCATCCCTCTCGACCTTCTTGAAGGCGTTTCGCATCTGCGCGACATCCTGCTCGAAAACACCCTGGCCTTCGCACGGGGGCACGGCGCCAACAATGCGCTGCTCTGGGGCGCACGTGGCATGGGAAAATCCTCGATGGTCAAGGCCATCCATGGCCACATCGAAACAATAGAAGAACCGGGGATTTCGCGGCTAATCCTCATCGAAATCGCCCGCGAGGACATCGCAACCCTGCCCGCGCTGCTGCGCTTTCTGCTCAACCGCACAGAGCGCTACATCATTTACTGCGACGACTTGAGTTTCGACAAGGACGAGTCCAGCTACAAGGCACTCAAATCCGTCCTTGATGGCGGCATCGAAGGCCGCCCCGCCAACACTTTGTTCTATGCCACCTCGAACCGTCGCCACCTCATGCCGCGCGATATGATCGAGAACGAACGCTCCACGGCAATTAATCCAAGTGAAGCCGTCGAGGAGAAAGTATCCCTCTCGGACCGCTTCGGACTGTGGATCGGCTTCCACAATTGCGATCAGGACACCTATCTGGCCATGGTGCGTAACTATGTCACTCACTACCAGATCGATATTGCCGAGGACGAATTGCGCGCGCTCGCCATCGAATGGTCGGCAACTCGCGGCTCGCGTTCAGGTCGCGTCGCCATCCAGTTCGTCCGCCACCTTGCAGGTCTCAAGGGCAGATCGATAGCCTGAGACAGCAAAGCCGGCCCATCCTGGGCCGGCCTGTGACGTGGAGCTTGCCTCCATTTCTGGAGCAGGTTCCGCACCGGGCAACGCCCGGCACGGCATTTCGCTGAACTAGCCAGCCAGCAACGGCATCGGGTCGACTGGTGTCGCGCCCTTGCGCAGTTCGAAGTGGAGCTGCGGCCGCGAGACCGACCCGGTCATTCCTACGGTGCCGATTGCGTCGCCGCGCGAGATCGCGTCGCCTTTGACCACGCCAATCGTGTTGAGGTGAGCATAGGCAGAAACAAAGCCATTGGCATGCTTGACCAGCACGAGGTTGCCATAGCCCTCGACAGCGTTGCCGACATAGATCACTTCACCGTTCTCAGCGGCGCGAACCGATGTACCTTCAGGCGCTTCAATATTGATGCCAGTTCCGCGCGAAGCGGCGAAATCAGTAATGACCCGCCCCGAAAGCGGCCAGCGGAACTTGTCGCTCGTCACAGAAGGTGTTGCAGTTGGCGTCGGCTGCTGTGTCGGCGCTGCAGCAACCTGGGTGGTCGGCGCAGGCGCCGGCTGCGCTGCAGGGGCTGCCGCTTGCGTATTGGCTGGCTGCGTAGCCGGAGTACCCGACGGCGTCGTCAGCGTCTGGCTGCCCGAAACAGCGGCAACCTGCTGTGCCTGCCCGCGCTGGGCAAGAAGATCCGGCCGCCCGGGAATGATCAGGCTCTGACCAACGACAATTTTGTCAGGCGAACTGATATTGTTGGCGGCGATAACGTCGGTTGCGCTCACATCGTAGCGGCGTGCGATCGTATAGAGCGACTCGCCCGATGCGATCGTGTGTTTGTAGGTATCGCCCTGCACCACGCCAAGCTGCGGCGCTGTAGACGGCGCAGACTGGGAAGGCGTTGAGGACGGCGGGGATATTGCGGCGGTTTGTGCAGGCATGGCTTGGGTACTCGTTACTGACGACTGCAAAGCGGGGAGATCCTGGGAGACGACAGCCGACTGCGTACCGACCGGCGAAGCGGTCGTCCGATCGATAAGGACCGGACCGGAATTGGCAATATTACCAGCACCGCCGCCAATGTTGGCTGGCGGCAGATATGCCGGCATCGCCTGCCCCATCACGGCACCACCCGTACGCGAGGTTGATCCCGTAACCGTAGGATCGCCTCCGAATGACCCCATGGAAGAACACCCTGCCAACACAAGCGCTGCAACACTCATTGCAAGTGCGGAGCCGGTGCTGCGCAGAATGGAACCTGTTACGCTCAAGGTCATGGGAAATGCCTGTCAACTCGTCTACTCAATGGAAATTAGAGTAGACTTGTTAAGGTAAAGACGAGCTTAAAGCGCATCGCTATCTGCAATTTTTAGAGACTACGTGACCGTCCCGGGCTCAACGGCGCAAGGCGCACAGTGCCCATTTCCGTCTCGATGAAGCTCTCATCGGCCCTTTCGATCCGCAGGATAGCCTGCCGTTCGGTGGGTGCGCCGACCGCCATTACGGCGATTCCGCCATCGGCAAGCTGCTCG
Organism: Pelagibacterium sp.; assembly: GCF_048264985.1. Classification (GTDB taxonomy): domain Bacteria; phylum Pseudomonadota; class Alphaproteobacteria; order Rhizobiales; family Devosiaceae; genus Pelagibacterium. The sequence continues at coordinate 1,681,626 of NZ_JBLXCL010000001.1, forward strand.
ATAAGGTCTTCTGGTACTTCGCTGATCGATCCGGTCAAAAGAATGCGCTCGAAAGGCGCTTGCTGCTCAAGTCCCAGCAGCCCATCCTCGTTCAACCCTATGATGTTGGTATAGCGCTCGGCCTGCCAGCGCGCCTGTGCGCTACTCGCCAGGGCGCGGTACTTTTCGATAGAGAACACACGTCGCGCCATGCGGGAAAGCAGCGCCGCCGAATAACCCGACCCTGTTCCCACCTCCAGCACCTTGTTGGTGCCTTGAGGGGCAAGTGGCACCAGCAATTGCGCGAGAAGTCCTGGAGCAGTGATCGATTGTCCACATTCGAGCGGCAGCGACGATTCGCGATAAGCGTATTCCCCAAACTCTTCAGGCACGAATCGCTCGTGCGGCACAGTTTCAAAAGCCCGTAAAATTTCTGGATCGGTCACACCGAGCTGGCGCAGGTTAAGGATCAGACCGGCCCGCGCTTCCCAGTAGTCGGTCACGCTAATGCCCCGCTCTACCCAAACTGATCGGCGCGAAGCCTTTCAGTTTGATCGTAAATTCGGCTGACGGCCCGGAAAAGCAGAGCGGCGCACTGGATCCGAACCAGCCGGACGACATACACCAATCTGCAGCAGCCGCTTGGTTCATTGCGGCCTCGACCACCTGAACGGCAATCGCCCGTCGTGGCGCTCGACAAATTCCATATCGGTCTGCTGCAACATGAGCGGGGTCACCGTGATCGCCTTGTCTTCATGCAGGATATGGAAATCTGCGTCCGCGTCCAGTGGCTTGGGCGTACTCAGGATGGTCACGAAATGTTTGCCCGGATTGTCACTCTCATAAAGCTCGAACGGCGAATGTGCAAAGCGCTGGTGCGGCACCAACCGAATGCCGGTGACGTCGCTCGGCGCGCAGATCGGAAAGTTGACATTGAAATAGGTATTGCGCTGTCCGGCCACTTCAAGGATCGAACGCACCGTTTCCACCCCGAGTTCGGCTGACGGCGCCCAATCGATTTCGTCGCGGCCGTGGTTGTAATCCATGGCTTGGCTCAACGCGATACCCACAGCGCCGTGCAATGCGCCTTCCCGCGCGCCCGCCGCTGTACCCGAACAATGCATGATGTCGCCGAGATTCTGCCCGCGATTGACCCCCGACAAAACGATATCGGGGCGATGGTCCTTGAGGACATGGGTAATTCCGGCAACCACGCAATCGGCAGGCGTACCATCGAGCGCATATATGCGCTCGCCGCGCTCCTCGATCTCAATCTCGTAGCCAAACGTCATCCGGTGCCCGGTGCCGCTCTGGTTGTTTGTAGGCGCAACGACCCACACGTCATCTGAAAGCGCGCGGGCAATGTCGAGCAAAACGGCAAGCCCGGGCGCGTCCACACCATCGTCATTGGTCAAAAGGATGCGGGGATTGACCTTCATGCGCCGATCTTCTCGATGCCGCCCATATACGGACGCAGCACATCTGGAACACTGACCGAACCGTCTTCGTTCTGGTAATTTTCCATGACAGCAATCAGCGCTCGTCCCACGGCAACACCTGATCCATTCAGCGTATGGACAAATTGCGGCTTGCCGTTGGCGTCGCGATAGCGCGCATCCATGCGCCGGGCCTGAAAATCACCGCACACCGAAACCGACGAAATCTCGCGATAGGTGTCCTGCCCCGGCAGCCACGCCTCGATGTCATAGGTGCGTTTTGCCCCGAACCCCATATCGCCCGTGCTCAGCTGCATGACGCGATAATGGATACCCAGGCGCTTCAGCACCTCTTCGGCGCAGGCCAGCATGCGCTCATGCTCTTCAGCCGATTTGTCTGGCGTGGTAACCGAAACCATCTCGACCTTGTTGAATTGATGCTGACGCAACATGCCACGCGTATCCCTGCCCGCAGACCCGGCTTCCGAACGGAAACACGGCGTCAGGGCCGTAAAGCGCAACGGCAGTTCTTCCTCGCTCAAGATCGACTCGCGAACAAAATTGGTCAGTGGCACTTCAGCCGTCGGGATCAGCGCCAACCTTGTATCGCCATGCGGGACGAAAAAAAGATCTTCCTCGAATTTCGGAAGCTGATTTGTTCCAAATAGAGCTTCATCGCGCACCAGATAAGGCGGCTGCACTTCGGTATAGCCATGTTGATCCACATGCAGGTCGATCATGAACTGCCCGATGGCACGCTCGAGTCGCGCAAGCTGCCCTTTGAGCACAACGAACCGGCTGCCCGAGATCTTGGCGGCTGTCTCGAAATCCATCCCGCCCATGGCTTCGCCAAGCTCGAAATGCTCTTTGGCGGCGAAACTTAAATTCGGCTTTGCCGGTCGCGTCGCTTCGGACTCGTTCCCGCGGAAATAGGGAACATTGTCGGCTTCGTCTGCACCTTCAGGCACCCCCTCTGCCGGCAAGTTCGGGATCACTGAAAGCGCAGTACGAATATCTTCGGTAAGCGTTTTCTCACGTGCATCGAGTTCGCCGAGTTTGTCCTTGAGGCCAGAAACCTCTGCCATCAATGCTTGGGCTCGCGCGTCATCCTTCTGGGCCTTGGCTTGGCCAATCAGTTTGGACGCGGCATTTCGTTTTTCCTGGATGGCATTGAGCTCGGCCACGACCGCACGCCGCTTTTCGTCGAGCGCGATAAGAGATGCGGAAACCGGCTCCATCCCGCGCGACTTGAGCGCGACGTCGAACGCTTCAGGATTTGCACTGATCCACTTGATGTCGAACATGTCGTCGGTCCGCCTGAAAGAAAATACGCTCCAGTGCCTAACCGACAGCTGCGCCAAACTCAAGCAGCGCCTGAAGCTGACTTTTCCTCATGCGTTGTAATCGCAGCACGCGGCTATCATCAGATAACGATATCGAATGCCTCGCGCGGCATTAGCGCGGCAAAATACCAGTCCTCGGCCCGATGCCACTGTTTCTCCCATGGCCCGATCTCGCCCTCCCTCTTGAGCAGTTGAGCAATGCGCCGCTCTGGAGGCACCTCGATCAGGACGGCCAGGTCGATATGGTCACGCAATTGCGGCCGCGCCGAATAGACCCCTTCAAGGATGATGAGAGGCCTGGCCGCGACAATCCGCAGCTCAGAACTCTTCGAGCCATCGAATCGGTCCCAATCGAACGGAAAATATTGAGCACGGCCCTCGGTTAGCAGCGCTTCGATCACTGCTCTTTGCGCTGGCCAGTCGATACAGGTTTCCGCAAGAGCAGCCGCAGGGTCGTCACGCACAAAAACGCCGCCTGCGAAAAAATCGTCGCCATCAATGATAACGGCATCGTGGCTGGATCCGAGCTCTCTGGAAAAACTCGACTTTCCAACCCCGCTTCGTCCATCGACTGCAGCGACCAGCGGTCGAGGCGCGCTAGTTTTGATGGCCCTAATATGGCGCGCGACCCGCTCGACTTCATCGTGCCAGAAACGCGCCATGGCCAGTTCTTTCCGAAAGCTCGCCCCTAGCTCTCCAAATCCTTGGCCAGTTCAGCCTCACGTTTCAACCGACGCTTTTCGACGATGCGTACTGCAAAGACCGAAAGTTCGTACAAAAGCAGCAAGGGAACGGCCAAGCCGATCTGCGAAATAGGATCTGGCGGAGTCAGAAACGCAGCAATGACAATGATCGCGACAACTGCGTATTTGCGCCACTTCTTGAGGTTGTCGACACCGATCAGTCCAATCTGCGCCAGCAATGTCAAAATCACCGGCAACTGAAAGCACACGCCAAACGCCAGAAGCAACGTCATTATCAGGCTTAGATACTCAGAAACCCGCGTCACCATCTCGATCGAGACGCCCGAAGGGTCAGTCTGCTGCATCCCGAGGAAGAACCCCAGTGCCAACGGCATGACCCCGTAATACACGAGGGCAGCACCGATCAAAAAACAGACAGGAGTTGCAACAAGATAGGGCAGGAAAGCCAGCCGCTCATTCTTGTAAAGTCCTGGCGCGACAAAGGCATAGATCTGCGAAGCGATGACTGGGAACGCCAGGAAAATAGCCGAAAACAGGGCAACCGAGAGCTTGGTGAAAAAGAACTCCTGCGGCGCTGTATAGATCAGGCGCACGGCTTCGGGGCTGCCTGCAGCAGCGATAAACGGCCCCAGCAGAAAGTTGTAAATCTGGTCGGCCACGAAAAAACAGAGGATGAACAGGACGGCCAGCGCGATGATCGAATAGATCAACCGTGTCCTCAGCTCTGTCAGATGCTCAATCAACGGCGCTTCGCTGGCCTTGAGTTCGTCGTCCTTGGGCACAGGGCCAGCGATTTTCTCCTGCGCCTGCGTCATTGATCACCACCCGTTTTCGCATCGCTCGACTTCGGGGTCGGCGCGGCTTTCTTGGTTGCCGTCTTGCCAGTGGCTGCCCGAGCCTTGGCCGGTGCTTTTGCTTTCAACGCTGCCGTCTCACCAGCACTTTTCTTGGCCGCAGGTTTTGTCGCCGGTTTGGCGCCGGCTGCCTTTCCTCCAGTTTCCGCTGTCGCAGCGCTGGACTTGCTCGAGGTCTTGGATGCAGCAGTTTTGCGCGGCGCCGCCTTTACTTTAGGTTTGGCAGTTGGCGTATCGGCAAGCGGGGCAGCTTGCTCCGCCGCACTGGTCGCGGCATTGGCTGGCTTGGCAACGGATTCGCTGACTTTTGCCCGCAGAGCAGCGGACGCAGCAGAAGGTTCTGGCCGGGATTGCGACATGCCGGCCTGCGCACGGATTTCGTCGACAACACTTTCCTTGCCAGGCTCGGAGGGCTGAAGTCGTCCGCTTGGCTCGACCTTGCCGTTTCGAATCGCGTTGAACTCGCGATTGATTTCAGCGCTGGTCTGTTTGAGCGGGTCGGAGATTGCCTTCTTTGCCTCGGCAATCTCATCAGCTGCAATGGCCTTGTCGATTTCTCTCCGGAAATCATTTCCCATACGGCGCACAGTACCCATCATGCGACCGACATTGCGCATCATCATCGGCAGGTCTTTTGGGCCGACGACGACAAGCAATACGATGCCGATAACGAGCATCTCGCTCCAGCCAAGCCCAAGCATGCTGATCTATCCTCGTTTGGGAGCTAAACAGAAAAGGCGCGTTTAGGCGTCTTTGCTGGTTTCAGCTTCCTTGGTCTGGTTGAGCGTAGGCTCAGCCTGGCCGGGCTTCTGATCGATAGTGGCCGTCGGCTTGTCGTCGGGCGTATCTTCTTCGGCCATGCCCTTGCGGAAGGCCTTGATGCCGCCTGCAACTTCGCCCATCAGGCCCGAAATCTTGCCGCGCCCGAAAAGCAGCAGCACGACAATTGCAATTATCAGAAGTCCCCAGGGTCCGGGATTCATTGTGTACCTCCTAGTCGCCGGTTCGGCATTTCGCGAAACGGCAGATGTGTCTGGGCCAGAGATATTGATTATTGGCGGCGAAAACAAGGATGCAGTGTGCGCTTGTTCGAGCATAATCGTCTCTGAGCACCGCTGATCCGTTCAATCTTCGCTCTCGGTTTCGGCATCCCCGAGATCATCGGGCTCGAGCGGGTCCTCGTCCTCACCCAGCGCACCGTCAAACGGCATCGGCACTTTAAAGCTCGCGGGCACGCGGCTCGAGAGCAGCCCGGCACCTTTCAATTCCTCAAGGCCCGGCAGGTCACCAAGGCTCTCCAGCCCGAAATGATCGAGAAACGCTTCAGTCGTGCCGTAGGTAACGGGTCGCCCCGGCGTCCTGCGCCGCCCCCGCATGCGGACCCATCCGGCTTCCATCAGAACATCGAGGGTGCCCTTGGAGATTGAAACGCCGCGCACCTCTTCGATTTCTGCCCGCGTCACGGGTTGATGATAGGCAATAATCGCCAGTGTTTCGAGGGCCGCGCGCGACAATGGCCGCGTATCGGTCTCTTCACGCCGCAACAAGAAATTGAGGTCGTCAGCAGTCCGGAATGCCCATTTCGAGCCGCGCTGCACAAGATTGATACCCCTGCCCGCATAACGCGCCTGCAACGCATCGATCAGGTCGTCCACATCCGCCCCGTCCGAGAGGAATGGCTGCACCTCCCTCAGATCCACAGGCTCTTCCGAGGCAAAAAGCAACGCCTCGAGAATGCGCAGATTGCGGTCGCGCAGTTCCAAACCATCGCTTGCAGTGCTCATTGCGGCGTTTCTCCTTGCCGCCTGCGCATCAACAACGGCGCAAACGCCTCCTGTTGGCGCAATTCCACCTGCCCCAGGCGCACCAGTTCAAGCGAAGCGGTAAAGCTGGACGCCATCGCTGTAGCCCGCTCTTCGGGCCGTGCCAGATACTCGGCGAGATAGGTATCGAGCGAAATCCACTCAAAACTCTGCCCGATAAGTCGCTCCAGAATTTCCCGTGCCTCCTGCAAGCCCCACACTGTGCGCTGGTGGGGCGAATATTCAGCGGGAATACCGCGTTCGCGCTGCGCCGCATAGGCCCGCAGCAATTGATACAGATCGGCTTCCCACAGCGCGTGACGCGTAATCGAAACCGGCTCTGGCATGCCGCGCGCAAAAACCTCTCGGCCCAGCCTGGACCGGTTGAGCAGCCGTCCTGCTGCATCACGCATCGCTTCAAGCCGCGCCAACCGAAACTGAAGCAACGCCGCCATTTCTTCACCGCTCGGCTCGTCGTCATCGGTTTGCTGAGGCACCATCAAGCGGCTCTTGAGATAAGCCAGCCACGCCGCCATCACCAGATAATCGGCAGCAACTTCGATCCGCTGCTGGCGGATAGTCTCGATGAATGCCAGATATTGTTCGGCGAGTGCCAGAACGGAAATCCCGGCCAGATCGACCTTCTGCTTGCGCGCAAGATCGAGCAGAAGGTCCATCGGTCCCTCATAACCGCGCACGTCGACATGCAGCACAGCGTTAGTCTGTGCATGGTCAGGAACCGCATCGAACCAGGGATCAGAAGTCTCGGCCATATCCCGCCGCTGGCAAAGCAAAAGAGGGGAGCAGCATTGCCACTCCCCTCAAACCAGTCAAGCCATCAGCGCCGTTCTTGGCTAGTTGTTCAGCACGAAACAGTCTCCACCCTGCCCCTGAATGGCACTGCAGACCGAATTGGCTTGCGCAAAGGTCGGTTGAGGCAACCGCACGCGATAATAAATGCCGCGTTCGCCCAGATCGACTTGGCTCACCTCTGGCGTCGCGCCGTTGAACAAAGTGCCAAAACGCGACTGTAGCGAAGGAATGTCAGCTTGCGCGTCGGCCTCGCTGCGTTGCGATGACAGCTGAACCCAGGCACCCACAGTGCCGGCAGCCGCCTGTGTTGTTTCTGGAGCGGGTGTTGCCGGCGCGGGCGTTGCCGCCGCGACAGTTTCGGCTGCCAGCGGCGTGATCGGCGCAGCGGCAGTCGGAGTCGTTTGTGCCGTCAGCCCTGCCGGACGAGCAACCGGCGTGGGCGCTAAGGTCGCAGGAGTTGCCGTGCCCGTCGCTGAACTCTCGCTCGGCGTTTCGGTCAAACCTGCCCCATCATCGGCTTCAATAGGCTCTGCGGCAGAAGCAGGCGCGTTGGACGTTGCGGCGAGTTCGCCACCCGAAATGGCCTGCGCGATGGCTTCACCGATCGGATCCGATGTCAGAGTGCTATTGGGTACAGCAGGAACGTCAGGACGCTCAACGGGAAGAACATTGGAGCCTGCAACACTATCCGGAGCTTGCACGATCGTGCCGTCAGGTCGCACGGTAACCGTACGTACAGGGCGATTGGCCAATGCCGTTTCACCATTTTCTGGGGCAAGCACATCGGCAACCTGCGCGCCACTGGCACCGTTTGTCTGATCCCGCGACACAAGTGCTTCATCTTCGGGGGATCGGCTATTGCCTTCGATCTCGCTAAACACAACGGAATCGCTCGCCGTCGAGTCATTCTGGGATGGCGGTGCCGGCTCCTTGAGCGGCTGCGTATCCGCAGTCAGCACCGGGGCTTCACCCGGTTCGCCTGGCCCGGAAAAGAAGGCGAAGTAAATGCCACCAATCAACGCCACGATAACCGCACCTGCGGCTACGGGAACGACAAAGCCACCCAATGGGCGGCGCGAGCGGCGGGCCATCGGCTCGTCCTCGACACCTACCTCTTCGGCATATCCGTCTGGAGCGTATTGTTCATCCGCATAATCGCTCGCGCTATCACCGCCTGCCGGCTCAGACCGTGGCGGCACAGGCGCAGAGAACAACGGGTCGGGGATAAACTGCTCCGGACGATGCTGCTCGGCAAATTCGGGCTCTGGCCGCTTATCGATCTGCTGTGGTGCGGGGGCCACCAACCAATCGTCAGCATCTTGCGCAGGTTCGACTCTATGCACGGAAGCGCCAGTTGCAGCGGCAGCGGCCAGAATGGCCGATTCTGCTGCATCCACTGCGGCATCGGTTTCAAAGTCATCTAGAAAACTAGACTTCACGCGCCGGCCACCTGGCAATCCCGTATCACCGGAATTGGCCCGTGCAGCCTCTCCAATAAGTGCCTCGATCTCTCCGAGCGGATCACGGTCTTGCTGCGCCGCGACAGGCTCGGATTGCGCAAAATCAGCGCTCGCATGATCATGTTCGACATATGAAGGCACATAATCGGATGCCGCAGGCTGCGAGTCGCTTGGAACACTCCATTCGTGATCCTGCGCAGTATCGCGCTCATAGGATTCGACGTCGGCATCCGCGATCAGATTGGCAATAGGATCATCCGAAACAGTTTCTTCTGCCTGCACCTCATGCGCAGTTCCAAATCCGAAATCGAAAATCGGCATCGCGTCGCTTTGATCGGCATGCGGCGCAGTTTCTTCAACGCGCTCATCTACCAATTCATCGTGATGCTGGTAGTCTTGAGCTGCGCCGAAATTCGGCTCGCGAGCATGAGGCTCGTCTTGTTGGACAGCGTCATGCTGAACCGGCTCCGGCTCTGGAGCAAACTGCGGCGGTTCAGGCCGATATGCGCTGGCTGGCGCGGCGGCTGTGCGGGCATCCTGCGCCACAAGCCGCGCCAGCTCCGCGATCAAGTCATCGGAGTCATGCCCCGCATCAGCCGGGTTGCGCTTGGTGTCGTTCATAGAGCAATGCCCCGAAAGTCTTAAACTTTAACTTGCCCTTGATTGCGAGCATGTCCACAGAACTGTTCACAGCAATGCGCCGTAATTATGAAAGCTCTTGCGGTGCACTCACGCCTAGAAGATCAAGGCCGCTACCGAGAACTCGGCGCACGCCGTCAACAAGCGCGAGTCGAGCCAGCGTTAGTTTCGGGTCTTCATCGTTAACAAAGCGTAAGCTGGGATCTTCCTTGCCTTTACCCCAGAAGGCGTGAAACTGCGCAGCAAGGTCGTGCAAGTAAAACGCAAGTCTATGCGGCTCGTGCGCACGTGCCGCTGCTGCAACCTGCCGCGGCCATGATCCGAGCAACCGGATAAGCTCGATTTCTTCAGCGCTAGCCAGTGGCGAAAGGTCCGCGCCGGCCAAAGCAGTTTCCGAAGTGTCGAGGCCAGGCAAATCGCGTGCAGCGTTGCGGAACACCGAAAACGTCCGGGCATGAGCGTATTGAACGTAAAATACCGGATTGTCCTTGCTCTGCTCTTTGACGAGGGCAAAGTCGAAATCTAGCGTTGCATCGTTCCGGCGGAACAGAAGCATGAAACGTGTAGCATCTACGCCCACTTCTTCTACCACATCAGCAAGTGTCACCAAGTCACCGGAACGCTTGCTCATTTTTACTGGCTCGCCATTCCGCAACAGCTTGACCAGCTGGCAAAATCTAACGTCTGCGGATGCCTTGCCACCAGAAACTGCCTTCACTGCTGCCTCGATGCGTGTTGCATACCCGGCATGGTCGGCGCCCAGAACGTCGATAAGCGTCGTGAACCCCCGAAGTACTTTGTTGCGGTGATAAGCGATATCGGCAGCAAAATATGTGTAGCTGCCATCCGATTTGATCAGCGCGCGATCCACATCGTCGCCGAACTGAGTTGCCCGGAACAGCGTCTGTTCACGGTCTTCCCAATCGTCGGGCAGTTTACCTTTCGGCGGTTCGAGCCGACCTTCATAGACAAGATCTTCTTCACGCAGCCAGGCAAGTGTTTTCTCGATCTCGCCACCGGGCCCGTGCAACGTCTTCTCGGAGAAGAACACGTCGTGCTCGATATTGAGTTTTTTCAGGTCAGCCTTGATCAGCTCGAGCATCGCAGCGAGCACATGCTGCTTTACCGGCGCCAGCCATGCAGCTTCGGGCTTGTCGAGCAGGCTGTTTCCGAACTCTTCGACGAGCGCCTTCCCCACTGGCACAAGATAGTCACCAGGATAGAACCCGGACGGAATTTCTATGGCCTCGCCCAAAGCCTCGCGATAGCGCAGAAAGGCTGACCGGGCCAGCGTATCCACCTGAGAGCCGGCGTCATTAATGTAATATTCCTTGGAGACATCATAACCTGCATAGGCAAGCAGTGACGCCAACGCATCGCCATAAACGGCGCCACGCGTATGACCGACATGCATAGGGCCGGTTGGATTGGCCGAGACATACTCGACATTGACCTTTTCACCTTGCCCCACATCGGCGCGCCCAAACCAGTCGCCGCGCTCTGCGATCGAAGCGAGAACCTTGTGCCAAACACTTTGGTAAAGCCGGAAGTTGATAAAGCCAGGGCCGGCGATTTCAACCGAAGCGACGTCCTCATCGACGGCAAAGCGCTCGGAGATCGCTGCGGCGATCTCCCGCGGATTTTTGCCCAGCGGCTTGGCAACAACCATGGCGGCGTTGGTCGACAGGTCTCCATGGGCGGCATCGCGAGGTGGCTCCACAACGACGCGGGCCAGCAAATCTCGATTCTCGGCCAGTTCAGGAAAACTTGCGATCAGCGCATCAGTGACGCGCCCTTCAAAGAGGGCAAACACATCCATGATAGGAACCTATGATTGGAACTTGAGGCCAACACGTCAATATGGGCGTGATGGAGGGACTACATCATTGGCCTTCACGAGCCCGGCGTCGCACCCATCGATACGCAAGCACCAGGAGCGCGGACAGCCGGGATTTTCAGCCCGCCATTACGCCAATATCGGCATGTCGGGGCGGGTTACCGGAATTCCGGTCTTTCGTCAAACAAACGGGCATGCTCATCAAGCGCAAATGGATCGGTCATTCCGGCGACAAAGTCGCAAACAATCCGCGCACGGGCCGACTCGGACGTCGCAGCGCTATAGGCAAGGCCCCAGCGGCCAGGCATATCCCCTTCGAAAAAATAGGCATCGAAGAGCTTGCCGACGACGGCTTCGCTTTCGCGCACTGGCCCCATTACCCGTGAATCACGATAAACCTTGGCGAACAGAAACGCCTTGAGGTTGGCCACGTCGACGGCCATCTCACTGGGAAACCCGATCAAGGCCCGTCCCGCACGCCGAACATCGTCTGCATTTTTTGGTCCGGCGTCGATCAAACGCTCAGCACTCTCAGCGATTACCGCTTCGATCGTCCGCGTAATCAGGCGTCGTTGAACCTCATGGATCTGTCGCCCGCGCTCAAGGCCCGGCCACATTTCGATAACTTCGCGGGCTATTGGCCCGACCAACGGCACATCTGCCAGATCACCAATGACCAAAAGTCCCGCCCGCACCGCGTCATCGATATCATGAGCGTTATAGGCGATATCGTCGGCAATCGCCGCCACCTGTGCCTCAAGGCAGGCATACGTTTCCGGCAACAGATCAGCGCTTGCCGGAATTTCAGCGAGCACGGCTTCAATCTCTTGGCCATGCTCGGATGCTCCGCCCACAACGGGTCCGTTGTGTTTTAAGATGCCCTCAAGGGTTTCCCAGGTGAGGTTGAGCCCGTCGTGTTCGGCATAGCGATTTTCGAGGACGCCAACCACGCGCAACGCCTGCACATTGTGATCGAATCCACCGAGCTCGAACATTTTCTCCGAAAGCACGCGCTCTCCTGCATGCCCAAATGGCGTATGCCCAAGATCGTGCGACAGCGCCACAGCCTCGGCAAGGTCCTCATTAAGTCGCAGCGCTCGGGCGATCGAACGCGCAATCTGGCTCACCTCAAGGGTGTGGGTCAGGCGCGTGCGAAAATGCTGCCCCTCGTGATGGAGAAAAACCTGCGTCTTATGCTGGAGGCGCCGGAACGCTGTGGAGTGAATAATCCGGTCACGATCTCTCTGAAATTCATTTCGCGTGGGACTGGCCGAGGGCCTGTGAACACGGCCCCGCGACCGCGCTGGATCTTCGGCATAGACCGCATGCATATCACTCATGTGGGCGTGCCCCTTTTCATCGTCGCTCTACGATCTTATGTTGGAGGTCGAAAGTTCAAACAACGCAGCAGCGCCATGACCGATATTCAACTATCACCAAACGAGGTCGTTTTGACAGAGCGCGCCGCCAAGCGGATAAATCGCATTCTGTCAAAAGAAGAGCCGGGAACCGTTCTGCGCATCGCCGTAGCAGGCGGAGGGTGTTCCGGGTTTCAATATGAATACAACATCGTCAAGGAAGATCCCACCGACGACGACCTGATCCTCACTCGCGATGGCGCCACCGTCTACATCGATTCGATGAGCCTTGAATTTATGGGCGGCTCTGAAATCGATTTTGTCGATGACCTGATCGGGCAGTCTTTCCAGATCAAGAACCCCAATGCTGTGGCCGCTTGCGGTTGTGGGACAAGCTTTGCAGTCTGAACACCGCATTTTCCGGGTCGCTTTGAGACCGCTATAGTGTTTACCTCCGCGCACGCGAATTGTGCAGAGGGCAAACTATGAGCACTGAATTTCTGATCACGGCATTGATTGTCTGCCTGCTGCCCGGCTCGGGCGTACTTTATACGCTTGCTGTGGGGCTGGGCCGCGGGTTCAAGGCCTCAGTCGCCGCAGCGTTCGGCTGCACTATGGGCATCATACCATCGGCTTTAGCGTCTATCGTGGGACTGGCCGCCATCTTCCATGCCAGCGCATTGGCCTTCCAGCTTCTGAAATATGCTGGCGTTGCCTATCTACTTTATATGGCGTGGTCGATTCTACGTTCAGGCGGCGCAATGGGACTCCAGGCTGACAACACGCCAGCATCGATGACAAAGATTGCCACAAGTGGCGGGCTCATCAACATCCTCAATCCCAAATTAAGCCTGTTTTTCCTTGCTTTCCTTCCTCAGTTCGTCGCGCTCGACACGCCCAATGCCACCCCAACACTGGCCTTGCATGCTGCGGCGTTCATGGCGATAACCTTCGTGACATTCGTCGGGTATGGAGCCTGCGCCGCCTTGGCGCGAGACTATGTAATCTCTCGACCCGACGTGCTCAAATGGATCAGGCGCAGCTTTGCCGGCACATTTGGCCTGCTTGGCCTGCGCCTTGCACTTTCAGATCACTGACCAACAAACGAGACGGCACGATGCGCATAGCGACCTGGAACATCAACGGCATCAATGCGCGCCTCCCGGCCGTCCTCACCTGGCTTGACGAAACCAAGCCCGACATCGTCGGCCTGCAGGAAATAAAGTGCCTTGATGAGAACTTTCCCCGCGCCGAGTTCGAATCACGTGGGTACAATGTGGAAACCCACGGCCAAAAGAGCTTTAACGGCGTCGCCCTCCTCTCCAAACTTCCCTTCGACGAAGTTCATCGCCGGCTGCCAGGCAATGACGACGATCCCCAATCTCGGCTTATCGAGGGCGTTTTTTCAACCGAAGACGGCGGTGTCGTGCGCGTTTGCAATATCTACCTGCCTAACGGAAATCCTGTCGATACAGAAAAATTCCCTTACAAGCTGGGCTGGATGGACCGTCTCCACGACTTCGTCGAACAGCGCTTGAGCTATGAAGAGCCGTTCATCCTGATGGGCGACTTCAATCTCATCCCAACTGGCGATGACTGCCATGATCCGTCGGCGTGGTGGGGCGATGCCCTGTTCCGGCCCGAGAGCCTGGAAAAATGGCGCCGTCTGGTCAATCTGGGGCTGACCGATGCGTTGCGCGCCACGACCGGCGATCAGGCATTCACGTTCTGGGATTTTCAAGCCGGCGCCTGGCGCCGCAACGCAGGTATTCGCATAGATCACCTATTGCTTTCACCCCAGGCAGCCGACCGCCTCACCGGCGTTACCGTCCACAAAGACACCCGGGGTTGGGAAAAGCCATCGGACCACGTTCCTGTAGAGGGCGATTTCGCCCTTGCCGGCCTATCGGTAAAAGCGGCCTAGAAGTCGGCGAACTGGCTTCCCAGCGTATCGGCAGCGCGTACGGCCGCCTCGGCTTGTGCAGGGTCAACCTGCGCCATGGCGCCCTCCGTCAGTTCCCGGATCCAGCCTTCATCGCTGGTTCCAAGCGCCGAGCGGTAAGCAATGTTGAGCCACATCAGCCCTTCGACCGGCTGCGCTTCGATGCCATTTCCCACAACGAGCATTTCGCCCAACCGTGCCTGCGCCCCCGAATGTCCCTTGCGGGCGGCCAGCGACAGCCAGCGCGCGCCCTGCAATGGGTTCACGCCAAATCCGTCAGGATCGAGATACAACATGCCGACCTTGAACTGCGCATCCGCATCACCAAAATAAGTTGCCGCATGCATTAGGAGCGTATGTCCCCGCGATGCATCCTCGGGAATGCCCGCATCGGGAACCCCATGCAGATAGTAATCACCGATCTTGACGAAGGACTGCGCAACGATATCCGCATCGAGCGAGCTTGGCGGTGCGTCGGCATTTTCATTGGCAATGCGGGAAAAATATTGAAAGGCCTTTGCCGGGTCCTTTTGAACCCCTGCCCCAGTTTCATACATGGTGCCAAGCTGCCAAAGCGCGATTGGCTGGCCGGCGTCTGCAGCACCCTCAAGGGCAGAGACGAGATTGTCGCCGCTCAACTCAGTCGCCGTTACACCGTCAAGCATCTGCGCCAGCTCCTGGGCGGCATCAAGCGCACTTTGGGCATAGACTGGCGCCACTAACCCGAAGGACAGTACGGCCGAACAGGTCGCAGCCAGAGCGAACGCGGTACTCCTGACTTTAGGCATAACACACCTTCTCACGCCCCCCGCGCGCAGCGCTCGCACTCTTATGTGCGTGCCCACTGCCGGACGGGGAAAATCTACCGTATCATTATCGACGGCAGATCGTGTGTCCGCCGCCACCCTGTAGTTTTTTGTTGTTTGTGCCTTCACATTCCGCGCGGCGAAACACGCCGCCACACGAGCAAATGGCTGAACCTTCAATAGCGGTTCATATGTTTGATTGAACCTACGATAACGGCTCATTGTGTCGGCATTAGAGCAAACGCCCGTCACCAAAATATCAGCGCACGCGCTTGCCAGATGGCCGATGTTGTCCCCCCTGTGGGCCTTGCCTTTTGCCATTTCTGTCCTGCTCCTGCCCAAACACGCGACAGTGTCGCGTCTTGGGCTCCGGTCGGCAGGCATGCAGCCCGATGCGCCAAAGCGCGCACCACGATCCTATCTCCGCCCACCGCCAACCGTTCTCCGGCTGGTTTAGGGTAAGATTGTGGCATGGGCCCTTAGCAAAACGTGACCGCGCATGGCGCGATCACGAGTCTGTCGAGAGTGTAGCAAAATTATCACAAAGATGGGCCGCTTAGGTCATCCCAGCGAGGCTAATGCCTGGTGCAGCTTGTCGCGCCGCGCCTTGGCTTCGACAAGGCGCTCTTTCTGCTCCTCGACAACGTCCTCGGGTGCCTTGGCCAGAAACTGCTCATTGCCGAGCTTTTTCTCAAGCCCACCAATCTCACCTTCAAGTTTCTTGACGTCCTTGGATAGCCGTTGGCGCTCGGCGGCGATGTCGATGAGATCGGCAAGAGGCAGCCCCCAGCTTGCCTCGCCCACGACGAACTGAGCGGTACTGGGAGGAATGACTTCAACGGCATCTATAGTCGACACACGCGCCAACCGCTCGATGGCTGCGCGATGCGCCGCCATCCGTGCCGACGTCTCGGCGCTTGCGCCCACAACGACCAGCGGCACCTTGGCCCCGGCGGGAACGTTCATTTCTGTCCGCACCGAGCGAATGGCCGAAATCACCTCAATCAGCCAGCCCAGTTCGGCGCCCGCCTGCGGATAGGAAATCGCGTCGAGCACCGGCCAGTCGGCCAGCATAAGATACCCCTCGCGCTTCGGACCGCTCTTGCCGGTTTCCGCCCAAAGCTCTTCGGTCACAAACGGCATGAACGGATGCAGCATTTTCAGGATCTGGTCGAGCGCCCAGGCCGCCGCGGCCCGCGTCTCGGCCTTCGCCACTTCATCGGCGCCCGAGAATGTGGGCTTTGCCAGTTCCACGAACCAGTCGCAGAAAGTGCCCCACACAAAGTCGTAGGCATGATTGGCCGCCTCGTTGAACTTGTACTCTATGATTGCCTTTTCGACATTGGCCACGGCCCGCGCCGTGGCGCCGGCGATCCACTGGTTGAGCGGGGCCGACAATGTCGTTGGATCGAACCCCTCAATCCGTGCG
Source organism: Pelagibacterium sp. (assembly GCF_048264985.1). Classification (GTDB taxonomy): domain Bacteria; phylum Pseudomonadota; class Alphaproteobacteria; order Rhizobiales; family Devosiaceae; genus Pelagibacterium. The sequence continues at coordinate 1,698,028 of NZ_JBLXCL010000001.1, forward strand.
CACTCGTTCATTTCGAGAAACCGCGCCGCGTTCCAGAGCTTGGTGACGAAGTTGCGGTAACCCTCGACCCGGCTCATAGCCAGCTTGATATCGCGTCCCTGCGCCGCCATCGCGGCCAGGGTGAACCGCGTGGCGTCGGCCCCATAGGCATCGACAAGCTCAAGCGGATCGATGACGTTGCCTTTCGACTTCGACATCTTCTGGCCCTTCTCATCGCGGACCAGCGCATGCACGTAGATGGTCTCGAAAGGCTCTTCACCCGTAAATTCAAGACCCAGCATCATCATCCTGGCAACCCAGAAGAAAATGATATCGAATCCGGTCACCAGCGTCGCTGTGGGGTAGTAGCTTTCAAGCTCTTTTGTCTGCTGCGGCCAACCCATAGTCGAGAAAGGCCACAGGCCCGAGGAGAACCAGGTGTCCAGCACGTCTTCGTCGCGCGTCAGCTCAACCGGCTCGCCATAATGAGCCTCGGCGGCCTTTGCGGCGCCCGCTTCGTCATAATCGACAAACACCTGTCCATCAGGACCATACCAGGCCGGGATTTGATGTCCCCACCACAATTGGCGCGAAATGCACCAGGGCTGGATGTTGTCCATCCATGAGAAATAGGTGTTTTCCCAACTCTTTGGCACGAACTTGGTGCGCCCCTCGCGCACGGAGGCGATCGCCGGCTGTGCGAGCACTTCGGCGTTCACGAACCACTGGTCGGTCAGAAAAGGCTCGATCACAACCTTCGAGCGATCGCCGAATGGCTGCATGATCTTCTTGTCCTCGACCAGCACCATCAGTCCTCCGGCATCGATGTCGGCAACGATCTTCTTGCGCGCCTCGAACCGATCCAGGCCCCGATATTCATCGGGAACGATATTGATGGCAGTGGTCACGGCATCGTCGAAGTCCATTTCGCCGCGTGCGATCTTGCCGGCCAGCAAGGCTTGCTGCTCATAAGGCGCACCGTCGGCCCGCATTGCTGCCTTCTCGTCGAGCAGCGCATACATTGGAATGGCGTTGCGCCGGGCAACTTCATAATCGTTGAAATCATGCGCGCCAGTGATCTTGACCGCGCCGGAACCGAACTCGGGATCGGGGTACTCATCGGTAATGATCGGGATGAGACGCCGGTGTTCTTTTGGACCCACCGGTATCTCGCACATCTTGCCGACGATGGGTGCATAGCGCTCGTCGTCGGGATGCACGGCAACGGCGCCATCGCCCAACATCGTCTCGGGCCGGGTGGTCGCTATCGAAATGTAGTCGCGCTCTTCTTCCAGCACCACATTTCCATCGGCGTCCTTTTCGACGTACGTATAGGTCTCGCCACCGGCCAGCGGGTATTTGAAATGCCACATATGGCCGTTGACTTCGGTGTTCTCGACTTCGAGATCGGAAATGGCAGTCTCGAACTGCGGATCCCAGTTAACCAGCCGCTTCGCACGATAGATCAGATCCTTGCGGTACAGTTCCACAAAGACCTTGCGCACGGCCTCTGAAAGCCCCTCGTCCATGGTGAAGCGCTCGCGCGACCAATCGCACGACGCCCCCAACCGCTTGAGCTGATTGAGAATCGTCCCGCCACTTTCGGCCTTCCATTCCCAAACCTTTCCAAGAAAAGCTTCACGCCCGATTTCGCGGCGAGTTGGCTCCTGGCGCTCCATCATCCGGCGCTCGACAACCATCTGGGTCGCGATGCCCGCATGGTCGGTGCCTGGTTGCCAAAGCACGTTTTTGCCACGCATGCGCTCGAAGCGCACAAGAACATCCTGGATGGTGTTGTTGAGCGCGTGCCCGATATGCAACGAACCCGTCACGTTTGGCGGCGGAATGACGACCGAATAGCTCTCGGCACCCGGCTTGCTGCCAGCGCCGGCCCTGAAGGCGCCAGCCTCTTCCCAGGAGCCGTAGATACGCCCTTCGACCGAGCGCGGTTCATAGGTCTTTTCGATCATCTGTGCCGGTATCCCTAGAGCGCGTCCAGATAAAGTGGCCGACACTTTGTCTGGACGCGCGATAAAACAAAAACGAGATTTCTCTTGGTTGTATGACCAGTTAGATCAGGGTGATCCGAAATGAAATTCAGCAGAGACCGGCTCCGACGATCACGCGCCTCACCATCACCTAACTGGCCACACAATCAAGAACGACGACCCGCCCCTATGATGGGACGGGTCTTGAAAGTGTGTTTCTACGTGTAAAGCCAAGCCGGACGGCGAAGTCAACCGCGCGATGCGCGCTCGATCTCCTGCGCGATAAGTCGCTCAACCATCGAAGGCAAGTTTTCCTCGAGCCAGTCCTTGAGCATGGGACGTAGCATTTCGCGTATCATCGCCTCAATTGTGAGGCCGCTCGCGCCAACCGCCATGTCATGCGCGGCCTTGGGCGCGCCAAGCTTAGCAAATGCCGAGCGGACTGCGGCGGATGTCGCCGGCTCCAGCAATTCGTCGGCGAGATCGCTGCTCAAATCTGGATCGGGCATCGGCGCGGCTTGAGAAAAATTACCCGACGGCCGGGCACTCTGCTGCTGTTCAGGGGCAGGCTCTTCTTCCGGCTCCGGCTCCGGCGCTGGCGCTGGTGCTGGCTTCGCCTGCATCTGTGGCGAAGGCCGAGGTGCTGGCTCTTCGTCTTTGTCGAGCTGGAATGCCACATCGTCTGGCACTACAAGCTCTGCAGCCAGTTCCGCGGCGATATCAAGGCTCGCCGCTGACGGCATTTCCTTTTCCTGCGCTTCCGGCTCAAACTCATCGGGCTCTGCCGTAGCGGTTTCCACGATCTGTTCGGGCGAAAGTGCCAGCGGGGCCACCGTATCGTCATCATCGTCGCTGAAAGGGTCGATCTCGGCAGCCGACGGCATCGCGGCAACAGGCTCGGGAGCCGGCACGGGCTTGAGAGCACTAGCCTTGGCTACCGGCATCTTCTGGGCTGCTGCCTCGTCATCGTCGGCGATAATCTGCCGTATCGACGAGAGGATTTCGTCCATTGTCGGTTCTTTTGATGCCGGCTGGTTCATATCTGCCCCGATTTCGTTCTGGCCGCCTTGGCCGGTACTCAGTACTGGCAGCGAAAATGGCGCGCAGGCGCTGATTCGCTTTACAACACCTTAACGTGAGAGCTTGGCGCCAGAAAAGAGAAACGCCCCGGCGAGGGGGCGTAATCCACGGAAAAGCAGCGGTATTTGTATTCTAGCGTAGGTTACCCCACGCATCGGCTGGCGCTGCGGGTGCTACTGCCGGGACTATAACGGTGCCCTCGACATTGCGTTGCTGCACGGGCAGCCCCAAATGCTGGGCGCTGAGCGTACCCATCGCCGCAATCAGCGAATAGGCGGCGATTGTCCTTTGCGACTGCGCCGAAATCAGCGTTTCTTCGACGGAGGCAACTGAGGACCGCGCATCGAGAACATCGAGAGTGGTCGCCTGACCAAGCTCGTTTTGATCGACTGTCGCCTGCAAAGCCAGGCGGCTGGCCGCAACAGCCGCGGTCGCAGCTTCGATCTGCGCAGTGGCGGCCTGAACGCCCGCCCAGCCCTGACGAACAGCCTCAACGATCTGATCGCGAGTTGCGAACCCTTCAAGCTGGCTTTGGATCTGGCCGATATTGGCCTGTTCAACCGAAGGCGTTCGGCTGGGAACAAAGATCGGCACGCTCAACCGCAGGCTCACGCTCGCTTCTGTCGCCACAGTGCCGCCGGTCCACCCCCCTGCACCAACCTGGCCATTGATCGAGAGATTGGGGCCGAAGCTGGCAAGCGTTTCCTCATAGCCAAACTGCGCGGCGCGCAACTGGGCGGCCGATGCCAGAAGTGCGGGATGTCCGCTATTGGCGCGCCCCAGCGCTGCATCGAGCGAACTCGGCAATAAGGATGAAAAATTGTAGCCGCCAGACAGGCTTCCGGGCGCGCGTCCAACCCATCGCTGGTAATTGGCCTCGCTGATGCGCAAATTGTTGATAGCGCCCTGATATGATGCAGTCGATTGCGCAAGGCTCGCTTCGGCCTGCGAAACTTCGAGCTGCGTGCCCTCGCCCAGTTCGAGTCTATCGCGTGCCGATCCAACTTGCGCCCGAACGAACCCGACGCTCTCCTCGCGAATCTGTACGATCCGCCGGTTGGTCACGACGTTTACATATGCCTGAATGACCGATAGCAGAACGTTCTGCTCGGCATTCTTGGCACCATACACTGCAGCGTCATATTGCGCCTCGGCACCGCTGATCGCGGCGCTGGTCGCATGGTTGTCAAAAAGTGTCTGCGAATAGCTAAGCCCGACGGTATCGCTGGGACCACCCCGCGAGGGAATGTTTGACCAGGTATTGCCAATGCTCGCTTCAGCGCCAATCGTTGGCAGCGCCGCGCCTTCAGCGGCAATGATTCCCTGACGGGCCGCACGTACGGATAGGAATGAACTGGCGATGTCAGGATTGTTCTCGTACGCGTAGGCCATAGCAGACGTCAGGCTTTCCGCCTGTGCACCAGAGACCATGCTCATCAGTGCAATGACGCTCACACTCAATACTTGATTAAATTTCATCGCCTGCGCCTCCAGCGCTGCCTCAAACTACGGGCGCGCAGCCATCCGTTCAACGCCAAACGGAGAGATTACCCTAAATTTGATGCATGTAGCATTAATGCCGTTGCGTGTCGGTAACACCGGGCGGCGCATTGGACCTTAAACTGCCTCAGAAAACAAAATCCGGCGCAGGCGCGAATCGCCCCAAAACCGGAATGCTCGCATTAAAACTCGGCTGCGGCGCCACATCATTGCCCGTCTTGATGAAAAGGTTGGCCACTGCGGCGTTACCCGAGCCGATAACCGCAACCAGTCGTCCGCCGTCACGCAGTTGAGCCAGGAAGGCCTGAGGCACCATATCCACCGCCCCCTCAACAATTATGACATCGAAAGGCGCTTCCTTGGCCACTCCATTCTCGATCGGACCGGCCACTGCGGCCGCGTTGCCGATATCGAGATCGGAGAGAATGTCGTTGGCGCGCCCCGCCAGAACCTCGTCGCTTTCCAGGGCCACAACGGCGTTGGCCAACAACGACAGCACAGCGGCCGAATAGCCGGTGCCGCATGCTACATCGAGAACGACATCCTGGCTGGACACTTCAGCGAGCTGCACCAGCCGTGCAAAATCTGCGGGCGATGCCATCGTCCTGGTAGGCGAAAGCGCAATCGGTTCGTCGCTATAGGCAAACCCCGCATGCGTATCGGGCACGAAACGTTCACGTGGAATACGGTTCATCGCGTCCAGAATACGCCAATCGGTAATCCCGCTCGTTCGCAACTGGTTGTCGACCATCGTCCGGCGCGCGCGCGAAAAATCCATCGAACTGCCTTCCATAAGTGCTTTCGGCCCTGATGACCGGTCAATACCGCCGCCTGCGAACCGACGCAAGGCTTTACCCTGCTCTCTTGCCCATCAGTTTGGGAGCGGCACTCACCAATTGCCGCGTATAGGCGTGTTGAGGATCCTCCAGCACCTGTTCAGTCGTCCCCTGCTCGATGATTCGCCCCCCCTCCATCACCAGCACCCTGTCGGTGATGGCCCGAACCACCTGCAGATCATGAGCTATGAACAGATAACTGATCCTCGCACGTTGCGATATTTCGGCAAGAAGATCGAGAATGTGCGCCCGGATGGAAACGTCTAATGCCGAAACCGCCTCGTCGAGGATAATCAGCGCCGGCTCGATCACCAATGCACGCGCAATGGCGATCCGCTGACGCTGCCCGCCGGAAAATTCGTGAATGTAACGCCCCGCCGCTGCCGGATCGATCTGAACCGATTCGAGCGCTTTGGCCACAAGGCCCTCGCGCGCCGCCCCGTGTGGCGCTGCTCGGCCCAGGAGATGAAGCGGCTCGGCCACCAAGCGTCCAACCCGATGCCGTGGATCGAACGACCCATAAGGGTCCTGGAACACCATCTGCATATCACGCAGTGTAAGCCGTGCTGCGCGCCCCGCTCGCTTCACCTGCTGGTCTGCAAATCGCACGTGTCCGGCGTCGAGGGGCTCCAGTCCTAAAATGGCGCGCGCCAGCGTCGATTTCCCGCTACCGCTTTCTCCCACCAGCCCAACACTCTCGCCTTGGGCGATCGTTAGACTGACATTATCCAATGCCCGGAAGACCTTGCGCGCACTCGGAACCACGCCCGACCGCAACTTGTAGTCGCGGCTTGCCCCTTCAACCTGCAACAGAACTTTGCCAATCGCCCGGCTTGCGCGGGTCGGCACGTGGGTACTCGCGGATACGAGCTGTTGCGTGTACCCTGACTTCGGTTCGGAGATAACCGCGGCGACAGGACCGGATTCGACGATCCTGCCCTCTTTCAGAACGGCGACTGCGTCGGCCATCTGCGACACGACGGCAAGGTCGTGTGTGATCAGCAGCAGGGCCATGCCCTCCTCACGGACAAGCCCTGCCAACAGCTCCAAAATTTGCGCCTGCGTTGTCACATCGAGCGCTGTTGTCGGCTCATCGGCAATCAACAGTTTCGGGCGCAAGGCAATCGCCATAGCGATGCCCACCCGCTGGCGTTGACCGCCGGAAAGTTCGTGCGGATACCGCGAAGGCGATATCTTCGCACCGGGCAAACCAACCCGTTCAAGCGTTTTTGCTGCCAACGCCCTGGCGTCCCTGCGCTCCAGATTTTGATGAACGCGAACCGTCTCGGCCACTTGATCGCCAATGGTCATTAGCGGGTTGAGCGCCGTCATCGGCTCCTGGAATATCATTCCTATGAACTGGCCACGCAAACGGTTCATGTCGGCTTCGCTTGCAGACACCAAGTCGCGCCCATCGAACCCGATGACACCGTTCAATATGGCAGTGCTTGGCAGCAGCCCCATGACCGAAAGCGCTGTCAGCGACTTACCAGAGCCCGATTCGCCAACTAGCCCCACGACCTGACCCGCCCCAATTTCAAGCGACACATCGCTGAGAATCGAGGTGTCACCGATGGTCAGGTCCAATTTTTCGATTTTGAGCAGGTTCATCGTACGGCCCGTCCCAACCGCGGATCGAGCAGATCGCGCAATCCGTCGCCGAACAGATTCAGCCCCAGCACCGACAAAACAATCGCCAGCCCCGGAACCAGGGCCACATGCGGCGCAAATGAGATCATCGTCTGGGCTTCTGCCAGCATCCGTCCCCAGCTGGGCACAGGCGGCTGAGCGCCCAAGCCCACATAAGCCAGCCCCGCCTCTGCAAGGATCGCCAGCGAAAACTGAATGGTCGCCTGAACAATAAGCATATTGGCGATATTGGGCAGCACGTGCTCGAGCGAGATCATCGCCCTGCCCTTTCCCGCCAGTCGCGCTGCCATGATGAACTCACGCTGCCACACGCTCATTGCCGCACCGCGGGTTAGTCGAGCAAAAACTGGAATGTTGAAAATGCCGATGGCGATGATCGCGTTGATCGCGCCAGGACCGAACACGGCTGTAATCAAAATAGCTATGATCAAGGCCGGGAAAGCGAACACCAGATCGTTGCCGCGCATTATAAGTTCATCAAGTGCAGAGCCGGCCCGTGACGCAGCCGACAACCCCAATGGCACGCCAACGCCCATGCCCAGGCCCACTGCCACCAGCGCCACTGCAATCGAGGTTTGCGCGCCCACAAGGATCATCGACACCATGTCGCGCCCAAAATGATCAGTCCCCAGCCAGTGTTCAGGACTGGGTGGCAACAGGCGTGTTACCACTGAAATCCGGGTCACATCATAAGGTGTCCATATCAGCGAAAGCAGCGCGAGACAGGCCAGCAACGCCGTCAGTACTGCACCAACTATAAGACCCGCACTACCCCGCCCGTTCACTGCTGCCCCCTGCGCAGGCGCGGATCGACAGCGGCATAGCCCAGATCGACGACAAACGTCACAACGATCACGGCGAAGACTAGGATCATCACCACCGAACGCACGACGATCAAATCCCGCGCCGTGATCGCTTGAAACGCCAACCGCCCCAGTCCAGGCAGGTAAAACACGTTCTCGATGATGATCGCCCCAGCCAGAAGAAACGAGAACTGTAGTCCCATGATCGTCAGAACAGGGATCAAAGCATTGCGAAACGCGTGCCGCCACAACGCTTGCCCCCTCGTCAGCCCCTTGGCCCGAGCCGTGCGGACATAGTCCTCATCAAGCGTATCGAGCAGACTTGAGCGCATGACCCGCGCAAGAATCGCCGCCTGCGGCAACGCCAGCGCGACTGATGGCAGGGTCAGCGCCATCACGGCCGCCACCGGGTCATCCCAACCGGGAAATCCACCCGACGAAAACCACCGCAAATTCACAGAGAACAACAGCACCAACAACATGGCAAACCAGAAATTGGGCAGCGCAATTCCGATCTGGGTCAATCCCATCGTGCCTACGTCCATCGGAGTATTGCGGTTGGTTGCCGCAAGCACGCCGAGTGGCACGCCAATAAGCGTGGCCAGAACAAGGGCGTAGAGCGCCAATGAGAGTGAAACCCAAAGTCGCGCTGCAATGAGATCGATCACCGCGGTCCGGTAGGTATAGCTGATCCCAAAATCGCCGGTCATCATCCCGCCCAGCCACGCCCAGTACCGCGCGAGAACTGGAGCATCGAGCCCCAATTGTGTCCGGAGTGCTGCCAGAGCTTCGGGAGATGCGTTGAGCCCTAGCATGAAACGCGCCGGGTCCCCCGGCAGCACCTCCAGAACGGCGAAAATCACTATGCTGGCCACAAGAAGGCTGAAGCTCAGAGACAGTGCACGGCGCAGCGCAAAGCTCAGCATCGGCCACCAGCAGGTCTGGCCGCGCCGCTCTCCATCGTTATCGCGCCCAATATGCCCGGGTCAGGTCAGTCGCCTGCGTTGGCGCATTCACCCACAATCCTTCAAGAGCCGCATTCTGCACACCGGCCTTGGCCAACTGGAAAATATAGGCGTTGACGAAGTTCTCTGAAATGTTGCGCTGCAGATCTCCCAGCAATTGATTGCGCGCTTCAGGATCGATTGTGCTGTTCAGTTCGTTCCAAAGCGCCACGAATTCGGGTGCGCCATAGCCAAAGTAATAGTCATCGCGACCGTATATCTCGATGTCCATGGGCTCGGTATGTGAAATTACGGTCAGGTCGAAATCACCATTGCCGAACACCTGCTCGAGCCATTGCGCCCATTCCACGTTGACGATCTCGGTAGCGATACCGACCTCCCGCAACTGCGCAGCAATAATCTCTCCGCCTCGCCGTGCATAAACCGGGGGCGGAAGTGCAAGCGAGAGCTGAACATCGCTCACACCAGCTTCGGCCAGTATTTCCCGAGACCGCTCAGGGTCATATTGCGATAGCGATGTCAGATCGAGATAGGCGGGATGGTGCGGCGCAAAATGTGTTCCGATCGGCGTTCCATACCCAAACATGGCACCGTCGATAACCGCTTGCCGGTCAATTGCATGCGCAATCGCCTCGCGTATGCGCACATCATTGAGGGGTTCCCGCCCATTGTTCATCGCGAGGATCGTTTCCCCCTCCGTGGTCCCGACCACCACCTCAAAGCGCGGATCGGCATCGAGTTGCGCAAGGGTCTCGGGCGCGGGAAAAACCGGGAAGGTGTCTACATCTTCGGCCATCATCGCGGCAAATGCGGCAGTCGGGTCGGAAATGAAACGAAAGGTTGCCCGCTCGAGTTGCGCGGGTTCGCCCCAATAGTCATCATTGCGCACGAGTACGACGCTGTCGCCCTGCCGCCAGTCCTCAAACCGGAAGGGCCCGGTGCCAACAGGTTCTGTCACATTGGTGTCGGCACTTTCAGGCGCCACGATCACCGCGTCGCCCCAAGCCATATTGAACGGAAAATTTCCGTTCGGCTGCCCCAGCGTCACCACAACGGTTGCATCGTCGGCTGCCTCTACAGTTGCGATATCGGCAAACAGAAACTTCTGGGCGTTGACCGAGTTATCGCCGCGGGCCCGATCGAGCGAAAAGACCACATCATCAGCGGAAAATTCTGAACCATCGTGGAACCGCACGCCTTCAGAAAGATGGAAGGTATAAACCAGCCCGTCATCGGAAACGTCCCAACTCGCTGCAAGCGCAGGTTCTATAGCGCCATCGGAACCGAATCGGGTCAATCCCTCGAACAGGTTTGCGTAAACGACCTCGTCTATAGCCGCCGCAGCATTCGAAGTTGGGTCCATATGCGGCGGTTCAAGGACAAGGCCGACCACAATATCGCTTCGTTGCGCCACAGCCGGCATGGCCGCTAGAAATGCAAACGCAAAAAGCGCTGTAATGCGAATGACTTGGCGCATAAACTCTCCCTTCCTGAACCCGGTTGCGCACAGCGCTCCGGCAACATATTCGTCGATTTCAACCCATAAGCCGGTTGACGCGGATGGGCAACACTCGGCCTTCGAAGTGGAACATTGTCTTTCGATTGGACATTGTCCTTGCATTCGCCACACTTATATTGGCATCGAGAGCCTAACGTTCACGAGGGTTTGCTAATGGCCCATAATGAAAATTCGCTGTTTTATCGTCTACGCGCTCGCCGCGCCGAAGCCGCACTGACTGCAACAGAACCCGAATGGGTCGAAAATCTGCGCGACTTCGGGTTGATGGCGTCGGGAGTGTATCAGGATCTGCGCGGGGATACCCGCGAGACCTTCAGTCACTTTAGCCGCTGGCTAAAGGCTGGACTGCGCAAATTTGGCACCCGCGACTAGCGGTCGCCACCCTTTTGCATTGATTGAAAAAGGCCGGGATCGTTTCCCGGCCTTTTTCGTTTTGCGCTTACACCCGCCAGGGGCAGAATCAGCAACTACCAAGGAGCCATCATGCCGACACCCACTTCGAGACCTTTCGTTGGCGGCCTCGCGCTTGCGTCGTCACTTTTGCTGGCGGCATGTTCGAGCACCACAACGCCGCCATCGACTTCCATGCCGCCTCCAATCGATTGCGGCGCGCAATCGCTCTCGGGAAAGATCGGACAGCAGGTTATCGGCAGCACTGCGCAGGACGTTCGTATCGGCGGTCAGCCGATCAACTCCGCCGGCACGGTCCGCGTTATCAGACCCGGCATGCCTGTCACTCAGGATTATCGGCCAGACCGCCTCAATCTCGAAGTCGACGCATCAAACACCTTGCTGCGCGCTTCGTGTAGCTAGAGTGGCGCTCTTCAAATGGACAGCGGCCCGGCTGGCGCTCAAGGTGCTGTTGCCGGGCTCTGGTGTGCCCCAATGGCAACTTTGTGATGCCTGCGGGCTCTTCCTTATGAAACCGGGAGCCCCCTGACCGCATTCCTCTCTCGATTTGAGGAGACCCATAATGCGCCAGATTATTTTAGCTCTGTCACTTTCTCTTTTCGGTGCCACCAGCGCACAGGCTATAGAATGCCTCAACGGCCAGTCGGGCGACATCCTGACGCTCGAAGGCTGGGAACTTCTGGACGGCGAGACCGATGCCGAAAAGACCATCAACATTTCACTTCATCACGCGGGGACAGTTGGCATCCGCCTGATCGACGCAACAGTGCGCTTTCAGGACGTCCTAGGCGAAAGAATCGGTGAATTCGCGCTGGAACGGGCCGATGGAATCGGTCCCGAGCAAAACTATCTGCTTAACAAGGTGGTTGCCGGCACAATTCTGGAACGGTTGGAAAACCTGCATCCCGACGATGTCGTTGGAATCGCCTGCGTCCGTGCCCTCGTCTACGAAGATGGCTCGCTTGAGGATTTTTCAAGCTGATTTGCAGGACAACACAGTACCGGGAAACTGGAGCATCCGCTCGGATAAAACCGAACGGATGCCCATGGCCGAACCGCCTACAAATTTGGGGGCTCGCTGGCGATTCAGGCCACCGGTAACATGATCGTGAATTGGGGCCACAGAGCGGCCATGAAAAGGCAATTCCATGGACACTTGGCGTCACCGAATGCACAAGTCCGCACAATCTGGCGGCAACGGCCGCCTAATGTACAGCAATGTTTTTGGGAAGTGGCGGGAGTGACGGGACTCGAACCCGCGACCTCCGGCGTGACAGGCCGGCGCTCTAACCAACTGAGCTACACCCCCTTGCGTGTCCGGAGCGCTTCTTCCCCGGCAAGGTGGGCTTCGTTTAACGGGGTCCCCTGACCAAGTCAAGCGACTTGCTACCCCCTTTTGTGAAGAATTTTCGAACTTCGCAAAAAAGGTCAGTCCTTCCCGGCCACTGCAACGTCAAAAAGCCCGCAAAACCTTGATTTTTAAGCGTGCTTTTCCTAAAGCCGCTATCTGTAAGCCGGGCCGCTGTGCTGATAAAATCGCATGTGGAAATCGGCGAAAGAGAGAATTTATGACGGACCGAATCCAAATCACCTCTACCTTGTCCATTCCGCTATCGGAGGTGGAACTCAATTTCGTCCGCAGTTCGGGCCCCGGCGGTCAGAACGTCAATAAGGTCGCAACAGCAGTCCAGTTGCGCTTTGACGCGGCCGCTTCGCCTTCCCTCTCCGAAGGCACCCGCACCCGCCTCATCGCCCTGGCAGGATCGAGGGCGACAAAGGATGGAATCATCATCCTGACAGCCGACCGCCACAGGACACAGCCCCTGAACCGCGAGGATGCTCTCACGCGCCTGTCCGAGCTGATCCGCACAGCGACCCACGTGCAGCGCAAACGCCGGCCCACAAAGCCCACACTGGCGTCGAAGCGGCGACGGATGGACACAAAGACTCGCCGCGGCGCCATAAAGGCGCTGCGTGGCAACAAACCGCGTCTTGATTGAAATGAGAAGAATGGTGGGCGATGACATTCTGCTTTTGCTGCGGGCTTTCAATGAAATAGATACCCCGCACCGTCAGTTAGCCGGCCATTGATTTCACTTGCGAATTTTACCGCCCTTCCCGCATCGGTCATCTTAGGGATGGCGAAGGCGCACGTCAGGTTTCGGCGCAATTGCAGACATTCCGGAAGACCAATGGAAGGCCCGAAAGCGGTCACATGCGCTAAATTATCCTTGGCGTGCTCCTGAGCTCTCGTGGTAAAAATCGGGTGGCACGCGTCTGCAGAAGGCCATAGTTGCACTGCTCCACAAATGGAGCTGACAATGACACTACTTGACGGAAAAGTGGCAATTATAACGGGCGCAAGCTCAGGCATTGGGAAGGCAGCGGCGATGCTGTTTTCCGCACATGGCGCGGCGGTGGTGCTCGTCGCGCGACGAGAAGATTCTCTAAACTCGGTAGTCGATGAAATCCGGGCAAGTGGCGGCCGGGCGCTTGCTGTCGCAGGCGACGTCAGCGACGCGCGCACCCATCTGGACGCAGTAACCAGTGCGTATGCTGCGTTTGGCGGATTACATATCGCCTTCAACAATGCGGGGCTTGTCGGAGCCACAAAGCCGCTGGTCGAGATCGAGCCTGAAGAGTGGGCCGAGGTGATGGCGGTGAACCTGACCGCAGCGTTCTTGGGCGCGAAGGCGCAGATTCCAGCCATGTTGGAGGTCGGCGGCGGAACGCTCGTTTTCACTGGCAGCTTCGTAGGTAACAGCGTGGGGCTGCCGGGCATGGCGCCCTATGGGGTAGCCAAGGCCGGCCTGATGGGTCTTGTCCGTGGCATTACCGCAGACTATGCCGCTCAAGGTATTCGCGCCAATGCCCTATTGCCTGGCGGAACGGCGACCGACATGGCTGGCGATGCGGCTCAGCGTGAGTGGGCTGCGGGCCTTCACGCCATGAAGCGGATCGCTCAACCCGAAGAAATCGCCCAGGCCGCGCTTTTCCTTGCGAGCGATATGTCAAGCTTTGTTACGGGGTCAGCGCTTTGGGCCGATGGCGGTAATGCCGCAGTGAAGACGTAATAATGCTCTAGGACTGGCAGCTTGGATGCTAAAGCGTCTGAAAGCTGCCAGTCCGCTTCCCACCCCGTAGCTGCCATTCGCTTTTGCGAGTCTCTCGACTTCATAGGCTTGTGCCGACGAGGACGGTGTTCGAATCACCCTACTCCGACCAGTTAAGCCAGGACCTTCGGGTCCCGGCTTTCATTTACACCGACAAATTGCCCACCAGCTTCACCCAAACAAAGGCAGGTTTGTCTCGGGAAAGGTGTAGATCAGCATCTCCCCGACCGCCTTCGTTCCGCCCGTTCCCTGCCCAATCGAATAGGTCAGATCGACCTTCTCCATCCGGAAAGCTCCGAAGGTTTCCCGCACGCCTGGCGTGTCGTTGAGCGAGACAATCGCATTACCAGCGATTGACTGCAGCAGATTAGCCATGTTTTCGAACTGTTCCCGCCCGAACATGTTTGGGCCGTAATCGCTCTCGCAGTCCCAGTACGGCGGATCGAGGTAGAACAGAATTGAAGGGCCGTCGCCTTTTAAAGCGATGGTGGGCGATGACAGGCTCGAACTGCCGACATCCTCGGTGTAAACGAGGCGCTCTACCAACTGAGCTAATCGCCCTTGCCGCCTTGGCGGAAAGTACCGGGCCTGTTTGGTCCGGTAGCGTTAAACGCCGCGTTTGATTAGGCGTAAACCTACGCGTCGTCAATAGCCCGATCTGACTATCGGGCCCTATAAACGGAAAGACCCCGGACGGATGTCCGGGGCCAAACCATACTGAAGCCAAAATGGCTTAGTTCAGCGCGTCCTTGAGGCCCTTGCCGGCCTTGAACTTGGGCTGAGTCGAAGCCGGAATATCGATTTCCGCGCCAGTAGCCGGGTTGCGGCCCTTGGTGGCCTTACGCTGGGTGGCAGCGAAAGTGCCGAAACCGACGAGGCGAACTTCGTCTCCGCCCTTCAGAGCGGCGGTGATGGCTTCGAATACAGCATCAACTGCTGCCGCCGCCTGGGCCTTGGTGAGATCAGCCTTTTCGGCGACAGCCGCGCTCAGATCGTTCTTGTTCATAGCGTTTCCTCACAATGATGTGCCCATCCTACGGGACGAGCGGAAGCGGCATCACCCTTTTACGATTCCGGGGCAAAAGCAAGGAAAACTCCGGGATTCTCGGCGTTTTCAGCCGCAAACTGGGGAAAAATTCCGGACCTTGTCAGCAATGTGGCAAGTGCCTCGCGCAAATGTTAGCGGCGCATGCGACAAAAGGGAGACCTTGTCCGGATCGGGGTCGTTTCCAGACGAATCAACAACCAGCCTCTTCGCTAAACCTAAAATTGTTCGGGTAAAACGAAAGCGGCGCCCACTTGGGCGCCGCTCAGATCTACACAGTCACTTTGAGCTAATGCGGCAACGCTGTGCCAGCATCTTCACCATCGGCGGCGGGCACTGGTTTGGCGTCATCTTCGAACGTCCACTCGATAGCCTGTGGCATCTCGACCAATGCATGCTCCAGCACTTCACCCATCCGGCTAACGGGCACAATCTCCAGACCTTCCTTGACGTTGTCAGGAATTTCTTTGAGGTCGCGTACATTCTCTTCAGGAATCAGCACTTTGGTGATGCCGCCGCGAAGAGCTGCCAACATCTTCTCTTTCAGCCCACCAATCGGCAGGACCCTGCCTCGCAGCGTTATTTCGCCGGTCATCGCCACATCGTGACGCACGGGGATGCCCGTCATCACCGACACGATGGCGGTTGCCATACCGATGCCAGCCGATGGACCATCCTTGGGCGTGGCGCCTTCTGGCACATGCACGTGGATATCGCGCTTGTCGAACAAGGGCGGCTTGATGCCATATTCTAGAGCCCGGGCACGAACATAGGTCGCTGCTGCCGAAATCGACTCCTTCATCACGTCCTTTAGGTTGCCCGTCACGGTCATCTTGCCTTTACCGGGGCTCATAATGCCCTCGATGGTCAGCAATTCGCCGCCGACCGAGGTCCAAGCCAGTCCGGTAACAACACCAACTTGCGGTTCGGCATCGATCTCGCCATAGCGGAACCGCGGCGCGCCGAGATACTCTTCGACAACCTCAGGTGTGACCACGATCTTTTTCTTGCCGGTCAACAGAATGTCCTTGACGGACTTGCGCATCAAGTTGGCAATTTCCCGCTTGAGACTACGAACGCCCGCCTCGCGCGTGTACCGACGTGTCAGAAGCTGCAGACTCTCGTCAGGCAGTTCAAACTCATTGGCTTTGAGTCCGTGTTCCTTGAGGGTTTCCGGCATGAGATGCCGGCGGGAAATCTCCCACTTTTCCTCATCGGTGTAGCCCGAAAGACGGATTATTTCCATGCGGTCGAGCAGCGGCCCAGGAATATTGAGAGTGTTCGCCGTGGTAACGAACATCACATCGGAGAGATCGAAATCGACTTCGAGGTAATGGTCGTTAAAGGTTGAATTCTGCTCAGGATCGAGCACTTCAAGCAGCGCCGAAGATGGATCGCCCCTGAAGTCCTGCCCCATTTTGTCGATCTCGTCGAGCAGGAACAGCGGATTTGCCTTTCCAGCCTTCTTGAGTGACTGCACGATCTTGCCTGGCATGGACCCGATATACGTCCGACGGTGACCGCGGATTTCAGCTTCGTCGCGAACGCCACCCAGGCTCATGCGCACATATTCACGTCCGGTCGCCTTGGCGATGGAGCGAGCAAGTGATGTCTTCCCGACCCCTGGAGGGCCGACCAAGCACAGAATTGGGCCCTTGAGCTTGCCCGTCCGGCTTTGGACCGCAAGATACTCGATTATACGCTCCTTGACCTTCTCAAGGCCGTAGTGATCGCTCTCAAGGACGTCCTCAGCGTATTTGAGGTCGCGCTTGACCTTGGACTTCTTCCCCCAGGGAAGGTTCAGCATCCAGTCGAGATAATTGCGCACGACAGTGGCTTCGGCCGACATCGGGCTCATCTGTTTGAGCTTTTTCATCTCGGCGTCGGCTTTTTGGCGCGCTTCCTTGGAAAGCTTCGTCTTGGCGATACGTTCCTCGAGCTCCTGAAGCTCATTGGTTCCGTCTTCCCCATCGCCCAGCTCGCGTTGGATCGCCTTCATCTGCTCATTGAGATAATATTCGCGTTGGGTCTTTTCCATCTGACGCTTGACCCGACTGCGAATCCGGCGCTCCACCTGCAAGACACCGATCTCGCCTTCCATCAGGCCCAGAACGCGTTCCAGGCGTTCAGTGACCGACGGAGTCGACAAAATGTCCTGCTTGTCTTGGATCTTGACCGCCAGATGACTGGCAATCGTATCGGCAAGCTTGGAATGCTCTTCAATCTGGGTGACCGCAGCGACCACTTCTGAGGAGATTTTCTTGTTGAGCTTGACGTAATTTTCGAACTCGGTAACAGCGGAGCGTCCAAGCGCCTCGGCTTCAACGGCATCATGCCCCTCGACGGGGAGCGCTTCGGCCTGTGCCTCGAAATAATTTTCGGTCTGCACATAGTTCTCGATTTTCGCGCGATGCAGCCCTTCGACAAGCACTTTGACAGTGCCATCGGGCAGCTTCAGCAACTGCAGCACAGACGCAATCGTCCCGATTTCATATATGCCATCGGGCTCAGGGTCGTCTTCCTGGGCATTTTTCTGGGTAACCACAAGAATGTGCTTATCTTCGCGCATCACCTCTTCAAGGGCGCGCACTGACTTTTCACGTCCAACAAACAGCGGAACGATCATCGACGGAAACACGACGATATCGCGCAGCGGAAGGACGGGGTACACCTTTTCGCGGTCGAACTGGACTGCCGAGGCTTCGGTGTCGGACATGGACTATCCTTTCGTCGTCGCCGGATTGGGAGGGATAGATTCCGGCGACTTATAGCGTGTTGCACTCCAGTGTGCGCCTCACCCGTTAGGGATTGGCTAACCGAAGCGACTCTTCGTTCACTAAGATAGGGCAATAGCGCGGCTCTACAAGCGCGACGGCACAATTTCCCGTGCGCATATCAAAATGGCCGCCATGCAAACTCTGCATGTCGACCACTAAACGGCGAATACGCCGATCGCCCTTTGCCAGAAAACTAGATCAGGTCGTCATAATTGGCTTCGCACATTTCAAGTTGTGCGAGGAAGCCATCATCATCTTCGTTGGTCAGATCAAAAGCGCCGCCATCGAAAACAGCCCAGATTTCATCTATTTCCGCCTGCGGAAGATCATACCGCCCACGCAGCAAATCGTCGATATCATCGCCTAGATCGAAGGCAAGGTCGCTGTAATATTCGGCGTCTTCACTGGTTTCCTCGTAGTAGTAGGACTCCTCGAAAAACAAGGAACTGCACCAGATTGCCTGAATAAGGCCCTTAGGCAAATCCTGGACCAGCTTGGTCTGAGGCTGCGCGAATGCGCTACCGACACCCAAAAGACCGAATGCCATCGAAAGTGGCAGCAAAAAGCTGGAAATTTTCATACGTTGCGTCCCTTATCTACGTTGGCGATCAGGCCGAACTGGACCTTAGCAATCCATCGGCCTCGCCGTAAACGCCAACGGCCGGCAATTTTCTGATCGGTTTTGGGATATTCAAAATGCGAAAAGGCCCGGATCGTCAAATCCGGGCCCTATCTGAAAAATGCGGATCAACCGTACGTCAGGCGCCCGACTTCATGTCTTCCTTGGCGCGTTCTGCGTAAATGTACAGTGGCCGGACGTCCTTGTTTTCAACGACCTCCTGGCTGATGACCACCTCTTCGACACCTTCCAGGGAAGGCAAATCGTACATGGTATCAAGCAGAATGCCCTCAAGAATTGAACGCAGACCACGAGCACCGGTTTTACGGGCAATCGCTTGGCGGGCAACCGCCTTGAGCGCATCCTCGTGGAAATTGAGCTGGACATCTTCCATCTCGAACAGGCGCTGATACTGGCGAACCAAAGCATTCTTAGGCTCGGCAAGGATCTGAACCAGAGCGTCCTCGTCCAGATCTTCAAGCGTAGCGATGACGGGCAGCCGGCCGATGAATTCCGGAATCAGCCCGAAACGAACCATGTCTTCAGGCTCGACCTCTGCAAGAACGTCACCTACGCGACGATCCTGCGGATCCTTGACCGAGGCAGTAAAGCCGATAGATGATCCTTCGCCCCGCGCTGCGATGACTTTTTCAAGACCGGCAAACGCACCGCCGCAAATAAACAGGATATTGGTGGTATCCACCTGCAGGAACTCCTGCTGGGGGTGCTTGCGACCACCCTGTGGCGGAACCGAAGCCACAGTGCCTTCCATGATCTTGAGCAAAGCCTGCTGCACACCCTCGCCCGAAACGTCCCGGGTGATCGACGGGTTGTCGGATTTGCGTGAAATCTTGTCGACCTCGTCGATATAGACAATCCCGCGCTGTGCCTTGTCGACATTATAGTCGGCAGACTGCAAGAGCTTGAGAATGATATTTTCGACATCCTCACCAACATAACCGGCTTCGGTCAACGTGGTGGCGTCGGCCATTGTAAAGGGCACATCGAGAATGCGCGCCAACGTCTGGGCCAGCAATGTCTTGCCGCAACCGGTCGGACCGATCAGCAAAATGTTGGACTTGGACAGCTCCACATCCTGATTCTTGGTCGCGTGGTGCAGGCGCTTGTAGTGATTGTGCACGGCCACCGAGAGCACGCGTTTGGCGCGCCGCTGACCGATAACGTAGTCGTCGAGCACTTTGCAGATGTCGGCCGGACTCGGCACGCCATCAGCGGACTTGACCATCGAGGTTTTTGATTCCTCGCGGATGATGTCCATGCACAACTCAACGCATTCATCACAGATGAATACGGTGGGTCCGGCGATAAGCTTGCGGACTTCGTGTTGGGATTTCCCGCAGAACGAGCAGTACAGCGTGTTCTTGGAGGATTCTCCGCTCGAATTTTCCTTGGACATCTAGCAACTCCAGCAGCGTTGCAAACGCTTGGTTCAGTTTCGCCGATTCATAAAGCTACCCGACGACGCGTGAACAATTTCTCACCTTGACCATAAAGATCGTTCCGCCGGGGCGCAATCGGCACGGGCGCTTTCTCCAGCGCCCGTTGCAATTGATAAATAGACGGGGTTATGCCCCGCCTTCGGGTACTTCACGCTTCTCATGAACGTGGTCGATAAGGCCGAGTTCCTTGGCCTCTTGGGGCGAAAGGAACTTGTCGCGTTCGAGCAGGTCTTCTACCTGCTGATATTCCAGCCCCGAATGCTTCACATAGATTTCATTCAGGCGACGTTTCAGATTCTCAGCTTCACGAGCATGAATCATGATGTCGGTAACCTGTCCCTGGTAACCGCCGGACGGCTGGTGAACCATCACACGGGCATTCGGCAACGCGCCGCGCATGTCCTTTTCGCCTGCCGTCAGCAGCAGCGACCCCATGGAGGCGGCCTGCCCCATGCACAGGGTCTGCACCTTGGGGCGAATAAACTGCATGGTATCGTAAATGGACAGCCCCGCCGTAACCACACCGCCAGGCGAATTGATGTACATGGCGATTTCCTTTTTCGGATTTTCCGATTCCAGGAAAAGCAGCTGCGCGACGATCACCGAGGCCATGTTGTCCTCTACGACGCCGGTGACGAAAATGATGCGTTCACGCAGAAGGCGTGAATAGATATCGAAGGCGCGTTCGCCGCGATTGGACTGCTCGACCACCATCGGCACGAGTGTGTTCATGTATAGATCGACGGGATCTCGCATAATTGGGTAACTCCCCCGGGGAAAAGGATTCGGCTTGTCGGCCAGATAGCAAGCGATTGCTGCTTAAAGGACGGTTAAATCTCACATAGGCTTGGCCGCGTTGAACTTCAATAGCAAGCCCAAGCGTGGCCCTATTGTGGCGCATGCTTAACGGGTCACCGCCTACGCCAATTGTCACTTGAAGCTGGTCGCAACGCCCTTCTTGCGGAAATATGCCTGCATCAGTTTACGGCCCTGCCGATTGGGTTGAGCCAGCTTGGACGTCTCAAAGACCGCTTCCTTGATGCCTTCGCGAGCCATTGCCGCTTTCAAGGCAGCGATGTGAAGATCGAGATCCTCATTATCATTTTCAAGCGAGGTATAAATGGCGTCAGTCGCCTGCGAAACTGTGATCTCACTCACGATATGTGGTCTCCGAGATGGTTCTGAACAACGGGCCAACGCCGGCGAATTCTGGCTTGGCGAGAGCGCTGAGGCATGAAAACTCATAACAACTGAATCCCCTGGTGGGAATTCTGCGTTGCTTGGCCCATCCCTAAAGAATTTTTGGGCATGGGCAAGGCTAGACCGTAGGCACACGGAATTTGTCGGCATAGGCTCGCGGAACCGAAAGCCAACAAGGGGACAGCAAGGCAATGGCAGCCATAGTTCAGGTCAGACCGATCACCGACGTCCCCGATGGCTGCCGAGCAAGTATGCAACCATCAGATCCTGATTTTTATCAAGACCCCTATCGTTTCTACGCTGAACGTCACGCTGTTCGGCCGGCATTTTTCTGGGAAGAGTATGGGCACTGGTGCTTTTCCGACTTCAAGTCTGTCAGCGCACTTCTGCGCGACCGGCGATTCGGACGCGACATACTTCACGTTGCGACTCGTCAGGAAATCGGATTGCCGCCCCCTCAACCGCATACTGCTGATTTCGACCTGACCGAAAAATACTCTCTTCTCAATCTTGAGCCCCCGAGCCACACGCGACTGCGCACCCTCGTACATCGGGCGTTTGTTTCCCGACAGGTCGAGTTGCTACGACCCCGTATCGCCGACATTGCAAACGCAATGATTGATGGATTTGAAACGCACGGCAGCGCTGAACTCATCAAAGACTTCGCAGCACCAATTCCGGCCATCGTTATTGCTGAGATGATTGGCTTACCAGCCGAAATGGCCCCTCAATTGATCGATTGGTCCAACCGCATGGTGCGGATGTACATGTTCGGGGTTGGCCGTGAAGTTCAACGCGACGCCAATCGCGCGGCTGCCGATTTCACCACCTATCTTCGATCGATGATAGCTGAGCGCCGCAAGCAGCCGCGGGAGGACCTTCTAAGTCATATGATCTCTGCCGAACAGGCAGGAGAACGCCTGAGTGAAGACGAGATTATCTCGACAGCCATACTGCTTCTCAATGCCGGGCACGAAGCGACAGTTCACACCACTGGCAACGCAATCAAGGCAATCCTCGAAAGCGGCTATGACCCAAGGATGCTATTTGCCGATGAGACCGCGACGGCAGCGACCATCGAGGAGGCACTGCGCTTTGACGCACCGTTGCACATGTTCACCCGCTATGCGCTCGAAGATATCGAGTACGATGGCATCTCATTGAGAAAAGGCGACGTCGTCGGCCTCATGCTCGGCGCAGCCAACCGCGATCCCAGCCGGTTCACCAACCCAAACACTTTCGATCCTCTACGCTCAGATGGAGCCAATGTAAGCTTTGGTGCCGGCATACATTTTTGCATAGGCGCGCCCCTCGCCCGGCTCGAAATGCAAATTGCCATGGCAATTCTGTTTGAACGCCTGCCGAAATTGCATCTCACCGAACCGCCGCGGTACGCGGATGTATACCATTTTCACGGCTTGGAGCGGCTGAACGTTAGTTGGTAGGTCACCGGTCAACCCAGAAGCTGGCCTCACACGTTTCAACCTGGACGTGTAAGTCTACAGCGACGCGCACTAAAGTCGATCCATAGCCAGATCAGCAAGCACTGAGGGGATCTGGCGCGGCAGGTCGTCGGCGAGCATACCAGGCTTGCCGAACGCCACACCGGCGCGACCATGAATATAAGCGCCGGCGCATGAAGCTTCAAAAGCTCCCATTCCTTGTGCCATCAGCCCGCCGATAACCCCGGCCAGCACGTCCCCTGACCCCGCTGTCGCCAGCCGGGCTGTTCCTGTCCGATTGATGACAGCTCGTCCCGATGGATGGGCAATCACCGTATCGGACCCCTTCAACAGAACGATAGCGCCCGACCTAACTGCAGCAGCTCTCGCCCTTTCAGTTTTCACCCCTTCGATATCCCCGAACATCCGATTAAATTCTCCAGCGTGGGGCGTTAGGACCACTGATGCCGCTTCACGCTTGCCTATCGACGCAAATAGTACATCCGGCTGATGGGCAAAGCTCGTTATGACGTCAGCGTCGAGAACCAATCGAGCAGAACTTTCGAGAGCCACGAGAACCTTTTCACGTGTCTCCTCCCCTATGCCGGCACCTGGGCCGATGACCAATGCTTTCTTTCGCTCATCGTCGAGCAAAGCCGCCAGCCCCGAAGCGCTGGAAATCTCAGCGAGCATGATCGCCGTTACATGGGCGGCATGTACGATCAGCGCATCACGATTGCCTGTTATCGTTACCAGCCCGGCGCCACTCCGGGCCGCGCCAAAGGCGCTTAGGCGGGCGGCACCGGTGTACAATTCATCGCCAGAAACAACGACACAATGACCGGCATCGAACTTATGCCCAACATCGCTACGTTGCGGCAGCGTCCAAAGCTTTGGATCGTTCTCGTAGAGATCAACATCGAGTTCGGAAAGCACTGCGTCAGGGATACCAATATCGGCCAGCAACACCTCACCGCACAACCCGGCCCCCGGAAAGAGCAGATGACCCGGCTTATGACGGAAGAATGTGACGGTGAGGTTTGCTTTCACTGCCACGCCGCACACGGTGCCTGTGGCGCCATCCACCCCGCTGGGCATATCGATAGATACGATGTGTGCGTCACTGTCGTTGATTGCTGTGACGAGGTCGGCAATCTCGCCCTCAACATCGCGCGACAGCCCCGCCCCCAGCAAGGCGTCGATGATGACCCCAAAATCGCTGCACATCGCCGGCACAGCAGTTTCCAAAGCCCCGCCCCACATGCGAGCCATAATTGCAGCATCGCCGTCCAGGTCGCTCTTGGAACAGGTCAATCCCACACGCACCGGCCACCCCCGCTCTGAAAGCAGCCGCGCAACAACGAAACCATCGCCACCATTGTTGCCAGGTCCACATAGGACCAGAACGGGCTGTAACGAAAATCGCTGGCTCACCTCGTAGGCAACCGCCTGACCGGCATTTTCCATCAAACTCAGCGAATTGACGCCACTCTCAATGGCCAGTCGATCCGCAGCTGCCATCTGTTTCGGGCTTAGTAGTTCTTGCACCTTCAACTCCGGTCACTATCCGCAGCACCGTCCCCCGACACAGTCTGCAGCTACAAATAAATAGGGCCCCGCAAAATGTGCGGAGCCCCATTCAAATAGTGAGTTCTGTGTCGATAACGTGGCCATATCTGCGGCCAGTCACCGAAGACTCAGAAACGACAGATTAGTGATCGTGATCGCTGTCGATATCGAAGCCGTCTTCACCTTCACGGACAAGCTTGACCAGCTCTTCGCGGCTGATCTTCTTGTCCTTGACATCAGCAAGCTCGACAACAAAGTCGATGACCTTGTTTTCGAAGATCGGTGCACGCAGACCGGCAAGCGCGTTAGGGTTCTTGCGATAGTAGTCGTAAACCTGCTGCTCCTGGCCCGGGAAGCGCCGCACTTCGGCAATCAACGCCTGCTGGTGCTCTTCGTCGGACACGGTGATCTCGTTAACATTGCCGACCTCGGCAACGACCAACCCGAGACGAACGCGACGTTCGGCAATCTTCTTGTAATCTTCCTGCGCCTTTTCCTCGGTTGTACCTTCGGATTCGAAGGTCTTTCCGTGGTGCTCGACCTCGTGCTTGACGCGGTTCCAGATGGCACCAAACTCTGAATCGACAAGCTTGGCGGGCACGTCGAACTTGTGGCCCTCGTCCAGCGCATCGAGAACCAGACGCTTGAGGCGCTGCTGCGACAAATTCTTGTTCTGGCCTTCGATCTGTTCGCGGATCGCCGACTTCAGCGCAGCAAGATCTTCCAGGCCGAGCGTCTTTGCAAATTCGTCATTGAGTTCCACGTCGGCCTTGGGACCATCGACGTGAAGCACGTTGACTTCGAACTCGGCCTTCTTACCAGCGAGTTCTTCGTTCTGGTAATCCTTGGGGAAGGTAACCTTGATGGTCTTAGTGCCGCCCTTCTTGACGCCCACCAAACCCTCTTCAAAGCCGGGAATGAACTGACCCGACCCTACCACGAGGTGGGTGTGATCAGCTGAACCGCCTTCGAAAGGCTCGCCATCGATCTTGCCGACGAACGAAAGGCCGACTTTATCACCGTCGGCAACGACGCCGTCATCGCCCTTGTCTTCATACTGCCGGTTTTGTTTGAAGAACTTTTCGACCTCTTCGTCGACTTCCTTGTCAGTCACCTCGACCACCGGCTTTTCGAGCTTAATGGTCTTGAAGTCCATAAGCGCGACCGGAGGCAGCACTTCATAGGTTACGGAGAATTCGAGATCACCTTCGCCGTCGAGCACACGATTAATGAGCGCCTGGTCTTCGCTGAGATCGATCTCAGGCTGAGTCGCCGCCTTTTCCGAGCGCTCTTCGAGCGTCTTGGAAACGGTATCATTGATCGAGTCCTGAAGCACTTCGCTCATCAGCGAACGGCCATAGACCTTTTTCAGATGCGCGGTCGGCACCTTGCCGGGGCGGAAGCCCTTGAGCTGCACCTTGCCCCGAACCTCGTCGAGCTTTTCGTCGAGCTTCGATGCGAGCACCGTCGCCGGAATGGTCACATCGAGCTTGCGGCGCAGCCCTTCGTTCAGAGTTTCAGTCACGTTCATTTTGCGTATCGATCCCGTATTTTCGTAAATCGTTTGTTCGCCAGCGTAGAATTTGGTGCGGGTGAGAGGAGTCGAACCTCCACGCCTTGCGGCGCTGGAACCTAAATCCAGTGCGTCTACCAGTTCCGCCACACCCGCGTATCTCGCACGCTGGGCGCCGAGCTGGCACGCGTCCTAGCCCAACTTCACACGACAGTCAAAGCCTCATTGGATTTGGAAGGTGCTGCCCTCGTTTGCGCGACGCTTCAACCTGCTTCATGATGCTTTTGAAAGAAGCAAACAGCGACCTTAGAAAGTGCACATAAAACAGGCGTAATGGCTATTATTTGACCATCACGATCACGACAAAACTAACCTTCTTCTTACGCCTATGGCTGCAAGTCATTGTTTTTGCTGCAATGAAATCAAGATAATCACGATTGGCACACCCCATGCATTCAATGGGCCAACCGGTCCCGAACACTAGGAGACGTGGACATGAAAAAGATCGAGGCCATCGTCAAACCCTTCAAGCTCGATGAAGTCAAAGAGGCGCTTCAAGAAGTTGGGTTGCAAGGCATCACAGTGACGGAGGCCAAGGGATTCGGGCGTCAGAAGGGTCATACAGAACTCTATAGAGGCGCTGAATACGTCGTCGATTTCCTGCCCAAGGTTAAAGTCGAAGTCGTTGTACCAGACCAACTTGCCGACAAGGCGATCGAAGCGATCCGCAATGCGGCGCAGACCGGTCGTATTGGCGATGGCAAAATTTTTGTTTCGACGGTCGAACAGGCCATTCGAATCCGCACGGGCGAAAGCGGAGACGAAGCTCTCTGAACGCGTGTTCAGTCAGTTTCGTGAGACCAAGTCAGGCACGCGAAAAACTCCTCCCGGACTTTTAACGCGGGCATAAACATCAATCACCAATATCTGGGGATCTATTATGAGCTCAGCAAACGATCTTATGCAGCGGATTAAAGACGAAGGCATCAAATATGTTGACCTTCGCTTCACAGACCTGCGCGGCAAGCTTCAGCACGTGACCATGGACGCATCGGTTGTCGATGCGGATATGTTCGAAGAAGGCGTCATGTTTGACGGCTCCTCGATCGCGGGCTGGAAGGCCATCAACGAGAGCGACATGGTCCTTATGC
The DNA here is from genome assembly GCF_048264985.1 of Pelagibacterium sp. Taxonomy (GTDB): domain Bacteria; phylum Pseudomonadota; class Alphaproteobacteria; order Rhizobiales; family Devosiaceae; genus Pelagibacterium. The sequence continues at coordinate 1,724,648 of NZ_JBLXCL010000001.1, forward strand.
CTGACAACGATTCGGCATATGTCGATCCGTTCTTCTCGGCCCCAACCCTGTGTGTGAACTGCGACATCCTCGAGCCCGCAACCTATCAGCCGTATAACCGCGATCCCCGCTCGATTGCTAAGAAAGCCGAAGCTTTCGTAACCACATCCGGCGTCGGTGATTTTGTCGGCTTTGGTCCCGAACCGGAATTCTTCCTTTTTGACGACGTCAAGTACTCGACATCGACGTATAAAGTCGGCTTCCAGGTCGATTCCTCCGAACTCGGCACCAATGCGGATGCAGATTACGAAGGCGGCAATACCGGCCACCACATTGCGCTCAAGAAGGGCTATTTCCCGGTCCCGCCGGTCGACAGCGCCCAGGATATCCGCGGCGAAATGCTCGAAGCGCTGGCTGCCATGGGCGTCACTGTTGAAAAGCACCACCACGAAGTGGCATCTGCACAGCACGAACTCGGCATCAAGTTCGCGCCCATGATCCAGTCCGCAGACCAGGTCCTTCTCTACAAATACGGCGTACAGCAGGTGGCTCAGTCTTACGGCAAGACGGCAACCTTCATGCCTAAACCCGTATATGGCGACAACGGCTCAGGCATGCACTGCCACATGTCGATCTGGAAAGATGGCAAGCCGCTCTTTGCAGGTGATGAATACGCCGGACTGTCGATGGACTGCCTGTACTACATCGGCGGCGTCATCAAGCACGCCAAGGCAATTAACGCCTTCACCAATCCGACGACCAACTCCTACAAGCGATTGGTGCCAGGCTTTGAGGCTCCGGTTCTGCTTGCCTATTCGGCTCGCAACCGTTCCGCTTCGTGCCGCATCCCCTTCGGCCAGTCGCCGAAGTCCAAGCGCGTCGAAGTCCGCTTCCCGGATCCGCTTGCCAACCCTTATCTGGCCTTTGCTGCTCTGCTCATGGCTGGCCTTGACGGCATCAAGAACAAAATTCACCCCGGCGACCCGATGGATAAGGATCTCTACGAGCTGCCAAAGGAAGAACTCAAGGACATCCCGACAGTTTCCGCCTCGCTGCGCGAAGCCCTGGAAAGCCTTTCGGCCGACCGTGACTTCCTCAAGGCCGGTGGCGTCATGGATGACGACTTCATCGACAGCTACATCGATCTCAAGATGGAAGAAGTCATCAGGTTCGAGCACACGCCACACCCCGTCGAGTACGAAATGTACTACTCGGCATAAGTCGACGCTTATCGATTGTGAAAGGGCTCTCTCGGGAGCCCTTTTTTTGTGGGAGTTCCTAACGCGGCTAGCACCCTCTCAGGCTCAATAATTTCCGTAGGGTTCCTCAAGGGAACGTGCGATGCTGGAATGTCGCAAACGATCAAGTTTGCGCGCTCAAAGGATAGCAGCATGGCCAAGGGTCAGGTGCGGAAAAACCGCGAAGCGAAAAAGCCCAAGCAGGAAAAAGCCAAAACGATCGCGGCGGCACCGTCAATCAAAGGCGTCATCCAGCTCGGAGAACACAAGAAACCCAAGAAATAGCGTGCACTTCGAAGGCGGAGCGGCAACAAGGAACGGATGAGCGCCGTCCTTTCGATCCAAATCGCCCGTCCTGAAAGCTGCCCGCTCAGTATCAGTTCACCGTGATCGCCCCACAATAGCCCATCTTGCTTTCCAAACCGCGCTCTGGACTTCAAAGCAATGCGCGGGGCGTTCACGGCATGACAATTTCTCTTTTCAACGGTCCCGTCGGCAAGCTTGCAACGTTTGCAGCGATGATGATGGTTTCGATCTCAGCAGCCGCTCAGGAAACGCAGAACCGGGATACGCTTGCTGCGATTCTTGACGCCGCTGAAAGGCTCGAGCCTCTTCGGACTGTAACAGTTGCGCTCGACGGCGAAATCATCGCCGACCGAGGCTATAACGGGTACACGTCCAGCGACCCTACAAATATAAAATCGGCGTCCAAGGTCATCGTCACCACAATGGTCGGCATAGCCATCGACAAGGGTCTGCTCTCGGGCCCGGACCAGCCAATCGCTGACCTGCTTTCAGACGACCTCCCCCCAGATGCAGATCCGCTCCTGCAAGACGTTACCGTAAGCCACCTCATGTCCATGCAGGCCGGTCTCGAAGCAACCTCGGGAGCCAATTACGGTCGTTGGGTTGCAAGTGAGAACTGGGTGCGGTCCGCCCTGGAGCAGCCCTTTGTGGAGGAGCCGGGCGGCGCCATGGTCTATTCCACAGGATCCTCCCATCTGCTATCGGCAATTCTTACAGAGGTTGGCAAGGCTTCAACGCGTCAGCTCGCTCGCGACTGGCTGGCGCCAATCGAAAGCTTTGCCATAACAGGGTGGCTTCAAGACCCCCAAGGCATATATCTGGGCGGCAATGAGCTGGCCATGACGCCATTGTCACTTCTTGCCTTTGGCGAAATGATCCGCAATGGCGGGGTAACCGAGAATGGCGACCGGGTCGTTTCACAGGCGTGGATCGATCAATCCTGGCAACAACGCACCACTTCCCGTTTTGGGGGCCATGGCTATGGCTATGGTTGGTTCTTGGCTGAGTTTGGCGGCTACGACGTTTCCTACGCCTGGGGTTATGGCGGCCAAATGCTCTATATCGTTCCAGATCTAGACCTGACTGTCGTCATGACGTCAGACCCCAACAGCCCTTCAAGCGGAAATGGCCATCGCGACAGCCTCCACGACCTGCTTGCTGACATCGTCGTCGCCAACAATAACTGATCTACACAAAAACAAAGGCCATAACTATTTTTCTCTGATATTTCTGATTTACCCGGATGGACTCCGTCAACCTCCATGCTAACCTCCAAATGTACGGACCATTTCGTACATCAGTGAGGAGGATAGCTCTATGTTTCGGTTGAATAAGCTTGCCGCGACTGCAGTTGCGGTCGTTACGCTGGCCCTTACCGCCAGCGCGCAAGGTCAGATTGTCAAAACCCCCATTCCGGGCGACCCAGTACAAACAAGTTCCGGTCAGATCGCGGGCAAAATCTTGGATTCCGGCGTCAAAGCCTATTTCGGAGTGCCTTTTGCGGAGCCTCCTTTGCGCGACTTGCGCTGGCAGCCGCCCCAACCTCACACGGCATGGGACGGCGTTTACAACGCCGATCGCTTCGCTCCCGAATGCATGCAGTCACTTCGTAACAGCGACATCAACCATTATTTCGGCGAGGAATCTCTCTCCGAAGACTGTCTCTACCTTAACATTTGGGCCCCGGAAGACGCCAATGAGGGCGACGATTTACCCGTGGTCGTCTGGATTTACGGCGGTGGTTTTAATGTCGGTTCAACCAACATGGCCAATTATTCCGGTGAACAGCTGGCACAACGCGGTGTCATATATGTCGCAATTTCCTATCGACTCGGCGCAATGGGTTTCATGGCCCACCCACAACTGGCGGCGGAAAGCGACACTGAGACATCAGGAAATTACGGCTTGATGGATCAAGCATTCGCGCTGCAATGGCTCCAGGACAACATTGCAGCCTTTGGCGGCGATGCCACAAACGTTACGATTGTGGGCCAATCGGCGGGCTCAATGTCCCTGAGCGCACTTCAGGTCAGCCCGCTGGCTGAGGGAGCGTTTCACAAAATATTTGGAATGTCGGGGAGCGTCGTAAATTCTTTTGCGTCGCCCTATGAACAGGTCGAAGCTGCAGGTTTGCGTGCCCAGGAACAACTTGGAGCCACAAGCATCGAGCAGATGCACGCAATATCGGCCGACAAGTTCCTCGATCTTGAAGGCGTTCGCTTCGGCATTGGTATAGACGGCTATGTTTTGCCCGAACCGGCATGGACAGCTTTCGAAAATGGAAATTTCGCCGACGTTCCAATGGTCATTGGCTACACCAGAGACGAAACTTTCAATGGACTGGCCAGCGCGCAAGACGCCGAGGCATTGCGCAGCAGGGCACAGGAGATGTTCGGCGACGACGCCGAGGACATTTTGGCGCTCTACGATCTCGACGCAGAAAATTTCCGTCGTACGGCTGTCGATATCTCGCGTGACACGTCAATGGCCAGCGCAGTACGCGATTGGGCCATCGCGCAGACCACTTACGGTGATAGCCCCGTCTACGCCTATATCTACAGCCGCACGCAGCCCTACACTCAGGGTGTTGAGTTCGCTGACCACGACCCCGACACCGTGGGCGCTTATCACACGGTCGAGGTGCCTTATTTTCTCGATACGCTTGATAGCCTCAACATCTTCCGACAGACGCGCACATGGACCGACGCAGATTTGAAACTGCGCGATCAGTCGGCGGGCGCGCTAGTGGCCTTTGCTCAGACGGGAGACCCCAGTCTCGACGGGCTGGATTGGCCGACTTACGCCTTGGATGACGAACGCATTGTGAAATTTGATATCGGCACGATCGAAACTATCGACTGGCCCAACCATGAGGCCATGCAGATCGTTCACGAACAGCGTCTGAACCAATAGTACTCAAACTTCTCAGCATCTTGTTTGCCGTTCTCAAAGTGACGGTAAGTCGCCTTCAACGAAAAGGGCTCCTTCGGGAGCCCTTTTTGTTCCGGCGCCGTACGCCACCACACCACTGGAAAAGCCGACACCCCATGATCTGGGAACGTCCGGATTTGCCGAGTTTTTGCCAGTCGCGATTCCGTGATCGTAGACTTGTGTAACGATTTGCGATGCCAGCCCGAATTGCTGTTCAGGGTGTCGGGAACCGACGCCTTGAACCTCCAAAGGAAGGACATTGCAATGAATCGTCACTTGGCTTCAGCTGCGCTTGCTGCATCACTGGCCGCTGCCCTCGGAACTGCTGGCGCCGCGCCTGCCATTGCCCAGGACAGCATGGAAAAATGCTACGGCGTCTCGCTTGCTGGTCAGAACGACTGCGCGGCCGGCCCCGGCACCACATGTGCCGGTACATCGACAGTTGATTACCAGGGCAACGCCTGGACCCTCGTTCCAGCGGGCACTTGCGATAGCATGGAACTGCCCGGCGACCGCATGGGCAGCCTTGAAGCGCTTGAGCGCGATATTCCTGCCTGACCGGATTCAGCAAACGGAGCGCGGGACATTTCGCGCTCCGTTCCCAAAAAACGGGAGGCCAAGATGAACCGCTTTAATCGACTGCCCGATCGCGCAGGCGTGGGCCTTAAGGCAGAGCACTACGTTGAGATTTTAGAGAGCCGTCCAGAGCTTGGGTTTTTCGAGATTCATGCCGAAAATTATATGGGCGCCGGCGGCCCCCCTCATCGCTACCTTTCGGCAATTGCCGAAACCTACCCGATTTCTCTGCACGGCGTGGGCCTGTCGATCGGCGGCGAAGACAAGCTCGACAGCGTCCACTTGGCGCGCCTGAAGCACCTTATAGAAACCTACCAGCCCGCTTCATTTTCTGAGCATCTTGCCTGGTCGACCCATGACAGCGCATATCTCAACGACCTCCTGCCGCTGCCGTATACACCCGATACACTTGCACGCGTCTGCAGCCACGTAGATCAGGTCCAACAGACCCTCGGCGTACCCATGCTGCTCGAAAATCCTTCGACATACCTCCTCTTCGAAGAAAGCACGATCGATGAGGTCGAATTTCTTGCGACCATAGCCGAGCGCACCGGATGCGGTCTGCTGCTCGACGTCAACAACGTCATGGTCTCCACGGTTAATCACGGATGGGACCCTAAAGCCTATATCGACCGCTTCCCAATCGAGTTTGTCGGAGAAATCCATTTGGCCGGTTATGACGAAACCTTGGACAGTGCAGGCGCCCGCCTCCTGATCGACGCTCATGGCTCTGCTATTCGACCCGATGTCTTCGAACTCTACGTCCACACTCTGAAACGCACCGGCCCAATTGCCACATTGGTTGAATGGGATAATGACGTTCCCGATTTCATGACCTTGATGGGAGAGGCGCGCCTGGCCCAAACAGCACTCAAGAAAGCCCGACCCGTTTTGCCGGCAGCCGCACAATGAATACGCTGCCAATTTTCGCCCAAGCCGTTCAAAATCCTGAACTTGCGCTTCCTGAAGGGCTGACGAGTAGCACCGGGCAAAACGATCCTCTGCGTTTTGCTGTTTATCGCAACAACGTCCATGTTAGCCTTGTGGGAGCGCTCGGCAAGGGGTTCCCGGTCATCCGCCTGCTGGTGGGTGAAGAATTTTTCACCGCAATGAGCCGTGTTTTTGTCGGGCAAACCAAGCCGTCCTCGCCGTTGCTCTTCCAGTATGGCGCGAGCTTTGCCGATTTCATTCAAGATTTCGGACCAGCTGCATCCCTACCCTACCTCGCCGATATTGCGCGTCTCGAATACGCCTGGACCCAAGCATACCACGCGGCAGACGACCCCGTTATCACCACCGGTGAGCTCGGCCAACTTACACCTCACGGACTGCTCGAGCGTCGCCCCAAACTACATCCAGCCACTACGCTCGTCACTTCGCCATTTCCCATTGGTTCGATTTGGGAAGCCCACCAAGCAGGCCACCCGGGCAAGCTACCGTCCGGCACAGCAGAAACCGTGTTGATCACCCGTCCGCTCCTTGACGTTGTGGTGACAATACTGCCCGCCCACGATGTCGATTTCGCACGCTCATTGCTGAATGGCATGACGATTGGCGATTCAGCTGCGGCTTCAGCGACGACGACTGGATTTGATTTCGGGGCTGCGGTGGTCGGTCTGATTTCACTCGGTGCCATATCCGGTTTGGAGGAGTAGCCCAATGACGCCACCTTCGATGATAGCGCGAAGCGAACAGTTTATCGCCAGCGTTCCGACAGGGCTCGTTCTTCTGGCTCTGCGGTTCGCGCTGGCTGTCCCGTTTCTACGTTCGGGCCTGACCAAATGGGAGGCGCCGTTCGTAATCGCGCCAAGCCAATTTTATCTGTTCAGCCAGGAGTTTCGCCTCCACATCTTTGGAAATGCCTTTCCATATCCGTTTCCCACGCTCGCCTCCTATTTGGCGGCAACCGGGGAAATTGTGTTTCCCATCCTGCTCCTGTTGGGATTGGGCACACGCTTTGCTGCACTCGGTGTGTTGGTAATGACGGCGGTCATTCAACTCACGGTGCCAGAAGGCTGGGCAAATTTTCATCTGCCCTGGGCCGCAATGGCCCTTGCGCTCATGGCCTACGGGGGTGGTCCGTTCTGCGTTGACAGGTTGCTGATCAGAAGAAACCAACAATTGGGTCTAAACGGCACCCATCGCTGAGAAAAATGCCTCCGGGTCGTCTGCTTCGGTCAACTTCCCATTCTCAATCACGAGAAACCTGTTGGAAACCTCGCGAACGAAAGCGCGATCGTGCGAGACGAGCACACAACTGGCATCATGCTCGATGATTTCAGCAGCAAGCGCTTCCTGACCAGCAATGTCGATGTGATTGGTCGGTTCGTCCAATAGGTAGAAATTCGGCTCCATCAGCCGCAGTGCAAGCAGCCCCAGTCGCGCCCTCTGCCCGTGAGACAATCGCACACCCGAGACGCGATGAGCATCGGGATCAATACCGGTGGCCGCCAGAAGAGCGCGCGTTCGCTGATCGCCCTGCCCTAGGCCCGAAATGAACTCGAACGGGCTCTCATTTTCGGGCACAAGTTCGAGTGCCTGATCCATGTAACCAACGACAAGGCTCGGGGTTGCCTTGATCCCATCGATCATTTCACCGGATATCAGCACCCGCCGCAGCAGACGCACGAGACTGGTCTTCCCCGTGCCGTTTCTTCCCAGGAGAACGATCCGATCCCCTTGAAAGATATGAAGCTTGGGGATTGAAAAGAGCTTGCGCCCATCGGGCGCAGCAACCGTCAGCCCCTCGATAGCCATCAAGACTTTGGCGTGGGTTCCCCGATTGGCCAGCCTGATGTCGCCGCTACGCTCCTTATGCAGTACCTTTGCCTGCGCTTCGATTTTTTCCGCACGTTCGCGCAACTGCTTTTGCTTCTTCTGCAAAAGATCGCTGCCCGAATTGATGCCAATGTTTTTCAGCTTTGCAGACTGCTGACGCAGTTGCCCGGCTTCCTTCAGGTCACGTTCACGCTTCACAGCATCGCTTGCATCCTCTTGCTCCAACGCCCCACGTGCCCGGCTATAGGGAAGTGCAAAGTAGCGCGAAACTTCGGGCCGAAGGAACAACGTGCGGTTTGTTACTGCATCGAGGAAGCTTCGGTCGTGACTCGCCATGATGATAGGCACATCCCCGACGCCCGCAAACCACTGCTCGAGAAGCGCAATCTTCTCGAGATCGAGATGGTTCGTCGGCTCATCGAGGACCAGAATGTCAGGGTCGGAGACCCAGGCACGCATCAGCAGCATGAGCCTTTGCCAGCCACCACTGAGCGCACTTACAGGGAGCTTTCGTATGTCCTCGGGTGTGGAGAGTGTGTCGAACACGACGTCAACCCGCCAGCTCTCACTTTCCAGAGTCTGAACATCGAGCCCAGTCGCGACGGCATCGAAAAGGGTGATTTCGAGGAGTTCATTGGGTACGACTTGCGGCACAAGCCCAACTCTTGCGCCACGTGAGAGCGTTATCTCGCCTTTGGAAAGTTCATATTCGCCGACAAGGCATCGCAACAGCGTCGTCTTGCCAGCACCATTACCCGCAACAATTCCTACTCTGTCGCCAGAGCTTATGGTGAGGGTCAAGTCATGGAAAAGATTGGTTTTTGAAGTAAACGAAGCGGATTTCAGGGCAATCGTGGTCATTTCAGTCTCGAACATCGAGGGTGGCCTCAACCACCTATTCTGCCAGACCACATGAACTCATGCGGTCGCGATCAGGGCAGACCCGTGCGGAATTCGAAAACGAAATGTCCGGCGGCGGTCAGCCCTGCAACATGTGCTGCAGGGCGTGGACAGGGCCACGCTGACGGTGATGACGCCACTGTTCGATCACGCAACCCTCCTTTCGCTTTTCAGGTTCGACCAAAATTATGCACCAGCCCATCGGGATCGCGCAAGGGTCAGTTCGCAGTGCGGGGTGCGTATTTCGCCGCCAGCATCATGGCTGCCTTGCGGTCGATATCTGCGTACTGCAACACGCTGTCGGTCAAATACCCCTGAGCGTCCATCTGCACCCCATGGGCTTCGATAATCGCCCGGGCGTGAATCGGCTTCAGCGTTTCCCGATAATCGCGCTGCACAGCATTCTTGCCACTTGACTTGTGCGTCTCCGCCAATAGCCCGGCCGCTGTTTTCAGGCTGTCCTCGGTGACCGGTATTTTCATATGGGCGGCGAGCGCCTTGAGCTCGGTGATCGGAGCGGCCCGCAGATCTTCGAATTTTATGGCGTGGACCTCTGGCTGGCGCGTACCGATCCAGCTCGCCACATTCTGGCTCCATGAGCCTTGCGGCTCGGAAACACGGGATTTACCGCCGCGAACGCGACGATCTACCGTCATCATCGCCTCTATGATCCGCATTGGCTGCATGCCGCTTACATCGACAAGGGCTGCGGCCACATCGAGCGGCGAACGGACAATGTATGTCCCGCCGATTGAGACCTTGGCATTGAAGGTCGGGTGCCCGAAAAACGTCCCCCGGATTGCGTGCGTACGCACCACTGGCAACCCCCTGGTGTCGCGCGACAGCAGTTCATGCACCTGCGGCCGCGCCGCTGCGACTTCCTCTTCAGCAAGGCTGCCGGCATCTTTGCCTGTCACTTCCTTGTAAAAGCGGCCATGGGAATCGAGCGGTATGATATTATCGATATTGCGCATATCGATACGTTTTGGCGGATTGGGTTGAGCCAGCGCGATCATCAGGAATATCGCCGATCGCAACCAATTGCCTCCTGATCGCGGATAGGAGGCAACAAAATAGAGCGGACGAATGGGCTTTGCCTGCTGATCGGACACGGCGGACTCCTGAACTGTGAGCATTAGTTATCTGCAGCACAGCGCACGCGCAACCGCGCGGCGGATTTCAGGCAAGAAAAAACACTGCCGCCAGCCCAGGCAACAGCACGGCCTTGGGCAGATAAAGGTGGGCAAGCCGGTACGCAGAACTCTTCAATCCGGCCTGCAGCCACCTAAACACTTCGTGCCCTGCCCCCGACACCTGATACGCAGCGCCTTGGGAAATTCGTGCACGCATACGGCAACTCCAAACACATGAACCGTATGGGGAATTCTTATCGCAAGGGACTTAAAGAAGTGCTGATGAGACACAAACCGAAGGTAAACTCGACCACAAATCTTGACCCCCAATGTGTGCCAGGATGAGAAAGTCGCGCGCATTCAAGAGCTGCCATACCGGAACTCAATCCTGTTGAAACACCTTGGACTCTGTGGTGTTTCCGCCCATACAAGCCACCATATGATAGTCAAGAATGACATCTGATTCGCTTGGCAAGAATTTTTGAGGCCCATGACCGACGACAACGATCTTTTTGGCGTCACGCCCCCGCAACCTGCCACCGAGCCGCAGCGTTCCACGCCGGCCCGCACGCCTGCGCCATCAGGCTCCTATACGGCGGCAGACATCGAGGTTCTTGAGGGTCTTGAACCGGTCCGACGCCGACCTGGCATGTATGTGGGCGGCACCGACACGAACGCGCTGCATCACTTGTTCGCTGAAGTCATCGACAACTCGATGGACGAAGCGATTGGCGGACACGCCACCCGGATCGAAGTTCACCTGGGTGAAGACGGCTACATTACCGTTGTCGATAATGGTCGTGGCATCCCAGTCGACAATCATCCCAAGCAGCCACATCTCTCCGCCCTCGAAGTCATTATGACCACACTCCACGCCGGCGGAAAGTTTGACTCGAAAGCCTATGAAACATCCGGTGGCCTGCATGGCGTTGGTGTTTCCGTCGTCAACGCTTTGACTGACGATCTTCAGGTTGAAGTCGCGCTGGATCAGACGCTCTACCGGCAGACCTATTCGCGCGGCAAGCCGACCTCGAAACTGGAAAACATGGGCCGCGTCAACAATCGCCGCGGAACAACGATCCGCTTTCACCCTGATGCCGAAATTTTTGGGAACGCGGCGCGCTTCGTTCCCGATCGTGTTTTCCGCATGACCCGCGCGAAAGCTTATCTTTTTGGAGGCGTTGAGATTCGCTGGTCGTGCGACGAATCTCTGGCCACAGCGGAAGTTCCGGCCAAGGCAGTCTTCCACTTCCCGGGCGGTCTACGCGACTTCATCGAGCGACGCATCGAAGGCAGGACACGTATTCTGGACGACGTGTTTTCTGGGAGAACCGGAAAACCGGGGAGCCACGGGTCGGTCGAATGGGCAATTTCCTGGTTTATCGGCGACAGCTTCACTTCGTCATACTGCAATACGGTGCCAACGCCTGATGGGGGCACCCACGAGGCAGGGCTGCGCACCGCGCTGCTGCGCGGCTTGAAGAATTACGCCGACATGGTTGGCAACAAACGCGCTTCGGTGATCACGTCAGAGGATGTCCTTGGACATTGCGGATCCATGCTGTCGGTCTTTGTCCGCGAACCCGAGTTCGTTGGCCAGACCAAAGACAAGCTGGCGTCCGGAGAAGCGACTCGCATCGTTGACAACGCCATCCGCGATGCATTCGACCATTGGTTGACTGCTTCCCCTAACCAAGCCAACAAGCTGCTCGAATGGACGATAGAGCGCGCCGAGGATCGTCTACGCCGCCGCAAGGAAAAGGAAATCGACCGCAAGTCGGCGACGCGCAAACTTCGCCTTCCGGGCAAGCTGGCCGATTGCAGCCAGACAGCCGCCCAGGGTGCCGAACTGTTCATCGTCGAAGGTGACAGCGCCGGGGGCAGCGCCAAGCAGGCGCGCGACCGGTCAAGCCAGGCGGTCTTACCTTTGCGCGGAAAGGTGCTCAACGTCGCGGGCGCCAGCCGCGACAAGCTTGCTGCCAACCAACAGATCGCCGATCTCCTGCAAGCGCTTGGCGTTGGTGCGCGTGACAAATACCGCGAGGACGATCTTCGTTACGACAAAATCATCATCATGACTGACGCTGACGTCGACGGCGCTCACATCGCCTCGCTATTGATGACATTCTTCTACCAGGAATTGCCTCAGTTAATCGAAGGCGGACATCTTTTTCTCGCCCTGCCCCCGCTCTACCGGCTCTCGCAAGGCGCCAAGACAGCCTATGCAATGGACGACGCCCATCGGTCCAAGCTGATGGAAGAAGAATTCACGGGCCGTGGCAAAGTCGACGTCACACGCTTCAAGGGGCTCGGCGAAATGCCTCACGCGCACTTGAAGGAAACGACAATGAATCCCAAATCAAGGACATTGCTCGAAGTACGCGTCGTCTCCGATCGCGCGGAAACCACCGATACCGTTGATCGGCTGATGGGAAACAAGCCCGAGGCACGCTTCGAATTTATTTCCGAAAAAGCCGCTTTTGTGACCGAAGTCGATGTCTAGACGGTTGTTGGCGAGCTTGCGTTAATCTTGATGGCCAAATCAAGATTGACTTGAACCCAAGGTAGTTTATGGTCCCGCTCGTCAGAGGCCATACCCGTTCGCTTGCACGTTCCGCGTGCAGGTTTGAGCTAAGTGTGGATGAAAGTGTACCGATTTCCGCTGGCGACACGTCGAGAAAGAACGAACCGGCAGCCTGCCGCACTTCTTCTTTGTTCTCTGACCCGAACATGATGGACACCCGATTTGACTGTTGAATTCTCCGAGCTCGGCTTGGGCGACAAGGTCACCGAAGCGGTCGCTGCAGCCGGTTACACCACGCCAACCGACATTCAGGCCCAGGCCATTCCCCACGTCCTCGAAAAGCGGGACTTGATAGGAATCGCCCAGACCGGAACCGGCAAGACGGCCTCTTTTGTTCTGCCGATGCTTTCGTTGCTCGAAAAGGGCCGAGCCCGAGCCCGCATGCCGCGCACCCTTATTCTGGAGCCGACGCGCGAGCTGGCCGCTCAGGTTCACGAAAATTTTGAAAAATACGGCAAGAACCACCGTTTGACCGTCGCGCTGCTGATCGGCGGTGTATCGTTTGAAGAGCAAAACAAGAAGCTGGATCGCGGCGCAGATGTACTGATCGCCACGCCCGGCCGCATGCTCGATCACTTCGAGCGCGGTCGCCTGCTCCTTACTGGCGTCGACATTCTCGTCATTGACGAAGCCGATCGCATGCTCGATATGGGATTCATCCCCGACATCGAACGCATCTGCTCATTGCTCCCGCAGCGCCGCCAGACGCTGTTTTTCTCGGCCACCATGCCGCCAGAAATCCAGAAGCTGACGCAGCGCTTTCTGCGCGATCCAGTCAAGGTTGAGGTTGCCCGCCAGAATTCGACAGCCGATACAATCAAGCAGGTGCTGCTCAAAGTGGGCAAGACGCCTGCGGAAAAGCGGGCAGCTTTGCGCGACCAGATCCGCGACGCCAAGGATCTGCAGAACGCCATCATATTTTGCAATCGCAAACGTGATGTGGCCACGGTCGCCCGTTCGCTTGAACGCCACGGATTTGACGCTGGGGCTCTGCACGGCGATATGGATCAGAAATCACGTACGGAAACGCTCGATAGCTTCCGGGCCGGCTCTCTTGCCATCCTGGTGGCGTCCGACGTCGCCGCTCGCGGCCTCGATATCCCCGCAGTGAGCCACGTATTCAACTTCGACATACCGACGCACGCCGAAGACTATGTTCACCGTATCGGTCGTACCGGTCGCGCTGGCCGGTCCGGCACTGCGATCACGCTTGTTGGTCCCGGCGAGACCAAGTACGTCGATGCGATTACAAAGCTTATCCAACGCGATATCGCTTGGGATGACGCATCGGCCAAACGTTCCACGCCAGATGTGCCAAAGGGTGAAGAAGCGCCCAGTAGCCGTAAGCGCGGACGACGCACACGCGGCAAAGACGATAAGCTTGTAGCAGAAAAGCCGGCAGCCGAGCCAGTTGCAGAGACGCAAAAGCAGACCAAACCGGTCGATCAGGCTCCGCGACAACGCCGCGAACAACCTCGTCGTGCCAGCAATGATGACGGCCCTGCCAGCTTCAAGTCCGAAGGCCACATTCCAGCATTTCTTCTCAGGCCTGCCGGCAAGCAGGCCTAATAACACTCTGCAAAAGTGTGTCGATCAAAGCTCGCAAATTGCTCGACATACGCCAAAGTGAGCCGACCGATGCGCTGTCATGCAAGTTTGGTGTGGACAGGCGCACTTCGACACACTAGCTAGAAAACGTTCCATGCCGGGGGGCTCTTGGAAGCGATCGGAACCTTGTTATTGTTGCCGCTTGCAACCTGTACTGCAATCTAAATACTCAATCTGCATTTCGCCGTTCTTCGGACGCGGTTTGAGTGTTGAACTTGGCTTAAGGCGCCCTTAAGCCCTGCCGGACTACGATTTGCCTAGAACAGGTGATGGTTGACGCAACGTGACGAACCTGGACTTTGATCGCGCATCAGGCTTTTCCAACGCAGCACTTGCAATGCTCAAGCGCGCGCACATTCCGCCGTTTCCGGTCTATTTCGAGCTCTTCTATACATATGCTACCGGTTCGAACGTTGAACTCAACACGCAGATAAATGCTATCCTGACGCGGTCAGGGACAATCAGCATTGATGAAGCGACGCAACTTTGTGAGAAGTTTCTCAAAGTCTCGAATATGGACGAGAAACTGCGCGCGATGTCGCAGGTGATGAGCCGCAAGATTACTGACGTTAACCAGGCAATCGACGTCGCGATGGTTTCGGCCAATTCCTATTCAGGCTCACTTCAACAAGCTACCGGCGATCTTACGGTCGGAGGCATCGATGAAGACGCACTAAAAATGCTATCCTCGCGCCTGCTTAAAGAAACCCGCCGGATGCAGGACACGAACCGGCGACTTGAAGCCGAACTCGAAAACTCAAAAGACGACATTTCAGTGCTCCAGCGAGACCTCGACGAAGTGCGCAAGGAGTCTATGCTTGATCCGCTGACCAAGATTCCAAACCGTAAGTGCTTCGACGAGCAGTTCTCAGCCGACCTTGAGCGTACGCACGCACAGGACGCTACGATGTCTCTACTGTTGCTCGATATCGATAACTTCAAAACATTTAACGACACCTACGGCCACCTTACCGGCGACCAGGTCCTGCGCCTCGTAGCGCACGTACTCAAAGCCAACCTCAAAGGGCGGGATATGCCTGCGCGTTTTGGCGGCGAAGAGTTCGTTGCTATTCTGCCTGAAACCGAACTCGACGGTGCCATCACAGTTGCAGAAAACATCCGCCGCTCGGTGCAGGCAAAAGAGCTTCTCAAGCGCTCAACAAACGAGAAACTGGGACGCATCACCTTGTCAGTGGGTGTCGCGCAATGGCGCCCGGGCGACACCGCCGCAGCTCTCATCGAGCGCGCCGACAAATGCCTGTACGCAGCAAAGGGCGCTGGGCGCAATCGCGTAATGTCGGAGCGGGACATTCCCGGCCTTACCGGCTCGTCAACCGATGTAGCCTAGTTACAGTCAGGCAGTTGCTTCGGCGCGCGCCCGCGCAAGGTCGGCAAGGTCGGCAGGTTTAAGCTGCACGCTTTCCCCGCACCCACAAGCGCCTTCCTGATTCGGATTGTTGAACGTGAATCCGGATGACATCCGGGTTTCTTCAAAGTCCATGACCGTTCCCAGCAGGAACAGCGTCGCTTTGGGTTCGATCCACACCTCGACACCTTTGTCACTGATATGATCGTCGCCAGCGACAACGTCTTCGACATAGTCGAGTGTATACGCCATGCCTGCACAGCCAGCGTTCTTGACACCAACCCGTACACCGATGACGGGCTTGTCGGTGTCTTCGATGATTTCCCTGATGCGTTCGGCTGCGGCATCAGTGAGCTGCATGATCGCAAAAGCCATTTTCACCACCAATTGAGCGCGACTTGCGCTTCCTCGCTCATCCGATCCGGCCCCCAGGGCGGATCGAACACCATTTTCACGTCGACGTCTTGAATGCCCTCGACCGTACGCGCGGCGTTTTCGACCCAACCTGGCATTTCACCGGCCACGGGACACCCCGGCGCCGTCAACGTCATGTCGATGGTTACGTTGCGGTCGTCATCGAGATCGACCTTGTAAATCAAACCGAGTTCGTAGATGTCGACGGGAATTTCCGGGTCGTACACCGTCTTGAACGCAGCAATCAGGTCAGCGGTAATGCGCGCGACCTCGTCGCTGGGAAGCCCTTTCCCGCCTGCAACCAGGCTCTTGGCTTCGTCTTCGGTCTTTTCCGGTGCTGTATCAGTCATGACGGTCCAGTATCAAAAAAAGGATTGTGCTTTTTCGACAGCTTCGACAAGCGCATCTACATCGTCCTTGCCACTATATAGTGCAAAGGATGCCCGACATGTAGAGGTAATGCCAAATCTTTGTAGAAGTGGCATCGCGCAATGCGTTCCGGCGCGCACAGCTACGCCGTAGCGGTCCAGAATTGTCGATACGTCGTGTGCGTGAGCGTTCTCGAGCATGAACGAAAAAATTCCGCCATTGCCCGACGCAGGTCCGATCATGCGCAGGGAGTTGATCCGCGAGAGTCGTTCACCGGCATAGGCGGCGACCTCGTGCTCGTGCGCTTCGATGGCATCGCGACCCAGGTTATCGATATAGTCGATGGCTGCGCCCAAGCCAATTGCCTGTACGATCGGTGGAGTACCGGCTTCAAAACGATGCGGAGGACCATTATAGCTCACCGCATCCTGAGAGACCTCTTCGATCATCTCTCCGCCGCCAAGAAACGGCTGCATCTCGGCCAGCAGTTCAAATCTTCCGTACAGAACGCCTACACCGGTTGGCCCATAAAGCTTATGGCCGGTGAAGACGTAGAAATCCGCGCCAATGTCACGAACGTCGACCTTGGTGTGCACAGCTGCCTGACTTCCGTCGATCAGCACCGGAATGCCGCGGGCGTGAGCAATGTCTACAATCTTCTTGGCAGGATTGATTGTACCGAGCACGTTTGACATGTGCGTGATTGCGACCATCTTGGTGCGTTCGGTCAGTGCTGCCGAGAAGGCTTCAAGATCGAAGCTGCCGTCATCGGCTACATCCACCCACTTGATGACCGCGCCCTTGCGCTCCCGATGAAAATGCCAGGGCACAATATTTGAGTGGTGCTCGGCTATGGAAATGACCACCTCATCGCCCTCCCCGATCCGAGGACCGGCAAATGACGATGCGACAAGGTTGATGGCCTCTGTCGTCGAGCGCGTGAATACGACCTCTTCGACCCGCTCGGCATTGAGAAACGCCCGGACTTTTTCTCGCGCGCCCTCAAAGGCTTCTGTGGCCCGATTGGCGAGCGTATGCAGCCCCCGATGCACGTTGGAATATTCGTGCCGATACGCATAATCCATGCGATCGAGCACCTGCACCGGCTTTTGCGCTGACGCACCAGAGTCGAGATAAACCAACCGCTTGCCGTGGATTTCCTCACCAAGGATGGGGAAGTCCGCGCGGACCGACGCGAGATCGAAAACCATCAGGCACCTTTCTTGAGCCAACGCTCCACGACACCTGAAAGCGCTTCGGCAACATACTCGTCCTCAACGGACCCGGTAATTTCCTCCAGAAACGCGCGAATGAGCATGGTTTCGGCATCGGCCCGAGCGATCCCGCGGCTCATCAGATAGAAGAGCCAGGTTTCATCCAGATCTCCGCACGTCGCCCCGTGTCCACATACGACATCGTCGGCAAAGATTTCCAATTCGGGCTTGGAGAGGATTTCGGCTTCGTCGGAAAGCATCAACCCTTGCATCATCATTTTAGCGTCGGTTTTCTGGGCATCCACAGCAACATTGATCTTGCCCTGGAACACAGCACGGCCACGACCCCGAGCGATTTGCTTGTAGATCTCGGAAGACGTCGTGTTGGGAACGCCGTGTGTGATATCGATAGTGATATCGCGATGCTCGTCGGTATCGACAACGTTCAGTCCAAAGAAATCGCCATGGGTCCCCTCGCCTACGAAGTCGGCGAACAGATTCGCACGGGCAAGATGAGCGCCCGCGTTGATGACAACGGATTTGACATTCGCTTCAGCACCAATCCGATACTCGACAGTAGCGAAATGAGTTGCCTGACGCGCAGAAAGATCGACAAGCACATGGGTAACCTCGGCGCCATCACCGATGGCCACGTAGCTGCCCGAATTGCCCATATGCGCTGCATCGCTGCCAGATATCGTTTCAATCACAGTGGCCTTTGCACCAGGAGCGATGGAAATCTTGGCGCCCGACTGCACGTGGGCAGCAGGTCCTTCCATTCGACGGTCGATGTGAATCACCGGGTCCACCGAGCCGGAAAGCTCAAGGTTCAGCGACTCCGAAACAAGTGCCGCGTTTAACCGCACGAGCACATCGTCCCGTGTAGTCAGGACCGATCCGGCGGACTTGCCCACGATCACTCCTGCAGGAGCCGTCGAAGTTGACTGAACCACGCCGTTGGCAATCACGATTCGATAGGCACCGGGAATGTCGATGGCTGGCGCGCTGGAATCGTTGGCCACTTCCGCCAGCGGCGGAATCTGGCCGAGCAGTGTTTTCAAATCGGTATAGTGATAGCTCTCGACCCGGCGTGTTGGCAGCCCGATGACGCGCAACCGCTCGGCTGCATCCTTGGCTCCGACGCTCTCGAGCTGGGAGACGAGACTTTCCTCGGCGCCGCTTAGCCGGACAGGCGTTTGAATATTCACAGCGATACCCCTCAGGCCGCGTTGGATTCGTCGAAGTCGGCATAGCCCTTGGCTTCGAGTTCTAGCGCCAGCGACTTGTCGCCGGTTTCCACGACACGGCCAGCCGAGAACACATGCACAACGTCAGGCACTATGTAGTTCAAAAGGCGCTGATAGTGAGTGATGACCAGCATCGAACGCTCTGGCGAGCGCAGCTTGTTGACACCCTCTGACACCACCTTGAGCGCGTCGATATCCAAACCGGAGTCCGTCTCATCGAGAATGCAGAGCTTTGGCGCCAGCAATGCCATCTGTAGAATTTCGGCGCGCTTTTTCTCGCCACCTGAGAACCCGACATTGAGCGGGCGCTTGAGCATGTCCTGCTTGATTTCGAGCAAACCCGCGGCATCCTTTACCGCGCGCATGAAATCGGGCGTCGAGAGTTCACCCTCGCCGCGTGCCTTGCGCTGCGCATTCATGGCTGCCTTGAGAAAGGTCATGGTCGCAACGCCAGGGATTTCAATTGGGTACTGGAACGCCAGGAACACGCCAGCTGCAGCACGCTCATCAGCCTCCATTTCAAGAAGGTCCTTACCGTCAAGAAGGATTTCGCCTTCGGTGACCTCATAGTCTTCCTTGCCGGCCAGCACGTAGGACAGCGTAGATTTGCCCGAACCGTTCCGGCCCATAATCGCGTGTACTTCACCGCGATTAAGGGTCAGGTTCACACCCTTGAGGATCTCGTTGTCCTCGACGCGAACATGCAGGTTCTTGATCTCAAGCAACGGGGTGCTCATTTTTCGTCTCCGATATTTTCGCCATCGAGATACTCGAGGCTCGTTTCTTCTCTTCCGATGTAGCGAAAGCGCCGAAGTTTCGTGCCTTCCACTGGGCGGCTCATCACCTGGAATTTCCCGCTGTCGGGATATTCACAGACGTCGATATCCGCCTTGGACGAAATCACCAGATACTTCAGTGTTTCCGTCCCGGTATTGATCAATTGGTGCGCGTAGCTGGCATCACCGACTGGCGCGCCAAGCACGTCGCCGCCCTTCACCTTGTAAGTCTCTCCGCCGAACCGATAGTCACCCTCGCCTGAAAGGATGACCAGCATCTCGTCTTCGGCGTGATGGACATGATAGGGACACGCTGTCTTTCCCGGCGCCACCTCGGTGTAAGCGCAGCCCAGCCGGGTCAGTTGGAGAATGTCCCCAACATAAGCGTCGTGGGATTCAAACCAGCCTTGATCCGCATTGCGTTCAAGCTCAGCGTCCGAAAGGCGCAAGACTGGATTGTAAGTTCCCCCCATCAGCCAACGCTGCCTTCGAGCGAAATGCCAATCAGCTTCTGGGTTTCGACCATGAATTCCATTGGCAGGTGCTGCAGCACGTCACGAACGAACCCATTCACGATCAGAGCCACGGCTTCTTCCTCGCTCAGTCCACGCTGCAGACAGTAGAACATCTGATCGTCGGAAATCTTCGAAGTGGTCGCTTCGTGCTCGAAGACCGTCGAAGAATTGCGGCTTTCAATGTAAGGCACCGTATGCGCACCGCACCGATCACCAATCAGAAGGCTGTCGCACTGGGTGAAATTGCGCGCGCCAGTAGCCCGGCGATGCGATGATACCTGACCGCGATAAGTATTGTCCGAATTCCCCGCAGCGATGCCTTTGGAAATAATGCGGCTCGATGTGTTTTTGCCCAGATGGACCATCTTGGTCCCACTGTCGACCTGCTGCTTTCCGTTCGAAATCGCGATCGAATAAAACTCGCCACGCGACCCGTCACCACGCAGGATGCAGCTTGGATATTTCCAGGTGATCGCCGAACCGGTTTCCACCTGCGTCCAGGAGATCTTGGAGTTCTTTCCGCGACAATCGCCACGCTTGGTGACGAAATTGTAGATGCCGCCCTTGCCGTTCTTGTCGCCGGGATACCAGTTCTGAACCGTCGAGTATTTGATCTCGGCATCGTCCAGAGCGACCAATTCCACGACAGCGGCGTGAAGCTGATGCTCATCACGCATCGGCGCGGTACAGCCTTCAAGATAGCTCACATACGAGCCTTCTTCGGCAATTATAAGCGTGCGCTCGAACTGACCGGTGTTTTTCTCGTTGATGCGGAAATATGTCGACAACTCCATCGGGCAGCGTACACCCTTGGGAATGTAGACAAACGACCCATCGGTAAACACGGCCGAATTGAGCGTAGCGTAGAAATTGTCAGTCACCGGAACGACGGTACCGAGGTATTTCTTCACCAGTTCTGGATGCTCACGCACTGCTTCGGAAATCGAGCAGAAGATAATGCCCTGCTTGGCCAATTCCTCACGGAACGTCGTTACAACCGAGACCGAGTCGAACACCGCATCGACAGCGACGTTGCTGCCAAAGGGCGTGCCTGCCGCTGCCTCTTCGCCCTGAACGCCTGCCAGTATTTTTTGCTCTGAGAGTGGGATGCCGAGCTTTTCATATGTGCGCAGCAGCTCGGGATCGACCTCGTCCAGCGACTTGGGACCAGAGGTGCTCTTGGGTGCAGCGTAGTAATACTGGTCCTGAAAATCGATTTCAGGGTACGACACACGCGCCCACGTCGGTTCTTCGAGCGTCAGCCAGCGCCTGAACGCTTCCAGCCGCCATTCGAGCATCCATTCGGGCTCATTCTTCTTGGCCGAAATAAACCGCACGGTATCTTCGTTGAGGCCTTTCGGCGACTTTTCGGATTCAATGACAGTCTCGAAGCCGTACTTGTATTTGTCGACGTCAAGCGCCAGCACCTGATCGACCGTATCACGATCGATATTTTCCTTGAGGGTCGGAATCCCATAATCGGACATCAATAATTCTCCTGGTGCTAAGCTGCTGCGCCATTACGGCGATGGCGGCTCAGAACGGTTTCGAACGCCCGGAAAAAGGCGTCAATATCCTCGGCGGTCGACGACCAGCCGAAACTGACCCGAAGGCCACATTCACTCAATTCGGATGCCACCCCCATCGCGCTGAGCACGTGAGAACGCCCCACTTTGCCAGACGAACAGGCCGAACCCGACGAAATTGCGATGCCAGCCAGATCGAGGCTCATCATCGCCACTGTATTTTTGATACCGGGCACCGCAAAATTTATCGTGGTACCCACACGCTCCGCGCCGTACGAAAAAATAACGACATCCGGAGCCACTCTTGTCAGCCGGCTTTCGAAGTCGCCAACCAGCTCCGCGGCGCGCGCGTTATCGAAAACTGTGGCAAACTCTGCGCAGGCCGCGCCAAAACCAGCGATCAGGACTGCAGATTCTGTACCGCCGCGACGGCCCTGCTCCTGCCCACCACCGGGAATCAGGCGCACATTGTCAGCATGCCCTTTAACCAGCAGCGCACCGATGCCGGCAGGCCCACCGATCTTGTGCGCCGATACAGCCATCATATCGGTAGCCGAACTGGCAAAATCCAGATCACGCTTCCCAAGAGCCTGCACTGCATCGATGACGAGAATATGAGGCGAAGGCCCGATCAGCGATTCAAGCTTTGCACGCGGCTGAACAACCCCGGTCTCATTGTTGATCCACGAAACTGCGACCAGAAGTTTTTCACCGGCTGCACCGGCAGTGTCTGCAAGCAGAGCCAATGCATCGAAATCGATAACACCGTTCTCGTCGACCCCGATTGTGCGAACAGAAACGCCACAAACCTCAGCAGCCTTCAAAGCAGCAGCGTGATCGGTAGCGCACACCACCACACGGTCAATCTGAAATGCCTTTACTCCACCAACTATAGCTTGGGTAATAGCTTCAGTCGCCGAGCCTGTGAACACCACCTGCTTGGTTTCAGCACCAGTCGCCCGAGCCACAGCGTCGCGCGCATCGTCGATAACGGCACGCAGCGCCCGCCCCGGGCCGTGGACGGATGAGGGATTGCCCACCATTTCGAGCGCAGCCAGCATTGCTGCGCGAACACGCGGCAGCATGGGCGCCGAGGCGTTATGGTCGAGATATGCGCTCATCGATCCAACATCTCGCTGCATTGAAACCCGGCAAAAGGTCGCTGCAACAAACAATCCTTGAAATTCGACTCGCTCCTTAAGTACAAGGAGCGCTCAAAGGCGCCGGGAACTCCGGCAAAAATCCGTTTGGAATTATTCTAAACTGGTTTTCTAAGTCAGTTTTATGGACACCTGCACCATTCGTCAAGCCGGGTCCGCGGGCGCATGGCTCCCATGCGGAGCCGAACTAAAGCATAAGGTAAGAGTCAATGCCTGAAGTGATTTTCAACGGACCCGAAGGGCGTATTGAGGGCCGGTATCAGCCGGGCAAGGAGCCCAACGCACCCGTTGCGATCATCCTTCATCCTCATCCCCAGTTCGGGGGAACGATGAACAACCAGATCGTCTACAATCTCTTCTACATGTTCGTGCAGCGAGGCTTTGCGGTCTTGCGCTTTAATTCGCGTGGCGTCGGGCGCTCGCAGGGTCTCTTTGATCACGGCGTCGGCGAACTCTCCGACGCGGCGGCGGCGCTCGACTGGCTCCAGGCCCTCAACCGCGAAAGCCGAGGTTGCTGGATTGCCGGCTTCTCGTTTGGTGCATGGATCGGCATGCAGCTTCTGATGCGTCGGCCCGAAGTGGAAGGTTTTATTTCGGTTTCGCCGCCGGAAAACCTTTATGACTTCTCATTCCTGGCCCCCTGCCCGTCGTCGGGTCTCATCATACATGGCGACAAGGATCGTGTGGCACCGCCCGAATCCGTACAGAAGCTGGTGGACAAGCTGAAGCTTCAAAAAGGCATCACTATCGAGCAGCAGATTGTTCAGGGTGCAAACCACTTCTACGAAAACAAGACCGATGAGCTGATCGAGGCGTGCGGTGAATATCTCGACCGTCGCCGGGCCGAGATCGCCGCCGGCGGCGGACGCTAACCCTGCGATCGTTTCGGCGCGCTTTCCCTTCTGCGGAGAACGCGCCGGACAGTTTGCGAAGCTCATCCTGGGCGTAAGGGCGCCCGACTGACGGGATGATTTCGAGCCAAACCCGCCCTGCTTGGCACTGCACGGCAGCTTCAATGCTCTGGAATCAAGACCAATGACCCAATTTAAGTCCGAATTTCTCAATACGCTCACCGAGCGCGGCTTCATCCACCAGATTTCCGATCCCGAAGGACTCGACAAGAAGTTCTCGACCGAGATCGTAACCGGCTACATCGGATACGATCCGACGGCGGCCTCGCTTCATGTCGGCCATCTCATGCAGATCATGATGCTGCATTGGATGCAGAAGACCGGTCATCGCCCCGTTGCGCTGATGGGCGGCGGCACCGGCATGATCGGCGACCCGTCCTTTAAGGATGAAGCCCGCAAGCTGCTGACCGTCGACGGCATCGCGGCCAATATCGAAGGCATCAAGCAGAAGTTCGCCAATTTCCTCGAGTTCGGCGACGGCCCACAGGACGCCGTAATGGCCAATAACGCCGATTGGCTGCTTGAGCTCGGCTACATCGAGTTCCTGCGTGATGTTGGCCGCCACTTCTCGGTCAACCGCATGCTCAGCTTTGATTCGGTCAAGACGCGCCTGGATCGCGAACAGTCGCTGAGCTTTCTCGAATTCAATTACATGATTTTGCAGGCTTACGACTTCGTTGAGCTCAATAAACGCTACGGCTGCACATTGCAGATGGGCGGTTCCGATCAGTGGGGCAATATCGTCAATGGCCTCGACCTTGGCCACCGTATGCTCGATACCCAGTTCTACGCCCTGACCTCGCCGCTCCTGACCACGGCATCCGGTCAGAAGATGGGAAAGACCGCGAACGGCGCAGTCTGGCTCAATGCCGATGCGCTCTCGGTCTATGACTTCTGGCAATACTGGCGCAACACCGAGGATGCCGACGTTGAACGCTTCCTCAAGCTATTCACCACCCTGCCCCTTGATGAGGTCGCCAGGATCGTCGCCGGCACTGCCACCGATATCAACGAGGCCAAGAAAGTGCTGGCCACCGAAGTGACGGCGCTGGTCCATGGTCGGCAGGCGGCTCAGGATGCGGCTAACACTGCCGTTGCGGTTTTTGAGGCCGGTCAGCTCGATCTTTCACTTCCAACCATTCAAATTGGCTGGTCGGCTCTTCGCGGCGGGCTGGGAATTCTTGCCGCTACAGTTACCGCCGGCCTCGCTTCGTCCAATGGTGAGGCGCGCCGACACATCCAGGGTGGTGCACTCAAAGTCAACGATCAGACGGTAACCGACGAAAAGATGAGCCTTGGCCAGGATCAGGTATTGAGCGAAGGCGTCATTAAGCTCTCTATTGGCAAGAAGCGCCACGTGCTCCTAAAACCGGTCTGACCAAACAGCGCATCGCCAGACTATCTAGGGCCGGGGTAGAACCCGGCCTTTTTTGCTCAGTTTTCCGCCTGGTTGGCAGACCTGTATTCGAACAGCGTACGGAACACACCCGGCGCAAGGATCGATGCGGGGTTGATGAGCAGATCAGGCTCGTCGAGCGCCCCCCTGACTGCAAAAGTTACACCAATAAGACCCTCGCCTTCTCGGCCACCGAAAATTGGACCAAGCAAGGGAATTTGCTGGAAGAAATTATTCAGTCCGAACAAAGGGACGTAAGTGCCGGTCAGATCGTACTGCCCGGCTTCGGTGAGAATGTTTCCCCGGATCGTGCCACCCACAGTGTCGCCATAGATCGCCGCCTCGACCAGTTCGATCCGGTCACTGAATCTGACAAACTCCACTCTGCCAAAATCAAAATCCATTGCTGAAGCGCCAGCAGCCACTTCCTGTGATTCATCATGCGACCCCAATATCGCATCAAGGTTGTCTTCGTCGACAACAGCGAAATTGCGAACGACAAACTCGCCGGTATCGGTTTCCGAATTTTGGTCGTATCGCATCACCATGCTGCCTTCACCATTTACGAGGCGCGGATAAATGCCGATAAACCGCAATGTTTCTCCCAGATCATTGGTCGCATAGGAAATGATGCGTCCGCTCGGCAATGGATTGGTTGTCGCCGAAGCCGATCGGCCACTGCCGAATTGAGTGGTCAGATTCACCCTGCCTAACTGGTCGCCTCTCACTGAAAGATCGAGATTGACGTTAAAAGCCACAGTGCCGTAATAACCCAGCGCCCGATCCAGATTGACGCTGACGTTAAACGCCTGATCTTGCAGATCCTCGCTCGCGCCAGCCGCTTCATTGCCCTCGAGATTGAAAAATCGCTTGAGCACCGGCTTGAGGTCGAGCTGTTGCCCCCTGATCGCTAATGAATAGCCGTCCTCGACAGGCGTCATTACAACGGTTGCGCTATCGCCCGAACTGATTTGGAACCTGTCGAACTGTGCCGACACCAGCTCGCCGCCCGGACTGAGAGACAATCCGCCCTCAAGCTGCACAGTCCCGAAACCGAGTGCAATATCGGAAACGGCAATTTCATCGTCGCTCAGAGCCACATTTGCCTCGAAGCCGCCAGGAGTGCCCGGCGCTTTACTGATGCCGATATCGCTAATTGTCAGCGCAGCGTCGGTGAGATCCGCCTGTATCTCAATCCTTCCATCATCGAGCGGGCGCGCGACGACGCGCACACTGCCATCCATATATGGGGAAAGATCGATACCCAATTCTGCCGCGTCCGCGACGCCAAGCGTGGATGCAAACGCTAGCTGTGGTGCGCCACTCCCTGACTGTTGTGCTTCCAAATCCACACGCGCCTTGCCCACACTGGCAGCGCCCACAACCCGGAACCCAGCCTGCGAAGCCGTAAACGTCAGATCCGCGTCACTAAAGTTAATGCCCTCTATCGGTCGGGCGCTAGCCATGTTGGAAACCGAGCCATTGAGTGCATAATCGGTGCCAGCCATCTGCCCGGCATCGTCGGTTTCGATGGTCGCAATCACGGTGCCTTCAACGTCTCCTGTCAGGTCCTCCGCCAGCGCGGCGGGATCTATCCCCAAATCGAGCTCTGCGAGCAGGTTGAGCCTATCGCTTGTCAAAACCTTGATGATATCGGGAACAGCGCCGGCAACATCGCCGGATATCTCGAATACTTGATCGGACGCCGAGAGATCCTGATTGATATAGGCGGCATTGGATATCGCAACGTCATCGCCGAAATCAGGAAGCTCGACCTCCTCAAACGCCATCGTTAGCTGATTGTCTCGCATCGTGAGGCGTGCCTCGCCACCAACCTGAAATTCCGGCAGATCCTCAAGTTGTCGCAGGCTGACATTGTTGCCAACGAGATCTATCTTCATGGCGCCTTCAGGCATCGGTCGCGGCTCGCCATCCAATGCAATGCTTCCGACGGGAAATCGAAACTGCATGTCCGCGCCACTAACCGATCCGTCTGCGACATAGCGCGTAAACCACTCGCGCCCCTCAGTGCCGAAAACATAGGGCCACAACCGTTTGATATCGTCGGCAGATGCCCCCCGTCCGCTGAGCGAAACATCGAGCCCTATCCCTTCTCGAACCATGTCGAGTCGACCTTGCACAACGACGCTGACGTCCTGCTTGGCCACAACCATGCGGTCGATACCGACTGCTCCGTAGAGCGGCGCCGACCATCCCTCGTAATGGATTTCATCAAAGGGCTCTGTCGGCGCGTCAAGGTCGTCCGGGTGTAGCCACAAGTCTCGACCACGCAGGGACATGCCCAGCGTGGGCCCGTACTGCTCATCAAAGCCCATAACGATATCGCCGCCTATGGTGCCCCTGCTCTGGCCAACAGAGACTTCGACGTCCGCTATGGAGAACTGTGCCCTATCGGGAATCCAGTCAACAACAAACGGCTCAGCTGACAAGGCGAACAGATCCTTGTTTATCCGAACCCGCGTGCCATCGACATCGACGACAAAACGGCCCGTTCTTACACTGTCACGCCCATCTGCTTCAAAATCCACGGACAAGCCCAGATTGCCCGTCCCCCTCACCGCAACCAGGCTGTTTGCATCATCAAGGAACGGAATGATCGATGAAAAATCGAAATTTCTGAACTGTGCAGTAATCGTTGCGCCTTGCGCACCAATTTCCCGAACGATCTCACCCTTCATCGTCTCACCGGCAATATCGGCGGCAAAATCGGCGGCCACCCGACCGTCAATACGGCCGGATCGGACGTTGAGATCGATATTCTCGATCGAACGGTAAAGTCCATAAACAGTATCGACGAGACCAACGGACCCGTCGCGAATTTCGAACCGCCGAACCTGCCCCCCCATCGCTTGCTCGGAAAGCTGGGCGAGCGACTGATTCAAGGATTGGACATTAACGACAAGCCAGTCATTGTCCGACTGAAGCCCGATATCTTCGGGCCGTCTATCACCGAGTGAAATTCCGTCATCGCCGATTTCGACATTGGGCGCCTGCTGGCGCCCTTCGATAACGCGAACGACAGTTTCGCCGGTACCCTGTTCCTCGATGAACTCAAACCGGGAGAGTCGGGGTCCAAGCAAATCCTGGACAATCTGGAACCGAGGCTTTTTCAGGATCACACGAGCCTCCGGCCGACCGACCAGAAGCCCAATGGGTGATAGCTCGATTTCCAGCGCTTCCGCCTCAACAACGGCATTTGAGGCGCGTTCTGTAAGAACTACAGTTGAAAGGTGAAATCCAATGCTGACCGGTCCCGTCAGGGACAAACCGAAATCGCGCCAATCAACCTCAAAACTCTCGTCGACAATTCCAGCGACTTCGCTCTTGACCCTGTCGGACAAGAACCCGAGCGATATGGGACCAAACAGCAGGCGCACATAGAGCAGTGCAATAAGGATGAGAACGCCAACGCAAAAAAAAGCGACAAGCTTTAGCGCCAAGCGTCGCTTCGGGCCGAAAACTGGTTGCCTGGGACGTGTCGTCTCACTCACTGTCGGCTGCAAGTCCCATAGAAGTATGTGCAAGGGCCGAATTCCAAGAATCGGCTATCAGAGCTGTCTGTTACTGACCATATCGGCTTGAATATGGCACAGATAGCCCGACAGCGCCGTGCTGACCGGGAAATTGACTGAAAGGGGCAAATCCTATGACCCAGCTATCTGTCGGCGACACAGCGCCCGACTTTACTCTCCAGTCGGACAAGGGCACGCCCATCACGCTTTCCGACTTCCGCGGAAAATCGGTCCTCATCTATTTCTATCCACAGGCGGGAACGCCCGCATGCAACGATCAGAATCTTGCCTTTACCGAGAACGCGCAATGGTTCTCGGACCGCGACATCATCGTTGTCGGGATATCCCCCGACAGCGTCGATAAGCTCTCTGATTTTCGACGGAAGCATGGC
Organism: Pelagibacterium sp.; assembly: GCF_048264985.1. Taxonomy (GTDB): domain Bacteria; phylum Pseudomonadota; class Alphaproteobacteria; order Rhizobiales; family Devosiaceae; genus Pelagibacterium. The sequence goes on from NZ_JBLXCL010000001.1 coordinate 1,753,500, forward strand.
CTTTCGCCAGTGCTGCTTTCCGACATCGATCACAAAGCCATCGGCCCTTTCGGGGCATGGGGCGAAAAGAAGAACTACGGCCGCACGTATCAGGGGCTCATTCGCTCAACTGTTCTCATCGGACCAGATGGGAAGATCGCGCAGATCTGGCCCAATATTCGGGCCAAGGGCCACGTCGAACGTCTCATGAAGGCGCTGGGTTAGTCCGCCATTAACCAAGGCACTGCATAGTCCCCTGATTAATGTAAGAATTGCGTCGTCAGGGGACTATCAGTGCGTTCGGGGGATCAGTCGATTACACTGGGCCGGCAGAAAGTCGGTCCACGCAGAAATGGCTCCGGTGCCTACTTTCTGTTAACGGCAGTTGTAGCCCTGCTCTTGGTCACTAACGCAGCAACGGCCCTGGCTCTCTATTTCGCACCGGAAATCAACGGCCTGTTACGCAACGACAATTCAATTATTCTGACAGCTTATGAACAGCGCATCACCGAGCTGCGTCTCGAAGTGGATCGTCTGCACTCCCGTCAATACGCTCAGATGGGCGATATGAACCTGCAAATGCATGAACTTGTTCAGCAGCAGGAGGTTTTGTCCGAACAGCATGAGTATGTCCGTGCGCTAACCGAACTTGCCCGAGAAATGGGCGTTTCCGGGCAGCAGGCGGCGCCCGATACCGTAACGACAGGATCAATTGCACCCCAGCCCCTCGCGTTTGCCGGCGACTCGGCACTGCTCGCTGAAACCCTTATTGCCATGCAGGAAGAAACCCGCATGGCCCTGGTGTCGCTTTCCGACGCAGCGACGCTTTCGACAAATGAAATCCTATCCGGGCTGAGCGGGATCGGCATTGAACCCGAGCCGTCGACCGAAAATGTGGGCGGCCCGTTCATTCCCGCTGATGGCGAACAGGGCTCCATTATCGACGAAGCCAATGCCGTGGCAGACGCGTTGGCACGCTATCAGTCAGCGCGACAGGCTTTGGCGACGGCTCCGGTCCAACTTCCCGTCAACGGGACCGTAACCTCTTCTTTCGGAAATCGGACCGACCCCTTTCTGAAGCGCGCGGCATTTCATTCGGGCCTCGATTTTCGCGCATCGACAGGAACGCCGATACTGGCAGCCGCTTCAGGTACCGTCAGATTCGCTGCAGCAAATGGCGGCTATGGCAACATGGTCGAAATCGATCATGGAAACGGGCTGTCCACACGGTATGCCCATATGAGCCAGATTGGCGTAGCCGTCGGCCAATCGATTTCTGGTGGCGAGCAGATAGGCCGCGCGGGGTCGACCGGCCGCTCGACCGGGCCTCATCTGCACTTCGAAGTCCGCAAAGGCGGAAGTGCCATCGATCCATCACGTTTCATTTCAACCGGACGCAGCCTCGCCGCTTATCTTCAGTAGCCCAGCCCGGCATGAAAAAAGGCGGCACCTTTAACAGGTACTGCCACATTTTTTGCGTTCACATAAGCGCGAAATCTATTCTTCGTCCTTGTCTGCCCCCAGCCTTTGAGCAAGCGAAGCTTCCATGAACGGATCGAGAGCACCGTCGAGCACATCGGATGGCGCTGTACTCTCCACTTGTGTGCGGAGGTCCTTCACCAGCTGATAGGGCTGCAGAACGTATGAACGGATTTGATGCCCCCAGCCGATTTCGGTCTTTGAAGCTGCCTCTGCATTGGCAGCCTCCTCGCGCTTTTGCAATTCAAGTTCATACAGGCGCGCGCGCAACATATCCCAGGCCTGTGCCTTGTTCTTGTGCTGGCTGCGTTCGTTCTGGCACTGAACCACGATGCCAGTCTCAATATGGGTGATGCGAACTGCTGAATCGGTCGTGTTGACGTGCTGTCCGCCCGCACCGGACGCTCGGTAAGTATCGATACGGACATCGGATTCACTGACATCGATATCGATCGAATCGTCGACCATGGGATAGACCCAGACGCTCGAGAAGCTCGTATGCCGTCGCGCCTGGCTGTCGTAAGGCGAAATCCGGACTAGCCTGTGTACGCCGCTCTCCGTCTTGAGCCAGCCATAAGCGTTATGGCCCTTGACCAGGATTGTTGCGCCCTTGATGCCGGCTTCATCGCCGGCGCTGTATTCTATGGTCTCAACCTTGAACCCGCGACGCTCCGCCCAGCGTGTGTACATGCGGAACAACATCTGCGCCCAGTCCTGGCTCTCGGTACCACCGGCCCCCGAATGGACTTCGACAAAACAGTCGTTGGAATCCGCCTCGCCTGACAGCAAGGTTTCCACACGCATCCGGGCGGCCGTGCCCTTCAGATCCAGAAGCGCCTTTTCGGCTTCAGCAATAATCTCGTTATCGCCCTCGGCTTCGCCCAGTTCAATCAACTCAACGTTGTCAGCAATTCCAGCTTCAAGTGTTTTGACCGTTTCGATGGCACTTTCGAGAGATTGACGTTCGCTCATCACCTTGCGGGCTTCTTCTGGATCGTTCCAGAGATCACCCGACTCGGATCGGGCGTTCAGCGCGTCCAGGCGTCGTTCTGCGGTATCCCAGTCAAAGATGCCTCCTCAGCAGGCTTAGGGCCTGCTTGATTTCGTCGACCGTCTTGAGAACGTCTGCGCGCATGACTCTTTCCGTTCTTTTTTCAATTCGCCGGCTGACTTAGCGGGATTGAAAGCGACAATCAACCACCCGGCCTCGGTTAGAAAAGGCCGCCGGGCGCAAATCTGGGCTGCTGGCTGGCACCAGTTTGAATATTGTCGAATGCTTGGGAATTCACCCCGATAACCGAGGTCATCAAATTCGGCCCGGTCCCTGGCTTAAAAGCTTCCTGAACACCCGAGCCGCCGGCAACGATCCCTACCCCGGTAGCGGGGTCGATCCAGTCGGTACGCATGCCCTGGGGCACTTGAAACCGCGTGGGCGGAACGCCTTCGAGCGCTGCCGATACGAAATCGGCAAAGATCGGAGCTGCCAACTCACCACCGGTCGAACTCGAACCCATATTGCGCGGCGTGTCATAGCCGACATAGACCCCGACAGCCAGTTCCGGGGTAAACCCGACGAACCATGCATCTTTATAGTCATTGGTCGTGCCGGTCTTGCCTGCTACGGGTCGGCCGATGGCCCGGACAGCAGTTCCGGTGCCCCGCTGCACGACCCCTTCCAACATGGACGTAATCTGATAGGCCGTCATTGGATCAAGAACCTGCGCACGGCTATCGATGATCATCGGCGCACTTTGACCGTGAAAATCGGCTTGTTCACAGGCCTCGCATATACGCTCGTCATGGCGATAAATCGTATCGCCGTAGCGGTCCTGAATTCGGTCGATCAGCGTCGGCGTAATCTTGCGGCCGCCATTGGCGATTGTCGCATAAGCTGCGGTCATACGCATAACTGTCGTTTCACCTGCCCCCAAAGCCATCGCAAGCACATGTGGCATGTCATCGTAGACACCGAACAGGCGGGAATATTCTTCAATCATGGGCATGCCCAGATCACGGGCCAGCCGTACCGTCATGACATTACGTGAAAGCTCGATGCCGCGCCGCAGAGTCTGCGGGCCATAGAAACGGCGCGCGTAGTTTTCAGGCTGCCAGACCGAACCGTCGGCATTGCGGACCTCAAGCGGCGCATCAAGTATAACGCTGGCGGGTGTATAGCCATTATCCAGTGCAGCTGCATAAACTATGGGCTTGAACGAGGATCCAGGCTGCCGCATGGCCTGCGTAGCGCGATTAAACTCGCTTTCGGCGAAAGAAAATCCGCCGACAAGCGCCAGAACACGTCCCGTCCTGGGGTCCATCGCAACAATCGCGCCCTCGATCTCGGGCACCTGACGCAGGGTGTAGACACCCTCCTCGCCTGCGACGGGCTCCACGTAAATGACATCACCGACGCTCAGGAGCTGGTTGAGCGGTTCGCTTACCCAGGTCACAGAACGACCTGGCAGCGTTCCAGTTATGCGCTCCGAACTAACCCTTCCATCCACATCGATCATTGGCCGAAGTCCAATCCGGGCTGAATTGGCGTCCATATCCAGAACCACCGCCAGCGTCCATTCGGGAACGTCGCCCAATGGCGAAATTCCGGCTAGAGCGCCGCCCCAGTCATCCCCGATCTCGATGGTCTCTTCGACGCCATGAAATCCACGCCGCTGATCGAAATCAATCAGGCCATCCATCAGCGCTTTACGGGCTTGCAGCTGCATTTCAGGGTCGAGCGAAGTGCGTACCGACATACCGCCACCGTATAGCGTATCTTCGCCATAAAGGCCGGCGAGCTGTCGCCGCACTTCCTCGGTAAAGTACTCGGCCGAGTAGAGCTGTGAGCCGCCGGCTCGCGGGATGACGTTGAGGTTTTCACTCTTGTAGTCGCTGGCATCTTCGAGAGTGATGTACCCATTCTCGGCCATCCGGTCGAGTACCCAGTTCCTCCGTTCGATCGCGGCTTCAGGACGCCGGAAAGGATGATAGTTCGAGGGCCCCTTCGGCAGCGCGGCAAGGTAGGCAGCTTCGGCATAAGTCAGCTCATAGAGCGCCTTATCGAAGTAGTTTAGCGCCGCAGCAGCAACGCCATAAGAATTCAGACCAAGAAAAATTTCGTTGAGATAGAGCTCGAGGATCTGATCCTTGCTCATGGCATTTTCGATCCGGAGCGCCAAAAGTGCTTCCTTGATCTTGCGGTCCCATGTCTGATCCGACGTCAGGAGAAAATTCTTGGCAACCTGCTGGGTGATCGTGGATGCGCCGACCAGATTGCCCGAGCTGCCTTCGATCATCTGTGCAGCGTTGTCGCGCGCTGCGCGAAAAACGCCGGCAACGTCGATCCCGAAATGAGCATAAAAGTCCTTGTCCTCGGCAGACAGGAATGCCTCCACCACCATTGGCGGAATAGTCTCAACAGGTTGGAACAGACGTCTTTCCCGCGCAAACTCGGCGAGCAACACCCCGTCTGCGGCATGCACACGGGTCGTAACCGGCGGCTGGTAGTCCATCAGTACTGTATAGTCGGGGAGATCATTATTGAGCAGGGCCACGTAGTAGGCGACACCACCCAAAACGATCAGTCCGGAAAAGACACCGAAACCGAACAGCCAGCTTAACAGTCGAAACATTGCGTTCTCACACGGGCTCGCACCCAAACATTGCGCTATTCCCCGCGATTCTGAGTCTACCAGAATCCGGTGCATTTGCGCACCAAAACCTTTAGAAACACATCAAAACGGTGTGTGCCGGTTCACCCGCCCGCGCTCAACTTGCCAAGCACTTCGGCAACGCGACGTTCGTCGAACGGTTTGGAAAGCACCTTCCCACCTGGCACTACATCATCCGCTGACACGCTGTGGCCCGTTGCGAGAACAATCTGAATGTCAGGATAATCGCGATGCACGGACCATGCGAGTTCCGTCCCCGACATCCCAGCCAACCCGATATCGGTCACAAGGAAATCGATTTTCTCGCCGGCCAGCAATTCAAGCGCGGTCTCAGCGCTTGAGCATTCCAGAACGCTTAAATTCAGCTCGCGGATCATATCCGCCGTCGACATGCGGATCAGTGGATCGTCCTCGACAAGCAGCACTTTTTCAAGCGCACCATCCGTTTTAGGCGCTGCCTCAGTGATCGACGTGACGCCCGTCCGGTCGGCAAGCACCTGTCGCACGCGGCGCGCCAGTGCGTTTCGCGTGTAAGGCTTGGAGAGAAGTTCCACTCCGGCGTCGAGCCGCCCACCATGCACAATGGCGTTTTCAGTATAGCCGGAAGTGAAGAGCACCCCCAAATCCGGAATGGACGAACGCGCCTTTCGCGCCAATTCCGGGCTCTTGAGGGATCCGGGCATCACGACGTCAGTGAACAGCATGTCGATTGCGACGCCACTTTCCACGATCGCCAGTGCGCTTTGCGCATCGTTGGCCTTGAGAACCTTGTATCCAAGATCCGTAAGCATCTCGACGACAGTCGCCCGCACAGCCTCATCGTCCTCAACCACAAGGATGGTTTCGCTGCCACCGGTAATTGGCCCCATGTCCACCGCACGCACGACGTCTTCCTGGGCATTGATGCGCGGAAGGTAAAGCTTGACCGTGGTACCCTCACCCAGCTCGCTATAGATCTTGATGTGGCCGCCAGACTGTTTGATGAACCCGTAAACCATCGACAGGCCAAGCCCGGAACCATTGGCCCCGCTTTTGGTCGTAAAGAACGGCTCAAACACCTTGTCCAGCACATCGGGCGCTATGCCGGTGCCGGTGTCCGTCACGGCGATAACGACGTACTGACCAGGCGCGACTTCCTCATGTTGTAGCGCATAGGCGTTGTCGAGAAATGCGTTACCGACCTCAATTGTCAACTTGCCGACGCCGTCCATCGCGTCGCGCCCGTTGATGGCCAGATTGAGAAGCGCATTCTCGATCTGATTGGGATCGACCATCGTATTCCAAAGCCCACCCGAAGCCATGGTCTCGACCTCGACTTCCTCACCCAGTACCCGGCGCAACATGTCGCCCATACCGTTAACGAGGCGCCCCACATTGAGGGCTTTGGGCTCAAGCGGCTGACGCCGCCCAAAGGCCAGCAATTGCTCGGCCAATTTCGCACCGCGCTCGACACCCGCCATTGCATTCTCGAGCCGCTGGCGAGCACGCGCATTATCGCCTACATCGCCATAAAGAAGCTGAATATTGCCCGAGATCACCTGCAACAGATTATTGAAGTCGTGAGCGACGCCTCCCGTTAACTTGCCCAGCGACTCCATCTTTTGAGATTGCTGCAAGGCCAACTCAACCTGCCGACGCTCTGCGATTGCATCGGCCACTCGGGCTTCCAGGCTCTCATTGAGTTCCTTGAGCTTTTCTGAGGCAACGATTTCGTCGGTTACGTCATGGCCCTGAACAAATATGCCAGCCGTGGAACCATCGTCAGCAACAATGGGCTGGTAAATGAAATCGAGGTAACGATCGACCGGCGCCCCACTTCGGCCGGTCGTAAGTTTCATACGCATCTGTCGGCCAAGATACACTTCGCCGCTTTCGTAGACTTGGTCGAGCAGCGCAACAAAACCTTGGCTCACGACTTCAGGCAGGACCTCAGCAACCGTTTTGCCCACAACATCGCGCCCGCCGACAACCTGTTCGTAGGCGGCATTGGCCATTGTGAACACATGGTTCGGCCCCCAAAGAACAGCCATAAAACCGGGAGCTTGCTCGAATAGCAGGTTCAGCCGTCTTGCCTCGGCGCCCAATTGGTCGTTCAGTGCCTGAACTTCGCGCGCACGCCTGAAGACCGTAGCCTCTACGGCCTCGCCCTCTCTGCCTGGCTCGGCATGGGCCATTGAACGCAGCCGCTGCAGTTCAGTAACGTCGGTCGTGTGCTGAAGAACATAGGCCGTCTGTCCGGCATCGTCGAGCAACGGCACGTGCGTCGCTGACCAGTAAAGGTGCTCCACTAACCCGCCCCGCTCAATATCGTATTGAATGAGCGGCAAGTGATCGATGCCGCCCCCGGCGATGACACGCTCGAGCGACGACAGCAATTGCTGATGGCTCGCCGTTTCCGGATCGCTGGGAAATGCATCAAACATTGTTTTGCCAAGAATGGCATCCAGTCTGCGTTCCGTGACGTCGAGATAGGCTGCATTGGCCGCAACAATACGCAGATCGCGATCGAGCAGAACGTACGGGTTAGGCGATTTCTCGAAAAGCGCGCTGAAGTCGATCGGCGGTGTCAATGTCGCTGGATCCTCGATTTCCGAACTCTGTTATCGCGCATTTTTCGTCCAATCAATGCGCCGGATCAATCCTGAAACCGACCATCGAAGTACACGGCGACTCCACGCGCCAATGCTGCGGCCACTCGGTCCAGCCAGGCATCTGTCGTCAAATTTGCTGTGTCGTCCGAATTGGATAGAAAACCCAGTTCGATCAACACCGATGGAATATCTGGCGAGTTGAGCACAAAGAAATCGGCTTGCCGAAGCGGAAAACGTCGCAACTGAACAGAGGGTTCCAGCTGTTCGATCAGCGCTTGCCCGGCCAGGTAAGATTGCCGCCGCGTGTCTCTCGCCAGGAAATCCACAAGCACATCAATCGCACCCTCATCCTCGGGTGGCGAAAAACCGGCGATCAGGTCCACTCGGTTCTCGCTTTCAGCCAGAACGCGGTCGAGATCGGAGGTTGCCAGATCGCCACGCGTATAGATGGACGCTCCGCGCACGTCCTGCTGGTCGAAGGAGTCAGCATGCAGGGAAATAAACAGGTCCGCCTGGTTCTGTCGCGCCAAGGCAACGCGCTCGGAGAGCGTCAGGAAAGTATCGGTATCGCGCGTCAACGCCACATCGAACCGTCCCGTTTCCACGAGGAGATTTTGCAGCTTGAGTGCAAAGGCCAAAACTATGGTTTTTTCCTCGAGGCCGTTGGTTGCGCGCGCGCCCCCATCGACGCCACCATGTCCAGGATCGATAATAACCAGCGGTCTTACGCTATCAACTGCCGTGGCGGTTTCGCCGGGCGCTGTCTGTGCACCGTCAAGCGCAGCAGGAGAAGCTGCTTGCGGCACCTCGCTGACGTCACTCTCGTCCTCGGCTCCCCGAATGTTGGCTGTAAAATTGTCCGCGGTGTCTGGAACGAGGTCGATAACAAGGCGCGCAGGCTGATCTTCAAAAGCGTCCAGGATGTATGACTGCTGCACCTGGGCGGGGCCGGCAAGCTCAAGAGTAACGCGAACCCGGCCTTCAGCCGGAGCTTCGATATTGTAGGCGCTCACCAGGCCGTCACCAGTCGGCTGATTATCTTGACCGCTGGTTCCGGTCTGCCCGCGCAGTTCGACGACTACGCGCATGGGATTGTCGGTCGTATAGACCGCAAACTCGGTCGGCGTGGTTAGATCGAGCACGAGACGGGCGCGGTCTTGCGTGGCAGTAACGCGAGAGTCTAGCAGCGCCGGATCGGCCTGCTCACCGTTGCTCGCCTGCGCTTCCGATGTCGCTTCGGCTTGTGGAGCATCCTGGGCTGCGCCAGCCGATACGTTGGACATGGCACATGCCAGAACGAAAAAAATCAGCTTTTTGCGCACAGCCGGGACGATCATCTAAAACTCCAGTTCACGTGCACCTTATGCGATTCTCAGGCAGAAATAGGCAAGCCTTGGCTTGAACTTCATGTTGCTCCACGCCACATCCTGTCCATCGCGTGCCAGGGCTATTGGCTATTGCCAATGTGCAGGAACACTCGTAAGGACTGTAGTGCGGTGCTCCAAAGAGTCTGCGCCCATGCCTGTTTTCGCCTCCGGCTAATCGCCGGCCACGACTTACTGGACATGTGACGCGCGACTTGCACCGAATTGAGAATATCGAACTTGCCGGTATTGAGGCAGTTCGACCGGCACGGCCGAACTGGCCATGCCCCTAAGGACGAGGTCGAATGGGTTTAACTCTGGCAATCGGCACGATCGATGTTCCGGCGCGCCGCAGCCCGCTGTCCCATTCCTTGACCCCTACCCTTCCCATCGACGCCTCTGGCGTTTTCACGATCCTGTCATACGCCTCGCATGGCGCTGGCCGCCCGTCACAAGAACGGTTCGGGCCCGGCGCGCGAGCGCGCGGAGTTCTAATTTATGGCCACAAAAAGAATGCTGGTGGATGCCACCCACCCGGAAGAAACACGGATAGTCGTTACCACCGGTAATCGACTTGAGGAATTTGACTTTGAATCCGCTGAACGGCGGCAGCTGAGGGGCAATATCTATCTCGCCAAGGTTACGCGGGTTGAGCCTTCTTTGCAGGCCGCTTTCGTTGACTACGGCGGAAATCGTCACGGCTTTCTCGCCTTTTCCGAAATTCACCCAGACTATTATCAAATTCCGGTCGCTGACCGTGAAGCCCTCATGCGCGACGAAGAAGAAGCGCACGAGGAAGAAGCGGACCTTGTCGACGATCAAGATACTGATAGCGCCGAAGGCGACGAAGAGTCGACCGAAGACAATGGCGATGATCTTGAGACGCCACGCGAAACCAAAAAGGTTGAGCAGATCGGTGATGGCGACGCGCTGGAAGACTTGCAGGAGCGTCCACGCCGGAACCAGCGCCGTTACAAAATCCAGGAAGTCATCAAGCGCCGCCAGGTTTTGCTTGTTCAGGTCGTCAAGGAAGAGCGCGGCAACAAGGGCGCTGCGCTGACCACCTATCTTTCGCTCGCAGGCCGCTATTCGGTCCTGATGCCCAACACCGCACGCGGCGGCGGCATTTCGCGCAAGATCACCAGTGCTGCCGACCGGAAGCGCCTCAAAGAAATCGCTACTGACCTTGAAGTGCCACAGGGTATGGGCGTTATCTTACGTACTGCAGGTGCATCGCGGACCAAGGCTGAGGTCAAGCGCGACTTCGAATATCTGATGCGACTTTGGGAAAATGTTCGCACGCTTACGCTAGAGTCTTCGGCGCCTTGCCTGGTTTACGAGGAAGGGAGCCTGATCAAGCGCACCATTCGTGACCTCTACAACAAGGATATCACGGAAGTCCTTGTATCCGGCGATTCCGGATATCGGGAGGCCAAGGACTTCATGCGCATGATCATGCCCAGCCATTCCAAGAATGTGCAAGTCTACAAGGATGATGCGCCGATCTTCTCGCGCTTCAATGTAGAGTCGCAACTGGACTCCATGTTCCACCCACAGGTCACGCTGCCTTCGGGCGGGTACATTGTCATCAACCCAACCGAAGCCTTGGTGTCTATCGACGTCAACTCGGGTCGTGCGACCAAGGAACACAATATCGAAGACACTGCGCTTCAAACCAATCTTGAAGCTGCAGAGGAAATTTCCCGCCAGTTGCGTCTGCGTGATCTGGCTGGTCTGATCGTTATCGATTTCATCGACATGGAAGAGCGGCGCAATAACCGTTCTGTCGAAAAGAAGCTCAAAGATTGCCTCAAAAACGACCGCGCGCGCATTCAGGTCGGCCACATCAGCCATTTCGGCCTGATGGAAATGAGCCGCCAGCGCATCCGTTTTGGTGTGTTGGAGTCGTCAACCCACACCTGCCCCACCTGCGCGGGTACCGGTCTGGTGCGTTCGGTGTCATCGCTGGCGCTAATGATCATGCGCGCGATCGAGGACCATGTACTGCGTAAGCCAGGTCAATCGATCAACGTCAACATGCCGGCCGACGTTGCGCTCTACATCCTCAATACCAAGCGCGAAACACTGACAGCGCTCGAAGCCAAATATGGCCTTTCAATCACCATATCCGCACAAAGCGGTCTTCTTGGCTCTCAATTCAACATCGAGCGCGGTGAAGCAAGAGCCCCGGTGGCTGCGACTCCGGTCCAACACATTCGCGCCGATGCAGCCTCTTTGGATGACTACCAGGAGCCTGAGGTCGAGGAGGAAGAGGTCGAGGCCGACGCTGAAATTGAAGTCGACGCAGAATCCGAAAATTCGGGCGAGCGTGATGGAAACCGCAACAAGCGCCGCCGTCGCCGTCGCCGCGGCGGCAAGGACAATGCAGTTGTTCAGGCAACCGAAACCGCCACTCCGGATGCAGAAACCGCTGAGACGGACGACGAAGTTCGCTCAGAAGGCGTCAGCGAGGATGACGACGATCAGCCACGCAAGCGTCGCCGGCGCGGGCGTCGCGGTGGTCGCCGCAACAAGCGTCCAAACGAGGGCAACGGTTCGGAACAGGATACTGAATCGCTCGGCGATGCCGACGCAATGAACGCCGTCGAGGATAGAGAGCCAGCTGTTGCGGCCAAGTCCGACGACCTCCCTGCTCCTGACGCAGCACCTGAAGCCGAAGCCGAAGCCGAAGCCGAAAAAGTTGTCGAGAAGGCTGAGGAAAAACCCAAGGCGCGCAGGACACGCAGGACGACCAAAGCAAAGGCCGTGCAGCCCGACACCGTAGCGCAAGAAGCTGTAGAGGGAGCCGAAGAAGCGCCAGCCGCCGAACCGGCACCAACCCCCGAAAAGCCTGCACGCAAGCCGCGTGCACCGCGCAAGAAAAAAGTGGAGGCTCAAGAGCCGGCAGTGGAAAGCCAGGCCCAGCCTGAACCTGTGCCCGAAAATGCGCCTGAGCCCGTTTCCGAGCCGGCACAAGAGCAAGCTGCCGAGAAATCAGAAGATAATGCGGGCCGCAAGAAAAAGGCGCTGCCTTCCGATGAGATTCTTGTCTCTTCAACGAGCGAGCCGACTAAAGAAAAGCCCAAAAAGGCCGGATGGTGGCAGCGTCGCCTTGGCCTTGGCTAATCGACTAAGGGGACGTTCCAGCGCATAGCTCAACGGCCACAACAACATTTGAGCGCCGGTCCGAATTTTCGGGCCGGCGCTTTTTCAGTTCGAGATTTCCAGACTTCTCAGGCTCAGATCAGTTTCGGTGTAATCGGCTTCGATCGTTAGTCGATCCTCCAGCATGAACGGAAGCACATCGACATCCTCAAGGCTGAAACCATCTCCAGCAGTAAGTACGAATTCGTAGATTCCGCTCGGACGGGGAAATTCATCAACAAACTGAGTGAGAACGTCTTTTGTCCCCTCATCCGCCACGGCCTTCGGTAAACCGGCAATCATGTCGCGCGCTGTTTGTTGATAGGCTGCCACTCCAGCCGCAGGATCACGCGCTTGCTCCAAAAAGCTGCTCATCGGCATTACCAAAAATGCTCCGACCAATCCGCGGTCTTCCAGCACTATCCTGATACTGTCTATCCGTGGTCCAGGGTTGGTATCGAACAGGGATGCCACCGGTTGAGAGACGTTCGAAAACGCGCCCGATAGCGCCAGCCGCCCTATATACTGCGAGCTAAGGCTCGCATCGACAAGTCTGAGTGAAGCACTGCTTTCATCCCAGATGATCGAAAAACTCACATCGAACGGCGGCGATTGAAGTTCAAGCAGATATGAGAAGACCTTGTCGTCAATCACCGGCTGGATATGCAAATTCTTGGCCGAGATGTTCAATGATGACGGCAAGCTCTTTTCGCTGAGCGCTGCAATGACGCCTTCGCCATCGACACTCAGCTCTTCGAAGCTATAGCGGACCGTCGCATCAATCTTTATATGGCCATCAAATATCCGACAACTGTCAGCGGTTTCTTCAATCACCGTGTCAGCCGAAATCTCCAACGCACCAATAGTTTCGATGATCTTGAGACAATTTTCTCCGCCATTGACTGTGTGCGCAAGCCCCTGCTGACCAAATGCCAGCGTTACGATCAAAGCGATTGAAAAGCGGCGCATGGCTGTCCTCTGCATCGGGATTGGCGTTTGTGGGCCGGCCGATATCATGGAATTCAGCGCAATCAAATAACTTGAATCCTACAGCAGAAACCGCCCCATCCGTTCGAGCGCCATGGCTATTCTCTCCTGAGTGCCGGCGTAGGAAAAGCGGACATATTTGTGGCCGTCGGTTCTATCGAAATCCTGCCCGGGCGTTGCGGCGACACCGGCCTGGTCGAGCATCCGGAAACAAAAATCCATTGTATCATTGGTGAAGGCCGAAGCATCCACATAGGCATAGAACGCCCCATCGGAAGGCTCGGCCAATCCGAAGCCCAGTGACTTGAGGCCATCTGCCAACACGAGTCGGTTACCCGCATACTGATCACGCCGCTGATCGTACACATCCCGTGCTTCCAATGCAGCCAGAGCGGCGCATTGAGACACACTCGAAGCCGAGATAAACAGACTCTGTGCCATCATTTCCGCCCGACGCACCATATCCTCTGGAAGGACAAGCCAACCGATGCGCCATCCCGTCATGCAGTAATATTTTGAGAAGCTGTTGACCACCACATGATCGTGGGAAAACTCGAGCGCACTGGCATCTCCGCCTAGATAATTCAGGCCGTGATAGATTTCGTCTGAAATAAAGCGCACACCCAACCGGTCGCAACAGGCAATAATCGCCGCAAGCTCTTCCCGCTCCAGCACTGCACCCGTCGGATTTGCCGGACTGGCGACAAGAAGTCCTTCAAATGGAGCCCTTGCGTACGCTGCTTCAATGTCTGCCACCGTCAATCGCCAGCCATTGGCCGGGGAAACCGGGATTTCGACGCTCCCAAGATTCAAAGAAGCGATAATATTGAGATATGCTGGATAGCCTGGCCGAGTAACTGCGATGCGCTGACCGGGCGCCAAACCTGCGAGAAATGTCAAAATGAACCCGCTGGACGACCCTGTCGTGACAACGATCCGTTCAGGTGAGACTTCCACACCATGCTGTTCTGCGTAATAGCTGCTCAAACGCTGACGCAGCGCTGGCATACCTTTGGCAGCAGTATACCCCATGGGCCGGTCGAGACATTCACGGACAGCATCGAGCACGCATTCGGCAGGCTTGCCACCGGGCTCCCCGATCTCGAGATGACACACGGTGTTCCCCTGGGCTTCCAGCGCCTGCCCCCGCGCCATCAGCTCCAATGCGTAAAATGGGCGAATTGAATTGGCATTCATCATTTCAGCGTCCGCTAGTGCTCAGGTTTTGGCAGCCAACAGCAGCAAGGCTGGAACTGCTAGAATACCGAGCATACCAGCATTTCATTATCATATACGCCACCTTGAAGGCAAAAAATTCCATCTTTAGCCGCATTGATAGAAATTTCCTCCCGCGCTTAACATTATCTCGACGACGCACTCAATCCGGCTGGCTCCTTGCTGCGGCTTACGCTAAACCGACCGGAAAGCGATAGGAGATTCAAATGCAAAAAGCGATCAATATCGGCCTTGCCGCTGCCATAGTGGTGCTTGGAGCCGGGTTGGCGTATTCGATCGCAAGTCGTCCGCAGTCGGGCATGACAGCGGCCGAGATAGAGGCCATTGTTGCTCAGGCTGCTGGGGCTCAACCCGCCGCCGAGACGACTCCGGAGGTTCAGGCTGCGCCAATCGATACGGCGACCATTGGCCCCGTCATAGAAGACTATCTTCTTGCGAACCCGCGGCTGCTCGAGCGTATGTCCATCGAACTTCAAGCACAGGTGAGCGCCGAAGAAGGCGAGCGTGCGCGCATCGCTCTGGCGGCACTGGAAGAGGAAATCTACAATGATCCCGCCAACATTGTGCTTGGCAATCCCGATGGTGACGTCACCATCGTCGAAATGTTCGACTACAATTGCGGGTATTGCCGCCAGGTTGTCGCCGACGTCATGGCGCTGGTCGAAGAAGACCCCGATTTGCGGGTCATCCTCAAGGAATTCCCCATTCTGTCGCAAGCCTCTGTCGATGCCGCCCGCATCGCCATTCTGGTCGGCCGCTCCGATGTGAGCTATCAGGACTTCCACACAGAACTGTTTGCGACGCCTGGTGAGATCGACACTCAGGCAGCCCTCGCAGCGGCCGAGTCGCTTGGCCTGAGCCGCGTCTCACTCGAACTTGAAATGGGGGCGCCCGACGTGTCTGACGCACTCCAGCGCACATACACGATCGCTCAGGCGCTGGGCATCTCGGGCACACCGACTTTCATCATCGGCGATGAAGTCATACCCGGCGCACTGCCCAAGGTCGAATTGCTCCGTCGCGTTGAGAACATGCGCGAGTGCGGTGATACGCTTTGCGACGGGACGGGCCAGGACGGCTCAACATATGGCGGATGAACAGCCGACCGAGATCGCCATCGAAAAACGCATCGTACGCACAGCAAGATGCTTCGATGGCACCGGGCGCCTCGTGCGGTGGCCGTCGCGTCGGGCTGACCAGGAGCTCGCACTCTGGGTTATCTGGTCGCAATTGCCTGACTTTGGTCAATGCTCGGAACTCGAGGTCAATACAATGCTTCGCACGCGGAACGATTTCGAAGACTATGTCCTACTTAGGCGCGAGCTGTGCGAGCGCGACCTTTTGCGCCGAACTCCCGATGGCAGTATCTATCGACGCGTGGCCCGTGATCTACCGCAAGAGGCCGTAGCTTTGCTGGCCAGAATTACGGTACAGCGCGCGTAGGGAGGTACCCTTTGCCTTTTCGGTGCATTTCGTATAACGCCAGCTTGAATTGCCAGCCCGGCTGGCTCAAAAAGTTTTAAAAAAGGCGCGTCTGCCATCATTTGGCGTATCTGACGCGACAAGATAGGACACATGGCAAAACGCGTATTGATCCTGAATGGACCGAACCTCAATCTCTTGGGCACGCGGGAAACATCGATTTATGGCGGCGAAACGCTCGCCGACATCGAGGCCATGTGCCGAGAGACTTGCAACAAGCTTTCAATGGCTTGCGACTTCCGACAGTCTAATCATGAAGGCGAACTGGTCGACTGGATACAGTCCGCCCGCAAGACGGCGGATGCCATCGTTATAAACCCCGCAGCCTATTCCCACACTTCGGTTGCTATTCACGACGCGTTGCGTGCATTGGACAAGCCTGTCGTCGAGGTGCATCTGTCAAACATTCATCAGCGTGAACCCTTTCGCCACCATTCCTACGTATC
Source organism: Pelagibacterium sp. (assembly GCF_048264985.1). Lineage (GTDB taxonomy): Bacteria > Pseudomonadota > Alphaproteobacteria > Rhizobiales > Devosiaceae > Pelagibacterium. The sequence continues at coordinate 1,769,876 of NZ_JBLXCL010000001.1, forward strand.
TGCAGTGGCAAAGGGCGTAATTTGCGGTCTGGGTCCAAGAGGCTATACGCTTGCCCTTGAAGCCCTTGCTGAAATCCTGAATTGAGAAAGACCCCCTGGGGTCGGTGGAGACACAAAAACAATGGCAAAGATCTCGCAGGTCGATCAGGACCTCATTCGCACAATCGCCGAACTGGTCAATGAGGCCAATCTGGCCGAAATCGAACTTGAGCAGGATGATTTCCGCATCCGCGTGACCCGTACATTTGCCAAGGAAGTCGTTCAGGTCGCAGCTCCGGGCTACGCCCAGCAAGCGCCTGCCGCTCCGGCAACCGCCCCTGCGGTGCCGGCGGCTTCTGCTGCATCGACACCCGCTGCCGCCTCGCCAGAGGATCTGGCCGCCAGCCCCAATACGCTCACCTCGCCGATGGTCGGCACCGCATACCTAGCGCCAGAACCCGGCGCGCAGTCATTTGTCGAAGTTGGTGCCAAGGTTGCCGAGGGCCAGACAATCCTCATCATTGAGGCCATGAAGACCATGAACCAGATACCGGCCCATAAATCGGGTACTGTCACGCGCATTTTGGTCGATGATGCCTCGCCGGTTGAATACGGCGAACCTCTCGTGGTCATCGAGTAAGGCTCAGCCATGTTTTCCAAGGTTCTCATAGCCAATCGCGGCGAAATCGCCCTGCGCATCCTGCGCGCCTGTAAGGAACTTGGCATCCAGACGGTTGCCATTCACTCCCAGGCCGACGCCAATGCAATGCATGTGCGCCTTGCCGATGAAAGCGTTTGCGTCGGCCCCAACGCCGCGCGTGACAGCTACCTCAACATCCCTTCGATTCTCGCTGCCTGCGAAATCACAGGTGCCGAGGCCGTTCATCCTGGTTATGGCTTTCTGTCGGAAAACGCACGCTTCGCTCGTATTCTCGAAGAACACAAGATTGCCTTTATCGGCCCATCGGCTCACCACATCGATATCATGGGCGATAAGATCCAGGCCAAAAAGACCGCTCTGGAACTGGGTATCCCCTGCGTTCCCGGTTCGGCCGGCGCTGTGACGACCGAAGCGGAAGCAAAGCGTTCGGCGGCAGAAATCGGCTATCCCGTGTTGATCAAAGCCGCATCGGGCGGCGGCGGCAAGGGCATGAAGGTCGCACTTAACGAAGCTGACCTCTCGATAGCGTTCTCCACGGCACGCCGAGAGGCCAAAGCCAACTTCGGCGATGATTCTGTCTATCTCGAAAAATACCTTGAAAAGCCTCGCCACATCGAAGTGCAGGTCATTGGTGATGGACAGGGAAATGCAGTACATTTAGGCACCCGCGACTGTTCGTTGCAGCGTCGGCATCAGAAAGTCTGGGAAGAGGCTTCTGCCCCGACAGTTCCCACAAATGAACAGGACGAGATCGGCGAAATTTGCGCTGCCGCCATGCGCAAACTCAGATATTCGGGCGCGGGAACCATCGAGTTCCTCTACGAAAACGGCGAGTTCTATTTCATTGAAATGAACACCCGGCTGCAGGTCGAACACCCAGTCACCGAACGCATCACGAATTTCGACATTGTCTATGAACAGATCCGTGTCGCTGCCGGAGAGCCATTATCGCTCAAGCAGGAAGATGTTGTCTTTCATGGCCATGCGATTGAAGTGCGCATCAATGCCGAAGACGCGCAGACTTTTGCGCCATCGCCGGGGCGGATCACATATTACCACCCCGCTGGCGGCGTAGGTGTCCGGGTCGATGCCGCTGTTTATCAGGGCTACAATATCCCCCCCTATTATGACAGCCTGATCGGCAAGTTGATTGTGCATGGCCGGACACGTCCGGAATGTCTGCAGCGCCTTAATCGCGCGCTGGATGAATTTATCGTCGATGGCGTAAAGACCACCCTTCCCTTGTTCCGGCGGCTCATCAAAGAGCCTGATATTCAGGCAGGAAATTACGACATCCACTGGCTCGAGAAGTTTCTCGAGGCCAACAAGGAGTAGGAAAGAGCGGCCGCAACGGCCGCTCTTTCATTTTTGCGATGACCCGGAACAACGACCCCTTCGACATCGACCTTACGCCCGAATTGATCCTGCGTGCCTATCGCGCCGGGATATTCCCGATGTCGGAAAGTGCAGAAGATCCTGATATTTTCTGGGTCAGCCCCCAGATGCGCGGTGTTTTGCCACTCGATGGATTCAGAGCTTCCAAAAGTCTGCGCAAATCAATGCGTAAGAACGGTTTTTCCGTCGTCGTTGACCATGATTTCGCAGCCGTGATCGAAGGATGCGCAACCGCCGGTAGCGATCGCGAGTCCACATGGATCAACCCAACAATTCGCGAGCTTTATCGCGAACTGTTTTCAATGGGCTATTGCCACACTGTTGAAGTCTATGACGGTGATGCGCTGGTCGGTGGTCTTTACGGCCTGGCTATTGGCGGAGCGTTCTTCGGCGAGTCGATGTTCCACAGGCGCACCGACGCTTCCAAGATCGCACTGGCTCACCTGGTCGACCGGTTGAGGGCCGGCGGCTACGTGCTGCTGGACACCCAGTTCATTACAGACCACCTGGCCTCACTCGGCGGCATCGAGATCCCACGGGCAATTTATGAAATTCGGCTGTCGGGAGCGCTTGAAGTCGATGGCGACTTCTATACCTGGGACAGAGGCTTGGAGTGATGGCCCCGCTCACCATAGCCCCGGCAACACCACAAGACACATCGGAAATCTCGGCCCTGCTCGCCCGTGCCTATGCTGGACTGGAACAATTCTATCCCGTGGAAATCCTGAAGCCGGTCATGCCCCTATTCGCAACTTGCAACCATAAGCTCGTTGCGTCCGGACGATACTTCGTTCTGCGCGAGGATGGGGCGGTGCGCGCCGTCGGCGGTTGGAGCGAGGACGCGCCGGGCACCGCCTCCTACGCACCGGCCCGCGGGCACATCCGCCATGTCGGTGTCGATCCGAAAGCGGGTGGCCGTGGCTTCGGCCGAGACTTGCTCGAAGCAGTAGAAGCCGATGCCGTCCAAAATGGCATGACTGAACTCGAAGCCTTTGCCAATGTGCCGGCCGTCCCGTTTTATCTGGCTCTCGGATATACCAGACTTGGGTCCCGAACTGAGTTGATTTCGGGACAATACGAATTTGACGGTGTGGATTTGCGCAAGCGCCTCTAGCGCTGATTGGGCGGAGGCACGTCCGAAGTTTGCCGGCAGTCGATCAACCAAACGTCGTAGACGGCATTGTCGATTGCATTGAGAGCCGGCGAATCGGCAAACATCCAGCCCGAAAATACTTGTTCCATTGTCGCCTGCAGCGAAACCTCGTCGACCTGAACAAAGGCGGAGACGCTTTGTGCCTCAGTCGTTGGCCGCGAATAGCAGACCCGAGGGGTCAATTGTAGAGAGCCAAATTGGACTGTTTCATCGATATAAACGTCAAATATGGTGATCCGTCCGGTAATCTTGTCGAGTCCGGTAAAGACTGCAACCGGGTTGGAGACCGCCTGCGCATTCGCAGGCATAGCCGTTAAGGCAAGCGCCGCAAAAAGCGCGAGCGCACACCGGGTTCTTGTCGACCTTCGAAAATCCACGCGGGCAGAACCGCCCTATTCCGGCGACCAGGCGTCGTAATCGCCTGTCACGCGCGGACGCGACTGCGGCGTCAGGATCGACCCGTCGGGACGATACGCCTGTGCCGTCCCGGTCATATTGGGCAGGTGAGGCTTTTCCCAATCGCGGGCCTTATAGTCCGATTTGCTCGGCGGCACATCCGTGCGCTTGTGCATCCAGCCATGCCAGCCGGCCGGAATGGCAGATGCATCGGCGGCACCGTTGTAAACGACCCAGCGGCGACCATCCTTCTTGCCTTGGTAATAGACGTTGCCAAGCTCATCTTCCCCCACCTTGACCCCGCGCAAGGCGGTGAAAATGCGTGTGGAGAGCGTCTGCTTGTTCCACCAGCCGAAAATTTCGAAGACGAACTGTTTAAAGCCGCTGTTTGCCACGCCCGGTACCTTCAAATCACAAGATGAGTTCGTTGGGCTTTAGCATACATGGTTGTGCCAGCCTAGAGACTGCATCGCTCGATTTCGACGCTGTGATCCGCACAAGATGGTGTGCACATCTTGAACGAACAAAAAACAGCATTTCTCGCCCAAAAAAGCCGCTTGACAGCACTTGACGAGACTCGGAGATACCTGTGCGCAGGTCAGACAATGAGGTTTTTCCTCAACTTAGCCGCCGCTTCCAAGGCAACGCTTTATTAACCTTGCCAATTGCGGGCCATATGTCACCTGCGTGACCCTCGTGCAGCTTTTTGCACGTTTTCCTCGCTATCCACACCAAAAACCACTATATTTAGGGACTGCTCATTGTTTAGGCACAAGGGATAGTCGATTTCGTGTGATTGACGGTTGACCAAAGAATCGAAAACAGTCGCATCAACGGGACCGCCCACGGCCCGATCAAATCGACATTGTCGGCAACGACAAGACGCTTGCAGGGGCGACGAGCCAGCAGAGCGGCAGCTAGTTTGGGGATACAAGACGAATGAAGATAGAACGGCGCTTCACTACGGCTGGGCAATCGGCCTATGCCGGTATCGAATTCCGCTCGGCCACGAGCGAAATCCGCAACCCGGACGGGTCTGTGGTCTTTAAGCTTGAAGATATTGCTGTACCCGCACCCTGGAGCCAGGTCGCGGCCGATATCATTGCGCAGAAATACTTCCGTAAGGCCGGCGTCGCCAAAGTTCTAAAAAAGGTCGAAGAGAACGACGTTCCTTCCTGGCTCTGGCGTTCGGTCCCCGACGAAAAAGCGCTCGCCAAGCTGCCTGAAGACGAGCGCTACGGCTCGGAAATGGACTCCCGCCAGGTCTTTGACCGCCTTGCTGGCACCTGGACCTATTGGGGCTGGAAGGGTGGCTATTTCACGTCCGAAGCCGATGCCCGCACCTTTTACGACGAGCTGTGTTACATGCTCGCCACCCAGCGTGTTGCCCCCAATTCCCCGCAATGGTTCAACACCGGCCTGCATTGGGCCTATGGCATCGACGGCCCCGGCCAGGGCCATTTCTATGTCGACCCGTTCACCCACAAGCTCGTTCAGTCCAAATCCGCCTACGAACATCCCCAGCCGCACGCCTGTTTCATCCAGTCTGTCGATGACGATCTGGTCAACGAAAACGGCATAATGGATCTCTGGGTCCGCGAAGCACGACTGTTCAAGTATGGCTCGGGCACCGGCACAAATTTCTCGGCCCTGCGCGGCTCGGGTGAAAAGCTCTCGGGCGGCGGCAAGTCGTCTGGCCTGATGAGCTTTCTCAAGATCGGCGATCGCGCAGCCGGCGCAATCAAGTCGGGCGGCACAACCCGTCGCGCCGCCAAGATGGTCGTGATCGACATCGATCACCCCGACATCGAGGAATACATCAATTGGAAGGTCAAGGAAGAACAGAAGGTGGCGGCCCTGGTCACCGGTTCCAAGACCGTCTCCAAGCACCTCAAGCTCATCATGAAGGCCGCCGTCAATTGCGACGGCCACGCCGATGATTGCTTCGATCCCAACAAGAACCCGGCGCTCAAGCGCGAGGTCAAAGCCGCTAAGAAGGCCCTGGTCCCGGAAAACTACATTTTCCGCGTCATCCAGTTCGCCAAGCAGGGCTACACTGACATCGAATTTCCGATCTACGATACAGACTGGGATTCCGAAGCCTACCTCACGGTCTCCGGACAGAATTCAAACAACTCGGTCCGCGTGACCGACGACTTCCTGCGTGCCGTCGAAAACGACAGTGATTGGAACCTCACCGAGCGCCAGTCGGGCAAGACCGTCAAAACCCTGCAGGCCCGCGATTTGTGGGAACAGGTTGGCTATGCTGCCTGGGCGTCCGCCGATCCCGGCATCCAGTACCACACCACCATCAATGAGTGGCACACCTCCCCCGAAGCCGGTCCGATCAACGCCTCGAACCCCTGCTCGGAATACATGTTCCTGGACGATACGGCCTGTAACCTCGCCTCTATCAACCTGCTGCCCTATCGCGGCAAGGATGGAGTTTTCAACACTGGCGATTACGAGCACACTGTGCGCCTGTGGACGCTCGTCCTCGAAGTCTCTGTGATGATGGCCCAGTTCCCCTCCAAAGCCATTGCAGAGCGCTCCTATCTCTACCGCACCCTCGGTCTGGGCTATGCCAATATCGGTGGTCTGTTGATGACCTCCGGGATCCCCTATGACAGTGACGAAGGCCGCGCGATCGCCGGCGCCCTGACAGCGATTATGACTGGCGTTTCCTATGCGACGTCTGCCGAGATCGCTTCAGAACTCGGTGCGTTCAAGGATTACGAGCGTAACGCCAAGCACATGCTGCGCGTCATCCGCAATCACCGCAATGCCGCTTACGGCAAGGCCGATGGCTATGAAGCGCTCTCAATCACTCCGGTCCCGCTCGATCACGCCTCCTGCCCCGATCAGACCTTGATCGAGCGCGCGACGGCAGCCTGGGATCTGGCCCTCGAGCTTGGTGAAAAGCACGGCTATCGTAACGCCCAGGTTTCTGTGATCGCCCCGACCGGCACCATCGGTCTCGTGATGGATTGCGATACCACGGGCATCGAGCCGGACTTTGCGCTGGTCAAGTTCAAAAAACTGGCCGGTGGCGGTTACTTCAAGATCATCAACCGTGCAGTGCCCGCGGCTCTGCGCACCCTCGGGTATTCAGAAGATCAGATCGCCGAGATGGAGGCCTATGCGGTGGGTCATGGCAACATGAACCAGGCTCCGGGCGTCAACCCGGTCACGTTGGCTGCCAAGGGGTTCCCCGAAGACAAGATTGCTGCGCTCAATGCAGCGATGAAGTCGGCTTTTGACGTAAAGTTTGTCTTTAACCAGTGGACGCTTGGTGCTGATTTCCTTAAGGAACTTGGTGTGTCGGACGCCCAGCTCGTCGATCCGACATTTGAGCTTCTGCCGTTCCTTGGCTTTGCCAAAAAGGACATCGAAGCCGCCAACATTCATGTGTGCGGTGCCATGACCCTTGAAGGCGCGCCGTTCCTCAAGGACGAGCATCTGCCCGTCTTCGATTGCGCAACGCCGTGCGGCAAGATCGGCAAGCGCTATCTCTCGGTTGAATCGCACATCCGCATGATGGCCGCAGCTCAGCCCTTCATTTCGGGCGCGATCTCGAAAACCATCAACATGCCGAACGACGCGACAGTTGAAGATTCCAAGGAGGCTTACATGCTCTCCTGGAAGCTGGCCCTGAAAGCCAACGCACTCTATCGCGATGGCTCAAAGCTGTCCCAGCCGCTCAATTCCTCGCTCCTCGCCGATGAGGATGAAGACGAGGATGATGTGGCCGAAATCGCCGCCGCCGCGCTCTCCGAGCGCATCCCGGCCGTGGCCGAAAAGATCGTCGAGCGCATCGTCGAACGCGAGCGTTACCGTGAGCGTGAGCGCATGCCCGACCGCCGCAAGGGTTACACCCAGAAGGCCATCGTTGGTGGCCACAAGGTCTATGTCCACACCGGCGAATATGGTGACGGACGCCTGGGCGAAATCTTCATCGACATGCACAAGGAAGGCGCCGCCTTCCGCGCCATGATGAACAATTTCGCCATAGCGATCTCGATCGGTCTGCAATATGGCGTGCCGCTCGACGAATTCGTCGAGGCCTTCACCTTCACCCGCTTCGAGCCCGCCGGTCTCGTCATGGGCAATGACCACATCAAGAACGCCACATCGATCCTCGATTACGTGTTCCGCGAGCTGGCCATTTCCTATCTCGACAGAACCGATCTGGCCCACGTCACCCCCGACGCCGGCGCCACCTCGATCGGCAAGGGCGTCTCGGAAGACAATCAGGTTAAGGACCGCGCAGCCCCCGCCCCGGTCCCGGCCGACAACTTCGTCTCCCGCGGCATGACGCGCGGCCGCGTCAAGGACAAAACCCTGATGCTCGTCGCCTCCTCCGACGTCAAACTCGCCAACCCCGTCCAGGCCATGCAGTCCCAGACGGTCACCGCTCTCAAGCAGGGCACGGCACTCAAGACCGAACCGGAAGCCGAGGCCTCCACAGACATCGTCGATAAGGTTGAAATGGGCTTTTCGCCAGCGAAGTCTCGTTCGACGGATACGCTCCGCATGGAAGCTCAAATGAAGGGCTACGTGGGCGAGGCGTGTTCAGAGTGCCAGAACTTTACGCTGGTCCGCAATGGGACCTGCTTGAAGTGTGATACTTGCGGCAGCACCACTGGGTGTTCGTAGGAGCGCTAATTGTCAAAAGCTCGTGACTATATTGTAGAATATAGGAGCGAACAGCGTATCGCTGAGATTGCGGATATAATCCGCAATCTCGCACCCTCGGGCACCAAAAAGCTCAGCATTGCAATATGTCGTTTTATTCGCCACGAACTTACTAACTATTTGGGTCACAATTTTCGGCTACGCCTTTATCTTCCAGAGGAAGATGAACGGGAGGCCTATGTTTCGTATAATCCTCTGAAACTTAATGTTCAGCGCGGTATTTGGCGATCAGCCGAACTAGGTGTTTCCGAGTCAGAGTTTGTGCTTACGCATGAAATAGGCCACTTGGTCATGCACCAAGACTTCGAAAAGGCGTTCTCCTCAACAGGTGAGGAACTTGTGCACGCGATGGGGAAAGAGCGAAGCGCTGAGTGGCAGGCAAATACATTTGCAGATTATTTTCTTTGCCCTGACTGGATCATCGCACGCCACATGAATGATCCTCAGACCGCCGCCATCATGCTAAACATTTCTTCTGAACTTGCCGAGCATCGTGCTTTTCAAATCAAGCGTTTCGGCCCGATCGTCCCCATTGCAGTAGAAGGAGATGCATGCAATCGATGCAGCAACTTCACTTTGATGGCCGAAGGCGTCATGGTTCGATGCACGACGTGTCAGCTGGAATACTCTCGCTAAGCGGTATTTCCCCTCTCCGTCATTTTAACATTTCCGCTCACGATGCTCCCCCACACCTCGTCATCCTCGGGCTTGACCCGGAGATCCGCACCGCTTCCGCACCGCACCTCAGACGTTTGAGCCCGGCCGCCCAAAACGTCCCCGCCAGGCTCTCGCCCCGAGTACTGGGCGCGAGGGACACAGCACCGGGATGATCATGGAGAGGCAAAATCGCCCCAAAAACTTATCCCCGCCCCTAGCCCCTCATGCCATTCTCCCCTCACGACCGCACCAGGGCGAGGTTGCAAACGAGCTTCCGGTGAGGGCGGGATTGGAGAAGGAGGAGCATGGGTCCGAGCCTTAGGACCACATCGGCCTCCGGGCGCTCCGGTCCCATCCGACAGGTCGGTCCGGGTCCGATGGAGGTCGCTCCAGCGGAGGCCCAAGGCGGAAAATGGCCAGGCGAGGGCGAAAGATCCACGCCATACTCCCGAAAGGGAGAGGGACACCGCCGGGAATTTGGCAGGGGAAGTGGACACCGGCTTACCGGTTCGCCAACCGACCCAAAACAAATGCCAGTCTCCCGGACGACAAACCCCAGCCAGAGAACCGCTATAAGCCAAAAACCCCGGATGTGAACGGCGAAGCTGGCTTCGCACATAAACTGCACTTCGGATGAAGCTTGCTTCGCCGTTCACCGCCCAATTCGGGCGCCGCTTATATAAACCGGGGCTTATGGTCGTCGGAGGTTTCCCTGCGTCTATTCCTCGCGGAAAGCACGGGCCGCCTGGTCGAGAAACGGTTTTACCAGATAGCTTAAGGCGGTCACTTCGGCGGTCTCGGCAAACACCTCGACAGGCATGCCCGGGATCAGCGTGACGTTTCCAAGCTTGCTGAGCTCATCGGTGATTTCGACCTCGCCAAGATAAAACAGCTCGCCAGTTCCGCTGTCGCGCTGTGCAGCTGCGGAAACGTGGATGATCTCACCTTCCAGCTCAGGTGTGGTGCGCTGATTGAAAGCCGAAAACCGCAATTTGACCGGCTGACCGACGGAAATCTGATCGACATCGACGATACTCAACCGCAATTCGATCTTCAGGTCCGCAGCATCAGGCACGATTGTCACCAGCGTCTGAGCAGGGGTTATAACACCACCCACGGTTGTGACGTTGAGTTCGTTCACAATGCCTGCAATGGGCGAGCGGATATCGACGCGGTCCAGGCGATCTTCGGCCGCCAGCAAACGTTCGGAAAGCTCGGTGATCTGGGCCTGCACCACCCGCAGTTCGCGCTGAGCCTCGTTGCGGGCCGTCTCATCGGTAGCAATGATCTGCAGCCGCACTTCGCTCATCCGGCCCTCGGCGCGCGCCATGTTGGCCACCACCTCGCCATGCTCGCCGGTAAGGCGCGCAATCTCTCGGCTTATGGCATAGACCCGCGCGCCTTCAATAAGCCCATTGGCCGCCAACTGCTCGAGCCTGGCATGCTCGTTCCCGACGAGTTCGATCTCTTCATTGAGAGCGCCGAGCTGGGATTCGAGGCCGACGATCTCTTGGCTCAATTGTGCCAATTGTAGTTCGAGCTGTTCGCGCTGGCGCGCCCGGGCAAGAAGATTGCCGACAAACAGAGTTGTTTCGCCGGCAATGATTGCAGAACGCGTATCACCTTCGGCAGCAGGCAAATTGGAAAAGTCGATCTGGGCCAAACCGTCACGCTCGGCCTGCAGTCGAACGGCGCGCCCCTGAAGCTCGTGGAGCTGTCCCAAAACGATCGAACGCTCGGCCCGCGTGTCAACGTCGCTCAGGCGAATAAGCGTTTGGCCAACCTCCACGAAGTCGCCCTCCCGAACTGCAATGTCAGCCACAATGCCGCCATCGCGGTGCTGAACTTCCTTAACATGCTCGCTGACCGCAACCGTGCCAGGGGCAATAACAGCTCCCGTCAACGTGGCGGTCGAAGCCCAACCGCCAATGACAACTACCAGCAGGATGCCAAAGACAACGCTGACGGCGATCCTCAGGCCAAGCCCATACGTCGGCTCCGCGCTCTGCGCCCCGCGTTTTAGCAATCCTGCGGACAACGATCCTGCATCGATGCTTGTCATGACTGGTGCTCCCCTCGATCCCTCGGGTTAGATTGCCGCGTGTTCATAGAGATAGGGTTGATGCTGGCCGTGGATGGCGACAACGAGGTCGAAGTCCTGGTTCCCGTCGTAGTTGAATTCCAGCAACGTCATTTCGACATCGCCCTCCATCTCATATCGGATCCTGAGCCGCAGATCGTTGTCCTCGCCCTGCGCGTCTTCGCCTTGGAAATAGTACTCAAAGCGGTTTTCCTCGCCGTCCCGGCGGGTCTTGGAAAATTCGTACTCGGCCACCATGATGCGATCGCCAACCAGGAAATCGAGAATATCGTGGATCACCTGCGGGCGGTCCATGAAGCGGTCGAGCGGCACTCCGAATGAGAAGGTATCGTCCCCAGCGCCGCCGGTCAGGACAACCGCCTCATCACCGACATGGAACATGTCGTTACCTGAACCGCCCAGCACCTCTTCAAAGCCTGAAATAGTGTCGTTTCCAACTTCAATGCCGGTAAGCTGTCCGGTCTTAAGGTCAACAGTTACGCCCAGTGTTGCCCTGGAAAGGTCAAGCTGGTCCCTGCCCGCACCGCCATCAAAAATGTCGTCTTCACCATCGAGTGCGACAACGACGGTGTCGTCGCCGTCACCGCCCGACACTGTGTCTTTCCCGGCCCCGTCATGAATTTCGTCAGCGCCCTCGCGTCCATCAAGAACGTCGTTGCCCGCGCCACCATCCAGTTTTTCTGAACGCGTACTTCCGGTGAAGATGTCATTGCCAGAACCGCCGACAATGGCTTCGAACGCAGTCACGATCTCATCGCCAATGTCGGCGCCGCTGGCGCTCTCCTCCTCGAGGTCGACGACAACTGTTCTTTTGGCGGCGGAGAAATCGAGAGTATCATTGCCCGGGCCGCCATCGAAGATATCGTCCTCCATGTCAGCGGAGGCAATGAAGATGTCATCGCCTTCTCCTCCAAGCACCTTGTCCGTTCCCGTTCCATCGCTGAGCACATCGGCGCCGGCGCCTCCGGAAATCAAATCATGTCCGGCCCCGCCAGACAGATAATCATCGCCGCTTTCGCCCAGAACGATGTCGTCACCATCGTTGCCGAAGATCAGGTCATCACCTTCGCCTCCGACCAGGACATCATCGCCTGAACCGCCGAAAATCCGGTCATTGCCAGCGCCGCCGTAAATCAGGTCATTGCCGGCCCCGCCAACGATCTGATCGTCCCCCCCGCCGCCGAATACAGCGTCGTCTCCATCTCGCGCGTCGATGAGGTCATTGCCGGTTAAGCCGTCAATTATGTCGTCGAAGTTTGTTCCGACAAGGTGGTCGGGTGTCTGTGTCCCGACCAACTCACCGCTCCGCTCGACACTGAACAGGGCCGTGTGTGTGATCGTGGAGGTGCCGTCGCTGACATCGTATGTGACCACTATGTCGGTATCTGGTGTTTGAGCATGGCTCGAATAGACCCATCCGTCTCCACTTCGAGCAATCGAGCCTGTGGAAGCGCGGACGTTGTCGATAACAAGAGTATCGCCGTCAGCATCAGCAACGTTGGTGAGAAGTTCCGACAGTCCAATTAGTACCGCGGTGCCAGCAACCACATTGTTTAATCGAACGGGGCCCGTTGATTCTGGCGCCCCATTGCGTCGATCCTCAACAGGCTGTCGAACCGGTCGTTTATGTCCAAGCGCGAGCTTCAATGGTTCCTGGTCGACAGGCGCCTCAAATGATTGCCGGAGCGGTGCAAGTTCTACAAATCGAGAACCGTTGTCATAGCCGCTCCAAACCGGTGCGGACTTAAACTCGGAAAAATCAATGATCGCAGAGTCCGCAAGAGCAAAACGCGGCCCAGGAAAACCGATAACATTCCCCACCTGGCCAGCTGGTTCCAGCGGCTGCGAGGGCGCGAGGCTTCCCTCTATGTCCTTGGCAACCGACCTGTTGCGATAGGCTTCCAATTGCTCGGGTAAGCTCCCTGCCATCGGTGCAGTAATCTGCACTTCCTCGGGTTCCCCATTTGGCTCGTCCGGCCGCTCCACCGCCTGCGCGGGCGTCAGGGCAAGCTTGAGATAGCCGACTATGGCCGTAACCAGTAAGCCAATCGCCATCGGAAGCTTATTAAGACGTTGTGCTTCGGCGAATGCATAACGCTCGCCTCGCGTGGGCTCTGTAGTCTCCGACTGCTGCGTGCCTTTGACTTCGATCATGCCGTCACCTCTCGAGACTGGCGGCCGGTCATCGGTGTGACGCGATGAGGAGCAAGGATTTCTTCTTTAGGACCAAACGCAGTCATCCGACCGTTTTGTATCACCGCCACCAGATCAACTGCAGCCAGCGCGCTCGGTCGGTGCGCAACGACTATAGCAATGCCACCGCGGGCACGGATGCCCCTGATAGCCTCGGTAAGCGCAGCCTCGCCTTCACCGTCGAGATTAGAGTTCGGCTCATCCATGATAACGAGAAATGGTTCGCCATAGAGCGCGCGAGCAAGCCCAATTCGTTGGCGCTGGCCGGCCGATAGCGCGTCGCCGTGGGCACCGAGTTGTGTATCGTATCCATCATCCAGCCGCACAATCATCTCGTGAACGCCGGCAGCCTCTGCTGCCCTGACGATGCCAGTTCCATCGCGCTGTGGCCCAAACCGGGAAATATTCTGTTCTATAGTCGCGTTAAGCAGGCCGACCTCTTGAGCAAGGTAGCCGACATAAGAACCAAGTTTGTCGTCGGACCAATGACTCAGCTCCGCCTCATCAAGGCGCACTGCGCCGCGCAATGGCGGCCAGATCCCGGCAAGGGCGCGCACGAGAGTGGTCTTGCCACCAGCGCTCGGTCCAATGATACCGAGGGCCTGCCCTGCCTTGAGTTCAAATGCCACATCGGTCAGCAAAATCCGGCCCGAGCCGGGTGCTGCAACTGTAAGATTCTCGACCCGCAGGGATGATTTGGGCGCTGGAAGTGTCATTGGCGGTTTCGCTTCACCAAGAACGATCATGGTGTCACGCAATCTCTTGAATGCATTGCGCGCGGAAACAACGTTTTTCCAGTTGCCGATGGCGAGGTCGACCGGTGCCAATGCCCTTGTTGCTGCAACCGAGGAAGCAATAATAGCGCCTGCCGACAAATCGCCCTGGATTGTGAGATAAGCGCCTAAGCCGAGGATCGATGATTGCAACAGCATGCGGAGCACGCGTGAAATTGCGCCAAGCGTCCCCACCACATCGTTGGCTTTAGTCTGCAGCTTCAAATGCTCGCCGTTGGCGACCCTGAAATTCTCGATAGCCCGCGAAGCAAAACCCATCGCCTTTAGAATCTCGGCGTTGCGGGCATTAGAGTCGGCGATTGCGTTCCGATTGATCATTGCCTGTTGCGTCGCATTGGCGATCCGGCGCGACAATAGCTCGCCAAGAATGGCTAGAAACACAAGCACCACGGCACCACCCAATGTCAGAGCGCCCAGCAGCGGGTGGAGAAAATAGACGAAAATCACATAGACTGGCATCCAGGGCATATCGAATAGAGCCATTGGCCCTTGGCTGCCGAGAAAGGCCCGCAGATTGTCAACATCGCGGCCGCGCTCCAGTGCCTCTGGAGTCGAAAAGCCAAATCGAGGCATGTCGATCGCCACCTGATGAGCCAGTGGCGCAAACTTGCGGTCTAGACGGGCCCCAACTCTCACCAGAACTTGTGACCGCACAATGTCGAACAGCCCCTGAAAAAGGTAAAGGCCGACGGCCAGCGCCGATAGCGCCAATAGTGTCGGCACACTGCCACTGGTCAGCGCCCGATCATAGATCTGCAACATATAAAACGCACCGGTCAGCGCGAGAATGTTGATCAGGCCGGAAACGGTGAAAAGGTATGCGGTGATACCGCGAAACTCTTGCTTGAGGACGTCGTCTACGCGACGTTCAGATAGTGCCCTGGCATTCGAAGTGCGCATTTTCCGAAGTCCTTATACCCAAGGGAAAAGGAAAATCGGCGGCCCACAGGGCCGCCGTTCTGGACCTAGAGCGAGAAATCGGTGCTCACGAGGTCATGGGTACCCTTGATGCTGATCTTGAAGTCTGCTTCGGCTCCGCTATCAACATTGCCTTCGACGACGGTGTAGTCACCGTCAGCGCGAGTTTCGTGCGTTACCAGAAGCTGACCAATGCCAGCCGACTGGCCGCCATTAACCAGGGTAAAGGACTGATTGCCCACCAAACCGGCATTGCTGTCGATAGCACTAAGGTCGAGTTTGTCCCCGGCCTCAAAGCCGACGATAGTATCGCCGTTGGCGGCAGCAACCGAGTCAAAGACAAAGACGTCGTTTCCAGTTCCACCATCTATGATGTTGACGGCAGTGCTGGCGGTGATCGTATCATTGCCAGAGCCGGTAACGACGTTCTCAATGCCCCAAAGCGTATCTGAGCCGGTTTCTGCGCTCATGGCGCTGCCAAAACCACCAAGCCCGGTGCCCAGGTCGACTGCGGCGTCGGACGAAATCGATGACATATCCAGGGTGTCATTCCCGATACCTCCACTGATCTCATCGCCGAAGTAAGCATCGTTACCGTCACCTGCTGCTGCCACGATCCGGTCATCGCCGGCACCTGCAACAACAGTGTCATTGCCGGCGCCACCATTCACCAGATCATCCCCAGCATCGGCAAAGATGCGGTCATCACCGTCGTCGCCATAGAGTAGATCAGAGTCGTCGCCGCCCAGGATCGTATCGTTGCCTGCACCACCGAAAACCGAGTCCTCTCCTGCCCAGCCGGCCATGAAGTCGGCACCATCGCCGCCAATCATTACATCGGCACCGGCCAATCCGATGATGACATCGTCACCGCTGAACCCGATGAGATGATCACCAAACGCAGTGCCCGTCAGAATGTCATTTTCCGTCGTTCCGCTTTGGATGGAGGAGCCAGGTTCGGATCCAGCCTCTTCGGTTTGTTCGTCGACCGGCTCCTGTTCAGAGTTGTCGCCATCGCCGCCAATTTGCGGCGATTGCCCTTCCACTGGCGTGTAAGATATCGAGTGAATGCCGTTGCTTATGGTCACGACACCATTCTCATCTTCGGTGGTGACATAATCGCTAAGCAGCGCGCCTTCCGGCAGCTCGATGACATCCTGATCGCGCAACGCACCAACAATCGTGTCCTGTCCGCCATTGGACTTGAAGACGATCCGGTGTGCCGAGCCAAGCGAGGAAATGTCGATCGTGTCATCGCCGGTCGAACCATCGATAGTGATGGTATTCATGTTAAGGCTCGTTTCGGTAAAGTCTCCGAAAACAGCTATCGTGTCGCCACCATTGACACCGCCGCCAGAACCACCTGGTGAGGATACGGTGAGGGTGTTGATTACCAGCTCTTCGATTTCAGACAGCTGAGCAATGATGACAGCTGCACCAACCCCAACGGCCCTGGTAATAACGATCTCGGCGCTACCTGTGTAGCCGATGTTGGCGGCAGCAGCGTTGCGGGTATAGATATTGAATGTCTCGGCCCCAGCCGCTCCCGATATCTGGAAAATGTCGCCAACCAGGCCCTCGGTGCCACCGTTGACGACATCGCTACCGTCGCCAGGCGCCCAAAGAATGGTGTCGTCACCAGCCCCGCCGTGGATGGCGTCATTTCCTCCTCCAGCAAGGAGCAAGTCGTTGCCATCAAATCCCAACAAGATTTGTGCACCGGCACCGCTAGCCAAGGGGAAGTCACCGCCGTTCGTACCGTTGACGATAGTGAAGAGCTGTCCACCAAAATTGAGCCGCTCAATGTTGGTTAACGTGTCGACACCGTCAGTGCCCACATTGTCGGTGACCACAATTCCGCCCGATCCATTGAGAGCGATTTCGTAATTGCCGAGCGGACCGGAGAAGAAGGCGGTATCGTTAGCACCACCGCCACCGTCGAGCATGTCGTTGCCCTCGCCGCCGGCCATAGTGTCGTTCCCGGCGCCCCCCGCCATCGTATCGTCACCAGCATCACCGTCCATGGTGTCGACGCCGCCGCCACCATTCATGATATCGTTGCCGAGGCCGCCACTCATCTGATCAGCACCGCCGTTGCCGTTCATGGTGTCAATACCATCGCCACCATTCATGGAGTCGGCACCGCCGCCACCGTTGAGCGTGTCGTCGCCGGCGCCGCCCGATATGGTATCGGCACCTGCGCCGCCGTTGATTATGTCATTGCCACCCTCGCCAGACAGCGTGTCTGGTCCGCCAGCGCCATTGACATGGTCTTCCCCGGCCGTGCCGTTAAAGACGTTTGCAGCGCCATTGCCGTTGAAAACGGCACCCACAACGCTCGTCGGTTCGGAAATGACAGTCTCGAGGTTACCGCCACCGTCCGTGAAGGTTATCACCAACTGCAATTGCATGTTGATCTCGCCAGCCGTTGGCGTGAAAGCACTCAAGGTTGCGCCGCCGATATCAGTCCAATTCACGCCATCCAGGGACGACTGCCACTGGAAAGCAAACACGCCAACTCCATTTGGATCGCCGATTCCAGATGTGTCGGATGTCAGTACCTGAGCCTGCGTCGGTGTCGTGTCGTTTATGACTGGCATACCGGTCGCTGGCTGGTTCAGCGTGAAGTCCTGATCGGCAAAACGCAGAACTTCCACATTTCTCAAGGTGTCCGTACCATCGGACTCAAGGTCGTCAGATACAGTTGTATGTTCAACCGTAACTGTGCCGTCAGGATTGAAACTGATATCGTAGTTTTCCATCACATCGCCAAACACGGCGATATCGACATCACCTGTTCCATCGGCCTGGCGAATGGTCCGGACGATCGAAAGCTGACCCGGGTTGAGTTCACCCGAGAACATTCTCTGGGCAAGCGTGGTCATCGAGTTATGAAGTTCCAGCGGCGCTCCGGCGTGATCGGTATCGCCAACGGCAAACACCCCGATTTGCACATCCAGCCACTTGTCACCATCAATGATGTCATCGCCCATCATGCCCATCATGATGTCGCTGCCTGCGCCGCCCAGAATAATCTCGCCGGCGCTGTATTCGGAAACACCAGCCCCGAGAACATCCTGAAGTCCGGAAACAAGATCTATAGTTTCCTGGTCAATCGCGCTGCCGCGATAACCCTCGGCACCACCTATTGGATTGGCGTTGAGATCGACAGGCAAACGATCTTCAGCGAGAAGGTTGGTCCCTGTCAGGACGTCGTCGTGAGCAGAACCGGACAGTCCCTCTACCGATTGGTATTCGTCAAGAGCTGCATTGCCGGGGATTGTGGGCGCTTCATCAAAGACGATAGGCAACGATAAATCCGCGTTTACAGCGAAATTACTATCCTTATAGGTCGCCCAGTCCCAGCCGGACATACCGGCCATCTTGCCGCGCCCGGGGCTGCCGACGAAGATGTCGTCCCCGCCCTCCCCGATGAATTCATCAAAACCGCCATCGCCCAGGAACACGTCGTGTCCATCGATATCGTCGTGGGCAAATATCTCGTCGAAGTTATCGCCCGGAGCACCGTCAAAGGTGCCGGTTTCGATCCAGTCATTGCCTTCATTGCCAAGGATGCGTTCGGCGTTCTTGTTGCCATAAACGAAGTCGTTTCCTTCACCGGCAAACACTTCCGAACCTTCGTCCGTACCGAGAAACACAAAGTCCTGGCCCGCCCCAGCGAGCACCAGATCGAGCCCTGGTCCTGCGTGGATTACGTCATTGCCCGCACCGCCCTTTATATTATCGTCGCCGCCACTGTCGGTAATGATGTCATCACCGTCGCCACCGTTGATGATGTCGTTGCCGAATCCACCTTCGAGCCGATCATCCCCGCCATCGCCGTACAACGTGTCATCGCCGATACCGCCGATTATGATGTCATTTCCGCTCGGATTCGATGCATTGCCTGGATCCGTCCCACCGAGCACGACGTGGTCGCCTCCGGTATAGCGCAGATAGTTGGTGTCCGGACCCGCTGTCCCCGGATTGTTCCGGATCACTAGTGGGGTCAGGATGCCCCCGCCCGCAGGATCCGCATTGGTATCCACGATGTCATCAAGACTTTCATCGACGCCCACAGTCAGTGGATCGTCCCCTAGAACGCCGTCCTCGCCCGGCAGATATACGCCGGTATCAGGATTAAACTGACGAGATTGATCGACTTCAAGAATGAAGCCCGGCGTCGAGAAAACATCCGACGGAAGATGCGCGGCATCGGTATTGCGCATGATCATGCCGGCAAAGGAGTTATTCTCCATCTCGCCAAAAAGATGCAGCCCATCAAGCCGCTGCAGATAGTAGAAGCGATCACCGCTCTGCAGGTTCTCCATCTGCACTTCGAAGACGAAATTGAACGTCGCACCAAGCATGCCGCCAAATGGCATAATTTCCTCGGCCAGACCGCCGATCCAAAGATCGATGTCTTCAAGTCCGCCAAGGTCGTCGGCATATTCGCCCAACCCGTAAAGGAAATCCTCAGCATCCGCTGGAGGTGCAATCATGCGATCGGGAACGCCGTCGCCATTGTCATCGACACCTTGTTCGGTGCCAAAAATGATCGACAATGCTGCCGCCCGCTTGCCTTCGACAGTGGTTTCTCCTGTTATCAGCTCATGGGTACCATAAGCCGCAATGAAGTTGATGATCGACGCTTCATGCTTGAGATGTAGGGCGTAATCCACCCAGCTATCATAGGGCTTCAGACGCACATCTTGGTTTGTCGCATCATAAAAGCTTCTACGGGCCTCGTTGAGCGATGGAACACCTGCATCACGACCGCGTGCCAAATTTATCGTTGCCAGATCGAGCGGCAAACCCAGAAGGTTATTGCGCAATGCACTCGTGACAAACTCGTCAATCTCATTGCCGACCTGCCGAGTCATGCCACGAATAATCGCTCCGGCAGCGACTTCATCGGGAATTGTCGATCCCGGACCTGTAAACGCCGTCGGATTGAGGAAACCCTGAATCAGGCTGATATGATTGGGCACAAACTCAGCGCTGTACTGATCGATGGACTCCGTCAGCATCGAATGGCCGAAGCGATAGACAACATGAGCGAACTCGGCCACGATCGAAGGATCGAGCGTGATGTCGAACCCATCGGGCACAAGGAAAGCGTTGATCGTTGGCTGAACCTTACGAGCAAACTCCTCGAATACGAGGTGCTGGTACTGCATTTCTGTACCGAACTTGGCTGCCTGAAACACGCGCTCACCGTTCCAGTCCAGCCCGTCTGGTGAAGCTGGAACGGAGCCGACCGGAGTCATCAGCCACTCGTTTATGAAGTCGACATCGCCAGAGGCGATCACCATTTCCTTTGTATGATCGACCAGCCGGTTGTGCTCGGAATGAAATACATGATGAACGGCAGTCAGCCCCACGTTCTCATTGGCGCGACCATCGCCAGCAATAAAATGCGCATCGAGAAGTTCATCGTCATAGAACCCATCTTCGGGAATGTTGCCGCCAATCTCAGTATCCCCATCCTCAAGGCCATCGGGGACTGCAGTATGCGCAATATCAGCCAAGAAGGCATGATTGGTCCGAACTGCACCAACTGCTGTTGGATCCACTGCTGCGCCAACAATGCCCTCAATGACAATGTCATCATTGGTGTTGGGAATGCCGTCGAGCCCAAGGCCGACAACGAGCTGTGGCATGCCGTTGACACCAGGAATGAAATTTCCATACGGGTCGGTGCGCAGTAGTGGCACGCTGCCAACATCAAGGTCTGTGAGCTGGATGCCAAGTATGTCTGCTGCCTGAGCCTTCAATTCCGCCCAAGTCGCCATTCCGCCATTTGCACCCTCAATCAGCTTGCCCGTTGCCATAGGACCGCTGGGTGTGGCGATATATTCGCGAAGAAATACCTGATGGGATGGGTGCGAGCTATACGTCTGGTTCTGATCAACAAAAGGGGTCGTTGTGTTGATCGGGCCAACGTTGTCGGCCGACTCATCCACGGCAGTGGCAGGATCATCGACCATCAAGCCGTCTGGACCGGCCCCCCGTGTCGCACGGGTCAGCACCATGAAATTGGTAGAACTACCCTCCACGTATAGAGGATCATCAGGTTGGAGCGGTATCATGACCGTTCCGCTGCCCCCCTTGTTCACAAGATCCAGACCATGATCGAAGAACTGGCCAAACAACGTGAACCAGGAGTTGAACGGAGCTGAAAGACCTTCGTCAGGTGCAACATTGGGAATATGGAGGTTGGCACCATCCAGTGTAATGCCGTTGGCTTCGAGCATTTCGTTCAAGCCACCCGGAACGCTCGCTGCAGCGTCCAGCGCGGATTGGGCATTGGCCAAAATCAGAGCCGCGTCTGCTGCAGCTTGTTGAAGATCTGCGTTGCCTGGATTGGCTGCGGCCGCCGCAGCAGCTGACGCTTCAGAGCGGGCAGCGTCGGCAACGTCTATGAACAGCGGGCGCAACGGCGCATAGGCCGACGAGATCTGCCCGGTGATGACAAGCCCGGGGTCATCGATACCTGCAGCCTCCAATGCCGTTAAAATGGCCGCAGGATTGCCCAGCGTCTGATCAACGATAAGATTGGAAATTATGCGAACGGACGCATCAATGACGTCACCGGGATTGGCATTGGGTCCCGGACCATCAGCATCGACGCCGGGAGTATATGTCATTTCAACCGGAACCGGAGCCATTGGCCCGTCACCGTCGAAATCGACCATCGCGGTCACAGTACGATACTGCGGATCCATCAATTCGGGGAATTCCTGATCCGCGGCTCCCCAGGTTTCTTGGCCAGGGAGCAGATGATTATATGTGCCGTCAACTGTCCGAAGCCCCCATGCAATGTTGTAGGATGGGATCGACGCAGGATTAGAGTTCAGGCTCTCACCGTAGAGCGGCGCCCCATCCGCTCCATCGGTCTCGACGTAAAGAGAGTGGGCTTCCGAAATCTTGATCTGTTTGAGGATGAACTCCAGATCGCTTTTGATGTAGCTAACCATTGTCGCTCTCCGTTATCGGCCAACCAGCCATTTTGGGGGTGTCCCGAAGCCGACATGGCGAAGGTGACACGTAAATTCTGGACTGCTAGTGTCGCTGTCACTGGAGATTTACGTAAGCTACGATGGTCTAGCGAAGATGTGAGACGTCCGGTGTCAGTGCGAACGCGACCAATGGGACATAATCGATGGGACTTTGGTCTCACTTAAGCGCGCTGCTACAGCGGCTTCGCAGCCTGAGTCTTTCTGCGCAGTTTCTCATCGTCGGAGGCGGCGCACTTTGCGTCAGTATGGCCGTTCTGGGTGGCTGGATTACGAGTTCGATTTCTGCGAGCACCTTGAACAGCGCAGCAAAATCAAGTTCGGTCTTCGTCGAGACCTTCCTTGAGCCATATGTTCAGGACCTGAAGCCTGATGGCATGATGGCTCCGGAGCGGATGGCGCGCCTCGATCAGCTTCTAGCCGATACGCCCCTTCGCGACCGCCTTGTTTCAGTCAAGATCTGGCGTAGTGACGGCACCATTATCTACAGCACCCAGACACACCTGATTGGTCAAAAGTTCGACGCATCCGAAGTCGCCTTGGCCGCCGGTGGTGAGATCGTAGCCTCCTACGATGAGCTGGATAACGGGGAAGACGCATCCGAGCGTGCACTGGGGCTGCCAATTATCGAAATCTACGCTCCACTGCGCCGATCCGAAAGTGGCGAGATTGTCGCTGTGGGGGAATACTATGAACACGCTCCTTGGTTCGCCGAAGATCTAGAACGTGCGCGGAATTCAACTTGGGCTGTTGTTGGCGCGACGACTGCCGGAATGATTGCAATTCTGTTCCTGCTGGTCGTACGCGGAAGTTCTTTGATTACGAACCAACGCAAGCAACTCGACCAGCGCATTACGGAAGCCGATCGAATGGCATCCCAAAACAAGAAATTGCGTTACGCTGCTGATAAGGCGCGCGTGGATGCTAGCGAAGCGAACGAACAGCTCTTGGCAAGGATTGGCGCCGATCTTCATGACGGCCCTATCCAAATGCTCAGCTTGCTTGCTTTACAACTCTCGGCCGATGAAGAGCACGCCGCGAACATTTCGGAGCCACAGGCAATAGCAGGTGCCTTGATCGCTCAGAACGTGCTTATCGAATTGCGCACTATTTCCGCAGGTCTCGTTCTGCCTGAAATCGCCAGTACAGACTTGCGAGGGGCGTTGCAACTGGCAATTTTGCGTCACGAGGGGCTTACAGGCGCCCATGTCGCTTCGAACTTTGGCAGATTACCGGAAAAGTCTCCCCTGCCTCTTAGGACATGTGCCTATCGTGTAGTGCAAGAGGCACTTAGCAACACCCATAAACACGCCGGTGACGTCGAAACTGAAGTCCGCGCTGTTATCGCCAAGGGAAACCTCTACATAACCATCGCAGATTCCGGTCCGGGCATGCCGGCAGAGGAACGCATTGCAGGTGCAGGCCAGCAACTTGGGCTGGTCGGCATCAGAAACAGGGTCAATGCACTGAAGGGCGACGTCTCCTTCGCGCAACGCGACAGCGGCGGAACAAGCATCAAGGTCCGGTTGCCGATCAAACTCTAACATCAGAATGCGGGAACAAGCCGAGGCGCTACCGTGCCGCCTGGCTAAGTGAAACAGATGGCGCGCTTGTCTTAAATTCGGACAGCTCCTGCGCACGCATTGCCACTTCCACACGATTGCGCGCATGGAGCTTTTGCATCAAATTGGTCATGTACCGTTTGACAGTTTTTTCGCTGATGGAAAGGCTGCTGGCAATTTCTCGATTTGTACGAGCCTGAAGCAAGTATGCGACGATCTGGCGTTCGCGAACGCTAAGATCAACGTCTTGGTCTTCTTCCTTGCGATTTCTATTGCGCAAACCGCTGAGAACCTGACTTGCATAGAGCCGGGTGATGTACATTTCGCCGCGGATTACCGAATTCACCGCATCGAACAATTCTCCAAAGGTTGCGCCTTTTAGGACAAACCCGGTCGCACCCGCCTCCAATGCCCTCAAAGCAGAATCAACACTCGAGAACGCTGTAAATACTATGATTTTTGTGAGACTGGATTTGCGAACTATTTCCGTCATAACGGAAAAAACGTCACCCGGCATACTCAAATCCATAAAAAGAATTTGCGGGTGATATTCATCGACTATGCTGCGGGCGTCGCCAGCCGATCCCCCGAGAGCCACAACACTAAACTGCTCCCTGGCCGCGAAAAGAGCCTGCATACCTTCGAGTAGAATTGGATGATCGTCGACGAAAGCAATACTGATCTTTTCTTGAACCATTATTTCACCCCTCGCCCTGCAGATAATTATCTAGATAACATAATACGAGTTTTGCTCATAATGATAAATATCAAAGATCTGCATTTCAACGCTTAGCGAAATTCAAAAAGATCTATTAATTCAATCTCTTAAAGAAAGCCCCGATCGACACATCAGCGCCCACGTCATCGTGGCCCTAGCCACACCTCCAAAATCAAAATTGACTATCTGTCGAATTCTGCTGCCTTCAGACTGCAAACTTTACTATCTGACTTATATATATTGGGACTCACCCAATAGAAACTAATAGTAATCGGCAAAAGACAGACTAACCCCATATATCGCGCTTTAGAATTACCCTTATATTTCAATAACATAAGCCCAGCAGATAAATCCTGCCGGTTTGCTGCCCTCAGACGTGCTGATCGATCAAGATCACATTGCCATCGGGGTCCAGCAATGTGCAGCTTCCCGGGCCGGCGCCTGTTTCGTCGGCTTCCTGCTCAAAACTCAGACCAGTCGATTTGAGCGTCTTCTGAATTGATCGAATGTCGGCAAACTCGCCAGTCGGCTGGGCGTCGCCATCCCAACCGGGATTGAACGTCAGAATGTTCTTTTCAAACATACCCTGAAACAGACCGATCACCGCTGTTGGCGACTTCATGATCAGCCAATTCTGATCGACCTCGCCTCCAAATACTACGAAGCCTAGCTTTTCGTAGAAAGCGCGAGAAGCAGCGATGTCCTTAACGGCCAAACTGACCGAAAATGCGCCCAAATCCATAGTCTTCCCTCCTGCTGCACGACCGGCATGCGACAATATCTCACCAAGGTGACTGGCGAAGCCCGGCCGATCGGGCCGACAGATTAACGCCTCGACGTCTTGTTGGGCAAATCCTGCGCCTGCAATGCCGTTGTGCCGACAGCTATTGTCGCAGATATTTGATTGCGCTCTGGCCGGCAGCATATCCCGTGGCAAGACAGGCAGAGATCAGATAACCACCGGTCGGCGCCTCCCAATCTACCATTTCCCCGGCGACGAAAACGCCCGGAAGCTCTTTGAGCATCAACTGACCGTCGATCTCGCTCCAGGCTATGCCGCCCGCCACCGAAATGGCTTCATCAATGGGACGGGTGCCGATCAACGGAATTTTTAGGGCCTTGATGGCTGCCGCTAGCGCGCGATGGTCCGCCCGCGTGACATCCGACGTCAACTCTCGGACCAGACCTGACTTGACGCCGTCCAGGCCCGCAGCTTTTCGAAGCCTATTGGAAAAACTTGCCTTTGCAGATTGCCGTCCCAAGTCGCGCTGAAGCCTGTCGAGACTTCGGTCTGGTGCGAGATCGAGCACCAGCTCAGCATGCCCTCCCTCCAATGCAACGCGCAAACGAGCCGCTTGAGCATAGATGAGCGATCCTTCGACACCGTGCCGGGAGATGACAAACTCACCGCGCTCTTTGCCCACTGCCACAGATTTAACGGGCGCCCCAGCGAAGCGCTCGACGAAGTGGTCGCTCCAGCCAACGTCAAACCCGCAATTTGCCGGCCGGAATGGCGCGACAGCGACGGTTTCATTTTCCAGCACTCCAACCCATGCCGCATCGGACCCAAGCCGCGACCAACTTGCTCCGCCAAGCGCCAGAACTACAGCATCGAAGTGCGTTCGCAGTTCGCCCTCAGGGGTTTCAAATACCAACCTGTCATCGTCAAACCCGACCCAGCGATGCCGGGTCTTTACGATAACGCCCTGCCCCCTAAGGCGCTTTAGCCACGCCCGCAACAGGGGCGAAGCCTTCATTTGCATAGGAAACACGCGTCCTGAAGAACCGACGAATGTCTCGCAACCTAGTCCCGCGGCCCATTCACACACCGCATCATTGTCGAATGCGTTAAGGGCAGAAGAAAGTGGCGCCTTCGCTGTACCAAAACGGGCCACAAACTTGTCCATCGGCTCAGAGTGGGTCAGATTGAGGCCGGATTTGCCCGCCATAAGCAGTTTTCTGCCGACGGTGGGCATCGAGTCATAGACCGTCACCGGAAATCCTGCGCGGGAAATGACCTCCGCCGCCATAAGGCCAGCTGGGCCGCCTCCTATGATTGCAATATGCTTGTCCATGGCAAGCCCAGAACACCCTTTCGCCTCGCCTGTCAAACCGATAGATTTCGAGTTCAACCTGAGTCATTTCCAAAACAAAAGAAGACCCATCATGTCCGACTCGCGTTCAAACGCTCCAGTCAACGAGGAAAAGCTCGACAAGCTCGCCCAGGTAGCCGTTCATACCGGCCTCGGGCTCGAAGCAGGTCAGGATCTCCTTATCACCGCTCCGCTTTCGGCTTTGCCGTTGGTACGTAAGATAACTGAGCACGCCTATAAGGCTGGTGCGGGCCTCGTAACCACTCTTTATTCGGATGAGGAAGCCACCCTCGCCCGTTACAAATATGCAAACGACGATGCTTTCGACCATGCAGCTGGCTGGCTCTATGAAGGTATGGCAAAGGCATTCGGATCCAATACCGCCCGCCTGGCGATCTCAGGTGACAATCCCATGATGCTGGCCGAGCAAGACCCTGAAAAAGTTTCCCGCGCCAACCAGGCGAACTCCAAAGCCTACAAGCCGGCCATCAAGAAGATCACCGGCTTTGAGATCAACTGGAACATCGTTTCCTATCCAAACCCGAAATGGGCAAAACTGGTATTCCCGGAGCTCGGTGACGACGAGGCCGTAGCAAAACTGGCAGATGCCATTTTTGCTGCCTCGCGTGTCGATCAGGCCGATCCTGTCGCCGCCTGGAAGCAGCACAACGCCGAAATCCATGCCCGTCGCGATTGGCTCAACGAGATGAAGTTCCGCGACCTGCACTTTACTGCGCCCGGCACCGACCTTGTCGTGGGCCTCGCAGATGATCATGAATGGGCGGGCGGTGCATCGCTTGCCAAGAACGGCATTACCTGCAACCCCAACATCCCGACCGAAGAAGTTTTCACCACTCCCCACGCGCGTCGCGTAGATGGGGTCGTGCGCTCGACCAAGCCGCTCTCCTACAATGGCTCGGTCATCGACGACATCGAGATGGTTTTCAAGGATGGCGTTGCTGTAGAGGTTCGCGCTTCTAAGGGAGAAAATGTCTGGAACAAGGTGCTCGACACGGACGAAGGCAGTCGCCGGCTGGGCGAAGTGGCCCTTGTTCCGCACTCTTCACCAATCAGTCAGTCGGGTGTACTTTTCTACAACACGCTGTTCGATGAAAACGCTGCCTGCCACATCGCCATGGGCCAGTGCTACACTGAGTGTTTTGTCGACGGCGACAAACTCTCCGATGAAGAAGTCTCCGACAAAGGCGGCAATTCCAGTCTCATCCACATCGACTGGATGATCGGCTCGGATGAAATGAATATCGATGGCATCACCCAGGACGGCGTGCGCGTGCCCGTGTTCCGCAAGGGCGAATGGGCCAACTGATGAAGTCAGGGCCGGGCATTTTTCCCGGCCCTTTCCTTGGATTAAAATCCTGTCCCAGATTTCATCTATCGGACAGCTTGCCGTGAGGCTCACTCACTTAAGTCTACTTTCATCGGCGCACCGAAAGCGCCGTCCATGCAAAGGAGACGAAGTATGAAGCCCCTCACCAAAAAAACTATTGCCGCAATAGCCGCAACATCGATCGGCGCAACGGCTTTGACCCCTGCCTTGGCACAGCCTTTTGCCGGCATCCGGGACAACGGCACCGTCCAGGAAATTCAAGGCGATCAGGCCCGCAGCTTTCGGCCGGGAGGTAGCGGTCCGCTGAACAACGTGCACCAAGCAACCGGCCTTGGCAAAAGCAACCGGTTAGCAGCCATTTTCCTCTCCGAACGCGGAGCCGAGGCAATCGATATCACTGCAGTTCGCCTCACACATCTCCTCGAGTTACACGATGATCAGAAGCTTCTGCTTGAAGACCTTCAGACCGCAGCACTAAACGCCCACAGCGTTCTCCAGACCGCGCGCAACGTGATCACCCCCATCGAGGACCAGAACGCCAACAAACCGGATATCATCGCTGGCTTTGCAGGTATGGTGGCGATGATTACGGCACGCGCCGAAGCGCTGGAATCCGTTCAACCAGCATTCGAGGCCTTTGTGGAAAGCCTCGATGACAGTCAACTGGACAAACTTGCGTCTCAACGCCACGGCGGGCCACGCTCCGGCGCAATCGAACTGAACGTCGAGACTACATCGCAAATACCCGTGCCCCGAGGCTAGACCAGCCGAAGCCCCGCCAAGGCACACAGCGCGGCAATCAGAAAGATCGGGTCTGCCCAGGAAAAGCCCGGCACGCCAACCATTGTGCGTGTCGGCGACGCGCCAAACCCTCTTGCCTCCATGGCAATGGCAGACCGTCCAGCGCGCCGTACGGCAAAAGCCAATAGTGGCACGGCAAGTGCGGTCATCTCACGAATCCCTGGAACACGGCGTACCGCTCGGGCGGCGCGCATAGCTCTTGCCATGCGCATTTGGGCGGCTTCGGCAAGCAGATCTGGCACCAATTGCATGGCAACGAACAGCGCATATCCCAACCGTGCTGGAAATTTTAAGTAGGCGATCAGAGACCTGACAAATGCACCCGGATCTACGCTTAGTGCAAAGAGTATTGAAATCGTTCCCATCGCCAGTGCTCGCAAGCTCAATGTCAATCCTGCTGACAGCGCCTGCCCGCCGCCCTCGCCTCCTGCGATACTGATCGCAAAATCACTGTCCTGGCGAAACAACAGATTGGTGGTGACGAAGCCCATTCCAAACAGAACGAAGGGCACCATCAGAGCAAAAAGCAAAAGCGGCGGCACGCGTTGAACGCCGATCAACACGATCACGATCAAACCGATTACAGAAAGTTGGAATTGCGGATCAAGCGAGCTCGCAACGCCAATAAAATAAGCTAGACAAGCCGCAAAGACCGACAGAGGATTGAGCTTGGCTAGGGGCGCTTGCGAGAATTTCTCATAGAGTATCGCCATGTCGGCTATCCTGCGATGTTTGCACTTGACTTCGTCTCTGTCCGATCGAGCCAATCAATAACCGGCGCAAAACTGGGTCGCGCCAGTCCATTCATTTTCACCACAGCCCTATTCGACAATACCTCCATCGGGTGCCCTTCAGCAGCAATACCACCATCGGCCACGACGGCAATTCGGTCACACAACTTTACTGCCCGATCCATGTCGTGAGTAACGAGAACAGCGCATTTTCCAGTGTTCTTGAGTTCGAGGATATGTCGTTCCACCATTGAAGCGCCAGCTGCGTCCAATCCTGAGAAAGGCTCGTCGAAGACAATAAACGGCCAGCGCGCACTCGCCTCAAGCGAGGCCAACGCGAGCCGTCGCTTCTGTCCAAACGAGAGTTCGAACGGATGCCGATCTGCGAGTTCAACTAGTCCCCAGCGAGAGAGGATTGAGGCGACTCGCTCCTCTCCCGGAGCAGTCAGAACGGACCAGACTTCTTCACGCACGCTCGCTGCGACAAGCTGGGCCTCCGGGTTCTGAAAGGCGATCCCCCCCATTGGCCCGCTTCTCTGCCCGGCGCGAAGCCGCAGCACTCCGGCAAGACTCGCCGCGAGCGTCGTTTTTCCGGCGCCGTTAGGTCCGACCAACCCAAGAACCTCGCCCTCGTGGATGTTGAGGTCGATCCCGCTCAGAACCGCTGGTGCCATTGGAGGCGCGCAATCGGCGCTCCGCAACGATGCGATGGTCCGGCCTTGCGAGGAAGGTACACTCACCCGTTGATCCACGAACCGACGTGCCATCACCCCGGCCGCGGCGATGGCAGCTGCATTTCCGACACCTGGCTCGAACGGTGCCAGAACGTCTGCAAATGAGAGCGGAGGTTTTTCCGCCCCAAGACCTGCAGCTTGCAGCATGTCGTCAAGGTCTGAAAACGCCGGACGCCAAATACCTTCGGCCGCTAGTTCGTTTCCGCGCACACGAAATAGTGGCGCTGGCGGCATATCCGCCAATACCGATCCATCGTTTCCCAGCACAACGACCCGATCGATGGCATCAATCAGCCCGTCGAGCCGATGGTCGATAACTACGACTGCGTCAAATGCATCCCGATCCAGCAACAGGCCATGAATCTTGGCTGTTGCGACGGGGCTCAAATGTGAGGTTGGCTCGTCGGCAACCAATATCTGAGTTTCCTGGGCCAAGACCGAAGCCAAGGCAACGAGTTGCCTTTCGCCGCCAGACAGTGCCGCGCTACGGCGGGAAGTCCACGCTTGTGGCAAGCCGATCTGATCAAGCACAGCAGTTACCCGTTCATCGATGTTTGCCGGCGCTATTCCCTTATTCTCCAGCGCAAAGGCAATTTCTTCGCCAACACGCATACCGCACAGCGTTTCGTCTGCATTCTGGAAATACTGGGAGACGGTGTCGGCCCATTCGGCAGCTGTCCTGCTGCCAACCTTGGCGCCCTTTAAGCTGATTGTTCCCTCAATTTCCGCCGGCACAGCGTTGGGGATCAGCCCTGTAAGCGCCAACATCAGAGACGATTTTCCTGAACCTGAAGGACCAAGCAAGAGCACCCTCTCACCTTGGGCGACCGAAATAGTCACGGGGCCAACGGCGTTGCTGGTGGCGAAGGGATATCGAATTGATACCCCTTCCCAGTGGGCGAGATTCATTAGGCTGCCCGTGCAGCAAAACCAGCGCCGCGACGCTCCATGTCAATGCGCAGTCCGCGCAAAACGCCTGTGCGGTAGAGAGCTTCAACGATGAGATAGCCAGCGACGCCGGCCAGCAGCGCGCCGCTTGTAATCCGGACGGCAAGCATGCTTCCCACCAGCCAGGGCTGAAGTGCGCCGTAATCGTACAGGAACCATGTGTAAACAAAACTCGCCACGGCAGCACCTACACCGGCCGCGATCAACACAGGCAATCGGTAGTGCTTCCAGCCCAGAGCCGCAAAAATCAGCTCTGCCCCCAAACCTTGAATGAATGAGGCAACCAATAGGCCCAATCCGGCAGGGCTGCCGAGTAATATCTCGATGCCAGCCGCTAGAACTTCGGCCATCAGTGCAACGCCTGGCTTGCGAATGATGGCAGCAGCAACGATGGAAGCGGAAAACCAGAAACCCATGAACACATCCATGGTAACTGGCCCAAACACCGCCTGGCTTACCAGCCAGACTTGGACCCAAGCCAAATAAAGCACTGCAAAAGCAGCGCCAAGTACGGCCACCACTAGCGTTTCGCGCAGCGTCCAGCGCCACGTTGCAGGTACGTATTGGGACATTTACTGCCCTCCTTAGATAACAATGTCGGATAAAATCGCGGGGCAACGCCCCACGGCAAATCAGGCAGCAGCGTCCTTGGACGGGCTGTTGGCCGAAGCGGTCAGATCAATTGCAACATGGGCGTTGGGATCGCCGAAACTAAGCCATGCCTGAGACAAGGCTTCAAAAACCGGGCCGGCATCACCTACCAGACGCGTGCAGTAATTTTTGGCCCTGTCAAAGACGGGCGAAGCCTTTAGAAAATCGATGCAACCGTAGATCTCGTCCATGTAGTCGGCTGGACCGAGAGGATATAGCGAGAATTGCACAGCAACGCGCCGACCGCTCCTGGCCGCCATTTCGACCGCCTTGGCGGCAAGGGCCTTGCGTCCTTCAAGGTCCACGTCGAACACGGTAGCCTTAACAGGCTCGCATGTTACCAAGTCTGGTTCGCCCGGACATCCACGCGATATTGTGGCATGCATCGCCACATGATGACCGCTTGATGCAGCAGCAACAAACAGCTCCCGCATCACGGGAAAGATCATGTCAGAAGGCCCAACAATCAGAGTGGAAATATCGTCGGTCTCGATGCGCAAATATTCCCGTAAAGGTTCTATTGCATCAAGCGATGACAGGATCACACGAACGAAATCGTCCGCCATTACATAAAGGGAGAGTTGTGCACCGCACTTCATCTTCGCCTCGCTCCGCTGGTATTATCCAGATCAGCTTTTAGGGTTAGATGGCTTGGCACCGTCCTCTCAGCCCCGGCAAATTCGGAGCACCCCTGTCGAACGACTCGATGGTTAGCACACCTTTTCGCCGAGCTGCAATACCAAATTCGCGCTTTAACCGAATGCCATTTTCCTGCACTCTTTCTTCGGCAATATCGAAGGGGAAGCAACGTGCGAACGAACAAAATTTTAGTCTTGACGGCGCTCGTCATCGCCGGCCCCGGCATTGGCCTCGCACAAGACGATAGCTTGGCCGAAAGTGAAGCCTTCGCACGCTTCACTCACAACTTCGCCGACCTGTGTTACGGATTCCAAGATTCCGCAGCCGCCGACTACTATCCCGACGAGCGCTGGGAGCTGAGCTGGAACGATGAATACTCTGACCAACCCCGCACTACCACATTGTATAAGTTTTTCTGCGGATCGGGCGCCTACAACGTCAACCACGTATATTACCTTGATACCGAGTTCAACGGTTCAATGCCCGTAGGATTTGCAGCACCAACATTCGACGTTGTGCGGGAAAATGACGAACTTGAAGCCGCAGTTATCGAGATGCCTATTACCGGGTACGCCTCACAGTTGATGTTGACCAACTCAGAGTTCAATCCAGAAACAAAAACCATCACAAGTCACGCGCTCTGGCGGGGCATTGGTGATGCGTTCTCGGCCGGCACGTGGAGCTTCCATGAGGGCCAGTTCCGACTTGTTCGCTATGACGTCGATGCCGATTATGATGGTGAAATCGACCCGATAACCTTGGTCGGCTTCAAGTGAAGGACATATTCAATGTCAGACCTCAAGACGCGCCCTACCGATCAAAAGGTTTCACAATTCATACAGGCGGTCGAGCCTGAATCAAAGCGGCAGGACTGCTGGACGATTGTCGAAATGATGCGCCGAATAACATGTGCCGAGCCAGTCATGTGGGGAGCTTCGATAGTTGGATTTGGAACGTATACCTACGTGAACACCACGAAAAAGCCGGCCGATTGGCCAATCACCGGCTTTTCACCACGCAAAGCAAACCTCACAATCTACGTAATGCCCGGCTTCACCCGGTTTGGTCCGCTCATGGAAAAGCTGGGCAAGCATACAACTGGAAAATCTTGCCTTTATATCAAGAAGCTGGGCGACATCGATCAGAGCATACTCGAAGAGATTGTTCGCTGCTCCGTCGAACAAATGAGGGCAAAATACCCCACTAAATAGCAAGAGACCGCAGCGCCGGGCGGACAACTGCGGTCTCCATAAACGCCTCCGCCGCGCTGTTGAGGGCTTGGGGGACTACAGCGGAAGCTCGTCCGCTAGTGCATGGGCTCGTTTGCCAGTCCAGCAGACACCAGCAATATCGGGTGTCAATGCGGCGACAAAAGGCCAATCACCGAACTGTGATAAAATGCTGCTTGGATGCCAGCCATTGCACAGGACACCCGAAACTGGCATCCCTTGCGGTTAAAACCAAAAACAAGAACAGGAAATGCGCATGAAACTCATCACGCCGCCGACCATGCCCCTCAAGTCGTTCTCCGATCCTGTGAAGGCATGGGAGTATGTCTGCGAAATCTATGATCGCAATACGGGCTTCATACGCGACCACCTGCTCAATCTCACCAAGGGGCAAGTGCCTCCCGGCAAAGTCCGCGCGCACTATCCGAAGGTTCAGGTGCTTTCGACAAGCTTTCAGCAGCAGGCCAATTCGCGGCTCGCCTACGGTTTCTTGCACAGCCCCGGCCTTTATCAAACGACACTGACCCAACCGGCTCTGTTTCATAAATATCTGATCGAAAACTTCTCGCTCATTCTGAAAAATCATGGCGGTAAGATCGAAGTCGGAGAGTCCGAAACACCTATCCCACTCCATTTCGCAGTCGATCCCAAGGAACGCGTGGAGGGGGACACGTTGCTCGACATCGGAGTGCCACTACGGGATCTCTTCGACGTGCCGGACTTGGCACATATGGATGATGAGATTGCCAACGGTACGTTCATTCCACCAACGGGCGGCCCGTACCCTTTGGCAGCGTTCACCGGGCCGCGAGTTGATTATTCGCTACACCGGCTTAATCACTACACCGGCACAATCCCCGATCATTTCCAGAATTTCGTGATCTTTACGAACTATCAGTTCTACATTGAGGAATTCACCCGGTTGGCCCATCAATGGATGAGCGAAGGTCACGAGTTTTATGAGAGCTTTGTCGAACCGGGCAACGTCATCACAACAAACTCAAGGTCAGGTGGGGGAACGAGCGGCGACCAACCGGCGCGCCAACCGCAAATGCCAGCCTACCATCTGACCGCCCCGAACGGGCGCGGAATAACAATGATCAATATCGGCGTCGGGCCTTCAAATGCCAAGACCGCTACCGACCATATCGCTGTGCTCCGTCCTCATGCCTGGCTGATGCTTGGACATTGTGCCGGTCTGCGCAACTCACAATCGCTTGGCG
Organism: Pelagibacterium sp.; assembly: GCF_048264985.1. Taxonomy (GTDB): domain Bacteria; phylum Pseudomonadota; class Alphaproteobacteria; order Rhizobiales; family Devosiaceae; genus Pelagibacterium. The sequence goes on from NZ_JBLXCL010000001.1 coordinate 1,804,514, forward strand.
ATTATGTGCTCGCCCATGGCTATGTGCGAGAGGATCACGTTCTCGACGATGACCTGCCCGTCACCGTGCCGATCCCTGCCCTCGCCGAAATTCAGGTCGCTTTGCAGGAGGCGGTTGCCGAGGTCACACATCTCGAAGGGCTAGAGACCAAGGCTATAATGCGCACCGGCACAGTATTCACTATCGATAACCGCAATTGGGAATTGCGCGATCAAAGCGAGATAACCCGTCGCCTGTCCCAATCCAGAGCGATCGCACTGGATATGGAAAGCGCGACAATTGCAGCGAACGGCTTCCGATTCAGGGTGCCCTACGGCACCCTGCTCTGCGTGTCTGACAAACCGCTGCATGGCGAACTCAAGCTTCCCGGGATGGCTTCAGATTTCTATCGCACCCAGGTCAACAGACACCTGTTGATTGGTCTCAAGGCAATGGAAATTTTACGCAACCAGCCGGTCGAAAGGCTCCATTCGCGCAAGCTCCGATCATTCGCAGAAACAGCATTCCAATAACAAAAAGGGCGCCATTGGCGCCCTTTAATCCCTCTAGCTCTTGAGCGCCAGGCTCTCATTCGCAGTAATGGCCGCCATGTTGACGATCCCACGACTGGTCACCGACGGTGCCAGAATGTGAGCAGGGCTTCGCGTCCCCATAAGGATCGGCCCCACAGGAAGCGCGTTGTTAAGCTCCTTGAGCAAGGTCATGGAAAGATTCGCGCTTTCCAGGTTTGGGAAGACGAGTAGATTGGCTTCGCCCTTAAGCACCGAGTCCGGAATGTAGCGTTCGCGCAGACTCTGGTTCAGTGCCAGATCGCCTTGCATTTCGCCCTCTACAATAAGATCCGGGGCGACGTGTTTGAGCTTGTCGTAGGCTTCCTTCATTTTGTCCGAAGTAGTGCCTTCGCGCGAACCGAAATTGGAGTAGCTCAGCAATGCCGCCTTGGCCTCAATATTGAACCGCTTGAGGTGATCACGCGCCTGAAGCGCGATAGAAACGATCTCGTCGGCATTTGGGTCCATTGTTACGTAGGTATCGGCCAGGAAGAAGGCCCCACGCGGCATGATCAGCATCGACAATGCGGAAACATCGGCCACACCGTCAGACAGTCCGATAATCGATTTGATATCACGCACGTGCTTGATATAGCGCCCCTGGAGGCCACAAATCAGGCCATCGGCCTCCCCACGTTTGACTGCAAGGGCGCCGATCACCGTTGTATTTGTGCGAACGATCGTCCGCGCTGTATCCGGCGTAACCCCGCTGCGTCCCACGAGCGAATGGAAAAGCGACACATATTCCTTGTATCGTGGATCATCCTCGGGGTTGATGATCTCGAAATCCTTGCCTGGCGTAAGCTGCAGGCCAAAGCGTTCGATGCGCTGTTCGATAACAAACGGTCGACCGATAAGGATTGGCTGCGCAATACCTTCTTCAAGAACCACTTGGGTGGCACGCAATACGCGTTCGTCTTCGCCATCGGCGAAAGCAATTCGCTGCCCGGCGCCTTTAGCCCGCTCGATCATCGGCTTCATCACCATGCCGGAGCGGAAAACGAACCTGTTGAGGCTATCTTTGTAAGCACTGAAATCAGTGATCGGGCGACGAGCAACGCCGGAATCCATCGCCGCCTTCGCCACTGCAGGCGCGATGCGAAGGATCAGTCGCTGATCGAACGGGTTGGGAATAAGATAGTCCCTGCCGAACGTCGAGGGCGAACCAGGGACCGATTCCAGCACCGGTTCGTGCGCCAGTTTTGCTATCGCGTGGGCGGCGGCCGATTTCATTTCTTCATTGATTGTGGTTGCGCCGACATCCAGCGCGCCACGGAAAATGAATGGAAAGCACAGGACGTTGTTGACCTGATTGGCGTAGTCGGACCGGCCCGTACAGATCATGGCGTCTGGACGCTCTTCCTGAGCTATTTCAGGCATGATCTCGGGAACAGGATTTGACAGGGCCAGGATGAGCGGATTTTCCGCCATATCCTTGAGCATCTCGCGCTTCAACGCACCAGCTGCAGAAAGCCCGAGAAAGATGTCGGCACCTTGCATAACTTCCGCCAGCGAAGTCTTGTCGCTGTCCTGAGCGAACGCGCCGCGCCAGCGATCGACTGAATTGTCGCGCTGTGTCGTTACGAGCCCTTCGCGATCAGCGACCCAGATGTTCTCGCGGTTGGCGCCGACGGCAATGAGCATGTTGAGGCACGCAATGGCCGCCGCCCCCGCCCCGGAAGTACAGATCTTTGCCTTGGATATATCCTTGCCGGCAATCTTGAGGCCATTAAGAACCGCCGCCGCAACGATAATCGCTGTGCCGTGCTGATCATCATGGAACACTGGGATCGACATGCGCTCACGCAGAGCTTCTTCAATCTCGAAGCAATCGGGAGCCTTGATGTCCTCAAGATTGATGCCACCGAACGAGGGCCACATCGGCGCAACCGTCTCGATGAATTTCTTGGGGTCCTGTTCATCAATTTCGATATCGATTGAATCGATGCCGGCAAATTTCTTGAACAGAACAGCCTTGCCTTCCATCACCGGCTTTGATGCAAGAGCACCAATGTTGCCAAGGCCGAGAACCGCTGTACCGTTAGATATCACCGCGACCAGATTGCCGCGCGACGTGTAGAGCGCTGCCGTTTCAGGGTCGGCGGCAATTTCTTCACAAGGCGCGGCCACGCCTGGCGAATAGGCAAGCGCAAGATCGCGTTGATTTGCCAAAGGCTTGATCGGAGCAATTTCGATCTTGCCCGGCTTTGGATATCGATGGAAATGCAGTGCAGCTTCTTTAAGTGCCTTCTGCGGATCGCGCGGTTCTTCCGTCATGCCGTCTCCTCGGATTAGCGGCGAGATACGTGCCACCAATCGCGACAAAATGGAAGGCTTGCCGAACTATCTTTTCAGCTCGCGAGACATTAACGGCTCAAGCCGCCATGCCAGCCTCAAGATTGCTTTCCCGCCCTATCGGGCGCAATGCGTTGGCAAGCACGAGAAATGATGAGAGTTTCATAGGCGGTGCAAAGAGGTATCCTTGAGCAAAGACCACATTCTTGGAGCGCAGATAAAGCGCTTGTTCCTGAGTCTCAACGCCTTCGGCGATGATCTCGATATCAAGTTCCCTGGCCATTGAAATAAGGCCATCGACCACCGGCACCGGATTGGTAGCGTCCTTGATCATATCGACGAAAATCTTGTCGATCTTGATGATGTCGATACCAAGCGTCTGCAGATACGCAAGATTGGAATGGCCGGTCCCGGCGTCGTCCATGGCAATACGGACGCCCAGCTTGTGCATCGCGGTCATCACCCGGTTTGCAGCATTACGGTCATCCAGGGGCCGACGCTCAGTAATTTCAAAGACCAAATGTCGATAAGAAATGCCGCTACCCTCAAAAACGGTCTGGATGTCTTCGACGATCGATCCATCCCGGAAATGGCCCTCAAACAAATTGATGGACACCTTGAAGTCGGGCACTTCCCTGCAAATATCTTCGAGGTCGTGTCGCACCTGCTCCATCAGGCTAAGCGTCATTGGAATGGCAAGGCCCGACATTTCCGCGTAATCAATGAATGCGCCTGGCGGAATGACCTCGCCGTTTTTCTTCACCCATCGTATGAGAACCTCGCATCCAATAAGCTTGCCGGTCTTGAGATTCATGACAGGCTGATAGTAGGGCTTCATCTCGCCGGCGATGATGGCCCGCTCGAGATCAAAAGCTACCACATCGGCCTTGCGAGCATACTGCAGTGCTAGGACCAGGATCAATGCTCCTAAAAAACACGCGACGACGGTAAAACCAATGTCGAGCGGTGAGTAGCCGGAGCGAACTTCGGCAAATGATATCCCAGCCTCGGCTTTAAGCGGAATTTCACCGGCGAAAGATCGCGCAAAGAGATATTCGTTTCGATTGGCCCCTTGTCCGATCCGTTCATCGCCACGCAACAGGATCGACGTGCCACTGGTCAATGCGACCTGTAAATAGCTTATCTGACCAAGGAGTGGGACATCGTTGCGCATAAGCATTGGGGAAGCCAGCACCAGCGCCGAAACCGAACGTTCCTGACCAAACGCCTGACTGATCTTGAGTAAGGGCGTCTCACTTCCCTCTATTTTAACAACGCTCAGCGTCTCTGTATGACCCGGAACCGTAAGGCTCTCGGACAGCACCCTGTAACGGACAGGCTGACCGAATGCCGAACAATACTGCACACCGTCATTGTTCTCTACGATCAACTGTCGAAGAAATGGATTAGTCCCAAGCTCACTATTGACGTTCTGGACGAATGTTGCTGCGCACAGTGACGGACTATTGGCAAGAATACGCCTTAGCGACTGAATCCCTTCATAAACGGTCAATTGGGAATCGTGGGTAATCGCATCAACTGTTGTCTGTAATGCGGTCGTTTCGCGCGCCATGACGTAGCCGTCGATCACATAATCGACCGCCAGTACTGGCAGAAATGCCAGCAGTGCAACGACAAGAAGCACAATTTGTGAAAAACGCGACCGCAAAAAAATGCCCGGAAGTATCGAACCCTTGAATTCGATCCTACCGGGCAACACTTTAACTGCGCATTAAATAGGGCGGGCTTGCGCCGATATCGTCAGGCGTTCTTTTTGTCAGCAGGCAGATTGAGACGCAAATGAAGCTCGCGCAGCTGACGTGGAGATGCCTCATTGGGCGCGCCCATCAGCAAATCTTCTGCCTGCTGGTTCATCGGAAACAACGTGATTTCACGAAGGTTTTGGACGCCGCACAGTAGCATTACGACACGGTCGATGCCTGCTGCCATGCCACCATGCGGAGGCGCGCCGTACTGGAAGGCACGATATAGTCCACCGAAACGGTCCTCAACATCCTGGCGCGAAAGCCCGACCTTCTCAAAGGCGGCAATCATGGTTTCAGGCTCCTGATTACGAATCGAGCCCGATGCGATTTCGAAGCCGTTACACACGGCGTCATACTGATACGCCTTGATTGAGAGGGGATCATCGCCGTCAAGCGCATCGCGCCCACCCTGCGGCATCGAAAACGGATTATGCGCAAACTCAAGCTTCTTTTCATCTTCGTCCCACTCATAGAATGGAAAGTCGACGATCCAACAAAGGGCATAGCTATCAAGGTCGAGCAGTTCGAGATCGGTGCCGACTTTCGTGCGCGCAGCCCCGGCGAAGTTGTGGAACTTGGCGGGCACACCGCAAACAAAGAACACAGCATCGCCGTCTTTAAGACCGAGCTGGCTGCGAATGGCGGAAGTGCGTTCCTCACCGATATTTTTGGCGATAGGTCCCGAACCTGCATCATCCTTGAAAAAGATGTAGCCCAACCCTGGCTGGCCTTCGCCCTGGGCCCAAGCGTTCATGCGATCACAAAACGCGCGCGAGCCGCCGGTAGGCGCCGGAATTGCCCAAACCTCTACCTTTGGATCGCCTGCGATCTGATTGGCGAAGACCTTAAAGCCGGAATCGCGGAAGTGCTCGGTGACATCTTCCATCTCAATCGGATTGCGAAGGTCTGGCTTGTCGGACCCGTATTTGCGGATCGCTACATCATAAGGAATACGCGGGAAGTCCTTCGTAACCTTCTTGCCCTCAGCAAATTCTTCGAACACGCCACGGATGACAGGTTCCATGGTCTCCCAGACCTCTTCCTGGGTGACAAAGCTCATTTCAACATCAAGCTGGTAGAACTCGCCAGGCAGTCGGTCAGCGCGCGGATCTTCATCCCGGAAGCACGGTGCAATCTGGAAATAGCGGTCGAAACCGGCCACCATTAGCAATTGCTTATACTGCTGCGGCGCTTGCGGCAGAGCAAAGAACTGGCCAGGGTGAATGCGGCTGGGGACAAGAAAGTCGCGCGCGCCTTCTGGCGACGACGCCGTCAGGATAGGCGTTGAATACTCGTTGAAGCCAATGTCGGACATACGCCGGCGCATCGAAGAAATGATGTTCGTCCGCTTCACGATATTTGCGTGTAGCGTCTCGCGGCGCAAATCGATAAAGCGATAGCGAAGGCGGATATCCTCTGGGTATTCAGGTTCGCCAAACACCGGCAGTGGCAGTTCTGCCGACTTGCTCAAAACCTCGATATCGCGAATGAAAACCTCGACCTCACCCGTCGGCAGGTTTTTGTTGGTCGTTTCGGGCGTACGAGCCTTAACCTCACCATCCACGCGAATAACCCACTCGGCACGTACCGATTCAGCAAGTTTGAAAGCCGGAGAGTCTGGATCGACCACGCATTGGGTAAGCCCATAATGGTCGCGCAGATCGATAAACAATAGCCCTCCGTGATCTCGAATACGATGCACCCATCCGGACAGTCGGGCGGTCGAGCCAACATCTGCCTTATTAAGCTGGGCGCAGGTGTGCGAACGATAGCGATGCATCACAACAAGTCTTTCGAGAACGGAGTGGGAATTTTGGCGGAAAAGCGCATGGGACGTGTTCAATGTCAAGCATGATGCGCCATGGCGCTTTGCGGCGGGACAACAATGCTGATAACAGACATCTCATTATTATTGAACTGGATAGCGACTCAATGCAGGTCATTACTTCGACGCGGGCGCTGGAAGCGTTCTGCAAGGACGCTGCGACCTATGATTTCGTAACCGTCGATACCGAATTTCTGCGCGAAACAACATACTGGCCAAAGCTCTGCCTCATTCAGGCGGCAACCCCTGACAGAGCGGTGATAGTTGACCCCTTGGCTGATGACATAGATCTCGCGTCGTTTGCAGCACTTCTTGCTGACCGGCACGTTACGAAGGTCTTTCACGCAGCCAGGCAAGACATCGAGATCTTTGTCAAATTGTTCGGCAGCGTTCCCCACCCCATCTTCGACACTCAGGTCGCGGCGAGCGTTTGCGGCCACGGCGATTCGGTGTCCTACGATAATCTCGTCCGTTCGGTGGTGGGCGAGCAAATCGACAAAAGTTCGCGCTTTACCGATTGGTCGCATCGCCCGCTGTCCGAAAAGCAACTCAACTACGCGTTGGCGGACGTTACCCACCTTCGTGACATCTATGCTCAGCTGCGTGGCGAAATCGAGAAAACTCGCCGTGGCGCCTGGGTAGCTGACGAAATGGCCGTTCTGGAAAGTGTCGACACGTACGTCGTCCAGCCCGATGTCGCATGGAAGCGCGTGAAGGCGAGGGTCAACAAACCCCGAGACCTCGCTGCACTTCAGGCTATAGCCGCCTGGCGTGAAAGCCGCGCACAGGAAAACAATCAGCCACGCGGTAGAATCCTCAAGGATGACGCTATTGCCGAATTGGCCATCCAGCGCCCCACGACGCCGGATGCCTTTGAAAAGCTGCGCGCAGTGCCGCGTGGCTATGGTCGCTCGTCAGCAGCAGGCGAGTTGATTTCCATAATCAAGGCCGTCGAAGCAGCCGACAAGTCTACCCTGCCCAAGATTGCGGAGCGCCCCCGAGGGCCATCGCCCAAGGGCGCAGTTGGTGATCTGCTTCGAGTGTGGCTTAAGGCTGTCGCAGACACGAACGGGGTTGCAACCCGCATTATCGCCAGTTCCGACGACATCGATGCCATAGTGCTCGATGACAATGCAGACGTCGCTGCCCTGAAAGGCTGGCGCCGTAAACTGTTCGGCGAAAAAGCCCTGGCCATCAAGCACGGTCGCATGGCGCTGGCCGCCACGCGAAAAGGCGTTATCGAAGTGCCCGTGGAGCTAGAAGAATAAGGGTCAATCGACCCTTATCGTACCATCCTTGAAACCAGCTTCCGTCGCCAATTGACGTTGGCGGCCGCGCATTCGATCGCCGTCGAGAAATGCGAGATCGGTCGGCAGATGCAGTTCCAACGTCTTGCCATTCACGGCAAAACGCGTCCGCGGCAAGATGCCTGGCATTGCCGCCGCTAACGGATATGCAACGCGAAAATAAGCCGCAATCAAGCGTGCTCGCGGACCGAGATTTTTGCCTGCGAGCTCGAGGAGTTTGGCATTTGCGCTCTTTTGCTTAAAGCCCATATACCTGAAGGCCAGGGTCTGGGCCAAAAAAGCCCTGCCAGAATGACTGATCCCAACGATGTCGGAAAACGCAACCATCTGAATGCTTTGTTCACCGCGGTAGTCCGGATGCGCCCGCCAGCCAATGTCCGAGATGTAGCACGCTGCCTTTCGCAATCGCGCTTCATCATCGGTTTCATCGACATCGATCAGCTTGAAGAGTTTGGCGCTGCCAACAACCAGATCATCCGAGAATTCAGGCGCACGCGACCGCAATGTCGACATTTCTTCGGTCGCCTGCAGGAGCGGATCGATCTGTTTGTCGTCATCGGAGAGCCGGTCATAGAGATAGCCTTCCCGGACTCCTTGAGCGGAAAAAACGACTTCTTCAAATGCGCCGGCACGCAGCACCTCAGCCAGCACTGCAGCGCCGTACGGCAATAGGTCTTTGCGCGAACCCGACACCGTTTCGATGCCTTTTACCAGCTTCTTGTCGCCGTTGCCTTCAATCAGTGCATCGCACAACGGCAGAATATCTTCGCTACGAACAACGTAGTCTTGCACCATATGCAAAGGATAATTGCATCGAGACTGATGCAGCTTGGCCAGGGCACGCCAGGTCCCGCCGACAGCGGCAAATGATCTGTGCTTGCCGCGATCAAGCAACTTTGAGGCCTTTAGACGATCGGCGATTATGCTGGACGCCTTGTTTGGCGTCATCTGTGTGTCATCCTGAAGTCGAATTACGCCCAGTTCGTGTGTTTCCCCACCGGTATCATGGCCGCCATCGACCATCGCCAACTCCAGGCTACCGCCGCCCAGGTCGCCAACTACCCCCATAAATTCGGGCATACCGGAGACCAGTCCAAGCGCCGCATAGTGCGCCTCCTCGGCACCACTGAGGACACGCACAGGCACTCCGATGATGTCTTCCACCGCGCGCGCAAACTCGGGTCCGTTTTCGGCCTCCCGTGTGGCGGAGGTTGCGATAGCGTATATATCGCCCACCTCTGTTAAGCGGCAGACCAGCGCAAAGCGCCGGATTGCCTTAAGCGCGCTGGCCATCGACGTCTCAGCGAGCCGCCCGGTAGCGGCGACCCCTCGCCCAAGTGTGCTTGCAGACTTCTCGTTGTAGAGAACGGTCAGGGCGCGCGTTAGCCGTTCATAGACGACGAGCCGTACAGAGTTCGAGCCAATGTCGAGCACCGCTACAGGCTTGGCGCCTGCAAGGCGCCCCTGCCCCGCCGGATCGGATTCAAGGCTCCAGAATCGAATCAAAGATCATTATCCTCGTCATCACTATCCCCATGCAGAGCGCTACCGCGCCCTGACAAAGACGGATTGGTCATAAAGTAATCGTGGGCGTTGAAAGCCTCTTCGCCATCGGCAGGCACCACACGCTGTGCAGTCCCGTCTGGTAGAACTTCCCAGCTTTGCTGGTTGTCCCTAAGGTTGGCCACCATGATGCGGTCGAGTATTTGCCTGTGTACCGTACGGTTCTTGATCGGAACCAGGGTTTCAACACGCCAGTCCAAATTGCGCGGCATCAAATCGGCAGAAGAAATGTAGATCGCCGCTTCGCGAGACGGCATCTCGCCGCCATTGCCAAAGCAGTAGATCCTGGAATGCTCAAGAAACCGTCCGACGATGGATTTAACGCGGATATTCTCCGAAAAACCTGGAATTCCCGGGCGCAAGCAGCAGATACCACGCACAATCAATTCGACACGAACACCGGCCTGACTGGCTGCATACAGAGCATCGATAAGTTCAGGATCAACCAGCGCGTTGCACTTAAACCAGATCGCTGCCGGCTCGCCCCGCTGGGCAAACGCGATCTCGGTGGCAATATGTTCAAGCAATTTAGCGCGCAGCGAAAACGGCGAGATCGATATTGCTTCCAACTCACTCGGTCGGGCATAGCCGGTGATGAAATTGAACACCCTAGCCACGTCACGCGTGATGATCGGATCCGCTGTGAAATATGAGAGATCGGTATAGATCTTGGCGGTAACTGGATGGTAGTTGCCCGTTCCCACATGGCAGTAAGAAACCAGCTTTCCCTTCTCGCGCCGCACGACCTGACTGAGCTTGGCATGAGTTTTTAGCTCAATGAACCCGAAAACGACCTGAACACCGGCGCGTTCAAGATCCCTGGCCCAACGTATGTTTGCTTCTTCATCGAAGCGTGCCTTGAGCTCGACGAGCGCCGTTACCGACTTGCCCATTTCCGCAGCGGCGATAAGCGCTTTGACGATCGGAGAATCCTTGGACGTACGGTAAAGTGTCTGTTTGATTGCAACAACGTCAGGATCGCGTGCTGCCTGCGCAACGAACTGCGCGACGACGTCAAAGCTCTCATAAGGATGATGGACAACAATGTCCTTCTCCTGAATCGCAGCAAAACAATCACCGTGATGATCGCGAATGCGCTCTGGAAACCTTGCATGATAACGCGGAAATTTCAGCTCCGGGCGATCAAGATCGCAGATCTTGCCAGCATCGGCCAAGGCCATAAAGCCGTCGACCTCGAATGTATCCTCAGCCGAAATCCCCAATTCCTCGGCTATCAGCCGTTTCAGAGACCGCGGCATGGAACGTTCGATTTCCAGCCGGATAACCTGCCCTCTACGGCGTTGCCGCAGGGCGGATTCAAACTCGACTACTAGATCGGCCGCCTCATCATCGATTTCGATTTCGCTGTCACGGACAATGCGGAACGAGCCGTGTCCGACAATATTATATCCGGGGAAAATTTTGTGGAAGAATAGCTGAACCATCGTCTCGACAGTCACCATTTCCACGCGGCGATCCGAAATCGCCTTGGTCGGCAGCTTGATAAAGCGGTCAACATTGGAAGGAATACGGACCAGCGCCGTCAGACGTGAACTATCGGTCGCTCGATCCAGTTGGAACGCAAGGGAGAAACCCAGATTGGGTATGAATGGAAACGGGTGCGCCGGATCGATTGCGATCGGCGTAAGGACGGGGAAAATCTCTTCCCGGAAGATCTTCTGTAGAAACTCGACCTGCTCAGGTGTCAGGTCAGATGCTTCCAGCAAAACGATATTCTGGCGGAAAAGCTCATCGCGTATCGATTGCCACTGATCCTGCTGCTCAAGGTGGAGGTGCTGCGCAAGCGTCGTGATCTCTTCAATCTGCTCACTCGGTGTCATGCCGTCTGCGCTCTCGCGCGGTAGTCCGGCACGCAGCTGCCCTTTAAGGCCCGCAACGCGCACCATGAAGAACTCATCGAGGTTGTTGGCCGAAATCGAAACGAATCGCAGTCTTTCCAGCAATGGATGATTGGGGTTGGCAGCTTCCTCGAGCACGCGCATGTTGAACTGCAGCCAGCTCACTTCACGATTTACAAACCGAGCAGGACTCGTCCGCAACGCGTCGATATCAGGCGCAGCTTCGTCGCTTGCGTGCTGCTCATATGCCATGTCGTCCATTTTTCATCATTCCAGTTCGGCTAGCGTTCAGAGCGAATTTCAAGCGCTTCGGCCGCAATGGCCCGCGTAATCGCCCGTCCACGTGACAGCGACATTCTGTCGAGCAGTTCAACCAGAGCGACAACCTCTTCTGACGACCGTTCCATACGGCTCACCAGATAGGAGATTACTTTCGGATCAACCGACAACTGCCTATCGGTGAACAATTTCACGAACATCTGCGACAACAAGATGTCATCCGGCGCAGTGAGAGAAAAGAGGGCGGCCAACCTCGCTCGTGATTTAACGTCATTGGTTATGTACGGCCATTCCGCGATCGGCACTCTTGCCGTCAATAGTATCGGGCGTTCATCGCGCATCGACTGGTTCAGGAGATGGAATAGATCTGATTCCAAATATCCGTCCCGGTCGACGTCGTCCACCAAGACCGGCTGTTTGCCACCATGTGTCGCAAGCTCTTCGGCGGTCTTAGTCGTGGCGGCGACAGCCCCGGCCCTTTGAGCCCATATCCGAGCAAGATGCGACTTCCCAGACTTTGCGGCGCCAACGAGCACCGTGGCAGGCGATGCCCAGGAGGGAAACGCCATCACATGGGCAAACGCCAACTCGTTGCCGGCGCAGACCATGAAATCGTCCTCGGACTGAGCAACATCATGCCCGAGCTCCAAAATCAGCTGTTCTCTTGGGTGCCGTGACACGGAGCTATGACCGTTCTTTAGGGCTTCCATCAGCGCCAGCCTCTCGCTGAGCAATCAATATTGGGCTTTCGGCCTCATAGAGTGGACTTTGCTTGTACTTACGAACAGCCCACCGCACGAGAACGCCACAGATGGCCGCTAGAGGCACGGCGATCAAGACCCCCAATGCGCCAAACAATACGGCGAATGCAAACAGGGAGAACATCAGCCAAACAGGATGAACGCCGATGCTGGACCCTACAAGCTTTGGATAAAGTATATTGCCCTCAAGAAACTGGCCAACGAGGTATATCACGAGGATAGCCACCATCATTCCCCAGTCCGGCCAGAACTGAAAAAGCGCCACTCCCATTGACAGTACGAAGCCAATCAGCGCCCCGACATATGGAATGAAGCTGAACAGTCCAGCCATCAGTCCGATGGCCAAACCGAAATTCAGCCCTGCGAGAGACAAGCTCACAGCATAAAATACAGCCAGGATTCCAACGACCGCGCCCTGACCGCGCACAAAACCGGCAAGCGCTACATCCATGTCCTTAAACAGCTCGTGCATCTCAGCGCGATGTGCCGGCGGAAACAGGCTGTCTACACTCGCGACCATACGATCCCAGTCGAGAAGCAGATAAAAAGCGACGACGGGCGTGACGATCATGATGCCGATTGTGTTGAGGATGCCCATCGATTGCTGCATCACTTGCCCGGTAAAGCCCGTAAGCATACCGATGCCATCGGCAAACATCTGTTCGATTCCACGTTCAAGCTCCAGCATCCGCTCCGGCCCGAGCCATTGTTCGAGCCTTGGAAGCATATTCTCGACAAAGACCTGTAACTGCTGAACATAGGTAGGAATGTTGCGCGCCAAGCCGAACGCCTGCTGCAACATGAGCGGCACGATCAGCAAAAACACCGCTAGCACAGCCAGCATGGCCAGCGACATAACGATCAGGGTCGCAAGGCCACGGTGCACTTTTCGGGCTTGAATCCAATCGACGAATGGATTGAGCAGATAAGCCAAGGTGATGCCGAGAACGAACGGCAACAGGATGCCCCTGAAGACCCACATCAGCACGCCCAATACGACAAACAGTGCGATCCAGAACGTAATCTGGTTCCTAAGAGACATGGCAGTCCTTGCGTGTAGCGTTGTGAGCCGGTATCAGCCTTTCGAAATATAGAGGCCAACCGGCCCGATCAACGTTAATCTGACGTCGCCTCACATTAGGGCGACTCTCCGGGGATGGCGTATTCATATGTCCAACGATGCAAATCTGCCCTCGAATGGCCTTTCGTACAAGCAAGCCGGAGTCGATATTGACGCCGGAAATGCTCTGGTTGAGGCCATAAAGCCGGCTGTCAAATCGACTCGTCGCTCCGGTGCAGATGGAGAGATCGGGGGGTTCGGCGGGCTGTTCGACCTCAGGGCTGCCGGATTTTCAGATCCCGTGCTTGTCGCAGCCAATGATGGCGTAGGCACAAAATTGAGGATCGCCATCGAAGCGGGTATCCACGATACCGTGGGCATCGATCTCGTTGCCATGTGCGTCAACGACCTTGTGGTTCAGGGCGCAGAGCCGCTGTTTTTCCTCGATTACTTCGCTACTGGAGCTCTAGATGTCGCGCAGGGCACGGCGATCGTCGAAGGTATTGCCGAAGGCTGCCGACAGGCTGGATGCGCATTGATCGGGGGCGAAACCGCCGAGATGCCAGGCATGTATCATGGCGGCGATTACGACCTTGCCGGATTTGCGGTTGGCGCAGCGGAACGTGGCACGCTCCTGCCACGCAAGGGCATCGGTCCTGGTGACAAGCTGGTCGCCATAGCCTCTTCGGGTGTTCATTCCAACGGCTATTCGCTGGTGCGCAAAATCGTTGCCATGTCTGGTCTCGGATGGACTGACCCCGCACCCTTCGCACCGGAAACCACCTTGGGTGCCGCGTTGCTGACACCCACCAAGATCTACGTCAAACCGTTGCTCGATGCCATCAAGTCCGGCCACAACATCAAGGCGCTTGCTCACATCACTGGCGGAGGCTTTCAAGAGAACATCCCCCGCGTACTGCCCTCTACGCTGGCGGCCCGTGTGGATCTTGATGCGGTGTCGGCGCCCAAAGTGTTCGGCTGGCTGGCAAAGCAGGGCGGCATCGCAGAGCGCGAAATGCTCCGGACGTTCAACTGCGGCGTTGGTATGCTGGTTGCGGTGGATGCACAGGATGCCGATTCTTTGATTGCCAAACTCGAGAGCCATGGGGAAGCCGCAAACGTCATCGGCGAACTGATCGAGCGCAGCGGCGATGCAGTCGAGTTTAGTGGCGCCCTCTCACTATGACTCGCAAAAAGCGTGTTGCGGTGCTGATTTCCGGTCGTGGTTCGAACATGACGGCATTGATCAAGGCTGCCAAAGCCGCTGACTATCCCGCCGAGATCGTAGGGGTTTTTTCCAATCGCGCGGCGGCGGCAGGGCTTGGAACGGCCAGCGCCGATGGTATTCAGACGGCAAGTCTCGCACAAAGCAGCTTCGATAGTCGCCTCGACTTCGAGAATGCATTGACGAAAATTCTCGAAAACTGGGCTGTGGATTTCATCTGCCTTGCCGGCTTCATGAGAATCCTGACACCGCAATTTACTGAACGCTGGCTTGGCAGAGCCATTAACATCCATCCCTCGCTGCTGCCGGCCTACAAGGGCCTTGATACTCATGCGCGGGCAATAGCAGATGGCGTATCGGAAGCCGGCTGTACTGTTCATTTTGTGACACCAGGTCTTGATGAGGGCCCGGCCATTGCCCAAGCCCGAGTTCCCGTCCGCCCGGACGACACTGCTGAATCTCTTGCCGCGCGTATCCTGATAGAAGAGCACAAACTCTACCCAAAGGCGCTGGAAATGCTGGCGTCGGGCCAGATCACCTATAACGGGTAGTGTCAAAAACGGGTCGCTGACATCACCCGATTTGATATGCGTCATTTCTAGAACTGCTTCGACAACACGCCAGCAAAGGCGTAGCGTCCACAACCCGACTCATGGGCATAAAATCATGGCAACGCGCGACTGGTTCTGGATTCTCCTCCTCGGCGGAATCTGGGGTTTTTCCTTTATTTTCAATGCAATCCTTATCCGAGAACTGGGACCGTTATGGGTTTCGGCGCTGCGAGTCTGCATCGGCGCGCTGGGATGCTGGGTGGCCTTATTCGTGATGCGCAAGCAATTGCCGCGCGATCCCATGCTTTGGATAAAGCTGGGCATGCTTGGATGGTTGGCCTACTCAATCCCGTTTGCCCTTTATCCATTGGCTCAGGGCAGTCTTGCCAGCGGCGTCGCCGCCATCATCAACGCGCTTACGCCGATAATGACAGTGATTATTTCACTTTTTTTCCGGGACGGAGAGCGGGCAAGCACCCTCAAGTTCGTGGGCGTCATCTGCGGATTTACTGGCGTGGCAATCTTGGCTTCGCCCGCGCTGGCCGAGGGCGGAAACTCCCAATTGTGGGCCATTGCCGCATGCTTGGGCGCAACCGTCTGCTACGCATTGTCACTCAACATAACGCGCAGCTTCAAGTCGGTCGAGCCGACAGCATTCGCGGTCATTGCAATGTCAGGGGCGGGCCTCAGTTCCGCTGTGATTGCAATTTTCTTTGAAGGCGCGCCCACTATTACACTTCCCGAAACTTGGCTCGCAGCCTTGGGCATAGGATTGGTGGCCACGACATTCACCTTCATCATCATGTACCGCATCCTCCCCCGGATCGGCGCTACAAATTTCTCTACAGTCACCTTCATAGCACCGGTGTCTGCGATCATATTCGGGTTCGTGCTGCTCGGGGAAATCATTTTGCCCACACACCTTCTCGGCATGCTGGCCATCTTCATCGGACTCTTGATGATCGATGGCCGCTTGCCAAGGTGGATCGGCATGCGCTCGCGCTCCGCCGGCTAACTCCGAATCGGTTGAACAGGGTCGCCAGGGTTGGGCGGAATTTCCGGCTCCGGAGGACGCGGAACCGGATCAGACGGATCTGGGATCGGACTATCTGGCGGTGGCGGAACAGGGTCTGGCTTGGGGCCTGGAATCGGTGGAACAGGGTCAGGATTGGGGATGGGATTGTCGGGCGGCGGATTAGTCATGGCGACCTCCTTTTCCTACCAACGATGATCCCAGTGCCTCCGTTCCCACAATTGAGCCGCCCTTGCGGCAGATCAATCCATGAGGATGATCTGCCGGCTGGAACGGTCGGAACTATTCGAGTTCCAACTTGGCCCTAAGTATCTCATTGACGGCTTGCGGGTTGGCCTTGCCGCCGGTCTGTTTCATGACCTGCCCGACAAACCAGCCCAAAAGGCCAGGCTTTGTTTTGACGGCTTCAACCTGTCCGGGATTGCCGGAAATAATCTCATCGACAATCTTCTCGATAGCGCCCGTATCGGACACCTGTTTCATGCCGCGCGATTCGACGAGTTTGGCCGGATCGCCGCCTTCATTCCAAACAATCTCAAACAAGTCCTTGGCAATCTTGCCTGAAATCTCGCCGTTCGAGATCAGGTCAACGATGCCGCCAAGCTGATCTGCGTCCATCGGACTTTCATCGATCGACAGACCTTCCTTGGACAATCGCCCGAAGAACTCGTTGATGACCCAGTTGGCAGCCAGCTTGCCATCGCGGCCTTTGGCAACATTCTCATAGAAGTCGGCATAGCGACGATCAGAGACCAGAACAGAGGCGTCGTAAGCCGTTACGCCGTAATCCTTGACCAAACGCGCGCCCTTCTCATCGGGAAGTTCCGGCAGGTTTTCGGCCAGCTTGGAGATAAACGCATCATCGAATTCGAGTGGCAACAGATCAGGATCGGGGAAGTAGCGGTAATCGTGTGCTTCTTCCTTAGATCGCATTGATCGGGTGGTGCCGGTCTTGGGGTCGTAAAGGCGCGTCTCCTGATCTATCGATCCTCCATCCTCAAGAATGTCGATCTGTCGGCGGGCCTCATATTCGATAGCCTGTCCGGCAAAGCGAACCGAGTTAACGTTCTTGATCTCGCACCGCGTACCGAACTCCCCGCCCGGGCGGCGAACCGAAACGTTAATGTCTGCGCGCATGGAACCCTGCTCCATATTGCCATCGCAGGTGCCAAGATAGCGCAGAATTGTGCGGAGCTTGGTCAGATAGGCCCTCGCCTCGTCCGACGACCGCAAATCCGGCTTGGACACAATTTCCATCAGCGCAACGCCGGACCGATTAAGGTCCACAAAGCTCATATTAGGGTGCTGATCGTGGATCGACTTGCCGGCATCCTGTTCGAGATGCAAGCGCTCTATACCGATTTCGACTTCACCATCCTCGCCAAGATCGAGCATAACCTTGCCCTCACCCACTATGGGATCCTTGAACTGGGAAATCTGATAGCCCTGAGGCAGGTCGGGATAAAAGTAATTCTTGCGATCGAATACCGAACGTTTGTTGATCTGAGCCTTGAGTCCCAACCCGGTACGCACAGCCTGGCGCACGCATTCCTCATTGATGACCGGCAGCATGCCAGGCATGGCGGCATCAATGAACGAGACATTTGAGTTGGGTGGATTGCCGAATTCCGTCGACGAGCCGGAGAAAAGCTTAGATTCCGAGGTTACCTGAGCATGCACCTCCATTCCGATGACCATTTCCCAATCGCCCGTGGCGCCGGAGATGAAATATTTCGGGGTGGGTGTACGTGTGTCGACGAGTGTCATGGAGGCAAAAACCTGCTTGATTGCTCAGGCGCTAGTGTGCGCGAAAATATGATGTGGGGAATAAATCAATTGCCGCCGAGAGGCTAGTGGGCACTGACCACGAGTTGCTTTTCCATGCGTACTTTTTCGACGCGCTGGCCCAGCAAGCGCGAAAACTTCACCCCCCGCCAGACGATCCCATACCCCTCACGGGCATAGAACCGGATGGCACCGCCGTTCTCAGCATGTGTTTCAAGCACTGCGATATCGTGGCCGGCACGAAATATATCCTGCTCGACCGCGGCCAGAAGTGCACGACCGATACCGTTGCGCTGGTGGGACGGCGTGACCCAGAGATCGGAAATATAGTCGCTCAATGGCTCACGAGCTCCCCAGCCCACAAGCTCACCGTCGTTGTCGGCAACAGTAATGGCATCACACGCGGTGATGCAGAATAATTGAAACGATAGCTCAAGCGCCGCACGCTCTGCGGCTTCACCATCTTCAGATTCGGGGCTGATAATATGGCACATGCTCGAATCCCACGACGCAAATGCGAGCATTCCGAGCTTGTCAGCTTCGGCGATCGAGGCGCGGCGGAGGATCAGATTGTCGAGCATTTCCTTGGGCGCTCTATTTTTTCCGGTTCCGGGCAATGATGATGCCCTTTTCATAGTTGATGTTCCAGTCAATTAATGTGCGCCAGAGCAATTCGATTTGATCTTCATCGAGATCAAGGTCCAGAGCCTGAGCCCGGCGCTTGGAAACAATCGCCTCGATACGGGCCGGATCATTGGCTTCATGTGGGTCGGTCTTGATTTCCGCCATGCGTGTGACATAGCCATGCCGCTCGGCAAAAAGTTCGATCAGCGCATGATCGATCCGGTCGATCTCAGCGCGCACGTCATCCTTGGTCTCACAATCGGCAGGCAGTTTCGTCGCGGTCATTGCGGTATTCCTCTTTATTCTGTGATGCAGGTGTGCATCGACGGCCGATGTTTTTCAACCGTCCCGTTCGATCCTCTTGCCTTCTGGACGCCGCGGGCATAAGCAAATGTCTTATGTGTAATCTGTCTGAGCTCCGCTGAGGCCCGGCCAAATCTGGCTGGGCTGAAAAATCGAACCTACCGACCTCCTGGCGTAATGCGGGTGGCACGGTTTCGTTTGACCGGCGGTTTGACCGCCTCATCGACAGACAGACTTTCATGGACATTTCCCGAGACGAACAGCGCGTGTTGCACGCGCTGGCCCAAGGCGGCTTCATCCAACCCCTCAAGGACTCACACGGCAAAATCGCCGATATAGAGTGTTACAACAGGGATGGCTGGCGCATGACCCAATGCGATATGGCACTGTTTAAGAGGCTGCGCCGCCGCAAGACGATTGCCTCTCAGCAGGGAGGCCCGTATCGAATAACCCGCAGGGGCATAGCGCTGGTGCGCGGCCAATTGGACAACCGCTGAGAAATCCCGGGGCCGGCGCAACAAAACGCCCGCCGGCCCATCGGACCGCGGCTGATGAAAAGTCAAAGACGGCATGGGGCGATGAACGCTCCGCATTTTTTAGTTTTTATATGAAGCGATCATTGCCCCATGCATCCGGGATTTTTGGCTTAGTCGCCCTTCAAAGGCCAGGGTCAATCCCTTCTCCCTTTCGAGAGTACGACGGCGCTAGCAATATCGCGCCAGTCTCAATCGAGATCAGGCGGCCGGTTCGCGCCGTCCAGCGCTCGTGACGTTTGGGCCTTCCCTGCAGCGACCCGCAAGGAACCCGAACCAAGCCCGCCCAAACGTTCGTTGCGCTTGCGTCCATAAAAGCGGGTTCGTGAGAGAGTATGGGGGCGGATTTGAGTGGGGGGATAAGTTTTGGCTAATGCCTTGGCGCGTCCGAGAGCATCATTGCCATGTGTTCCCATTCCTGAGAAACCGATGGCGCTGTGCGGCGTTTGCCGGACCGGCGATACCAGTAATCGGCATTGCCCATGTCAGCTTCTATCCAGTGTAGAAGAGCATGAACCCAATCAAAGGATTCAACACCTTCCATCTGCTGAACGATACGATGAGCCTCTTCCCATTCAGGGCCCATGCGAAACTCGCCCTTCCTGATCCACCAAAGCGCCTGCAAAGGCATGCTGAGGTCTTTAGGTGGTGCGGACCAATCGAGTGTGGTGAAGATGTCAGACATGGATTTCAAAAAATACCAGAAAGCAGATGAAGACGTCAGTTAGCCGCTAAGGACGCCGAGTGCAACATGATGGTTCAACGCCCGCGCGGAAAGACCCTGATGCCCAATGGTCTTACGAGATCGGTCAACTGATCGGCGGAAACCTTCATCCCCTCGAAGCTCGCAAGCTGTGTAACATCGAGCCCAAGAAGCGTGGCGTCGCGCAAATCGGCATTGTCGAGTATGGCGCCGTTGAGGTTGGCCTCCGACAGATCCGAACCACGCAGGTCTGCGCTCGACAGCGTCGTCTGGCGCAGATCCGACTGACGCAGACTGCACTCCGAAAATACGCAATCGTCGAGCCGGGCCTGCCGAAAACTGGACATATCCAGTTGCGAGCCGATGAAACGTACGCGCGAAACCGATACGCGGCCCGATGCCTTTCCAAAGCGTGCGTCTTCGAAATCGCACCCCGCCGCCTTGCAGTGTTTGAAGGTGGTATCGAAAAGGCTCGCCAGGCCAAATTTCGACGTCGCCAAATTGCAGTTATCGAATGTCGCACCTTCGAAATCGGCGCGGGAAAAATCACAGCCTTCACGGGTCTCCGAGTCAAAAAACGAGCAGTTTGAAAAACTGGCGTCAGTGAAATTCGCACCGCCAAAGCGGGCAAGCTCGAAACTGCAATTTTCAAATTTCGCGCCAGCCAGTTCGGCATCCGTCAAATGGGCATCGCGAAACACGCAATGGCGCGCATGAAGTGCGCCATCGGGAAGATCGGTCCAATCAATGGACGAGAGATCGGCATTTTCGATCGGCTTTTTTTCAAGGATCAGCTCTTCAAGCTGCCTTTGGGTCATCACCACCATTTGGCAGGACCAAGATCGAGAGCTGCGCTTTTCTCGATGACGCGACCGGCAGCGAATAGCGTTTCTTCGTCGAACGGCTTTCCGATGAGTTGCAACCCGAGCGGAAGCCCCTGCCCGTCCTTGCCTGCTGGAACTGCGATTCCTGGCAGCCCGGCCATGTTGACGGTAACTGTGAAGATGTCGTTGAGGTACATCTTGACGGGATCTGCATGCAGCTCCTGATCAGCTATGCCAAAGGCCGCAGACGGTGTGGCAGGGGTCAGGATTGCATCGACACCTGCGTTGAAGGCGTCCTCGAAATCGCGCTTGATCAGCGTCCGGACCTTCTGAGCGCGGACGTAGTAGGCATCGTAATAGCCAGCCGAAAGCACATAGGTTCCGATCATAACCCGGCGCTTGACCTCGCGGCCAAACCCTTCGGCCCGGGTCATCTCGTACATGTCGGTGATGTCTTTGCCAGAAACCCGCAGTCCGTATTTGACGCCATCATAGCGCGCCAGATTGGAAGACGCTTCGGCCGGCGCCACGATGTAGTAGGCTGGCAGCGCATACTTCGTGTGCGGAAGGGATATGTCCCTGACCATTGCACCCTCGGCCTTGAGCCACTCGAGACCCTGACTCCAGAGTTTTTCGATCTCTTCGGGCATTCCGTCCATACGGTATTCGGCGGGAACGCCAATGGTCATGCCCTTGACGCCGCGTTCGACCGCAGCTGCGAAGTCAGGAACCGCCATATCCACTGAAGTGGAATCCTTGGGGTCGAACCCGGCCATGGACTGCAACATCAGCGCCGTGTCCTCGACTGTGCGCGCGATGGGGCCAGCCTGGTCGAGCGAGGACGCGAAAGCGACAGTGCCCCAGCGCGAGCAGCGGCCGTAAGTCGGCTTGATGCCAACTGTGCCGGTAAAAGCTGCGGGCTGCCGGATCGATCCGCCAGTGTCAGTAGCGGTTGCGCCAGCGCAGAGCCACGCGGAAACCGCAGCAGCCGAACCGCCTGAGGACCCTCCCGGCACCAAGTCCTTGTTGTCGCTCTCGCCGCGCCAAGGGTTTACCACCGGGCCGTAATAGGAAGTTTCGTTGGATGACCCCATGGCAAACTCATCCATATTGAGCTTGCCCAGCATAACCGCGCCATCCGCCCAAAGATGCGCGGTGACAGTGGATTCATATTCGGGCTTGAAGCCATCGAGAATATGGCTGGCAGCCTGGGTATGGACACCCTTGGTCGCAAACAGATCCTTGATGCCCAAAGGAACGCCTTCAAGCATACCATTGTCGCCCGAGGCGATTTTCGCATCTGACGCCTTTGCCATTTCACGCGCCTGATTTGCGGTGACGGCCACATAGGCATTAAGCTTGTCATTCCCGGCCTCAATGGCGGAAACATAGGAATCGGTGGCTTCGAGCGCAGTAAACTCCTTGGCAGCGATGCCATCGCGCAGGGCTTTGAGGCTCAGACGGGTAAGATCAGTCACGGATAAATCCTTAGATCAGTGCCTTTTCATAAAAGGCTGAATATTCGCTATCGGGGTAATCGAGAAAAGCGCCGCAGCGCGTAAACCCGCCGCGCTCATAGAGCCGCCAGGCAGGTTCGAACCCGGCAACGTTCCCTGTTTCGAGTTTGAGCGTTTTTACGCCCTTTTGCCGGGCTTGCGTCTCGATGGCGTCGAGCAGTACGACTCCGATGCGCTGGCCGCGCACCTCGGGCAACGTATACATGCGCTTGACCTCGGCCAACTCGCCATCGACCATTTTAAGCGCACCCATGCCCACCGCACGCCCGGAATCGTCGCGAGCGACAAACACGGTCGTGTCCGCACCGGCCATTTGCTCCACTGTCATCTGGAACTGGAACTCGGGGGGAGAAAGCGGGCGCATGGTTTCGTTGAGTGCAGCGACAAGGTCGCGCACATCGTCCTGCAACGGCGTCTCGATGGCAATACTGGCAGCCACGGACTACTCCACGACTTTCGGTACCATAAAGAAATTGTCTTCCGAGATTGGAGCATTAGCGACAATCCGGTCGGCATAGCCGCCATCTGTCACAGCATCATCGCGGCGACGAAGCGTCATCGGGGTTACCGACGTCATCGGCTCTACGCCGTCGACGTCGACCTGATCAAGTTGTTCGACAAACCCGAGAATCGCGTTGAGCTCGCCTTCGTATGCGGCGACCTCGTCTTCGGTAATACGGATGCGGGCCAGACGCCCAATGCGTCTCACGGTATCGGCGTCGACCGACATAGCCATCTCCTAGCAAACTTAGAGTTGAATGGGCTTTTAGCAATGGGTGTCCGACAAACGCAATCGGCAAATCCGCCCATCGAAACGCTTTATGCGCCCGCTCGGTCCTTAGTTACACTTCCACTGCCAGATTGGGTTCGAGCACGATCAGGCTGGCTTGTCCAAGCCCGGCGGCGAGCGCATCGAACGCAATATCGATTTCGCTATCATTGACCGCGAGTGCAATTAGGCGGGGCCGCGCGATGTGGAGCAAGGCAGCGCCTTGCGCCGCGCACCGAGTCCCCGAACCGGCAAGAACGACAACGCCATTGTCCGCAAACCGGTCCCACTGGGCGCCCGCGCTGGCTTCGTCAAGAACCAGAACACCCTCATCGACGGAATAGACCAACAGACCGCGCGCGCCAAATCCAAAGAGATCAAGCCCCTCCTCGCCTGCCTCCCGGTCGATCAGACGCGTACGGCGGCGTGGGCGCCATTTCAAAAAGTCGAATTGGGCAAGATCGGAGCTTGGGGTGGAAACTACGGTCTGAGCGCCGGCGATCAGTTCGGACCGGTCAATGCCCTGAGGAACCTCTTCGGCATGGGTCACAATAGTTCGCCCTGCAATCTGTATGCGAAAGGTCATATCGGCAAACCAGGTGATCTTCATTTCGGGCCCAGCCTCAAAACCATTTTCCTTGCCAGTGCGGCACAAACTGCTGATAAGCCGACATACCGATCTCCGCAAGGAAACTCACGATGACCGACGCCCCTTTTGCCCTCGCCGAGCTTCACCCCGCGGGCAAGCTGATGGGACTCGATCTGGGCACCAAAACCATCGGTGTTGCGATCTCGGACTCCCTGCGCATGGCGGCCTCTCCGATCGAAACGATAAAACGAAGCAAATTCACCGCCGATGCCGAGCGCTTGGTCGAACTGATCGCCAAGAACAACGTTACTGGCATCGTAATGGGCCTTCCACTCAACATGGACGGCAGCGAGGGCCCCCGCGCCCAATCGGCCAGGGCATTCGTGCGCAATCTCAAGCAAAAAACAGATCTGCCCATCGTGTTCTGGGATGAGCGCATGTCGACAATGGCCGTCACCCGCACAATGTTGGAGGCCGACCTGTCGCGCGCGAAGCGGGCCGAAGTGGTCGACAAACTGGCGGCCAGTTACATCCTTCAGGGCGCGTTGGATCGGCTACGCAACAACTGAGCGCCGCGCGGCGCCTGGAGGCTTGCCGAAATACTGCCGGAAGGCCCTGCTGAACGCGGCTTCCGATTGATACCCCGCCTGTTGCGCCACCGCAGCCATCGGATCATTGGTTTCCATGAGCCGCGCCCGTGCCAGATGCAGTCTCCATTGCACGAGATAGGCCATTGCGGATTGCCCGAGGCGTTCGCTGAAGCGCGCCGAAAAGGCAGATCGTGACATACCCGCCTGCGCGGCCAGTTGCGCGAGCGTCCAGTCGGTTTGCGGAAAGCGGTGAATGGCAACCAGCGCCCGCCCCAACTGCGGATCGCGCAAGGCGGCAAGCCAGCCTTGTTCGCTGTCAGGCGCGGAATCGAGCCAAGCCCTTATGGCCTGGATGACGAGAATATCGGCAAGCCGTGTTATGACGATTTCACCACCCGGCCTGAGAGCGCTTGCCTCTCGCGCGATGAGGCCCAGCGTGCTTTGCACCCAATCCCCGAGAGATTCGTCCCAGCCATCAATGCGTATAACGCGCGGCAACACGCTCAGAAGCCGCTGACCTGCAACAGTGTCGAACTGCACAACGCCTGTCATCGCACGCGTCAACGCGCCACCGCCGCCATAGGTCATCAATTCATAACGATCACTGATTTTCTCGACCGGCAGATCGAACAACGGCTCGGCATCCACGCCTGCCTCACTGAGAAGTCTGAAACTGTCGCCATGCGGCAAAAGCACCATGGTGCCCGCGGACAGCTCAATGATTTCACCATCGATTTCTGCGACGCAACGCCCCGCCGTAACGATCAGGAAGATCATCGAATCGACAAGTTTGGGCAAAACGACCCCCCAAGGGGCCGTCATCGTCGCACGGCAATACAGTGTCCCGGTGAGCCGGAGCATGTGCAAAGCTTCGCCAAGCGGATCGGCCAACGGCACGGGCTGAAAGCAATCATCCATTTTTCGAAAGTACTCCGACAAAACGTTAGCGTCCAGAAGTTTGGACGATTCGCAAATATAATCGTAAAAAAGATCATTGTTCGTCCGGGATCATACCTCCAAATTGGCGGTGTCATCAATCGGAGAACACGATGCCAAGCACAAAAACAATCCTCGTCGTCGGCGCAACCGGCAAGGTCGGCTCCCGTGTCGCCGCCCGTTTGGCCGAGCACGGGCATGCTCACCGCGCCGTTTCGCGCTCCACGACCCCATCATTCGACTGGGAGAACCCGGAAAGCTGGGCAAAAGCGCTGGAGGCTGTTCAGGTCGCCTTCGTGAGTTTTATGCCGGACCTCGCAGCACAAGGTGCACCCGAAATCATTGAACAATTCATAGCCACAGCCAAGGCCGCAGGGGTACGCAAGATCGTGCTGCTCTCGGCCCGCGGCGAACACGGAGCCGAGCTTTCCGAAAACAAGGTGCGTCAGAGCGGCCTCGACCACGTTGTTGTCCGCGCCAGCTGGTTTAACCAGAACTTCGATGAGGGCATGTTTTTGCCCTCGGTACTCTCAGGCACTTTGGCAATGGCGGCGGGTGACAAGCTTGAGCCCTTCGTCGACGCCGACGATATCGCCGATGTTGCCGTCGCCTCACTGCTCGACAACCGGCACAATGGGGAAATCTACGAGGTGACAGGGCCACGACTTTTGACGTTCGCGGATGCGGCATCGGAAATTTCCGCGGCTTCGGGACTTGATGTGGCCTATGTCCCGCTCAGCGTTACGGAGTTCCATGCGGCATTGCTGCCCGTTGTCGGTCAAGATGATGCAAATCTCATGGCCAACATATGCGCGGAACTGTTTGATGGCCGCAATGAACGGCTAGGCGACGGCGTTCAGCGCGCACTTGGGCGCGAGCCGCGTGATTTTGGCGAGTATCTGCAGCGTGCGATGGCCGGTGGCGCGTGGCAGGCGGCAGCGTGATGGGACAGCTCGAAGTCGCCTATCTCTCGCTCGCCGGCGCTGTTGCGCTATTGATAGGGGCAGGCATGGTCTTCATGCCCGCCCCGTTTTACGGCAGCTACGGCATAGAATTGATGGAGTCGGTCGACCTTGCGAACGAATTGCGTTCGCCGGGGCTCTGGCTCGCACTGGTCGGCGTCTCCATCGGGGTCGGGACATTCAGGCGCCATTTGCGCAGCCTCTCTCTCGGCATCGCGACTATGCTATACCTCAGCTATGCTGCAGCCCGGAGTGTATCAATAGCATTGGATGGCCTTCCCGGCACAGGACTGTTGATCGCCATGGCGGCAGAACTTCTACTGGGCCTTGGCGGCGCGTTTTTGGTGTGGCGACATCGAAAATCCGCGCGATAGCTCTGATGCCGCCATCGCCTCAAAACACCTGTATGACAGATACGAACCAACGGAGGGCGACATGACTTATATTGCGGGCGTACTGACCGGCCTCGCACTCTTGACCAGCGCCATCATGGCCGGCTCCTTCTTTGCCTATTCGGTTTCAGTGATGTGGGGTCTCGATGCGGCTGCGCCAGCCTCAGCGATCAATGGCATGCAGCGCATCAACGCGGTGATCCAGAACCCTTGGTTCTTCCCCAACTTTTTCGGCGCCCCGATATTCGCAATTCTAACAGCGTTCGTTTTCCTCTCAATGGGTGAGCGTGATATCGGCATCGTCTTTAGCCTGGCCGCGCTCGCATATTTGATCGGCGCCTTTGGCGTCACCGTCGCGATCAACGTGCCCATGAATCAGGCACTGGGCAGCGAGTCGATCCCTCTCGATACCGAAGCTGCCCGCATATTATGGGCTGACTATTCGAACCGTTGGACCTGGTGGAACCACATTCGTACTCTGTCCAGCATCGCTTCAACGCTGCTCTGTGGCCTTGGCATCTTCCTCGCGGGGCGGGCGGTCGGCTAAAATCGCCAATAGGGACTTGCCGTTGGTCGGGCCTTGGGGTACGCACCGCTAGTCGCAGTGGGAACCCCTATGGCACCTCCAGAACCCGACACTTCGGAAACATCATCCGCATCTTTTCTGCCTTTCCGTCACAGGCATTTGTTGGGGATCGCCCAGCTCAATCCAGTCGAGATCATTGATCTTTTGGACCGAGCCGAAGCGATGATCCCAATATCGCGCCAGCGCAAAACGCTGCCAAGCCTTGCAGGCAAAACGCAGATTAACCTGTTCTTTGAAAACTCGACCCGGACACAGGCAAGTTTCGAAATCGCAGGCAAACGATTGGGCGCAACTGTCATGAACATGGCGGTGCGAACCTCATCGGTCGCCAAGGGTGAGACCCTTATCGATACGGCGGCAACGCTCAACGCCATGCAGCCTGATGCGATTGTCGTTCGGCATGGATCGTCGGGCGCGGTAGAACTGCTGAGCCAAAAAGTCGAGTGCGCAGTGCTCAACGCGGGTGACGGCGCTCATGAGCACCCCACTCAGGCGCTCCTCGATGCACTCACCATTCGTCGCCACAAAGGTCGACTGAACGGGCTAACCGTGGCGATCTGCGGCGACATTGCGAATTCGCGCGTCGCCCGGTCCAATCTCATCCTGCTGGGCGCCATGCAGGCCCGCACCCGTGTAATCGCGCCAAAATCCCTGCTGCCTCGCGGCGTCGAACAAATGGCCGCAGAAGTGTTTACCGACATGGAAAAAGGCCTGGAAGGGGTAGACGTGGTGATGATGCTGCGGCTGCAGAACGAACGGGCTTCAGGCCGACTAATCCCCTCGGTGCGAGAATATTACCGCTTTTACGGGCTCGATGCCGACAAACTGGCCCGAGCCAACGCCGACGCCCTGGTCATGCATCCCGGACCGATGAACCGCGGCGTGGAAATCGATCCTGCTATTGCCGATGGCCCGCAATCGGTGATTACCGAGCAAGTCGAGATGGGCGTCGCCGTCCGCATGGCGGTGCTCGATGCGCTGCTCAACAAGGAGGAAAACGGTGAATAAGCCCCTCCTTATCAACAATGCCCGGATCATTGATCCGGCGACCAATGCCGATTTCACCGGCGCCATTCTTGTCGAGAACGGATCGATCGCCGACATCGTCAACGGCAATGCACCCGGCGCTCCTGAAAATGCCGATATCATTGACGCCAAGGGTCTCGTGCTGGGTCCTGGCTTGATCGACATGCGCGTATTCACGGGCGAACCAGGTCACGAATATCGCGAAACGCTCAAGAGTGCGGGCCAAGCTGCGGCAGCAGGCGGGGTTACCTCGATCCTGGTCATGCCGGACACGCAGCCGGTAATCGATAACAGCGCATTGGTCGAGTTCATCTCCCGCCATGCCCAGGCTACCACTTGTGTCAACGTTCTGCCCACCGCGGCGATCACAACTGACACAGAAGGCAAGGACCTCACCGAATTCGGGCTTCTCAAGGAGGCCGGGGCTGTGTGTTTCACCGAAGGGCGCAAGGCGCTCCAGAGCAGCTCCGTGCTGCGGGCCGCCATGGTCTATGCCACGAATTTCAACATGCCCATCATGCATCTTCCGGCCGACGCCAATCTTGTGTCTGATGGTGTGATGAACGCGGGGCCGCTGGCCACTTTCCGCGGCCTCAAGGGTATACCATCAGAAGCCGAAACCATTCCCCTCGATCGCGACCTGCAATTGGCATTGATGACGGGAGCGCGCTATCACGCCGCCGCCATCTCCACCGCCCGTTCAGCAGAGCTGGCAGCTTTCTACAAAAAGCGGAGCTCGGCAATTTCGGTGGGTGTTTCGATCAACAATCTATGCCTCAACGAGAACGACGTCGGCTCCTATCGAACCTTCTTCAAGCTCAACCCGCCGCTGCGCACAGAAGATGACAGGCTCGCCCTCGTCGAAGCGCTCAAGGACGGAACCATAGATGTCATCGTTTCCGATCATGATGCCCAGGATGCGGAAGGCAAGCGACAGCCTTTCGCCGATGCGGCAACCGGAGCGATCGGCCTCGAAACTCTCTTGGCTGCCGCCATGCGGTTGGTTCATTCGGGCGATACAAACCTTATGACGATCCTGCGCGCCATGACAGTGCGCCCGGCAGAAATTCTGGGCATAGATGCGGGGCGGATCACCAAAGGGGGCAAAGCCGATCTCTGTCTTTTCGATCCGGACTATCCCTGGGTGGTTGAGGAAGCTACCATCCGCTCGCGTTCGACTAACACAACGTTCGAAAGTGCCCGCATGTCCGGCAAAGTCATGGCAACACTGGTTGGCGGGCAGATCGTTTACAGGGAGGAAGCCTTCGCATGACCGAATATGCGCTGGCACTTATATTGGGATATCTGCTTGGCTCCATCCCATTCGGATTGGTCGTCACGCGAGCTGCGGGATTGGGCGACGTACGCACGATCGGTTCAGGCAATATTGGCGCTACCAATGTGCTGCGGACCGGCCGGCGCGATATTGCAGCGCTGACGTTGTTACTTGATGCTGGCAAAGGTGCAGTTGCCGTAATGATCGCCCACTGGCTGTGGGGCTACGAAGCCGCGATGCTGGCCGGAGTTGCAGCCTTCCTGGGTCATATCTTTCCGGTCTGGCTTGGATTTAAGGGCGGCAAGGGCGTTGCGACCTATGTAGGCATCCTACTGACACTCAACTGGGTAGTCGGACTGATTTTTTGCGCAACCTGGCTGCTCATCCTTTTCGCCCAGCGTTATTCCTCGCTGGCGGCTCTGACAGCGGCAGCCACCGCGCCTATGTTTGCTTTTGCGTTTTCCGGCGTACAATTGACCTGGGTTACAATTGCACTTTCCGTGGTGCTGTTCTTTACTCACAGGGAAAACATCAAGCGGTTGATCGCTGGTACCGAAAACAAGGTCGGCGGGAAAAAGAACACCACCCGAGTCTAGGCAGAAATCATGACGCGCTCGAGCTTGACCCCATCCCAGCGCGTTTCCTGGCTCCGCCTCATCCGCTCCGACAACGTCGGGCCGACAACATTTCGCACACTGGTCAACCGCTTTGGCTCGGCAGAAGCGGCGCTCGATGCACTGCCCAAGCTAACGCAGCGCGGCGGCGGACAAGCAATCAGAATTCCAAGTCTGGATGCAGCAGAGGATGAAATCTCGCGCGTCGAGGCGATCGGCGCGCGCCTGATTTCGATCAACGACCCAGACTATCCGCCCCATCTGCGGCACGTCGCGGGGCCGCCGCCGCTACTTACAGTGATGGGTGGGACAGCGCTCGGCGAAACCAGGACCGTGGGGATCGTGGGTGCGCGCAACGCATCGGCCGCTGGTCGGCGCATGGCACAGGTGCTGGCTACCGATCTTGGGCAACAAGGATACATAATTGTCTCCGGGCTGGCACGCGGCATCGACTAGGCAGCTCATCACGCGTCGCTCCAGACAGGAACCGTCGCCGTAATGGCCGGCGGCCTCGATCATATTTATCCTAACGAAAACGCCGATCTTGCGAGATCAATCGTTGAGGCTGGCGGTACCTTGGTCACTGAAATGCCGTTGGGCTGGGAACCGAGGGCACGAGATTTCCCCCGCCGCAACAGGCTTGTGGCTGGGATAAGCCTGGGTGTCGTAATCGTCGAAGCTGCCAAACGCTCGGGCTCGCTGATTACCGCACGGCTGGCCCTAGAACAGGATCGCGAGGTGTTCGCCGTTCCCGGCTCTCCGCTCGATCCACGCGCCGAAGGTGGCAATCATCTCATTCAGCAGGGCGCCAAGCTGGTGACTGGTGCCCACGACATCATTGCCGAGCTAACCCATGCCGATCCGACCCGTCTTCGACTGTTTGAAAATGAAACAATAGACGCTGTCTTTGCAGCGGCTTCTTCAGATCCTACTGAGGATGATCGAGGACGCCTGCTGACGGCGCTCAGCCATGCGCCGACGGCCACTGACATGTTGATCGAAACGACTGGCATCACGGCACCGATCCTGCAGATCCTGCTTCTCGAGCTTGAACTTGCGGGACGGGTCGAACGTTCAGGCGGGCATCTGTTTGCCCTGAAGACATAAGGTAAAACTTATAGATAACTCTATGGCAACCTGGGGCCATGCTTTGTGCAGAACAGTTTGGGGCCGGCGCGCGAAGATGACGCAGCCCAGGATAAAATGTGCACCACTTGCGGCCCATGCACAGTATCACCGCGAACGGTATCTCAAACCCACACTACGCTGATGATGTTGCCCCAATTTCGGTCCCTCGAGAAGCTTTAGGTGGCATGCCGGGAAGCGGCCAATGGGCTCCAATATCCACGCGCAATTGACAGAAGCTGACGCTTTCACCATTTTGCGCGGACCTTGTGGGCGGGTGTCGTCCGCCCTATCTCCACTCCTTCAAGGCAATTCTCTCTTATTTGCGGAGCCGTCACAGGCATGAAAGTCGTCATCGTCGAAAGCCCGGCCAAGGCAAAGACCATCAACAAGTATCTGGGCAAGGACTTCGAGGTTCTGGCCAGCTTTGGCCATGTGCGCGACCTGCCAGCGAAGGACGGCTCGGTACGGCCCGACGAAGATTTTGCGATGAGCTGGGAGATCGATACGAACTCCAAAAAGCGCCTTGCCGACATCACCCGCGCGCTTAAGGGCGCCGACGAACTGATTCTGGCGACTGACCCTGATCGCGAAGGAGAGGCCATTTCCTGGCACCTGCTCGACGCCCTCAAGGCCAAAAAAGCAATAAAAGCCGATCTGCCAGTCAAGCGCGTGGTTTTCAACGCGATCACCAAGGACGCAGTGACAGAGGCGATGAAGAAGCCGCGCGACATCGACGCGCCGCTGGTCGATGCCTATCTGGCACGCCGCGCTCTGGACTATCTTGTGGGCTTTACCCTTTCGCCTATTCTTTGGCGTAAGCTGCCAGGCTCGCGGTCGGCGGGGCGTGTCCAATCTGTCGCGCTGCGTCTGGTTACCGAGCGTGAAGAAGAGATCGAACGCTTCAAGCCTCAAGAATACTGGAGCGTGATTCCGACGCTCAATCAGGCTGGAAAAAGCTTTGCAACGCGGCTGTATTCAGTCGATGGCGTCAAGACCGACAAGCTGGCCGTAAAGACCGGCGATGACGCAGAAGACCTGAAATCGGCAATCGAAAAAGGCGCCTTCAAGGTTGCCAGTGTCGACAAGAAGCCAACCAAGCGAAATCCTTACGCGCCGTTCACAACCTCGACCTTGCAGCAGGACGCCTCCTCGCGGCTGTCCCTGTCTCCGTCGCGAACCATGCAGATCGCCCAGCGTCTTTATGAGGACGGGCTGATTACCTACATGCGTACCGACGCCGTTCAGATGGCGCCCGAGGCGATTGAAGCTGCGCGCCGGGTCATTGGCAAGGAGTTCGGCACCGAGTACGTGCCCGAAAAGCCGCGCCTTTACCAAACCAAGGCGAAAAACGCTCAAGAAGCCCACGAAGCTATCCGTCCGACAGACTTGGGCAAGCACCCCGATACGCTGCGCAATCTCGACCCCGACCAGCACAAGATTTACCAATTGATCTGGCGCCGCGCCCTTGCCAGCCAGATGCGATCGGCCGAAATAGAGCGCACGACAGCCGATATCGATGTCGCTGCCGCCGGCCGCGCCATAACCCTTCGCGCCACAGGATCGGTGGTAACATTTCCTGGCTTTCTGGGCGTCTATGGCGTTGAAAAAGCCGAAGACGATGACGAGGATGGAAAAGACCTTCCTGCGCTCAATGTCGGCGACACCCCTGCTTTAGAAAAGGTCGACATCGACCAGCATTTTACCCAGCCCCCTGCCCGCTATACCGAAGCAAGCCTGATCAAGAAGATGGAAGAGCTCGGTATAGGCCGTCCCTCGACCTATGCGGCAACGCTTGGCACGCTCAAGGACCGCGATTACATCCGTATCGACAAACGCGCCATCGTTCCCGAGGATCGCGGCCGGTTGGTTACGGCATTTCTGCAGAGCTTTTTCACCAAGTATGTCGAGTACGGTTTCACCGCTGGACTTGAAGAAGAGCTCGACGAAATTTCTGCAGGGCAGATCGATTACAAGGAAGTGCTGCGCCGCTTCTGGAAGGACTTCTCCCATCAGGCTGATGAAATCAAGGATTTGCGGGTTTCCGAAGTCCTCGACGCGCTCAACGACCTCTTGGGACACCATATTTTTCCCGAGCGGCCCGATGGCACAGATCCCCGGCTCTGCCCGACGTGTGGCACCGGCCAGCTTTCGCTCAAGCTAGGCAAGTACGGCGCCTTTATCGGGTGCGCGAACTACCCTGAGTGTCGCCACACCCAGCAATTGGCCGAGAGCGCAACGGGACAGGCATCGGAGGCCGGCCAGGGCGACGGTGTGCTGGGCGCCGATCCAGAAACCGGTTCAGACATCCATCTCAAGACTGGCCGTTTTGGCCCCTATGTGCAATTGGGTGAAGACGCCAAGGATGCCAAGCGCGCCAGCATTCCCAAAGGCTGGGATGTCGGAACCATGGATCTCGAAAAGGCACTGAAGCTGCTTTCACTGCCTCGCGAAGTTGGACTGCACCCCGAAGACGGCAAACCGATTACCGCGGGGATCGGCCGCTACGGTCCCTTCGTGCTCCACGAGAAGACTTACGCGAACCTTCCTGATGTGGAAGAAGTTTTCACCGTGGGACTTAACCGCGCCGTCGACTTGATTGCCCAGAAGCGCGCCGGTGGCGGGCGTGGAGCGCGCGGTGCAGCCGTGGCCGCCATTCAGACCTTCGAGCATGACGATGGCCCGGTCACCGTTCGCGCGGGCCGGTACGGTCCTTACGTCAACCAGGGCAAGGTCAACGCGACTTTGCCCAAGGATCTGGCTCCGGAGGCCGTTACCCTCGAGAGAGCGCTGGAACTGATTGCCGCCAAAGGCGGTTCAAAGGCCAAGCCCAAGGCAAAAGCCAAACCCAAGGCCGCAGCGAAAAAGACGGCGACCAATAAGCCGGCTGCAAAAAAGACAGCAGAAAAGACAACGGCAACCAAAAAACCCGCCGCCAAGAAGAAGGCTGAGGCTTAAAGGATAGAAATGGCCAAACGCACAGGACAATCCCCTTCGGCCCCTGCTCCGCGTAAGGGTCGGCGTTCGGCCAGCTTCTCACCCGGTCAATTGCCGACCCGCGAACAGATTCTCGAAGCAATCGCCGATTTCCCAGAAATCAACTCCAAGCGGGAAATCGCGCGCCATTTCAATATCAAGGGCGACGACCGCGTGCCGCTCAAAGTGCTGTTGCGCGACATGGAAAAAGAGGGCCTGCTGGCGCGAAAGCGCAAGGAACTACGGCCTGTCGGTGAGCTTCCGGCCGTCACCGTGCTCGACATTCCTGCCGATGCTGACCCGGACAACATGCACGCGTTCCCATCCAAATGGGACGATGACGAAGGTGAAAAGCCGCGTGTGTCGGTGTCGGTGAGCAAGGATGCGCGCGTCGTACCCGCGCCCGGCGACAGAATCCTGGCTCGCATTCAGCGCGATGGCGGCGCCGTACCGACCTATACTGCGCGGCCCATGAAGGTGCTCGACAAGCCAAGAAAGGCAGATGTTGGCATCGTGCGTCTGGACACCGATGGCGCACGCCTTGTCCCCATTGAGCGCAAGGCTCGCGAAATGCGAATCTCTGCAGGGGATCTTGGCGACGCAAAAGACGGTGATCTTGTCGAGGTCGAGGTGAGTGTTTCCGGCCGAATGATGATACCGCGCGCCAAGGTTGTCAGTGTTATCGGCAACCCAGAGTCCGAAGGCGCGGTCAGCCTGATTGCGTTGCACGCGCTGGACATTCCCTACAGGTTTCCCTCATCCGTTCTCAAGGATGCTGAACAGGCTCAGGACGCGACACTGCAAGGTCGCGAGGATTGGCGCGACATTCCCTTGGTCACCATCGATCCGGCTGACGCCAAGGACCATGACGACGCTGTCCACGCGGAATACGATACCGATCCCGACAATGAAGGCGGATTCATCATCCGCGTCGGGATTGCCGATGTATCCTATTACGTGAAATCGGGCTCGGCGATGGACCGCGAAGCGTTCCTGCGGGGCAACTCGGTCTATTTTCCCGACCGCGTCGTCCCAATGCTGCCCGAACGCATCTCAAACGATCTGTGTTCGCTGCGTGAAGGCGTAAACCGGGCTTCAATGGCCCTTCGCATTGTGATCGATGCCGACGGCAACAAGAAGAGCCATACCTTCCATCGCGTAATGATGCGATCGGCAGCCAAATTGAGCTACCAACAAGCACAGGCCGCAATCGATGGCCGACCCGATGAGGTGACCGGCCCGTTACTCGAACCGATCCTGAAGCCCCTCTGGGCCGCCTACGAAGCGCTTTCGATGGCACGCGATCGACGCAACCCTCTGGCGCTCGACCTACCCGAACGCCGCATACGGCTCGACGCCAACGGTATGGTTGACGGCGTTTACGTTCCCGAACGCCTTGAAGCACACAAGCTCATCGAAGAAATGATGATTCTGTCGAACGTGTGCGCGGCCCAGACTTTGGAAAAGCACAAGCTAGGTCTTCTCTATCGTGTCCACGATGCCCCGAGCCGCGAGAAAGTGGTGATGCTGGGCGAGTTTCTCAAATCTCTTGACCTGCCCGTGCCGCGCAGCGAGTCGCTGCGCCCCAAAGATTTCAATCAGATCCTTTTTCGGGCCGAAAAGGCCGGAAAAAGCCAGCAGGTCAACGAAATGGTACTGCGCAGCCAGGCGCAGGCAGAATATGCGCCTGGCAATTACGGCCATTATGGGCTCAACCTTGATCGCTATGCACACTTCACCTCGCCGATCCGACGTTACGCCGACTTGATCGTCCATCGCGCGTTGATCCGGGCGCTCGAACTCGGCGAAGACGGGTTGACGGTAGCCGAAGAACAACGCCTCGGCTCCATCGGCGAGCATATATCGGCTACCGAGCGTCGCGCGATGGTGGCCGAGCGCGAGACGTCTGACCGCTTGCTGGCGCAGTATCTGGCTGCACATATCGGCGCGCGGTTTACCGGCAAGATTGCGGGCCTTGTCGGCGCAGGGCTTTTTGTACGCCTTGACGAAACCGGTGCCGACGGATTTGTGCCGGTGTCATCGCTGGGGCAGGACTATTTCCGCCATTTCGAAGATCAGCAGGCGTTAATCGGAGAGCGGACTGGCGAGCGGTTCCGAATCGGCGATCGCATCGAGGTGCGACTGCTTGAAGCAGCGCCGATGGCTGGTGCCTTACGGTTTGAAGTTCTATCTGAAGGGGAGCGGGTCAAACCGCCCGGCCCCACCCGCGGCCGCAGGGACCGCAAGGGCAAGCCGACGCCGCGAGGACACCGCGCGAGGAGATAGACGATGCCATATACGGATCTGACTTTGCGCCCGGCCCGCCCCACATGGCCGGCCATGCTCAACGGCCTGAAATGCCGCTGTCCTAATTGTGGGCAAGGCAAGCTGTTCTCCAGTTACCTCAAGGTGGCAGATCAGTGCGACTTTTGCGGCACCGAACTTTTCCATCATCGCGCCGATGATGCCCCTCCCTATATCGTGATTACAATCGTGGGGCATCTTGCTGTGGGCGCGGTCCTACACATGGAAATGAGCTCAACCCCGCTCCCGGCCCTGACCTATCTGTGGGTGATGATTCCACTCATCATCATTTCCACGCTTGCCCTTCTTCCGATCACCAAAGGTGCCATCGTCGGGCTTCAATGGGCACGCTATATGCACGGATTTGATCCGGTCAGCGCATATGATGAATTTGAGGACGACGAGCGAAGCTGATCCGCTTGACTTTTGGCGCGAAATGCATAGTTTGCGCCCAACTGATTTTCCGAGCCGTGCGCAAAACCGCCGCGCGGCCTGTTTGTTTCAAAGGCTACCGCGATGGCAAAGTCCAACACGATCAAGATCAAGCTGGTTTCGACCGCCGACACTGGCTTTTATTACGTTGCCAAGAAGAACACCCGTACAGCGACCGAAAAGCTCTCGTTCCGCAAGTACGATCCAGTTGTTCGCAAGCACGTCGAATTCAAGGAAGCCAAGATCAAATAAATTGGTCGAAAGCATCTGCCGAAAATTCAAAAACCCCGCCATAGAGCGGGGTTTTTTGTTGTTCATAATCTGAGATGTCCTGGTGAAATATGGCTGACCCGGTTCCGGTTTGTCGAAGAGGCCACTCTTGTCCGATACCGGGCCAGCCGCCCTACGGATCAGGAGTTGCGGCGGACCTGAAAACCGTAGGGTTTTGTACTGGACTGGATCGCGTAAACACGCCCGTCTCAGTGCTGACAACCTACTCTGGGGCTGGGCGAACGCCAAGCATTCCAATGCGGTCCGGTGCCGGTTTCAAAATTAATAATGAAAGGTTAACCTTACCGACCTGCGAGATCAGGCTGCGTCGTGAACAACCCGATTGCGACCGCTTCGCTTGGCCATATAGAGCGCTACATCGGCCCTCTTGATTACCGATTCTGGTGTATCATTTTCCCGGTCGTTAAGTGCCAGGCCGGCACTGACCGTAACGTTGAGCGGCCGATCGGCGCCGAACTGAAATCCTTCATCGGCAATCGCGCTGCGCACCCGTTCAGCGACCCCCTGGGCGGCTCGCATGTCGGTATCGGGCATCACAACCACAAACTCTTCACCACCAAACCTGCAAGCTAGGTCGACGCCCCTAATGTTGCGCTGCAACCTCGTGGCAAACTCCTTGAGCACGGCATCGCCGACATCATGACCATACGTGTCGTTGACTGGCTTGAAGTAGTCGATATCAAGCAGCATTAGCGCCATATCGCGATCCTGCTCCTGCGCTTTGTTGAGCACCATCGCAAGGTGCCGTTCAAAATAGCGCCGGTTATAGAGGCCAGTCAGCTCATCAATGACCGCCATGGCCATTGTCGAATTCAGGCTCTCGCGCAATTCTACAGTATAGCGTTGACGCCGGATCTGGGTTTTCACCCGCGCCGAGAGCTCATGGCGCTCAATCGGCCGCATGATGAAATCATTGACGCCCAGATCAAGTGCCTTGACCACTTTGGGACGATCCATTTCGTCAGCAACCAGAATGATGGGGATCGAACGCGTCTGATCTACAGTGCGTATCTGGGAACAGATGCGTAGCGGGTCGAATCCATCAAGAGCCATTGAGACAACTGCAAGCTCGAATTCTCCACCTGACATCTGGAAGACGGCATCGGCAGGGTTCAAGAGAGTCGTGACCTTGTGAGTATCACGCAGATACGCTTCGATGCGCTCGGCCCGCCCCCGCTCGGTATCGATGACCAGAACACGCCCGCCATCCACTGCAATCCCGAACTCGGTCCGCGCCGTATCTTCAAGCGCCAGTTCATGGCTGGTTCGCGCACGTGCTCTAAGTTCGTCGCTGAGTCCCTTGAGCCTTACGAGGCTCTTGACCCGAGCAAGCAATTGGATGTCATCGACAGGCTTGGTGAGAAAGTCGTCGGCGCCAGATTCCAGACCACGGACCCGATCAGAGGGTTGATCGAGAGCGGTAATCATTACGATTGGAATATGAGATGTCGCGACGTCGCGCTTAAGAATCTGGCAGCACGTAAATCCATCCATCTCGGGCATCATTACGTCGAGAAGGACAATATCGATATCCTGTTTGCGGCAGATTTCGATGGCCTGCGCGCCTGAAGAGGCTGTCACCACATCGAAATACTCGGCGAGCAAACGCGCCTCGAGCAGTTTCACATTTGTGGGGATGTCATCAACGATGAGCACTCGTGCAGTCACGGCGCGCGTCCCTTCGCCCCTGAATGAAGAATGGTTTTAGCGGTTATGCCTTGCCAATATAGCCTTCAATCGTTTCCAAAAAGTGAGGCACGGAGATGGGCTTGGAGATATAACCTTCGCAGCCACCGGACAGTATACGCTCTTCATCGCCCTTCATGGCAAACGCCGTGACAGCGATTACTGGAATATGGGCGAGATCGTCGTCTTCCTTGAGCCATTTGGTGACCACAAGGCCCGATACTTCCGGAAGCTGAATATCCATCAAGATGAGATCGGGCCGGTGTTCGCGGGCGAGATCGAGTGCTTCCAGACCGTTTCGGGTCTGAATGGTGTCGTATCCGCGGGATTCGAGCAGGTCGTGAAAGAGCTTCATATTGAGCTCGTTGTCTTCCACGATCATGACAGTCTTGGCCATTTCACCTCGCTCGGCACCAGCAATCGGATGCTTTGAGTTGTCATTGCTTTGCGCTAACAGCAATGTGTTACGAAACAAGAAATAAGCTGAGTCTGACGCTTGCGCGATAGGATCAACACCGAAGAACTTCTTTACGTTGGCGAGGCTTGCCTCAACTGGCTTGCCGCCGACGTTAACGAGCTTGAGCGCTTCATGGCCCTCGCCGGGTTTTCGCCTCAGCGCCTGCGAGATTCGGTCGGTACGCAGGAACTGGCTGAGGGGCTCATCGATTATTTCGGACGGCACGAGGCTCAATTGCTTGCTATGTGCGCCAATGCCGGCCTGGACGTAAACCGTGTCATGGGCCTGTGGCACAGCCTGAACCCGCAGAGTTGATCAGATGATTGCGGGCGGACATCTGTGCCGCGATTGCTTTGCAACGGGAAACAGCGCGAAAGCCCCTGCCCGGTGCTACAAATGCGGATCGCCACGCATCCTGCATCACCCAGAACTGTTTTCCCTCTCGATCGCCCACATCGACTGCGATGCGTTTTACGCTTCCGTGGAAAAGCGCGACGATCCGTCACTGCTCGACAAGCCCCTGATTGTTGGTGGCGGGCAGCGGGGTGTGGTGTCGACATGTTGTTACATCGCTCGCATGAGCGGAGTCAGATCGGCAATGCCGATGTTTCAGGCAAACCGGCTATGCCCACAGGCTGTCGTCATTAAGCCCGACATGGCAAAATATGTCGCAGTCAGCCGACAAATCCGCACGCTGATGGATTCACTGACACCGCTCGTTCAACCACTTTCAATCGATGAGGCGTTCCTCGATCTTTCCGGCACCGAGAAAGTTCATCAAGCTGCTCCGGCCGTATCGTTGGCGCGGCTGGCGAAAAGAATCGAAGTCGAGATCGGTGTAACGATTTCAGTCGGCCTCAGTCACAACAAATTCCTCGCCAAGATCGCTTCGGAACTCGACAAGCCGCGGGGCTTTGCCATCATCGGGAAAGCGGAAACCGTCTCTCTTCTGGCAGAAAAGCCCATCACGGTCATATTCGGGGTAGGCAAAGTGATGGCCGAAACGCTGCGCAAAGACGGGCTGATTACCATCGGGCAACTACAACAACGTTCGCCCGAAGACTTAATGCGGCGCTATGGCGAGATGGGCGCGAGACTTGCAAAGCTGGCGCGAGGCGAAGATTACAGACGGGTCTCGATTGATCGCGAGACCAAGTCGGTAAGTACCGAAACGACATTTTTCAAGGACCTGTCCGACTTCGACTCGCTCTCGACTGCATTGTTGAGCCTGTGCGAGCGCCTGTCCGAACGCCTGAAAAAGCAGCACCTTGTGGGCGGCACTGTAACCATCAAGCTCAAAACGGCGGGGTTCAAATCCCGCACGCGCGCCCAGCACATCATGCTGCCGACACAACTGGCCACAACGCTCTATGAAACCGGCATGAGGCTATTAGCCCGAGAAGTAGACGGCACAGCCTTTCGCCTTTTGGGGATCGGTGTTACCGGTCTGGAGGCGGCCACTGGCATCGATCCGGTTGACCTGATCGAACCCGATATCGCTCGCAAGGCTGCGGCGGAACGGGCCATGGACAAGGTACGTGACAAATATGGCCGTGAGGCCCTGGTACGCGGCAAGCTCTACCGCCAATCGAACACCAGAGACATAAAACCGGAGACCGACGATGACGATCGAACAGAAACTCAATGATCTGGGCTACACCTTGCCCACACCAGCTTCGCCTGCGGCCAGCTATGTCCCTGTACGCCAATCGGGCAAATTGCTTTTCGTCTCGGGCCAGATTTCCCAAGGCGCCGATGGCATCGTGAAGGGTTGTCTCGGTAAGGATGTCGACGTGCAAACTGGTCAGAGGGCCGCTGAGCTTTGTGCCATCAACATCCTGGCGCACGTCAATACCGTCGTGCCACTCTCCCGGATAAAGGCAATTCAGAAGCTGACAGTTCTTGTCGCATCGACGCCCGATTTCAACGAACAGCATATCGTGGCAAACGGCGCTTCCGATCTGTTCATAAAACTGTTGGACGACACGGGTAAGCACGCCCGCGCCGCGTTTGGCGTGGCCTCCCTTCCCCTTGGCGCTGCAGTCGAAATCGACGCAATTATCGAGATTGAATAAATGACACAGTATCCCCCGTTCGCCCGTCCTGTCGCCCATCGCGGATTGCATGACAGGCAACGGGGGATTATCGAAAACTCGCCTTCCGCCTTTACCGCCGCAATAGAGCGCCGTTTTGGAATTGAATGCGATCTCCAACTGACTGCCGACGGTGAGGCCGTGGTCTTTCACGACGATGACATCTCTCGTCTCGTTGGCGGTAACAAGCTTGTTCGCGCCCTTTCGGCCAATGAGCTCACCGCACTCCCGCTACTCGAAAGTGCGACCAGCGATTGCCCTCAGACATTTGCAGCCTTCCTCGACCAAATCGACGGGCGCACGCCTTTGGTCATTGAGATCAAAAAGCAAGCAAATGCCAAAGACACGTCCGAACTCGCAAAACGTGTCGTTCAAACTTTGGCGACCTATCAGGGCCCCTTTGTTCTAAAGACCTTTGATCCACGAATGATCGTCGCAGTGCGGCGGCAAGGATTTTCGGGCGAAATCGGCATCATCACCTATGGGTACGACAAGCCAGAATGGTATGGCGACATGCCGGCGCAAACGCGATTTGTGTTGCGCCACCTCTTGCACTACCCATGGACCCGCTTCACATTCATATCGTGCGAACAAACGGCCCTGGGCCTTCCGGCCATACGCCTGTTCCGCGCCTTGGGATTCAAGGTTATGAGTTGGACCGTCAGAACGGCGGATCAGGCCAAGATCGCTCGGCACAACGCTGACCAAATAGTGTTTGAAGGATTCGATCCCGACGCGTGAATGATAAGCCCGAACTGACGATTTCGGTTCATCCGACGACCGCTTCCATCCCTTCGGACACGTGGAATGCGCTTGCATCTCGTGGTGGAAAAAAGCCAGGCAACCCATTCCTAAATCACGCTTTTTTTCTGGCGCTTGAAGAGTCCGGGTGCGCCACTGGCGCAACGGGTTGGCAGCCGCAGCATCTTCTGATTTCGCGCGAGGACGAACCCATCGGGCTGATGCCCATGTTCCTCAAATCGCATTCAATGGGCGAATATGTCTTTGACCAAGCTTGGGCCGACGCCATCGAGCGTGCAGGAGGCAACTACTACCCCAAGCTTCAGTCGTCTGTTCCGTTTACACCGGCCAGCGCCCCAAAATTGCTGACACGCGATGGCAGCGCCGACACCCAGACTTTATTACTGCAAGCCTCAGAAGCATTGGCCGAACGTCTGGGCGCTTCATCGGTCCATGCGACCTTTGTCACGGGCGACGAAGAGGCAATTGCAGCAAGCACCAATTGGCTCGTGCGTCACGACACGCAGTTTCATTGGACCAATGACGGTTTTGAGACGTTCGACGATTTCCTCGAAACCCTGCAATCGCGCAAGCGCAAGGCCATTCGCCGCGAACGCCGCGACGCGTTGATAGACGGAATCGTCTGCGAATGGTTTACGGGAAGCGATCTCACAGAGGCGCGCTGGGACGCGTTTTACAAGTTCTATATGGACACCGGCGCCCGCAAATGGGGCCGCCCCTATCTCAATCGCGAGTTCTTTTCTCGCGTCACCGAAACCATGGCAGACAGCGTCGTTCTGATGCTGGCGCGCGATGGTGACGAGTACATCGCCGGAGCGCTCAATTTTGTGGGAGATGATACGCTTTACGGCCGAAACTGGGGTGCCGTTCGCGACGTGCCGTTTCTCCATTTTGAGCTATGCTATTATCAGGCTATAGATTTTGCCATTGCGCACAGGCTTAAGCGTGTTGAAGCCGGCGCGCAGGGGCAACACAAGCTGGCGCGCGGTTATGCGCCGGCCGTGACACGCTCGATCCACCACATAGTGCATCCTGGGCTGCGGCGTGCCGTGTCTGAATACCTTGAGGATGAACGCAAATATGTCGATCTTCAAAACCAGGAACTCGCCGACTACACCCCATTCCGAAAAGGCTAGCGGGTTGTCCCCCAGTACCATTCCGCTATAGCTCAGAACCTGCAGCAAGGGAGCGTGTCATGAATGCTTACGATCCGGACAACATATTCGGCAAGATCCTCAAGGACGAGATTCCGAGCCATAAGGTTTACGAGGACGACGACACGTTCGCCTTCATGGACGTGATGCCGCAATCGCGCGGCCATACACTCGTCATTCCCAAAACCGGGTCACGCAATCTGTTTGACGCAGAACCGCAGGTGCTAGCCAACCTGATCCAGAAAACGCAGCGGATTGCAAAAGCTGTAATGAGTGCCATGGATGCCGACGGACTACGGATCGCCCAGTTCAACGAAGCGCCGGCCGGCCAGACGGTGTTCCATCTCCATTTCCATATCATCCCCATGTATGAAGGGGTGCCCTTGCGGCCCCACACGGGCGAAACTGCCGATCAGGACGAGTTGGCGGCCCAAGCTGAAAAGATCCGAGCCGCCCTGTGAGCGCTTTTGGATAACTCCGGGCTTAACGGGGATAAGTCCGAAACGATAAGGCATAACCCAATTAAAAAAGGCCGGTCGCAAGACCGGCCTTTTTCCATTCCTGTAACCGATCAGGTGTTCTGCTCGGCATCCTTAGGCTTGGACTTCCGGACGGGCTTCTTTCCGCCTTTCGGACCAGTGATTGCTTTTGGGCGTGCCGGGCGCGGCGGTACGGAGACCAGCT
Organism: Pelagibacterium sp.; assembly: GCF_048264985.1. Taxonomy (GTDB): domain Bacteria; phylum Pseudomonadota; class Alphaproteobacteria; order Rhizobiales; family Devosiaceae; genus Pelagibacterium. Next base: position 1,848,582 of record NZ_JBLXCL010000001.1, read on the forward strand.
CAAGCCGCGCTTCGCTGCCCTCACCGACCACAGTAACCTTGACCGATCCCCCCTTCTGCAAGAGACCGAACAGCACTTCCTCAGCAAGCGGCTTCTTGACATATTCCTGAATGACCCGCCCCAACGGACGCGCACCCATCTTTTCATCATAGCCGCGGACAGCCAGCCAATCGGACGCCTCTGGCGTCAATTCAATGGTTATGCCGCGTTCGGCGAGCTGACCCTCGAGCTGGAGAATAAACTTCTCCACGACACGATTGACCGTCGAGGGGGGGAGCGGTGCAAAGGATATGATCGCATCGAGCCGATTTCGGAATTCCGGCGTGAACATGCGGTTGATGGCTTCCTCGTCGTCCCCCTCCTGACGTACGCGTCCAAAGCCGATCGGAGACTTTGCCAGCTCGGAGGCGCCGACGTTAGAGGTCATGATAAGGATAACGTTGCGGAAATCGACCTGCTTTCCCGAGTGATCGGTCAGTTTGCCGTGGTCCATGACCTGCAGGAGAATATTGAACAGATCCGGATGAGCCTTTTCGATTTCATCGAGCAGCAGGACGCAATGAGGGTGCTGATCCACGCCATCGGTCATCAACCCGCCCTGATCGAAGCCGACATAGCCCGGAGGCGCGCCGATCAATCGCGAAACTGTGTGACGCTCCATATATTCGGACATGTCAAAGCGCAAAAGCTCGACCCCGAGCGTGTCGGCAAGCTGTTTGGCCACTTCGGTCTTACCGACACCGGTCGGACCGGTGAACATGTAGGACCCGATGGGCTTTTCAGGCTCACGCAGCCCGGCACGGGCAAGTTTGATGGCCGACGACAGGGCATCGATTGCCTTGTCCTGGCCAAAGACGACGCGCTTGAGGTTGGCTTCGAGATTACCCAGCAACTCAGTATCGGACTTGGAAACCGATTTTGGTGGGATGCGGGCAATGGTGGCGACCGTCGCCTCTATATCCTCGACGCCAATCGTCTTCTTGCGCTTGTCCTCGGCAACCAGCTTCTGACGAGCACCGGTCTCATCGACAACATCGATTGCCTTGTCGGGCAATTTGCGGTCGTTGATATAGCGCGCCGAAAGCTCAACAGCAGCCTTGATGGCATCATCTGTGTATTTGAGCTTGTGGTAGTCCTCAAAATACGGGCGCAGCCCCTTCATGATCTCGATGGCATCGGGAATCGTGGGCTCGTTTACATCTATCTTCTGGAAGCGACGCACAAGGGCGCGATCCTTTTCGAAGAACTGGCGATACTCCTTGTAGGTAGTCGAGCCGATGCAACGGATTGCGCCCGAAGCCAAAGCGGGCTTGAGCAGATTGGAGGCGTCTAGCGCCCCGCCCGAAGTTGCCCCTGCGCCGATCACAGTGTGGATCTCGTCAATGAAAAGAACGACATTATCCTTCTTTTCGAGCTCTTTCATAATTGCCTTGAGGCGCTCTTCGAAATCGCCCCGATAGCGCGTACCGGCCAGGAGCGCTCCCATGTCCAAGGCGTAGATCACAGCAGTTTCCAGCACTTCTGGAACGTCACCCTCGACAATGCGACGCGCAAGTCCCTCGGCAATGGCTGTCTTGCCAACACCGGGATCGCCCACGTAGAGCGGATTGTTCTTCGACCGTCGGCACAGCACCTGTATTGTGCGTTCGAGTTCAATGCCCCGGCCGATAAGCGGGTCGATCTTGCCGGCGCGGGCCTTTTCATTGAGGTTGACACAGAAATCGGCAAGCGCCGAGCTTTGCTGCGGACTGCTTCCGCCACGTTCCTGTTCACCCTCGAACCCTGGCCCGCCTTCTTCGGCGCCACGCACGGGGCGATCGGCGTTACGACCCGATTTTGCGATGCCGTGGGAAATGAAATTGACGGCGTCGAGCCGGGTCATGTCCTGCTGCTCAAGGAAATAAGCAGCGTGGCTCTCGCGCTCGGCGAAAATCGCAACCAGCACATTGGCACCGGTCACTTCTTCACGGCCAGACGATTGAACATGAATAACCGCGCGCTGAATGACGCGCTGAAATGCCGCCGTCGGACGTGCATCCTGACCGTTGGGCACAACGAGACTATCGAGTTCCTCGTCGATGAACTCTTCGAGATCAGCCCTGAGAGACTCGATATCGACATCGCAGCCGGTCAGAACCGAAATCGTATCGCGATCTTCGGTCAGCGCCAGCAGCAGATGTTCCAGGGTCGCAAATTCATGACTGCGCTCCCGAGCCAAATTCATGGCCTGATGCAACGCCTTTTCGAGACCGCGAGAGAATGAAGGCATGTTGGTCCTATCCTATTGCTTTTCCATCACGCATTGCAGCGGATGTTGGTTTCGGCGAGCGGCATCCATGACGTTGGTGACTTTGGTCTCAGCCACCTCGTAAGGATAAACCCCGCACTCCCCCACACCTTGATTATGGACGCTCATCATGATGCGCGTCGCATCCTCCCGGGATTTGTTGAAGACCTCTTCCAAGATCAGAATGACGAATTCCATTGGAGTGTAATCATCATTGAGCAGCAAAACCCGATAAAGGCTCGGCTTCTTGGTTTTGGTTCTGGTCTTGGTGGCGACCCCGGTTTGGCCATCACCGCCATGGTCATCATCGTTTCCGTCTTTTCCCGGCCCGGCCGAGATCGCTTGCGGCGTTTCCAGCCGCAAACCAACACTGCCGTTTGCCAGCAGTTCCAGACCAGTAAGAGGGGCAGACATTAGCACGGCTCTTTTGTCCCAAATCAGAAAGGCAAGATGGCCCCATTATGTAGGCAAAATCTCGGCCATGTTAAGGGGCGAAAATCCGATCAATCAGGTGTGATCGCCCAACAAGGTTTTTGCTTCAAGTTTTAAGCACTTTACGGATTTGTAACCGCATCGGCCTAAAGTGCCTGCGAGTTAGGGTTTCTGGCGTGCCATCGGGGGACGGGCGCACAGAGATTCAAGAGTAGAGTAACGGTGCGGCGTATTTCGTACCGGTCCAGTAAAGAGTTGGAGTATCGGGTGCCGACCCTTCTGCGTATCGATTCCGCACGCGTCCCTTTTGTACGCTTTTTTATCACAATCTTGATCGCGGCGATCAGTTTCGCCGCCATTTCCGCTCCAGCAGCGGCACAAAGTGTGCCTCGCGCGTTTGCGGGCATCGCCGTTGACGCAAAAACGGGCCAGGTTCTGTACCAGGATCACGCAAACGATCTGCGTTATCCGGCATCACTCACCAAGGTGATGACGCTTTATATCCTCTTCCAGGAACTCGAGGCCGGCCGTCTGCGGCTCGATAGCAAGCTGTCTGTTTCCGCTCATGCAGCTGCAGCAGTCCCCACCAAGCTCTATGTTCAGCGCGGCTCGACCATCAGCGTGGAGAACGCGATCAAGGCCCTGGTTACGCTATCGGCAAACGACGTTGCACGCGTTATTGGCGAGAACATCTCAGGCACCGAAAGCAAATTCGGCGAGCGGATGACCCAGACGGCCCGCGCGCTTGGCATGAGCCGCACCACATATAAGAATGCCTCGGGCCTGCCCGATAGCGGACAGGTTACGACGGCCGCCGATCAAGCCACCCTTGCCCGAGCAATCTACCTCCACTTCCCTCATTATTACGAATATTTCCAGACACGCAGCTTCACCTACGGCTCAAAGACGTATGGCAATCACAACGCGCTTCTGGGTCAGAACGGTGTCGACGGCATCAAGACCGGCTACATAAACGCTTCGGGCTACAATCTGATGACCGCAGCCCGTTCCAACAACCGCCATATCGTTGTGATCGGACTGGGCTTCAACACCGGCGCCGCCCGGAACGCCCGCGTTGCCGAACTGGTCCGCACCTACCTCCCCGACGCGCGCCAGGGCGATTACTGGCGCGAAGCGATGATCCCTCGCCCTACTCTGCTTGGCGGCGGCATTACAGTGGCCTCAGCTGGTGCATCAGTGCCCCTCAACCGCCTTCCTCCCGGCCGACCCGTCAGCCTGCTACCAATCATAACGGCGGAACAGGCCATGCAGGTCGCCTCGCTCAGCCAGGCAGCGTCGGCTGCTGCGCCCGCACCCACGCCAAGCGAACCGCAGAATATCCCGTTCCAAGTCGTTTCAGCCGACGACATTCCTTCTCGGCCCGGCGACAACGCGCTCGATCAGGCAACCTACGTTGCTACCGGTGTGATGCCCTCAGAAGCGCCAGTTTATCCCGCTGACGACCCGATTGGTGCCTGGATTGCTGAATCGCTTCAGCTCGGCCCGCAACGTGGCCAGATTCTCGTTCCACCCGCGCCCATCGCACGCCCCGACGGACTGGCCTTGGATACAATGAGCACAAACAGCGCCGCAACCGTTCCCGCCGGCGGCTGGGTGGTTCAGGTCGGTGCTGCCGATAGCGAAGGCAATGCAGAACAAATGCTTAGCCAAGCAACCCAGACCTATGATCAGCTCGCCAATCTGCGCGGGTATGTTGAAACCTTCGAGCGCAATGGCGTGCTTTACTATCGCGCCCGTTTCGCTGGCTTTGCCGACCGAACCCAGGCCAGAACCACTTGCGATGCGCTTTCGGAAGCTTCGATCAACTGCCTAACAGTCCAAGGGTAGCGAAAAAACCGGACAGTCTTCGATAATTGGCGCAAGTGTATGGAGTAGCCCAATGAGCGAAATGACCCGACTTTCTGAGCTTGGCCAGTTCCAGCCCCGCTCACCACTGGCATCGGACGACGACGCCACGCGCGCACAGTCCCTCCGTCTTCTGGCGCGGGGTCTTGGAGAAAACAAGCCGGTCCATCGGCGTATGTCCGACATGCTTTCGGTGGTTCTCGCACTGTCCTCACGCACGCGGCGCATGGTCCTCCCACGCGTGGCTGTGGACGTCGATGTATTCGACCCCGCCGGTCGCCGAGCACTCCGGATGTATATGCCACAGGACGACTGACGCCAGCGGAACCGGCTGCTCTCATTCGCGTTGCCTTTCCTGTTGGCACGGAGATGAAGATGGCGGTTACAGGAAAAATAGCATTGGTGACCGGAGGCGGATCCGGTCTAGGCAGGGCCAGCGCCCTCAAACTGGCGGCCAAAGGTGCAGACATAGCTCTGCTCAGCCGCACCATGGAAGAAGTCGACGCTGTCGCGCTCGAAATCACCAGATTGGGGCGCAAAGCGCTTCCCATCTACGCCGATGTTTCAGATGTCTCCGATATGCAGGCCGCATTCGATCAGATAACCGAGACATTTGGGCGGCTCGATATCGTCTTTGCCAATGCCGGGATCAACGGGACCTGGGCCCCAATCGAAGATTTGACTGTTGACGATTGGGACAAGACTATTGCCGTCAATCTGCGCGGCACTTTCCTCACGCTGCACCATTCAATACCGTTGATGAAGTCGCACGGCGGCTCGATAATCATCACGTCATCAATCAATGGCACACGCACGTTTACGACAGCTGGTGCGTCGGCTTATTCAACCACAAAAGCCGGTCAGCTTGCATTGGCGCAGATGGCTGCGCTGGAACTCGCTAAGCATCGCATCCGCGTCAACGCGATCTGTCCTGGTGCCATCGAAAGCCAAATCGATGAGAACACCGAACGGAGGAACGTCGAAAAAGCTGCTGAACCGGCCCACTATCCAGATGGCGATATCCCCCTGACCGACGGCATTCCGGGAAAAGCGGAGGAGGTTGCTGACCTTGTGTACTTTCTTGGGTCCGATGCCTCTCGGCATATTACGGGCACACCAATCTGGATCGATGGCGCCCAATCCTTGCTCGTGTGAGACTGGACGCTAAACGGTACCTGCCAAAATCCGGTCGTCGCTTTGGCCGCCACCCTGCTCCCGACACCGTTTACCCGACAAGTTAAGGGCGTCAAGCAACTGCCGGTACTCTTGCCGAGCGCCGATGTGGCTCATCGTCGGTGCGCCACCAAGCGCCTCCTCATCGAGAGGGTCAAAAACTGTCATGCCGATTGGAAACAGGGAGCGAAAAATCACGCGCTCTGCAATTCCATCCGCCACACGACACCCAACGCGCTTCGCAACATTTTCAACGCCCGTCCGCACCAGACGCGTATTGCGCGAGTTTAGCGTGGACGTACGGTTGCGGACCATCACCCAATCGATCGTCCGACCATCAATGGCCAACCGTTCGCGCCGCGAGCGCTGAACCAACCGTGAGTAATGGCCGAGTTCAAGCAGTTCCCCGCTGTCTGGCGCAATGCGTGCAATGACGTCTAGATCGATCAGGCTGTCATTGAGCGGGGTAATCAACGTATCGGCTAATGAATGTGCAATACGCGTAAGATGTGTATCGAACCCCGGTGTATCGATGATGAGATAATCAACATCTTTTTCCACCTCCGCCACGGCGCGACGGAACATTTCGAACTCCATATCCGCGTTTTTCTCGCGGGAATCTCCCCGCCCCTGCGGCAGATGGAAATGCGTGGAATGTGGGACTGACAAGCCATGAGCACGGGCCCACTCGCGGCGATTACGCACATAGGTCGTAAGGGTGTGCTGGCGGCTGTCGGCATCAATGGTTGCGACGCGCAAGCCTGCATAAAGAAGGTGGATAGCAAGATGAATTGCCGTAGTGGATTTTCCCGAGCCACCCTTTTCGTTGCCCAGAACGATAACATGCGCGTTCGATCGCTGCATTGATCCGACTCTAACCCCTGCCCCCAAAAGCGTCGCATAGCTTGTGTGCTTGGCAATACCCGCACAAGTACGAATATTGCGCATAAGGCGAAGCATAGTTCGCATTTGATTTACATTTTATAAACGAATGAGCAGCGCGCGCCCTGCGCAACTCGACTTTTTGATGGGCCGTTCAGATCCAGTACGGCGGGACACCATAATAAGTATAGATGTCCATCGCGCGCTGTCGATCATGCCATTCGAAATCGTCGTCTGACTCGTAGCGGGGTGCCGAATCGAGATCGGCTTTTGAAACGTCCATCCGATATCCACCTATCGTTTCATCATAGGTCAGCTTGGCCCATGGAAGAGGATAGTGATCATCGCCGATGCCCAAGAAACCACCAAAACTCAGGACGGCGTACGCAACCTTGCCGCTTACCTTATCGATCATTAAGCGCTCGATGACGCCAATCTTGTCATTGGCAAGGCTATAGACGGCAGTGCCTTCGACTTTGTCGCTTCCGATCAGGTTGCCGCTCTCGCGCCGGTCGAGATCTCGCGCCTGTAGTCCGTCATCTTTCCTCGGATCCATTGTAGCTCTCCGTTGCAGGTAGCACTGAGGATCAACGGCATGGAGTCTGTGGAGTTCCCGCACTTGCCAACTAAGGCAAGTCGCCACCAAGCTGGCCTAAAGGAGCCCCAGTTGTGCGAGTTCTTCGGCCATTCCCTCCGGGGGCGCGTCCTCACCTGCTCGGGCAAGATCGGGGGGCGCGTCCTTAGCGTCAAGATAGCGCCACCCTTGAAAAGGACGGCGTGGATAGGGCGCCGTACGGATCAATTCGGGCTCGAGAAGGATATCGCAACACGACTTGCCTTCCGCATCGGTCTCGGACTTGAGATCCGCAATGACCTGCCGCACCCGAACCGCACCGGCAATAACCCAGTATAATGATCCGTGCCCCACGATTTCGGTGGCCTTTTTGGGCATCATGCGCGTGCGATGAACTGTAAGTCCGTCGGGGCGGCCAAAACCCTGCTCGCGCCGCTGCGTCCGCCATGCAATCAGGTCCTCAACCGAGGAAACGCCGACGCAGAGCTTGATGATATGCATGAGAACCACCCAAAAAAGATAATGGGGCGACCGTTTCCGGGCACCCCATTGTCGTATCTGAATCCATCTTTTGCCGAAAGGCCGTATCAGGCACCAGCAATGACAGAAACAATGAAACCAAGCGAGATCAAGCCGACACACGTCCAACTTGCTGCTCGCCAGCATACGGCCTTGGATTGGCTACGCATGCAAGCTCCTTGCGCTGTTGCAAAAGCGGCGAGCGCCTTCTGAGCAACTCACCGGTAACGCCTAATTAACTACGCAAAGATGGTTCCGCAAGCCATGTTTGAGCCACATTCGCGCAATTCTCACTTGCAATTTACGCATGGCTTGCGAATCGCACTCAGAAAAGTCCGAACCACCAGCCTGCCAAAGTGAGGAATGCGAGAAAACCGATGACGTCGGTAAAGGTCATAACAAAGGTGGACGAGGCCACTGCCGGATCGACCTTGAGCCGATTGAGCAACAGAGGGATAAGAATACCGCAACCGCCCGCAACGATCATGTTGATGACCATGGCCATGGCAATGACCAGTCCCAGTTCCGGATTTGCGAACCGGAAACCGGTGATGAGGCCGAGCAACACGGCAAAAATCAAGCCGTTGGTCAGCCCCACGAGCAGCTCGCGACGGATCAGCCGCCAGGCATTGTTCTTGTCCAGTTCCTTTTGTGAAATTGCGCGCACAGTAACCGTCATGGTCTGCGTGCCTGCCACACCGCCCATCGACGCAACGATGGGCATCAATACCGCCAGTGCAACCATTTGCTGAATGGTGCCATCGAAAAGCCCGATGACCAGCGACGCCAGCGTGGCGGTTCCTAGATTAACCAGGAGCCAGGTGGCGCGACTGCGCACCACGCCAGGTACAGTGCGCGAAATATCTTCGTCGCCCACACCGCCGAGGCGGTGAATGTCCTCGTTGGCTTCTTCGTTGATAACGTCGACAATATCGTCGATGGTCAGGACACCAACGAGCCGTTTGCTCTCGTCAACAACTGCAACTTCAATCTGATCGTACCGCTCAAAGATGCGTGCTGCCTCTTCCTGATCGAGTGTTGCATCGATCTGGCGGATCTGGGTGTTCATTATCTCTTCAATGCGCGTAGCCCGTTGCACGCGAAGAATGCGATCGAGTGGAATGGTCCCCAGCAAATTGAAACCCGGATCCACCACATAGATCTGGTAAAAATCGTCGGGCAGATCATCATTGGTGCGCAGATAATCGATGGTTTGACCGACCGTCCAGAACGGCGGAATGGCGATAAACTCGGTCTGCATCCGCCGACCGGCGGAATCTTCTGGAAAATCGAGACTGCGTTTGAGCGAGATGCGGTCGAACGCCGGCATCTGGGCAAGGATTTCGTCCCTGTCGTCCTGATCTATATCCTCGAGAATGTAGACGGCGTCGTCATTGTCGAGATCCGCAACGCCGCGCGCAATCTCGGCATTGGGCAACTCTTCCATGAGCTCGATACGAACCGAATCATCGACCTCTGTCAGCGCCGAATAGTCGAAGGCATCGCCAAGCAGTCTAACCAACCGAACCCGATCGTCCGCTGGCAGCGCTTCGATCACGTCGCCCGTTTCCGACTCGTGGAGCGGCTCCATGCGCTTGCGAAGCGCCTCAGCCTCGCCAGCCTCCACTTCGACCCGCAGCGCCTCATACCAATCGGAACGCAGGCGGCCATCTTCATCGTAGATGGTATCAATTTTTTCGTGGGGCTCCGGTCCGGTCGGTGCAGCGTCTTCCATGCATCTCTCCTTCCCGGTTTTCGCGATGGCGCGACTCTTTGTTTCTGGCTATGGCGTAAACCATTCAGCTTCCATTTGCCACAGCACAATCGCATGGCAGCTGCCCGCTGGCGTTGTGTCCGTAGTTTAGCCTAAAGCCGTGTAAGGCCAGCCTTATCATGGCTACCTTCACTGTCGTCGGAGACTATGGAGGCGGTAATGGAGGTCGGCAGTCAAGGGCACAAAGGATGGATCCGGATCGCAAGCTGGACGATCTCGGGTCCCGTATTCTGCGTTTTGGCGGCACTCGTTTACAACAGCGTGACATTTGCCAGTTTTGCGCCCGAAATTCGACACCAGGCGACGATCTCGGCCGTAGTGGTGTCGCTTGGATTGGCAACCCCACTCTTTCTCTATTTTTCGATCAAGCTTGGAGAGCTTGCCTCCGCCAATCGGCAACTCAGCCTTCTGGCGGCTACTGACGGATTAACCAACTGCTTAAACCGGACAGCTTTTACGGCACTTGTCGAAGCGCGACTTGAAGCACGCGTGCCACATGGCGATCATGTGCTAGGCGCGCTACTTGTGATTGACGCCGATAACTTCAAACAGGTGAACGATCGGTTCGGTCATCAAAATGGTGACCTCGCTCTAACTCTTATCGCCAGAGCAATACGGTCATCTGTTCGTGCCGGTGACATTGTTGGAAGGCTCGGAGGGGAGGAGTTCGGCGTCTTTCTTCCTGTCGCCGACCGCTCCGGCGCCGATGCAGTGGCCGAACGGCTCCGGCGTGCGGTCGAGCACCTGACTTTCGTGGCCAACGGGCACCATCGTCAACTCTCGGTAAGTGTGGGCGGCATCGTGTTTGATCATCGAACAGGGTTTGAGGAACTGTTCAAGCTGGCTGACGAGAGGCTTTATGCAGCGAAGACTGCAGGCCGCAATACCGTTCGAATAACAGGGTGCGAAATGGCTGAGGGCGACTTTGCAATCCTTGATGTCTGACGCTATCTAGGCGAATGGCCGCCAAGCGAGAGTTTATCGAGAACTATTTCAACGACGATGTCGTCGCCGTGGCACGACGCTTGATCGGCGCGCAATTCTTGGTCAATCACGTCGGTGGAACAATCATAGAAACCGAAGCTTACGCGCCAGACGATCCAGCTTCACACAGTTTTCGCGGCCCCACACCCCGCAGCAGGCCAATGTTTGGCGCGCCAGGCACCGTCTACGTCTATCGCAGCTACGGGGTTCATTGGTGCGTGAACTTCGTTTGCCGCCCTGGAAACGCTGTCTTGATCCGGGCACTGTTCCCGACCGATGGTATCGAACATATGATCGAACGCCGCGCCGTGCCCGATAGACGGAAACTCTGCGCGGGTCCAGGCAGACTAACACAGGCCCTTGGAATAGACCTTGAGCACAACGAACGCCCGTTGTCCGACCTGCCGTTCGATTTTGCTCCCGCGCCCGTCGAGAGCGGCGTAATCGCCGGGCCGCGCATCGGGATCACCAAGGCCACCGACTTGGCCTGGCGATTTGGACTGCCCGACAGCAAATATCTCAGTCGGCCTTTCACGAAAAACGGCCCCTCAGCGGTCTGAGGGGCCGTTCAAATACATACTTTGCAGCGATATCAGGCTTGAATGACCACGACCCGGGTACCCGAGGGGACGCGTTCGTAAAGGTCGATGATGTCGTGGTTGAGCATACGAATGCAACCCGAGGACATGGCAAGTCCGATCGACTGGGGTTGGTTGGTGCCATGAATCCGGAACATCGTGTCTCCGCCGCTGCGGTAGAGATAGAGCGCGCGGGCGCCCAGCGGATTGTTTGGCCCACCCGCCATACCGTTGCGATAAGGGCCATTGGCTTCCGGATCGCGGCGCAGCATATTGGCTGTCGGCGTCCAGCTGGGCCATTCAGCCTTACGTCCGATATAGGCATTGCCGCGTAGCGCGAGCCCTTCCCGTCCGACACCAACGCCATAGCGCATCGCCTTGCCGTCGCCTTCAACAAGGTAAAGAAAACGATTGGGCGTATCGACGACTACGGTCCCTTTGGAATGATTGGTCTCGTAATCTACCATCTGCCGCCGCAACTCGGGCTTGATCAACCGTGCATTGAGACCAGGAAGCGGAAATGGCTCATCAGTGACCGGCCCATAAGCACTGATCATCGATGTCGAAGAAATGGAGGAGGAGGTGCGCGTCGAACACGCAGCGAGAAAAAGCGGAAGGCCTACAAGAAATCCGCGACGCGTCAGGCTCATCGATAACTACCCAGGCAAGAATCAACAACTTGTGCGATAATTAACCACAAGGGTTAAAACTTCTCTCACCATAATTCCGCCGCATAGCCGCTCGTGATCGATTTCAGGGCGTTCTGCTCGGGAATCGCGGCAAATCTGCAACACCCACACAAACGAAGACATCATTGAGCGACACAAATCCGCCCCACGCGCGCCGTAGGCGCCCGTCTGAGCTCATCAACATAGATGGAAATTTTTATATTTGCCCGATGCGGGCCAGAGATGGTGCGGTCGAGAAGACTCGAACTTCCACGGGAGTTACCCCACAGCGACCTCAACGCTGCGCGTCTACCAATTCCGCCACGACCGCACTGTCTGGGGAATGCCACACCCTCGGGCGAAGCGAGGCTGCATGTAGCAAATGGTTTGGTGTCCCTCAAGACCTATTTCGCGGTTTGGGGATAAAGTTTTCAAACCACCTTCTATGCGGGCTTGATGACCTTCTCGGTCACAACCACATTAAGCTGACCTTCGTCGACCTGAACCTCGCCCTTTGCGATAAGCGTGTTGTTGGCATAGATACGCATTGCATCGTTCTCGAAGGCATCGAGTTCAATCACCGCGCCTCGCCCCATGCGCAGCAGGTGGTGGACCGGCAGGACGGCAGCCCCGAGTTCCACGGAGACATCGATTTCGATGGTTTCAAGCGTATTCATCAAAAGGTCCGGACCGAAAAATTCAAATCACATGGGCGAGAATCGTCGATTTTCGCACGCTGCGTTCGACATTGAGGCGTCATGGTTAGTGAAGCGTTAAAGCCCGAAGCAATCGAGGTGTGTGCAAGTGCACCCAAACTGCTTCGCTCCGATAGGCATCCAGCAAATTGGGTGATCGCCGATTCGCCGGTGAGTTATCCAAATGCCCTTGAAGTCATGCAGGAGCGCGCGCGCGCTATAGCGGACGGTGCAGCGCAGGAAGCGATCTGGCTGATCGAGCACCCCCCCCTTTACACAGCCGGCACATCAGCAAAGTCTGAAGACCTGCTTGTCCCCGATCGCTTTCCCGTATTCGAAGCCGGCCGCGGCGGACAGTTCACTTATCACGGCCCCGGCCAGCGCGTAGCCTACGTAATGCTCGACCTGCGCGAGCGGGGACGGGATATTCGCTGCTTGGTTTCCGGCCTCGAAAACTGGGTGATCGACACCCTGGCAGCATTCAACATCAAAGGCGAAAAGCGCGAGGGCCGGATCGGCGTATGGGTGAAGCGGCCAGACAAGGGCCCATTTGTCGAAGACAAGATTGCCGCCATCGGCGTCCGTGTCTCGCGCTGGGTCAGTTTTCACGGCATATCGCTCAACGTAAGCCCTGACCTGGATCACTATTCTAGTATCGTACCGTGCGGCATCAGCCAACATGGCGTAACCAGCTTTGAGGACCTCGGACAAATCGTTTCCCTGGCGGAAGTGGATTCGGTACTCAAATCTAAATTCGAAACACACTTCGGACCAACGACGCTTGCCTCGACGCTTTGATCGCGACAAGGTCGGTGATACTCAATCCTCACTATATCCAGGTGCAAGGGGACTAAAATGCGCTTCGACGATCTGCGAAAGCTCGCCACGGGCAGTGTTCTGTTCAATCTGGGACGGATCATTTCGCCACGCCTTGTGACGATCCTCTACCTGCTTGGTCTGGCCGCCATCGGTCTATGGGCTGTGAACCACTTTTTCTCGAGCTTTCGCTTCGGATTTGGAAACGGGCTTTGGGGCTTGCTCGAAATCGCGGTTTTTGGCTTGCTTGCCTTCGTGGCGCTCCGGATCGTTTGCGAGGCGATCATTGTGTACTTCCGGGCCAACAGTGAGGAAGCCGAAACTTATGAGCCCGAAAACCTCGGCGCTTCGTTGATCGACGACGTGCGCGACGCGATCGAAGATCTGGCTGATCAGGAACCCGACCCCGTCGAGCCAATCGCACCGGCACCATCTGCCCCCGCTCCATCTCAGCCGACCCAAACGACACCGCCAGCGCCCAGCACAACGGTTGCTGAAGAGCCTGTAATCATGCCGGACGGTAACGCGCCAAAATCCAACGGCGAGAACCTCACAAAACCCGCTTCCGAGGGTTGAAATTGACAGGGTACGCCCTGACATCAAGGCTGGTATGAGCGCGCAAAGATTGACCTTTGCGCGCTTTGCGTTATGACACCCGCAAATTCATGCGAGTTTCATATCCACTGCACCGACCCACTTGGCTCGGCGCCTTTGGCAATCTCGCCATTTCAAGGATTAGCGGACGCCCATGAGCGCGCCAACAACGCAAAACGCCCCCAAGATCGGTCTCGTCAGCCTTGGCTGCCCCAAAGCCCTGGTTGATTCCGAGCGGATCCTCACAACATTGCGAGCCCAAGGCTACAGTTTCTCCCCGTCTTACGAGGGCGCAGACGTCGTTATCGTCAACACCTGCGGCTTTCTAGACAGTGCGAAAGCCGAGAGCCTCGATGCCATTGGCGAAGCCATTACTGAAAATGGCCGCGTCATCGTCACCGGGTGCCTGGGCGGCGAGGAAGAGCTGATCCGCAAGACCCATCCGGGCGTTTTAGCAATTTCCGGCGCGCATCAATACGAAGCCGTGGTCGATGCCGTCCATCAAGCAGTGCCACCGGTGCCCAATGCCTTCGTTGATCTGGTGCCAGAACAAGGCCTTCGCCTGACCCCGCGCCACTACGCCTATCTCAAGATTTCCGAAGGTTGTAACAATCGCTGCACCTTCTGCATCATCCCCTCTATCCGTGGCGATCTCGTATCGCGCCCCATCGCTTCGGTGCTCTACGAAGCCGAGCGGCTGGTAAAGGCCGGTGTCAAGGAAATCATGGTTATTTCCCAGGACACTTCTGCCTATGGCGTCGATCTCAAATACGCCACATCGCCCTATCGCGGCCGCCAGGTCGAAGCTCGTTTCCAGACACTTGCTGAAGAGATGGGCAAGCTCGGCGCATGGGTGCGGATGCACTATGTGTATCCCTACCCGCATGTCGATAACGTCATTCCACTAATGGCCGATGGGGTGATCCTGCCCTATCTCGATATTCCCTTCCAGCACGCCAGCCCGCAAGTTCTCAAATCCATGCGGCGCCCGGCCAATCAGGAAAAGACTGCGGACCGCATCCGCAAATGGCGTGAAGTCTGCCCCGACCTGGCGATTCGCTCGACATTTATCGTCGGCTTCCCCGGCGAGACAGACGAGGATTTCCAGATGCTGCTCGATTGGGTCCACGAGACTAAGATCGATCGCGCTGGAGCCTTCCCGTACGAGCCGGTGACGGGCGCCCGCGCCAACGATCTGGGACTCGATGAGATCCCCGACGCAGTCAAGCAGGAACGCTACGGCCGCTTGATGGAAGCTCTGCAGGAGGTTTCCGCCGAGCGCCTTGCTTCACGCGTCGGCCGCACAATCGATGTTTTGGTTGACGATGTTGAACCCGACGAACAGCGCGTCATAGCGCGGTCCCAGTGGGATGCGCCCGAGATCGACGGCAACGTCATCGTCGAAAACGCTACAGGCATCAAACCGGGCGACATGATCTCGGTCGATGTCGTGGATTCCGACGAGTATGACCTCTACGCGGTTCCGACCGGCTCGGCGCAGTGACCCACACCGCCCATAACGTCGTGATGGCCGGCGGCCCGCTCAAGTTGGGCCGCGATCCATTAGTTATGGGCATTTTGAACGTCACACCGGACAGCTTTTCCGATGGCGGAGATTTTTCCAATCGCGATCTGGCACTCAACCATGCCGACGCTCTTATTGCCGAAGGCGCAGATATCGTCGACCTCGGGGGCGAGAGCACGCGGCCGGGCTCTGAAGAAGTTGGTGTGCAGGCAGAGCTCGACAGGGTCATGCCAATTCTCGACGCCCTGGCCGCCCGTGACTTTGAAGCGCCCATTTCCATCGACACTTACAAGGCACTGGTCGCCGACCAGGCTGTTCAGGCCGGCGCTAGTCTCATCAACGACGTACGGGGTTTGCAGCGCGATCCGGAAATTGCAGCCGTTGCCGCCTGTCATGGTACGCCGGTGATTGCCATGCACTGGGACACCGAGCGTGATTCTGGGCTTGATTTGATCGACGAGATGAAGCGTTGGCTGTCACGGTCCATCGAAATTGCCTTGAACGCTGGAATTGCCAAGGACAAGATCATTCTCGATCCTGGGTTCGGCTTCGCCAAATCCTTTGCTGAAAACTACGAACTTTTGAATCGCCTAGACGAATTGCACGCGCTTGGGTTCCCGTTGCTGGTGGGGACATCCCGCAAACGCATGATCGGGAACTTACTCGACGTGCCGCCCAGGGAACGCGTGTCGGGCACCATTGCCACATCGGTTTTGGGCTATCTCAAAGGCGGTCATATTTTCCGTGTCCATGACGTGCGCGCCAATCGCGATGCCTTGCGCGTTGCCGCCGCCGCACTCTATGGTCCGCCGCAACAAAAAGGGTGACCCAATGGACAGCTTTGCCGATCGCGACCGCATAATTCTGGCCGGTCTGGCCTTTTATGGCTATCACGGTGTCATGATGGAAGAAAACGCCCTCGGGCAGCGTTTTCGCATCGATCTGGAACTCGGTCTCGATATGTCCGAAGCCGCCCGCACCGACGATGTTGCGTCAACCATTTCGTATGCGCACATTTACGATCTGGTCAAAGAAGCGTTTGACGAAAAACGATTCAAGCTCATCGAAGCCCTTGGCCACCACATAATGACCCGTCTGTTCGGGCAGTTCGACAAACTCGACTGGATACGCATAAAAGTCCGGAAGCCCGAAGCCCCGCTTCCCATAGTCGCGGGCGAGGCTGCAATTGAAATGGTCAGGACGCGGGAACAGGTGTAATGGCTCGTGCCATTCTGGCTCTTGGCGCCAACATGGGCGATCCCGCGCATCAAATTGCCCAAGCAATCGATGCAATCGCCGCTCACCCTCAAATTTCGCTTCTTGAGCAAAGTACGCTGATCGTCAGCGCCCCTTGGGGCAAAACTGATCAACCGCAATTTCACAACAGCGCCGTACTTGTGGAAACCAGCCTGCTGCCCATCGATTTGCTGGAGTACTGTCTAGCGACTGAAGCAGAGATCGGGCGCGTCCGCATTGAGAGATGGGGTCCGCGCGTGATCGATATAGACATCATTGTGTATGACGATCTGGTGATTACAACTGAGCAACTAATCCTACCCCACCCCTATGCCCACGAGCGAGATTTTGTGATGACGCCGGTGCGAGAAATTGCACCGGATGTGGCCAACTGGCTCATGAATCAAGCTGGCAGACCATCAACCTAAGTGCTTGATAACGTTAACGGCAGCATCAAACTCCAGTCGCCTCTGCCGACGCCGCGCAGCCGCTTCATAATCTTCGCCCCAAAGCGATATTTGATAGTCTTCATCCACATGCGCCGCCGTCCATGCGGCATCGGCGTCGACAAGACATTCACGCAGCGCTACAGCCAATAGCCCAGATCCAGTCAGCCCTGTCACCGACACCATTGCAGTCGCCGGAATATGGTGCAGCGGTTCGATTGCCGACCTTAGCTTATCGAGCATGTCCCGAGATTGCGCCTTGTGCAAAATGCCCACTGTGGGCTGGAAGCTGACGGAAAAATGTCGCGCAATGCGCACCAGGACGTCGTCCCAGATCTGTTCCTGCTTTTCGACAAGCTCGCGCGGACTATCGGCGCGATAGAGCAGCAGATCGTTGCCGGCGTATTTGACAACCTCGTCGAGCAGCGCTGCCCGTGTTTCATCACCCGCCTCAACCGCCGAATTGATCAGTTTGACGTGCGGCATCATGTCGGGATCGATGCGTTCGGACTGGGCCTCCCATTCGTCACGCATACGTTCAGCAATCTCGGGATGCCTGACTCCAACCAGCTTACCAGTCGGCGTCTTGGTCACGCGCCCATCGAGTAGGACTGAAAACACGCCGTCTTGTTCTGCAATCTCGGCCGATTTGTAGAACCGTTTAGGTAATTCGCGGATCAGGTCTTTTTGATCGCGCCCCTGCCCGGCGTCCTGGTGCCGAATGGCGTCTTCCAGAAATTCGCGCATCAGTTCATTACCTTTTCTATAGCATCATCGAGATCGGTGTAATCTTCGATAATGATATCGGCGCCACTCTCTTCAAGCGCAAGACGGGCATGATAGCCCCATGTGACACCAATCGTCCGTGCCCCTGCCGAACGTCCCAACTCCATATCGAAGGTCGTGTCGCCAATCATGACCGTAGATGCCGGATCGATCCCGGTTTCGGCACACGCCCGCAGGATCATACCCGGATGGGGTTTTGAAGGATTGTGATCAGGCGTTTGCAGCGTCACGAAATGCCCAGCCAACTCGTACAACGTCAGAATGCGGTTGACCCCGTTCAGCCCTTTGCCGGTGGCGATGCCCAGAGCTGACGTTTCATCCGCACGCAGTCGATTCAGGGCGTCCAGCGCTCCGACGTAGAGAGGCTCATGGCTGCCGCCCTCGGCCAACATGGCACGATAATGTCGGCGATAGGTCCCAGCCATAAGCAAGGCAGTTTCCGCGTCGCATTGCGCCAAACGTTCCATGGCAAGTTCCAGAGACAAGCCAATGATGGAATGCGACATTTCAGTCGTTGGCACATCGAAACCATGGTCGCGAAACGTCGCAGCCATATGGCGAGCGATGACAGCCCCTGAATCGATGAGCGTACCATCCATGTCGAACATGATCAGGCGGGGTTCAGCCATCAGGCATCGTCCTCGGGATCGACGTCCTGAACATCGTACTGATTGGCATTGAAGCCCAAAGTATCAAAACTCGCCTTCATATGCGGCGGCAGTGGCGCCGTAATGTCGATTTTCTTGCCACTGCGTAGCGGAATAGCCAAACGCCTCGCGTGCAAATGCAGCCCATTGCCGAGTTCCTCTGGGCGTTCGAAATTCCAGTTTTCAAGCGTATTGTAGCGCGGGTCGTCGAGGATGGGCGTTCCCAGTTCCATCATATGAACGCGCAGTTGGTGTGTGCGTCCCGTTACCGGCTTGAGCGTCACCCATGCGAATTGATTGGCCGCGCTTTCGGTCACTGAATAGTAGCTAACCGAGTGTTGCGCGCCCTTGACGCCATTGTCGACCACCACCATCTGCTCACCGTCCTGCGTGGACTGGCGGGTTAGAAAGCACGAAATGCGACCCTGCCGCGGATGCGGCACACCGATGGTCAAAGCCCAATAGATCTTGCGTGCCGAACGCGACCGGAACACGGTACCGAAGTGGCTGGCCGCTGCGCGAGTCTTTGCGACAAGCAGGCAGCCGGACGTATCGCGGTCCAACCGATGAACCAGGCGCGGCGGCTCACCCTTCTTGTTGGGCAGCGATTTAAGCATCCCGTCGATATGACGTTTGGTGCCCGATCCGCCCTGAACAGCAAGGCCATGCGGCTTATTGAAAACATAAACCTCATCATCCTCATACAGGATGAGATCGCGCAGGAAGTCGGCGTCCTTCTGATTGATACGCGGCTTGTCGGGTGTAGGCGCAGGCGCATCGCCCAACGGCGGAACACGCACAGTCTGGCCGGCCGCCAGCCGCGTGTTAGTGACCACGCGTCCGCTATCGACACGCACCTGCCCCGAGCGCAGCAGTTTTTGCAGCCGTCCGAAGCTCAGTTCAGAGAAATGAACCGAGAACCAGCGGTCGAGCCGCATCCCGTCTTCATCTTCCGCCACTTCCCGCAATTGCACGCCGCTCATCGCATTCGGTCCTTTATCATTCGCGGCCCTTCTAGCGGGAAAATGCCGCGCCGTCATGGGGGAAGTCTTGGTTTAGCTGTCGCGCTTTGCCGCGCGCAGCTTTTCAAAATAGTCCATGCGTTTTTTGACATCGCGCTCAAACCCGCGTTCCACCGGTTTGTAGAAATCCTGTCTGCCCACCTTTTCGGGGAAATACTCCTGCCCGGAAAATCCCTCTGGCGTATCGTGGTCGTAGATATACCCCTCACCATAGCCTTCTGACTTCATCAACTTGGTGGGCGCATTCAGAATTGCCATGGGCGGCGTCGGCGACCCGGTCTTCTTGGCAAGAGCCAATGCTCGATTGTAGGCATTGTAGAGCGCGTTGGATTTTGGCGCAGTTGCGAGATAAACGACAACTTCAGCTAGAGCCAACTCGCCCTCCGGGGAGCCGAGCATATGGTAGGCATCCTTGGCCGCCGTCGCGATCGGGAGCGCCTGCGGATCGGCCATACCGATATCCTCGACTGCCATACGGATGAGCCGGCGTGCGAGATACATCGGATCCTCGCCCGCATCGATCATGCGGGCGAAATAATATAGTGCAGCATCCGGATCCGATCCACGCACCGTCTTGTGCAGAGCCGAAATGAGATTGTAGTGCCCGTCTTGGCTCTTGTCGTAAATAGGCGCTCGTCGCTGAACGAGCTTTGCAAGCCCCGCCGGGTCCAGTATTTCATCCGGTCCGGTGGCAGCGATGATTTCCTCAATCAAGCCCAGCATGGCCCGGCCATCGCCATCAGCGAGCCCGATAAGCGTCTGGCGCGCATCATCGTCGAGCGGCAGCCGCTGGCTCAACTCGTCTTCCGCGCGCTTGGCAAGTGCATCGAGATCGTTACGGTCAAGACTAGTGAACTTGAGTACCTGAGCACGCGATAAGAGCGCAGCGTTTAGCTCAAAACTCGGATTTTCAGTTGTAGCGCCAACCAGCACCACGGTCCCATCTTCCATGACCGGCAGGAAACTGTCCTGTTGCGCCCGATTGAAACGATGGATTTCGTCAACGAACAACAGCGTCCGTTGCCCTGCCCGCCGCGCAACCCTGGCCGTTTCAAAAACCTTCTTGAGGTCAGCCACACCCGAAAAGATTGCAGAAATCTGCTCAAATCGATAATCGACAGCAGCGGCCAGCAGTCGCGCGACGGTGGTTTTGCCGGTCCCCGGAGGCCCCCAAAGGATTAGGGACCCCATACGTCCCGAGGCCAGCATGCGCCGCAATGTACCCTCGGGCCCAATGATGTGAGTTTGACCAATCACCTCATCGAGAGATTTGGGCCGCAAACGATCGGCCAAAGGTCGGTCCCCACCCGAGTTATCCGTTGGTCGGGACGCTGGAATGTCTTCGGGAAACAGATCGCTCATCGCATTCTTTCATGCATTTCAGCCGCTGACCACTGACCGAATGACACGGCCCCCGCGCTGCAAAATGATTTGCCAGGAACGCGGGCGCTGACTGGCAACGGATTCGAAAGTCTCAATATCACGAATCTCCGCGCCATTGAGCGCAACGATAACATCGCCTTCCCGCAGTCCCATTCGTGCTGCAGGACTGCCCGCTTCAATGCCGATCAACGCGATGCCTTGAGTTGAAAAACCCAGACCCAATTGCTGCGCCAGAGCCGGAGTCAGTTCCGCAGCCGTCACGCCCGAAAACCGCGTATTCCCTGAAATCGTCGTTTGGTCCACCGAAGCTGATGGCGGTGCTCCCATTTCCAGTGCGGCGGTTGTGGGGGCTCCATTTCGCCAGACGGTCAATTGTACGATCGTGCCTACGGGCATGGTAGCGACACGGTAATTGAGCGCTTCAGGATCCTGCACAACGATCCCATCGATTTCAGTAATGACGTCGCCGGAGATCAAGCCAGCCGCTTCGGCAGGGCTTTGAGGCGCAATCTCGGTGACAAGAGCGCCGCGCGGCGTTTCCAACCCCAAGCTCGCAGCCAGTTCAGCATCCAGCATCTGCATCTGCGCGCCCAACCAGGGCCTGACGATCTCGCCGCCGGCCTCGCCGGCGTCGGCAATCACCCTTGCCATATTGGAAGGAATAGCAAAACCTATGCCTTGAGAGCCGCCAGAACGGGTGAAAAGCGCAGTGTTTATACCAATCAGCCGGCCGTTCATATCGACAAGCGCCCCTCCCGAATTACCAGGATTGATCGCCGCATCTGTCTGAATGAAGAACTGATAGTCGGTCATGCCCATCCCTGTCCGGGCTAGGGCCGATACGATGCCACTTGAAACCGACTGTCCGACCCCAAATGGATTGCCGATGGCAAGGACCAGATCGCCGACCTCAAGCTGGTCAGAATCGGCAAAGGACAAAAAGGGAAAGCTGCCGGTCCCATCATCGGCCTTCAAAACAGCCAGATCAGTCGACGGATCGGCCAACACAAGATCCACCGGAAATTCACGCCCGTCAGTAAGAACCACCCGGATGTCAGTGGCGCCCTCAACCACGTGATTGTTGGTAAGGATCATGCCTTCCCCACTGACAATCACGCCCGAACCGAGTGATTGCGATTCCCGTGGGCGTTGCTGGAACATGGGTGAGCGGCCAAAAAACTGATCGAAAAACGGGTCGCCAAAACCACTCTGCTGCTGAGCCATTCGCGTCGCGTACACATTGACAACCGCAGGTGCCACCTCTTGAACCACGGGGGCGTAGGAAAGTTGAATCGCTTCATGGCTTTGCGGCACCGCACGTTCAACCTGCGCCTGTACGGCGACCGGCGCCAGAACCAGAAAGAGGGCAAGAACTGATCTGCTGAACATTCGAGACTCCAAAAGGCATGCAATCTAACCAGAGGTTAGGCGCAAAGCCTCCGGTTTCAAGTGACAAGACCGTAAGATAGGGAGCAAAACCGTGGCATTTTTGACCCCGCACAAAGAATCGTCACAACCTGCCTCTATAGGCGAATTTGGCCATTGCAGAGGGGGGCAATGAGCCCTATACACGCGCGCTTTCAACCCCCGCACAAGGTATCCAGGTCAATGGACCACGCGCCGTCTCGCACATACGCGAACACCGCAGAACTGATCGCCATAGAGGAACCGGATTATCCGGGTTTTCTGTTTTCTGAACGGCATCTGGTCAATGCGATAAATACCTTCAAGGCTGGCTTTGACGGGCTTTTGACCTATGCGGTCAAATCGAACCCCTCACCGCACATCCTCGAGATCATGAATCGCGAAGGCTTGAAAGCCTATGACGTTGCGTCCAATACCGAGATGGCGTTGATCCGCAAACACGCCCCCCAAGCGGGAATGCACTACAACAATCCCATCAAGTCGCGCCGCGAAATCCGCCGCGCCTATGAAGAATTTGGCGTCCGCTCGTTTACCATCGACCATGTTGCCCAACTCGATCAGCTCGCCGCAGTGATCCCACCTAGCGCAGATGTTGAGGTCACCGTTCGTTTCAAGGCGGGCAAAGCACTCAAATCCTATGATTTCGGCACCAAGTTTGGCGTGATGGAAGAAGGTGCCATAGCAATCTGCACACTGGCAAAGGCCATGGGATACTCCACATCTCTCTGTTTCCACGTCGGCAGTCAGTGCGAGGAAGCTTACGCCTATGAACGTCACATCGCTGCCGCCGGTCGCATCGCTCAAGCCTCGGGCATCGAGCTAAAGCACCTCAATATCGGCGGTGGGTTCCCTGCCCCGTACATTACCAATTCGGCCCCCCCTCTAGACGTTTACTTCGAGACCATCAGCAATGCTGTTACCGATACGTTCGGATCGAGCAAACCAGAACTGATTGCTGAGCCGGGACGCGGCCTGTCGACAGGCTGTACGTCACTGTTGCTGCGCGTCAAACACGTACGCGGCGAACAATCGGTCTACCTCAATGATGGCGTCTACGGCTCATTGATGGAGGCGATGATCCTTGAGTTCATGCCACCGATCCGCGTGTGGCGCGGAGACAAACTACTCACGGGCGAAAGCTGGGATTTCAAAATATTCGGCCCTACCTGTGACAGCTACGACGTGATGCCCCAAACGTTCATCCTGCCCGCCGCCATTGCGGAAGATGATTACATCGAGTTCGGCCTTATGGGGGCCTATACACAAGCATCGCTGACGCCGTTCAACGGGTTTGACCGCCGTGACCTCTATTGGGTCGACGATATTCTGGTCTGATGACCATTCCGCCAATCGCAAGCCTGGGACCACGCATCATGGTCCTGGGCCCGACTCATTCGGGGAAGTCAACATTGACAGACGCAATGGGGAAGCATTGTGCTATCCCCGTGGTCCATCTCGACCAATTGCGACACGTGCCCGGATCGAACTGGCAACCAAGATCCGACGAAGACTTTGCAACATTGCACGATGCTGCAATTGCCGAACCAGCCTGGATAATGGACGGTTCGTACTCTGCTCTGATGCCCCAACGCATCCTGCGCGCGACCGCCATCATCGTCCTTGACGAAAACCTCTTCATCCGCACCCTGCGTTACTTGAAACGCAGTCTATCTGTGACGCCGCGAAAAGGCGGCCTGGGCCAGCGACATGAGCGGATCACCTTCGAAATGTTGAGCTGGATTTGGAAAACCCGCAACAAATCCAACCAAACCCGGCAATTTGTGCTTGAGACCGGGCGACCACACATCTTCTGTCGCGACAGCAAGCAGTTACGCACCCTTTATCGCGCCTGGCACCTCCACCCTCCTACGAACAAAAAAAAGGCGGCCCAAAGGCCGCCTTTCTAAATTCAAAACTATAAAGCGCTTACGCAGCCTCAGTCTCTTCGTCGCGCGTAAAGTCAGCAGTGGGGCCGGAATCCTTGCCCTTGGCTTCAACATCGCGGTCGACAAACTCAATAACGCCAACTGGCGCGTTGTCGCCATGGCGGAATCCCGCTTTCAGGACGCGAGTGTAACCACCGTTGCGATCCTTGTAGCGCGGTCCGAGAATGTCGAACAGCTTCTTGACCATCGTTTCATCGCCAATCTGGGCAATGGCCTGGCGACGCGCATGCAAATCACCGCGCTTCCCAAGGGTGATGAGCTTTTCAACAATCGGACGGAGTTCCTTCGCCTTGGGAAGGGTCGTCACGATCTGTTCGTGCTTGATCAACGATGCGGACATGTTCTTGAACATCGCCTTGCGATGCGAAGAGGTCCGGTTCAGTTTGCGGCCGGCTTTACCGTGGCGCATGGTACTCTCCTAAAAATGCTCTTTCGCTCGGCGGACGATCAATAATGATCTTCGTAACGCTTGGCGAGGTCTTCAATGTTTTCGGGCGGCCAGTTGTTGACGTCCATACCAAGATGGAGCCCCATTTGGGCCAAAACTTCCTTGATCTCGTTGAGCGACTTGCGCCCGAAGTTTGGCGTACGGAGCATCTCCGCTTCCGTCTTCTGGATGAGATCACCGATATAGACGATGTTGTCGTTCTTGAGGCAGTTTGCCGAACGCACAGACAACTCGAGTTCGTCGACCTTCTTGAGCAGCGCCGGGTTGAAGGCGAGTTCGGGAGTCGAATCCTCGGGCTTTTCCTTTGTGGGCTCTTCGAAGTTGACGAATACCGAAAGCTGGTCCTGGACGATCCGAGCCGCAAAGGCCAGAGCATCTTCGGGGCTAATCGCGCCATTGGTTTCGATCTGCATGCTTAGCTTATCGAAATCGAGGTTCTGACCCTCACGGGTCTTCTCAACCTTGTAGCTAACCCGCTTGACCGGCGAGAAAAGCGCATCGACGGCAATATAACCGATCGGAGCGTCTTCAGGCTTGTTCCGGTCGGCCGGAACATAACCTTTGCCCGTATTGATCGTGAACTCGACATTGATCTCGGCGCCATCATCAAGGTGACAGATCACGAGCTCAGGATTGAGCACTTCAATATCGCCAGTGGTCTTGATGTCGCCAGCAGTAACGGCACCCGGACCCTGCTTGGAAAGCGCAAGGCGTTTCGGCCCTTCGTCTTCCATCTTGATGGCGATTTCCTTGATGTTGAGAACGAGGTCAGTCACGTCCTCACGCACGCCGGGAATCGACGAGAATTCATGCAAAACGCCATCAATCTGGATGGCGGTAATTGCCGCCCCCTGCAGCGACGAGAGCAGAACCCGGCGCAGCGTATTGCCCAAGGTCAAGCCATAACCGCGTTCAAGCGGCTCGGCGACCACGGAGGCGACGCGCGCGGAATCGCTGCCCGGAACGACGTCGAGCTTGGTCGGCTTAATCAGTTCCTGCCAGTTTTTCTGGATCATCACGTCCAACTTCCTTTCAAAATCGCGGCCCTGCCCGGCCGCCATGCCGCAAACCGTAAAAGAACCCCGGCTGGCCTTGCCGAGGTCCAATCACATCAGACGCGACGGCGCTTGCGCGGCCGGCAACCATTGTGAGGAATGGATGTAACGTCCCGAATGGAAGTGACAGTGAAACCGGCGGCCTGAAGGGCACGCAGTGCCGACTCACGCCCTGAACCCGGGCCACGAACCTCGACCTCGAGGGTCTTCATGCCGTGTTCCTGCGCCTTCTTGGCGGCGTCTTCCGCAGCCATCTGTGCTGCGTAAGGGGTCGATTTACGCGAACCCTTGAAACCCATCGTGCCGGCGGAGGACCAGGAGATCGTGTTGCCCTGAACGTCGGTGATGGTGACCATCGTGTTGTTGAACGAGGCGTTTACGTGTGCAACGCCAGCACTGATATTCTTACGCTCGCGACGGCGAACGCGTGTGGTATCTGCTTTAGCCATTTACTTCCTCAATTGATCTCTAGCGCCGCCGTGGTTCCAGCGGCTACACCTCAAGAAATCCGAAACAGAACGCCTTGGCCGGAACACTTCTCCCGGCATCATCGCCCTGCCCGACCTTCTTATTTCTTCTTGCCCGCGATGGCCTTTGCAGGACCCTTGCGCGTGCGCGCATTGGTGTGGGTCCGCTGACCACGCACCGGCAGCCCGCGACGGTGACGAAGGCCGCGGTAATTGCCCAGATCCATCAAACGCTTGATGTTCATGGCAACAGAGCGGCGAAGATCACCTTCAACCTGATAGTCACGGTCGATGGTTTCGCGGATCTGGATAACTTCCGCGTCGGTCAATTCATTCACACGCCGTTCGGCTGGAATGGATACCTTTTCGCAGATTTCAGAGGCCATTTTCGGCCCAATCCCGTGAATATACTGCAACGCGATAACCACGCGCTTGTTCGTCGGGATATTGACGCCAGCAATACGAGCCACGTCGGATCTCCTAAATTGATATGAGGACGTTACCGTCCCGTTTCGTTCAACAACAAGGGACCGGTATCCGACCCCCTTCTCTATACGGAAGGAACCGAATCCAGCCCTCGAAATTTCTGAGACTGGGCGCGGTTCTAAGGACTCACGGCTCTAAAGTCAACACTGCCGCAAGTCCAAACGTAATAGTCAGCTGATGGCTGACTTGATCGCAACAGTGACGTCCTCGATAGGAGCCATTCCATCTACGGATTTGAGCAAACCCTGCTCTGAATAGAATGACACCAGAGGCGCCGTCTGCTCGGAATAGACTTCGAGGCGCTTGCGCAGCACTTCCTCATTGTCGTCGGCCCGAGCACCGCCGCTTTCCTTGGCGCGATTGATAATACGCTCCACGAGCACATTGGGATCGGCCTTGATTTCAACGACCGCATCAAGGTGAAGCCCTTTGCGGTCGAGCATATGAGTAAGAGCCTCGGCCTGCGCAATTGTGCGCGGAAAACCGTCAAGAATAAACCCGTTTGCGCAATCTGGCTGGTCCATTCGCTCGGAAATGATACCGGACACGATATCATCGGAAACCAGATCGCCACGATCGACGATTGCTTTCGCTTCGAGACCCAATGGCGTCTTTTCGGCGATTGCAGCTCGGAGCATATCGCCCGTCGAAAGCTGCGGAATGGAATAGGTCGACACCAGAATCTGTGCCTGCGTACCCTTGCCTGCGCCCGGTGGGCCCAAAAGAACCAATCTCATCTTTTCCGTCCCCCTAGACGCGATTTCTTGACCATCCCCTCATACTGTTGAGCAATCAGGTGGCTCTGTATCTGGCTCACAGTGTCCAATGTGACAGTAACCATGATGAGCAGCGATGTTCCGCCAAGGAAAGCCGAGATATTGAGCTGGCTCAGGAACACTTCCGGGATCAGCGCGACGATGGTCAGGTAGATCGCGCCGACAACAGTAATACGAGTCAGCACGTAATCGATATGCTGTGCGGTTCTTTCTCCCGGGCGAATGCCAGGAATGAACCCGCCCGAACGCTTGAGATTGTCAGCTGTCTCGGTCGGATTAAAAACGATCGAGGTATAAAAGAAAGCAAAGAAGATGATCATGCCGGCAAAGAGCGCCAGGTAGAGCGGCTGACCACGGCCGAGCAGCGCAGAAATGTACTGCAACCACTGCGGGGCATCACCCTGCGCAGAAAACGTCGCGATTGTTGCTGGTAACAACAACAACGAGGACGAGAAGATCACAGGAATAACGCCGGCCGTGTTGAGCTTGAGCGGCAGATGCGAAGTGTCGCCCTGATACATCTTATTGCCGACCTGACGCTTCGGATACTGGATCAGAAGACGGCGCTGGGCGCGTTCGAAGAACACGATAATGCCGATCACAACAATGGCGCCGATAAGAATGCCGACAACGGCAATCGTCGGCAGAGCACCGGTGCGGCTAAGTTCGAGTGTCTGGGCAATGGTAGCAGGCAACGATGCAACGATACCGGCGAAAATGATCAGAGAAATGCCGTTACCAACACCGCGGGCAGTCATCTGCTCACCCAGCCACATCAGGAACATGGTGCCCCCGACCAGGGTGATCACTGTCGAAATACGGAAGAACCAGCCCGGATCCGCAACAACACCTTCACTGGCCTCCAAACCGACGGCAATGCCATAGGCTTGAACAGCACAGAAAATGACAGTGAGATAGCGGGTGTACTGATTGAGCTTGCGCCTCCCGCTCTCCCCTTCTTTCTTCAGCGCTTCAAGGCGCGGAGACGCCGTCGACATCACCTGAATGACGATGGAGGCCGTAATATAGGGGATCAGGTTAAGAGCAAAAATTGCCAGCCGCTCTACAGCGCCACCAGCAAACATATTGAATAGGCCAAAGATACCACCTTGTGCCTGCTGGAATGTCGCAGCAAAGGCGTCCGGATCGATACCCGGAATCGGGATGTAGGTGCCGAGTCGGTACACCAGCAACGCGCCAAGGGTGAAGAAAATCCGCTTCTGGAGTTCCTTGGCCTTGGAGAAGGTCGAAAAACTCAAGTTTCGGGCCAGTTGCTCGGCTGCAGACGCCATGACGGCTCCCTCTGAAGTAGCTTAATAGAGCAAAGGAACGGGCCACTCGGGCCCGCGAAAAGACAATGCTCTGATATAGTCAGAGCGCGCCCTTATGCAATCCCCGTATACGGGACGATCACTAGGGCGCGCTCGAAAAGTCGCAACGAATTATTCGGCGTCAGCAGGCTTGCCGATCAGCTCGACTTTGCCCCCGGCTGCTTCAATAGCAGCGGCAGCGCCGGCTGAGACGTGATTGACCTTGAAGGTAACCTTCTTGGCCTTGAACTCACCGCTGTTGATAAGGCGAACGCCGTCTTTAGCGCGGCGGATAACGCCAGCCTTTACAAGTGCTTCAGCATCGACGACGCCTTTGGCATCGAGTTTGCCGCTATCGATATAGGCCTGGATACGATCGAGGCGCACAGCATTCCATTTCTTGGCGAAGGGATTGTTGAAGCCACGCTTGGGCATCCGCATATGAAGCGGCATCTGGCCGCCTTCAAAGCCATTGATCGAAACGCCCGAACGGGATTTCTGACCCTTGACACCACGACCGCCGGTCTTGCCAAGACCAGAGCCAAGCCCACGGCCGACGCGTACTTTGGCTTTGGTGGCGCCGGCGTTATCGGCGATCTCGTTGAGTTTCATAGTAACAATCCCTCTTACTGCTCGTCCACGACGCGGACGAGGTGAGCGACCTTGGAAATCATGCCGCGTACAGACGGCGTATCTTCCAGTTCGCTGCGGCGATGCATCTTGTTCAGGCCAAGGCCCACAAGTGTCGCGCGCTGATCTTCCTTGCGGCGAATCGGCGAACCGATCTGCTCGACGATGACGGTCTTCTTAGCCATTATATCTCTCCTCGAGCCCTATCAAGCCTCGACGGCTGCTTCGCCGCGGCGGGCCTGCAGCTCGGAAACCTTAAGACCGCGACGAGCAGCGACCGAACGCGGGCTGTCAACGTTCTTGAGCGCGTCGAATGTGGCGCGAACCATGTTGTACGGATTTGCGGAACCTTGGCTCTTTGCAACGATGTCGTTGATGCCAAGCGTTTCGAAAACGGCACGCATTGGGCCACCGGCGATGATACCGGTACCGGCCGGAGCCGCACGCAGGATCACCTTACCAGCGCCGTGACGACCATGCACATCGTGGTGCAACGTGCGGGCTTCGCGCAGCGGGACGCGGATCATCTGGCGCTTGGCCTGCTCGGTTGCCTTGCGGATGGCTTCCGGCACTTCACGTGCCTTGCCATGACCGAAGCCGACACGCCCCTTCTGGTCACCAACCACCACCAGGGCAGCGAAACCAAAGCGGCGACCGCCTTTTACCACTTTGGCGACACGGTTGATATGCACCAGGCGATCGACGAATTCGCTATCGCGTTCTTGAGTGTCTCTCATCGTTCCTACCAGTCTTTTTTCTCTTTTATCTTGTAAGGAGCGTTCGCTTAAAAGCTTAGCCCGCCCTCGCGAGCGGCATCGGCCAGCGCCTTGACGCGACCATGGAACAGGTACGACCCGCGATCGAACACAACGTCCGAAACACCGGCCTTAGTGGCGCGAGCAGCAAGTGCCTTGCCGACCTCGGAGGCAGCGGCCTGATTGGCACCGTTCTCGATCTTGAGATCCTTCTCGAGCGAAGAAGCGGACGCCAGCGTCACGCCATTCGCATCGTCAATGATCTGCGCA
This sequence comes from Pelagibacterium sp., assembly GCF_048264985.1. Taxonomy (GTDB): domain Bacteria; phylum Pseudomonadota; class Alphaproteobacteria; order Rhizobiales; family Devosiaceae; genus Pelagibacterium. Next base: position 1,879,037 of record NZ_JBLXCL010000001.1, read on the forward strand.
TAAATATTTTTTTCCGAACGGAAGACCGACAAGCGCGGACGACCGTTGGCACGGGCCTTGAGCGCCCGACGAACACGCGCCTTGCGCCGTTCGATACCAGAAAGCTTAGCCATCTCGACCAATCCTTACTTCTTCTTGCCTTCTTTGCGGTAGATATGCTCATCCGCATAGCGCACGCCCTTGCCCTTGTAGGGCTCCGGCGGACGGAACTCACGAATGTCAGCCGCGACCTGGCCAACCTGTTGCTTGTCAATACCCGTAACGACGATTTCCGTCTGGGTGGGCGCTGCAAGCGATATCCCGTCCGGCGCCTTGAAGATAACTTCATGGGAAAAGCCGAGAGAAAGCTTGAGATCAGAACCCTGCATCTGGGCACGATAACCAACGCCGGTGATGGCGAGCTTGCGCTCAAAGCCTGTCGATACACCAGTCACGATGTTCTGAACGAGCGAGCGGGACAAGCCCCAGGCCGCACGGGCCTCGCGGCTATCGTCGACGGGGGTTACAACCACGCCGTCATCGGTCATTTCCGGCTTAACCAGATCAACGAGTACCACCGAGAGCTCACCTTTCGAGCCCTTTGCAGTAACCTTCTGGCCGTCCAGTGTGACCGTCACGCCGCTGACCGGTCCTACCGGCTTTTTGCCAATACGCGACATATTAATTGCCTTTTCGTCTAGTTGGTGGGGTCTCCTCGTCGCGCCTTAGAAGACGCGGCAGAGGACCTCACCGCCAACATTTTCAGCACGCGCCTTGTGATCGGCCATCACACCCTTGGGGGTGGACAAGATCGAAACACCAAGACCATTGCCAACAACCGGAATATTCTTGACCGATGCGTAAACCCGACGGCCCGGCTTGGACACGCGCTGGATCTCGCGGATAACCGGTTCGTTTTCCGAGTATTTCAGCTCAATGGAGAATTCGGGAAGACCGTTTTCACTGGTCTCTTCCGAATAGCCACGAATGTAGCCTTCGCCCTTGAGAACGTCGAGCACATGAGCACGAAGGCTCGAAGCAGGCGTACGGACAACATCACGACGACGCATCTGCGCGTTGCGGATGCGGGTCAGCATATCGCCAAGAGGATCTGTAAGAGTCATCTTCGTTCTTTCCTTACCAGCTCGACTTGACCAAACCAGGGATCATGCCCATCGAGCCTAGCTCGCGGAGCGCAATACGGCTCAGCTTGAGCTTGCGATAGTAACCGCGCGGACGACCCGAAACCTCGCAACGGTTGCGAATGCGAACCGGGGAAGCATTGCGGGGCAATTCAGCCAGTTTGAGCTGGGCAGCGAAGCGCTCTTCAAAGCTCAACGACGCGTCCTTTGCCTTTGCCTTCAGCGCTGCGCGCTTAGGCGCATACTGCTTGGCCAGCTTCGCGCGGCGCTTATTTTTCTCGATGGAGCTAGTCTTAGCCATCTAAGTCTCTCTTTCGTCTCTTTTCCAGTTATCCGCTTACTGGCGGAACGGGAAATTGAAAGCCTTGAGAAGCGCACGCGCTTCATCATCGGTCTTTGCCGTGGTGCAGACGATCACGTCCATGCCCCAGACCTGGTCGATCTGGTCATAGTTGATCTCCGGGAACACGATATGTTCCTTGATGCCCATTGCGTAGTTGCCGCGGCCATCGAAGCTCTTGGGGTTCAAACCGCGGAAATCTCGGACGCGCGGCAGCGCGACGTTGACCAGACGGTCGACGAATTCGTACATCTGAGCACGACGGAGCGTGACCTTGACGCCGAGTGGCATGCCTTCACGAACCTTAAAGCCAGCAATCGACTTGCGAGCATAGGTCACGATCGGCTTCTGCCCAGCGATCTTTTCGAGATCGGCAAGGGCCGCCTTTACCTTCTTGGAATCGGCAACAGCTTCGCCAACACCCATGTTGAGAACGACCTTCTCAAGCTTGGGCACCTGCATCGGGTTGACGTAATTGAAGGTCTCGGTGAGACCGGCACGCACGACATCGTCATAATGTGTACGGAGGCGCGGAATATAAGTCTCAGCCATCGATCACTTCTCCAGAACGCTTTGCGACGCGTTTCTTGACGCCGTCTTCGATCTTGAAGCCGACACGGGTCGGCTTGTTTTCCTTGGCATCGACCAAAGCAATATTGCTCAGGTGAATGGGGGCTTCTTTAGTGATGATGCCCGCATCCTGGCTCTGGGTCTGCTTCTGGTGACGACGCACCAGATTGATACCCTGTACCAAGGCTTTGGTATCGGTCGGCATGACCTGAAGCACCTGCCCCGTCTTGCCCTTGTCCTTGCCAGTCAGAACGATGACCTTGTCACCCTTTTTGATCTTGGCAGCCATTACAGCACCTCCGGCGCGAGCGAAATAATCTTCATGTGACTTTTCGCGCGCAGCTCACGAGGAACCGGGCCAAAGATACGGGTGCCGATCGGTTCCTTATTGTTGTTGATGATCACCGCCGCATTGCGGTCAAAACGGATCACGGTGCCATCGGGGCGGCGTATGTCGGAAGCGGTGCGAACCACCACAGCCTTCATAACCTGGCCCTTCTTGACGCGGCCGCGCGGGATGGCGTCCTTGACCGACACAACAATGATGTCGCCAACAGACGCATACTTGCGATGCGAACCGCCCAGCACCTTGATGCACATAACACGACGAGCGCCCGAATTATCGGCGACGTCGAGGTTCGTCTGCATCTGAATCATGACTGGTTGCCTTCTTTAATTACTGGTCCGCGTCCGGTAACCGGCACGGCACTAGACCTCTTTATGAGCTCTTGCGTTACGCCGGAGTAACGAGCGTCCAACGCTTGTTCTTGGAGATCGGCGCACATTCCTGAATCTGCACAATATCTCCGACCTTAGCCACATTGGCTTCGTCGTGTGCGTGATACTTCTTGGACCGGCGCACGGTCTTTTTCATGATCGGGTGCGTGAAGCGCCGTTCAACGCTGACCACAACCGTCTTCTCGTTCGTATCGGAGACCACTGTCCCCTGCAGGATACGCTTGGGCATCTGTGGCTCCTTACTTGGCTTCTGCTGACTTCTCAGCAAGCACGGTCTGAACGCGCGCGATATCGCGGCGGACCTTGCGTACCTGAGAAGTATTCTCCAGCTGCTGGGTAGCGCGCTGGAAGCGCAGGTTGAACTGCTCTTTCTTCAGATTGACGAGCTCATCCTTGAGTTCGTCGACCGTCTTTGCCCTAACGTCGCTCGGCTTTGCCATCGCTGTACGTCCTTAATCTGCAATGCGGCTGACGAACCGCGTCTTGATCGGCAACTTCATGGCCGCCAGACGCAGAGCTTCACGCGCAATCTCTTCACTTACGCCGTCAATTTCGAACATGATCCGGCCGGGCTTGACGCGGGCTGCCCAATATTCGGGAGCACCCTTACCTTTACCCATACGGACTTCAGTCGGCTTGGACGACACGGGCACATCCGGGAACACCCGAATCCACACACGACCAGCGCGCTTCATATAGCGAGTCATCGCGCGACGTGCAGCCTCGATCTGGCGGGCGGTTATACGCTCAGGTTCCTGAGCCTTCAAGCCATATTCGCCAAAATTCAGATCGGTACCGCCTTTGGCGGCGCCGTGGATCCGGCCCTTATGGGCTTTACGGAACTTTGTACGTTTCGGTTGCAGCATTTTTTATAGTCCTATCAGCTTGCAGCCGGACCGCGGCGGCCCTGCCCGCCGGAATCACCACCTTCAGTGGCGCGGCGCTCGTGAGCCATCGGATCGTGTTCCATGATCTCGCCTTTGAAGATCCAGACCTTGATACCGATGATGCCATAGGTGGTCGCGGCTTCGGCAACACCATAGTCGACGTCGGCACGAAGGGTGTGAAGCGGCACGCGGCCTTCACGGTACCATTCGGTCCGGGCGATATCAGCGCCACCAAGACGGCCACCAACGTTGACGCGGATACCCTGAGCGCCCATACGCATTGCCGTCTGCACAGCACGCTTCATGGCACGGCGAAACGCAACACGACGTTCCAGCTGCTGGGCGATGCCCTGTGCAACCAGCGTCGCGTCAGTCTCAGGCTTGCGCACTTCAACGATATTGATGTGCACTTCCGAGTTGGTGAACTTCTTGACCTTGCTGCGGATCTTCTCGATGTCCGCACCCTTTTTGCCGATCACGATACCCGGACGAGCCGAGTGGATCGAAATGCGACACTTACGGTGCGGGCGTTCGATAACGATCTTGGAAACTGCAGCTTGCTTGAGCTCTTTCTCGAGCATCTCGCGGATCTTGAGATCTTCCTGCAAGAGCGAACCATATTCGCCCTTGTTGGCGTACCAACGGGAGTCCCAGGTGCGGTTGATGCCGAGGCGAAGCCCGATCGGATTAACTTTCTGGCCCATCAGACGGCCTCCTCGACTTCACGGACGACGATGGTCAGGTGCGAGAACGGCTTTTCGATGCGAGCGCCGCGACCGCGGGCACGTGCATGGAACCGCTTCATCACCATGGCCTTGCCAACAAAGGCTTCCGAGACCACCAGCGAGTCCGTATCCAGACCATGGTTGTTTTCGGCGTTCGCGATGGCGCTCTCAAGGGTCTTCTTGACCGAGAGCGAAATCCGCTTCCGCGAGAATTCCAGTTCGGCCAGAGCTTTATCGACCTTCTTGCCACGGATCTGTGCGGCAACCAGGTTGAGCTTCTGGGGGCTCGTGCGCACCATGCGAAGGACGGCTTTCGCCTCAGTGTCCTTGAGCGCGCGTTCACGCTTTTCCTTGCCCATCGTTACTTCCTCTTCGCCTTCTTGTCGGCCGCGTGCCCGTAATAGGTGCGCGTGGGCGAAAACTCACCGAACTTGTGGCCGATCATATCCTCGGAGACATTCACCGGGATATGCTTCTGGCCGTTGTAGACGCCGAAGGTGAGGCCAACGAACTGCGGCAGGATCGTAGAGCGACGGCTCCAGATCTTGATGACTTCGTTGCGGCCCGATTCCCGGACCTTGTCTGCCTTCTTCAGCAGATACCCGTCGACAAACGGGCCTTTCCAGACGGAACGTGCCATGTCTTACCTGCCCTTCTTGAGGTGCCGCGAGCGGACGATAAACTTGTCCGTCGCCTTGTTGGTGCGGGTGCGCTTGCCCTTGGTCGGCTTGCCCCACGGAGTAACCGGATGACGGCCACCCGAGGTACGGCCTTCACCACCACCATGTGGGTGATCGACAGGGTTCATAGCGACGCCGCGAACGTTCGGACGCTTGCCCAACCAACGGCTGCGGCCGGCCTTACCGATCGAGGTGTTTGAGTGATCCGGATTGGAAACCGAACCCACTGTCGCGAGGCAAGAACCATGCACGAGGCGCTGTTCGCCAGAGCCCAGGCGAAGGATCGCCCAACCAGCATCGCGCCCCACATACTGAGCATAAGCACCAGCAGAGCGAGCCATCTGGCCACCCTTTTTGGGCTTCATCTCGATGTTATGAACGATAGTGCCAACCGGCATACGCTCAAGCGGCATGGTATTGCCGGGCTTAACGTCCACTGCGTTCAGTGACGAGATAATCTTGTCTCCAGCAGCTAGACGCTGCGGGGCCAGGATATATGCCTGCTCACCATCGTCATAGGTCACCAGAGCAATGAACGCGGTCCGGTTGGGATCGTATTCAAGACGCTCAACTGTACCCTGGACGTCAAACTTCGTGCGCTTGAAATCGACGACACGATAGCTGCGCTTGTGTCCGCCGCCCCGTGCAAACGAGGTGATGCGACCATTGTTGTTGCGACCACCAGACTTGGAAAGACCTTCAGTCAACTTCTTGACCGGACCGCCCTTCCAGAGCTCGGACCGGTTGATGCCGACAAGCTGGCGACGGCCCGGCGAGGTGGGATTATATTGTTTCAAAGCCATTTGAACTCTTCCTTCTCGCCTTCTTACAGACCGGTCGAGATATCGATGGTCTGACCGTCAACGAGGGTAACGACGGCCTTCTTGACGTCCTTGCGGGTGCCAAGCATGTTGCGGAACCGCTTGACCTTGCCCTTGCGGACGATCGTGTTGACGGCCTTAACCTTGACTTCAAAGAGCGCCTCAACGGCGGCCTTGATCTCCGGCTTGGTTGCGTCGATGGCTACATCGAACACGACCTGACCGTTTTCCGAAGCCATGGTGGACTTTTCAGTCACGACCGGATTGCGGATGATGTCGTAGTGCTTGAGCGCGCTCATTGGAACCGGCCCTCCAGCGCAGCGAGAGCGTCCTTGGTAAGAACGAGTTTCTCACGACGCAGAATGTCGTAAACGTTGATGCCCTGGGCCGGAAGCACGTCGATCTGGGGAATATTACGCGCGGCAAGCGCGAAATTTGTATCCAGTTCAGTGCCGCCGATAATCAGCGCATTGGAAAAACCGAGCTTGCCGAAGATCTGACGCAGCGCGCCAGTCTTGGGGGCGTCAGCAACGGCATTCTCGATAATCACGAGATCGCCAGACTTGGCCTTGGCAGAAAGTGCATGCTTTAGAGCAAGCGCGCGAACTTTCTTGGGAAGCTCGATCGCGTGGCTGCGCGGCGTCGGACCGAAAGCACGGCCACCACCACGGAAGATGTTGGACCGGCGCGAACCGTGACGTGCACCGCCGCCGCCTTTTTGCCGACCGAACTTCTTGCCCGTCTGGGAGACTTCTGCACGATTCTTGACGTCGTGCGTACCAGACATGCGCTTGAGAAGCTGATAACGCACCATGCGCTGGATCAGATCGGCGCGAGGCTCGAGACCGAATACGGTTTCGTCGAGAGTGACCTTGCCGGCCGACTTACCCTCGAGGGTTGTGACCTGGAGTTCCATTATGCACTCTCCCCATTGGCTGCGGCCTTGAACGAACCAGGCAACGCAACGCCTTCCGGACGCGGCTTCTTGACGGCGTCGCGGATCTGGATCCAGCCACCCTTGGAACCCGGAACCGAACCCTGAACCATAATCAGGCCACGCTCGACATCGGTCTTGACGACCTTGACGTTCTGGGTCGTGACGCGCTCAGCACCCATGTGCCCAGCCATCTTTTTGCCCTTGAACACCTTACCAGGGTCTTGGTTCTGACCGGTCGAACCATGCGAACGGTGCGAAACCGAAACGCCGTGCGATGCACGCAGGCCGCCGAAATTGTGGCGCTTCATTGCACCAGCAAAGCCCTTACCAATCGAAGTACCCGTGACGTCCACGAGCTGCCCCTCGATGAAGTGGTCTGCCTGAAGTTCAGCACCCACGTCGATAAGATTGTCTTCGCTCACGCGGAACTCGACGACCTTACGCTTGGGTTCGACCTTGGCTGCGGCATAGTGCCCGCGCTCGGCCTTGCTGACATTCTTGACTTTGACCGAGCCTGCGCCGAGCTGCAGCGCAACATAGCCGTCCTTGTCCTGCGTCCGCTGGCCCACCACCTGGCAGCCTTGCAGCGCCAGAACGGTAACGGGAACATGAGCGCCGTCATCAGTGAAGATGCGGGTCATTCCCAGCTTCTGTGCGATCAATCCAGAACGCATCGGTTGTTACCTTCTCTTTATTTTGCGGCTTTCCGGGTCATTGTTTCCCAAGAGGACCCACTAAAACGAAAGTCGCGTCTAAACGCTTAGCTTAGAGCTTGATTTCGACGTCGACACCGGCGGCGAGATCGAGCTTCATCAGTGCATCCACCGTCTGTGGTGTCGGATCCACGATGTCCAGAAGACGCTTGTGAGTCCGGATTTCGAACTGCTCGCGGCTCTTCTTGTCGACGTGTGGCGACCGGTTGACGGTGTACTTGTCAATTCGCGTCGGCAGCGGAATGGGTCCGCGAACCTGCGCGCCTGTGCGCTTGGCCGTGTTGACGATCTCGCGGGTCGAATTGTCGAGCACGCGATGGTCGAACGCCTTGAGCCGGATGCGAATATTCTGACCGTTCATTGTGTTCTATCCCGAAAAAAGGACCGCGGCGCGCGCCATTCGCGCACCGCGCTCTCAATTGGCTCGTTAAGCGACGATTTTGGAGACGACGCCGGCGCCGACAGTACGGCCGCCTTCACGGATGGCGAAGCGGAGCTTCTCTTCCATCGCGATCGGAACGATCAGTTCCACGTTCATTTCCACATTGTCACCAGGCATCACCATCT